>CP129476.1 GCA_030583805.1 Patescibacteria group bacterium
GACACGGTCGGGATTTTTTGATACCCCCAAGGCCGGAGGCGGCATATGCTATACTGTCCTCATGATCCGCCTGAAGAACGTCTCGAAGATGTACGGCCCCGACATCGTCGGGGTGAAGAACATCAATCTGCACATCCGCGCCGGCGAGTTCGTTTCGATCGTCGGGCAAAGCGGCACGGGCAAATCCACGCTCGTGAAGCTTTTGATCGCCGAGGAAAAACCGAGCGGCGGCTCGATCGAGGTGGGCGGTTGGGAGATCGGGCGCATCCAAGAACGGGACGTGCCGGGGCTGCGCCGCCAGATCGGCGTCGTCTTCCAGGATTTCAAGCTGCTGCCAAAGAAAACCGTGTTTGAAAACGTGTCCTTCGCGCTCGAAGTCGCGGGCGTTTCCGGCCGCCGCATCCGCGAGGTCGTGCCGCACGTGCTGCGCATCGTGAATCTGGCCGGCAAGGAGAGCCGCTATCCGCAGCAGCTCTCGGGCGGCGAGCAGCAGCGCGTCGTGATCGCCCGCTCGCTCGTGCATCGGCCGAAACTGATCGTGGCCGACGAGCCGACCGGCAACCTCGACTCGATCCACACCGGCGAGATCGTCGACATCTTCCGCAAGATCAACGAGTTCGGCACGACGGTCGTGATGGTCACGCACAACCGCGAGATCGTGAACGCCATGCGCAAGCGCGTGCTCACGATCCACGCCGGCGAGATCGTCGCCGACCACGAAGAAGGTAAATACCTCATTTAACGCGCAATGTTCGTTTCCAGCGCCCGCGTCGTCAAATTCGCGCTTAAGGATTTCTGGAGGAATCTGGGCTTGTCGCTCATGACGATCTCGATTCTCGTTTTGACGTACCTGTCGCTCAACCTGCTCGTGATCGTCAACTTCTTCACCGACGCGGCGATCCGCGTGGTCGAGAATCGCGTGGATATTTCGGTCTACTTCGGCCCCGAGGTTTCGGACGACCGCATCCTGGCCGTCCGCGGCGACCTGACGTCGCTGCCGGAGGTCCAAGAGATCGAATTCATCTCGCGCGACCAAGCGCTCGAGCAGTTCAAGCGCAATCATGCCGACGAGCCGGCGATTCTCGAAGCGCTGCAGGAAGTGGGGGACAATCCGCTCGGCGCGGTACTGGTCGTGAAGGCGAAAGACGCCGCAAGCTACGGTCCGATCCTCGAGGCGCTTGAAAGCCCCGCGATCAAGAGCCTTGTCGCCGAAAAGACGGTTGAGGACCACCGCGCCTTGATCGAGCGCCTGATGCTGATCACCGGAAAGGTGCAGCGCGCGGCCCTATCGCTCAGCCTGCTCTTCGCGCTGATCTCGCTTTTGATCGTTTTCAACACGATTCGCGTTTCCATTTACATCCACCGCGAAGAGATCGCGATCATGCGGCTCGTCGGCGCGTCGAACAATTTCGTGCGCGTGCCTTTCCTGATCGAGACGCTCCTGTTCAACGTGTTGGCGCTCGGCCTCGTAGCCGCCGCCGTCTTCCCAGCACTGAATGCCATCGAACCGGCCGCGCGCGCCTTCTTCGACGCCGACGTGGCGATCGGCGCCTACTACCGCGAACACTGGCTTGAAATCTTCGGCTACCAGCTCGGCGCCGTTTCCTTCCTGAGCTTGATCGCCACTGCGCTTTCGATGCGGAGGTATTTGAGGAAATAAAAATCCGCGATCAGGGCATCATGCCCATTTCGCGGAAGACGATCAGAAGCGCGTCGGTTTTCTTTCTGTCGGGACACATTTCATCCACGAGACGTTCGAGGGTATCACGGTTCTCTTCGACGAACGCGCGTTCGTCCGGAGGAGCGCTGGCGCGCCAGAGCATGTTTGCCATCGTGACGTAGGGGTCCGGCGTGACGCGGACGAAGCGCATGTAGTCGAGTCCGTCGCGCGTCCGCGGGTGCAGGACGATCGGTACATGTCCCGTCGCTTTCAGCACGTGCTCGGCCTCGTACGCGATGTCCTCGGGTACGTACCGGCGGACCTGCGGCCCCAGGATGCTGCGGCAGCGCTCGCTCATGCCGAGCTCGGCGGCGATCGCGTCGAACGCATCGTTGTGCTTCTTGGCGTCGTCGACGCTGAAGATGTGCATGTCCGGATCCTTCTCGAACCACTTGAGGATGATCCGGTAGCTGTCGGCTTTCGGCTGATGTCCGACGAACAGCTGCCAGCGGATCGGAATGCGGTGTTCCAGCAGGAAGAACATCACGCGCATGGCCAGGAAGCTGGACCGTGCCGTGACGACGTCTTGCGACACCTGCATGCCCTCCGTTCCGCATTCCCGCGCGAGTTCCGCCCACGGCCCCTTTTCCAGGAGCTGCGTGATAAGGCGTTCCTCGTACCGGAAATACTCCGGAACGGCGAACTTCAGATGGGAGAAAACGTCGTCGCTGCGGCCTGCCGCTAGGACGTGATCGACATCCCAGACGAAGTGCACCTTCTTTCCGGAGGCGACAAGCCGGCGGACGTCTTCTCTGACGGACTGCACGAAATCCGCGCAGGCCTGCAACTCTTCGGAAGTGCTCGGTTGAAAGGTCATGCGGACTCCTTGTCCCCAGGGACGCCACGACTGTAGCGATCAAAAAACCGCCAGTCAATGGACCGGCGGCGGGGGATCGTAGCCGACTTCGCGCACCAGGATGCGGCGGCCGTCGGGGTCTTCGAAGATGGCTGAACGGAGCTTTTGCTCCGGATCGTAGTACTTGACCGGATCGCGCTCCAGACCGAGCTGGTTCGCGACGCGCAGGACCTCGTCGAAGCGGCGCACGTCGACGATCCAGAAATCATTCTTCGGGCGCGCGACGTGCGAGCCGCTTTCCGCCGGATAGAACTCGAACACGCAGAGGCCGAAGTCCACCGAATAGTGGATCGGACCCTTGCCATGCTGCTCCTCGACAAGCACGTAGCCCAGCGCCTCATAGAACTGGCGCGTGCGGTCGAGATGCTTGACCTTGATCACGCGGACGGTTTTCGGCTGCATGCGCGCCTCCGAGGTTGCATACGTCCACCGTAAACGGAGAACGAGGGAGCGTCAATCCGTGAGAATTTCCGTAGACGTCAGCTTCGCACGGATGCCTTCAAGGTCCTGTTTTGAAACGTCGTTGCCGCGCAAGTCCAGCGTGCGTAGGTTCTTAAGGTTGCCAAGCTCCATCGGGAGCCCGGTGAGGCGATTGTTCGAGAGATCGAGCGTTTGCAGCGAAGACAGCTGGCCGATTTCCGCCGGCACGCCGGTCATATCGTTGTCGCTGGCGTCGAGCATGCGCAAGCGCTGCAAAAAGCGAATTTCGCCCGGGAGGGCGCCCGTCAGGCGGTTTCCGGAGAGGTCGAGTTCCTCGAGATCGGTTTTTGAAAAGACGGACGACGGAACTTTTTCCAAGCCGCTGCCGGACAGGTCGAGTCGTTTGGAAGAAGCCGCTGCCGGCGCTGTCGCGGGGTTCGATGTTTGAGAATCGTTGGTCGGCGCTGCCGTCTCGACGCAACCGGCTCCGAGCAGGACGACGACGGCGAGGATGATGGCTTTGGAGGTATTCTGCATAGTGCTTTCACGCTACACCCGGAATGAAAAACCGACCAGGGCGCGGTAACGAAAAAACATCCGAATCACGGATGTTTTTTCATGGCTCGGGGACTTGGATTCGAACCAAGATTCACGGCTTCAAAGGCCGCTGTCCTACCATTGGACGATCCCCGAAGGCAGCCGCATCGTAGCGTAGATTGACGTGTTTGCCAAGGGATTCTAAGGTAGACGCGCCCTTCCAAAACCGTCTCTCGCCAAGGAGTCCGTCGTGCACCCTGATCATCATGACGACCGTCCTGCCGCCGCGTTCATTGCGGAGGAGCTCGCGAAGATTCCGGCGCGCTATTCTCCGATCGCGCACCTCTCAGCGACGGTCGGGATCTGCCTGGCCGTGCTGCTTCTCAGCGTTTCCATGATCGACGCCTTCGGCTGGCGCGAGGCCGCGGTGATTCCCGCCGCTTTCCTGCTCGCGAATCTCGTCGAATGGATCGCGCACCGCGAACTGCTGCACAAGGAGCGCTTCGGTTTCCGGGTGCTCTATCAGCAGCACACGCCGCGTCATCACGTGATGTACCGCGAGGAGAGCATGGCCGTCGCGTCTCGGCGCGAATGGTACTTCGTCCTCATGCCGGCCAAGGGCGTCTTCGGTATCGCGCTGGCCGGCGCGCCCGTCGCGCTCGCGCTCGGATGGCTCATGGGGGCCGATGCCGCCTGGACCTTCATGGGCGTCGTCGGTTTCTACGCGGGGTCGTACGAGGTGATGCATCTGATCTACCACTTGCCGCACGGCCATGCCGCCCGCGGGACGGAGATCATCCGCAAGCTCAGCCGCCATCACGCGCGGCATCACGATCCACGCGTCATGATGACGAAGAATCTCAACGTGACGTTCCCGATCTTCGACTGGATCTTCGGCACGATCGCGCCGAAGCATCATTCGACGGAGCCGTAAGCGCTCCGTTTTTTCTTTTGCGGGCGCTGCCGCCGCGCCGTTCTCGATCGGTTCGGTATCCCAAAGGTTTGCGCAAGGTGGTAAGATGGACGCATGACTGTAAAAAACAGCTTGTTTCTGCTTAAAAAAACATTTATCGCCGCATGCGCGGTGATGCTCGGAGCGACGGCGCTTCCTCTCAGGGCGGAAGTCATCCGACCGATCGTGTTCCCCGTGCAAGGGGAAGCGTACTTTACCGACACGTTCAACGACGGCAGGAGCGGCGGCCGTTCGCATGAAGGGATCGACATCATGGCCGACAAGATGACGCCGGTCATTGCCGTGATCGACGGGCGCATCCGCTGGATGACCGAGACCGAGGCTTCGTACGGCTGGATGGTCGTTTTGGAAGACGCCGAAGGATACGAATACTCCTACATCCACCTCAATAACGACACGCCGGGAACGGACGACGGCATGGGCGGACGCGAATATGCGATCGCCCCCGGCATTGAACGCGGCGCTTTCGTCACGAAGGGGCAGTTGATCGGCTGGGTCGGGGATTCCGGCAACGCCGAGACCACCCCGCCGCACCTGCATTTTGAAATCGAGGAGCCGGGCGGCCTCGCGGTCAATCCGTACTGGACGCTCTTGGCCGCCGAGCGGCCCGGGAGATTCGATCCAGAAGCGGCGAAGATCGTGAGCCCCGACATCAATACCGATAAGGGCTTGCCGACGTCCGGCGGCGTGGCGTGCCTTTCGGGGTCGTTGATCAAATCTCCGACGGCCAGCGCCGTCTATTATTGCGGCGGCGACGGGAAGCGGTACGTTTTCCCGAACGACAAGACATACTTCACCTGGTACGCGGATTTCACGGGCGTAAAAACCGTGACGGCCGAAGATCTCGCGGCCGTGCCGATCGGCGGCAACGTCACGTATCGTCCCGGCGTGAAGCTGCTTAAGATTCAGTCCGACCCGAAAGTGTACGCCGTGGATCGCGGCGGCACGCTGCGCTGGGTGACGAGCGACACGATCGCCGCCGCGCTGTACGGAACGGCGTGGGCCAAGCAGGTACACGACCTCTCGGACGCGTTCTTCGTCAACTATAAACTCGGTGAGCCGGTCACGACGGCTGACTGATCAAACGGCATGTCTCCCTTCGCCATCGCCGCGTCCTTTGTCTTCTACAGCATCGTGGGTTGGTTTCTTGATACCGCCTGGCGCACGCTGCGCAAGCACCGCTATACGAAGGGCGGCTTCTCGAAATATCCTTTCAGTCCGATCTACGGCTTCGGAGCCTTGATCGCGATCAGTTTGGAGCCGGTGCTGCGGACCTGGGCGCTCTGGCTGCAATGGTCGTTCCTTTCGGTCTTGCTCGGCGCGTTCGAGTACGCGAGCGGCGTCATGATCGTGAAAACGCTGCGCCGCCGCCTTTGGAACTACACGGACGAGCCGTTGGATCTCGAAGGGCACACGACGCCGTACTACGCGTTGGCGTGGGGAGCGCTGGCGCTGCTCGTGATCTACGTCATTCAACCGGGACTCGAAACGCGCTGTCTCGACATCCCGCTCTGCGCGGCTTGGCTGCGCTAACCTTTCTATGGCTGAAGATAAAATTATCCGCACGGAAGAGGAGTGGAAGCGCTTGCTGACGCCGGAGGAGTACCGCGTCTTGCGCGAAAAAGGAACGGAGCCGCCGGGCTCGGGCGAGTTGTATCACAACACGGAACGAGGAACGTACATGTGCCGCGCGTGCGGCGCCGAATTGTTCAAGTCCGACGCGAAATACGATTCCGGTTCCGGCTGGCCGAGCTTTTGGCAGGCGGTCGACCCTTCGAAAATCGCGACCGAAACCGATACGAGCCACGGCATGCTCCGCAAGGAGATCCTGTGCGCGCGCTGCGGTTCGCATCTCGGTCACGTTTTCGACGACGGGCCGAAGGAAACGACCGGGCAGCGGTTTTGCGTCAATTCGATGTCGTTGAAATTCAAAAAAGAATGAAGCCTATGCTGAACGTCGCCATTATTCTGGGAAGCACGCGGCCGAACCGTTTGAGCGAGCCGATCGGGCTTTGGGTAGAGGCCGCCGCGAAAAAGACGGAGGGGTGGAACGTCGAACGCGTCGATCTGCGCGACTGGCCGCTGCCCTTCTATCAGGAAGCCGCCAGCGTCATGCAGCTGAAAGGGGAGTATTCCATCGACCTCGCGAAGGAGTGGTCGAAAAAGATCGCTTCGTTCGACGCGTATATTCTAGTGACGCCCGAGTACAACCATGGTACGTCGGCGGTGTTAAAAAACGCGCTTGATTACCTGTACGCGGAATGGAACAACAAGCCGGTGGCGTTCGTCGGGTACGGCAGCGTCGGCGGCGCGCGGGCGGTCGAACAGCTGCGCCTGGTGGCCGGCGAGCTCCAGATGGCCGACATCCGCGAAGCGGTGCACGTCGCCAATCCGTGGATGCTCGTGAAGGACGGCGTGTTCGCTGCCGAGGAGTTTCATGGTAAAAAGTTGGCGGCCTTAATCGCCCAGCTCGACTGGTGGGCCAAAGCGCTCCAGGCCGCGCGCTAAAAACGCATAACGCAGTTCCATGCTCAGAGACTTCATCGAATTTATTCGCGAGAAAGGCGTGGTCGGACTGGCCGTCGGCTTCCTCATGGGAGGCGCGATATCCAAGCTCGTGACGGCGCTCGTTGAGGATATTATCAATCCGCTCGTCGGACTCATGCTCGGCAAGGCGGGGAACTTGGCCGAAGCGTCGGTGATGGTCGGTACGGCCACGCTGAAGTGGGGCGCATTTATCACGACCTTGATCGACTTCATCATCATCTGCGCCGTCATCTATCTCGGCGTGCGCGTGCTGCGGCTCGATCGCATCGATAAGAAAAAAACCTAACGCTTCTATGAGCGCGATTCTTCATGGTATTCAGGAGACGCAGGAGAATGAAAATTTTCGGAAGGTTCTTTTTACCGGCAAGAAGTCCCAGCTTGTCGCGATGAGCATTCCTGCCGGCGGCGAGATCGGGGAAGAAACGCATGATCACGTTGAGCAAACGTTGTATTTCCACGCTGGAGAGGGCGAGGCCGTGCTCGATGGCCAAGCCAGCCCGATCCGCGCGGGCGACGTCCTGGTCGTAACGCCCGGAACGCGGCATAATGTAAGAAACACCGGTTCCGCACCGCTCAAGATCGCCACCGTCTACGCGCCGCCGAATCATATCGACGGGCGCATCCACGCGACGAAGGCCGACGCGGATGCCGATGCGGAAGACGAAGCGTTCGGTCATCACGTTGCTTAATTCTTTGCTCGTTTGTATGGGCATGCTTGAACAGTCCGATAAGAGACTCTTGGCGCTCTTGCGCGTCGCCTTGGGTTGGCTCTTCTTTTACGCCGGTTTTACTAAGGTGATCAATCCGGCTTGGTCGGCGAAGGGGTATCTGCTCGGCGCCAAGTCGTTTTCCGGGTTCTACGCCTGGTTGGCCTCCGACGGCGTGCTGCCGATCGTCGATTTCATGAACCAGTGGGGTCTCACGCTCCTCGGTATCTCGCTCATCCTCGGCATTGCGGTGCGCTTGTCGTCGGTGCTCGGCGCCTTCATGATGCTGATGTACTGGTTCCCGGTTCTGGATTTCCCGCGCGTCGATCACGGTTATCTGGTCGACGACCACATCGTGTATGCGCTCGTGCTCCTGTATTTCGCCGCCGTGGGCGCTGGACGGCATTACGGCTTGGGAGAACGTTGCGCGCGTCTGCCGTTCTGCATGCGTTCGCCGAAACTGCGAGCTTGGCTCAACTAAACGATCGAAAAGAAAAAAGCGCCACAGGCGCTTTTTTCGTTTGATCCGGTCGTTACTTGAACCACTCTTTGCGGCTCTTCGGCCAGCCGAGGAGCAAGAGCAGCGCGAGCGGCGCGCCCCAGTTCGCCCAGCGTTCGATAAAGTCCCAGACCGGCATGCCGACGATCGGCCGGACGAGCGCGGTCCAAGCGCCCCAGAAGGCGGCCCAGAGCAGGGCGGCCTTGATCGGCTTCAGAAGCACGATGGCGGCGATCAGGATGTCCATGACGCCGATCAGCGTGAGCAGGGTTGCTGCCGTGGCTGCGTCCGCGCCCGTGAGCTGCGAAATCCATTTCAGCCAGTCCGCCTTGCCTTGGAGGGCGAAGACGCCATGGCCGATGAATTCGCCAGCAACGGCGATGCGCAGGACGAGCTGGGCTCTTAAAGAAGCTTCCATACGTTCTTGGTATGAATATTGAAAGAAGCCATGCTTGCTTCCATTCTATCACGCGCGGATCTCGACGCGCAGTCCCGGCTTGGAAGCCCGGATGCGTTCCGCGACCGCGTTCAGATCGAGATTGGGGGCGCGGGGCAGGTGCGTTTGAAGCGTTTTCTCGTAGCGGATCTCCTGCAGGACATAGCAGTCATCGGTCCCGAGGTTTTCGGCGATCTCGACGAGGTCATCTTCCGTCTGCAGGTACGGATACACGGTCGTGCGAAACTCGCTGGCGATGCCGGAGGAGCGGATGATGCGCATCGTCTCGATGCAATTTTCGGTCGCGGCCCGCGCGGCCGTGCCGATCACGGAACCGTAGTCTCTCCAGACGTGCTTGAGGTCCATGGCGAAAAAATCGGCCAGCCCCTCCTGAATGATCCGCTCGATCATGCGCGGATGCACGCCGTTGGTATCGAGCTTCGTTTCAAGTCCCATCGATTTGAGTTCGGACAAGAACTCCGGCAGATCGTGGTGGACCGTCGGTTCTCCGCCCGTCACGACGACGCCGTCGAGAAAGAGCTTGCGCTCGCCGATGCGGTCCAGGACGTCTTCCGTTTCCAGCACGTTCTTTCCTTGCGGCGCGATGAGTTCGGGGTTGTGGCAATACACGCAGCGAAACGGACATCCTTGCGTGAAGACGACGGCCGCGACGCGGCCTGGGAAATCAAGCAGGCTGAGCGGCTGCAGTCCGGCGATGCGCATAGGAGGCGTTGTGATTCGGCATTTCGTATTCCTTGCGGTGGACGTACTCGCTTTTCTTGCCGACGTTCCATTGGTCGACGGGGCGGAAGTAGCCGACGATGCGCGACCACACCTCGCAGCGCTCGCCGCACGCCGGACATTCCGGCTTTTCGCCTTCGAGATAGCCGTGCGACGGGCAGATGCTGAAGGTCGGCGTGATCGTGAAGTAGGGCAGGTGGTGCGTTTCGGCGACTTTGCGGACGAAGCGCGCGCAAGTCTTCCAATCGCGCACGCGCTCGCCGAGGAACAGGTGCAAGACGGTGCCGCCGGTATATTTCGATTGCAGGGCGTCCTGATGTCCGAGCGCGTCGAGCGGATCGTTCGTGTGATTGACGGGCAGGTGCGAAGAGTTCGTGTAGTACGGCGCTTGCGGCGTTCCGGCTTGCAGGATGTCCGGCCAGCGCTTGCGATCTTCTTTCGCGAAGCGGTACGTCGTGCCTTCGGCCGGCGTCGCTTCCAGATTGTAGAGATGGCCCGTTTCTTCCTGATAGCCGACCAGACGCTCGCGCATGAACTCGAGCACGTCGAGCGCGAAGGCGCGGCCTTCCTCCGTGGCGATATCAACGCCGAGCAGATTCAAGCACGCCTCGTTCATGCCGTTCAGCCCGATCGTCGAAAAGTGGTTGCGCAGCGTGCCGAGGTAGCGCTTCGTGAACGGCAAGAGTCCGCGGTCGATGTTGCGCTGCACCGTGACGCGTTTCGTTTCGAGCGACTCTTTCGCCAGGTCCATCAGGCGGCCGAGGCGCGCCAGGAAGGTTTTTTTCGACTTCGCGCGATAGCCGATGCGGGCAAGATTAATGGTCACGACGCCGACCGATCCGGTCATCTCGGCCGAGCCGAACAAGCCGTTGCCGCGGGCTTTGAGGGCGCGGAGGTCGAGCTGCAGGCGGCAGCACATGCTGCGGACGTCTTTCGGATCCAGCGCCGAGTTCAAGAAGTTCTGGAAGTAGGGGATACCGTACTTGGCCGTCATTTCGAACAGGCGCCGCGCGTTCTCGGACTCCCAATCGAAATCCTTCGTGATGTTGTACGTCGGGATCGGGAAGGTGAAGACGCGCCCGCGGGCGTCGCCGGCCGTCATGACTTCGATGAAGGCGCGATTGATCATCTCCATCTCCGGCGCGCAGTCCGCGTAGGTGTACGGCTGATCGACCTGGGCAATGCGCGGGCGTTTGTCCCGCAGGTCTTCCGGCACCGTCCAGTCGAGCGTGATGTTGGTGAACGGCGTCTGCATGCCCCAGCGCGACGGCACGTTGAGATTGAAGACGAATTGCTGGACGGCTTGGCGCACGGCGTCGTAGTCTAACCCGTCGTTTTTGACGTACGGCGCCAGCAGCGTGTCGAACGAGGAAAAGGCTTGCGCCCCGGCCCACTCGTTTTGCAGCGTACCGAGAAAGTTCACCATCTGTCCGAGCGCCGTTTCAAAGTGCTTCGGCGGCGCCGACTCGACCCGCCCGGCGACCCCGTTGAAACCCTCTTCAAGCAGTTGGCGCAGGCTCCAGCCCGCGCAGTAGCCCGCAAACAAGTCGAGATCGTGGATGTGGAAATCGCCTTCGACGTGCGCCTTCTTCACGGCCTTCGAGTAGACGCGTTCGAGCCAATAGCGCGCCGTCAGCTTTCCAGAAATGTTCAAGATCATTCCGCCAAGCGAATAGCCCTGATTGGCGTTCGCGTGCACGCGCCAGTCCGATCGATCCAAGTACTCTTCGATGGTCGCGATCGCGTTGACGTGGGAAGCAGGGGGCTTGGCCGGCATAGGAAAGAGGGGAAATGAATAAAAAAAGCACGCGACGGGCGCGAGCTTCTGGAGCTTCTGCGGGGTACGGACGCTAGTTGGCGGACGGCGGCAGGATCCGGCCTGGGCAAGGGTCGATCATGCACAGGAGCCGGTCGTGGCGCGAAGCGGACACGGTCGTGACGGCGTGGCAGTGCTTGCATTTGATCTCCACGGACCCCTCGACCAGGAGGCCCTTGAAGAGCAGCTTTTTGCACTGCGCACAGCGGTATTCCGAGAGACAGGCGGGCATACGGAATCGGTTATGCACAAGCTCTCTACTAGATATGGTAGCTAGAAAATAGGCAGACCACAATATGTGGTGTGGAAAAGTTTGGCGCGCGAAAAGCTTGACAGTGCGACTAAGTCGCATTAATCTTGGGTCGATATGGATCAAGACCCGTTTTTCCGAACGTTGCGTGCCGGCGGCCATCGTTTGACCCAAGCGCGCATGGCCGTCATCGCAGCCCTTCGCAAAGCCTCGGCACCTCTCAGCGCGGCGGAGATTTTGGCTTCATGCCTTGCTGCTGGCGCTCGTATCGACCGCGCGACGGCCTATCGCGAGCTGGAGTTTTTGGCGTCGTCCGGTATCGCTCTCCCAGTGCGTCTTGAAGGCCGCTCGCTGCGGTACGAGATTTCCGACCGAGGGCATCATCACCATGCGGTCTGTCTCAAATGCGAAAACATCCAGGAGGTCAAGGCGGATGCGGCGCTTGAGGCCGCTGAAACACGCGTCGCCAAGCGCGTCGGCTTCACGGTGTTGCGGCACGCTTTCGAGCTGTTCGGCCTCTGTAAAAAATGCCGTTGATATGAGAATCGCATTCGTTGGAAAAGGCGGCAGCGGCAAGACGACGCTCTCGGCGCTCTTCTCCCGATACCTGGCGCTGCTCGGCAAGCCGGTGCTCGCGATCGACGCTGACATCAACCAGCATCTCGCGTTGGCGCTCGGCGCGCCGGAAGGTTTTGCTGCTCCTGCCCTGGCGGCTGATATGCGCCTGCTCAAGGAATACGTGCGCGGCGCGAATCCGCGCATCGGATCGGCTGATGAAATGGTGAAGACAACGCCTCCAGGGCACGGCTCGCGTTTGCTGCGCCTCGGCGAGCGTAACCCCGTCTTCACGGCTTTCAGTAAAACCATCGGCGGCGTGACGCATCTCGCGACGGGCGAGTTCGAAAGCGGCGATATCGGCGTGAAATGCTTTCACTCCAAGACGGGAGCGGTCGAGCTTTTGCTGAACCATCTCGTCGACGGAAAAGGGGAGTACGTGGTCGTCGACATGACAGCCGGCGCAGACGCGTTCGCCTCGGGCCTGTTCGCGAAGTTCGACCTGCTTGTCGTCGTGGCGGAGCCGACGCGCCAGGCACTCGGCGTCTGGGAGCAATACCAGGCGCACGGTGCCGGTTACGATCTGGCATTCGCTCTCATCGGCAACAAAGTCGAAGATGCGTCGGATGAAGCGTTTCTCCGCGCGCAGGTCGGCGAAGCGCTCCTTTCCGTGATGCCGCGCTCGAAAGCCATTCGCGCGATGGAGCGCGGTGAAACTACGTCGCTTGAAGCGCTCGAGCCGCGCGTACTCGGAACGCTTGAGGTTTTGCGCGCCGCTTTGGACGACCGCACGCGCGACTGGGAAGCGATGCGGCGCCAGTCGATCGCGTTTCACCTGAAGAATGCCGCATCGTGGGCCAATGCGGCCGTCGGACGCGACCTCTCGACGCAGGTCGATCCCGACTTTCGGTATCCGGCCTGATTGGCCGTCGGCCAGGCTCCCGTGCAGGGGCGCTTGGCCGGCGGCGAACGCCGGAGAAAAGAAGAGGGGCTCACCGTGTCGCTCACCATTCCACGACGGATGCTCGAAGCCGTGCAGAACGGGTCATCCGTGACCGACGATGCCTTCGTGCGCGTCATCCACGACTCCCTGCACGACGCCTTCCACATCGTCGAACATCTCGCCGCGCAGCTCTTCGCCTACGCGCCGGAGGTCGACCTCGCCGTGCATGCGCCGGCGCGCATGGACGACGGTCCGCGCGGGCAGCTCCTGCGCCTCATGGCCAGCAACGCCTTGCGCGGCGCCGTCGAGCGGCGGTTCAACGTGCGCCTGGCCTTCCAGAACTGCCACAAGGTGGCCGCCTTCCGTCCAGAAGCCGTCGACGGCCCGGCCTGGAAGGCCTTCACCTCGATCGAGGCGCAGGTACTGAACCAGGCGCCCGATTCCCTCGACTGCTAGCCTCGCCCGAAACCCGCCTTGTTTCGGGCTTTTTTATATGGCGTTACCTTCTGAAAACCCGTTCGTAGTACACTGGTGAGAGCGCTCCCAACCCCATGGATACCCAGAAGTTCGCGTCGCTTTACGACGCGCACGTCCGCGACATCTACAAATACCTCTACTACCGCACGCAGCATCGCGAAACGGCAGAGGATTTGACGTCCCAGGTATTTCTCAAGGCGCTCGACAAGTTCGAGGCCTACGACGAAACGCGCGGCACCTTTATCGCCTGGCTCTACCGTATCGCGCGGAACACGATGATCGATCATTTCCGATCGACGCGCGCGGCGCTCGATATCGAGGACGTTTGGGACCTGCAATCCGATTCGGACGTCGTGCGCGACGCTGAAGCGAGCGAACGTATCGCGAAACTTCAGCCGTATCTTTCGGCGCTGCCGCGAGAACAACGCGAGCTCCTGCTCCTGCGCCTCTGGGACGGCCTTTCCTACGCCGAAATCGCCGAGATCCTCGGTAAGAGCGAGGACGCCTGCAAGATGGCGTACTCCCGCGTCGTCGCCAAGCTCCGCAAGGAGGTTCCCGCCTCGATCCTGCTTCTCCTTCTCTTCACGCATCTATGATCGACCCACAACGCATCACTACGCTTCTTGAAGAGCTCTACGCGATCGAGCCGGGACTCCGCGCGCAAGACGCCGCGCTCCGGACGCTCGTGCAAGAGCTGCTCGCCTCGAAGCCCGAAGCGGCGCTCGACGATCGATTCATCGAGCGTCTCCGCGCCGAACTCACGGCGCGCGCACCCTCTTCGTCTACTCCATTCAGCCTTATGCAAATTTTCTCCACCAAACATCGTCTCTTCGTTCCTGGTCTCGCCATGCTCGTCGTGGCCGTGGTCGGTACCGCCGTCTTCCAAAGCATGAAATCGTCGGGAACCGGCACGCCGTCCCGCCTCGCGATGGCTCCCGGAGTGGAGCGCGTCAGCGAGAACGCTTTCGGCAGGCTCGGGGGCGGAAGCCCGGTCGCGGAAAGCGACGCGAGCGGCGCCGTGACGTCGGCTCCCACGCCGGCTCCCGCCATGGGCGCCACCCGTCCGCAATCCGGCGGCGGATCCGGATTCGCCGCCGACGCGAAAATGATCGCGCCGGACTGGATTCCCACGCTCTACCGTTATGTCTACAAGGGTGAAGCCATCGAGAACTTGGACGCGCGTATCGACGTGTACCGCCGCGTGAAGGCCGCTCCGGCCGTCGGTCCGCTCGCCGCGCTGACGCAAGCCGATCTCGGCCTCGTCGACTTGAGCCGGGCCAAGGACGGATACGTCCAGTCCTTCACGGTCGCCGAAAATCGCGATCAGGGCTATATCTTCAACGTCGACGCGCAGGAAGGTATGGTCAACATCTTCCAAAACGGCAAATGGTTCTCGCCGCTCTCGCGCTGCATGGATCAGAACTGCTACGAGCAGAACCGTCTCAAGGAGAGCGACCTTCTTTCCGACGAGGAGTCGATCCGGATCGCCGACGCCTTCCTCGCCGAGTACGGCATTTCGAAGGCCGACTACGGCGCTCCGATCGTGAACGACCAGTGGCGCGTGCAGTACGCCGCCATGGACGCCGCCGCGCGCTCCTCGTTCTGGTTCCCTGAAGGCATCAGCGTCGTCTACCCGGTGCTCGTCGACGGCAAGGTCGCCTACGACGAATCCGGCGCTCCGTACGGCTTGAACGTCAACGTCGACGTTCGCGCCAAGCGCGCCCAGAGCGTCTGGAACCTCTTCACGCGCACCTACCAGGTGTCTTCGTACGCCGCGGAAACCGATGCCAAGCGCCTGATCGGCATTGCCGAGAACACCGACAACTACGGCGGCGAATGGCCGGCCAACACGAAATACGTCGATGTCGAACTCGGGACGCCGCGCATCGCCTACGTCCGTTCCTGGCAGCAGATGGGGAACACCGGCGCCGAAATCTTGGTGCCCGCGCTCATCTTCCCCGTGCAGAACGGCCCCGCCGAGCTTTGGCGCCAGAACGTGATCGTTCCCTTGGCCAAGGATCTGCTTGATGCCATGCCGCCCACGGTCGGCATTCCGATGCCGGTCGATCTGCCGGCTCCGGCACCGGCCGTCGAACCGACCGAGATCAAATAATCGCTATGATCGAACGGATCGGCCGCGTCGGCCACGCGCCGGAGAGGCTCGTCTACCGCGATCTCAAGCTGGAGCGAAAGGGTTTCCTTTCGCTTTTCAGCTTTGCGCTCGAAAGTTCCTCGCATCGCTTCGACGGCATGGCGCGCGGTCCGGCCGTGGTCGTGTTGCCGGCCGACTTCGCGCGGCGCGAACTCTACATGCTGCATGAAATCCGTCCGCTCAAGCCCTTCGCGCATATCGCCGGCCCCCGGGAGACGCTGTCCACGCTGCTTGAAGGCGCCGAGGTTGCGCGTTGCGAGACCTCATCCGACCAGGCGCGCCTCTACGAGATGCCGGCCGGCATGATTGACGGCGACGAAACGCCGGAGGAAGCGGCCGTGCGCGAGCTGCGCGAAGAAACCGGCTTGATCATCCCGACGCGCTGCTTGCGTCGGGTCGCCTCGGTGTTTCCGTCCATCGGCGGCTCCACGGAATTCGTCCACCTGTTCATTGCCGATTTGCCGGAGACGCACGCCCAGGATCGCGGGGAAGCCCTGGGCGACGGGGGAGAGGAGATCGAGATTTTAAAAATGGGTTGGGATGACGCCTTTGCGCTGCTCGAAACGGAAACGATGGGCGTCTCGTCCGGCCTCCTGTTGCGCGAGCTCAAGATACTGGACATGGGGCGCGGAGTGCGCTAGTCTTTTCGCGCACCCGCAACGGAGGACTGCGTGGAAAGCACATTCGAGCGTTATTGCATTTGCGGATCCTCGACCGGATACAACCGCGAGGTTCTGTTGCATGGATCACCGGTCGCCCACGAAGAACCGCGCGTCTGGACGCTGCTCACCAAGAGCCAGTCGCTGGCGCTGCTGCCGTGGCTGGAGGACAAGGATCGTCGGAGCGCCGTCATGGACTTCGGAGCTCGATGGGATCGCCCGTCGCCCGGAGCCTCGATCGTACAGCTGCGCGTCGTCCTGCTCGGGGACGTCGCGTTCAAGGCGCTCGCCGCGCTGACGCACGAGGCGAACGCGTGCCTCAAGGTCATCGAGTACCGGGAGGCGCTCAGGAAGGATTCCGGACTCGACTGGCAGACCGACGGCTTGCTGCGCTACGTGTTTCACCATCTCGACCGCTAGTCTTGACGGCGGGCCGATAACAGGGGATACTCCCTCCGGCTCGTTTTTTCTTTCCAGGAGTTGATGGCGAGATGCATGACGAAGATAGGAGAACAGCAGCCGCGTTCCGCAATGCCGCCGACGCCAAGGGCCTGTTGCTCAGAACGTCGGATGATCAAGAGTCGCGATTCACGTTCGAGCTCAGACGAGGGGCGATCGTCACGTCGCGGCATCCGAGCCAGCTCAGACAGCTGCTCGAGCTTGCCAAGGAACACTGGGGACAGATGCGAGGAGAGCATGCCGAGCTCCTGCTCGTCGCCGCGCCGCGCGAAGATCTTTCGGGGTCGGCGCCGCCGACGAACATCGTCTGGAAGCTCGCGGTACAGAGTCCGAAAACGATCTACTTCAAGACGTGGATCGAAGATCAGTTCATCGGCTTCGACGCTCGGAAGATGCCTGGATTCCCAGGCTAGCCCCGGGCGTCTTTTTTGTTTCGCCCTGCGCCATCTGCTACGATGTGAGCGCCTATGGTCAAGACGCTCACGCTTTGCGTCGTCCGCAACGATACCCATGTTCTTTTGGGCATGAAAAAACGCGGCTTCGGCGAAGGGCGCTGGAACGGCTTCGGCGGCAAGGTGCAGCTCGGCGAAACCATCGAAGAGGCGGCGCGTCGGGAGCTGCGCGAAGAGTGCGGCTTGGAAGCCGAAGCGATGGAGAAGCGCGGCGTGCTCATGTTCGAGTTCGCCACGCAGGCGGAAATGCTCGAAGTGCACGTGTTCGAGGTGACGGCGCATCGCGGCGAGCCCGTCGAATCCGACGAGATGCGTCCCGCCTGGTTCCGCCTGACCGATATCCCGTTCGATCAGATGTGGCCGGACGACCGCCACTGGTTCCCGCACCTTCTCGACGGCAAGAACGTCAACGGGAAGTTCTATTTCCTCGACACCGAAACATTGCTCGATTTCACCCTTCACGAAGAGTTGCCACAACCCGTATGAAAACCCACCTGCTTGTACCCGCTCTGCTTGTCCTGCTCGGCGGCGGCTGCCTTTCGCCCGCGCCCGCCCCGCAGCCTCCCGCGAACGAACAACCGGCACCTGCGCCCGATCCGCAACCGGCTCCGGTAGCCGAAGATCCGGTGTACGGACCGACCGCAAAAGCGAACCTGATCGTCGTTGACAGCCCCTTGATCGGGGGTCTTGTTTCCAGTCCGCTGGTCATCACCGGAAGGGCGCGCGGTCCTTGGTACTTTGAAGCGAGTTTTCCGGTTGAACTTCTCAACGCGAGCAATGTGGTTATCGCTTCCGGTATTGCCCAAGCGCAAACTGATTGGATGACCACCGAATTCGTGCCGTTCACGGCAACGCTTACGTTTGCGTCGCAGAATTTGGCAGGTACGAGCGGAACGCTTGTTTTCCATAAGGACAATCCTTCTGGTGAGCCGCAATTCGATGACCAGATGAACCTGCCGGTAAACTTCTAAGCAAGGTATGCAAGCGGCGTAGCGCATCGTTATGGACGGCGAAGAACGCGCGCTCTTGGTGTATGACGGCGACTGCGCGTTCTGCCGCTTGTGGGCGGATCATTGGCGCACGCTGACGGCTGATCGCGTCCAGTACGCGACGTCGCAAGAGATTGCCGCCTCCTTTCCCGACGTGCCGAGAGAAAAGTACGCGCGCGCGGTCCAACTGATCGACGACGACGGCACGCGCTATGAAGGCGCTGCCGCCGTGTTCCGCCTGTACGCCAAACGTCCGGGTTTCGGCTGGATGAAACGCTTCTATGAAGCGCCCGCCGTCGCGCCGCTTTCGGAGTGGGGCTATCGCCTCGTCGCGCGGAACCGCTCGTTCTTCTTGCGCCTCACGCGCCTGCTTTGGGGCAAGAATATCGAAACGCCGAAGTACGGCCTGACGGCGCGCATTTTTTTGCAAGCGCTTTCCGTCGTCTACTTTTTCGCCTTCCTCTCGCTGCTGCCGCAGCTTCCCGGGCTCGTCGGCGGACAGGGGTTGCTGCCGGCAGAGTCGTATCTGTCGGCGTTGCGGGCCGAGCATGGCGCTGCGGCCGTCTGGCTTGCGCCGACGCTCGCCTGGTTCGGTGCGCACGAAGGCGCGCTGCAGTTCATGGCGCTTGCCGGCATCGGGCTTTCGTTCCTCGCCTTCGGCGGCCTATTGCTTGCGCCGTGCCTCGCACTTCTCTGGGCGCTCTACCTCTCTTTAGCGGTCATCGGCCAGGCTTTCACGGCGTCGGCTTGGGATCTGCTCTTGCTCGAGGCAGGTTTCCTGGCAATCTTCCTCGTTCCGTTCCGCCGGGCGTCGGGATATCGTTCGCGCGTCGAGGTGTCCGGAACCGTCGTCTGGCTTTTCCGTTTCCTGCTGTTCCGTTTTCTTTTCGGCTCGGGCCTCATGAAGCTGCTCTCCGGCGACATGCCGTGGCGCGACCTGACCGCGCTCGCCGCCCATTTCGAAACGCAACCGCTGCCAACGGCTCTCGCCTGGTTCGCGCATCACGCGCCGGCCGGGCTTCTCAAAGTCGCGACGCTGTTCGCGCTCGCGAGCGAGCTTGTCGTGCCGTTCCTGTTTTTCCTGCCGCGCCGCGGGCGCCAGCTTGGCGCGCTCTTCGTCTTCGCATACCAGATCCTTCTGCTGCTCACGGGAAACTTCGCGTTCTTGAACTGGCTGGCGCTCGCGCTCTGCCTGCCGCTTCTCGACGATGCGTTGCTTGAACGCGTCTTTCCGCGATTGCGTTCCGCCGCCGCTTCGCCGCCGCAGCGCGAAAGCGTTTGGCGTTCCCGCGTCGTTTCGGGGCTCGCGATCGTGCTCGTGACGCTCGGGCTCACGCGCCTGCTCGCGCCGTTCGCGCGCTTGCCCGTACCGGCGCTGCTGCTTACGGCCGTGACGTCGCCCCTGCGCATCTCCAACGACTACGGCCTCTTCGCCGTCATGGCGACGTCGCGACCGGAGATCGTGATCGAAGGTTCTGCGGACGGCATTGCGTGGAAGGAATACGCGTTTGCCGCAAAACCCGGCGACACGAAGCGCATGCCCGGCTGGGTCGCGCCGTTCCAGCCGCGTCTCGATTGGCAGATGTGGTACGCGGCCAGAAGCGAGCCCGGAGCGCAATCGTGGATCGCGCCTCTCATGATTCGGCTCTTGCAAGGCTCGGAACCGGCGCGTAGGTTGTTTGGGAGCGATCCGTTCCCGACGTCTCCGCCGAAATTCGTGCGCGCGACCATGTACGTATACCGCTTCACGACGCCGGAGGAACGCGAGCGCGACGGCGCGTGGTGGCGGCGCGAAATGAAAGCTCCTTATCTCCCAACGCTTTCTTTGGGCGCAGAGCCCGGAGGTGCACCGTGAGCGACGACGACGATGGTGATGACGATGACAAGCCTGATCAGCTGAAGCAGCTCGCGGACATTCTCGATCCCGAGCTGGAGCGCCTCAGGGCGCATCTGCGCCAACTCGAAGATGCCAACTCGCTGTTCCCGGCAACGAAGGCGTATCTCGCGATGCTTGGCAGGAACCACGTGCGCGACCTGACGGACGAAGAGCGCGCGAAGCTCATGGACTTTCTGCGAGCCGAGCGCGACAAGCTGCGCAAGCCCCCGAACTGACTTCGGGGGATTTTTGTTGTAGACTGCCGCCATATGCCACACGTCGTTCTCATGGGGTCTGGAAAACTTGGAAGCGCCTTTGCGCACGTGCTTTCGAAGAAACGCGTCCGCGTCGAAGCCTGGGACGTGCTGCCGGGAAAAGTCCCGCGGCAGAAGCCGCTCGAAAAGATCGTGCCGGGCGCGGCCGCCGTCTTTTTGTGCTTGCCGTCCTGGTACCTGCGCGACGCGGCAATGAAACTCGCGCCGCTCTTGTCGAAGAAGACGGTCGTCGTTTCCGTTTCCAAGGGTTTGGAAAAAGGCACGTTGCTCACGGCGGACGCGCTGTTGCATCAGGCGCTCCCGGACAACACGCCGTTCGTCTTTCTCGGCGGACCGCTTTTAGCCGACGAGCTCTTGGCCGGACAACCCGGGACCGGCGTCGCCGCTTCGGCTGACCCGGCCGCGCGGCGCGTCATGGAACATCTTTTTTCCGGCACGCGCCTCATGATCGAAACGACCGACGACGTCGCCGGCACGGTCTGGTCCGCGATTTTAAAGAACGTCTACGCGATCGGTCTCGGCATCACCGAAGGCCTCGGTTGGGGCGCGAACGCCCGCGGCTGGTACGTCGCGAAATCCGTAGAGGAAGCGGGGGATATCCTGATCGATCTTGGCGGCCGCCGCGAAACGTTCCATGGTGTCGCGGGCGTGGGCGATCTCGTCGCGACCGGCTTCAGTCCGCATTCCAAAAACCGCACGCTGGGCGAGCACTGGGCGAAGACGGGCAAGGCGCCGCATGAAAGCGAGGGCTTCATTTCGCTGCCGCCGCTTTTGAAGATTCTGGGCGCGCGGGCGCGCAAGCGGAAACTGCTCATGGCGCTCAAGGCGACGCTGCTCGAAGGAAAAAAAGCGAAAGCGGCCTTCGAGGCGCTTCTTTGAAGCGCTCCTTGCCCTGTTCGCCATCCGCCCAGGTATGGTGGGAATATGCCCACCGTCCAATTTTTCCAACCGGATGAAGGCCGCCATTTTGAGGGGCCTCTCGATTTGAACACGCATCTCATCCGTCATCCGGCGGCGACCTTCTTTTTGCGCGTCGGGCCGGACGTGCGCGCCGAGACGGGCGTGCGGCCCGACGACCTGCTCGTGATCGATCGCTCGATCTCGCCGTCCTCAAACGCCGTCGCCGTGGTCGTGCGCGGGGGAGAACTGCGCGTCGAGCGATTGCGCCGTTTTGACGACGAGGAGGTCGAGCTGTGGGGCGTCGCCACGCACCTGATCCGGCGGCTCTGAGCGCCTTCGCTCCCTGGACAAAACCGTGATAAAGTGCTACCGTGAGCCGTTTACTACAGGCGCATCCCATGGGCATTCTCGCGAAAACATCGGCACTGTACCGGGGCGTGGCAGACAGCGCGCATGCGCACCTCGTTCCCAGTCCGCGTAACGGCCACGTTCCGCATGTCTTGAAGCACCACGTTCTCGCGGGGTACAGCGTGATTTTGATTCTGGTGAAAGCGCTCGTTATCTCCGGCTACGTCCTCCTGCCGGCCGCCAGCGTCTACTCGAGCGCGGTGACCGCCGACAATATCGTGCGCCTGACCAACGCCGCGCGCTCGGCGCTCGGCATGGAAGACCTCGTCGTCGACAGCCGCCTTTCGCGCGCCGCCGCCGGCAAGGCCGAGGACATGGTCATCAACTCGTATTTCGCGCACACCAGCCCGACCGGCGTCACGCCGTGGTCGTGGATCCGCGGCCAAGGGTATCAATACCTCCATGCCGGCGAGAATCTGGCCGTCCACCTGTTCAGCGCGGAAGGCGTGCATGAAGGTTGGATGGCGAGCCCCTCGCACCGCGACAACATCGTGAACGGAAAATTCGCCGATATCGGCGTCGGCGTCGCCCGCGGAACCTATGAGGGTTTCGACACGGTTTTTGTCGTCCAAATGTTCGGCACGCCGAAACAGCCGGCGCCGCAGCTCGCCGCCGCGCCGCAGCCGGAACCGACACCCGAACCTCCCGCCGCGACAACCGCGACGGTTCTTCCGACGGCTGAAGGGTACAAGGTTACGTTGGCGGAAGGCCGCGTCGAAGCGGCAACCGCGATGATCGCGAACCAAGCCGTGACGATGAAAAAAAACGCGGACGGCAATTTGGAAGCGACCGTGCCGGTCGACAAAAAAACGATCGAGCCGGAGGGCCAGCACGTCTACGTCGCGACCACTGACGCGAACGGCGCGCAGGAAGTCTCGAGCGTCGCCATCGTTTCGCCGAACGCGGACGCCCAGCAAGTATTCGTGCCCGTCGGCGACATCCGCCCCCTCAAGTTGTTCGGCGTCTTTGAAATCCGCGATCTCGAAGATTCGACGAAGCGTTTTTACGTCGTGATGAGCGTGCTCCTCGGCGCCATCCTCCTGGCCAGCGTGGTCATCAGGTTCGAAGTGCAGAAGCACGCCGTTTCGCTGCACGCGCTGTTCGTGATCGGCCTCTCGCTGACGCTCGCCTTCATTTGACGAGAATTTCCGCGGCGTACTCGGCCGTAACGACGAACCGCCTGAGCGCGGTTCCGACGGGATAGGATGTCTGCAAGGTCAGCATCCTTTTTTCGTTTCCGGGATCGGCAAGCACGGAGAGGTCGTCGGCTCGGACGATCCGCGTGCCGCCGACGGTAAACGCGTAGGCGTTGCCGTCCCGGTTGCTGGCGTAGATCTTGGCGCCGCGCTTGATTTCGGGAAGAAGGGCGAAGACGTTCTTAAAATCCCCAGCCGCCCACGGCAGGTCGCTCGAATGGCCGAACAGATACGCGTTGCCGATGTCGCCGGGCTCCGCCGTTTCGGGCAGGTGCACGACGCCTTGCTGCAGGGCGGTCTTGTAAGCGGCTTGCGTGCGCGCGGCCGCCTCGACGATCGGCGCGTCGATCCCGAGCGACGGGATGCGCAGGCGGTTCGGCGTGCCCGCGAGGGCGAGCAGGTAGGGATCCGTCGCGCCCGGTTCCGGTTCGCTGACGACCGGGGGATTGAAGCGGTGCGCAAGCTGCTTCAAGAAAAAACCCGAGTTCGCCAACAGAAACAACACGGCGAGACCGAGAAGGATCCCGCCTGCGTACAACCATTGTCGCCGGGGAATGCGAGGCGATGCGGGAGAAGGCGTTGCCGCCGCAGTCGGCGGCACGATCGCATGCTCTTTTGGGTTCGACGGTTTCGTGCGTGAACGCTTTTTCTTCATGGCTCCAGTATATCGCAAAAACACCAGGCATGTGCCTGGTGTTTTTGAGGGATGCGTTTACGAGCGTGAGCGGCGCAGGAACGGCACCGCGATCAGGAGAACGCTCCAAAGCGTCCACGCCGGCATGCCGGTGACCGGCAGATCGCTGTCGGACGCGCCCAAGACTTGGGGTACCGGGCCGACCGGAGCGGTCGGTTCGGGCGCGGGCGGCGGCGTCGGGTCTCCGCCGGAGGGCGGGGCCGGAGGCGGCGTCGGGTCTCCACCGGAAGGCGGATTCGGGCTGCCGCCACTGGGCGGGAAATCGTCGTGGGTCACGACGCAGATGGCGCTTTGATTCACGGCAAGCGTGCCGGTGCAGCCGGGGCTGAAGCTCCTGGCGTAGGCAGGATTGACGGAGCTGTCGACGACATAGGCGCCCGGGGCGTAGGCAAACGTGAAGCCGGGGGTATCCATACCGGCGAACGTCGAAACGATGGAAATGCCGTCGCCGACCATCATCAGGAAGGAGGCCGGCAGCGCAATGCCGCCGTCGTCATTGATGACGCGCGTCACGACGGTCAGCTGGGCGGACGAGTTGCCTCCGCCGCCCGGCGGCGTCGGGGCGATGTCGTCGTTCGTGATGGTGCACGTCTTGTAGTCTCCGGAAGAGATCGTGACGAGACCAGAAGCGTCGCAGTCGCCGGAGAACGAAGCGGCATAGTTCGGCGATCCCGTTTCGCTGACGACGTACGAGCCCTCAGACAAGACGTTCGCGGAGCCGGAAACGACCGACGTCTGATTGATGAAGAGCGGGAAGTCGGAAACCTGGGCCGAGCCGCCGTCGTTGTTGATGACGACTTTGACGACGGTCAGGACGCCGGTCGAAGGTTCTTCATCCTCAGGCGGGGCGACGTAGGTGTTGGTGATGGTGCAGGTCAGGTTTTCGTCGGCGGCAAGGGTCACATTGCCCTGCGCGTCGCAATCGCCAGTGATGACGCCCGTGTAGTTCGCTTGATTCGTCTCGCTGACGACGTAGGAGCCGACCGGCAACGTTTCAGCCTGGCTGGACGTCACCGACGTCTGACCGATGAACAGCGGGAAGTCGGACACCTGCGCGGTGCCGCCACTCACGACTTTTACGACGGTGATCGTGCCGGTTTGCGCCGGAGGAGCGTCGTAGGTGTTGGTGATCGTGCACGTCTTGTTATCGCCGTTTTCGAGCGTGATGCCTCCTTGAGGATCGCAATCGCCGGAAATAACGCTGGTGTAGTTCGTCTGGTTCGGATCGTTCGTTTCGCTGACGACGTAGCTGCCGGCATTCACCGTGTTCTGCGCGCCGCTCGTAACCTGGGTGTTGCCGATGAACAACGGGAAATCGCTGGCGGTCATGGAGCCGCCGACAACCACCTTCTCGACCGTCAGGACGGCCGGGGCGTCGTCGTTCGTCAGCGTGCAGGTCAACTCTTCGCCAGCAGCCAACGTCACAAACGGGCTGCCGTCGCAGGCGCCGGAGAAGGTCGTGGTGTAGTAGCCGTTCGAACCCTGTTCAGAGATCCAGTAGGTGCCTGGCGCGAAGGTGTTGGCATCGCCGGAGTGAACGCTCGTGCTGGTGCTTGTATCGACGACTTGGCCAGGAGCTTCGTAAACGAAGAACTGGAAATCGCCAAGCGTGGCGTCGCCGCCGTTGTCGTTCACGATGACTTTTTCGACCGTGATCGTTCCGGTGGTCGGAGCGATGGCGTCATCGTTGTTGGTCACGACGCAGGTCTTTGTTTCGCCTGAAGCAATCGTGCCGGTGCAATCAGTCGAGTAAGAAGCGGTATAGCCTGAAGCAGCCGTTTCGACGACGGAGTAGGAGCCGGCATCCATGGTGATGCTCGTGCCGGTGTCGGAACCGGGGAAGGACGACGTCGAAACATTCGTACCGGTGACGTTCATCGTGAAGTCAGAGGCAACGGAAGTACCAGCATCGTCGTTGACAACGTCTTTGATGACGATCAGGGTGCCGGGCTGTGTCGCAGCCGAAACAGCGTCTGCCGAAAGGGAGCGGTCTTGGTTGCCGAGGTTGGCGCCCGTCAGGCTGACAAGACGCATGTGATACGGCGAGCCGCTGATGCCGCCCGCGGAGTTACCCGTGCCCCAGTCTGAAGACGAGCCGATATGGCCTCCCCAGGCAAAGACAACCGTCGATTCGCTCGCGGTGAATTGGATCTGAACCTGCGTCGAGGCCGACGAAGCGGTCAGGTCGCCTTCGGAAACGTAGGTAATGCCGGTTCCGGAAATCGAGGCGTTATACATCGACAACGCGCGCTCGGATGCAGGGAGCGCGTTGAACGAGGTTGTCGGTTGGCCGGAAGTGGGCGAGTTCGTCGAGCTCGGTGCCGGGAATGCGGCAGTGCCGGAAAGAGAGCAGGGGGACACGTTGTCGCACGGACTGGCCGTCGACTCGGTACGATCAAACGATGTTAGATAGTCGATCGCGTGCTTGCCGCTGTGCTTGATGTCGTACTCGATTACCAAGGTGATCGTCCCGGTCGTCGGGATGTTTTCCAAGATAACGCGATACGGCGCTGACTGGCCTTCAGCGTAATGCGAGTTATTGCTGTTCAGGTTGCCGTTTTGCCATGCGCTGCCCGTGCAGTCGTTCGGCGTTGAAACCGGGCCGTTGCTGCATTGATCGAGGTCGGCAGACGGGTTCGCTTGGTGGTTACCGGCCTGGACGGCAGCGCCAACGACGATCTGGGCGATCAAGGCAAACGCCAACAGGGCGACCGTGGACGTTTTGATCCCGGATGCCACGGAGCGATGAATAAAGGTAGACGTACGCATGGGAGTGCTCCCTTTAGAGTGAATAATGAACGCGCCAAGAAGGACGCGTTCCAGTGCACGAACCTCACCGTATTTAGCCTGGCGTGTCAAGGGGAAACACCCCCTTGCTCTGTTCGCCGCCGGCCGCCCTATCCTGGGGGGTATGCCGCAGCGATCCAAGACTCTTTTTGGCCTGGTGGATTGTAACAACTTCTTCGTTTCTTGCGAGAGGGTTTTTACCCCCAGCTTGGAGAAAAAACCGGTCGTCGTGCTCTCTTCGAACGACGGCTGTATTGTCGCGCGTTCGAATGAGGCGAAAGCGCTCGGGATCCCGATGGGCGCGCCGATGTTCGAGTGGCGGGACGTCTGCCGCCGGGGCGGCGTGGTCGCGCTCTCCGGCAACCACGCTCTTTATGCCGACATGTCCGACCGCGTCATGCGTACGGTCGCCGAGTTCGTCGACGACTACGAGGTGTATTCCATCGACGAAGCCTTTTTGCGCTTCGGTCCGCGCGAGGATGCGGAGGGAACCTGCCGTGCCCTGCGCGCGGCGGTGCATCGACGCGTCGGCATTCCGGTCTCGATCGGCCTCGACGCCACGCGCACGCTCGCCAAGGCGGCGGCGAAGTTCGCGAAACGCCACCCCGAGTTGCACGGCGTCTTTTCGCTCCAGGGTCATCCGCGCAAGGACGAGCTGCTTGAATCATTCGAGGTCGGTGATCTTTGGGGAATCGGGCGCCAGTATTCCAAAAAATTGATCGGCGCCGGCATTCGGACGGCGCGGATGCTCCGCGACCTGCCTGATACCTGGATACTCCGACATCTCGGCTCGTCCGGGCTTCGCGTCGCGATGGAGCTGCGCGGCATGCCGTGCGGCGAGTACGCCGCGGCGCGCGAACATCGCAAGAGCATCATCTGTTCGCGTTCCTGCGGGCGGCCGATCGTTTCCTTGCCGGAACTGAAAGAGGCCGTGGCGACGCATATCGCTTCGGCGGCCGAGACGTTGCGCGAAGACGGCTTGCGCGCGCGGTTCCTGACGGTTTTCGTCGGATTCCGCAAGCAGGGGTACGGCATGCCGTATCCCTCGGGGCGTTCCGTGCAGCTCGAAACGCCGACCAACGACACGCCCGAACTCATTCGCGCCGCGCATACGCTCGTCGACGCGATGCATCACGACGGCTTGGCGTACAAGAAGGTCGGCGTGCGCCTGACGGATTTTTCCGGCGAAGAGGCGCATCAGCTCGATGTGTTTGGAAGAGGCGAACCGGACCCCAAACGCCGCGCGGCTTGGGCGGCGCTCGACAAGATCAACGCGGAGTGGGGGACGGGCACCGTGAAATTCGCCGCCGAAGGCGTCGCGCGCGGCTGGAAGCCGAAAGCGGAACGCCGCTCTCCGCGCTACACCACGCGTTGGGACGAACTCAAAGTCGTGCGTTGAAAAAGAAAAGACGAACCGCGCGCGGTTCGTCACCAGAAGCTGAGTCGTACCTCGTCCGGTCGGCGCGAAGCGCCGAGATGTTCGCGAAGCTTCATGCGTTCGGCGGACGTCATCGTCACGACCTTGACCTTGTCGTCCTTGCCGCGGATCGGTTCGGGCTCGCTCGCGTGGAGCCAGCCGAAGATCATGTCGAACGCGTAACCGCCGTGCGTGACGCGGCAGAAGACGTAGGCCCTGGCTCCGAAGTCCCGCGTTTCCACGCGGTCGTGCTCGAATCTCGTCACGGGATTCTTGTAGGGCTTGAGCCCTTCGACGACGCGCACCCTCGGTCCATCTTCGTACACGAGCTTGATTCTTATGCCTTTGGGCATCGTGCTCCTCCGCGGCGAACCTAGCGCACATACGCCCTCTCGTCAAGCGTCGGTCGAGTGGAAAAACACCGTTCATTCTGGCACTATGAAGCCATGGATACCCTGAAAAAACTGACGGAAGCCGCCAACGCCTTCCGCGACGACCGCGACTGGCGGCAGTTTCATACGCCGAAGGATCTGGCCGTCGGTTTGTCCCTCGAGGCTTCCGAAGTGCTGGAGCATTTTCTTTGGAAGAACGACGCGCAAGTCGCGGCGTACGTGAACGCCGGAGGAAAAGCGGAACTGAAAAAAGAAATGGCCGACGTCATGATCTACCTCCTCTTCATGGCGCACGATCTCGGCATCGATCTTGAGCACGCCGTCCTCGACAAGCTGGAAGAGAACGCGCGCAAGTATCCGGTCGCGCAGGCCAAGGGACGCAGCGACAAGTACACGGCGTATCAACAAGCCGAACGCGCATGAAACGCGCCATCTACATCGTTCTCTTCGTCGTATTCGGAACGCTGCTCCAGTTCTTGGCGCACGCGCTGCTTGAAATGGGCATGATCTCGCTCCTGCTCGCCGACTTCGAGCGGTACGGCCTCGGTCTTTCCTGGAGCCAGTGGTACGCGGTGCACCGGATGCTGAGCCTCGCGTTGCTTGTCGCCGGCGTCACGCTCGGCTATCGCGGCGGCGTCTATTGGTGGCAGGCGATCTACGTTGAACAACGGTACAAGCAATGGAAGTGGTGGCCTAAAAAAACGTCTCTTCGACCGCGCGTATGAACAAAGTTTTTTTGATGTGCAGCCTGCTCTTTTTGGGATTCGGATGCGGACGCACCGTCGCCATCACGACGTTTGAAGAGTGCGTCGAAGCTGGAAACGCCGTCATGGAGTCGTATCCGCGCCAATGCCGCGCGGGCGGCACGACGTTCGTGGAGCAGCTCCCGGAACCTCCGGCTCCAGAGACGGAATCTTCGGTCGACATCACGCTCGGCGAGGCGTTCACCTTGCAGCCGGGGCAAACGGGCGAAATCGACGGAGGCGTCCGTTTGACGCTGCTCGGGATCAACGACTCTCGCTGTCCGGCGGACGTGCAATGCATTTGGGCGGGGGAGCTCACCGCGCACCTGAGGCTCGACGTTTCGGAAGAGACGCCGTCCCTTCAGGAGTTTTTCCTCGGCACGGCGCGTGGCAGCACGACTCGCGTATCCGGATACGCCTTCACGCTCAAGGACGCTTCGGAAGAGCGCGTTACGCTCGTCGTGACGCGTTGAGTATGTCGCTCGACGATTTCTTTTTCTATCTTCCCGCCTACGGCTCGATCGCGCTCGCGTTAGCCGGCGCGGCGGCGTCGTGGCTCGCTTGGCGTTTGTTGGCCGCATGGCATCGCAAGCGCCGCGCCGCCAAATCTGTGGAAAACTCGCCAAAAACGTGATATACTTGATCGCGTCAAAGCGTCTTTTAACGCTTTTTATCTCTTGCTCGATATGATGAATGGCAAAGGCATGTGCTCCTTGCACAAAGCGGCCTGGGTCCTCGTGCTCGTGGGCGCGTTGAACTGGGGTTTGGTCGGCGCGATGAACTACAATCTCGTCGAAGCGCTGCTCGGCAGCTGGCCGACGGTCGTGCGCGTGGTCTACATCCTGGTCGGCGTGTCGGCGCTCATGATGCTCGCGGCCGGCAAGTGCTGCATGAAGGGCGGCTGCAAGTGCAGCGACGGCGGCTGCGGCCACTGCGGTTCGGAACAGAAGAAGCCCATGATGGGCGGTCAGCCGATGTAAAACGATAAGCCGATCCTGGACGCCAGGGTCGGTTTTTTGATAGGAAGAGTGCGGACGCACAACGGAGGCACCATGATCGAGCCCATCAGGTTCGCAGGTTCTGTGTATGACGGCGGCGTCGACGTCGGACGCAAGACGGCGGCGATCGTGCGTTCCACGCTGGAACGCGTCGAGCGGCGGCTTCTCGGAGCCTTCGGCGGCGATCACGTACGCATGCGTCACGTCGCACACGAGATCGCGCGGAAGGGGGAGGAGGCGTTCCCTGCGTCGGACGAGTTCCTTCAGGGGCTCGCCCGCGGAACGGGGATCGACTACCTGCGCCTGATCGTCCTTTCCTTCTCCGAGGAAGTTCTCGAACTCGGATTGGAAGCTCCTCGGGAGCGCGATCGGTGTTCAACGCTGGCGGTCCGCGCGGCCTTTCGCTGGCTCGTGGGGCACCAGGAAGACTACAAGGGAGAGTATCTCGGAAGCATGATCGTCACCGATCTGGCGTTCACGGGATATCCCCGCATGGTCGGCGTCGGCTTCCCAGGCCAGCTTCCGGGCAATGCCGGAATGCTGAACGAAGCCGGCGTGTTTCTGTCCAACGACGCCTTGTGGTGCGCCGCGCAGGACGGGTTTCCCAAACAGTCCGTTCAGTTCGAAGCGTGCCTGCAAGTCGAGGCGCTCACGGCCGCCCTGTGTCTCATGAAGCGTCGTCCGGCGCTGACCGATCATTTCCTGATCGTCGGCACGGACACGGCTCTCTCCCTCGAAATCGCTCCTCCCGGACACGTGCACGGCTCGGAAGCGAGCTTGCTCGTCCTCGGCGAGGACGCGAAGGCCCTGACGCATGCCAATAGCGTGAAGCGTTTGCTGCTCAAGGAACCGGATCCGGCTCCGCCGGGTTCGCGCGTGCGGCAAGCGCTGCTCGACGCCATCGCCGAGCTTGATCCGCCGCAGACGTTCGAAGCCATGCAAGAGCGCATGATGGCGGAGGACGGCATCTTGAACCGCACCGCGCAGCGCAACTGGACCATGCAACAGGACAGCGTGACGCTCGCCAGCGTGATCGCCGACCTGGGCGAGAAGCGCATCGCCATCGTCCGTTACCGCGCGGACGGTTCGTCCCATGTTGACGAATTCCGCCTCTGACCCGCTCGACTGAGCGGGTTTTTTATTTGATGCTATACTTTCCTTGTATGCCGAATCACTCCACCAGAGGCGCGTACGGAAAGCTTTTGAATGCCATTCGCGAGCTCGTCTTCGGCTTGGAGGACGGCCTCGTTTCGACGATGGGCGCCGTCGCGGGCATCGCGGCCGGTACGGAAAACGGCGGAATCGTCGTGCTCTCCGGCCTCGTGATCATCGCGGTCGAAGCGTTATCGATGGCGGCCGGCTCGTATCTCTCCAACAAGTCGCATCGCGAGATGCTCGAGAAAAAAATCGCCGACGAGCGCGAGGAGATCGAAACGAAGCCGGAAGAAGAAACGGAAGAGCTGCGAGTCATGTACCGCCAGCGCGGCTTCTCGCCCGATGAAGTGGAAATCCTGGTGCGCCGCATCACGGCGAACAAGGAACTCTGGCTTGAGGAGATGGTGGCGAAAGAGCTTCGCATAGGCATGCATGATCTTGAAGAACCGAACTCCCGCGCCGTTATCATGGGGTTCTCGTACGTCGCCGGCGGCGCGGTGCCGCTCTTGCCGTATCTCGTGCTGCCGGTCGGATTCGCGCTGCCGGTTTCGGTTGTTGCGACCATTATCGCGTTGTATGTCATCGGCTACATGAAGGGGCGCGCGACGGGGCTCAGCCGCTTCAAGAGCGGCGGAGAAATGGTGCTCGTGGCCTCGGCGGCCGCCCTGATTGCGTATGCGATCGGCAAGGCGGTCGGGCATATTTTCGGCCTGACCGTCTAGTATGAACGAACGCGCCGTGCATTTCATAAAAGACGCCAGCGTTCTCGGCGTCAGCGTGGCGGTGGCCGTATTGATTGCGACGACGGATACGGTTTCGCGCTTTCTCGTTTCGACGCAGGAGCTGCAAGTGATCGGAAGTTTTTTGGCGGGCATGTGCTTCACGTCGGTGCTCACCACGGCTCCCGCCATCGTCACCCTCGGCGAAATCGTGGCGCTCGGCGGGAGCCCCTGGATGACGGCTGCGATCGGCGCTCTCGGCGCCGTGCTCGGCGATCTGCTCTTGTTCGCCGTCGTTCGAGACCGGTTGTCGGAACATTTGGCCGAACATCTCAAAAACACGCGCGGTTGGAGCCGTTTTTCGCTCCTGATGCGCTCGAAGTCCATGCGGTGGTTTTCGTTTTTTGTGGGGGCCTTGGTCATCGCCTCGCCGTTCCCCGACGAGCTCGGCGTGAGTCTTCTCGGCATCGCCAAAATGCGCACGATCTGGTTCGTGCTCATATCGTACACGTTTAATTTTATCGGGATCTTGGCGCTCGGCGGCGTCGTTCGTCTTCTGGTGTAACGCCTCAGCGCGAAAATTTCGAAAGAAGGTGGTTGGAAATCTTCCGAATCATCGCTTCGTTCGGGCCGGTGACGATGACGACGCGTTTGGTCTCGGGAATGTAGGAGCGCAGCTGCAGGCGCGCGCCGAAACGCATGAACTGCAACTGCGGCGTCGCGACCCAGCTCGGAACGGCGGCTACGTCAGCGACGTGCACCGCGACGAGATCGGCGCAATCGGAACAATCTTTTTTCGCGTCAGAAGCCGAAAGCTTTTCTTTCGTGCGGAAATAGCGCACGGGCGGCAGGTAACGGTTCGCTTCTGTCGGGACGGCCACCGCCTCGGCGACACCGGCGGCGGCGAGGTCCTCGACGGTAACTTCAAGAGGATCCGCAGCCCGCGTTCCGAGGGCGGCGGCAGCGACGAGCAGGAGTGGGACGATCCAAAGCCGTTTTTTCATATTGTAGGCTGCGTATCTACAGTATACACTGATCATGCATTCATGCCGTTATGTCGACCCATAAAACCAACCCACTCTCCAGGACCCTCAAGACGTTTTTTGGGCGCGACACGTCGATCTTGCGCGAGGCGCTCAAGGCGATCCAACCCGCCGAGCTTGGCGTGATCGTGAGCGGCTTGTCCGAACGCGAGCAATTGCAAGTCTTGAACTTGCTTGAAGCGCAAAAACTCTCGCGGGTTCTTTGGGAAGTCAGTCCGCACATGCGACGCCGCCTGCTTGGGCGCATGCCGTTCGACAACCTGACCAAGCTCGTGGCGGTCATGGAATCCGACGAGGCCGTCGACATCATCCAGCTGCTCGATCGCCGGCGCAGAGAGCGGATGCTTGAAGCGCTCAAGCGCCACGATCCGAAGAAAATCCTGCCCCTCCTCGGATTCGAAGAGAAGACCGCCGGCGGTTTGATGAAATCCGAGTATCTTCGAGCTGAATCGGGGAAGTCGGTTGAAGAAGTCCGAAAGGCGATCGCCGCCGCGAACAGCGGCACGCAGAAGTCGTCGACCGTGTACGTGGTCGATCCCCAAAACGTCCTGGTCGGCGCGATCTCGCTCATGCGTCTCGCGACGGCGGCGGCCGACAGCCGTATCGACGACTTGGCGCACGGGCCGGCGGCCAAGCTGCCGGTCGGCATGTCGCAGGATGAAGTAACGCAGCGTTTCAGCGATCTCGACGCAGTCGAACTCCCGGTCGTCGACGGGCGCGGAAAATTGCTCGGCGTCGTCACAGCCGACGACATGCTCGACGTGCTCAGAGAGTCGCTCTCGGAAGATCTCTCGCGTTTCAGCGGTACCTCGGAAGACGAACACGTCAGCGACCCCGCGTGGCTTTCGATCCGCCGGCGTTTGCCGTGGCTCCTCGTGAACCTCGCCACCGCCGTGCTGGCGGCCTCGGTCGTCGCGCAGTTCCGCGACACGATCAGCCAGATCGTCATCTTGGCCGCGCTCATGCCGATCGTGGCCGGCATGGGCGGCAATGCCGTGACGCAGACGCTCGGCGTTTCCATCCGCGCCCTGGCGCTTCACCAACTGCATACGTGGGACATGTGGAAAATCGCGATTCGCCAGATGCTAGTGGGCGCGGCGAACGGTTTCCTGACGGGCACCGTCATGGCGGGTCTCGTCTATCTCTGGACGCGCGATCTCCAGCTTTCGATCGTCATGGTGGTCGCCATGACCATGACGCTGTTTATCGCGGGTCTCGGAGGTATTCTCATTCCCGTGACGATGAAGAAGTTGAAGATCGACCCCGCGCTTGCTTCAACTGTTTTCACGACGACGCTGACGGACGTGGTCGGCTTCTTCACGTTCCTTGGTTTGGCCAAAATTCTTTTGACATGAAACTTCATTTTTTCGGCGCAGCGCAGGAAGTGACCGGCACGTGCTACCTCCTCGAATCGGGGAGCCATAAAGTGCTGGTCGATTGCGGCATCTTTCAAGGCGGAGAAGGGGACAGCAAGCGCAACCAGCTGCCGTTCCCGTTCGATCCCGATTCGATCGACGCGGTGTTTTTGACGCACCCGCACATGGATCACGTCGGGCGCGTGCCGTTGCTCGTGAAACGCGGGTATCGCGGACCGATCTTCTCGACGTTTCCGACCGCCGAACTCAGCAAGTTGTTGTGGAAGGACATGCTGTCGATCATGCAGGACGCTGAAAAGCGCGATCGCGTGCCGGCGCTCTACGACGAAGACGACGTCGCGAAAGCTGAGGAACGCCTCGTGCCCGTCGAGTACGAGACACTGGCCGAGATCTGCGCCGGCGCGATCAAGGCGACCTTTCACGATGCCGGACACGTGCTCGGGTCGGCCTTCATCGAGTTCAATCTCGAGCACCGGACGATCGTGTTCTCCGGCGACCTCGGCAACGATGACGTGCCGATTTTGCGGCCGACGTCGCCGCTGCCGCAGTGCGACGTGCTCGTGGTCGAATCGACGTATGGCGACCGCCTGCATGAAGACTTGCAAACGCGCCGCACGATCCTTCGCGATTTGGTGAAAGAGACGGTCGAGAAGAAGGGCGTGCTCATGATCCCGACGTTCGCGATCGAACGCACGCAGGAAATCATGCTGACGCTGCATCGCCTGGCGGAGAACGGGGAGATTCCCCGCGTACCGATTTTTCTCGACAGCCCGCTGGCCATCAACGCCACGCACGTGTACGAGGAGTACGGCCGCTATTTCAACGAGAACGCCAAAAACGAAATGCTTTCAGGGCACGAGCTCTTCGAGCTGCCGGGTTTTGTCGCGACCAAGACCTCGGACATGTCGAAAAAAATAAACGAGGTCGTACCGCCGAAAGTCATCCTGGCCGGCGCGGGCATGATGACCGGCGGGCGCATCCTGCATCACCTCGTGCGGTATCTGCCCGACCCCAACTCGACGCTCATGATCGTCGGCTACCAGGCCCACGGCACGATCGGGCGGAGGCTCTACGAAGGTGCCAAGACCGTCCGTATCCACGGCCACGACGTGCACGTGAACGCGACTGTTACGTCCGTCGGCGCCTGGAGCGCGCACGCCGACCAAGCCAAACTCCTGCGCTGGATCCAAAGCGCGCCCAAGAAGCCGGAGGTCGTTCTCGTGACGCATGGGGAACAGAACGCCTCCGAAACCCTCGAACGAAAGCTGCGGCGCGACCTGCATATCGACGCCTACGTGCCGGCTCCAGGGCAGACATTCAACCTGCATACCTAATAAGGATATACAAAATTAGCCTAATATAGGCTAATTTTGCTAATATAAGCAATTTATATTGTCAGTTAGTATTGACAAAACCGCTTAAATATGCTAGACTGCCTTCATCGTAGCACTGGCAGTTCAACCCGTATTTCCGGAGGATTTCTCATGAAGACCCTGCTCATTTCGCTCGTCATCGCCCTCGGCCTCTTCACCGCCACCCAGACCGCCTCGGCCGAGCGCAGGCTCGAGAATCCGGTGCACAACGTCGTGAAGCTCGAGATCAAGAAGGCGAAGTTCGTCTTCAGCAAGCCGACCACGATCCAGATCAAGCCCTGTGTCGACGACGCCCGCTACGAGTGCGTCTACAAGCTGGTCGGCAAGCGCCGCAACAAGGAGATCAAGATCTACGAGTACCGGGCGCACGACTACGTCCTCCCGATCTACACGACCGAGGAGAAGGTCGCCGCCAAGAACTGATCTCACGATCCCACCACCAACCACGCCTCAGCGCCTCAGTCGCGTCGAGCACTCCTGCTCGACGTCCCGCCAAAGGTTCCGAAACGATTCGGAAACTTCGGCGGGAAATTCTTCCCAACTGTTCCCTATACGCGCACCGGCGCACACAACCCAGACCAAGGAGCTTTCCGTGAATCACTCCCTATTGCGTCGTGAAGCCGTCATCCCTCCGCCCCCGCTGTCGAAGCGCGTTATTCACCTGCTGTCGCTCATGAAGCTTCAGTTTCTCGTCATCGGCCTCTCGGCTGCGGTTGCCACGATGTGGTGCGGCCCTATCGGGTTCGATGCCGCTCTTGCACAAAAGATCGGCAAGGTTGATCAGCCCGCCTTGCAGCATCCTACGCAAGAGTCGCCATCGTGCATCCTGAGCTTCGGCGACCAACTCGCCGTGCTTCGAGTGCTGAACGTCGATCCTTCGACCGTTGATGCAGTGCGCTGCGCCGTCGACGGTAAGACGGTCGAGATGACCTATACAGTGCGTTCTCAGCACTGAGCTCAGTACCGAACTTATTCTGCTTCGCGTCGAGCACTCCTGCTCGACGTCCCGCCAAAGGTTCCGATACACTCGGAATCTCCGGCGGGAAATCCTTCCCTCCGATCACCAAACACTCGAGGCTTTCGTCTCGAAAGGAGCTCGTTCCATGTTCGGCAAAGCCTTGTTCATCCTCGTGGTTGCGATCATCGCCATCGCTGTCTTTCTCGTCTGGTTGGACGGATGGCGCGCCAAGCGTCGCAAGCGCCAGCAGCAGAAGATCTTCCTCGACGTGAAGATCGAGGGCGTTCCGTACTGGGCCTACAAGCACGCAATCGGTCCGTTCGACACGATCGCGCAGCTGCAGGACTGGGAGCGGCGTTTCAAGGAAGGCCTCAAGAACCTCTCCTTGCCCAGTGAACCCTCGTTCACGCACCGCTACTCCGACAGCTACCGATGGACTCCGGAAGACGCCTTGAGCGACCTTCGGAAGTCGTTGCGCACGTTCGCGTCCCTGCCGGTCGCAGACCTGCCCACGGATCGGTACGTGAACTGACCGTCTCGTTCGTTTTCGCCTCAGCCGCGTCGAGCACTCCTGCTCGAAAAAGAAAGATGGGTCCGTATCCGAGAGGCCCATCGTTCCGCAACACGCAGGCGATCGATCGCTCGGACAAGGAAGTTTCCCCACAACATCGCACCCCGAGGTTGTCATGGATGAGAAAATCCTGATCGTCATCACGACCTTTCGCAGCGACAACGATCGCGACCTGAGGCGGGAATGCCTCGGGCCGTACGATCGGCAAACGGCGCCGGCCAAGCTCGAAGGCCTCTTCGCGCTTTGCCGCAAGGAAGGCATGAAAAGCCTGAAGGGCTTCAAGGCCATCCGCCGCGGCGTCTGCCTGCACAAGCCGGGGACGCGCTTGTGCGTCGAGATCAGGGTGGACAGCTTTGTCCCCAGCCACTGATCCGTGCAGCGCGTCGTTGACCGGCGCCACTCAGTCCTCAAGACCCTCCCAAGGGTCTTTTGTTCGTATTGAGCTTATTATTGACATGATTGCTTCTACCTGATAGCCTCAGTCTCGTCTTTGGACAGCCCGATTGCCGGGTAGGAGGTTTCGATGCGTTCTACGTCCATCTTGCTGCTCTCCTTGGTTTTCCTGGTCTGTGCCGGCGCCTGTGCCGGACGCCAGCGGCCCCAGCAGGGGCTGCATTCCGAGACGCGCCAGACGGCGCCGAACGCTCCCGACCCCGACGTCCGGATCGTTCCCAATGACACCGTCGACACGAAGATCAGCCTGCCCGAAGCGCCGACGACGTCGGACGAGGTCGCGGCTTCTGTCGTGACGAAGAAGCCGGTTCCGCCCCGCGCCAAGCGCGTTCGCTCCGTCCAGGAGCGACCCAGCGCCGAAGCCCGGCGCGTGACCGACACGGACGCCGCCCGGCCGCAGGCCGAGCGCGCGCGAACGCGCGGGACGCACGTCCCGGCCGCACTGCCTGACAACGACGCAACCGTCATTGCCATGCGTGCCGAGCCCGGCGCGCCGCCCCATCGTTCCGACGCTCCCGTCGCGCAAGCGACCGTCGAGCCCGATCCGTTCCATGCTCCTCCGAGCTCTTCCTCGACGCAGGTCGCTTTCCGCGACACGCGCACACGACCATTGACACCTCTGTCCCCGCGAGAGCGGGAACGCGCCAACGCCGCCGCCCTCGCCGCCCTGGAATCACCGATTTCCGCGGCGACGAACGCCGCGCAGCCCGCACCGACGGCTCCTTCCGAGCCGGCATCCGTCATCTCCGCCACCGACACGACTTCGCGGCGCCTCGATGCCGCGATCGCCGACTCCGAACCTTCGTCGGCCACGCAGGCCGGCGTTTCCACGAACCTGTACGTTCCGAGCGCTCCAGAGAGCGCTTCGAGTTCCCGCCTGTACCAGTACGTTCCCGCGATCATCGTCGCGCTGCTCCTCGGCATCCTCATCGGCTACGTGCTTTCGCGCCTTCCGGCGCGCGGATCTTCATTCGATGACGACATCTATCCGGATGTCGATCACGCGTCAGCCGGCGCGCATGCGCCCGAGTCCGTCCCGGTATCCGAACCTGCTCCCGTACAGGAGCCCGTTCCCGTGCTCGTCGTTCCAAGTCCCGCCAGTTCGAGCGTGGAGGCCATGCCTCCCACGCAGTTCCCCGAAGGCTCCGGCAGCATCGTCACATCCGCAGGACCCGACGCCTGCTCTTCCGTCTCGGGCGAGATCGAGCTCCTCGATTCTCCCGCGCCTCAAGAGGCGCCGACACCACCAACAACCGAAACGCGGTTGAACTGACCGCACCACGACCCCACCGTTTCTGACGGCCCCTCCTCGAGGCGGCCGGTTTTTTTATTCCGCTTTGACACGTTCGCCATCCCGTTCTCTAAGCTGCTATTGTTGACAAGACTGTTTACGAACGGTATTTTGCGTTCTCACCCGCATATGGACTTCAAGCTCCACGCACCATACGCACCGGCGGGGGATCAGCCGCAAGCGATTGATAAGCTTGCGGCTGGCTTGTCGTCTGGAAAAAAGCTCCAAACCCTGCTCGGCGTGACCGGTTCGGGCAAAACCTACACGGTCGCCAACGTCATTCAGAAGATCCAGAAGCCGACGCTCGTGATCGCGCACAACAAGACCTTGGCCGCGCAGCTCTGCAACGAGTTCCGCGAATTTTTCCCGGAAAACGCCGTCGAGTATTTTGTTTCCTACTACGACTACTACCAGCCGGAAGCCTACGTCCCTTCGAGCGACACCTACATCGAGAAGGAAGCGATGATCAACGAAGAGATCGACCGTCTCCGCCACGCGTCGACGCAGGCGCTGCTGACGCGCAAGGACGTGATTATCGTCGCTTCGGTGTCCTGCATCTACGGCTTGGGCGCGCCGGAGGAATACGAAAAGACCGTCCTGCATTTCAAGACGGGGGAGCGCCTGACGCGCGAAGACGTGCTGAAGCGTTTCATCGCCATGCAATTCGAGCGCACGACCGCCGACCTCACGCGCGGCCACTTCCGCGTGCGCGGCGAGACGGTCGAGGTCATGCCGGTCAACGAGGAAATGATCTACCGCATCGAAACGGGGCTCGGACAGATCAACGGCATCTATAAGATCGATCCGGTCACGCGCAAGCGCGCCGAGCGCGTCGAGGACGTTTGGATTTTCCCGGCCAAGCACTTCATCACGAACGCCGAAGACCGCACGCGCGCCTTGGCGGCGATTGAGAAAGAATTGAAGGAGCAGCTCGAGAAGTTCCGCAAAGAAGGCAAGCTCCTCGAAGCCGAGCGGCTTGAGCGCCGCACGCGCTTCGACATGGCGATGATGCGAGAGGTCGGCTACTGCCACGGCATCGAGAACTATTCGCAGATTCTCTCCGGCCGTCCGCCGGGCGCGCCGCCGGACACGCTCTTGTCGTACTTCCCGAAAGACTACCTGATGGTCATCGACGAATCGCACGTGACGATTCCGCAAATCGGCGGCATGTCGGCCGGCGACGCCGCGCGCAAGAAAACGCTGATCGAATACGGTTTCCGCCTGCCGAGCGCCGCCGACAACCGCCCGCTCGCCTGGAAGGAATTCGAGAGCCGCATGCCGCAAGCGCTGCTCGTTTCGGCGACGCCGGGCAAATACGAATACGAACACAGCGACCAGATCGTCGAGCAGATCATCCGCCCGACCGGCCTTGTCGACCCGGAAGTCATCGTGAAGCCGGTCACGGAAAGCCTGGATTCCGGCTACAAGGGCCAAGTCGAAGACTTGATCGAACGCATCAAGGGGCGCATCGAGAAAGACGAGCGCGTCATGGCGACGACGCTCACGAAGAAGATGGCGGAAGACCTCACCTCGTATCTGGAGTCGCTCAAGATCAAGGTGAAATACATTCACTCCGACGTCGAAACGCTCGACCGCATCCAGATCCTCCACGAGTTCCGTCGCGGCGTGTTCGACGTGCTGATCGGCGTGAACCTGCTGCGCGAGGGCCTCGACCTGCCGGAAGTTTCGCTGGTCGCGATCCTGGATGCTGACAAGGAAGGCTTCCTGCGCTCGGAGACGTCGCTGATCCAGACGATCGGCCGTGCCGCCCGTAACGTCGGCGGCCAAGTCGTGCTGTATGCCGACGGCGACACTGGCTCGCTCTCGCGCGCCATCAAGGAAACGAACCGCCGCCGCGAACGCCAGCTCGCCTACAACAAGGAACACGGCATCACGCCGAAGACGATCAAGAAGTCGATCACCTCGATGTTCACCGAGATCGAGAAGTCGCGCGAGAAGGCCGCCAAGCGCAACCTGGAACTCGAAGCCAAGGCCGAGAAGCGGCCGATCGACGAAGTGCTGAAAGAAAAGGAAACGCAGATGCGCGAAGCCGCGAAATCGCTGGAATTCGAACTCGCCGCTCTTCTGCGCGACGAGATCCGTGAACTCAAGAAGAAACAGGCGGAAGCCGACAAGGCGCCGAAGAAACCCGCAAAGCCGCGCCGCGGACGCTAATCACCACAGACTATGCAAGAGCACATCGTCATTAAAGGCGCGCGCGAGCACAACTTGAAGAACATCGACCTGGTGCTGCCGCGCAATAAAATGATCGTCCTCACGGGCGTTTCCGGTTCGGGCAAATCGAGCCTGGCTTTCGATACCGTCTTCGCCGAAGGCCAGCGCCGCTATGTCGAGTCGCTCTCGGCCTACGCCCGCCAATTCCTCGGCCAGATGCAGAAGCCGGACGTCGACGAGATCGAAGGTTTGTCGCCGGCCATCGCCATCGACCAGAAAGCGCATTCTTCGAACCCGCGCTCGACCGTCGCGACCATCACCGAAATTTACGACTATCTGCGCGTGCTCTACGCCCGCGTCGGCCGCCCGCACTGCGTCACCTGCAAGAAAGAGATCCGCAAGCTGACGCAAGAGGAGATTGTCGACGCAGCCATTGAGCGCACCAAGCAGATCCATTCCGAACAGGTCGCCGAAAACAAGGCGATCTCCGGAAAGGAATCGCTGCTCAAGAAAAAGAAAGTGCATTACGATCATATCAAGGTGTTGGCGCCGATCGTGCGCGGCCGCAAGGGCGAATACCTGCAGATGCTGAACGATCTCTACACCGCCGGTTTCGCCGAAGTGCGCATCGACGGCAAGTGGAAGAATTTGCGCGAACGCATCGCGATGAACCGCTACGGCACGCACACGATCGAGCTGCTCGTCGACCGCGTGCCGCTCGGCTGGCCGCTCGAAAACAACAAGGGGTTCCGCAGCCAGCTGGCCGAGGCCGTCGAGATGGCGCTCGACCGCGCGAACGGCGTCGTGACGTTCGTGTATTCGGACGGCACGGAGCACGTGATGTCTTCGGAGTACGCCTGCCCAGACGACGGTTTTTCGTTTCCTGAAGTCGAACCGCGCCTCTTTTCCTTCAACAGCCCGTACGGCGCCTGCCCGGAGTGCCACGGCCTCGGCACCGAGTCGGTTTGGAGCGAAAAGATCTGTCCCGAATGCAACGGCGCGCGTCTCCGCAAGGAAGCGTTGCACGTCTGGCTCGGCGGCAAGAAAAGCATTCTCGATATCACGACGTTTTCGATCGACGAAGCGGCCGCGTTCTTCAACGGCCTCAAGCTGAATGACACGGAAAAGGAAATCTCGCTCTCCGTCCTCAAAGAAATCACGTCGCGCCTGCAGTTCATGCTGGACGTCGGTTTGAATTACCTGACGCTTTCGCGCAAAGCCGGAACGCTCTCGGGCGGCGAAGCGCAGCGCATCCGCCTGGCCTCGCAGATCGGCTCGAAGCTCGTCGGCGCGCTCTACGTGCTCGACGAACCGACGATCGGCCTTCATCAACGCGACAACGCCAAGCTGCTTGAAACGCTCACGCACCTGCGCGACCTCGGCAACACGATTCTCGTCGTCGAACATGACGAGGACACGATCTTCACCGCCGACCATCTCGTCGACTTCGGTCCGGCCGCCGGCAAGCACGGTGGACGCGTCGTGGCCCAGGGTTCGATGCCCGACGTGCTCGTGAAGAGCAACGCTAACAAGGATTCGCTCACCGTCAAATACCTGAACGGCGACTTGAAGATCGCCGTGCCGCGGAACCGCCGCACGAAGAACAAGGGCGCGATCCGCATCAAAGGCGCCAGCGAAAACAACCTGAAGAAGGTGGATGTCGAGATTCCGCTCGGCAAATTCGTCTGCCTGACCGGCGTATCCGGTTCCGGCAAGTCGACCCTGATGGAAGATGTGCTGTGGAAAACGCTTTCGAACAAGCTGTACGGCACGAGCTATACGCCGGGCAAGCACAAGCAGATCCTCGGCCTCGAGCATCTCGACAAGGTCATCGTCATCGACCAATCGCCGATCGGCCGCACGCCGCGCTCGAACCCGGCAACCTACACGGGTTCCTGGACGCATATCCGCGAACTCTTCGCCTCGACGGCAGAAGCGCGCATGCGCGGCTACCAGATTGGCCGCTTCTCGTTCAACCGCCCGGGCGGCCGCTGCGAGAACTGCGAAGGCAACGGTCAGATCGCGATCGAGATGCACTTCCTGCCGACCGTCTACGTTCAATGCGACGTCTGCAAAGGCCGCCGCTTCGATCGCGAGACGTTGGAAGTGAAATATAAGGACAAGTCGATCCACGACATTCTGAAAATGACGGTCGAGGAAGCCTGCGAGTTCTTCCGCGACATCCCGTGGGTCTACGACAAGCTGAAACTCTTGAAAGAGGTCGGGTTGACGTATCTCGAGCTCGGGCAGAGCGCGACGTCGCTTTCGGGCGGCGAAGCGCAGCGCGTGAAGCTCGCCTCCGAACTTTCCAAGCGGCAAACCGGCCGCACGATCTATCTCCTCGACGAGCCGACGACCGGTCTCCACTTCGCCGACATCGACAAGCTGCTCGAAGTGCTGCACCGCCTCGTGAATTACGGCAACACGGTTTTGGTGATCGAGCACAACCTCGACGTCATCAAGACCGCCGACCATCTCATCGACCTCGGGCCTGAAGGGGGAGACCGCGGCGGCGAAATCGTCGCGACCGGCACGCCGGAAGAAGTCGCGCGCAACGCCAAGTCGCTGACGGGAAAGTATTTGAGGAAGTATCTCAAATAAAAAAACCGCGACCGAAGTCACGGATGCGCAGCGAGATGCGGAGGCGTCACGAGCAGCGCCTGCTCGACCCGCGGGTCGGCATGGAGGCTCACGATCGTGGCGAGCCGGGTCGGCGCGAGGTTGAGCTCCTCGGCCGTTTGCAGGAACTCAGCCGTGAATGACCCGTTGCGGATCGTCTCGACGGAGAAGCGGGGATGCCGATGGGCCGCAATCCGCCCGCCGCGTTCGACCTCATACGAGATCTCGACAAGCGTGTACGGCCACGTTCCGAAATACCCGTTCGCGGTCGGGATCTCGCGGAGCAGGACCTCTTTGGCCCTCGGACCGCGGCGCTCGCCATCGGAATAGTGGAGACGCGTGAAGAGCGCGTTGTCGCGGCGGCAGAGATCGTTGATCCAGATGCTGCGCAAGATGACTGGTCCGAGACTGATGTACTGCTGGCAGTCCGGCGTGAGGCACGGCGCCCATCCGTGATAGGGCGGATGATACCGCTCGTCATCGCGCATGTGGAAGCGGTCGCCGATACTGGTCTGAATCGCGCGCGAAGGAAGTTTTGGCAAGGAGCACCTCTTGATCGTTCGATGGTCGAGTTCTAGCATTCGACGACCGACGCGTCAATAGAAAAAGCGCCGAACGAGGTCGGCGCTAGTTGGGCAGATGCATGTGCTTGACGATGCAGGCGACGATGAGCGCCTGCGACACGCGCAGGCGCTTCGCCAAGTGCTTGAGGCTCTCGGGGCGCCGGCCGTCGATCAGCTCCTGGACGTCGAAGGTGTGGTGCGTCCAGTGGACGAACTTGTTGGGCTTGTAGACGCCCACCTCCACGTAGAGATGCTTGTCGCCGCCGTAGCCGTAGTCGAGGGTCACCACGCGACCCTTGGGCCGTCGGCACTCGGCGGTGATGTCGGCGGACTTGATGATGAGCGGGTTCTGCTTCGGGCCCGGGAGCCGCGTGTCCCGGGTCTGGAAGTGCCTGTCCTCAGCGTTTCCGGTTGCCTGTTCGATGTGCACCTTGATCCTCCGTCTGAGTGAAGAGCGAGCATTTTCTACCACGCAAAAGCCGTTTCGTCAAGACCGTGCTATTATTTTCCCATGCGTTTGCCAGAAACTCTCAAGCTTAAAGAGGCCGAAATTCCGGAAAGCCCCGGCGTCTATTACATGAAGGATGCCGCCGGGAAAATTTTGTATGTCGGGAAAGCGGTCTCGCTCGCGCGCCGCATTCCGCAGTATTGGCAGCGGCCGCACGGCGAGCATATCGAAAAGATGGTGCCCTTGATCGCGGCAATCGATTGGCAGCTCGTGCCGACGGCGATCGAGGCCTTGATCCTCGAAGCCAACGAGATCCGCAAGCTCAAGCCGCCGTACAACGTGATCGGCAAGGATGATTCGAGCTTCCTGCATCTTGCGATTACCAACGAGCCGTTCCCGAAACCCGTCTTGATTCGCGGCTACGAGTTGGAAGCGACGCCGAAAAAGACGTTCAAGCACGTCTTCGGCCCGTACACCTCGTCAACCTCAATCCGCGCCGCGCTTGAACTCACGCGCAAGCTTTTTCATTGGTCCGATTGCCAGCCAAACCAGAAGCGCCCGTGCTTCTATTACCACATCAAGCTGTGCCCCGGCGTGTGCGTCGGCAAGATTTCGAAGCGCGACTATGCGAAAATCATCCGCCGCCTCGTGCTGTTTTTCGAAGGCAAAAAGACGCAAATTTTGAAAGAGACCGAGAAGCAGATGAAAGCGGCGGCCAAAGCGGAAAACTTCGAGGAAGCCGCCAAGCTTCGCAACCTTTCCTTCGCATTGACGCATATTCAGGATATTTCGGTGCTGAAGCGCGAAGACGATCCGCGTGAAGCGCGCGACCTCGGCATCAATGTCTTCGGACGCGTCGAAGCGTATGACATTTCGAATATCATGGGGCAGCAGGCCGTCGCTTCCGGCGTCGTGTTCGTCGACGGCCTGCCGCGCAAGAGCCTCTACAAGAAATTCAAGATCAAGACCGTCGAAGGCGCGAACGATATCGCGATGATGAAGGAAGTCCTGAGTCGGCGTTTTGCGCACGCCAAGCCAGGAGAAAAAAATGAAGAGTGGCGACTGCCCGACCTCCTCGTGATCGACGGCGGCAGGGGACAAGTGAACGCCGCGATGGACGTGTTGCGGAGCTTGCATCTCAAGATCCCGACGATCGGTCTCGCGAAGGGGCCGGACCGCAAGCAGGACGTCATCGTCTACGGCGAGCGGACGCCGGAACTCGTCCGCGTCGTCACGCGCTACAAGAAAATCTTGCAGCACGCCCGCGACGAAGCGCATCGGTTCGCGGTCAGCTATCACCGGTTCAGACGCGACAAGAAGTTTCTCGGCAAATCGTAGACCGCTCCGCGAGGGGCGGTTTTCTTATCCCCATTTCCGGTGGGGAACAGGGTTGCTAGGTGGTAGAAAGTGGGGTATAATGGTTGCATCGTGGTAAGAAGTGGGGAAAACACAAAAAACGACCATGTTTATTGGCGAGTATCGGCATGCGATCGATGACAAAGGACGCCTCGCGATTCCGGTGAAGTTTCGCGGGGATCTTGAGTCTGGCGCCATCGTGACGCGCGGCCTCGACGGCTGCCTGTATGTCTACACGCCGGCCGAATGGCAGAAGCTGGCCAACAAGCTGGCGGCCATGCCGATGAGCCAGTCCAATTCCCGCGCCTTCGCCCGCCTCATGCTGGCCGGCGCCATGGACTGCGCGATCGACAAGCAGGGGAGGATCGTCCTGCCCGACTACCTGCGCGCCTACGCCGGTCTCAAAAAGAACGCGGTCGTGGCGGGCTTGTACAACCACCTCGAGCTCTGGGATGAGAAGGCTTGGAACGCCTACAAGCAGAAAACCGAGAAGGACTCCGGCGACATCGCCGAGCAGCTCGGTTCCCTCGGCGTGTAAGTATGCCCGGCCACATCCCGGTTCTCCTCGAAGAAGTCCTTTCGTACCTCGACCCGAAACCGAACGACAGCGTCATCGACGCGACCTTGGGCGGAGGCGGACACGCCTCGGCACTCCTGGAGGCCATCGCACCGAACGGTCGCCTCCTGGGGATCGAATGGGATGCGCGCACGTTGGAGGAGACTCGCAAGCGGCTCGAACGATTCGGCTCACGCGCCATGCTTATCCGCGGGAGCTATCGTGATCTTGAGCAGTTTGCGGGGGCGTGCGCCTTCCCGGAAGTCTCCGGCATCTTGTTCGACCTCGGCTACTCTTCGTTCCAGATCGACGACCCGGATCGCGGCTTCTCCTTCCGTTTCGACGCGCCGCTCGACATGCGGTACGACGTCTCGGGCGACCTGACCGCGGCCGACATCGTCAATACCTGGCCGAAAGAAGAGCTGATCCGCATCTTTCGCGACTACGGGGAAGAACGCGCCTCCGGCCGCATGGTCGCCGCGATTCTCCAGGCCCGCGAGCACGTCTCGATCACCACGACCGCGCAGTTTGCCGCCATCATCGCTTCGGCCGTGCCGGAGCGGACGCGCTGGGGCAAGCCGAAGATCCATCCCGCGACGCAAGCCTTTCAAGCGCTGCGCATCGCCACGAATGACGAGCTCGGAAACGTGGAAGCTGTGCTGCCCCAGGCCGTCCGCCTGCTCAAGCCCGGAGGCCGGCTGGCCGTCATCAGCTTCCACTCGCTCGAAGACCGCATCGTCAAAAATTTCTTTGAAGCATCCGGGGAGCTCGAGGTACTGACGCCGAAGCCTGTCATGGCGGGGCGGAAGGAACTCGATGCCAACCCTCGCGCCCGTACCGCGAAGCTGCGGGTCGCGATGAAACGTTAAACCTATGGCGCGCAAATTCCATCAACGGCACGTTCCGCACCCCGCGCGCAAAGCGCGAAGCGGTTCGCGTTCGAAGCCGCTTGCGCTGGTATTGGGGATTTTAGTCGTGCTGTTCGGCGCGGGCTATCTCGTGCAAATCAACATCGCTTCGTCGAAGGGGTACCAAATCCGCTCGTTGGAAAACCAGATTTCTGAATTGAAAGAGCAGCGCGCTCGGCTTGAACTGAAGGTGGCGCAAGAGCAGTCCGTTCAGGCCGTCGAGACGAAGGTCCAGGCGATGGGCATGGTGCCGACGCCGAAGGTCGACTACGTCGCCGTTACTGCGCCGACCGTCGCCCAGCGCTGATTTGAAAAAAAAGAAAAGGCCGGAACCTCACGGGTTCCGGTCTTTGCGTTCGTGCCAGAGGAGTCTGGCGCGATAGCTTTGCGTGCCGAGTGAAATCAAGCCTAGCGCGGTTGCAATGACGAACAGGGCGTACGCCGCTTCCTCCAGCGGCGCGCCGGCGGTCAAGAAGACGAGCAGCGCGATCGTGAGAATCTCGCCGTAGACCTTGAACTTGCCCCAGAGGTTCGCTCCCAGTTGGATGTTCCAGCGCCACTCCGTGAGCGCTCGCAGCGCGGTGAGGGCGAGCGCAATGCCCGCGGCTATCCAGATGAGGGCGTGCGGGAGCAGTCCGCGTCCCAGGGGGACAATCGCGGCGAAATAGCGGATCTTATCGATGAACGGATCGAGCATCTTGCCGCGTTCCGTCGGTCCGAGCCTGAACCATTCGCTTCGATGGCTGCGGAGATCAAGCCGCCCGGCTGCATGCAGACGCAGCTGATACCGCGCCAGAGCGCCGTCGAGCCAGTCGATAACCGAGCTGACCGCGAACAGGACGGCGCCCCAGAAGATGAACCCGGAGCCGAACGCGAGGAACATCGGGCAACTCAGGAGCGCGCCGAACAACGTCACGGCGTTCGGCGGGATGCGGGCGAGCCATCCGGCTTGCCGCAGCACGCCGTCCGAAAATTGCGCCGCTCCGTCGAACTCGCTTTTCTCGTACCAAGGCGTGTTGGGTTCGCTCAAAGGAAGCTCCTTTGCCGCACAGCGGCTTCTCTGTATACCTCGCCCCTGGCATTTTGACAAGATGATAACGATGTGTCGTAGTGGAGGCACGAAGTCGAGCGGCCCGGCGACGGCGCCGCTCCAGGAGGATCCCGTGAAACCCGATCGATTCCATGAGCTGCAGAGTCTCTACCCGGACGGTCGACGCGTCAGGATCCTCCCGAAATCCGAGGGGGTCCGCGCGAAGATTCCGGAGGGCGTGACCGAAGGCCTTGTCCGCGGCGTCGTGCCTATGCCCGCCATTTCCGAAGCGCCCGACCAGGACGCGCCGCCGATCGAACGCTACGGCGTTGTCGTCGAGTTCGAACTCCCGTCCGGCAAGACCGATCAGATCATTCTCGACTTCGACGACGTTGAAGTCCTGCCTCACGGCTCTCCGTGAGGTTTTTTAAAAATAAAAAAGCCATCGTCAGAGGCGATGGCGCCGAAAGAAAGCTTGTCGCTGCTTCGTGAGCACGCTCATGCTGGTCGCGCAGCTCGGGCAATAGAGGAAGGGGAGATGCTGATCCTCGTCATCCACGAAGTTTGCGTACGGTCTCGGGCGATGCGGATCGGAAAAGCGCACGCGTCCGGCGACGAGCGTCGCGTGCGCCATCCAGGCGCAGCACAGCGGCGGTTCGTCTTCGGACCCCGCCCAAGCAATGACGGGAATCGATGGATCCATCTTGTACCCGTCGAACGGGCAGACGCGGATCGCCAGACGCATCAGTCCGCGCACTTGCTGTTCGGCCGTCAGTTTCCGGACGATCGGTTCGCGCTCCGACATTCCCGGACGGAGCATGAGGAATCGCCCGTCGTCGCTGCCGGTGAAGACCTTGCCGATGGCTTCGTCGAAGCCGCTGCACCAGCACACGTCGGGCTGCGGCTGCTTGAGAAGCCGGATGATCTCTTCAGAGAGAAAGAACGCGTCCCGCTCCGTCGGGATCGTCGCGTTTTGCGGCAGTTCGATCGTGACGGCGCGCGAGGACGCGCCTTCGCCTTCTGACACGGTGATCTCCGGGAAGAGATCGCTGTCGTCGTCATCGTGCGGCACGGGCGGAGGCGTCGGTATGGTGTCGCGCTTGGGTCGCGGCCGATGGAACGCGTATCCTCCCGGCGAATCCGTCGGGGTCGGTACGAGCTGCGCGGCCTTTTCGATCTCAAGCGGCCCCAGCGGCGCCATGGTCGTGCGTCGAGACATGAAGGTCTCCTGGCGTATGGGTGGTATCGGCTCCCCGAGCTTGCGATGGCCGACCGCGCAAGATACCCTGGAGGCACCAGACTGTCAATCTCATGAGCTTGCGCGCTTTTCTCTACGGTCTACTGTTCGCGGCGGCCTTCACGCCCGTCGCGCGTTTTTTCGCGCAACGATTCGGTATCGTCGATTTGCCGGATCAACGCCGGAAAACCCACGCGCGCCCGACGGCGCTTCTGGGCGGAGCTGCCGTCTTCGGCGCCTTCGCCCTCACCGTGCTTCTCCTGCGCTCCGAGCTTCTCGGCGGTTTTCTCCTCCAAAAGCATCTTCTCGGCCTTCTGGCGGGTTCGGCCGTCCTGATTCTGGGCGGCATCTTGGATGACCGTTACCGCCTGCGGCCCGCGTACCAGCTCGCGTTTCCGATGCTCGCATCATGCATCGTGATCGCTTCCGGTATCGGCGCGGACTACGTGACGAATCCGCTCGGAGGCCTGATCCGTTTGGATCTTTGGAATATCACGTTGTTTCAAAACAACGGCGTGCCGTATCAGCTGACCCTGCCGGCCGACCTTTTCACGTTTGCATGGCTCATGGGCATGACTTACACCACCAAGCTCTTGGACGGGCTCGACGGCCTCGTGACGGGACTCGGCGTCATCGGATTCGCCGTGATCGCGCTGCTCAGCCTGACGCCTGAAGTCGGACAGCCGGAGCTCGCGCTGCTTTCGATGGCCGCGGCCGGAGCGCTCGGAGGCTTTCTCGTGTTCAACGCGCGGCCGGCCTCGATTTTTCTCGGCGAAGGCGGCTCGACGCTCGTCGGTTTCTTGCTCGGATCGATGGCCCTGCTCTCCGGCGCCAAAATCGGCGTGACGCTGCTCGTCTTGGCGGTGCCGATCATGGACGTCGCCTGGACGATCGGCCGCCGCCTTGTCGCGGGAAAATCGATCGCGGAAGGCGACGCCGAGCATCTCCACTTCCGCTTGGTGCGTGGCGGCCTGACCTCAGGGCAGACCGTCGCTCTTTTCTGGATGTTCGCGGCGGCTTTCGGCGGTGCCGGGCTGTTCATCCGCGGGCGTGAAAAATTGCTCGCGCTCGCGATTCTTGCGATACTCTTCTTATTGATCACGTTTATTCTTCGTAAGCGCGCGCATGAACGCCAAGCCGACCAACGCCAGTAGGTTCCCGCTCGTTGCAATCCTCGCCGGTCTGATTGTCGTTGTCGCGCTCGGCTTGCGCGCCAGGGATGCTTGGGTCGCGCGCACGCCGGTTTTGGCCGAGCTCACGCTGCGCGACAAAACGTTCATCGTCGAAATCGCGGACACGGACGCCAAAAAAGAAAGGGGACTCGGCAAGCGCGACGCGCTCGCGTCCGACCGGGGCATGTACTTTCCCTTCCCGTCCGCCAATTTTTGGATTTTCTGGATGAAAGACATGCGATTTCCGATCGACATCGTGTGGATCAGGGACGGCGTGGTTGTCGATATCGACGCCTCCGTACCGGTCCCGACAGGGGAAGAGCTTGAAACGTACAGTCCGATCGAGCCCGCCGACGCCGTACTTGAGCTGAACGCGGGCGTCGCGGCGGAACTCGGCGTCGTATCCGGCGACAGCATCACGTTGAAAGCGCTTCCGTGAAAAGGTCGTACGCGTTTCGTTTCTTGATCCTTTGCCATGTATAAGGGAATCCTCTCCGCCATCGCCGGTTTTTTCTTCTTCTCATCCGGCGACGTGATCGCCAAGCTGTTGTCGAAAGACGGTTACGATCCGTTCCAGATTTCATTTCTCTACGCCCTCGTCGCAGCGTTGCTTCTCCTTGCGTGTTCCAAATCGCTCGGCGGCGTCCGCGCGACCTTTGCGACGCGCAAGAAAGCGTTGCACGTTTTGCGGGGCGTTTTGCAGGCGCCGACCCAAGCGCTCGTCTTTTACGCGATCGCGCGCCTTCCGCTCAGCACGGCCTATGCCGTCATTTTCCTCGCGCCGTTCCTGACGGCGGCGCTGGCCGTCCCGGTTCTTAAGGAGCGCGCGACGGTCTCCCGCTGGATGCTGATCGCCGCGGGCTTCGCCGGCGTGCTGGTCGCGTTGCGTCCCGACACGCAAGACATGAGCTGGGCGATCGTGGCCGTCGCCGTGGTGGCGTGCAGCGCCGCAGCGCGCAACGTGCTCGTCGTCAAAATGGGGCCGCAGGAAACGCCGCTATCGCTTGCGCTCTTCCCGAGCGCGGCGATCGTCGTGTTCAGCGCGCTTCCCGCCATGCATGGATGGACCCCGCTCACGTCGACGACCGCTCTGGCCATGCTCGTCGGCGGCGTCGCTTTCGGCGCGGGCTTGCTGCTTACGGCACTCGCGTTTCGCTATGCGCCTGTCTCCGTCGCCGCGCCGTTCCACTACACGCAAATCATCTGGGGCGTCCTGGCCGGCATGGTCTTGTTCGGCAACCCGCCCGACGTTTGGACGCTCGTCGGCTGCGGCATCATTGTCTTGAGCGGCATCGCGCTCGTACGCTTGCGCCGACCATCGTCGCAGGCGCCTGTTCGAGCCGAGGCAATTGTCTCCGTGCCGTAAACGGTTTCACGCCGGCTTGGCCCTACGCGGCTCCCTCCTGAGCTGTTCCCGCGCTGACCACTGCTTTTACGGCGGTTTTTCATGGGGAACCTCCCCCGAGCCGGGGGTTGACGTCCGTACGCGACCCTGCTAAAGTGGGCTCACTTTCAGATAAACCCCTTATGTACGCAGTCATCTCCACCGGCGGCAAACAATACAAGGTCAAGGAAGGCCAGACCGTGAAGGTCGAGAAGCTCGACGCGGAAGCCGGTTCCACCCTGGAACTCGCGACGCTCCTGGTTTCCTCGGAAGACGGCAGCGGCCTCAAGGTCGGCACCCCGACCGTCGACGGCGCCAAGGTCAAGGCCAAGGTTGTCGGCCACGGCCGCGCGGCCAAGATCCAGGTCGTGAAGTACAAGCCGAAGAGCCGCTACAAGCGCGTCAACGGCCATCGCCAGCCCTTCACTTCCATCCAGATCGAAAAGATCGCCTAAGAAAAATCCCGGCATGCCGGGATTTTTCATTTCATCTCTCTCCGTCCAACCAATGCGTCCGAAAGCGTGACTTCGTCGGCGTATTCGAGGTCGGCGCCGCGAGGGAGGCCGCGTGCTAGGCGCGTGACGCGCGGCAGCGAGGCGGCGTAGCGGCGGGAAAGGTAGGCCATCGTCGCTTCGCCTTCGATGGTCGGGTTGACCGCCAGAAGCAGTTCGCGCACCGAGCCGCCTTGCAGGCGCTGGTCGAGCGCGTCGATGCCGAGTGTCTCGGGCGTGACGCCTTCGATGGGGGAGAGCAAGCCTCCGAGCACGAAATATTTTCCCTTATAAGAACCGGTGCGCTCGATCGCGGACAAGCCCTGCTGGTCGGCGACGATGCAGAGCTCGTCGTCGCGGCGCGATGGATCGCGGCAGATGCGGCAGGGATCGGCTTCCGAAACGCTGCGGCAGCGCGCGCAAATGATGATCGAGCGCTCGAGCGCGAAGATGGCGTCGCCGAGGCGTACCGCCGCTTCGCGTCCGCGTCCGAGCAGATGGAACACGAAACGCTCGGCGGTTTTTTCGCCGATGCCCGGGAGCTTCTTGAACTCCTGGATTAAATTCTCGATCGAAGCCGGAAAGCGGGACATCGTTTAGTTCAATCCGGGAATGTTCAGGCCGCCTGATTTTTTCATGGCATCGGCCATGGCGCGCTGCGCCTTTTTGATCGTGTCGTTGTAGGCGTCCTTCACGGCGCCTTCGAGCTTCGCCTTGTCGGAGAGCAGTTCCGGGTCGATCTTCACGGACGTAACCTCCTGGTTGCCGTTCATGGAAATCGAGATCTTGCCCCAGGCGGCCGAACCCTCCACCGTCACGTCCTTCAGGACGTTTTGGATGGTTTTGGCTTGGTCGCGGAGATCCTTGATCTGTTTGAGTTTGCTGAACATCGTCATAGTGCGTGGTTAAGCTTCGATAGCGGTCGGGGCGAGCGCGAAGTCCTTGTCGAGATTCTTGAAACTGGCGCGGTTCTCGTCGAAGAAGAGGCGGCAGACGCCGGTCGGGCCGTTGCGGTGCTTGGCGATATGGATTTCGGCGACATGCCGTTCTTCGGGCGCCAGGTCCTCCATGCGGTAGTTGCGGTCGGCGGCTTTGCGGTAGATGAACATGACGACGTCGGCGTCTTGTTCGATCGAGCCCGATTCGCGCAGGTGGGCGAGCTTCGGGATGGCCGGCTTGCTCATTTCGACGGCGCGCGAGAGCTGCGAGAGCGCCAGGACCGGAACGTTCATTTCGCGGGCCAAACCCTTGAGCGATCGGGTGATGCCGGCGATTTCCTGCACGCGGTTCTCGATCTTCGTTTGCGACTCCATGAGCTGGAGATAGTCGACGACGATGAGGCCGAGCTGCCCGTGCTGCTTCTGGAGGCGGCGCACTTTCGTGCGGATCTCCATGATGTTGACGTTGGCGGAGTCGTCGATGAAGATCGGCGCTTCCGAGAGCGTACCGAGCGCGTGGGCGATGTGCGGGAAGTCGTCGTCGCCCGGCTTGTCCGACAAGCGGCCGGTACGCATCTTCCAGAGGTCGACGTTGGCTTCGGCGCAGATCATGCGGTCGACCAGCTGTTCCTTGGACATTTCCAGCGAGAAGATGCCGACGGCTTTTTGCGAGCGGACGGCGACGTTGCGGGCGATGTCGAGCGCGAACGACGTTTTACCGCAGGCCGGACGGGCGGCGAGAATGACAAGGTCGGAAGCCTGAAGGCCGGCAAGAAGATTATCGAGCGACTTGAAACCCGTCGGCACGCCGCGCAGCTTTCCTTTTTCCTTGTGCAGCTCGTCGATGCGGTCGAAGGCGGCGTCGAGGACGCTGCGGATCGGGACGAAGTTCTGCTTGAGGTGCTTTTGCGAAACGCCGAAGAGGCGTTGCTCGGCTTGGTCGAGGAGCGATTCGACGTTATCGCTCTCGCCGCCATCGAAACCCATGCGGGCGATTTCATGCGAGGCGGTGATCAGGCGGCGCAGCGTCGAGTCGCGCTGGACGATTTTGGCGTAGTGAAAAACATGCGAGGCGGTCGGGACGGCTTCGGCCAGCTGCGCGAGGTACGTCTGTCCGCCGCAGCGTTCGAGCTGGCCGGCTTCGTTCAAGCGGTCGGAGAGCGAGATGAGGTCGATCGGCTCCGATTTGGCGTACAGGCCGAGCATGGCGTCGAAAATCGCGCCGTGGCTCTCGCGGTAAAAATCCTCGGGCGTGACCATGTCGGCCACGCGCAAAATCGCTTCCTTGTCGATCAGGATCGAGCCCAGGACCGCCGCTTCCGCGTCGTAATTGTGCGGCGGGACGAATTCGGGTTTGCGGTCTCCGGAAGCTGTCATAGTGGCCCCATCGTACGCGATGAGGCTGGCACCGTCAAAACGAAAAAACGGGCCTGGTAGGCACCGTTCAGGGGGTGGCGATGAGCCTGTGGATAAGATCGAACAGGCTCCGGTCGTAGAGCGGGGAGCGGTGGTGCCAAGGTCCGTAGTGGCACCAGCTCTGATCGAGATCGGGTTGGCGCTTCGAGACGAGCAGGTCTCTCGTGCCGAAGACGGCCTGGAAGTCCCAGTCGCGCGGATGATGCAGGAACGAGACTTGCTCGTTCAAGGTCGGACTGCCCGGTCGCATCTCGCGGATGCTGGTCCCGATCAGCGGGTCGATCAGCCATCCAGCGTGGGCGCTCAAGGCCCCGTGGAAGGGGGAGCCGTAGGTGACGATGCGGCGGACGACATCCTCTGGCTGCTCGTGCGTCTGCAAGACGGTCTGCATCATGGCGGAGACCGCCACGAGACCGCCCTCCGACCATCCCATGACGGTGAGAGGTTGATCGAGCACGCTGCGGAGCTTCAGGAGGTCTCTTGCGAGGCGCAGGCCATGGTGGCCGATCGGCTTGCGGTAAAGGAACGGCGCGCGTGGCCAGACGAGAACGTCGACGCCGCGTTTCGCCAGCGCATTGCGAAGGGGACGGAGCGAAAGGCGTCCTCCCGCGAAACCTGGCACAAGAACGGTCGGAAACGAGAGCGGTGTGGACACGTGACACCTCCGGGAGGAGCCTGCGTACACGGTAGTCCGGCGCGAAGCCGAAGTCAAAACGTGCTAGAATGGTGCGGTATGGCCAATGGACGCTCCGCGACACGTTTCGGCTCCGGTCTCCGCGCATCTTTCGTCATGTTCGGCACGATCGTTGGCGCCGGCATCTTCGGTCTGCCCTATATGGTTCAGCAAGCCGGCTATCTGGCCGGCCTGTTTTGGATGCTTGTCTTGGCGGTTGCCGTCACGTTGACGCACTTGTTGTACGCCGACGTCGTCATGGCGACGCCTGGTCAGCATCGTTTGGTCGGGTATGTGAGGATGCATCTCGGTTCCTGGGCCGGCCGTCTTGAAGCCTTCTCGTCGGTAATCGGTCTTTTCGGCGCGAGCTTGGCCTACTTGATCCTCGGCGGCTTGTTCATCGCGCAGATCTTCGGACCTGAGCTTCCGGTTCCGCCGTTCTGGGGCGCTGCGCTCTTGTTCATTTTCGGCGTCCTGGCCGTGCGAAAAGGAACGACGTTTCTCTCCGCCGTCGATTTCTGGATGACGCTTGTTGAAATGGGATCGATCCTGCTTTTGGCGGCAATCGCGTCGACAGCGATCAAGACTGAGCACCTCCTTACGTTCAATGTGGAACACGCGCTCGTGCCGTACGGCATCATTCTTTTCGCCTACGGCGGCCTGACGGTCGTGACGGAGGTGCGGGAGATCGTCGGCGACGACGCGCGCAGGGTGCGCCGAAGCGTCATTGCCGGCACGCTTATGGCCGTAGGACTCACGATCGCATTCGCAACCGCAGTCGTCGGCGCGCTCGGTCCGACTACCACGACGGAGTCGATCGGCGGCCTTAGCGCCGCGTTCGGGGGCCATCTGCCGCGGCTCGGCGCGCTCGCCGGATTTTTCTCGATTCTCACGTCCTACATCGTTTTTACCGACTACCTGAACAAGCAGTTCTGCAAGGATTTCAACGTTCGACCGATTCTGGCTTCGATCGCGGCCGTCGGATTTCCTTTCATGCTGTATCTCATGGGCGTACGCAGCTTCGGCCGCATTTTGGAGCTTGTGGGCGCCGTCCTGATCGGCGTCGAAGGCATGTTCGTTTCAATGATGTACCTGAAAGTAAAGCGGGAGAAGCGCGATGGGATGTTGAAGGTCCCGAATCTCGTCGTCTACTTCCTCCTGCTCGTGTACGCCGCGGGAGCCCTCTACGCCCTTTTCGGCCCGCGTTGATCGGAAGAATCCTTGACAAAACGGGGTTTTTTTGATAGGTTCAGACCCAGTGAGATTGCCCTTTTTTCAACGTAGTACTACCCCCAACCACAGCCAAGGAGGCCATCATGGCCGAGCCGAAGGTGGCGAGCGTCAGCCCGCCTAGCCCCGATCGTCAGCTTGCCTCCGCGCTTGCAACCGCCGCTGCGCTTCGTTCGCAGCTCGCTTCCAAAGAGGTGATCTGCCTGGCCTTCGAATGCGACGATGCTGCCCGCATGATTGCGGACGAGCATGGTCGGATCGTCGAGTGCAACCGCATGGCCGAGCATCTGTTCGGCGACGTCAGAGACGATCGCATCAGCGTGCGCGTGTTCGAGCGCATTCAGCGCCGGCACGGGCGCCGGCGTTCCGAACAGAGCGTCGTGCACGAGCTCCCTGTCGCCTACGGCGTCGAGCTCCTCACGCGCCTCCAGTCCGGAAAGCTCCAGCGCATCCGCGAACGCGTCGTCATCGACAGCCGCATGAAGGGATTGATCGGCGCGATCTTGTCGGTCGTGCCGCTCGATCACGGCGGCAAGCGCTGGCTCAAGATCGAGGTCAACGAAGTCGATTCGATCGAAGACGACAACCTCACGCGGCTGGGTACCAAGGAACAGCTCGAGCGCAAGGTTGCCGAAGCGATCCAGAGCGAAGCGACGTTTTCGCTCCTGTACTTCGACATCGACAAGTTCAAGCCGATCAACGACGAGCATGGCCATGCCGACGGCGACGACGTCATCGCCGGCGTCGCCGAGCGCACGTCCAACTGCGCCCAGCGCAGCACGGACTTCCCCGCGCGCTTGCACGGTGACGAGTTCTGCGTGCTGGTGCTCGACAACGTGCTCGCGGCTTGCGGCTTGGGCGAGCGCATTCGCGCCGAGATCGAAGGGAATCCCTTCATGACGCGCTCGGGCAACCAGCTCAGCGTGACGATCTCGATGGGTGCCGCCGAGTACGAACCCGGCGACACCGTCGATGCGCTGATCAAGCGCGCCGACGCGAACATGATCGCGGCCAAGCGCGAAGGCCGCAACCGCATCTCCACCAGGAGCGCGGTACTCAAGCGGCCGTAACGCACAAGGCATCCCGCCTCATGGGGATGCCTCTTTTATTTGCCGTGGCGTTTCGCGAGGTCCAGTGTTTTCTTGAGCAGCATCGCGACCGTCATCGGGCCGACGCCGCCGGGGACGGGCGTCAGCGCGCTCGCGACGTTTTCCAAACTCGCCGCATCGGCATCGCCCACGGTCTTGTCGCCGACGCGCGTGGTGCCGACGTCGATGATGACGGCACCGGGTTTGATCATGTCGCCCGTGAGCGAGCCGGGCTTTCCGACCGCCGTGACCACCACGTCGGCCGCGGCAAGGTCTTCCGTCGGTTCAAGGCCGCGGCGCGAGAGCATCGTTTCGACCGGAGCGGAGAAGACCGCGCTGTTGGCCAGGACGCAAGCGAGGCCATGCTTCGGCGTCGGGGCGGTGTCGAGCAGGAGCGAAATCGCTTCGACGAGACCTGGAGCCTCGCCGGTTCCTTCCAAATAGCCGAGGAGATTCTCAGGATGAAAACCGTCGACGTCTTTCTGCGGATGCATCGCGCCGACGATCTTGTCCGCCTCCAGGTGCGGCGGAAGCGGCAATTGCACCAGCATGGCGTCGATCGCTTCGCTTCGGTTGAGGTCTTCGACCGCGGCCAGGACTTCATCCTGCGCGGCCGTGGAGGGAAAATGACGGAGATCAAAATGCAGGCCGGCTTCGGCACAGGCCTTTTCTTTCAAACCGACGTAAAGCCGCGAGGCCGGATCTTCTCCGACCAGCACGACGCCCAAACCCGGCTTTCTGCCGAGTCGCGAAACTTCTTCCGCGACGGCCGTCCTGATTTTCTGCGCTTCCGCGCGTCCGTCGATCAGTTTCATGCGTTCCATTCGGGATAGATCGGATGCGCGGCAACCAGCGTTTCGACAGCAGCCAGGACTTCCTTGCGTACGCTTTCGTCAGCCGGAGATTTCAAAACCTTGGCGATCAAGCCGCCGACGACCCGCATATCGCCTTCATTCAAGCCGCGCGTCGTGAGCGCGGGCGTGCCGATGCGGAGTCCCGAGGGGTCCATCGGCTTGCGCGGATCGTAGGGGATCATGTTCATGTTCGTGTAGATCCGCGCGAGATCGAGTGCATCGACCGCCGGCTTGCCTGTCGTGCCAAGGTCCGTCAGGTCGGCGATCAGCATGTGGTTGTCGGTGCCGCCCGTGATGACGCGCACGCCTTCTTGGGTGAGAGACGCGCTGAGCGCTTGAGCGTTCTTCACGACTTGTTTTTGATACGTTTCAAACTCCGGCTTGAGCGCTTCGCCGAACGCGACCGCTTTGGCCGCGATGACGTGCTCAAGCGGGCCGCCTTGCATGCCGGGAAACACGGCGGAATCGATTTTCTTGGCGAAGTCTTTCTTGCAGAGAATCATCGCGCCGCGCGGGCCGCGGAGCGTCTTGTGCGTCGTCGTCGTGACGATATCGGCGTGCGGCACGGGATTCGGAAACGCTTTGCCGGCAACGAGACCGGCGAAGTGCGCCATGTCGACCATGAAAAACGCGCCGACCTCGTCGGCAATGGCGCGGAACGCCGCAAAGTCGAGCGTGCGCGAATAGGCGGTAAAACCGGCGACGAGGATTTTCGGCTTCGCGTCGAGCGCGATCTTCCGCACTTCGTCCATGTCGATCAAGTGCGTTTCACGGTTCACGCCGTAGTGGGCGAAGCGGTAGAGCTTGCCGGAAAAGTTGACCGGCGAGCCGTGCGTGAGATGTCCGCCCATCGCCAAATCCATCGCCATGATCGTCGAGCCCGGCTCGGCGAGTGCCATGTACGCCGCGAGGTTCGCAGGGCTTCCGGCGTGCGGCTGGACGTTGGCATGCTCCGCGCCGAAGAGCTGCTTGGCGCGCTCGATCGCCAGCGATTCGACCTGGTCGACGACCTCGTTGCCGCCGTAGTAGCGCTTGCCGGGGTAGCCTTCGGAATACTTGTTGGTGAGCGGCGAACCGAGCGCTTCCAAGACGGCCTCCGAAACGATGTTTTCGGAAGCGATCATCTCAAGGCCTTCCTGCTGGCGATGCGCTTCCGCGCGGATCATGCCGGCGAGATCGGGATCCTGGCTGGCGAGGTGGGGGAGCGTCATGGGCGTGGGAAACAAGGCGTGTAATGCGTGGAAAGTATACGCTGCTGCGCGAGGAATTGAAAAGCCGCCCTGGTCGGGGCGGCATGCTTACTCTTCGCTGCAAGGACCGCCACCGCCGCATTGGGCGAGGACGACACGGATGGCGAGCGAGGAGACGTAGACGCCGATCGGTTTGCCGTTCGAGCGAAGCTTTCCCGAAGCGAGCGTCATGCCCACGACGTTTCCGTCGCTGTCGATCAGCGGCGAGCCCGACTCCCCGGATTCCGGAGGATGGGGCGCGGCGGCGTAAAAGACGCGGGACGGCGGCAGCGGTTCCATTACGACGACGGCGTCGCCGAATACGGCAGTGCCCGTCGTTTCGTCGTACGCATTGAATGAGCGACGGTGCAGGATTTCCCCGTTTTCGGGCAGACGCGCGGCCAGGTTCAGGTGCCCCGCGTGCTCGTTGTGCGCGAGGAGCAAGAGGGTGTCGAGCGTATCGATGCGGTTGCCGTAGACGGCCCGGCTGCACCCGCCCTCTCCGACAATGGCGAAATCGGGAATAGCGCCGTCGCGCGCGGCTTGGAGCGCGTGGTCGGCCGTGGCGATGACGCGTGGCGCCACGTAGAAGCCGGTGCCGATCGCGGTCGCATCACCAAGCGTTTCGCAGGTCGCCTCGATGAACACGAGGACGACGTGCGCAGCCGCGGCCGCGACGGGCGCGGGCAGCTCGGGTGGTGGCACGGATGGTTTCGGCGGCGCCGAAGACGGGCTCGCTTGCGAAGCGCAAGCGGCGAGGATGCTTGCAAGCGCAAAAACAGCAACGCGCATCGGAGCCTCCTTGAAAGGACCGTTTCAGCATAGCGTATGGGCGCGTGTTGGCAACTCGCCGCCGTGCTGAAAAAGAAAAAACCGGCCACGCAAGGCCGGTTCTTATGCCGTCATTTTTTCGTACAGTTCTTTGTATTGCTCCGCAATCCGATCCCAGTCGAATTTCGCCAAGCGGCTCGTGGCCGTCTCCGCGAGGCGCGCGGCGAGCGCGGCGTCCGAGAGAATGCGCACGATCGCTTCCGCCAGCGCTTTCGGATCGGACGGGGGAACGAGCAGCCCGCTCTTCTCATGTTCGATCACGTCGGGAATGCCCCCGACGTTCGTGCCCACGACCGGCACGCCAAGCGCTTGCGCTTCAAGCAGCACGATGCCGAGGCCTTCGCCCAATGAGGGCAGGACGAAGACGGTGGACTGCGCGACTTCCGTCATGGCCTCCGTGTTCGGTTTGGCGCCGAGGAAGCGCACGACCTCTTGAAGCGACTGTGCGTGCGTGAACTTCTTGAGTTCGGCTTCGAGCGCTCCGCCTCCGACGATGACGAGCTCGGCGTCGGCGACGGAGTGGCGCGCGATTTTGATCGCTTCGATCAGGAAGGGGAGACCTTTCTCAGGCGAGAGGCGGGCGACCGTGACGACGCGATGCTTCTTTTTTTCCAAACGCGGCACGTTGGCGAGATGGCTGAAGTCGACGCCGTTCGGGATCGTCGTCGTGTCTTTCGCGCCCAATCGGGCGGCGCGATTCGTGAGCGCCGTCGAGATGCCGACGACCTTGGTCGGCGAGACGTGGATGTTGCGCCAGACGAAGCGCGGAATCTTTTTATTCTTGACCGGCATGTCCAAATCGCCCGACTGGAGCGTGAGTAGCGTCGGTTTTTTTCCGCCGAAGACGCGATACCACCAGAGCGCGATACCGGCATAGGATTCCATGACGGCGTGGACGAGGTCGTGCGGCTGCTTGAGAGACCAGAGCGGCGCTAGCAGCGGAAACGCGTATTTGTCCCACTTCTTTCCGAATCCGAGGCGCGTGATTTCGTACGTCGCGCCGCCCCCCAGCGTTTTCGTTTCGTGTTTTGGCAGCGTGCCGTCGAGACGCGCGGTCACGACGCAGATCGAAAAACGTCCGGCCAAGCGGCGGACGGTCTCGACGACCATCACCTCCGCTCCGGAAATGAACGGGTCGTAAAACGCAGAATAGATCAGGACGCGCTTACGCGGCGCCATGCTTGTTTTTCATGTATTCGTAGGTCTCCCGAAGGCCTTCTTCAAGCGTCGTCTCCGCTTTGGTACCGATCAGCTCATGCATGCGCTGGACGTCCGGCGTGCGGTATTTGATCTCCATTTTACGCACCGGCAGGTATTCAATCTTCAGGTCTTTGCCCGAAACGGCGGCGACGCGCTCGGCCAGTTCCTGGATGGTGGTCGGAATGCCTTTGCCGACGTTGATGGTCTGGCCGTCGGTCGTATCTTTCAGCATTGCGGTCAGAATGGTGTTGACGTTGTCTTTATAGAAAACGAAATCGCGCGTCGCCGAACCGTCGCCGAAAATATGGAGCGGCTCGCCCTTGAGCGCGCGGTCGAGAAAGATGCCGACCACGAAACCGTACGGCGAGCTTTCTTGGCGCGGGCCGTAGACGTTGAAGAAGCGGAGTGCCACGGTTTTCAGTCCGTACTGCTCGTAGTAATGATGCGTCAGGTTCTCTCCGAGCATCTTCACGAGGCTGTAGGGGTCGCGCGGGCTCACGTTGATCGGGCCGTGCTCATGCGTCGGCAGCGAGATCGGCTCGCCGTAGACCTCGGAAGAGGAGGAGTACAAAATTTTCTTGACCTTGCGATCCTTGCAGAATTCGAAAATCGCGCGGATGCCGTCGATATCCTTGAGGACGTCGAGCGGACGCTCTTCGACGCGCTTTACGCCGCAGAAGGCGCCGAGGTGGAAGACGTAGTCGGGTTTGTGGGTATCGAAGACGCGGTCGAGCGTCGGCCAGTCGTTGGCGTTGCCGTGCGCGAACGCAAAATTGGGATTACCTTCGTGTTGCGAAAGATTTTCGCGCTTGCCGGTCGAGAGATCGTCAAGAACGACGACCTTGGCGCCGAGTTCGATCAGCCGGTCAGTCAGGTGGGAGCCGATGAACCCCGCTCCTCCCGTCACCAATACGCTGGCCCCTTTATACGCTTCAAACATATGGCGACACTCTAGCGAAAACACGCATTTTTGGCCAGGGGTGAAAACCGGGAAAATAAAAATCCCCGATGCGCAACGGGCTTCAGATACCCTTGCTCTTCGGGGGTGGCGGAGGAGGATCGGCCGGCGCGGTACCCTCCGTGGCCGGAGCCATGATCGGCACCTTCTCGTCCGGCATCTTGACCTTCACGCCGTCGAACACCTTGGAATCGAGCTTCTTGCCGACTTCCTTGGCGGCCTCCTTGGCGGCCTCTTGCTGAGCATCGCGCCCGCCGGGCGTCGCCTTCCGGATCGCGTCGCGGACTTCCTTGGTGGCGCCGCCCTGGTCGTTGCCGGTCGCCTTGTCGGCGCGCTGCTTGTTGCCGTCGTTCTCGCGCTTCACGCGGTGCGCGTCGCGCCTGTTGGCTCCGTCGGGGACAGGCTTCGTCTTCGGCACCACGGTGACCTGCACCTCTTCGGGCTTGACCGTCGGCTTCTCGCGTTCGCGCGGGTCGCCGCCCTCTTTCTTGTCATCTGGCATGATCGTACTCCTCCGTTTTGGGATGACATAGATAGCTTGACACCAGGCCTAAAACGTGTAAAGGTGCGCCTGTTGTATCGCGACTTCAACCGCACATCTTGGAGGGAATGCGCATGAGTTGCAGAGCAATCGAGATCAGCGGGCTTCAGCTGCGCAGGATCGTCCGGTGGGGCGTGTCGATCCTGACGGATGGACCGAACCTGCTGCCGCGACCGTCGACCTGGAAACGGGTCTGCGTCGACCTGAAACCCGTCACGTTGACGGGGGACCCCAGCTTCCTGCGTCGCCTCAAGCAGATCGAGATGGTCGGCGGCAAGAACGCGGTGCTGGTGACGGCGCAGGATATCGCCGCGAACTCGGCGCTGGCGCGCTACCTGCTGTGCGCCGGCTGGACGATCATCGCCCGCGGCAACGGCGCCTACGCGGTGCAGAAGGTCATCTTCCGCCGGCCGATCAAGGACGATCTGGTCGGCGAGATCGACCAGCACCAGATCTTCCAGGTGCCGACGAGCGCGCTCGCGCCGTGGGGCGGCACGCTCGATCCGATCACGCGCGCCGCTTCCTGATCGGGACGCTTTCACGGTCACGACTTCGAGAGACCTTCTGAGGGGAAGGTCTCGTTTTTTATCTTGAAAAATATGGAGCGAACGGGTAGGCTGGGCGTGACATGGCACTCGACCTCACGCACGTCCACCGCATCCATTGCGTCGGCATCGGCGGCATCGGCGTTTCCGCCGCCGCCAAGTTTTTGCGTTTGCAGGGGAAGGACGTGAGCGGCTCCGACACCGCCCGCTCCGTCGTGACGGCCGATGCCGAGCGCGCCGGCGTGCGCGTGCTCGAACCCGCGGCTGAGAACGTCGCTCCGGATCTCGACCTTCTCATTTACACGTCCGCCGCTCCAGAGACGCAGGCGGAGCGCCAAGCGGCCGCTGCCTTCGGTATCCCGCAGCTCAGCTATTTCGAATTTCTCGGACTTCTGTCCAAGCAGTACAAAACGGTCGCGATTTCCGGCACCAACGGCAAATCGACGACGACGGCGATGCTCGCGCTGATCCTCGAAAAGGCGGGATTGGATCCGACCGTGATCGTCGGCAGCCGCGTGCCGAGCTTTGAGTATGGAAACCTGCGCGTGGGCAAGAGCGACCTGTTCGTCGTCGAGGCGTGCGAATATCGCGAGCAGTTCATGAGCTTGTCGCCCGCAATGGTCGTCGTCACCAAAATCGTCGAGGACCACCTCGATTACTACCGCGACCTCGCGCATATCCAGGAAACGTTTAAAGCGTTTGCGGCCAAGCGGCCCGTCGACGGACCGTTGATTTGGAATGCGGATGATGCGGGCAGCCGCGAAGCGCTCGGCGCGCTCGCGGAGCCGAACAGCACGTTCGGATTTTCGAACGATGCCGATCTTCGCGTCGAGCGGCATGAAACTTCCGAAGGATTGCAGCGCTTTGACGCCGTGTTTAAGGACGGCGTCGCTTGGCGCGACCTCGAACTGCGCGTGCCCGGCACGTTCAACGTGTTGAACGCGCTCGCCGCGATCGGCGCGGCCCGCGCGCTCGGCGCGTCCGAAGAGGCGGTACGTTCGGCGCTGGCCTCCTTCGCCGGCATTTGGCGGAGATTCGAGAAGGTCGGCGAGACGCACGGCGCGCCCGTCATTTCGGATTACGGACACACGCCTGACGCGATCGAGGCGACGCTCAAAGCCGCAAAGGAGTTTTATCCCGGAAAAAAACTTGTCGTCGCGTTCCAGCCGCACCACCACGAGCGCACGCGGAAGCTGTTTGACGCGTTCGTGAACGCGTTTGACGAGGCTGATACGCTCGTCCTTTCGGAAATCTACGGCGTCGAGGGTCGCAAAGAGGGGGAGCATGAGGTTTCCTCCCGCGACCTGGTCGACGCGATCAAGAAGCGCGGCCGCGTGGCCGCGGTTTCCTACGCCGCCGATCCGCCGGAAGCGCTGCGCCAGCTCGAGGCGATCGATTCGAAAGATGCTATCATGCTTGTCATGGGCGCAGGCGACATCTATTCCATCGCGTATCCACTATGCAGAACATCCCGATGAAACCGCTCGACGCATTCCTCCTGAAGCTCGTCCGTTACGGCTTGTTCGCGGTGTTCGCGATCCCGTTCGTCGTCTGGTTGAGCCACCTCTATCCGTGGGTGACCGGAAAGGTCATGTGCTTCCAGATCCTGGTCGAACTGCTTTTCCCGTGTTACGTCCTGCTCGCGTTCCGCCGCAAAGAATTCCGCCCCTCGAAGTCGCCCTTCCTGTATGCCATGCTCGCGTACTTCGCCGTGGCGACGCTTTCGATGCTGTTGGGCGACAATACGCACCGGAGTTTCTGGTCCAAGCCGGACCGGCTCACGGGCCTCTTCTTCCAATACCACCTGCTCGCCTTCTTCCTTATGGCCGGCGCCACCTGGCGCAAGGTCATGGTGCAGCCGGTGATCGCCGCCACGATTTCGGCAATCATCCTTTCTCTCCACGGCCTCCTTCAGGTGATGTTCCCTCCCGCGGGCGCGCTCGACGTGCGCGGATCCGCCACGCTCGGAAACGCCAGCTATCTCGGGCAGTACCTCGTACCGCACCTGTTCCTTGCCGGCTGGTTGGTCGCGCGCTACTGGAAAACGCCTTTGCGTTGGGCTTGGGGCGCAGCCGGCCTCGTGATCATGTTCGGCATTTTTGCGACGAAATCCAAAGGCGCCTTGCTCGGCGTCGTGATCGGCGCGCTCGCGGCCTCCTTGATCGCCGCGGTGCGCGGAGGCAGGCGCGCGAGGATGTTCAGCTTGATCGGCCTCGGTCTCGTGGTCCTGGCGGCCGTCGCGTACCTGATCGGCAACCAGGTGCAACCGTTCAAGCGCTGGCTTTATGACGGACGCTTGTCGATCCAATACTTCCAGGAAACGAGCCATTCGCGAAAACTCCTGATCAGCAACGCTCTCAAGGGGTTCTCGCAGAAACCTTTGCTCGGCTGGGGTCCTGAGAACTTTGAAAGCGGATATTATTTCAACTACGATCCGCTCACGCTCCAGTACGGAGAATACGAAACGCGCCAGGACCGTCCTCACAACCTGGTGCTTGAGATGCTGCACAACCTTGGCGCGCTGGGATTCCTGGCCTATACCGCCGTCTTCGTTTTTGCCGTGCGCGTCGCCGTTACGCGAAAGCGGGAAGACTGGGTTCTTGGCGCCGGACTCGTCGTCGCGGCGATCGCGCAGGTCGGCACCAACCTGTTTATCTTCGAAACACCGATGTCGTATCTGGCGCTCTTCTTCATGTTCTCCCTTGTCGCTGCTGAAGCAGCTTCGCGCGAGGAGCGAGAAGAGGGGGCTGACGAGTCGAGCCAGGCCGCCGTGCCGCTCGCGCTGCTCGTCGCGCTTCTGAGTCTTTGGAGCTTGTATACCGTGTCCGCAAGCGTCCGCGCCGCCAAAATTACGTCGCAAATGATCATGGCGCTTTCGCAACCGGGACGCACGGCCGAAGAATGGTCTGGAATGCTCGAGGAGCTGCGCAAGAAAGAATCTCCCTACTACGAACGGCATATTCGCGCGGCCACGTCGCATCTCAGCCAGTCGCGCGGCGAATACCTCGAAGGGCCGTACCGTCCGATCCTGATCGATTTGGCGGAAGACGAGTACCGCCGTTTCAAGAATCGCAACGATTACGTCCAGGCGCTCGTGATCTCTTCCGCGTACCTGAGCTTCGGACCGCGTACGCCAGAGCAGCAAGCGGCGCTCGAAGACGCTGCGGCGCGGGCGGCGGCGCGTTCGCCCAACCGGCACGAGGTCGAGGTGATTCTGGCGCAGATCGCGTGGGAAAAAAATGAGCTCGACGTGGCCGAGACGCACATCAATCGGATTCGCGAGCTCGATCCGTCGCTTCCGCTCGGCGGCGGCTGGTGGATGCGCTGGCAGCTTGAATTCCGCGATCCGACGGCGGCTCCGAAATATCTGGCGGAGCACCCGGAGATCAAAGACAGCCAGGACGCGTGGGACCAGGTCGAATACGGCACGCTTCATATGCTGAACCAGAGGCGCTGGGCCGATCTTCTCGCGGTACAAAAAGCGTCCGCCGAAGCGAACGTGCGAAATGTCCAATGGGATCTTGTGGGAGCGATCGGCGCCTGGGCGCTCGGCGACAAAGCCAAGAGCGACGCTTTGATCAGCGAAGCGCGCGCGCTCTATCCGGAAAAGCTCGATCTCGTCGAAGCGATCGCCGGACAGCGTGAAGTTATCGTCGCGAACGGCGGTTAAGCACCGAACGGTACAGCGCGAGCACGGCTTCCACCATGGCCGAACCTGAGCGGCGTTCCGCAATGCGCGGGGCGCCGCTTTTGAGTTCATGATACAGCGTGCGGTCCGTCAGGACGTCGTGAAGCGCGCGCCGCAAAGCCTCAAGGTTCCCCGGTTCCACCAGCAAACCGCTGCGTCGGTCTTCGATCAGTTCCGGCAGGGCGCCGACGCGCGTGGCGACGATCGGAATCTCGGCGAGCGACGCTTCAAGAATCGTCCACGGCAAACCTTCTTTTGTGGAAGGGAGGACAAAAACATCGAAGCCCTTCATGAGCGTGGCCGCGTCTTTCACGGCGCCCGGGAGGCAGACGCGGTCCTTGTGCGGGAGGGCGGCGTGCAACGCGCGCAGGCGCGGCATGTCCGGCCCGTCGCCAAGCACGACGAGATCGAGTTCCGGGAAGTCCGGCGCGAGGCGCTCGAACGTTTCAAACAGCATCGGCAAATTTTTCGCGGGGTAGGCGTTGGCGATCGTGCCGAGAACCAGACGGTCGAGTCGCGTGCCACAGCGCTCTGCCAGGCGTTCACGGGCGTCGTCGTGGTCCAGGAAAGCGATCTCCTCGCGATCGATGCCGAGCGGAATGATCGCGAGCGTCTGCGCGGTTGCCAAGCGTCGGCGCAAAGCGACGTCGCGCTCCGCTTCGGACAAGGTGATCGTGGCGCTCCGCCAGCGTGCGGCAAGTTTCTCGCTCAGCAAAAGCGTCAGTCGGAACAGCAAGCTGCGGCGTTCGAGAAAGCCCCAGCCGTGCGCGGTGTAGATCACGGACGGCCGGTACGCGGACATCCGCGCCGCGAGCGCGCCGATCAATCCCGCCTTGCTGCTGTTCGTGTGGATCAGGTCGAAGCGCTCGCGGTCGATCAGGCGGCGCAGCGCGCGCACGGCGAGCACGTCGCTGATGGGGGAGATGGGTTGTCGAAGTTCCGGAATTTCAAGCGCGCGCACCTCGGCAGGCAGCGCGGAAAACAGCTCGTGTTTCGGCGAACGGCCGGCGGCCACCGTTACGTCGAACGTTTTTGCGGCCTGCGCGGCCAGGCGCGCGACATAGCGTTCGGCGCCGCCCCAAGAGGACGACGTCACGAGCAGCAGGATTTTCGGTTTCGATTCCATGATGCGGACTTTAAACTTCTTGCTTTTCGCTTTACCCAAGGTACACTATACACGCATGAAAGTCGTCTTCGCCACCGGCATTTTTCCTCCCGATATCGGCGGTCCCGCCACCTCGGTTTCGGCGTTGGCTGAAGCGTGGAGCGCGCGCGGGCATCGCGTTACGGTCGTGACGTATGCCGATTCCGTGGAGGACGGCGCGCGTTCCGCGTACGGGGTCGTTCGCGTTCCGCGCGCGTTGCCCGCATGGAAGCGCTACGCGGCTTTTTTTCGCGCGCTTTGGCGCGCGTCCGACGAACCCGGGCCGATCTTCGCGCAGGACGCGATCGCTTCAGGCGTGCCCGCGCTCCTGGTCGCCTGGCTCCGCCGCCGGAGGTTCATCGTCCGGATCGCGGGCGATTTCGCCTGGGAGCAAGCGCACGTGAAGTACGGGTACGGCGAATCGCTCGAAACCTTTCAAAAAGACGCACGCGTTCCGCTCGTACCGATGGTTTTGCGCGCGGTGCAGCGCTTCGTGTATCGCCGCGCTGATCTCGCGCTCGCGCCCAGCCGCTACCTGGCCGCGGTGCTCCGCGACTGGGGCGTCCCCGAACGCCGCATTCGCATGGTGTACAACGGCGTCCATCTCCCAGAGGTTGCCGGCGAGCGCGGGAAGCATCCGCGCCGCATCGTCGCGGCCGGACGTCTCGTGCCTTGGAAAAATTTCGACGTCTTGATCAAGGCGATGCCGCGCGTCGTCGAGCGCTTTCCCGATGCGGAGCTGCTGATTGCCGGCGACGGACCTGAACTCACGCGCCTGCGCGCGCTGGCGAGCGCGCCGATGCTCGCGGAACGCGTGACGTTCGCGGGCAAAATGGAACGCGAGGCGCTTTGGAAAACCATTGCCGAGAGCGGCGTTTTTGCGCTCGTGAGTTCTTACGAAGGCTTCTCGCACCAGCTGGTCGAAGCCTCGGCGTGCGGCACGGCGATTGTCGCGAGCCGCGCCGGAGGCAACACGGAACTTATCGAGAACGGGCGAAACGGCCTGCTGGTCGAACCGGGCGATGCCGCGTCGCTGGCGCAGGCGCTGATTCGGTTTCTGGAGGATCCGGCATTCGCGCGCGCGTGCGCTGAAGAAGCGGCAAAAGATGCGCGGACGTTTTCGATCGAGCGGCAAATTGCGGAAACGTCCGAGATCGTACTCGGCGCGCCCGGACTCCGCGTCGTTCTCGTCAGCCGCGACGGCACGGTTGCCGATGCCGCTTCGCGGACGGCCGCGCGCATGCGGTCCTACGGCGAACGCGTCGATCATCTTCGTGTCGTGAGCCTCGCGAAACAGGACGCGGCTTCGGTCGAGCTCTCGCCGCGGGTTCATGCGGATGTCGTTGACGTTCGCGGGTATCCTTTGCCGTGGCGGCTCGTGCGGCAGGTGCGCGAGGCGATCGCGGCGGAGCAGGCGACGCTCGTGGTCGCGCAAGATCCGTTCGAAGCGGGATTGGTTGGCGCGGCTGCGGCCTCGGCCGAGCAGGTTCCGTTCGTTGTCGAAGAACACGGCGGCGTCTATCTTTCCGAACATTGGCGGCAGGAGACGCTGAAACACAAGGTGTTGTATCCGCTCGGGCTCCGCGTCCTGAAACGCGCCGCCGGTATCCGGGCGGTCAGCGTGAAAATCGAAGAAGACCTGCGTCGGCGTTTTCCGACGGCGGAGATCGTCAAGATTCCCGTCTACACGGAACCGCGCACGTGCCGTTCGAGCGCGCCGCCGCACGTGTTCGGATACGTCGGCCGCTTCGTGCCGCAAAAGAATCTCTTCGGCATGCTTGAAGCGTTTGCCGTGGTCGCCAGAGCGCTTCCGCAAGCGAAGCTGCTGCTTGTCGGCGCCGGACCGCTTGAAAACACGCTCAAGGCGCGCGCCTTCGTTCTCGGTATTTCAGAACGCGTGGAATGGATCGCGCACACGGAAAGCGTCGACAGCGTCTATGAACGCATCGGTACGCTCGTGCTTTCTTCGTGGTACGAGGGCTGGGCGCGCGTGGTGCCGGAAGCGATGTCCTGCGGTATTCCCGTCGTCATGACGGACGTGGGCTGCGCCAACGAATTGTTGCGCAACGGCATGGAAGGGTACGTCGTTCCGATCGGGGACGATGCCGTACTGGCCAAGGCGATGATCGATATCGTGCAGTCTGGAAAGCACGGGCTTTTGGCCGCCGCGGCGAAGCGCCGCGTCGAAACGTCGCCGACGCCGCAAGAGCTCGGCGATCGGCTGGTCGATTTTTGGAAGCGCTTCGGAGCGGCCTAGGCTTCGACGTCGTAAAAACCTTTCGCGTTGCGCGGGAAAGCGCGGATCTGTTCCGGCGGGCTGACGCAAAGATCGCCCGGTTTCAACGGGAACGGGGCTTCGTGCGCGTGAACGAGCAGAATGCCTCCGCGGCAGCAGACAAGCCATTTGCCGTTCGGGAACGTTTCAAGGACGGTTCCCGGAGCGCGTCCGGACTGTCCGTAGGCGATCGCGTCCGTTTCGAATATCGAGGCGCGATGGATCGTGATCTTCTCGCCGCGCACGTACGTGAAGGCGCCGTTGAACGGCGGCGCGACCGCTCGAATGAACCGCTCGATGTCCTCGAGATCCGCGCGCCAATCGATCAGGCTGTCTTCAGGATTCCGTTTCGGATAGAACGTCGGCGTCTCGTCGCTTTGCGGCGCCAGGCGAAACTGGCGCTCGAGAAGCGCCGGCAAATTTTTGATGATGAGGCGTTTCATCGCCAAGGCGTTTTTAAAATGCATCGTCTCGGCCGTGTCCTCCGGACGGATCGTGAACCTGAACGTGTCCAGAACAGCGCCGGAATCGACGCCGGGATCGTACCGAAAGAGGTTCGTATAAAACTCCGTCCGCCCTTCCAAAATCGACCAATTCATCGGCGAGCGCCCGCGGCCCTTGGGCAGGTTTTCGGCGCTGCCGTGCATGCCGAACGCGCCGATGCGGATGAGATCAAGAACGTTTGCGGGAATCAGCCGCTGCCAGCCGATCACGAAGGCGAGATCGAGCTGCATGGAACGGATCGCCTCGACGTCCTCCGGCTCTTTCAGGGCATAGCTTCGCGCGACGTAGCAGGGAATGCCGTGCGCTTCGGCGAACGCGCGCAAGTCTTCGTAGTCGGCGACGTCGTTTTTCGCGGCAAGTTCCGGCGAGATCGTAATGAGCTGCTGCACGCCGCGCTGCGCCAAAAGCGCCTCAAGCATGAAGCGCGTCGTTTGCTTGCAGCCGAAGATGGCGATCTTCGCGTTCATGAAGGGATACGCGTTCGGTAGGGAATGCAATTCTCCGCGACGTGCGCCTGAAAGCGATTGGCGCGCTCCGTTACGAAGCGGTCAAGAAGATCCACGTTATCCTTCGTGTTCGGATACATCCACCAGAGCGGATGGATGAGGAGGTGCATCGCTTTGGTCTGCTTCCATTCCTCCGTTTCGAACGGGTGTCCGAAACGGAACAGGCCTTGGGAATCGGAAACGTACTTGATGTCCTTGAAGTACTTGTTCTGGTAGGTGTGTTCGACGCCACAGAGCGGAGCGTCGCAGTTCTTGAGAAAATCGTTGGGGCGGTGCACGCTCATGACCGTGACCGGCACGCCGAAATACGATTCAAAAAGCGCTTTTTCCTCGAGAAAGCCTTGTTCGACGTTTTCATAATGCGTCGGATCGAAATGGATGCTGACGCGGTGCCCGCGCGCATGGATCGAATGGATATATTCGGCGTTCGCGCGCGAAAAGGGGTTGTAGGAATCCGAACGCATCAGGAAAAAGTAGGTCGCTTTCACCCCGAGCGCGTCTTCCGCCAGCGACATGTCGTGCGCCAGCTTCACGTCAAAGTCGACGTCGTGGCGCACGATGAGTTCTCCCGTCGCGCCCGTCGCCTGATCAAAAAAAATCGGACGATAGCCGTTGAAGGCAAAGCCTTGAAGCAATGCGGCGTATTTTCCGAGATAGCTTTCCATGGGGTTCAGTGGATCGGCAGGCTGATGACGTGCTTGGCGGCGAATTCCGAATGGGGGAGGGGCGCGTGCTTGCCGAACAGGCCGACGTAGGCCGGCTGCTTGTAGACCGGAACGTCGTAATAGATTGCGGACGGAATGCCTTCGCGTTCAAGTTCTTTCACGAACGCCTTGCGGTCGTGTACGAGCAGCGTGAAGACGTTGTAGGTATGCCCCTCCTGTTCGGGCAGCGCCATGACGTTCGGGTGGTTCCGGTATTTTTTGAACCAGGATTGCGCTCGCGCGCGTCGCACGGCCAGATCTTCCTCCAGCCATGCTATTTTTTCAAGCAGGACGGCGGCTTGGATCGTGTCGAGACGGCTGTTGCCGCCGATGATCTGGTGGACGTACTTTCTGGGTTGTCCGTGGTTTTTGAGCAGCTTGAAGCGCGCCAGGACGGCTTTCGAGCGGATCGTGACCGCGCCGCCGTCGCCGAAGGCGCCAAGATTCTTCGTCGGGAAGAAACTGAAGCAGCCGACATCACCGAACGTGCCGGTGAGCTTGCCGCCGCTTTTCGCGCCGTAGGACTGGGCGCAATCCTCGACGAGTTTCAGGTGATGCTTTTTGCAGATACGCGCGACCTCCGCCACGTCGCAGGCAAGGCCGTAGAGATGTACGACGAGGACGGCGCGCGTTTTTTTCGTGATCTTTTTCTCGATCTGCGAAGCGTCGATGTTGAAGGTCTGCGGATCGATGTCGACCAGGACCGGTTTTGCGCCGACGGCCGCGATCGCTTCAATGGTCGCGAAATAGGTGAACGCCGTCGTGATGACTTCGTCGCCCGGACCGATACCGAGCGCTTTCAGGCCGATCATCAGAGCGTCCGTGCCCGAATTGCAGGTGACGGCTTCCACGCCGAAAAAGTCCGACAGCTTACGCTCGAGATCTCCGACTTCCGGACCGTTGATGAACTGTTCGGCGGCGACAACACGACCGATCCGCTTCAAGAGCAGGTCGGTTTTTTTCTTTGAGAGCTGTTGCGAAAAGAAGTTCATGCGGAAGCGGGTCCTTCGTAGGTGATCTCGTCGTCAGACAGGCGGCGCGGGCCGCGTACGGTTTCGCGTTCTTCGATGATCTGTGCGAGCAGTCCCGGCAAGCGAGCGAGCGCAAAGATGCCGCGCATCGGTTCAGGTCCGAAACCCATGTCGAGCAAGACGGCTGCCATCGCCCCGTCGACGTTAAGCGGCAGCGGTTTTTTCGCGTCGGTATTCAGCGCCGCTTCGACGCGTTCGGCGAACGCGGCATAGGCGCCGTAGACGCCGAGCGCTTTGGCGCGCGCGCATAAGGCTTCGCTGCGGCGGTCCTTGGCCAGAAGCTTGTGCCCGTATCCCGGCAAGCGGCGGTGTTCGGCGTGTGCGCGCGAGACGACGACTGCGGGGTCTTCCTGCGCCTGCGCGAGAAAGAATCTGGCCGCGTTCTCGATCGCGCCGCCGTGCAGCGTACCTTGGGCTAGGATGCCGGCGGCCAAAGCGACGTGCGGATCGTTTCCGGAAGAGGCGACGGCGCGCGCCGTGATCGACGAAACGGGCGCCGCGCCGTGATCGATGGCGGCGACCAGCACGGATTCCAGCATGGCGGCCTGTTCTTTCGTCGGCCAGCTCTCGCGCAGCAAAAGCCACGTCACTTCCGTAAACGACCGCGTACCGATCAAGGAGATCAGGTCGTGGCCGCGAAGAAGTTCGTGTTCCTTCGTGACATGGGAGATGCGCGTTTTGATGTTCATGCGTGGGTCGTCGAATGGATCAATTCTACGAGGTTTTCGAAGCGTTCGGCAACCAAGGCGCCGGCGTCTTGGAGCGCCGCCATTTTTTCCCGGGCCGACCGGCCCTTGCCGACGATCGCGCCGGCGTGTCCCACAACAGTACCCGACGGCAGCGTTTCGGCGAAGGCGCCGCCGATATGCACCGCGAGCGGCTTCGTAAAGCCGCCGTCATGCAGCAAAGAAACGATTTCCGTTTCGTAGTTCACGCCCTGTTCGGCGTAGAGCACGACGGCTTTCGTGGCCGGGTCGTTTTCCATTTCCTTCAGGACGTCGGCGTACGTCGTGCCGATCAAGAGTTCGCCGCCGACGTGGACGGCGGCGCTCTGTCCGAGGCCGGCCTGGCGCACGAGCCAGGAGAGCTCGTTGGTCATGCCGCCGGAGCGCGAGATGACGCCGATCGGTCCTGGCGCGTAGATGTCGTCGACCAAAGGGCCGCCGACGACGCCGAGGCGTCCGATGCCGGGAACGATGCAGCCGAGCGAGCCAGGGCCGATGATCCGTGCGCCGCGTTCGCGCGCCGCCGCGAGGCAGTAGGCCGCGTCCTTGAGCGGCATCTTTTCCGTCATGACGTTCACGAGCGGTACGCCCGCCTCAAGCGCTTCGAGCACGGCGGATTTTGCGGCGGACGGAGGCACATAGACCGCCGAGACGTTGATTTCCGGGAAGGACGACAGGGCGTCTCGCACGGTCCCGAAGACCGGCGCGCCGTCGGCGACGTGCCCGCCTTTGCCCGGCGTGACGCCGCACGGCACGCGCGTGCGGTACGCCCGCATGGCCGTGAGCGCGCGCAATCCCTCCTTGCCGGTGATGCCCTGGATCAAGACCGATGTTTTTTCCGTCAGCAGGATACTCATAGCGCCAGCGTTTTCATGCGTGTCACGGCATCATCCATCGACGTTTCCTTGCCGAAAAGTTCGATGCGCAGGCCGTTCCGTTCCGCGCAGGCGCGCAAGAGCGCGAGGCCTTCGCGTTCGCGCGGGCCGGCACGGCGGACGACGATCGGGTAGGAAGGCTTGAGCGCGTCGAGCGCCTCGGCAATGCCTTCGAACGTTTCTTTGACGTCGGTAAAATTGGCGATGCCGCCGACGATCAGCGCGCCGCGGAGGCCCGGCTTCGACAAGACGAGCGTCGCGAGCTCGCGGACTTTTTCTTTCGGCGGGTTTCCGGAGTACTCGGCGTAATTGGCAGCGCGGAGTCCGGCGCGTTGCATGGCGTCCATGTTCACGAGACTCGCGCCGCCGCCCGAAAAAAGCGTGGCGATGTCGCCGGAGAGCGCGCGATACGACGCGCCGAAGGCCGAACGGTCATGCACTGCGTCGTCGAGCGCGACCTTTGCGTCGAGCGCCACGAGTGATCCGTCTGCGCGCTCGGCGACGGGATTGATTTCGATTTGCCGCGCGTCTTCTTCAAAAAATGCTTTGACAAGCTTTTCGCAAAGCTCCGGCAACGCTTTGGCGATCAGGCCCAGCTCGCCGAAAATTCCTTCGAGCGAGCGCGCCGGATCGCGCGAATCGATCGGAAAGGATCGGATATCCTCGCGCGTCTCGACGCCGGAGCCTCCGTGTCGGCCGACGAGCAGGAGCGGTCCGCGAGAAGCGGCGTCGTAGAGGCAGGAAACGTACAGTTCGCGCGCCGCAACGATGTGCTCTTCGAGCAGCATGCGCTCTACGGGCTGGCCGTTCACGCCGCGCGCCAGCCATGCGGACACAGTCTTCTCGACGTCGGACACGGATTCGCAAAAAACCACGCCGCCGTGCGCGGCGCGGTTTCCCTCAAGGATTTGCGCTTTGACCACCCAGCAGCCGCCCAGACTCTTCGTGGCCGCTTCGATCTCCTCGATGCCTGAAATAAGGATTCCGGCAGGAATCGCGATGCCGTGTTTTGCGAGGAGCGTCTTACCTTCGTGCTCGCAGACGTTCATATTCTTCCTTCACGCGCCGTACGAGCTTTTTGAGATTGTGGTGCTCGACGACGATCGAGCGGAGCGTTTCGCCCATGCGGGCGCGTTCGTCGGGCGCGAGCGACAGGCACTTGTCGAGCTTGGCGGCAAAATCCTCAGCACCCCATTCGTAAAAGAGGTAGGGCAGCCACTCGCCGAAGTATTGGTTGAAGACCGGTGTGCAGACGAGCGTCGGAACGCCGCAGGACATCGACTCGAGAAAATTCTTTCCGGCGCCGCCGCCGCGCTGCATGGCGATGGAGACCGACGCGCCGCACAAGTAGGGGAGAATGTCCTTGTTCGGCACCGGCCCCACGAAGTCGAAAGCGTCCTCCAGGCCGGCCGCCTTGATGCGTTCCTTGATGCCGGCGACGTAGGCTACGTCGGACGCGGTCAGCGGTCCGCCGATGATGCGTGCCACGAAATCGCGGCGACCGTACTTGTCGCGGAGAAGCTTGCAAGCATCGATCAGCAAATCATACTCCTTAATAGGAGAAAGGCGTCCGACGCTTAAAATCACCTTGCGTTCCGAGGTGCGTTGCGGCACGGGGCAGCTGAAGAGATCCGGGTCGACGCCGTGGCCGACCGCCATGAATTTCGGCGAATCGCTGCCGCGGAAGCTTTCCTTCGAAACCGAAACGACGCCGTCGCCGAGCCAAAGCGCCATGAGCCGCAGCCAGCTGCCGCCCTTATGCGCGAACCAAAGCAGCGTCGTCTTGCCCATGAGCCTCCAGAACGGGCCGCCGAGCGTGACGTACTCGGAGTTCATGTGCACGAAGACGCAGTCGTAGTCGTTGCGCAGGCCGAAAATGTATTTGTAGAAACGCCAAAGGTACTGCAGCCGCGAGCGCTTTTCCTCTTTGCCGAGCGAGTGCACGCGCACGTTGGACGGGAGATCGTACGCGCCTTTTTTCAAACAGATCACTTCGACGGACGCGAAGACTTCAGCGAACCTCTTGATCCACTGGTGAAACGCGCCGAGCACGTCGTCGTTCTTATCGACGATTTGCGTGATGATCAGGAGTTTCATGCGGGGCGCACAAGCCCGTCCTCCAGACGGTAGGTTTTTCCGCACGGCGCGCAGACGGCGCGTTCGTTTTCAAAAGACAGTCGCGCATCGCAGGCGCAAACCCAACCGATGGGCTTGGCCGGAACGCCGACGACGAGCGCGTAGTCCGGCACGTTCTTGGTGACGACGGCGCCCGCACCGACCATCGCCCAAGCGCCGATCGTCACGCCGCAGACGATGGTCGCATTCGCGCCGATTGCTGCGCCGGTTTTGACGAGCGTCGGCTGCCAAGCTTCGCGTTTGGAGGTCTCGCGCGAGCGCGGCATCGGGTCGTTCGTAAAAACGACCGACGGGCCGACGAACACGCGGTCTTCCAGCGTCACGAGATCCCAGACGTCGATATTCGCCTCGAGTTTCACGCGGTCGCCCAAAACGGCTTTTCCGAAAACGGTGCAGTTGTGGCCGATGACGCAGGTTTCGCCGACCTTCGCGCCGCTCACGATCTGGCTGTGGCGCCAGATTTTCGTGCCTGAACCGATGGTCGCGTCGTCGGCGACTTCGGCGGTCGGATGGATCGTGACGCCCTCATGCGCCATACGCGGCGTAGAGCGAATCGACGAGTTCGACGGACGGCAGCGTCTCGGCCGGGCGCACGCCCTTGCCCTCGAGCAGGTCGAGGTAGACGAGGCGGTGCAGATTCTCGTATGACAAGTTATCCTTCGACGAGAAGTTGTAATCCTTGCCGTTCACGACGAAGCGGCGTTGCTGACCCGCGCGGTCGCGGTAGATGCCGACCGTCCAGGTGCAGCGATAACGGTCGCCTTCGATGACGCCTTTGCCGACGAGATCGTTCAATTCCGTCGTCGTGACCTTCGTCGGCGCTCCGAAGATGTGCTGGAGCAGGTCGAAATAGTGGATGCCGATGTTGTAGAGCGGGCCGCCGGAGCGCTTGTTGTCGCCCTTCCACGTTTTGAAATACTTCTCGTCGCGGTAGACGGAAATATTCATGTCGATCTCGAACGTGCCGCCGGCGGCGACCTGCGCGCGCAAATCGTGCACCATCGGATGATGGCGCAGCTGCATCACGGTGAAGATCTTGTCGAATCCGGCCAGCGATTTGACCGACTCCGCGGAGATGCCGAGCGGCTTTTCGCAAAGCACGAGCTTGCCGGCTTCGGCGGCCGCGCGTGCCATCGGGACGTGCAGGTCGTTCGGGCCGAGGATCACGATACAATCGGTTTTCGGGTTGTCCATCACTCCGGTTTTCCAGCGGTCTTCGCCGTACGCGGTATTCACCGCGTCGATCAATTTTCCGCCCAAAGCCTCGATGGCTTCGGCGTGCCGCGGCATGATGAATCCGGTTCCAATCAGGCTGAAGTTCATACTTCGGCATTATCGGCTTGAGAGGGCGATTCGTCAATGAACGCTTGACGTTTTGGTATTTTTGGGGAATACTAGGTCGTTGCCTGGAAGTATCCTGTTTGAACTCAGCGTTTTGAGGCTGCATCTCGGCTCCAAACCGCCGCGTTCAAAAGGGAAGTTCCCGAGGCGAACGTTTCGTCTCAGAACGTACCGACGGCATTCAAGAAAGGCAGGGTAGCCATATGGCCAACCTGTTCACTGTTCCCGCTGGAAAGCTCAATACGTTCACTGGCAAGCTGTCGCAAGAGGGCCTAACGGCCGAAATCGTCTTGGCGACTGACAAATATCCGGAGATCGTCCGGGTAATGGTCGAGGCGGGGCGCAAGGCGTTCGAAGCTCGTGATCAGAACCCCTTCGTCATGACGCTTGAGGAGCAGCTCGAGGCACTGCGTCTCGCCAACATGGAGGAGGGGTGGGGTATCGCTGACGAGATCATCGATCAGCTCGCCGCGACCGCACCCGCTTGGCCCAAGGGCCGTGACTCCTACCGTTCGTTTCGTATTCGCTTCGGTGAAGGTGGTGATGGTGTGGCACAGACCTTCGAGGCGCACATGACCCGCATTGAGCGCCTGTACGGAAAAGAGAAGTTTCAGCGACACACGTACTTGCGCTCGGGAAAAGAGTACTTGCGCCGACACGCACCGGATCGTCCCCATACGCCCGTTGTCGAGTGGTGCATCACAAGTCTCGATGCCAACGAGAAAATGAAGAGCGTCAAAGCTCGTCGCGGTCCGAAGTCGCTCGCCGACGAAGGTTTGGTTCTCGCCTGGCTCTTTCCCAAACGAGTTGAAGCGATCGACCGCAGCATGTGGCCGGCATGGTTCTGTGCAGGGTACGAGATCTGTGTTCCAGAGTTTTGCCCTCAAGGTTTCGTCCCTACTTGGAACAACCTGATCTGCGTCACCCGCATCCAGAATGGCGAGATACTTCTGAAAATCGACCAACAGGACTGCGCCTTAAAGGGCTATTCGGTGCCGGCTGTTGAGGGGTGATCGTGTTAAGACGCTTGCACATTCCCTGACCAGCTCGAAACAAATTCTTCGCGCGACAAACCGCATTTGGAAAACGCCCTCTCAGGGCGCGCTCCATGTGCGGTATTTTCTTTTGCGCAAACTGGCCAAAAACGCGTTTTTTTGGCAGGATAGGGGAGATGAACATCGCCTACGTCGCCAACGTCCGCCTGCCGACCGAGAAGGCGCACGGGCTCCAGATCATGTCCATGTGCCGCGCGTTCGCGAGGAACGGCCACCGCGTGCGGCTGGTCGTCCCGAAGCGCAAGAACATCCACGCCGAATCGCCGTGGGCGTTTTACGGTTTCAAAGAGGAATTTGAAATCGTCGAGGTGCCGATCTACGACTTCATTTCGCACGATCGCATCCTCGGCCGCTTCGCGCTCTGGCTGAACACGCTGCAATTCTTGGTGACGGCGCGCCGCGCCGTGCACGGGTTCAATCCCGACGTCGTCTACGCGCGTGAGCCGTGGTACGGCAGTCTCGCGCCGGAAGTCCCGCACGTCTTCGAGGCGCACGACTTCACGAATCGCGTCACGCCGTTGCACCGCCGCTGGTGGAAGCGCGCCGCGAGAATCGTCGCCGTTACGGCGGGGCTCAAAAACGTTTTTGTCGCGCACGGCGTGCCGGAAGAAAAAATCGTCGTCGCGCACGACGGCGTCGACGAAGCCACCTTCGCCGTGCGCGAGACCAAAGCGGAAGCCCGGGCGGAACTCGGCCTGCCATCCGACGCGGTTCTTGCCATCTACACCGGACATCTCTACGCCTATAAAGGAGCGGATGACGTGCTGGATGCCGCCGCTTCGGTGCCGCCGCACGTCCGAATTCTTTTCGTTGGCGGCCGCCCTGACGACCTCGCGCGGCTCAAGGCGCGTGCAGCCGCGCTCCATGCGTCAAATGTCATTTTCGCGGGACGCGTGCCGCACGCCATGATTCCGGTGTATCTCCGCGCGGCTGACATCGCCGTGCTGCCGACGCGCGGAACCGACCGGCATGCCGCGGAATTTTTGTCGCCGCTCAAGCTCTTCGAATACCTGGCTGCCGGCAAGGCGCTCGTCGCGACCGATCTGCCTTCGGCGCGCGAAGTGCTGACGGATGCAACAGCCGTCTTCGTCCCGCCGTCCGATCCGACGGCGCTGGCGAAAGCCCTGAGTGATCTTGCAGCTTCGCCGGAACGCGTCGCCTCGTTAGAGCGCGAGAGCTTGCGACTCGCGGCGAATCATACGTGGCTGCGCCGCGTGGAAACCGTGCTGGCAGATTTGAAGCCGTCCGATGCCGTGCAACCTTGGTACGTTCGTTATCGCGTCGAGATCCTCTGCGCCGTTCTCGCGCTGGCTATCCGCACGCTGTACGTTTCCTTTTTCCCGCAGTTCAAGTTTGAAGGCGGCGACGGGCCGATTTACATCGGCTTATCCGACTACGTGCGCGGCCTTGTCGACGAGGTGCCGAAGAAAGACCTGCGCTTCTTCCCGATTGTCTACCCGTACTTCTTGGCGATGATCAGAAGCGTCTTCGGCAACGATCTCTTGTGGGTGCGTCTTGCCCAGGCTGCGCTTTCAGCCGCGACCGTCTTCGTCGGCGCGCTCGCCGCGCGTCTCTGGCTCGGCCGCGCGACCGGACTGCTCGCGGGCGTCCTGCTCGCCGTGTACGCGCCGCTCGTGCTCGAGAGCGGCATTATCTACACCGAAACGACGTATACGTTCCTGCTGACTTCGGCCGTCGTGCTCGGGGTGTTCGCGGTGCAGCGCGCGCGGCTCGCGTACGCCTTCGCGGCCGGCATCGGTTTCATGTTCGCGGGCCTCACGCGCGAGCTCGGTTTCTACCAAGCGCTACTCTTCGGAATCTTCGCGCTCGCGTGGCGTCGTTCCTGGAAAATGGCGGCGCTGCTCATGATCCCGACCTTGCTCGCGCTCGGAGGATTGTCGATTCGGAACGCCGCGATCGCGGAAAAGCACGCGCTTACGTCCGCTCCGCTCGTCTCCAAAAATTATGAAAAGGATTTGTTCGAGCCGACCCTGGTTGAGTTCCTCTTTTCGCCGTCGCGCTGGCATCTGTACGTCGAGGGCTCGTATCTCTATTGGCGCTTCCCGTATCGCCTGAGCGATTTGGGAACGGGGGAGCCGGTCGATGGCAAGACGAATCCGGACGGCGACGTGGTCTATCACTTGAGCACGAAGCCGGGTTCCTTCATGGCGATTCAGCCAGCGCATCAGATTGCCGGAAAATGGTTCCTGGTTTTGACGCATTGGTTCCTACTGGTTCTCGCGGCCTACGGCCTTTGGAGAGGCCGTCTTCCGAAAGAGGCGAAGATCGGTTTCCTGATCGCTATCCTGTTCGCGTGGGGCACGATCATGCTCGGCGGCTTGCACCGCGTGCAGGGATTCGAGGGTTTTGAACCGCTCGCGCGCTACCGGTTCCCGACGGAAGTGCTGATACTTCTCTTGGCCGTCTCCGGCGCGCAGGCGCTCGGCGTACGCAAGAAGAAAACGTGATATGGATTCTTCGCAGATCAAAGGCTTTTACGAAACCTACGGCGACCGCATTGTCGAGAAGCGGTTGAATTCTCCGTATCCGCTGCGCCGTTACGCGCACCGCATGGGGTATGAGACGATCGCCAAGTTCATCCAGCCCGGCGAGACGGTGCTCGACGCCGGTTGCGGCGAAGGCGTGCTTTCGTGGTACCTGGCCGAGCGCGGCGCCAACGTGACGGCCATCGACATCTCGAAACCGAACGTGGAAAACGCGCGGGCGTTTCTGGAAAAGAAAGGCGTCCTTGATCGCGTCACCGTCATGCAGGGCGACGCCGAGCATCTGCCGTTCGGAGACGAAAGTTTCGATTGGGTGGTTTCGTCGCACGTGCTCGAGCACTTGCCCGATTTCGACCAAGGCCTGGCGGAGATCCGCCGCGTCACGAAAAAACGCGCGATCGTCGCGCTGCCCACCTGCCTGAACCTCGCCGGCGCTTCGCAGCTCGGCGGCGCCGATTTCTGGCGCCTCTCCAAGCGCATGCTTCTCGCATTGCCGTGGGGACTCGTGCGCATCCTTCTGAATCTCGGGCGCGAAGGCGTGCAGGAAGGCTATGCCGGCGTCGGCGAGCTGCCGCATATTTGGCGCTACCCGACGGTCATGCGCCGCCGTTTGAAAAAAGGGGGATTCGCCATCAAGCGTTTTGAAGCCGCGACGATCATGCTGCCGTATTTCAATTTCTTCTTGCCTCTTGTGAAGCTGCTCGATCGCGCGAAACATCTGCCGGTGCTGCGCGATTTCGGGTACGGCTCGATCGCGGTTTTGGAAAAAGAAAAAACCCCGTAGGAGCGGGGCTTCAGGGATCGAAGACGAACAGGGCGCGCGCGCCGACTTTGCCGAGTTCGTGCAGCCAGGCGTGCCAGACGCGCGCGACGGCGAGCGAGACGGGCTCTGTGCGGAGCTGCCGCCACTCGTCCGTCTCGGCGCTCTCCGCTTCCTGCAGCCAGCGGGCGAGCGTGCCGCACTGTTCCCAGAGCAAAGGAGGTTTCAAGGCCGGATGGAACGTCTTCAGATGTTCCTTCGCAGCCTCGTCCTCGAGCGCGCGCAGCGCATTGTGTTTCGGTCCCACGCGGGCGAACGTTCCTTCGAGACCGATCGAGAAATCGGGATCGATGACGTCGCCTTGGGTGCGCGCCAGTTCGGCATCCAGCTCGTCCTGGTACTCGTACACGAGGATGTGCGGCGCGACCGTCTCGGACGGCGCGTTGTCCAACGTTTCAAAGAGCTTGCCGAGCAGCGTGCTGACGACGCAGATGCCTGCTCGCTGATGCGCGCTCCAGCTCAAGTGCGCGAAGCGCTTGTGAACGATCTTTTCGAGTCGCGTGACGCCCCCGAAGCTCAGAGGTTGGCCATGCGGCCGCCAAGCCGTTCGATCCTCTCCGATGTTCTCCGGATACAGAAATCGCAATTCCAAATCGAATCCCATGGTTCCTTCGTTCGGTTGGATGCGCGCACGCTATCCGAGGGCGGCGTCTGCGTCAACGGCCTTTTCGCTTCAGCACGCTGTACACCGTCTTCAGAATGATCGCCGCGTCGAGCGCGAGCGAACGGTATTTCAAGTAGTAGAGATCGTGGCGCAGTTTCACGACATGGTCTTCGCGCGAAGCGGCATACGGGGCCGAAACTTGCGCCCAGCCCGTGAGTCCCGGACGCACGAGGTGCCGCACCGGAAAGAGGGGAATTGTTTTTGCGAGCTCGTCCTCGATTTCCGGACGTTCCGGACGCGGACCGACGAAACTCATCTCGCCGCGCAGGATGTTCCAAATTTGGGGCAGCTCGTCGAGGCGCGTCGCGCGCAGCAGCCGGCCGATGTGCGTGACGCGCGGGTCGCCCTCTTGCGCGAAGGCGGCGCCGTGCTTCTCGGCATCGACGTGCATCGTGCGGAACTTCAACATCATGAACGGCCGGCCGCCTTTGCCGACGCGCGTCTGTCGGTAGAGAACCGGGCCGCGGTCTTCAATCCAAATCGCGAAAGCGATGACGGGCGAAAGCAAGAGCGTCGGAATCGCGAACAGGACGCCACCCAAGACGTCGCCCAAGTGCTTAACGTGCTCATAGATTGCCGAGTCCTGATGCGCGAGGTTATCGAGAATCCAGCGCTCGTCGAGCGCAGACTCCGGAACCGAATGGCGGATCTTTTCGTAAAAACTCGGAAAGTCGACGATCGTGACGGACTGGAAAAACGTCCGATACAAGCGCGCCGTCAGATCGGCGCTGCCTTGCAGCGTGCGCGCGACGACGATCATGTCGCAGGCGGGGAGGCGCGTCTCCGTCATTTCATGCACGACGCCGACGGGCGTGTATCCGAGGTTCGGATTGGTTTCGAGGACGGCTCGGAGCGCGCGCGCTTCTTCTCCGCCGCCCAGGAACAAGACGCGCAGCCGGAAGCGCGGCAGGGAGAACAAGTGCATGGTGCAGATGCGCCAGCCGATAAAGAGCGCGGCGAAGAGGACGAGCACGATGACCAGGTTCGTTTTCGGCGTGATGCCGAACCCGGGCGTGAAGTAGAAGACCGCCATGGAAACCAGGAACGCGGCGAAGATCGCTTCCGTCGCGCGTCCGAGCAGCTCGATGCGGCTGCGCAGCGCGCCGAAATCATACAGGCCGACGATGTAGAAAATCGCGATCCACAAAAGGAAGACGGCGGTGAAGGGCCGCGCGTGTCCTTGCCACTGCACCGGGAGCGCGGCGTCGCCGTAACGCACAAGCAGCGTCAGGAGCAACGCCGAATAGGCCGCAAGCAAATCGCCCGCGGCAAGAATAGCCAATTTCAATCGGCGATGATCGCCGTTCATAACGAGTCAAGAATAGCTTTTTCAGGCTTGAAAAGCAAGGGTGTTCAGGGTACGCTTGCCTGAGCATTCGCCGTATGAAGATCGCCTTTCTCACGACAACGCTGGACGAGACGGTCGGCTGGGGCCGCTACGCCGCCGGTTTTTTGGCGGAAGCGCGTCGCCGCAACGGCATTGAAAACGTCATCGCGCCGAATCCGGCGCGCTTGCGTTCAACCGAAATCCGATGGAAGCAGCCGTTCCTGGCGCTGCTCGACGCGTTCGTCCTTTGGCGTGAAGTCAAAGATTGCGACGTACTTCACGCGGCCATCGAGCCGGCCGCGCCGCTCGCGTATTTTTTGTCGCTGCTCACGGGCAAACCGTTCGTCGTTTCGGTGTGCGGAACGTTCGCCGATCTCGATTCATATTCCAAGCCGGTGCGCTGGCTGTACCGCCGCGCGTTCCGTTCCGCCGACCGCATGGCGATTTTGAGCCGCTACACGCTCAGGGTTTTCGAGCGCGGCGTGCAAGACGCGAAAACGACGATCGTGTACGGCGGCTTCGTGCCTCCGGCACACGCGCCGAAGAAAACGGGGATCAGCGCCGAACGCAGGATTTTGGCCGTCGGCGCCGTGAAGCCGCGCAAGGGATTCCACACGCTGCTTGAAGCGCTGGGCCGATTGAAACGCGAAGGGTTTGCCTTCAAAGCCGATTGCGTCGGTCCGAAAGACGCTTCGCGCTACACCGAACAGCTCGACAAACGCCTGGTCGAACTCGGCCTTGAAGACCATGTGACGTTTCACGGACGCGTTTCCGAAGACGCGCTCAACCGGTTTTATGCCGATGCCGACCTGTTCGTGCTTCCGTCCGAGCACAGCGGCACCGCGTTCGAAGGCCTCGGCCTCGTCTATCTTGAAGCAATGGCCTACGGCGTGCCGGTCATCGGTTGTCTCGACTCGGGCGCCGAAGACGTCATTCGCGACGGCGAGAACGGGCGGCTCGTTCCGCCCGGAAACGTCGAAACGCTCGCCGAAACCATCCGGCAGATGCTGGTCGATGAAGCGCAATGGAAAAAAATGTCCGAGGCTGCGCCCGGAAGCATCGACCGTTTCCGCTGGGAATCCGTCGGCGCCGACATGAACGACGCCTACAAGGCGGCGATCAAGGAACGGGCATGTGAGAGTGCATAACTATACCAATGTCGGATTTTGATTAGATGTGCTAACCTTAAGCTGCATCTTTTAAGATAGGTATATACAATACTATGCGACACAAGCGCTCGCGCGTGTTTCATCGTTTTATTAACGGCTTTTGCGGATTCGTCATAGTGTTTGCCGGATCCTTTTTCTTTAGTGCGTCTGCGGATGCTGGGAGTATCTCCTTCGACGCCAAGAGCCAAGGCAGCGCCACCAGCGCTACGTCCGTCACGGTGTCCCACACGACCGGCTCCGGCAGCAACCGCGTGATGTTCGTCCAGCTCTACATGACCCCGCACACCGGACTCACGCCGGCCGACTGCACCTACAATGGCGATGCGCTCACGAATCTGGTCGCCCTGCCCTACAACGGAGGCGGCAACGCCAACGTTTACGTCTATCAGCTCGTGGCTCCCGATTCCGGCACGCACGACATCGTCTGCGACGGGCCTGACAGCACCGACTACTATCTGACGGCCGCGACGTACGCAGGAGCGGCTCAGTCTCTCGCGACCGGCAGCGCCATCGCTTCGTATTCCAGCAACAGCAGCTTCACCACCAAGACGCTTACGCCGACCGCGCTCACGGCCGGCAGCTGGATCTTCGGCGGCGGCGCGACCGAAGACAGCACCTTCACGAACGGAACCAACTGCACGCTGCTCTACAGCGGCGCCCACACGGCGTGCGACAGCAACGGACCGGTCGGATCCGGATCCCAGAACCAGATATTCAACGCGAACGCCTCGACGCGTTTCCAGATCGTCGCCGTGGCGTTTGCGGAGGCCGAAACGCCGACCTCCATCTCCTTCGACGCCAAGAGCCAAGGCAGCGCCACCAGCGCTACGTCCGTCACGGTGTCCCACACGACCGGCTCCGGCAGCAACCGCGTGATGTTCGTCCAGCTCTACATGACCCCGCACACCGGACTCACGCCGGCCGACTGCACCTACAATGGCGATGCGCTCACGAATCTGGTCGCCCTGCCCTACAACGGAGGCGGCAACGCCAACGTTTACGTCTATCAGCTCGTGGCTCCCGATTCCGGCACGCACGACATCGTCTGCGACGGGCCTGACAGCACCGACTACTATCTGACGGCCGCGACGTACGCAGGAGCGGCTCAGTCTCTCGCGACCGGCAGCGCCATCGCTTCGTATTCCAGCAACAGCAGCTTCACCACCAAGACGCTTACGCCGACCGCGCTCACGGCCGGCAGCTGGATCTTCGGCGGCGGCGCGACCGAAGACAGCACCTTCACGAACGGAACCAACTGCACGCTGCTCTACAGCGGCGCCCACACGGCGTGCGACAGCAACGGACCGGTCGGATCCGGATCCCAGAACCAGATATTCAACGCGAACGCCTCGACGCGTTTCCAGATCGTCGCCGTGGCGTTTGCGGAGGCCGAAACGCCGACCTCCATCTCCTTCGACGCCAAGAGCCAAGGCAGCGCCACCAGCGCTACGTCCGTCACGGTGTCCCACACGACCGGCTCCGGCAGCAACCGCGTGATGTTCGTCCAGCTCTACATGACCCCGCACACCGGACTCACGCCGGCCGACTGCACCTACAATGGCGATGCGCTCACGAATCTGGTCGCCCTGCCCTACAACGGAGGCGGCAACGCCAACATTTACGTCTATCAGCTCGTGGCTCCCGATTCCGGCACGCACGACATCGTCTGCGACGGGCCTGACAGCACCGACTACTATCTGACGGCCGCGACGTACGCAGGAGCGGCTCAGTCTCTCGCGACCGGCAGCGCCATCGCTTCGTATTCCAGCAACAGCAGCTTCACCACCAAGACGCTTACGCCGACCGCGCTCACGGCCGGCAGCTGGATCTTCGGCGGCGGCGCGACCGAAGACAGCACCTTCACGAACGGAACCAACTGCACGCTGCTCTACAGCGGCGCCCACACGGCGTGCGACAGCAACGGACCGGTCGGATCCGGATCCCAGAACCAGATATTCAACGCGAACGCCTCGACGCGTTTCCAGATCGTCGCCGTGGCGTTTGCGGAGGCCGAAACGCCGACCTCCATCTCCTTCGACGCCAAGAGCCAAGGCAGCGCCACCAGCGCTACGTCCGTCACGGTGTCCCACACGACCGGCTCCGGCAGCAACCGCGTGATGTTCGTCCAGCTCTACATGACCCCGCACACCGGACTCACGCCGGCCGACTGCACCTACAATGGCGATGCGCTCACGAATCTGGTCGCCCTGCCCTACAACGGAGGCGGCAACGCCAACGTTTACGTCTATCAGCTCGTGGCTCCCGATTCCGGCACGCACGACATCGTCTGCGACGGGCCTGACAGCACCGACTACTATCTGACGGCCGCGACGTACGCAGGAGCGGCTCAGTCTCTCGCGACCGGCAGCGCCATCGCTTCGTATTCCAGCAACAGCAGCTTCACCACCAAGACGCTTACGCCGACCGCGCTCACGGCCGGCAGCTGGATCTTCGGCGGCGGCGCGACCGAAGACAGCACCTTCACGAACGGAACCAACTGCACGCTGCTCTACAGCGGCGCCCACACGGCGTGCGACAGCAACGGACCGGTCGGGTCCGGATCCCAGAACCAGATATTCAACGCGAACGCCTCGACGCGTTTCCAGATCGTCGCCGTGGCGTTTGCGGAGGTGGGTGACTAAGCTATTGAAAAATACCGGAGCGGTGCAGACCGCCCCGGTTTTTTCATTGCCGAAGCGGAAGTGTTGACCTACACTGTGGGCATGCTCAACGCGTTCAAGGGCGCCGCCACGCGCCTTCTTCTCTGGTCGCAAAAATATACGAAAACCGACATGCGGTACGTCGCGCATGGCGGCTTTTGGATGTCCTTGAACCTCGTCCTGTCGTCCGCCGTCTCCGTCGCGCTCGCAATCGTCTTTGCCAACCTCTTGCCGAAAGAGGTCTACGGTTACTACAAATACGTTTTGTCCGTCGGCAGTTTGTTCGGTTTCCTGACGTTCACCGGCATGAACGCTGCGGTTTCGCAGGCGGTCGCGCGCGGTCAGGACGGCGCGTTTCCGTACGCCGTCCGCATCCAGCTGAAGTGGAACCTGCTGCTCGCCGTCGTTTTATCAGGTGTCGGTATCTACTACCTCTTGAACGGCAGCCAGAAGCTCGGCATTCCACTCCTGTTCCTCGCCATTGGTTCGCCCTTGGCCGCGGCCTACACGACCTACGGCGCCTATCTCGGAGGCAAGAAAGACTTCAAGACGGCTTCGCAGTATTCGACGGCGGCAGTCGTGTTGTACGCGCTCACCATGTGCGCTGCCGTGCTCATTACGAAAGACGTGCGATGGCTCGCCGCGACGTATGCGATCAGCTCGGCTGTGATCGCCTTCCTCTTCCATCGTCTCACCGTACGCAAATATCAGCCGCAGGGTCTGGAAGAGGAGGAGCGCAAGAAGATGCTGACGCTCGGCAAGCACTTGTCGCTGACGAACGTCCTCGGTTCGCTGGCGCAGTACGTCGACAGCATCGTCGTCTTCAAATTCGGCGACGCGACGGAGCTGGCCATTTACGCTTTCGCCAACGTGATTCCCGACCGGTTGCGCGGTTTCATGAAGCGCGCGCTCGGCATCGTGGCCCCGAAGATCGCGGACAAGACGCCGAGGGAGGCATACGTATCGCTCGGCCTTCGCATTGCGCAAGGACTTATCGTCGGCGCCGCGCTTGCCGCGGTCTACTGGCTGCTCTCGCCGTTCGTCTTCAAGTATATTTTTCCGCAGTACGTGGTCTCAACCTTCTACTCGCAGCTGATCGCGCTCGGGTTCCTTCTCGTCATTCCGGCAACGTACAGTTCGCAAGTGATGCAGGCTCAGCATTTGTACACGCCGCTGTACGTCGGCACGACGATCGGAAACCTGTTCCGCATTTTCGCGATCATTGCCGGCGGTTTCTTCGGTGGCGTCATCGGCGTCATCGTCGCTCGCCTTGCGGCCAACGTGTTCGCGACCGCGCTGACGCTTCTGCTCATTCGTCGTGACTTGCGAAAACTCACTGCGTAATATGGCTGCACCCGCGCATCTTGCCGCCGCTTTCGGCGAGCGCCTGAAGGAAAACGAACCGCTCGCGAAGCACGTCCACATCCGCATTGGCGGACCGGCGGATTTGTATCTTGAAGCGAAAAGTTCCGACGAGATCGTCCAGGCCGTCGAAGCCGCGATCGCCGAAGGACTCCCGTTCGCGATTTTTGGCGGAGGTTCGAACACATTGCCGAGCGACGACGGTTTTCGCGGTCTCGTCATCCAAGCGGCGAATCGGAATTGGAGCATTGACGGTACGCGCGTGATCGCCGAAGCGGGCGTGCCGTCAGGTTTCCTGGCGCGCAAAACCGCCGAGGCCGGGCTCACCGGCCTTGAATGGGCCGTTTCGCTGCCCGGCACGATCGGCGGCGCCGTACGCGGCAATGCCGGCTGCTTCGGCGGGGAAACCAAAGATGCTTTTGTTTCGGCGGAAACGCTGCTCGTGACCGACGGGCGCGCGTTTCGGGCGATCTGCACCAAGAACGAGTGCGGTTTCGGCTATCGCGAGTCTCGTTTTAAGCGTAGCCGGGACGTGATTCTCTCGGCGGAGTTTGCGCTCGCGGTCGCGCCGAAAGAGACGTGCTTGGCGAGGCTCGAAGAAGTGCTTTCAAAGCGCAAAGCCGATCAGCCGAGCGATGCGCCGTCGGCGGGCTGCATGTTCAAGAACTTCGACTTTAAGGATGAGGCCGTATTGGCCAAGTTGAAGGAGCGCGTCGAGGTTCCCGAGGCGTTTCTGCGCGCCAAACGCCTTCCGGCCGGCTGGCTGATCGAGCAGGCCGACATGAAAGGCAAAGCCATCGGAGCCGCCAAAGTGTCGGAAAAACACGGAAATTTCCTGCTGAATCTCGGAGGCGCGACAGCCTCGGACGTACTGCAGCTGATTTCGCTCATCAAGATGCGCATTCGCAACGAGTTCGGCATCCAGCTTGAAGAAGAGGTGCAGTTGCTCGGATTCTGAACTTCCGTTACGCTGCCACCACTATGCAGAAAACCGCCATTATCACCGGCATCCTCGGCCAGGACGGCCCCTATCTCGCCAAGCTGCTCTTGGAAAAAGACTATCGCGTTTTCGGACTCATGCAGCGCCACTCGGCTCCGAATTTCGAGAACACCGATTGGCTGGGCGTGACCGACAAGATCGAGTTCGTGACCGGCGACATGACGGATGAGGGTTCGCTTCTGCATCTCGTGCGCTCGATCCGTCCCGCCGAAGTCTACAACCTGGCGGCGCAGTCGTTCGTCGGCGCGTCGTGGGATCTCGCCCGCGTCACGACGGAGGTTAACAGCCTTGGCGTGCTGCATCTTTTGAACGCGCTCAAGTACCACCAGCCGACCGGAAAGTTTTACCAGGCGGCGACGAGCGAGATGTTCGGCAACAATCACGATAACGGCGTGCAAACGGAAACGACGTCCTTCCGTCCGCGCAGCCCGTACGGCATCTCGAAAGTCTACGCCTACTGGATGACCGTCAACTTCCGCGAGAGCTTCGGCATGCATACGTCGAACGGTATCCTCTTCAATCACGAATCGCCGATCCGCGGAAAGGAATTCGTGACCCGCAAAATCAGCGATGCGGTCGCCAAGATCAAGCTCGGCCTTCAAGACAAGATCATGCTCGGCAACCTCGACGCCAAGCGCGACTGGGGTTTCGCCGGCGATTACGTCGAGGCGATGTGGATGATGCTCCAGCAGCCCGAAGGCGGCGATTATCTCGTTGCGACGGGGGAGCCGCACTCGATCCGCGAATTCCTCGACCTCGCTTTCAAGCATGTCGGCATCGACGACTGGAGCGATCTGGTCGGCATCGATCCGCGCTTCAAGCGCCCGGCGGAAATCCATGCTCTCAAAGGCTCGCCGCAGAAGGCTACCGAAACATTGGGTTGGAAGCCGAAGGTCTCCTTTGAAGAACTCGTTGCCATGATGGTCGACGCCGATCTCGAACGACAGCGCGTCAAGGCTGAAACGCCGGCGTTCTCGGTCAAAGCCGTCTGACCCCGGAAAGAGGCCGCCCTTGCATGGGACGGCTCTTTCCTTTAAAGTAGAGCCACTAAAATAGGCTGTTCTCTATGACCATTGATCGCATCAAAGCCACGGGAATCGAGCTTACCGACGCTATTCGGGACGCTGTCGAGAAGGACCTCGCCGCGCTCGCGCCGATCACGGCTCGCTTCGGCGACGGCACCTCGGTCGACGTTGAAGTCGGCAAGACGACGAATCATCACCACAAGGGCGAGATTTTCCGCGCCGAGATGAACCTGCATATTCCCGGCAAGACGATCCGCGTCGAAGAAGTCGCCGAGGATCTCTACGCCGCCATCAAAGAAGCGGCGCGCACGCTCAGCCGCGAAGTGGTCAAAGAAAAGGAACGCCACGACTGATTTTCATGTCCATCCTCCGGAAGATTTTCGGCGACCCGAACGCCCGCGCGATCGCCAAGCTGCAACCCATCGTCGAAAAGATCAATGCGCTCGAAGCCGAGACGCAAGCTTTGTCGGACGACGGTTTGGTCGCCAAGACGGGTGAACTGAAAGAACGCCTGAAGAACGGAGAAACACTCGATGACGTCTTGCCCGAGGCTTTTGCGCTCGTACGCGAAGCTGCGCGCCGCACGCTCGGCCAGCGCCACTACGACGTCCAGCTCCTGGGCGGCATGGTCTTGAACCAGGGCGGCATTGCTGAAATGCGCACGGGTGAAGGTAAAACGCTCGTCGCCACGACGTCGGTCTATTTGAACGCGCTCGAGGGCAAGGGGGTTCACGTTATTACCGTCAACGATTATCTCGCGCGCCGCGACGCCGGTTGGATGGGACGCGTCTACCATCGTCTCGGTCTCACGACGGCCTGTATCAACCACCAGTCCGCCTACCGCTACGATCCGCAGTACAAAGCCTCCACCGTCGAAGAGGGTGCGGTTTCCGTCAGCGAAGCGGCCATGCTCACGTTCCACGTCGACATGGACGAAATGCGCCCGATCGGACGCAGGGACGCCTACCTGTGCGATATCACCTACGGCACGAACAACGAGTTCGGCTTCGACTACCTGCGCGACAACATGGTGACGGTGCCCGAGCAAGCCGTGCAGCGCGAGCTGCATTACGCCGTCGTCGACGAAATCGACTCCATCCTGATCGACGAGGCCCGCACGCCGCTCATCATCTCCGCCCCGGCCGAAGAATCGTCCGAGCAGTATTACAGCTTCGCCGACGTCGTCCGCCCGCTCGAAGAAGGGAAGGATTACAACGTCGACGAGAAGATGCGCGCCGTCGCCTACACCGAAGACGGCCAGAACCGCGTCTCCCAAGCGCTCGGCGCCGATCCGTGGAAGAAGTCCGACATCATGACGATCTATCACTTGGAAGCGGCACTCCGCGCCAAGGCGCTCTTCCATTTGGATAAGGAATACGTCGTGCGCGATGGCGAAGTCGTCATCGTCGACGAGTTCACCGGGCGCCTCATGCCTGGCCGCCGCTATTCCGAAGGCCTGCACCAGGCGATCGAAGCCAAGGAAAAGGTGAAGATCCAGCGTGAGAGCCGTACGCTCGCGACGGTCACGTTCCAAAACTATTTCCGTTTGTACAAAAAACTCTCGGGCATGACCGGTACGGCCGCGACGGAAGCGGAAGAGTTCGCCAAGATCTACAAGCTCGAAGTCACGGCGATCCCGACCAACAAAAATCCGCAGCGACTCGACCTCACCGACCGCGTGTACAAGAACCGCAAAGGCAAGTTCTCCGCCGTCGCGCAGGAAATCAAAGCGCGCAACGCCAAAGGCCAGCCTGTCTTGGTCGGCACGATCTCGATCGATCAAAACGAGGAGCTCTCACATCTTCTGGAACTCGAAGGCGTTCCGCACCAGGTCTTGAACGCCAAGAACCACGAGCGCGAAGGCGAAATCATCGCCCAAGCCGGACGCAAGGGCGGCGTGACGATCGCGACCAACATGGCCGGCCGCGGCGTCGACATCATTTTGGGCGGCAACCCGTTCGACGCGGCGAAGGCCGCGGAGGTGCGAGAACTTGGCGGCCTCATGGTCATCGGCACCGAGCGCCACGAATCGCGCCGTATCGACAACCAGCTGCGCGGCCGTGCCGGCCGCCAAGGCGACCCCGGTACTTCGCAATTCTACGTCTCGATGGAGGACGATTTGATGCGCATCTTCGGCTCCGACCGCATGAAGGGCATGATGGAGAAGCTTGGCATCCCTGACGATATGCCGATCGAGAACGGCCTCGTTTCGCGCTCGATCGAATCGGCGCAGCACAAGGTGGAAGGCCACAACTTCGACATCCGCAAGCACCTCCTCGAATACGACGACGTGCTCAACAAGCACCGCGAAGGGTTCTATCGCCGCCGCCGCGAGATGTTGGAGTCGGACGGCGAAATTGTGCGTACCCGCGTCTTCGAGATGGTCGAGCGCGAGATCGAGCAGGTTGTCCTGTTCCACACCTCGAACGACAACGAAGCCGAATGGAACCTCGAAGAAATCTACGAAGTCGCGGCGACGATTTTCCCGGTCCCGAACGAGACGCGCGTCAAGATGGACGGTATTCACAGCGCGCTCGAAGCCAAAGGCGACAAGCTCGCCGGCGTGCACGCCCGCACGGCCATCATCCAGTATCTCGCCGGCATCGCCCGCGCGCAGTTCGACAAGCTCGGGCAAGATATCGGCCAAGAGATGTTGACGCAGGTCTGCCGCGGCTTGTCGCTGCGCGCCATGGACAACTTCTGGATCGAGCATCTCGACTCGATCGACCACCTTCGCAAAGGCATCGGCCTGCGCGGCTACGGCCAGCGCGATCCGCTCGTCGAATACAAGAAGGAAGCGTATCGCATGTGGAACGAGCTGCTCCACGCGATCGAGCGCCAAATCGTCTACGCCGTTTACAAGGTTCAGGTCGCCGCGCAGGTCGCGCCGTCCTTGCTCGACCGCCGCAATCTCACGATGAGCGCGCCCGCCAAGGAAGGGGACCGCGCGTTGGTCGCCGATCAAAACGGCAACGCCGACAAAGCTCCCGCTTCGGCCATCGACCCCGGCCTCCCCAAAGTCGGCCGCAACGACCCGTGCCCGTGCGGATCGGGAAAGAAATATAAGAAGTGCCACGGAGCGTAGCTTGTCGCAAGCTCCAAGACGCCTTCGTTCGTACTATGACGTGGTCGTCGAGGCATAGTGGTATGCTAAGAAAGATCGCGTACCCTCCCTATGCCTAAAGCCGTTGTTGTTATTCCCGCCCGGATGGCCTCAACCCGCTATCCCGGCAAACCCAAAGCGCTCATCGCCGGCGTGCCGATGATTGAGCGCGTTTGGCGTATCGCGAAAGCGGTGCCCTCGGCCGACCGCGTGATCATCGCCACCGATGACGAGGGCTTGAAGTCGTTTTGCGAAGGGTTCGGCGCCGAAGTGGCGATGACGAGTCCGGACTGCCTGACTGGCACCGACCGCGTGGCCGAAGTCGCCGCCAAGCTTCCGGAATACGACATCGTGTTCAATTTGCAGGGCGACGCCGTGCTGACACCTCCGCATGTCATCGAGGCGCTTCTCAAAACAATGAAGGAAGAACCGGAGGCGCCGATGGCGACGCCGATCGTCCATCTGAAGGACGAAGCGCTTGAATCGTTTTTGGAAAAAAAGCGCACGGGCAGCACGACCGGCACGACCGTCGTCTTCGACCTCAAGGGATACGCGATGTATTTTTCGAAGCTCGTGATCCCGAACGTCCGCGACAAGAAGGATTTCGACGGCGAACCGCCGATCTACCGCCACATCGGTCTCTACGCGTACCGGCCGGACGTGCTCGCCACGTTCGCTTCGCTGCCGGAAGGCCGTTTCGAGCGCGCCGAGCGGCTGGAGTACCTGCGACTGCTTGAAAACGGCATTCGCATCCGCTGCGTCGAAGTCGACATGCAAGGCCGCACGATGGCGTCCGTCGATAATTTTGAGGATATTGCCGTGGTCGAAGACCTGATTGCGAAAGAAGGCGAGCTGCTATGAAGCTCGTCGTCGCTCGGCACGGAACAACGTTCAAGCCCGACGAGGAAAGCCGATACCAAGGCCAGCGTCTCGATTTGCCGCTCAGCGCGCTCGGCCGCGCGCAAGCGAAGCGCCTCGTCTTTTCGCTTCGCCGTCACGGCATCAAGCCGGATCGGGTCGTGAGCGGCCCGCATCTGCGCCAGCGCGAGACGGCCGAGATCATCGCCGCCGCGTACAAGCTCCCGACGCCGTCGGTCGAGCCCCTTTTTTCTGAAATCGATTACGGGCCGTGGGAGGGTTTGTCCGGCAAGGACGCGGCCGCGCGCTGGCCGGAAGCGACGCGGGGATGGAAAAAGAAAGGCGTCTGGCCCGGCCTGTTTGGCGGCTCCTTCGAGGCGCATGTCGAGGCCTTGCGCGCATGGATCGCCCGGCTGCCGGAAGAGGGTACGACGCTGGCCGTGAGCAGCCAAGGCCTCATGCGCGCCATGTATGCCGCAGTTGATCCGGACGCGTGGAAAAGCGCCTGCCAGGCGGGTCGCGCAACCGTTGCGAATCTCAAGACCGGCGCTTGGGGCGAAATCGGCGGCACGCCCGCACGCCCGCGTCTCCTTAGGTGGCAGCGCGAGCCGTCGTGGATCGACTGGTTGCCGTTTTTCTTTTGAATCTAGGAATGGACTATGGACACGACGTCTGTCGCCCTTGAGCAGCTGCGCGCGTTCAACCGCATGGTCTCCGAGACACCTGAACTTCGATCCAGGCTTGTCGAAGGTTCGTACGACGTTTTGCAGCAGCAGCAAGCGCGGTTATTTGCCGCTTTGCGCGGCCGGCTGAAAAAGTCAGGTACGGACGGCGAGGGTTCGCAAGGCGGCAGAATGCGCGCGTATGCCGACGCCGCCGCGGCGCTGCTGCTCACGGCCTGGTCCGCCGCGTCGCGTCGCGCGGATATCGTGGTGTTCGCGGTCGACATGATCAGTGCGGACGGTGACCACGATTTTCGGCTCGACGGCTTGTACCGCGCATTGCGCGCCAGGAACCTGCGCACGGTCGAAGTGCTTCATACGCTGATCGGCAGCACGACGCTCGCGCACGCCAGAAGCCGCAAGCGCGCGGCGGCCTATCATGAAGCGTTCGAGATCCTGGCGCGGCTCTGGTTCCGCTTTTGCCGATGCCGCCCGAAACTGCGCGCGCTCGCCGCGGCGCTGCCGTGCGAGGCGTTTCCTGAAGGGGAGCGCCCTTTCATCCGCAAGCTCGCGTTGCAATCCATGGAAGCGGCGCTGTATGCGCCGTTCAAGGTGCGGCTATATCGCTGGCTGTTGCGCCGGCTCAAGCCCTGTGCGGTACTCGGGATCGACGACACGCGCTACTACCACGATTTGGTGGCCGCCGCACGCGACCTTGGTATCCCGTTCCACGCATTCCAGCACGGGCTGTATACCGTGTCTCATGTCGGCTGGCTCGACGACGGGTACGGCTCCAACGCGAAAAAGATTCGACCGGACACGCTCGTCGTATGGAGCGAGTACTGGAAGCGCGAACTACTGCGGTTGGGAACCTATTTTTCGGAGAACGATCTGCTGATCGGCGGAAGTCCCAAGCGCGAGAAAGACATCAATCCGCCTCCGCCGTCCCCGTCGGGTGGCTTTGGCGTGCTCGTGCCGTACGAGACAGGCGCCCCGAAACATGAAGTCAGCGTCTTTCTGAAAGCGTTTTTAGACGACCCGGCCATCACTGTCTTTTTCAAAGCGCGCCCCGACATGACGCACGAAGCGCAGCTGAAAGAGTACGGGCTGGAAACGTCGCCTCGTCTTGTCATCGTCGAGAAGGACGTCGAGAGCCGCTTGCCGGACATCCACGCCGTCGTCGGCGTCTGCTCTACGTATTTGTATGATGCGCTCGCATTCCGCCGCCCGGTCGTCATCATCGAAACGAGCCGTACGAGCGGCATGGCCATGGTACACAACGGTCTCGCCGGCTTCTTGCCGAAGGGCTCCGATGCCGCAGCCCTGAAAAGCCTCGCGGCATCGTCGCAGTCCAAGGCGGAAGAGCGCGCCCGCGCCTATCTTGGCGGAGGCGTTTCGCTCGATCAAACCTTGGACGCGCTCCTCGCCGGCTCTTGAGCTCTTGTACCATCGGTCGAAGAGCGTTAGGGTTGCGCCGTCCACGGTTTGAAAGAAGGAGCGCATGAATCCCAAGCAGGAAACGATTGCCGCCTACGAGGCGTTTCCCAAAGACTTCGACGTCGAGTTTGAGCGGCACATGCGTCTCTACAACATGGGGCATGTCGAGCGTTTCCTGTGCTGCGTTCGCGGGGCGAGTATCCTCGACCTCGGAGCCGGCCCGGGCAACTACGCCGCCGAGTTTGCCGATCGCGGATTCGATGTCCTTTGCGGAGACCTTTCGCCCAGGATGGTCGAGTACTGCCGCCGCAAAGGCCTTGCCGCCGAGGTGCTCGATATCGAGACGTTCGATCTTCAGCGTCGCTTCAACGGCATCTGGGCAAACGCGGTTCTGCTGCATCTCCCTAAGACGGCTCTCCCATCGGTCTTTGAACGCATCGCTCAACACCTGGTTCCCGGCGGCGTGTTCGCATGTTCCGTCAAAGAGGGGGAGGGCGAGGGGTTGAAAGACGATCCGGACTACCCCGGCACGCGGCGCTTCTTCAGCTACTACGCTGAAGAAGAGTTCCGAACGCTGCTCATGCCGCGTTTCGCGATCACAGCGTTCGAACGGACGCCGTCGCGTTCCGGTCAGACGGTTTTCATCAAGTATCTGACGCACCTGCGGCCGACATGAGCCCTGTTGGTCATCGCTCCACTCCGATGGTAAAATCTCGCCATCGGATTTTTTTATCCACACCCGCCTCTATGCCCAGCCTAGAAGAAGTGCACGGACGCTTGCGCGTGAAGGCCCGCGAAAAAAGCGAGCTGCAGAAAGCCTTCAAAGACGAGCTCGCGAACAATCCCCGTTACCAGCAAATCGCTGAACAACTCAAGGTCTTGAAAGAGGAAAAGAAGTCGATCGAGAACCAAGTCTGGGCCGCCTCGTCGGCGGACGCGCAGAAACTCGACCTCTTGGCGCTCGACATCAAGTCCGACCGCGAGATGCTCTCCGAGCTGGCGCTCAATATGTACGTAAAAGGGGAAACCGTGCAGATCGTCGACGAGTTCCAAGCGCGTTGGGTTCCGAAGTTCGCCGTGACGTTTAAGAAAGATGACGAGATGCAGGAGGAGCGCTCGTCCGCTGCCGCTGAAGTTCCTGAACCGGATTTCGCGGCGTAACTCCCACTCCTCCGTATGGAAGAAAAATCGATTCAAAAACTGAACGCGGGTATTTCCGTCGTGTTCATCGCCGCCGCCTTGGTGCTCTTCGGCGTCGCGCTTAAAAATCGGAATGCCGCCGAGCCCGCTGCCGAACCGCCCGCCTCCACAAGCGCGCCTTCCCAGGAGTCGCAGCAGTACCAGGATCTCGCGGGCATGCGTCAGCTCGAGCTGGCCAAGGATTTCGCAAGTTGGACGCCCGAAGCCAAGCTTGAAACCGAAAAAACGCGCAGCGGCATGCTGGCCGTCACGGGCAAGATTGCCAAAGCGTTCTTGATCGTCAAAGCCTCCGTCGATGGCAAGCCGCTCACGAAGTACGAGAGCGTTTTCGTCAAGCTGAATGATGCCGGAGGACACCTGTTCCGCCCACAGTCGCTCCCGAGCCCGGATTCCGGAGTGACGAGCCTGCTCTTCGACCTGAGCGCCGTCCCGGTTTTGCCGAGCATTCCGTACGACGAGACGCGCACGCCCGACCAAGCCGACCTTTCGGCAGTCTTGCTGGACGGAAAATCCGTCAGGCTCACGGCGTTCATCTCCTCGTTGCGCCCGGCGCTGCTTGAAGAGCTCACGCTCTCGTACGTTTGCGCCGAGGATTCCGATTGCAACGTCGTCGCCAAGTAAAAAGAAAAACCCCGATGTTATTCGGGGCGGAGATCACTTCGCGGCCGCTGCCTTCAGGGCGGCGGCCTTTCGCTTCTGATCGCTCCGATCGGCGATCTTGAGCGCGAGGAGACCGAGGAACGTCGCGCCGCCGCCGAGAGCGAACGGTGCCCAGTGCGGCGCGTAGAGCAGGGCGGGGAACGCCGCCGCAAGCCCAGAGAGGGGGAGTAGGAGCCAGAGGCGGTTCCTCAGGATCGCGACCAGGCTGTAGATGCCGAGGATCGCGGCGGCGCCGTATGCCGCAATCAGGGCGACCCAGCCTCCGGTAGCCTGGATGTCGGCCGAGAAGCTCGAGGTGAAGAAGATCCAGTCGTTGCGGGAGAGGCCGAGGCCGACGGCGACGGCTGTGCCGAACAGCGCGGCGAGCACCCAGAACGTGGTGAGCATCGTTTTCGCGACTTTCCGGTATCCCTTGCTGATGTCCGGAATAACGTACGATTGCGGATCCTTCATCGGTTCCTCCTCTGTGGTTTGCGCTCAGGCCACTGTAGGCTACCACCGCCGAAACGTCAATATTCAAAAGGTTTTCTGCCACGTTGCCTTTTTTCGCGAGCTTCTTTATACTGCCTCCGTATTGTGGATGGTGAGGATGTTCCTGATCTGACTTGACCCCAGATTTTCCCGTATGACTACTCGTCGCGGCCGATCGTTTTTTTATTACGTGTCCGTTCCGTTCGTCTGGCTCGGTAAAGCGCTGAGCCGGATCGTGAAACCGACGTCCCGCGGCAAAGTACGCTGGGCTGTTTTGACTGTCTTGATTCTGGCCGGACTCTCCGGCTTCTTGGCGTATCCGCAGGCCTGGGATCGCGGCGCCGACGCTTGGAATACCAAGGTTGTCGACGGCATGAATCTGCCTGGCGGTTTCAAGATCCCGCATTTCGCCAACGTTCCGTACCGCCTCGGCCTTGATCTTCAAGGCGGCACGCACCTCGTCTACGAAGCGGATACTTCCGATATCGTTCCGAGCGAGCGCGACGCGGCAATGGAAGGCGTGCGCGACGTCATCGAGCGCCGCGTCAACGCGTTCGGCGTTGCCGAGCCGATCATCCAAACCAACAAGGCGGACGATCGCTGGCGTATTATCGTTGAGCTCGCGGGCGTTCGCGATGTCAGCGAGGCTATCCGCATGATCGGTGAAACGCCTATTCTTGAATTCAAAGAGGAAAACCCCGTTTCGGAAATTCCGCTCACGCCTGAGCAACAGAAGGAGCTCGAGACGCGCAACGCCGACCTGAAGAAACAGGCAAACGACACGTTGCGGTCGGCGCTCATCAACCCGAACGACGAAAAACTTGCCTGGGAAAACCTCGGTTCCGTCGGCGAAAGCCAGTACCCGGAACTTTGGAAGTGGGCCGATACGCACCGTGGCGCCAAGCTTGCCGGGACGCTGGTTGAGGATCCGGAATACTGGAACGTGCTGCGCGTGAATGCCCGCGACGATGCCGAAAAGGAAATCAAGGCGAGCCATATTCTGATTTGCTGGGAAGATGCCCAGGGTTGCGGAGAGCCGCTCACGAAGGAGCAGGCTTTGGAGCAGATCACCGCGCTGCGCGGCGAAGTCACGGCGCAGAACTTTGCGGAGAAAGCCAAGGCGAATTCAACGGACGGTTCCGTCAGCGTAAATGACGGCGATCTTGGCTGGTTCGGCGAAGGAATGATGGTCAAGGAATTCCAGGACGCCGCCTTCGCGCTCAAGAACGGGGAGATTTCTCAGCCTGTCGAATCTCCGTTCGGCTACCACCTGATCTACAAAACGGGGGAGCGCCCGCTCGTGCGCTACGATCTCGACCGCATTGCGTTCAAAAAAGTGACCGCTGCCGACGTCGCGCCGCAGGCCGATCCGTGGAAGAACACGGGCTTGTCCGGCAAGCATGTGCAGCGCGCGCAGGTTGAATTCGATCAGACGGTCAACCGCCCGCAGGTGCTTCTTACGTTCAACGAAGAAGGTAAAACGCTTTTTGCCGAACTCACCAAGCGCAGCGTCGGAAAACTGATCGCGATCTATCTCGACGGCCAGGCGATCTCCATTCCGCGCGTGCAGCAAGAAATCGCGGACGGCAATGCCGTCATCAGCGGCGACTTTGATGTGAAGGAAGCGAAGCTCTTGTCGCAGCGTCTCAATGCCGGCGCATTGCCGGTACCGATCACGCTGCTCTCCCAGCAGACGATCGGCGCATCGCTCGGCCAAGACTCGTTGGCAAAGAGCCTGAACGCCGGCTTGATCGGCTTCCTGATCGTCGTTGTCTTCATGACCTTGTACTACCGCCTCCCGGGCTTGATTGCCTCGTTGGCGCTGCTCATGTACACCGGTTTCGTGCTCGCGATCTTCAAGCTCTTGGGCATCACGCTGACCCTCTCGGGCGTTGCGGGCGTCATCTTGTCGATCGGCATGGCCGTGGACGCCAACATCCTGATCTTCGAGCGCATGAAGGAAGAGTTGAAGAATGCCCGCCCGCTTGATTCGGCGATCGCGGAAGGCTTCAAGCGCGCCTGGACCTCGATCTACGACTCGAATATCTCCTCGCTTATCACCTGCGCCATCTTGTACACCTTCACGTCGAGTTCGGTGCGTGGCTTCGCGGTGACCTTGGCGATCGGTATCGTCGTCTCGATGTTCTCTGCCATTACGGTGACGCGCACGCTGCTCCGCTTGGTCGCGCCGTGGACTAGTAACTCTCGCTGGCTCTTCAAGTAATATGCTGCGCATCACGCATCACCGCCGAACCTACTACCTCCTTTCCGGACTGCTGACCGGCCTCGCTTTGGTCGCGTGGTTGTCGTGGGGTCTCAAGCCGGGAATCGATTTTACCGGAGGATCCCTCATGGAAATCGAGTTCTCGCAGGGCCGTCCCGAGGTCACGCAGATTGTTGAGGTTGCCCGCGCATCCGTCGCCAGCGAGGAGTTGACGGTTCAGCCGCTCGGAGAACGCGGCATGGTCCTGAGGATGCCGCCTCTCGCGGAAACGGATCATCAAAAACTGCTTCTGGGCCTGAAAGAGAGCTTTGAGAAGGATGGCGCCGTTCTGGATGAAAAGCGATTTGAATCGATCGGTCCCTTGATCGGCGAAGAGCTTCGCAAGAAGACGATCTACGCCGTCTTCGGCGCGATCTTGGCAATCGTCCTCTACATCACCTACGCCTTCCGCAAGGTCTCGCACCCGGTTTCGTCGTGGAAATACGGCGCTTGCACCGTCGTCGCTCTGGCGCACGACGTGATCATTCCTGTTGGCGTCTTCTCGGCGCTCGGACACTTCTACGGCATCGAAGTCGGCGCCTGGGTCGTAACCGCGCTGCTCACGGTTCTGGGTTTCTCGGTGCACGATACGATCGTCGTATTCGACCGCATTCGCGAAAACCTGGCGCACGCGCGTCGCGAGAGCTTCGAAGAGATCATCAACCGCAGCTTGAACGAGACGCTCGGCCGCTCGATCAACACGTCGCTCACCGTGCTGTTCGTGCTCTTCTCCACGTATTTCCTGGGCGGCGAATCGATCAGGAACTTCATCCTGTCCATGACGATCGGCGTCTCTGTCGGCGTCTACTCCTCGATCTTCTTGGCTAGCCCGCTTCTGGTCAGCTGGCATCTCCGTGATTCCAAAAAAGGCTAAGGAAGGGGAAAAAAGGAATCTTCCAAAACACCGAAAAATATGCTACGCTTCCGTTGACTACGGAAGCGTTGCTTTTTTCTCCGTCCATGCCCCAGATCGTCCTGGACCTGTCGCCACTGTACGCGTTGATGGATCAATCGCCGCTCCAGATCGCCTGGACATTTTTCGTGTACGGCGGCTGGATCCCGTTTGTTTGGATCCTGTGGCACGGTTTTTCGGAAATTTGGCTGGCGTCGCGTCAGAACAAGTACGCGGAGACGATCAACTACGTCTTGTTGAGCGTCAATATCCCGAGGATGAACGAGCAGACGCCGAAAGCGGCCGAGCATATTTTCTCGCACCTTGCCGGCACGTTCTCCTCGCCGAACTTCAAGGAAAAATGGCTTCAGGGAAAATTTACTCCGCCTTTTTCATTCGAGTACGCCTCGATAGACGGGTACACGCAGTTTATCGTGCGTGCGCCGATCCAATTCCGCGATTTGGTCGAGGCGTCGATCTTTTCGCAGTATCCCGACGCTGAAATCACGGAGATCGCCGATTACACTAAAAACGTTCCGCTCAAGCATCCGGACCCGGAATGGGATTGCTGGGGTACGGAATTCACGTTGGCAAAGCCGTCCGCGATCCCGCTGCGTACCTACACCGAGTTCGAGCACACGCTTTCGCAGGAACTGAAAGACCCGCTCTCGACCCTGCTCGAAACGCTTTCGCGTTTGCGGAAAGGGGAGCAGGTTTGGATCCAGATCATCGTGTACCCGCGCGATCAGAACTGGATCCAGGAATCGGTCAAAGTCGCCAACAAGATGAAGGGCCGCGAGGTGAAGAAGAAACCGCCGGCATGGCAAGGGCTTGTCGAGGAGGGTTTCAGTCTCATGACGGTTGGCGTGAGCCAGGTCGTCGGCGTTGGCGCGAAGGAAGCGGAAAAGAAAAAGGAGGAAAGCCGCGTGCCCAACCTGTCGCCTGGCGAAAAGCGTTTGTTGGAAGGCGTCGAGAATAAAATGTCGAAGTTCGGTTTTGGCGTGAAGATTCGCTTCGTCTATGTCGGCAAGCGCTCCGTTTTCCGGAAGGGTCCCATGATTTCGATGGTGCGCGGCGCTTTCGGCCTGTTCGGTTCCCTCGACGGCAACAGCCTCAAGGGCTACGGCAAGGCGGCTCCGAAAACGGATTACTTCTGGCAGCGCTGGAGCACGGAGGAAAAGAAGACGAAAATTATCACGCGGTTTTCGAACCGTTCTTCAGCAGGCGCCGACCGTTTCATCTTGAATGTGGAAGAGCTGGCGAGTTTGTGGCACTTCCCGCAAATTTTGGTGAAGGCTCCGCTGCTGAAGAAGGTTGACTCGCGCAAAGTCGAGCCGCCGTTCTCGTTGCCCGAAACGCCCGACGCCGCGCTGCCGACCCAAGAGTGACGCTTTATGGCATTTTCCGCTGCGCCCTACAACCACGATCACGAAAACGAAGTCATTCCGTTTGCGGAGACGAATTTTCGCGGTGAGAATCGGAAGTTCGGCATCAAGACCGACGATCGCCGCCGCCACGTGTACGTGATCGGTAAGACGGGCATGGGCAAGACGACCCTGCTCGAAAACTTCGTCATGTCCGATATTTACGCCGGGCACGGTTTGGCGTACGTCGATCCGCACGGCGATACGGCCGATAAGATTCTCGACTTCATTCCGCCCTGGCGCATTAATGACGTCGTCTATTTCAATCCGGCCGACATGGAGTTCCCGGTCGGGTTCAATATTCTTGAAATCGCCAACGAAAACCAAAAACACCTCGTGGCCTCCGGGCTCATGGGCGTCTTCAAGAAAATCTGGCCGGACGTCTGGTCGGCGCGTATGGAGTACATCCTGCTCAACTGCGTGCTGGCGCTGCTCGACACCCCCGGCTCGACGCTGTTGGGCATCAGCCGCATTTTGGCCGACAAGGATTTCCGCAAGAAGATCGTCGAGAACGTGAAGGATCCGGTCGTAAAAGGCTTTTGGGTGAACGAATTCGCGAAGTATACGGACAAGTTCGCGTCCGAAGCGATCGCGCCGGTCCAGAACAAGGTCGGTCAATTCTTGTCGAACACGGTCATCCGCAACATCGTGGCCCAGACGAAGTCGACGATCAACATCCGGCAGATCATGGATGAGCGCAAGATCCTGATCGTGAACTTGTCGAAGGGTTTGGTCGGTGAAGACTCGAGCAAGCTTTTGGGCGGCATGCTGATCACGCGCTTGCAGCTCGCCGCCATGGAGCGCGTCGATATGCTCGAAAAAGACCGTCAGGACTTTTATCTGTACGTCGACGAGTTCCAGAACTTCGCCACGGAATCGTTTGCCAATATCCTGTCCGAAGCGCGTAAATACCGCCTGGCGCTGATCACGGCGCATCAATATATCGAGCAGCTTGAAGAAGAAGTGGCAGCCGCCGTCTTCGGCAACGTCGGCACGATTATTTCCTTCCGCGTCGGCGCGAACGATGCCGAGCATCTGGCGAAAGAATTCGCGCCCGTGTTCGTTGAGGAGGATATTATCAACCTCGCGAAATACGAAGTGTATCTCAAGCTCATGATCGACGGCGTGGCCTCTTCGCCGTTCTCGGCGAAAACGCTTTCGCCGATCGCGAAACGCACCGAGAGCCGCGAGAAAGTCATTACGTCCTCTCGCGAGCGGTACGCGCTGACACGCAACGACATCGAAACGAAAGTGAATACCTGGGCCGGCTTCGATGAAGCGACGGGTACGTTCGTCGGCAAGCCGGCGGCCGCGGGAGGTCCGTCATCGCCATTCAGCGAAGCGCCGCGCGAAAATTCCGATCGCCAATACAAGGCGAACTGCTCGCGTTGCGACAAGGAGCTGCATTTGAAATTCCCGCCAGACCCGAGCCGGCCGTTCTATTGCAAGGAATGCTTGCCCTTCGCGCGAGCCGAAGCGGCTTCTGCGCCGAAACCGTCGGCCAGACCTGCTTCGAGCGCCGCTCCGCGACCGCCTGCACCGAGGCCGTCGCAAGCGTCCACCACCCACGCGCCGCTACCCGGAGCCCCTCGCACCGCGACCCCGAAACCGGATGCCAAGCCCGCCCCGAAGCTTGCCGATAAACCCCTGCCTCCACCTCCGAAGCCCGGTATGTTTGCCGGTAAAATCCGGGTCGTTACCGACACGCAAGAGCCGGAAGTGTCGACTCCTGCGAAATCAGTCCCTTCCCCGACGGCGCCGAAGCCCGCGCCGCCGCGCTTGCCGCCCCTGAGCTTAAAACCGAAGGCCTGACCCTCGCCGGGTTGCCAGCCTGTAAGTTTTTTGTTGTACTCGCGTCTTAGCTAATGAACTCGACTGTATCAATGGAATGGCTGAAAGAAGCTGGGCTTCTGCGCAGAATTCGGTCGGGGGAGGAGGCCGCGTTCGTCGAAACGTACGAGTTTTTCGGCCCAAAGATCTATCGGCACGCCCTTTTCCGCACAAGTTCTCCGGAAACGGCCGATGATATCATGAGCGAAACCTTTGTCCGGGCTTGGGAAACCATCCGGGTGAAGTCCGCCGAAATCAAAAAATTACGGGCTTTTCTCTACCGCATCGCTGACAACTTGATCATCGACCACTACCGCCGCAACGCCCGCTCCGCCATCGCGATCAGCGACGAGATCGAGGAAACGCTGCGGGCGCCCGGCGATCCGCACGAAGAGATCGATCGTTTGCTGAAGAGCGAGCGGCTGGTGCACGAGCTCAACAGCTTGCGCCCTGAAACGCGCGATCTCCTCATCATGCGCTACGTCGATGATCTCTCGATCGAGGAAATCGCCGTGATGACAGGGAAGAAAAAAAACGCCGTTTACGTCGCGATCCACCGCGCCGTAAAAGAACTGAAACTCGCATGTCCTGCAATCCCAAAGAACTGAAAGAACTTCGACGCTTCCCGATCCCGGAAGCCGTTCTTGAGGGCGGCCGCGAGCGATTGCGGATCGTTATGGCTGAGCTGCCGTTCGTGCCCGGCGCGCGCCGCCACTTCGGCATTTTCATTTGGAAGCCGGCCATGACGCTCGCACTGATCGGCGTGCTGGTGTTTTCGAGCGGGGGAGCGGTCATGGCATCGATCGGCGCCGTGCCGGGCGAACGCTTGTACTCGGTCAAGCTCGCGGTCGAAGGCGTGCGGGAGCGCCTCGCGGTTTCGCCGGCTCGCAAATTTACGCTCCAGGCCGTGCACGCCTCGCGCCGTTTGGAAGAGACAGAAAAACTGATCGTCAATGAAGATCTCGCGGTAGAAATGCGCGATGAACGCATTCAAGCCGTGTTGCACGAATACGAAGACCATCTTTTCAAGATGAATGCTTTGGCCGTGCGTTTGTCCGTCGATCCGCCGAAACCGAAAGCGAGCGCGCGCGCGATTGCCGCGGCGGAGCGCATGTTCGACCGGCACGCCGAGCTTGTCGCTTCGGCAACCGTGACGGAACCCGTCGTGACGGCCGCCGTGCTCGCGCCGATTGACATGGCGCTGGAATTGCAAAACGAAGTGCTTGAATCGATGTTTCAAGAGAGCGAGAAGCGCGACGATCGGCGCGACGGCGACGATGAGAACGAAGATGATCGTTCGCACGGCAAGTTGGAAGACAGGCATCGCGAGCGCACGAAGAAAATGAAAGAGCGTCTTCAGCTCCTGCGATTCGAACTCGATCTTCAAGCCCCACTTGAAAATCCCCTGAAAATATGATAGAATATCCTCCGAAGTATGTCGGAGGATTTTCTTTCCTTTAAAAACGGTTTCGTCCTTGCGGCGCTGTGCTTTTTGCTGGCAGCGCCTGTTTCCGCCGCTGAACCTTCGGCGTTCGATACGGACGGCGACGGGTACGACGACGCGACGGAAATGGCGAACGGATACACGCCGTACGGTCCCGGCCGTCTTGAGACGCACGACGCCGATGGCGACGAGTTAACCGACGCAGACGAACTTATTTTTGGAACGGATCCGCTCGCGCCGGACAGCGACCGTGACGGGTATCGCGACGGTGAAGAAGTGCGGCATGGATACGATCCGGCGAAGGGTTCGTCGGCGCGCCTTCAGAAGCGCATCGTGATCACGCTGGCGACGCAAACCCTGGCCTATTCGATCGGACCGAAACAACTGGGCACGTTCGAAGTCTCCACCGGGCGTCCGGGATATCCGACGCCGCTTGGAACGTTCGCCATCCGCGATAAAATACCGCGCGCATGGTCAAATTCTGCCAAACTCTGGATGCCGTATTGGATGCCGTTCATCGGTACGACGTACGGTCTTCATGAATTGCCGGAATGGCCCGGCGGCAAAAAGGAAGGAGAGGATAGTCTGGGTACGCCTGTTTCCGGCGGCTGCGTGCGCCTCGGCGTCGGTTCGGCAAAGACGCTTTACGAGTGGGCGGAAGTCGGTACGGAGGTCACGATCAATAAAACGTAAGGCGGCACGGGAGGTCGCCGATGACGGTGCGGGCGCTGGTCTGGCAGCGCTCGTTTTGCTACGCTGAACAGCGTATGTACGAGCTTCGCGACCCCATTCACCAGACGATCGAATTTGACGATCGGGAAAAAGCGGTTATCGACCACCCGGTTTTTCAGCGCATGCGGTACGTGCGTCAGCTCGGCTTGTCGTATCTCGTCTATCCGGGAGCGACCCACGACCGCTTCAGCCACATGCTGGGCGCGATGCATATCGCAGGACGAGTTTGGGACAACATCGCGTCGGTCAGCGCCGACGTGCTGAAGCCGCTCTACAAGAAAAACGAACTGGCCTATTTCCGGCGCATCCTCCGCTTTGCCGCGCTGCTGCATGACGTCGGGCACGCGCCGTTTTCGCACGTTTCGGAAAAGCTGATGCCGAAGTTTTCCGCGCTTGAGGCGCCGCGCGACTGGTACCGCGAGTACGATCTCGACGCGCCCGCCGAACACGAAGATTATTCGGTCATGATGATCGCGGCGCTCGGACGCGATCCTGGCGTGCCGATCGAGCCGTATGAAGCGCAAGATATCGCTTCGCTCTTACATCACGCCATCAAGCCGTCTTCGCGTTGGAGCAAAGCGTTCGGCGGGAAGAAGGGTGCGATTCACGGCCTGCTCAGCGCGCTGATTTCAGGCGAGCTGGACGTCGATCGCATGGACTATCTCATGCGCGACGCGCATTTTACCGGCGTCGCCTACGGCTTTTACGACAAAGACCATCTCATCCGCAATCTCGGCATGACGCTGCTGGACGGCCGTCCGACGCTCACGATCGATTCGACGGCCATGCGCGCGTTTGAAGATTTCCTCTTGGCGCGCTATCACATGTTCCTTCAGGTGTACCACCATAAGACGACCAACGGCTTCGATCATTTTTTGAAGCAGGCTTTCGCGCGGAGAGAAGTGCAGATCCATGTGCCCGGCACCGTGAGCGGGTACCTGCAGATGCGCGACAGCACGTTTCTTGAAGCGCTTTTTTCCGCCGCGGAGAATCCGAAAAACGTTTGGTCGCGGAGGTTCGCCGCGCGCGCTCCAGCCAAGCGCTTGTTTACCGCGAGCGGCGATCATCCGGAATCGCGCGAAACCATGCGCAAGCTGCGGAAAACGCTCAGTGCGGCGGGCGTGCCGTTTTTTGCCATCAACTCGCATCAATATCTCTCGAAACTGGACGCCTTCAAGAAATTCAAAAAAGCCGGCGACGCCAGGATGTACGTCCGCGAAAAATCGTTGAACCGCATCGTCTTTACGCCGGTCGAGCACTACAGTTCGCTGCTCAAGAAATACAACGAGGTCATCGACATGGTGAATCTCTACGTCTTGCCGGAGCACGAAAAGAAGGCGCTCAAGGCGATCGGCGCATGAATCTGGACAAAAGGCTCTCTGCGTGCTAGCATGACGGATCGCTATGCATCTCGACACGCTCGCCACCGCGCTCGCAGGAGAACCGGCTTATCGCATCAAACAGGCTTCAGAACTCGTGTTCCGCGGCCTGATTTCCGATTGGGACGAGGCAAGCTCTCTGCCGTTGGATCTGCGCGCCAAGCTCAAGGCCGAAGTGCCGATTTCGACCTTGGTGCCCGTTCAATCCTCCACGTCATCGAAAGGGGATACGCAGAAGACCTTGTTCCGATTGACGGACGGCCAGCAGATCGAGGCAGTGCTCATGCGCCACGAGGGGGAACGCAACACGGTGTGCGTTTCTTCCCAGGCGGGCTGTCCCATGGCCTGCGCCTTTTGCGCGACCGGCACCATGGGCTTGAAACGCAATCTCGAGTCGCATGAAATCGTCGAGCAGGTGCTGCACTACGCCCGCCTTCTCAAGCGCGAAGGCGACGTGCTGACGAACGTCGTCCTCATGGGCATGGGAGAGCCGTTTCATAATTACGACCGCGTCATGGACGCGCTGCGCCTCATGAACGATCCCAAAGGCTTGGCCTTCGGCGTTCGGCGCATGTCGATCAGCACCTGCGGCATCGTGCCGGGAATCTTGAAGCTCGCTGACGATCCGATGCGCGTGAACTTGGCGATCTCGCTCCACGCGCCGAATGACGACCTGCGTTCGCGGCTTATGCCGGTCAACAAGGCGTATCCGCTCGCCAAACTGTTTGACGCCATCAAAACCTACATTCGGAAGACCAACCGCAAGGTCATGTTCGAATACTTGCTGATCGAGGGCGTGAACGACACGCCGGAGATCGCCGAAGAGCTCGCGGATCTCCTGTGCCGCGAGAATCCTGACGGCAGCGGAGACCCGACGCCGCTCTACCACGTCAATCTTATCAAGTACCACGCGACCGAAGTCCTGGGATCGGCCGCCGAGCGCTTCGGGCTTCCGGTCGATGCGCGCACGGGCAAGGGCACGTTCCCGTCGAGCCCGCTCGATCGCCGCCGCGCGTTCCAGCAAATACTCTACGACCGCGGAATTTCGGTGACGCATCGCATCACCTTCGGGGAGGACATCGACGCCGCTTGCGGACAACTTGCAAACAAAGAGACCTAACGGTTAAGGTGCCGTTAGGTCTTTTGCGATACAAGGCTTCCACCCAGGAGGAGACGATGTCCGACGAACAGAACGTCGAGCCGCCGCGGTGGGACCTGTCCAACAGGCTCTACGCCGGCATCGACGACAAGGCGCTCTGGGACGACCTGCGCGCGCTTGAGATCGAAGCGGCTGCTTTCTACGACGCCTTCCACGGCCGCGTCGAAATCATGCTCGGTTCGGCGCTCTATGCCTACGAGCAGATCAAGATGCGCGAAGCCAAGATCACCGGTTACCTCGATCTGGCCGTGACGGAGCATGCGAGCGAGCGCCTGTCGATCAAGCGCCACGAGATCCTCGTTCGTTGGGAGAGCGTCAGCGCCGAAAAGCTGGATTTCTTCGAACAAGCCGTCGCCGAAATCGATGCGGACCGCGTCGAGAAGATGGCTGCGGCCGACGGCGTCATCCGCGCGTACGTGCCCTGGATCGTGCGGCTTCGCCAAGAAGCGAAACATCAGCTCGAAGACGGGCAGGAAGAAGCGGTCGCGAAGCGCGCGCCGTACGGTCCTGCCTCCTGGTACGAGTACACGAAGGAAGAACTGTCGCGCGCGCTGATCGACTTCGACGGCGCTCCGCGCAGCTTGAACGAACTCGACGGCATCTGGCGCCGCGATCCCGATCGCGAACGCCGCCGTCTCGCGCTTGCCGCGATGAACGATGCGCTGCGCGAGCGGATGGCGCGGCTTTCCGCACGGACGCTGAACGCGATCATCGGGTATCACGCGATCGAAACGGAAGATCGCAAATACGATGGCCCGATGGGGGAACGGAACGCCGAGAATCGGATCGCGCAAGCCACGGTCGACATGGTCTGGGACGGGCTCAAGCACACGGCGTTTCCCGCCGCGCGCAAGTACGCCCAGCTTCAAGCGAAGCTCCTGCGCATGAAAATGCCGGAGGTGTCCGACTTGTGGGCGCCGTACGCGTTCGCTCCGGAACCGTTCGTGCCGTTCAACGAAGCGCTTCGCTGGGTCGATCTGGCCGTTCGGCAAATCGATCCCCGGTTGGCCGAGCACGTCAAGCGCCTCATGGATGAAAAGTACGTCGACGCGCAGCCGCGCCCCGGGAAATACACCGGAGCCTTCTGCCAGACGCTCGTGCTTTCGAATCGCGTTCCCGACGCGAACGTCATCATGAGTTACTACGGCACGATCGACGACGCCAACACGCTCTGCCACGAGATGTTCCATGCCGTGAACGATCACGAGCTGGTTCCGCGGCACGGGCCGATCATGTCCTTCGTCTCGGCGCTCAACGCCGAACTCGTCGGCGTCATGGGCGACGCGCTCTGGTACGAAGTCGTGCGCAAGGAGATTGAAGCGTCCGGCGACGAGCTCCGGCTCCTCGCCCACGTGCTTCAGCGCCTCAAGCTGCTCTTCGCCTACTTGGTCGAAAGCGCCGTGCATTGGAGCTTCGAGCGGCGCATCCACGCCGTGGGACGCCCGCAAATGCCGGACGAATTCGTGCAGCACTCCCTTGATGCCTGGAAGGAAGTCTTCGGGCCTCAAGGCCGCAATGAAGTTGCGTACGCGTCCATCGACTACTACTGGACGATGTGCGAGAACTCCGGAGACCCGTTCTACGTGTTCGCCTATCCCTGCGCCGTCGGCGTCGCGCAAGCGATTCTGAACCGCCGTAAGGAACTCGGTGACGCGTTTCCCGGCTTGTGCCTGGACTTGTTCCAGAACAATAGCCAGAAGCGCATCGACGAGCTGGCCGTGCCGTTCGGGGTCGACATTCACAAGGACTTCTTCTTCCGGCAAATGTTCAAGTCTTGCCTTCAGCCGCTCATGGATGAAGCGGAGTGGCTGGCGAAGAAGTTGAAGATCATCTGATCGGGCGCCTGCCCGATCTTTTCTTTTTCGATGACTCGTGCTAGGTTCCGACCGAGGAGGCACGAATGATTGAAAAACCATCCGCGGACACGCTGGCTATCAGCTTGCAGACGCGCGCTTGGGCTCTCGGCTTGGAGGCGTACGCGCATCGCCTGGAGTATGCCCGCCGGCCCGGCAAGGTCCGCATGAGCCGCGCCGGAGAAGATCCGCATGCTGCCGTAGCGAGTTACGCTCCGTACCAGTGGCCGCTTCTCGAAATCGATGATCGTCGCTGGCCTGATGCGCCGATCGTGCTCATCACGGCGACGATGCACGGCGATGAAATCGCCGGGGCGCTCACGCTCTATCATCGTTTCGAGGAGATCGTGCAGATCGCCTCGGAGGCGAGGCTCGCGCTTCTGTGCTTCCCGCTCGTGAACCCTTCCGGCTTCGAAAACGGGGAACGGTATGGCATGGACGGTGCGCCGCCGGAGGGCAACAACGATTACCTGCGCTACAGAACGTTCGGCGGCGAGTGGATCTGGGATTTGCGCGAAGATCATTCCATTACGGAGTGGCGATGGTCGTCCGATCCCACGCTGCCGAACCCGCCCGCGCTGCCTGCTGAAACGCGTCTCATGCACGAGCGTCTGAAGCTGATCGACTGGCCGCGGGTTGTTGCCGCCATTGATCTGCATCAGGATCGCATCACGCCCGGCGTCGGCCCCGGCGCCTATCACTACGGCTACGGCGATCTCGGACGCTATGCGGATATCGTATCGCGCATCGCCAAGAGGGTTCCGATCCTCGCCGACCGCGACTTCGGCGTCGATCTGAGCCAGCCAACGAACACGATGCGAACCGATGCGCGGGGTTTCATCGTTCGGCATGACGGTACCTCAAGCGATCTGTGGCACCGTCTAGGCGTGCCGCATGCGATCGTGGCCGAAACGTCCGGCGCGACCCCGCTCGAGGACGTCATCGAGGTCAATATGGAATGGATCCGCGGCCTCTGCCGTCTCGCGACTCAACGCCGACCCTGACCGGTCGGCCTTTTATTGCCAATTTTTTCCTCATATGATACGTTTTTCCCACGAACGTATGCGAAAGACTTCCCTGAACGTCATTGGCATCATGGGCCTCGGCATGGTCGGCGGAGCCCTTTTTCGGTATTTCGAAAAGACCCGCGGCCTCGTTCCTGGCGAAACCTTGATCGGCTACGACCCGATGAAGGAGGGCTATCAGGACATCGAACCGATGCAGAAAGCGGAAATCGTTTTCATCGGCGTGCCGACCCCGTATCTCACGGGCGAAGACGGCAAGATCGGCTTCGACGAATCCTACGTGCGCGCCGCTATCGAAGCGCTCCGCGATCCGAAAATCATCGTCATCAAATCGACGGTCCTTCCGGGTACGACCGAACGCATGCAGAAGGACTACCCGCAGCACAAGTTCCTGTTCAATCCGGAATTCCTGACGGAAATTTCCGCCGACCAGGACATGAACTACCCCGATCGCCAGTTGATCGGTACGACCGAGGAGTCGTACAACGTCGCGCTCGACGTCATGCACCTCCTGCCGATGGCGCCGTTCGAGCGCGTCATGCGCGCCCGCGAGGCGGAGATGGTCAAGTATTACAGCAACACCTGGTTCTCCACCAAAGTGGTTTTTGCCAACCAGATGTACGATCTCTGCCAAGCGCTTGAAGTCGACTATGATGTCGTGAAGGACGGCGCCGCAGCCGACAAGCGCATCGGCCGCACGCATCTCGAAGTGTTCCACAAGGGCTATCGCGGCTATGGCGGCAAGTGCCTGCCGAAAGACACGCGCGCCCTGATCCAGCTCGGCGACCAGCTCGGCGTCGAGATGGCGCTCCTGAAGCGCGTCGAAGAATTGAACAACGCGCTCGTCGAAGCGCGCGCTGAAAAGAAAGCTGCGGAGCAGGCAGGGGAAAAAGCTCCGCAACCGGCCTGAAACGATAGACCTTGAACGGTCTATTTTTTCATGCTAGCCTGATGCGTTATGTGGCAAAACAACGGCAAGCCAAAAGTGATGGTCGGCATGTCCGGCGGCGTGGATTCTTCCGTGGCCGCATCCTTGCTGTTGGATCAGGGCTACGACGTCGTGGGCGCTTTTATGAAGAATTGGTCGGACAGCAAGGATCCCAAGACGGGGGAGTGCGCCTGGAAAGAGGAGCGCCGCGATGCCATGCGCGTCGCCGCGCAGCTCGGCATCCCGTTCGTCACCTTTGATTTTGAAAAAGAATACAACGAAGCGGTCGTCCAGTATCTCTATCGGGAATACGCCGCCGGACGCACGCCGAATCCGGACGTGATGTGCAATCGCGCCGTGAAGTTCGATCTCTTCCTGAAAGAAGCGCTCAAAGCGGGCGCCGACTTCATCGCGACCGGCCACTACGCGCGCGTCGCGAAAAAAGACGACGGTTCGTTCGCGCTCCTGGCCGGACTCGACCGCTCCAAAGACCAATCGTATTTCGTTTTCTCGCTCGGACTAGAGCAGCTGAAGCGCGTCCTGTTTCCGGTCGGCCATCTCGACAAGCGCGACGTGCGCGCCTATGCCCGCGACAAGGGCTTGGAAACCGCCGAGAAAAAAGACTCGCAGGGCATCTGCTTCATCGGCCAAGTCGAAATTCGCGAGTTCCTGAAGCGCGCGCTCACGCCGAAACCCGGCGAAATCGTCACGGTAGAAGGGAAAGTCATCGGACAACACGACGACGCGCAAGCGTTCACGCTCGGACAGCGGCACGGCCTCAAAGTCGGCGGAGGGCCGGCGCTGTATGTCGTTGCGGTCGATGTGACAAGCGGCGTGGTCACGGTCGCCCAGGGCGCCGATCATCCGGCCTTGTTCAAGCAAAAACTCGAAGCGGGAGAATGGCATTGGGTCTCCGGCGCTGCGCCGGCAACGCCGTTGTACGCCCAAGCGCGCATCCGCTATCGACAACCGCTTCAAGAATGCGAAGTGCATCCGACTGCGCAGGGCTATGAACTCCGTTTCGCCAAGCCGCAACGCGCGGTGACGCCCGGCCAATTCGCCGTGCTCTACGATGGCGACGAAGTGCTCGGTGGAGGCGTGATCCTAAGCGGTACGTAAAAAGGCTCCCGAACGGGAGCCTTATTTGTATCCGATCTTGCGGAGCATCTCGCCACGATCCCAACCGTCCGGCGTTCCGCCGTTGGCCACGCGCCAGAGATCGGCGCCGAGCGTCCGCGCGAGAGAGCCTCCGTCTTTCAAGGCGCTGACCCAGTCCTTCGGCCACCAGTCCGGATCGTCGCTCCCGGCGCCCATCATGGCGCCGACCATCGAGGCGACGGTGTCGGTATCGCCGCCGGCGTTGATTGCCTCGAGAACGGCGGCCGTCGGCTCGCGGTCCTCGCAGTGGCGGTACCAGATGCCGAGCGCGAGCGCGACCGAATGCAGCGCATCGGAATTGCCAGCGCTGCCGAAGGCCCAAAGCGCTTCCGGTTCGACGGCGAGGCGGAAGGCTTCGGTCAGCGCCTGCGAGAAGCGGTCCTCGCCGTGATGTGCGAGCTGCAATGTCCGCTCGACGGCTTCGACGCGCGTACGTACGTTCAGCGAGGCGTACTCGGCGCTGATCCCGACGGCGCGGTCGCTTACAACGCTCGCGATGGCGTAGGCGGCGATCGAGCTGATCGGGTCTTCGTGCGTCATGCGCCCGAGCTTGTAGACGAGATCGAAGGCACGCCCGGAATTGAAAGCGTTGCCTTCATGCCGAGCGGCGAGGAACAGCGCGAGCGGCGCGATCTTCATCGCCACTCCGTTCCCACGGCTCATCGAAGCTCGTCTCGCGGGGTGGTTCGGGTGACGCGGTTCCGCTTTTGCCCATCGTTCGGCGTCCGTCATCCTTCCGCCGAAGTTCGGGCTCCTGATAACGCTGCGGCTGGCCGCGCGGTACCACTTGTCGATCTCGTAGAGCGATCGTTTGGTGGTACCGCCCCAGCCAGCCACGTCATGCCAGAGCGCGTGGAGATGATGAAGCACCATCAACTCGTGCTCGTAGTCGCCGGCCTGAATCAGTGCGTCGGCGACGGCGTTCGCGAGCTGGCTGTCATCTGAGGTCGCGCCGGGAGGAAGACCGCGCGTGTCCAGGACTTTGCGCTCGATCGCGAGATCGAACATCGGTCCGGTCACGCCTCTGCCGTCCGTGGCGGCGAGGATCGCCTCGCGCGATTGGCACTCGGTTGGCACGCCGAGCGCGTCGCCCAGATGCACGCCGAGCATGCTGTTTACGGCAATCATTTTCATCCGCATGGCGTCTCCTTCGGTGGAGTTGGGGAAAGAGCGAAGAAAGGAGCGTAGCACCGGCACTTGACCGCGTCAATCGTAAGATTTTCACGCGCGAGGCGTCTCTATGCTACAGTAGCTCTGATGAAAAACTGATGCGACGAGTTATCCACTTCGCCCGCCGCAACAAATTCCTGATCCTCGCCACGGCGCTTCTTATGATCGGCGCCGGCTGCGTTGGCGCTGCGCGCGAGGCCGGCGATCAGCTCACGGAAGACGCCATGAAGCCGATCACCGTGCCGGTCGAAGTCTACCAGCGCGCCACGGAAGTCGCCTCAAGCACCGAGGCTCGCGCGCGCCTCATGATCGATCAAGCCGGAGGACTCAACCAATAAAAAAGCCCCTCGCGACCGTAACGGTGCGAGGGGTTTGTCGTCAGGGCTGTTGGCTGCAGCTGCAGCTCGGATTGACGGGCGGGCTGCAACCGTCCTGCCGCGGCGAGAGGCGCGTGTACGACGCAGTCCAGTAGGCCTGGCCGCTCGTGGCTCCGAAGCGGAGGCGGTTGTAGGTGAGCAGGTAGCGGACGCCGCTTCCGTCGGAGGCAGGGACGCCATACTCGTTCAACGGCCACGGGTCGTCGACGCGATAGAGCGTCTCGCCGCCCGGTCCGGCGCCGCGCTGGTAGCCGGTCACGAGCGCGACGTGTCCGCTCGACATGCTCTGCATCGCCATGATGATCGGCCGTCCGTTCGTGATCTCCGTCTGGATCTCGGCCTCGCTGAGCGGTCGCGCGAGCAGCTGTCCCGTGATGCCGAGCTGTCCCAGGAAGTAGTTCATCTCCTGGAACGACGCCGGCTGGTTGCAGGCCTGGTACTGGCAGGCGCCGTACTGGCAGCAAACCGTCAGGCTCTGATCGCCGATCTTGGCCGAGGCGAGGTTGCACTCGTTGACCGGATACGGCGTGCCGGGAATCGTGCGGTCGTAGTAGTTCGAAACGTTCGTGATCACCGCCGCCCAGCACCACTGCTCGCACCACTGCTGCATGAGCCACATGTCCAGCTCGGCGCCGTTCGGGTCGGCCGGAGCGTCGCAGTACGAACTCGGTCCGGGGCCGCCGCCGCAGTCGAGCGCGCAGGTGTTCTGGTTCTCCCCGTAGCCGTAATCGCAGGTGTTGTCGCCGCAGTAGGGCGGTTCGGGGAGCGGGCAGCCGCTCAGAATGACGAGCGAGACCAGCAGAAGCGAAAACATGAAAGAGCGCATCCCATCCTCCTTGGTGTCTGTGGGAATTCCGGGAGGATACGCGCTCGTTGGAAAAAAGTCAAGATAACAAAGAGCGCACCCGGACGGCGAGAGCGAGTGTGCTCAAGCCGCGCGGATGCGCGGGGGTCGATCAGTTGCCGTCGTCGCTGCAGAAGGCGCCGTTGTAGGTGCACTCGACCATGCTCGGGCAATCTTCCTCGATGCTCATGGTCTCGTTGTCCCAGTACATCCACTGCGCAATGGCAGGGCAGTACTTGTAGTGCCAGTTCGGGCCGACGCGGAAGACGTCTTCGCAGCAGCTCACGACAGGCCCCTCGCCGAGCGCGGCGCAGGTCCACATCTCGTTACCGCAGGCGTAGGAAGGCGTCACGCACGGCCTGCCGGCCGGATCGCAAGTGGCAGGATCCTCGGCGCATCGCATCTCGTAGTTGTACTCCGGGCAGTATGCGGCGTCCGAGATCGTGCCCTGCTGGGTCATGTTGCCGTCGGGGGTGGTGTTGCCACCGTCCACGTCAGGATCGATGCAGCCGCTGACCTCGGAGCAGTTGGGCTCTTCCGAGTTGACGCACGCGGCGACGAGCGAGACAAGGGTCACGACGATAAGGGTGTAAAAGGTGCGCATCTCATATCCTCCGGTTGGATGTGCTTGTTCTCTTGTCGTGCCCCTCGCGGGGCGTTTTTGCCCCTCATGGGTTAGGGACAGTCTAGCATATATAAGGGCTTTTGTCAAGATTCCGTGGTTCTGCCGCCAAAATAAAAAAAGCGCATTGGAGGGTCAGTCCAATGCGGAAGGGGGTTGGGTATTTGTGCTAGAGGCAGTCTCGGACGCGGCAAGCGTCTTCGACGTCAGCGGTCGTCCAGGTCACGCTCTCGTGCCTCGAGGCCAGATTCTGGCCGGAGCCATCAGGCGCGTGGTCCAGTCCGAAGGCGTGGCCAAGCTCGTGCTCGACGAGGCCCTGGATCATCCAGGTGCACGGCCAATCGGGAGGCGTGCCCGGAAGATGGCAGCTGCCGTCGGGAGTGTTGCTGAAGAGGACAATGTCGTCATCCTCGTCAAACAAACCGCCCTTCTGCTGCTCCACCCGATGGGTCTGCCAGAGCTCTCGCCCGTACGCGCTCGGGTAGCCGTCGTACACCATATAGATGCAGTGACGGCCGTCGCCGATGTCGCTCTCGTCATAGACGTTCTCGTCGGAGAGAACGCCCGCAAGACGGAACGGATCCGCGCCGGTCACGAGCGTGATCTTGGAGTTGATGTCCGCGATCCCGTCGTCGATCTGCTCGATCTGCTCCGGGAGCCAGGTGCCGCAGACGTAGACGTCGGCGGTCCGGCCCTCCCGAATCTCTTCGTAGCCCTTGTCGCAGCCGACCGAGAGCGCCATCATGCACAGGGACAGCATCACGATGTGTGCCTTCATGGAAACCTCCCGGCCTTGCGGCCTGACTGGGGTGTAGGGGGAAAGAATCGCGGAAATGTGATGAGCGCATCCCCGCCAGGGGATGATAGACTATGATAGTCTGAAAAAGCGTTTTTGTCAACCTTTCCGCTCAGCGCGCCGAGGCCTTGCCAATCAGTAAAAAAGCCATTACAGTCTTCGACTGGAAACTTCCATGACGACCAACGAAATCCGCTCGAAATTCCTTGATTTCTTCAAAGAGAAGGGGCACGCCGTGATCCCTTCGGCTTCTTTGATTCCGGAAAACGACCCGACGGTCCTCTTCACGACGGCCGGCATGCACCCGCTTGTGCCGTACCTTTTGGGGGAGAAGCACCCGGCCGGCAGCCGCTTGGCCGACGTGCAGAAATGCGTCCGCACGGGCGATATCGACGAAGTCGGCGACAACCGCCATCTCACCTTTTTCGAGATGCTCGGCAACTGGTCGCTCGGCGATTACTTCAAGCGCGAGGCGATCACCTGGTCGTTCGAATTCCTGACGTCGCCGCGCTGGCTGAATCTCGATCCGGGACGCATCTACGTGACCGTCTTCGAAGGCGACGCCGACGCGCCGCGCGATCTGGAATCCGTTTCCATCTGGCAAGACGCCTATCAGTCGCGCGGCATCGAAGCGCGCTTCAACGAGCGCATTTTCGCGTATCCGAAAGAAAAGAACTGGTGGGGTCCGGCCGGCATGACGGGCCCGTGCGGTCCTGACACGGAAATTTTCTGGGACACCGGCCGCACGCACGACATGCGCTTCGGCGCCGAGTGCCATCCGAATTGCGACTGCGGACGCTTCATCGAGATCTGGAACAACGTCTTCATGGAGTACAACAAGACGCCGCAGGCGACGTTCGAGCCGCTCGCGCAAAAGAACGTCGACACCGGCATGGGTCTCGAGCGCGTCGTCGCCGTGCTCCAAGGCAAGTCGACCGTCTTCGAGACGGAAAATTTTGAAACGCTTTTGGGAACCGTCGGCACGATCGGCGGCAAGAAATACGGAGAGAACGAGGAGCACGACCGCGCCATGCGCATCGTCGTCGATCACGTCCGCACCGCCGCCTTCATGATCGGCGACCCGCGCGGCATTACGCCGTCGAACGTCGACCAGGGCTACATCCTCCGCCGCCTGATCCGCCGCGCCGTACGCTACGGCCGCCAGCTCGGCATCGAGGGCTTTTTCACCTCGAAAATCGCCGAGAAAGTCATCGAGCTCTTCCGCGACGCCTATCCGGAACTTGAGAAGAACCGCGACCGCATCATCGGCGAACTCGACGCCGAAGAAGACAAGTTCATGCGCACGCTGCAAAACGGCTTGCGCGAAGTCGAGAAAGTGAAAAAGGAATTCGAAGCCTCGCCGTTCATCCCCGGCGAGACGGCCTTCTATTTGTACGAGTCGTTCGGCTTCCCGAAGGAACTCACCGAAGAAACCGTCGGCAAGAAGGTCGACGAGTCGGAATGGGAAAAAGCGATGAAGGCGCATCAAGACCTTTCGCGCCAAGGCGCCGAGAAGAAATTCAAAGGTGGCCTCGCCGACCACTCGTGGGAAACGACGCGCCTGCACACGGCGACGCATTTGCTGCACAAGGCGCTGCGCAACGTCCTCGGCGAACACGTCGAGCAGAAAGGCTCCAACATCACGGCCGAGCGCCTGCGCTTCGATTTCTCGCATCCGGCCAAGATGACGCCGGAAGAAATCAAGAAGACCGAAGAGATGGTGAACGAAGCGATCGCCCGCGATTTGCCGGTGCACTTCCAAGAAATGACCGTCGATGAAGCCAAGAGTGGGGGAGCGATCGGCTTGTTCGAAGACCGCTACGGCGACAAGGTCAAAGTCTACGTCGTGGGCGACTACTCCAAAGAAATCTGTGGCGGCCCGCACGTGCGTCACACGGCGCAGGTCGGACGCTTCAAGATCCAGAAAGAGGAAGCCTCGTCTTCTGGCATCCGCCGCATCAAAGCGGTCGTCGAACCGAATGCTGCGCCGGAAACCGAGCCTGCCGGTCCAAAGGAATGATATGAAGACCTATCTCGTCACCGGCGCGGCCGGGTTCATCGGCATGCACGTCGCCAAGCGTTTGCTTGAGCGTGGCGATGTCGTGATCGGCCTCGACAACCTGAACGACTACTACGACGTTTCCCTGAAGGAAGCGCGTTTGGCGCAGCTCACTTCGCATCCGAATTTCCGCTTTGTGAAGCTCGACCTGGCCGACCGTGCGGGCATGAAAGCCGTGTTTGAAAACGAGGCCTTCGAAGTCGTCATCCATCTGGCGGCGCAAGCGGGCGTGCGCTATTCGCTCATCAATCCGCAAGCCTACATCGATTCGAACCTGGTCGGTTTCGGCAACGTGATCGAGGGCTGCCGGCACAAGAAGGTCGCGCATCTCGTCTATGCCTCCTCCAGCTCCGTGTACGGCGCCAACATCGAAACGCCGTTTTCCGTGAAGCACGGCGTTGATCATCAGGTGAGTCTGTACGCCGCGACGAAGAAGGCGAATGAACTCATGGCGCATACCTACAGCCATCTCTATGGGCTGCCGACCACTGGCCTGCGTTTCTTCACCGTCTACGGACCGTGGGGGCGTCCGGATATGGCGATGTACAGCTTCACCAAGGCGATGTTGGAGGGAAAGCCGATCGACGTCTTCAATCACGGCAAGATGCAGCGCGACTTCACCTACATCGACGATATCGTTGAAGGCGTGCTGCGCGTCGCCGACCATGTGCCGAAAGCCAGCGAGCTTTCCCCGAAGGACCGCCACCCGGGCGTGAGCCACGCGCCTTACCGCGTCTACAACATTGGAAACAACCAGCCAGTCGAGCTTGGACGTTTCATCGAAGAGCTCGAAAGAGCGCTTGGCGTGACGGCTGAAAAGCGGTACCTGCCCATGCAGCCGGGGGACGTCCCGGCTACCTATGCCGACGTGGACGATCTGATCCGTGACGTTGGGTTCCGTCCGTCAACCCCCATCGAGGAAGGCATCGCCAAATTCGTCGCTTGGTACCGTGAGTACCATAACCAGTCGTTTTCAGAAAAAACGGCTGAAATTAGCGAAATCCAGGCTGCCTGAGCACGCTTTTTGAGCGCGCGCCGCCCGCTCTTGACGTGGATAAGCGGTTTTGTTAGACTTTTCGCAAGCAAAGTCCCGCCTTGGCGACTTGCGTCATTTTTTGGTTCGGAGTAGACTTCTCCGACACTTCATTAATTCTTGGCGAGCAGAATGCAGAATAACGGAACAGGGGGAGTGGGGAAGGATTTCATCGAGGCCGCAGGCGTCGTTGAAGAACTTCTTCCAGCGACGACCTTCAAGGTCAAACTCGAGAGCGGGCACAGTATCCTGGCTCATCTCTCGGGGAAAATGCGTATGAATCGTATCCGGCTCCTGCCGGGCGACCGCGTCAAAATCGAGATGACGCCGTACGACTTGACCAAAGGCCGCATCGTCTACCGTTTCTGAACTCACCCGCTCAACGAACTGCATAAAAACGAAACGCATGAAAGTTCGCTCGTCCGTCAAGAAAATCTGCCGCGACTGCACGGTCATCCGCCGCAAGCGCCGCGTGATGATCATCTGCCCGAAGAACCCTAAGCATAAGCAGCGTCAGGGCTAATTTATACATTTATGGCACGTATCGCAGGCGTTACGCTCCCCAGCACCAAACGCGTCATCATCGCCCTGACCTACATCTACGGTATCGGGCAGACGCAAGCCAAGGAGATCATCAAGAAGACCGGTGTGAATCCCGACACTCGCATCAAGGATCTCGCGGAAACGGAAGCCAACAAGCTCCGCGACCACATCGAGAAAACGATGAAAGTCGAAGGCGAACTCCGCCGCGACACGCTCGCGCAGATCAAGCGCTTGAAGGAAATCGGTTCCTACCGCGGCACCCGCCACGCCAAGAACCTCCCCATGCGCGGACAGCGCACCAAAACCAACTCGCGCACCACGCGCGGCAACGTCCGCAAGACGATGGGCTCCGGCCGCGTCAAAGCGGGCATGAAGACCTAAAACAAAGGATGTAAACCTTTATGGAAGAAACCATGAACGCCGTCGCCACGGCTCCGGCCGAAGCGACGACTGAAGAAGGGAAGAAGTCCAAAGCGGCTCCGCGCAAGAAGACGAAGAAAGCGGTCCGCCAGGTCTCCCACGGTCGCTGCTACGTGCAAGCGACGTACAACAACACGATCGTCACGCTGACCGACGCGAACGGCAACGTTCTCGCCTGGTCCTCGGCCGGCAAAGTCGGCTTCAGCGGTCCGAAGAAGTCCACCCCGTACGCCGCGTCCATGATCATCAAGGACGTGACGGAAAAGGTGAAAGACACCGGACTTAAGGACGTCAACGTTTTCGTCAAAGGCATCGGCTCCGGTCGCGAATCCGCGGTCCGCGCGCTGAACGCCAACGGCATCAACGTGCTGTCGATCAAAGACATCACTCCGATTCCTCATAACGGATGCCGGCCGCCGAAGCCGCGCCGCGTGTAACCTATGGGACGCAATACCGAACCCAAATGCAAACAGTGCCGGCGCGAAGGCGAGAAGCTCTATCTCAAAGGTGAGAAGTGCCTCGGCCCGAAGTGCCCGGTCACGCGCCGCGCGTTCCCTCCGGGTCAGCACGGCCCGACGTCTCGCGCCAAGATCACGCCGTTCGGCGTGCAGCTGCGCCAGAAGCAGAAGGCCAAGCGCATCTACGGCCTCATGGAGAAGCAGTTTGAGAACTACTTCGTGAAAGCCGCGAGCCGCAAGGGCGATACGGGCGTTTTCCTCAAGCAGTTCCTGGAAATGCGCTTCGACAACATCGTCTTCCGCCTCGGCTTCGCCAAGAGCCGCGCCCAGGCCCGCCAGATGGTCGGCCACGGCCTCCTCACGGTGAACGGCAAGTCGGTCGACATTCCGTCGTACCAGCTCCGCGCCGGCGACCAGATCGCGATCAAAGAAAACAAGATCAACAAAGGCGCGTTCAAAGAACTCAAAGACCGCCTTTCCAAGCACCAAGCACCGGGCTGGCTCACCGTCGACGCCGCCGCCGCCACGGGCAAGGTCATCAACCGTCCGACGGCCGAAGAGCTCGAACAGAGCTTCGACGCCAAACTGATCGTCGAATTCTACTCTCGCTAATCCTTGGCCCGTCCCGTCGCCGCGCGGCGATTGCTGATCTGTCGCGCCGCGTGCCGCTGGACTCCAACTCCCTATGGAAGACATCCTTCTTCCGTCGAAGATCGAAATCGTTCCGACCGGGCGCGACAATGAGTCGATGCTCGTGATGGAACCGTTCTTCCACGGTTACGGCCACACGGTCGGCAACGCCCTTCGCCGGGTGCTGCTCTCGTCCCTTCAGGGCGCCGCGGTCATCGCCGTGAAAATCAAAGGCGCCTCGCATGAATTCCAGGCGGTCCCGAACGTCAAAGAAGACGTCCTCGAGATCATCTTGAACCTCAAGCAGCTCCGCCTCAAAGTGTTCTCCGATGAACCGGTCAAACTGACCTTGCACGCCAAGGGCGACAAGAAGGTCACGGGCAAGGACATCCAAGCGAACTCCGACGTCGAGGTCGCCAACCCGAACCTCCACATCGCGACGATCACCGACAAGTCCGGCGAGCTCGAGATGGAGATCACCGTGGCCAAGGGCCGCGGCTACGTCCCGACTGAAGAGCGCGGCAAGGAGAAGGCGGAACTCGGCACGATTGCCGTCGACGCCCTCTACAGCCCGATCCGCTCGGTCGGCTACAAAGTGGACGACGTCCGCGTCGGCCAGGTCACCAACTACGACCGCTTGACCCTCACGATCGAAACGGACGGCACGGTGGACGCCGATGAGGCTGTCCGCTCGTCCGCCAAGATCCTGATCGACCACTTCGCCCTCCTGACCGGCGTCAATGCCGGCGAAGCCCCGGCCAAGGCCGAGGTTGCCGAAGAGGAAACCGAAGAAACTGAAGAAGAAACCGAGGAAGCCTCCGCCGACGGAGAAGAAAAGCCTAAGAAAAAGAAGGCTTCCAAAAAGAAATAAGTATGCGTCACCGAGTTAAAGGAGCCATCTTGAGCCGAACGAAGGGGCCGCGCACCGCGCTGCTTCGCAATTTGGCGACCTCCGTCGTCCTGTACGAGAAGGTCAAGACCACCAAGGCCAAGGCGAAATTCGTCCGCCCGCTGGTCGAGAAGGCGATCACGATCGGCCGCGCCGGAACGCTCGCGTCCCGCCGCCAGCTGCATACGATGTTCACTCTCGAAAACGCGATCAAGAAGATCGTCGAAGAGCTCGCCCCGAAATACAAGGGACGCGCCGGCGGTTATACGCGCATCGTCCCGCTCAAGCGCCGCGAAGGCGACGCTGCCGAGATGGTGCAGATCGAATTGGTGTAACCCTATGCCGAGCACTCCCATCACCCGCAAAGCCGTTGAAATCGACGCCGCCGGCCAGTCCGTCGGACGTCTCGCGACTCAGATCGCCCGCATTTTGATCGGCAAGCACAAAGCGACCTACACGCCGAACGTTGACGGCGGCGACACCGTCCGCGTCAAGAACGCGAGCAAGCTGGTTCTCACGGGCAACAAGACCGAGTCCAAGCTCTACTACCACTACTCGCAGTATCCGGGCGGCATGAAGACGCGCTCGGCCAAGACCTTGATGGTCAAGGATCCGGGCAAGGTTCTCCGCTACGCGGTCGACCGCATGCTTCCGAAAAACACCCTGCGCGCTCGTCGCATCAAGCGCCTCACGATCATCAAATAAGCGCTATGACGACGAAGAAAGAAACCACCAAAAAGCCCGTCGCCAAGAAGGCCGCCAAGGCCGACGCGCCGAAGAAGCACCACACGAGCCACGAAGCTTCCGGCAAGTACGTTTACGCCCTCGGCCGCCGCAAGAGCGGCACCGCCATGGTGCGCGTGTACCTCGCCGGCAAAGGCGTCATCACCGTCAACTCCAAGCCGATGAAGGAATACTTCCCGGTTGAAGACTTGCAGGATGCCGTCATGGTGCCTCTCAAGGCCGTCGGTATGGACGCGAACACGGACGTGGTCGTCTCCGCCCACGGCGGCGGCATCCGCGGCCAGGCTGACGCCGTCAAACTCGGCATCGCCCGCGCCCTCTTGGTCCACAACCCCGATTTCCGCGCCACCCTGAAACCCCTCGGCGTCCTCACCCGCGACCCCCGCGAGAAGGAACGCAAGAAGTACGGTCTCAAGAAGGCTCGCAAGAGCCCGCAGTGGGCAAAGCGTTAAACGCACAAAAACTCCTCGGTATCTACCGAGGAGTTTTTGATTCGCATTCCGCCAGAAAAGAATTGATGTTTCTCCTCGTTTCTGTCATTCTGTACCCGTCCAAAAGGAGGTACGCATGGGTTCCAAGCTCAGGTTCAACCCGCCGAGGCCGGTCGAGGGGCATCCGGTCGAGCTCGTCGAGCTCAACTATGCCCGCGACAGCTATATCTGGCTCATCACGGTCCGCTTCACGGAGTACGATCCGCCGGTCGAGTCGCAGCTGCGCTACGACGTGAGCAAGGGGATCACGATCGATCTTCCGGTCATGCCCCCGGGCGCGCGCCAGGCGCTGCTCGACATCCGCGGCGAGGCGCCGTGGGATGGGAACCCTCTCTCCAAGCTCATCGATGCGTCGCTGCCCGACCTGTAACCGCCGCCGTCCGCGCGCGGTTTTTTTGCGCGCCAAACGAAGGTCAGCGCGGCAGGTAGAACATGAGCGCGAGAATGGCGCCGGCCGCGGCACTGTTCATCGTGGAAGAAATCAGGAGCGCAAGCGTCCGGCGGTGGATGGCATAGACCATCCACGTCAAACTGCTCACCAAAATAATGACAAACGTCAAAAGCGACAGGCCTTGGACGTTCAGCGTCCAAAAGGCCTTTATGGCTTGCGGAAACAAAGCGATGCCTGAAAGAAGCCCGTTGGCATACGCGATACGGTCGACAAGGTGTTGGTGGTCTTCAAGACGCGTGAGTAGTTCCGATATTTTGCTCATGGAGGCGTACGTCTCTGCATCATAGCACATGAGCGACGCGCGTTTGATTTTTCCCCCTATTTCCGGCAAAATACGCATGATATGTCCGTGGCACGGAATACCGCTACGCTGCTCGTCGCCTCGGTCCTGCAGAAGGTCATCGCTTTCGTGTACTTCGCTTTGATCGCGCGCTGGGCGGGCGTTGAAAACACCGGCACGTACTTTTTCGCGCTTTCGTGGACCTTGATGTTTTCGGTCATCACCGATCTCGGACTGACTTCCGTCCTGATCCGCGAATCGGCGCGCGACCACGCACGGGCGGAGTCGGTCATGAACCAGATCATGACGCTCAAGGTGCCGCTCATTTTTTTGGCGATGCTGGTCTCGGTGGCGGCGGCGTATGCGCTCGGTACGCGCGGCGAAGCGCTCGTGATGATCGGCTTCGGCGCGCTGGTCCTGGCGCTCGACGGCATTTCGCTCATGTTCTACGGCGTGCTGCGCGGGCATCACATGCTGGCCTACGAGGGGATCGGCCTCGTCGTCGGACAGACGATGACGCTCGTGATCGGCGGCTATGTCCTGAAAACAGGCGCTCCGCTCCAATGGCTCATGCTGGCGCTCGTGGCCGGCAGCGCCTGGAATGCGTTCAACTCTTGGCGTGTCGTGCGGAAGAGGCTGAACATCAAACCGCGTTTCGTCTGGAACCGTGCGCTGGTCGGCACGATCGTCCGCGCGGCCGTGCCGTTCGCCTTGGCGGGCGCCTTCGTGAAGATCTACACCAACGCCGATGTCGTGCTGCTTACCAAGCTGGCAGGGGAGGAAGCTGCCGGCCTCTACAGCGTGCCGTACAAGCTCACGTTCGCCTTCCAGTTCATCCCGATGGCCTTCACGGCGGCGCTGTATCCCGCCATGAGCCGCGCATACGCCCAGGACAAGGCTCAGCTCGGCGACCTGCTCCAGAAGGCGCTCTGGGCGCTTTCCGTCATCGTGGCGCCGATCGTGGCCGGCATCGTCGCGCTCGGTCCTGAGATCGTGCATATGGTGTATGGCGCCGACTATGCGTCGTCGATTTTGCCGCTTCAAATTCTCGTCTTCACGCTGATTTTCGTCTTCCTCGATTTCCCGATCGGCTCGCTCCTGAACGGCTCCGACCGCCAGAGCACGCAGACGAAACTCATGGGGCTTGCGACGTGCATCTCGCTCGGATTGAACATCGCGCTGATTCCGGTCTACGGCGTGATGGGCGTCGCCATCGCTTCGCTCGTCAGCCATTTCGCGCTGTTCTTCGGAGGACTCTGGGCGATCGGGAAGTTTCTCGAGTGGCCGGCCGCGCAGTTTCTCTGGCGCGCCATCCGCATCGGGGCTTCGGCCGCGCTCATGGCCTTCGTCGTCATCTTCGCCAAGGGCTCCTTGCCGCTCGTGGCGTCGATCGCGCTCGGCGGCATCGCGTACGTCGCGTTTTCGCTTTCGCTGCGCACTGTCACGCCTTCCGACGTCCGCGACCTGTTCGGACGCGTGTTGAAACGCGCGTCATGAAACTCCTTCTTGTCACGTATGAATATCCGCCGGACCGCGGCGGTATCGCCAGCTACCTGGGCGGTCTTTTCGGCGCGATGGAGAACGTGACGGTCCTGAAACTCAAGCAGCCGCGCGCGCCGCTTGCCTGGCTGAAGGATCTGCCCAAGATGGTTCGCGCCGCACGCAAGGCCGACGTTGTCGTGATCTCGCATCTTTTGCCGCTCGGGACGGCCGCGATGCTGCTCGGCAAGCCGTATGTCGTGATCGTGCACGGTCTCGACTTGCGCCTCGCCCGTCGAAAAAAAGCGCTGGCTTCCCTGGTGCTCAAAAAAGCCAAGCGCGTCGTGGCGAATAGCGCCTCGACGGCCGCCGCGCTGCCGGAATTCGGCATGAACGCCGAGCGTGCCGTGGTTCTCACGCCCGCGATCGACGCTTCTTGGGATCGCTTCGCTTCAAAGTCGCGGACGCAAGGCCTGCAAAAAACGATCTTGTCGGTCGGGCGCTTCGTGCCGCGGAAGGGGTTTGATCGCCTGATCGGCATGCTGCCGAAACTGCGCGAAGCCTGTGGCGAAGTACTGTTGATTCTGGCCGGTGCGGGACCCGAGGAGGGGAGCCTTCGCAAAGAAGCGGAAAAACTCGGCGTGGCTTCGCACGTGAAGTTCGTGATCGCGCCCGATCAGGAAACGCTGGCCGCGCAGTATTGGGTGTGCGACGTCTTCGCGCTTCCGGCACGCGAGTCCAAAGACGACGTCGAAGGCTTCGGTATCGTCTTCCTCGAGGCGGCGCTCTTCGGCAAGCCAATCGTCGCCATGCGGACCGGCGGCACTCCGGAGGCTGTTCAGGATAGCGTGACGGGGCTCTTGGCTGATCCCTCGTCCGAGCAGGAGTTCTTGGAAAAGCTGATTCGCGTCTTGAACGAGCCGGAAACGGCCGAACGCCTCGGGGACGCCGGCCGCGAGCGCGTGCTGCGCGAGTTCCAATGGAAGGAACGGGCCGAGCTGCTGAAAAGGAAACTCGCATGAAAAGCATTTCCGTCATTATTCCGTGCTATAACCACGCGGCTACCGTCGGGCGCTGCTTGGAGAGCGTGTACGCGCAGACGCTTCCGGCTTTTGAAGTCGTCGTTGTCGACGACGGTTCGACCGACGCGCTCGACGCTGCGCTCAAGCCGTTTTTGGGGAAGATCAAGCTGGTGCGGCAGATCAACAGCGGCGGTCCGGCCGCGCGCAACCGCGGTTTCCGCGAGTCGAAAGGCGACCTCGTGCTGTTTTGCGACGCCGATATTATCCTTCGTCCGGACGCGCTCGAAAAACTGACGGCGGCGCTCGACGCGCATCCTGAAGCCGCTTACGCCTATGCTTCCTTCAAATTCGGTTGGAAAGCGTTTCCGCTCGGACCGTTCGATCCGGCGCGTCTCAAAAAACACAACTACATCCATACCGGCTCGCTCATTCGCCGCGAGAAATTCCCCGGTTTTGACGAGTCGCTCAAGCGCTTTCAGGACTGGGACCTTTGGCTTACGATGCTCGAGAGGGGAGACACCGGCGTCTGGGTGCCGGAATTCCTGGCGAACGTGCACGTTTCCTCGAAGCGCGGCGGCATCTCGAATTGGCTGCCGAAGCTCGCGTACCGGCTGCCGTGGAAATGGCTCGGCTGGAAACCGAAGCGCGTCGTCGAATACGAGGCCGCCGCCGCCGTCATCCGCAGAAAACATTCACTTGCATGAGCCGCGCTCCCGACCTCTCGATCATCACCGTCAACTGGAAAGTCGCCGATTTGGTCGGCGAGCTTTTGGGCTCGATCGAAGCGAACAAGGAGCACTTGGCGATCGAAATGTTTGTCGTCGATAACGATTCGAAAGACGGCATCGACGCCGTCGTCGCGGCGTTTAAAAACCGTTCCGGAATCCCGATCACGCTCATCAAGAACGATCGAAATCTTGGATTTGCCGCCGCCAACAATATCGCGATCCGCCGCGCTTCCGGGCGGCACGTGGCGCTTTTGAATCCCGACGCGCGCGCCACGCACGGCGCGCTTGCAAAAATGGTCGCTTGGATGGACGCGCATCCGGACGTCGGCGTGGCCGGCACCAAGCTTTTGAACGTCGACGGCACGCTCCAGGAGTCCGTCCGCCGCTTCCCGGGTCTTCTCGATCAAGCGATGATTCTTCTGAAACTCCAGCATGTCTGGCCGGACGCGCCGCCGTTTAAGAAGTATCTGATGAAAGGTTTTGACGACGCGAAAGAGCAGGATGTCGATCAGGTCATGGGCGCGGCCTTCTTCGTGCGCCGCGAGACGTTCAAGAAGATCGGCTTGCTCGATGAAGCCTTCTTCATCTGGTTCGAAGAAGTCGATTTCTGCAAGCGCGTGAAGAACGCCGGGCTCCGCGTCGTCTATACGCCGGTCGCGTCGTTCATCCATCATCGCGGCGCCAGCTTCGCGCAAGCGATGACGTTCAAAAAACAAAGATACTTCACGAACAGCATGCGCATCTACTTTGCCAAGCACATGGGTCTCTGGACGACGCCGCTCCTGGCGCTGCCGATGTGTTTCGGCCTCGTTTCATCCGCCTTCTTTTCCCTATGGCATTCGCCCTCCCGCAAAGCCTGACCCGCCGGCTGCCCGTCGCGATCTTCGCGTTCTGCGCGCTGCTCGAGCTTTTATCGTATTGGGGCTGGCACGCGCCGGTGATCCGCACGTCCGCGCTCGCAGCCCTCGCGCTCGGCGCCGTCGTCCTGGCCTGCCTTGATCTGCGCTGGCTCTTCGCGCTCGTCCTGGTCGAGATGGTTATCGGGAGCCACGGCCGCCTGTTTTTCGCGGAACTGGGCGGGTTCTCGGTATCGCTCCGCATGGCGTTCTTCGCGGTGCTCACGCTCGGCTGGGTGCTGCACGCGGCACGCGGTTGCGCCCGTATTCTGCACTTCCGCCACGCGCACGTAACGGCTCCGCTCCTGCTCCTGATCACGGCAATCACGTTCTCCGTCCTACGCGGCTTGTCGACGGGCGCTTCGCTCGGCGAAATCTTCAACGACGCGAACGGCTACGCGTTCATGCTGCTCATCCCGATCGGCCTCGATCTCTTCGCCGATCGCCAAGCGTACGCCTGGCTTCTCAGGGCGCTGTCGGGCGCCGTCGCCTGGCTCTGCGCGAAAAGCCTGCTCCTCCTGTACCTGTTTTCACACAGCTTCGACGGCGCTTGGCTGCGCGACGTCTTTCTCTGGCAGCGCCGTTTCGGCCTGACCGAAATCACGCATTTGACGGGCGGAGCGGTGCGCGTCTTTGCGGCGTCCGACGTCCTGCTTCTGCCCGCGCTTTTTCTCGGCGCGCTGCTCGCCTGGGAGTTCCGCAAGCGCTCGGCACTGCTTTGGACCGCGCTCGTGACGGCCGCGTTCCTCCTCTCCATGTCCCGCAGCTTCTGGTTGGGCGCGCTCACGGCCGCGGCGTTCATGCTGCCCGTGTTCGTGCGTTTTGAAATCATCCCGCTCGCGAAGCTCGGACGCCTTCTTAAAGTGGCGCTCGCCGCCATCGGTCTGGCTGTCGGCCTGCTTGGCGCCACCGTGCTTTTCCCGCAGCCAAAACCGGTGCAAAACGCCGAGGCGTGGAGCGCCTACGGCGGCCGCGTGCTGAACGCCTCCGACGCGGCGGTCTCGAGCCGATGGAACATGATCGGGCCGATCCAAGAAGGGATCGCTGCCTCGCCGCTGATCGGCAGCGGCTTCGGCACGCAAATCACGTACCAATCCGACGATCCGCGCATGCACGACCTCTATCCCGGCGGCCGCGTCACGACGGGCGCGATCGAATGGCAGTATCTCGAAATCTGGCTAAAGATGGGCGTGCTCGGATTGATCGCCGTCTTCTGGTTGTGGTGGCGCACCGGCCTACTCTTCTGGAAAACACTCGAGACGGCCCGTGGTGCGGACCGTCTCGTGGCGGCGGGCTTCATGTTGTCCTTCCTGGCGTTCATCGTGGCGAATATTTTCACGCCGTATCTCAATCATCCTCTCGGCTGGGGGTTCCTGGCGCTCGTGATCGTCGGTTTGCACGCCGCGCAGGAATCCGTCCATGACGCTTAGTGTGTTTCGCGCTTGGACGTCGGCTGCATGTCGCGAACATCGACAATGTACGTAACCGTAGCCCACGGACCACCACCTTCACTGTGCGCTACTAGACTTTCGCGCATTTCTCCGACCACAATTGTTGCTTTTCCTTCGCTTCCGACCGGACCGAAGCGATTCATGTCGACGTTGGTCAACTCAAAACGGGAGTACGGCATCTTTTCTGCCTCCGCGCCTTTTAGCTCCATCTCAACGGTCCCGCCAAAACCGTCGGTATGCACAAATGTTCCTGTGACGACTGCGCTACCGAACCATTTGACATAACGGCTGTACATGTCCGATGCGCTTTCTACGACCACCCAGTTGCCGTGCTTCGTGCCCGGTTCCGGTACTGCGACATATCCGATCGGCTCGCTGTCGGCACTGTCTCTCTCGATTGTTTGGACGTGCCCGATCTCGATCCATTCACCGCCGCTGTTTCCTTTGGGATCATGGTTCTTCGTGTAGCCGGTGAGTGTGAGAGATGCCTTTCCCGTCTTGCCGAGACCGAAGTCAAAACGCTTCAGAATCTCGTTATTGAGTGTGCAGATCTGTTTCGGCAGCATCGCAGCTGCGGCCGTTTCGTCGTCGAGTTCAAGGCAGAGGCCGTTCGCCGACGTGTTTTTCGGGGTGGACGCATATCGCCCCGAGACGGACACGTTCCCGCGATAGCGGAGCGTGTAGCTCCCGTCTTCTTTATATTCGGCTGACGTGACCGTCCATGGACCCATGCTGGTGCCCGGCATTGCGACAAGTGTGGAAGTGCTGCTTGTGCAGCCCGCACCGAGCAAGAATACCGTCGCTGAAAAAAGAAGTATCTTTTGGAAACGCATAGCCTTAAAGAGTGTATATAAGTTGTGAACCGATAAAATCCGGATGGCCGTTCAAAAAAGCTTTCGCGTCCGTTTCGTTTTTTCCCTCGAGCTGGATCGTTTTCAGTAGTAAGGATCCGGTACCGCAATTGACGGCGAGTGTGCCGTCCGCAAGCTTGCAGGCGACGGACGTGTTGCCAGCCGCGTCGCACGGAGCCGAGGGGTGCAGTACGGACGCTTTCTTGATCGTCAGTTTTTGCGCTTTGCCGCCGCGCGTCCAAAAGGTGAACGCTTCCGGCCACGGCTGCATGGCGCGCACGAAGCGCTCGATCTCGACGGCCGACTTCGACCAGTCGATACGACCGTCCTCGCGCGTCAGGATGCCGCTGTAGCTCGCCTTGGCGTTGTCCTGCGCCTGGGGCGACAAGGCTCCGGCAAAATACGCCTTGAGCGTCGGCGCGATGATGTCGGCGCCGAGCTCCGAGAGCTTGTGCGTCAAGGTGGCCGTCGTGTCTTCTTCCGAAATCGGCATGCGCGCGTAGTCCAGAACCGGACCTTCGTCCATTTTTTCGTCCATGACCATGATCGTGACGCCCGTCTCCTTGTCTCCGGCGTTGATGGCGGCCGAAATCGGCGAGGCGCCTCGGTAGGCTGGCAACAGCGAAGCGTGCACGTTGATGCCGCCGTACTTCGGTAGTTCCAAAAGACGTTTGGGCAAGATTTTTCCGTAGGAGACGACGACGTACGCGTCGGCGTTCAAGTTTTTGAAATGGGATTCCGCTTCGTGTCCGCGCAGCGATTCCGGCTGCACGATCGACAAGCCCAGTTCCAGCGCCGCGCGCTTCACGGGCGGAGCGGTCAGGACGTGCTTGCGGCCGACGGGGCGGTCGGGCTGCGTCACGACTTGGAGGATTGAAAAACTTCCGTCGGTTTGGAGATGCTGCAGAACCGGCACGGCGAAATCCGATGTGCCGAAGAAAACGATGTTGTAGGGTTCGCGCGGCATCGGATGGGGGATTACGGCTGCGTTTCGTGCACTTCTTTGGCCCGATCAACGAACAGGATGCCGTCCAAGTGATCAAGCTCGTGCTGGAGGACGCGGGCGAAAAAGCCGTTCGCGTCGTGCGAGACGGGCTTGCCGTCGCGATCAAGTCCTTTAAGCGCGAATCCGCGATGGCGGCGAACGATGCCCCATTTGCCCGGTACCGACAAACAGCCTTCCTCGCCGTCCTCCATGCGCCACGATTTCCGGACCATGACGGGGTTGATGACGATATACGGCTTCTTGCCGTCGACCGCCACGAAAACGCGAACCCACCGCCCGACTTGCGGGGCGGCGATTCCGACGCCGTCGGCCTTCCACATGGTTTCGACGAGATCGTCGAGCCATTTCTGGAATTCCGGGGTCTTGATGGTGGCGGGGTCGACCTCTTCCGAACGGGTCCGCAGTTGCGGGTTCGGCAGGGTCACGATCGGCAGATACGCCATAGAATCCGATATTCTTGAAGGCTCAGGCTATCACTTTTTCGGGTTTTTGGCAAGCCACATGAAGAGCTTGCGCGGCGTTTGCACGTTGGCCGCCTCCGACTTGATTTCCGCGAAAATCGAGCGGGCTTTGGCCACGCCCAGCCGCTTGATGACGCCGAGATACATGCCGAATTTTTTCCGCTCGTTGAAATAGGCGCTCATTTCGTCGGCCAGCACGTGCATTTCCGAATGCAGCCGCTTGTTGGCCGGCGCGGCCCGTTTTTTCAGAATATCGCCGAGGCCTTCCATGGTTATGACAGCAAGTAGTGGGCGGTGAGCGAACCGATCCCGAACGGGCTTTCGTAGCTTAGGATTTCCGGCGCGGCGTCGAGCGAATCCAATATGCCCGCGAGAATCGTAAGCGAAGGCAGGGCGCACTGCGCGGCTTTTTCGGCGAGCTGCGGCTCGAACGTGACGAGAGCCGACGGTTTTTTCTCCTGCAGAATCGCCAAGACCTTCTCGTCGAATTTGCGGCCGTACGGCGAATACCCGGCGGGCGAGGAGCGCGTCAGGCGGTGCGACAGGTCGGCTGAACAGATGACGGCAACGCGCCTGTCGCTATGCATCAGCACGTCTTGCAGGGCTTGCCCGAACTCGAAATGAGCCTTCGGCGACAAAAGCGAGGGCGCGATCGGCACGATCGCGACGGGGTTCAGCTTCGTCGCCAGATAGGTGAGGGGCACGACGGTGCCGTAGTCGAGATCCGAATCCGACCGCAGCATGAGCGGCACGCAGCAATCTTCAAGATGTTCCTTGATGGCGCTCGTGAGCCGCATGTCCGAACGGAACTGCATCGGCATTTCGAGGATTCCGAACTCCTTCAAGTCGGGCACGTAGCGATCCCGCACTTCCAGCGTGAAGTGATCCGGATTGATCCGTCCGTGCGGAGAGATGACGAGCAGCACGTCCGGCTTCGAAGCGACGAGCTCCTGTTCCAGGCGGTGCAACGCGGTGATTGTTTTTTTCAGCTTCTTCAAGTGCTCTTTCCCCACCGACGGCAGCAAGACCGGCGAGTGCGGGACGATCGAAGCGAAGACGAGTGACATATTATCGGGCCAACGCGGTTTGCGAGGCTCCGGCGGTCGTCGGCAGTCCTGTGACCGGCTGTCCGACCGGGTGCAGCGCCATGACCGCTTCGGTGGTCCAGATGATGCGCTTCCAAGAATAGCCGAGCTGCTCGAACGCCTCGCCCGAGACGATCGGGCGCCGCTGGCCGTTCGAAACGACGTAGACGGCCTTGTTCGATCCTGGGCTCGTGATCAGGTCGCCGTCCTTGAATTTCAGGGGCTCGGCGGTCTCGTATTTTTCAAGCGTCTCCGGCGAGACGACGGAAATCCGCTTCGTCGGATAGTCCGCCTTCATGATCGAGGCGTCGATAATCGGCATTTTCTTTCCGTCCTCCACGAAGTAGACGCCGCCGGTCTTGTTGTTCTGCAGCAAGGCGCCTGTCGGATAGGCGCTCTTCAGCGTGATCGGATCGCCGTCGGCGTACGGCTCGAGGTCGTCGATATCGACGTCGTCGATCTCTTCGGGGTTGAAACCGATCGCGCGGAAGACGCTCATGGATTCGATCGGGCGTTTTTTGTCGCCTGAGAGCAGATAGACCGTGCCCGTCGCGGGATCGCGTACGAGCGAATAGTCCGCGAACGCGATGTCGGCGCCGCTTTCAAGGCTCGCGAGGACGGTGTCGGAAACGGGGATGATCTTATTCTTGTCGACGCGCGTCGCGAGCGCGCTCTTGCTTGCGAATTTCCGCTTCAAGCCGCCTTGAATCAGATAGACCGTACCGTCCGAGGCGGCAAGCGCCGAACCGTCAGGATAGCCGACCGAGAACCAGCGATCCCAAATGCGGCGCAAGAGCGCGTTGCCGTGCAAGTGCGGATTGTAGGTGTACATGGCGGCCGTCGCGATATTCGCGGGCGTGACCGGCTGATTGTCGATCGTGGTCGTGCGGCCAGGGAAATACCCGAATGCGCGGCGGCTGCCGCAGCGCTCCGTCGAATCGCGGTAGAAGCATTCTACGAACGCGGCGGCGTTGATGATTTGCGCGGTGAAGCCGCGTGCCGGGTGCACCGTGTTGCATGTGGAGCCGTCGGGGCGTCCGTACCCGGCCGCCCAATCGATTTGGCAGGCGCTCGGATTCCTGTCGTCAACAAGGCTCTGTTCTTTTTGGATAAGCGCAAGAAGAAACTTCGGGTTCACGTTCATCGCCTTGCCGTAGTAATCGATGATGTCTCCCGGCTTCTTCATCGAGCCGTCGAGATCCATGAAGGTCATCTTGGCAAGCGCGCCGCCTCGCGACTCTAAGAACTGTTGCGAAAAACCCGGCGGCACGTTCGTGTCGGTCAGGTCGTCGTCCGAGAGGACGTAGGAAGGGTTGGTTTCAGCGGCGTTCGCGGGTACGGCGGGCATGAGCAGCGAAAACGCCAGGAAATACAGGAGAAATTTCTTCATATGGCAGCCGCATTTTACCACGCTGGCCGCTCGTTGACAATCCGCAAAAGCCGCGTTAGCGTGCGCATGGAAAGCAAGGAGGTCGTGATGCTGTGTCTCCCTTGGTATTTCGTTCTGGCGATGGCCACGCTCGCGCTTTTGCGTCTCGTCTACCGACACCGCGCGCTTCGCCGCGAGCGGCGCATCGAGGAAAACCTCGTGCATGGCGTCTTCTACCATCGCGAGATGAAACGCGGACAGAAAATCTGGTGTCGCACGGTGCACGGGTACGTGTACGAGATCGCGTTTCTGGAAGTGCAGAAAGGCTGCAGGCTCTATCAGATCCGGAAAGTGTATTTGGACGACGAGGGGCGGCAGTGCTTCGAGCCGAAACCGCAGCCGTTTACCTTCCGCCAGGTCGATATCCGCGTCGGGGAACGCTTCGTCTGCGCTCCCGCCTTCCGTTCGGCAGTCATCGTCGAAATTTCGCTCAGGATCCTCTATCCCACGCGAGCGCACAGGGAGGAATCACCGTCGATTCCTCCAACGTTTCCTCCACTGCGGGTCGTCTAGGCCCGTTTTTTTCTTCGTTGCCGTTCCGTCCCGTGGACGGTACACTGGCGGCATATGGAAACCCACGCCTCTTTTCGCGTTGCCCGAGCGGGCATGTTGATCGCTCTGAATCTCGCTGTCGCACTCACCGTGCATGTCGCCTGGTCGGCTTGGCTGCCTTCGGCCGGAGCCGCGCAAAAATCGATCGCGCCCGCGAGCGAGGAAGAGCGCATGATTCAAGTGATCGCCAAGGCTTCGCCCGCGGTCGTTTCGATTCTCGTGCAACAAGAGGGGCAGCAGACGCTCACGGTGACGCTCGGCAACGGCGTCGAAGTTGAACAAGAGAAGCGCCCGCTCGTCGAAGTCGGAAAGGGGACGGGGTTCATCATGAGCGCCGACGGTTTGATCGCCACGAACCGGCACGTGGCCTTTTCGCGCTCCGCGATTTTGACGGTTTTTCTGACCGACGGACGTTCGTTCAAAGCCCGTATCGTCGACATCGATCCGGTCAACGATCTTGCGCTCATCAAAATCGACGCCAAGAACCTCCCGACGCTGGCGCTTGAGGCCGACGATGCCTATCGTCTCGGACAAACGACGATCGCGATCGGCAACGCGCTTGGAAAATACGCGAACACGGTCACGCGCGGCGTTCTTTCCGGCGTCGATCGATACGTCGAGGCGGAAAACAACGTCACGGGCGGAACCGAACGCCTCGAAGAGCTGCTTCAGACCGACGCCGCCATCAATTCCGGAAATTCCGGCGGCCCGCTCTTGAATCTTGACGGCAAGGTGATCGGCATGAACACGGCGGTCGAGCACAGCGGCCAGGGGCTCGGATTCGCCATTCCCGTTTCGGAAATCCGCAAAGTCGTCGATTCGTACCGTCTCTACGGCGCGATCGCGCGCCCGCGGCTCGGCGTCAGATATTTCTCGATCACGCCGGAATTCCAGCTTGAACGCAAATTAGCCTACGGCTACGGCGCCTTGGTCGGCACGGACGAACCCGGCGAAGCCGTCGTGCTTTACAACAGCCCCGCAGCTTCGGTCGGCTTGCGCGCCGGCGATATCATTTTGGAAGTCAACGGGAAGAAGCTTGAAGGAAAAATGACGCTTGCCAAGGCGGTGCAGTCGTTGCGCGTCGGCGATACCGTGACGATGAAGGTTGCGCGCGGCGAAGCGTTGCTCGTTCTCACGACGCGTCTGGACGCGCATCCTCCGTACCAGCCCTGACATGGTTTTTTCCCGACGCGCCCTGCAAACGCCGGATCGCTGGCATGCGCCGATTCACGCGCTCTGCTGGTTCGTGTTCGCAGGTACGTCGCTCGTGCTCGGGCTCTACTTCACCGCGCCGTCGCCGGACTGGGCGCCGATGATGTTTGCCGGAGCGACGTCGACCGCTCCTTTGGCGGCAGCGGCAAACGCCGCGTTTCACGTGCCCATGCCCGAGGAAGTGCGGGGGATATACATGACGGCGGCGAAGGCGGCCTCAAAGACGCAGCGCGCGGACTTGTTCGCGTACGTGGAACGCAATCGCCTGAATGCGATCGTGATCGACGTGAAGGATGACAACGGCCGCTTGGCCTTCATGCCGCAGCGCGCCTCGTTGCAAAGCGCCGCGCCGGAAGAAGCGACGATCAAGGATCTCGATGCGGTGCTGCGAGAAGCGGGGGAGCGCGGATTGTACCGTATCGCCCGCGTTTTCGTGTTTCAGGACCCCTCTTTCGTCGCGCGTTTTCCGGCCGAAGCGGTGCAAAAAACCTCCGGCGGCGTTTGGTCCGATTACAAAGGCGTGACGTGGGTAGACGCCGCCTCGAAAGCCGCCTGGCGCTACAACGCCGAAGTCGCGCGTGAAGCGTATGCACGCGGCTTTGACGAGATCCAGTTCGACTACATTCGTTTTCCGAGCGACGGCCACATGCAATCGATCGTCTACGCGCGGCACGATGAGAGCCGGCCCAAGCATGAAGTGCTCCGCGATTTTTTCCGCTTTATGCACGAGCAGCTTGAAGAAAAAGAGGGGATTCCGGTCTCGTACGACCTGTTCGGCTACGTGACGTGGTATATCGACTACGACCTCGGCATCGGCCAGCTTTTAGCGGACGCGCTGCCTCACGGTACGGCAATCTCCGCGATGGTGTATCCTTCTCATTATGGGGCCGGCACGCTCGGGTACGAAAACCCGGCCGAGCACCCGTACGAAATCGTCGCCGACAGCCTGAGGAAGGCCAATCGTCTCTACGCCATGCGCGATCAAGAATGCGCAGCGCTCGCTTCCGGCGAGAAAAGCGCTACCTCCACCTTCCTCCTGCCCTGCGGCGTACCGCTCGCGCACCACCGGCCGTGGCTCCAAGCGTTCGACATCGGGGCGGTGTATGATGCAGAAAAGATTCGGGCGCAAATCAGCGCGACGCGCGACCAGGGCGGCAAAGGATATTTGCTCTGGAACGCCCGGAACGTGTACAGGGACTTTAACCTCGCAGCGACGTCTTCGCCTGCATTGTAAGAAACGTTCGCGCCTTACGTCTCCATAAAGGTATCTATGCCTACACCCAAACATCTTCTTGCCGCAGCGGTCGTCAGCCTGTCGTTCTTCGGCGCCGTTGGAACGGCGCGCGCCGAAGGGCCATTGATGCTTGAAATGGCAGACGGCCTCTTTTATAACCCGGCCTCCGGCCTCCTCGCCGAATCGCGCGGCGCCCTCTTGAAGCTGATCGAAGCCCAAGCCCCGCACGTGGTTGCCGTCGAAACGCCGGCCGCTCCCGCAGTTCCGGAGCCCGCAGCGCCCGAAAGCGTCGACGGTCTCGCGCCGACGCTCCAAAACGCCGTGCTGCGCGCTCGCGCGGCGCTGCAGGAGCGGATCGACACCGCCGAAAAAACCAAGCCGGACGTCGTCACGAGCTATGACGTGTGGGTTGACGTGACCTTGGCGGTTTGGAACGCGCAGACGAATGAAATTCAATACGTCGAAGCGAAGAAAAACGGCACGAAGATCCAGTTTGCTGACGCGCCGGACGCCTACGCGATCAGCGTGAAGCGGACGAACGGCGTGAACTCCACGTTCGTCGTCGATACGCCCGAGCGCGTCGTTGTGGCGGTGCGGTATCCTATTTTCAAGAACATCTCGACGTCCAAGACGAAACCGAAGTACGAACTCCATGACGTCGTCTATACGCCGTATTCCGACGGCTTGCACACGGCTGAAATGGCCGCCTGGGGCAAGAACGTGCTGCGTCTCGAAATCCTCGCGGCATACGACGCGTTGCGTTCAACCGGCGTCCGTTCTCGCGCTTTCCCCGACCGTTTGGTCGCCGACGTGGTCGATCCGCATCTCGTCGAGGCGATCGCGATCATCGAGCACGTCGGTTTGGGGGCGCTTTCGGGCCCGAACGCCGAGGAGGCCATGGACGCTTTTTACGTCACGATGGGCGGAAACCAAGATAAGGCATACATTTACGCGCGTTCGTCGGCTGGCGCGCTCGGTCTCGTGCAGTTCATTCCGAGCACGTACGCCATCATGGCCAAGCGCAAGGAGTTGAATCTGATCTCGGACTTTACGAAGGGAATGTCTGATCCTGTCAACGCCATCAAGGCGCAAATCGCGTATCTCGACGCCATTCTCGCGTCGATGCCCCTGGCCGTGAAGGACATGCACTACGTCGATCCGGCGCGCGTCGACGAGTATCTCGCCGCCGCCTACAACACGGGCGAAACGCGCGTGAAGCGGGCGATCAAGCAGTGGGGCGACACATGGTCCGAGCCGCACAATGAAGAGATCGCAGCGCTCGCAAAGCGGTACGGTGCGCGGAGCGCGGCCGTCAACACGATGAAGAAAGCGACATTGCTTCCGGAAACCGTCACGTACGTAAAAAAACTCCGGCAGGCGCTGAAAGTACTCAGCCCGCCGGAGCTTCCAACGACGTAATTACTGCGAGAGCGTGTTCAGGTTCTGGAGCTGAAGCTGGAAGGCGTTCTGCACTTCTGCCGGCGAGAGAACTTTGAGCGCGGCGGAATCCACTTGCGACGCCTCGCAGTTCGCTTCGGCCAAGCACTTGTCGGCGCAGCCGACGATTTTGGCCAAGCACTCGTTCACGCAGGCCGTGTCCGGAACGTGGCATGTTTTGCCGGATTTCGGATCTTCGCACGTGACGACGCGCGGCGGACAGGCGACGAAGCAGGTTTTCGACGTGTCTTCAGTGCAGCCGTTCGTTTTGACGCAGGTGTCGAAGGTTGAGGTGCTGCAGCTGGCGGTCGTTGTCGTGGTCGTCGTGGTGGTAATGGCTTTCGGAGCTTCGGCCATTGCGGTGATGATCGGTTCGACCGAGGTCTGAAGCTCGACCGTCGTCGTCTCCGGAGCCGCGGCAAGACCTTCTTCAAGCAATGTCGTGGAAACCGTGGTTGATTCCGTGACCAGCGCCGTCCAGGCCGTCGACTCTTCGGTCGTATCGGCCGTCGAAGCCAGTTTGACGGCGGAGTCGATCAGCGCAAGCGAATCGTCGGCGGCCGCGACGGAGGCCTCAACGTTTCCTTCCGAGCTCATGACAGCCGATTCCGCGGCGCGCTCTTCGGAAACAGCGAGCGTGGTCTCGATTTTTGATTCCGTCGTGAACGAGAAGAAGATCGAAAGCGAATCGAGCGTTTGGTCAAAGAAGCTGAGCGGACTGTCCGGGAGAATTCCGGCAGTATCATACGTGGCGTCGGAAAGCGTGGCGGCCGAGACGGGCAAAGCCAGCGCGATACCGAGCGAGGCGAACGCGACGGTGAGTTTGCGCATAAGAAAAGAATGAATAGTGATCCCAGATTACCACGCAGGACGGTTGTGCTACAATGCGCGCATATGCGGAAGTTCCGTTTTTTCGTTGTCGCGGCGTTTCTCGCGCTCGGCGCGCCGTTTGCGGCTTCGGCGGCGAGCCCGCTGATCAAAGGCTCGACGCCGGCGGTCTATTACGTCGATGAAGGCAAGCGCTACGTCTTTCCAAACGAGAAAGTGTACTTTTCCTGGTATGCGGGCTTTTCAGACGTGCGCACCGTTTCAGACGAAGAGCTCGCGTCGTACCTGATCGGCGGTCACGTGACCTACAAGCCGGGATCGAGACTCGTGAAGCTGCAAAGCGATCCGCGCGTGTTCGCAGTCGGCGCCGGAGGACGCTTGCGATGGATCGCGACGGAAACCGCCGCCCGCGACCTGTATGGCGACAACTGGAATACGAAGGTGGACGACCTCTCCGACGCCTTCTTTTTTGCGTATAAAGAGGGGGAGCCTGTCGCTTCGGCGGCGGATTTCGACATGGAGGCCGAACAGGGCGTCGCCTCGATCGCCGACGACTTCGCCGCTCGGAACGGCGCCGTCTCGACAACGGATTTTACGGCAGTGCGAACCGGTCTTTGGAGCGATCCGGCCGTGTGGGGAGGCGCGAGACCGGGTGCCGGCGCGCGCGTGACGATCCCGAACGGACAAAAGGTTACGTATGATTTGGAAAATGGTCCGACGCTCAAGTCGCTCGACGTGCTCGGAACGCTTGAGTTCGCCCAAGACCGTTCGATGCGCTTGGCCGCCCGGCAGATCGTGGTGCGCGGCGCCATGACGGCCGGAACGCCGCTTGCGCCGTTTCGCGCCGACAAGCGTCTAGAAATCGCGCTCACGGGCGCGGCGACGGCGCCCATTGCCGACGACGGATTCATCGTTGACGGCGGAACCTTGTCGCTCCACGGAGCGGACGTCGGTTTTTCTTGGACGCGGCTGGCGGCGCCAGCTGCCGTCGGCGCGACCGAAATCACGCTTGTCGCTCCGGTCGCGTGGGAGGCGGGATCCGAGATTGCCGTGCTCGGCGCGGGCAATGAAGAGCAGGAAGTGCGCGTCATCAAGGCGGTTGACGGAGCGACGATCACGCTCGACCGTCCGCTTGAAAAAACCCATCGCGCGGAAGCGGGGTTGCGTTCGGAGGTTGCGCTGCTTGATCGGAATATCGAGATTCACGGCGTCGGCAACGGCTACGGATCGTATGTACGCGGCATCAATCGCGCTTCCATGACGCTCCGGAACGTGGAACTTTCCTCGCTCGGCCGCAAAGGCGTTTCCGGGCAGCACCCGCTTCTCTTCGACGGCATTTCGAAGCCGGTCTTCGCTTCGAGCGTCGTGAAAGACGCCGGCAATCGGTGCCTGACGCTGCGTCAGACGACGGGAGCGGAGATCAGCGACAACGTCGCGCTCAACGCCTACGGTCATTGCTTCGCGACTGAAGACGGCGCCGAGACCGGCAACGTCTTTTCCGGAAACCTGGCCGCGCGCATACGGCCCGGCGCGCTTTTGGGCGATGAAACGCCGTCGGCGTTCCTGTTCAGGCATCCCGGAAACGAGGTTGAACGCAACGTCGCGGTCGGAGCCGCCGGTTTCGGCTATTGGTACTTGCTGGCCAATGAAGCGACGACGAACGGCGGCGTGAGGCTTCATCCGCGCGAAGCGCTGCTCGGTTCTTTTGCCGACAATCAAGCGCGCAGCAACGGGAAAGTCGGATTGTATATCGACGACGGCAAGGGCAGGGGAGATTATATTCCCGGAGCGAAAGCGACGTTTTCCGGTTTCACGAGCGTGTTAAACGGCGAGCGCGGGTTTTGGATCCGCGGCGTGAACCTTGAAATGACGAACGCCTTCATCGCCGAGAATCCGATCGGCGGCACGTTTGCCGCCTTTGGCGCGCTGCTCAGGAATTCAACGATTGCCGGGCGTCTTCCCGGTTCCGCTTCGCCGGGACCCGCCAAGTACGGATTCACGTTCGATGACGGTCCGATCAGCGTGCAGGACGTCGCATTCGAGCGTTTCGAGGACGGCGCGTCGGCGCTCGGTTTCGAAGAGCGGAGCGAAGATCTTCCGGACGCCCGCAGCAGTTTCAGCGGCCTCACGTTTACCGACGCGACGCCCTGGTCAGCGGCTGATCCGGTCACCCCCGGCGATCACATGGCGATCGTCCGCGATCTTGACGCGGGCGACGTCGTGGGAGCGAACTCGCGCTTCTTCGGCGCAGAGTGCGTTCTCGAAGAGGGGAATGTGCGGCGCTGTCCCGGTCCGTACGCGCAGCTCGAGGTCGTGCTGCGAAACGGTGCCAGCAATAGGAACGTCGTGTTCACCGAACTTGGAACCGGCGCCGCCGTCACGCTTGCTCCGGGACCCGCGTTCGACGGCGAGTACGCATACGCCACGGTGGCGGAGAACGGCGCCTATCGTGTGGAGTCGCCATCGGTACCCGTGATGGTCCTGAGTTACAGCGGTTCCATTTCGCCGCTCCTCGTGCGCGTGCCGGCCGGCCTTGGCGCTGCCGTCCGCGTTGACGGCGAGACTTTGCCGGGCGTCGATCTTGCGGCGCTCGCGGCAGGAAGTTGGGCGTACGACACCGCGACATCCGAGGCCGTGCTCTGGCTCCGTCCGGGAGACGAATTTGAATTGACTCGCTGAACCCATGTTGCGCATCATCCTTCATCTCCTGATTCTTCCGGCCATGCTCTGGATCGAGCGCCGCAGCGATGCGCGTCTCGAACCGCGGACGGCGAGCGCGGTGTGGTACGCGATCGGCATACCGCTCATGCTTGTCGAGGCCTTGGCCGCCGGCGCGATCTGGAAGACGATCTTTCTTCAAAGTCTCGTGACCGCGCTCTTCTTCCTGCCGGGCGTCTACGCGGCCTTTCGCCTTGCCCGCCCGCGTGGAAAAATCCTGCTGCCGTTTCTCGTCTACTTGGCCTGTTCCGGCGTCGCCGGCGTGCTGTCCGGACTCGTTCTCGCGCATACGGCGTTCGCGTTCGGAAAGCTCTAAGTGCTACACTTGACGTATATGGCCCTGCGCTACGATTTCCTCAACATGATGCGGAATCGCGTTGGCGCGGAAGGCGTCTCGCCGGAAGAATTACAGGCGGTTGCAGGATGGTTGGAGGCCTCGCGTCGCGCGCTCGCGGATCGGAAAAAAGCCGGCGAACTCGGTTTTTTCGACGTACCCAAACGGCGTCCGAGCCGCGAGGCGATGGCCTCGGTGCTGCGCGCGCTTGATCCGGAAATCGACACCTTGGTCGTCGTCGGTATCGGCGGCTCCCTGCTCGGGACGCAAGCCGTCTACGAAGCGCTCCGGGGCGTGGACACGCTGAAGCGCGGCGCGCGCGCCATGAAGCTCGTTTTTGCCGGAGACGCAACGGACCCGCGCGCGGCGCGAGATATTTTTGAACAGGTCGATTGGAACCGCGCGGCGATCAACATCGTTTCGAAAAGCGGCGACACCATCGAACCGATGGCGATCTTCACGCTCTTGCGGCACGAACTCGTCCGCGCCGTCGGGCTTGAGAAAGCTTCGAAGCGTATCATCGCCACCACGGACGCGAAGAAGGGCACGCTGCACGAAATTGCCGCGCGCGAAAAATACGCGACGTTGCCCGTGCCGAATAATGTCGGCGGCCGTTTTTCCGTGTTCACCGAGGTCGGCGCTTTCCCGCTTCTCGCGGCCGGCATCGATATCGACGCGCTGTGGAAAGGCGCGGCGGCCGAAGAGGCGGATTTTTGGAAAATGGCGCCGCTCAAAAGCGCGCCGATGGTGTACGCCGCGCTTCAGTGGCTTTTGTACCGCCGCGGCAAAACGATCTCCGTTTTCATGCCGTACGCCAAGCGCCTGACGCTCGTCGGGCAGTGGTACCGCCAGCTCTGGGCGGAGAGCCTCGGCAAGAAGACGGATCGCAAGAGAAAGCGGGTCGACGTCGGACCGACGCCGGTTGCGGCCGTCGGGCCGGCCGATCAGCATTCGCAGATCCAGCTGTACAACGAGGGGCCGTCCGACAAGATCGTAACCTTCGTCGAGGTTGATGATTTCGACATTGATGCGCGCTTGCCCGAACCGTGGTCGGATATCGAAGGTGTTTCCTATTTTTCCGGACACACCCTTCGCAAGCTGGTGCATGCCGAGCGGCAGGCGACCGCCGAGGCGCTGACGGACAGTCGCCGCCCGAACGGCACGCTGCACATGCCCGATCTGACGGGACGTTCGCTCGGCGCGCTCTTGCAGTGCCTGATGATGGCGACGGCCATGGCCGGAGAACTCTTCGACGTCGACGCCTTCGACCAGCCCGGCGTCGAGGCCGGCAAAAAGCACATGTACCGCCTTTTGGGCCGCAAGGGTTTTTAACAGCCGTCATGCCGCATCTCTTCACGCTCATGGCAAAACTGACCGCGGAAGAGCGGCAGAAGCTCGGCGAACGCCGCCGTGAATTAAAAGCGCGCGACGGCGTTCAAGAACGCCTCGTCGAAGCGCGAAAAGGGGAGTGGCAGCTCGAGTATTGGCGCGCGAAGGAAAAAATTGAAACAATCCCATTGCTATGACTCGCAAAACCTTTATCGCCATGTGCGCGCTGCTTCTGGCAAGCGCGGCCGCTAGCGTCATCTTCTACCCGGCGTTTCCCGAAGAGTATGCTTCGCATTGGAACATGGCCGGCGAGGTTGACGACACGATGCCGAAGTCGACCGGCGCGCTGTTCATGCCGGGAATCATGCTGGTCCTTCTCGGCCTCTACGCGCTGATTCCGCGGATCGATCCGCTCAAGGAAAATCTCGAGAAATTCCGAAGGGCATACGATCTCTTGTGGCTCGCGCTGTTCAGTTTTTTCGCGTATGTCCACGCCCTTACGCTGTTCTGGAATCTCGGTGGGAGATTCAGTTTCGTGCGCTTTCTCACGCCGGCATTCGCCGTCTTGTGGTACGTGATCGGCGTCGTGCTCGCTCGCTCGCGTCGGAATTGGTTCGTCGGCATCCGCACCCCGTGGACGCTGGCGAGCGACGACGTCTGGAACGACACGCACGCGTTCGGCGCGAAGCTGTTCAAAGCGACGGCGGTCGTTTCGCTGTTGGGCGTTTTCCTGCCCGCGCCGTACGTCTTTTGGTTCATCGTGGCGCCGGTTCTGCTGACAAGCTTGGCGACCGTCCTGTACTCGTATCTCGCCTGGAGAAGGCGGGCAAAGCGTTAGCGCATGCGCCGACAGGCCGGGTACTGGAACGGAACGCCGTTCGGTGAGACCATGGAGCTCGTATGGAACGCATAGGTTTTATTTTGATCCATGGCGCGGGTCTCGGCGCTTGGGCCTGGGAGCGGGTCATGCCGCTTTTGAAGGCGCCGTCGATCGCCGTCGATTTGCCGATGCGCGGCGATCCGAACAAAACGCTGCACGCGTTGAAGCTCGAAGACTACGTCCAGTCCGTCATCGATGACGCGGCTAAATTTTCCGTCGAAAAGTTCGTCCTGGTCGGGCATTCGATCGGCGGCGAAATTGCGCTGCGTGTCGCGACCCGCATGCCGGAGCGCGTCGCCGGCATCGTTTTCGTGAGCGCGGTGATTCCGCAGCCGGGCAAGGCTATGGTATCGATCCGTCCTTGGCTCGAACGCTGGCTCATGCGCATCAACGCGCGGTTCGGCGCGTTGAAACCGCCGCCGAAGGTGATTCATGCCAGAGCCGCCCACGATCTTGATCCGGAAACGCTGGCGCTTGTTTTGAAAAAGTATTCGCCAGAAAGTCCTCGCATTTTCCTCGACAAGGCGGAGTGGTCGCTGCCCGAGCCGCTGCCGCGCTGGTACGTCAAAACGCTTGACGACCGGAGCGTGCCGCCGCCGCTGCAGGACCTCATGCTGGCGCGCGTCCTGCCGTCGCGGGCGCCGACGATCGTTTCGGGCCACTTCCCGATGCTTGCCAAACCGCGCGAGCTTGCTACGATTCTGAACGACTTCATTCATCATCATTCACTCGCATGAACAGCGTCGTCCACTTCGAAATCCACGCAGCTGAGCCGGAAAAGCTCGGCGCGTTTTATAAAGCGCTTTTCGGCTGGGAAATCGTGAAATACGAAATGCCCGGCATGGACTATTGGGGCATCGTGACGGCCGAAAAAGGCGCGCCGAACGCTATCAACGGCGGTCTCGTGAAGCGCGGCGTGCCGACGCCGGCTTTGGGCGCGACGCCGAGTGCCTTTGTCTGCACCGTGCTGGTCGACGATATCGACGCGATGATGAAAAAAGCCGCCGAGCTCGGCGCCGTCGAAGCGATGGCGAAGTTCGCCATTCCGGGCATGGCCTGGCAGGGCTACATGATCGACCCCGACCATAATATTTTCGGCCTTCATCAGGCCGATGCGAACGCGAAATAACCACTCTTTATGGCAAACTACGTCGACGGCTACGTGCTCGTGGCTCCGAAGAAAAACATCAAAGCCTATCGCGCCATGGCTTCAACAGGCGCCAAGATTTGGAAAAAATACGGCGCGCTCGAATATTTCGAATGCGTCGGCGACGACTTGCACCCGAAAGGCGTGTCATTGCCGTTCCCGAAGATGATGCGTGCCAAGAAAAACGAGACGATCGTCTTTTCCTTTGTCGTCTACAAGTCTCGGGCGCATCGCGACGCGGTCAATAAAAAAGTTATGAAAGACCCGGCGATGAATTCGAAAAATTGGGAAGGGAAAGCGATGCCGTTCGACATGAAGCGCATGGCTTTCGGGGGCTTTAAAACGATCGTCCAGGCGTAAGAAGCGGACCCTTGCCAAAAACGGCGTTTTCGTGTAGGCTCCGCGCGGAGGTGATACGTGAGGCTGATTCTTCCGAACGTCTTGGTTGAGATTGATCCGGCCTACGGCCCGCTGCTTTTCCTGGCGGGGCCGATCCGCGGCGGCGGCGATTGGCAGAAGAAGTGCTGCGAGTTCCTTCAGTGGCACTACGATCGGCCGTTCTACGCCATCGTTCCGTGCCGCTGGGGTGCAACGCATCCGCTGCACGGCTTTGCGGCCGAGGGGAAGTCCGACGCGTTCGAGCGGCAGCTGTCGTGGGAGCGCCACTACCTCAATCTCGCGGCGAAGAAGGGGTGTCTTCTGTTCTGGCTCCCGTGCGAGAGCGCGACGGAGCCGCACCCCGGCCCCGAGCCGTACGCCATGGACACGCGCGGCGAGCTCGGCGAGTGGCGTGGACGCATGATGCACGACCCCGCGTTGCGCGTCGTAGTCGGTGCCGAGTCGGGCTTCCACGGCCTGAGCCAGATCCAGCGGAATTTCAACGAAGCGTTGCGCTGCCAGTTTCCCATCCACGCTACCATGCAGGAAACCGTCCGCGCCGCCCTGGCCAAGCTCTGATACGACTCCCTTCATGGGGAGTTTTTGTTATACTGCACCCATGAAAACCGCCAAAAAACGCTGTACCTGGCCGGGCGAGGACCCGCTCATGATCCGGTACCACGACGAGCAGTGGGGCAAGCCCGAGCATGACGATAAAAAACATTTCGAGGCGTTCATTTTGGATGCCAACCAAGCCGGGCTTTCCTGGAGGACGATTCTCTACAAACGCGAGAATTTTCGGAAAGCCTTCGCGAATTTTGATTTCAACAAGGTCGCCACATTCACGAAAAAAGATTTCAACCGGCTGATGAAGGACAAGGGCATCATCCGCAACCGCATGAAGGTCGAAGCCGCGATCGTGAACGCGCGGAAGTTTTTGGAAATCCGAAAAGAGTTCGGCACGTTCGACAAATATATTTGGAGCTTTGTCGGCGGCAAGACGATCAGAAACGCGCACAAAAAGAACAGCGACATCGGCGCGACGTCGAAGGAATCGGACGCCATGAGCAAGGATCTCAAAAAGAGGGGATTCAAGTTCGTCGGTTCGACCATCTGCTACGCCTACATGCAGGGCGTCGGCATGGTGGATGACCATCTGACGAGCTGCTTTCGCCACAAAAAAAAATGAAAACGATCGTCGTCAACGATACGATGCAGCGGGGATACCGCTACCACCTGACGGCGCCCGCCGGCAAGAAGTTTGACCCTGAATTCAAGCCGGAACTGACGCCGAAGCAGATGCTGGAACTCGGCATTTTCGGCGGGCGGTATTTGAATGACTGCCGAAAAGAATTTCCAAAAGCCTGGTTCGCCAAAGCACGCGTGAGCGACACGCACGACAAAAAAATGAATCATTTCGGTGTCGACGCCAGTCAGCCGCTTTCCGTCTGGCAGCGCAAGGGATGGATCTACAAGGACGATCCACGCGGCTGGTTCCAGTGGTATTGCCGCTATTACATGGGCAGGCGCCTGCCCGAGGAAGACGCAAGGCAGGTCAAGCGCTGGAAAGCGATCGCCCGCCATATCGCGCAAATCAGGAAAGCGTGCCGCATTGGCGACCTTCGCTGCCGCCCGCGCCAGCGCCAGGCCGTGCTGCACTGGGCCTATGATTCAAGAAAGATGTAATGCCTATGCCCACGATTCCTTTTGAAGCCTTCGCGCTGTTCCTGTTCCTCGCCGGTTTCGTCATCGGGCTTGGAGCCGTCACGGTGATTGACTTGCACGGCTTTCTTGGCAGGAAATCCGGTTATTGGACGGAGGCGACGACGCGGACGCACAAGGTCACGAAGCCGATGATTTGGGCCGGCATGCTTCTCGCGACGCTTGGCGGCGCGCTGTACTACCGAGAGGATCCGGGCGGCTGGATTCCGCGTGCTCACGCGCTGATCGCCGCGGTACTCGTCGTGAACGGCCTCTTCCTTTCGTTTCGCGTGAGCCCCTTTTTGCTGAAACGCGAGCGTGAAGGCCGCTCTGCCGAACTGTTGCCGTCCGCATGGCAAAAGAACATCATGGTAAGCCTGATCGTTTCCGATCTCGGCTGGTGGAGCGCCCTCTTCCTGCTCTCGTATCGCTTGGTAACCCGCGCCTGAACGCCTATGAAACCCAACTACGCCATCATTCCTCTCGTGACCGTGCTGACGGCCGTGCTCGGCTCGCGCTTCACGTCATCCGGTCTCGGCAGCTGGTACAGCACCATCAATCTGCCGTCATGGACGCCTCCCGGCGGCGTTATCGGCCTCGTCTGGACGACGATCTTCACGCTCACGGCGATTTCGGCGCTCATCCTTTGGAATACGCCGAGCGCGAGATTGAAGCTTCCGACGTTCGCAGCGGTCTTCCTTCTTAATGCCGCCCTGAACGTTTTCTGGAGCTACCTGTTCTTCTCGCGGCATCAGATCGGCGCTGCCGTTTGGGAAGCGATCGTGCTCGATCTCACCGTGATCGTCCTGATCGTTCTCGCCTGGCCGATCTCGCGCCTGGCTGCGGCGCTCCTCGTGCCCTACGCCGCCTGGGTCGCGTTTGCGTCGTATCTCACGTATAGCGTTTGGAAGCTGAACCCGTAAGCCTGCTATGAAGAAAATCGTTCTCGCGCTTTCCGCGCTCTTCCTTTCCCTTCCGTTGCTCGCGTTCGCGCATCAGCCGCGCTTGATCGAAACGGAAACGGTCGAGGTGGTCGACCCCGAGGTTTCCAAGGCTTACTACGCCAAGCTGACGGGCGAACCGCATCTGTACCGCATCCAGTCGGATGTCCCGTTCCGCTTGTACGCCAACGTGCTTATCCCGGATCTTCCCGACGCGAAAAAAGACGTCACGGCAGCGGTCCTGAAAGCCGACGACGCCGAGCGCCCCATCGTGATTCTTGGCGGGCCGGACGCGGCGTGGAAGGCCTATCACGAGGAGTTCGGCGACGACGACTACTTGCAGTCGGACGAATTCCGCCAGGATCTTCCGGCCGGCAGCTACGAGGTACGCGTGTGGAGCTCGAACAACGACAGCGCGTACGTCCTCGCGATCGGCGACAAAGAAGAATTTCCGCCTGGCGAGATTTTGAACGCGCTTTCCGTCATGCCGCGCATTAAGGAGACGGTTTTCGGCAAGCCGTGGTACTCGGCCTATCTCACGCCGTTCGTGCTTCCGAAGCTCGCCATGACGGCGCTCGCGGTGCTCGCGGTCGTTGTCGTCGCGGCCGTGCTTATCCGTCGTCGGAAGCGCGTATGATCGTCATCCGCCGTGCGCACGAACGCGGAAGCTTCAAGAACCGCTGGCTGGACACCCGCTATACCTTTTCGTTTGCCGATTATTTCGACGAAGCCTGGATGGGATTCAAGACGCTCCGCGTCATGAACGAAGACCGCGTCGCGCCGGGCAAGGGTTTCGATCTGCACGGGCACCGCGACATGGAGATCCTGACCTACGTCATGCAAGGATCGCTCCGGCACACCGATACGATGGGAAACAACGAGGTGATCAACGCCGGAGAGTTCCAGCGCATGACGGCCGGAAGCGGCGTGCAGCACATGGAACTCAACGCTTCGCAAACGGAGGAGTGTCATCTCTATCAAATCTGGATTCTGCCGAACGCGCACAACCTCACGCCGGGCTACGAACAAAAAAGTTTCGCTTCGAGCGACCGCTCCGGCGGAGGACGCGTCCTCGTCGCTTCGCCCGACGGCCGCGAAGGAAGCTTGACCATCCACCAAGACGCCGAAGTCTGGCTCCAGCGCCTGGCGAAAGGGGAGCAGGCAGAGGTTGCAGTACCCGAAGGAAAGGCGGTTTGGATCCAGGTCGTCTCGGGCGAGGTTTCGATCGCCAAAGAAACGCTGGCGACCGGCGATGGTCTTGCGACGGACAGCGGCGCCACGCTCCAAGCGCATTCGGACACGGAGTGCCTCGTGTTTTACCTGTAATCCCGACCCTCTTGCGTGAAAAACAGGCCTTTTGCTAGGACCCCAGCATCGCTTTTATTCTTATCGCGATGCTATGCAAGAGTCAGCTTCCGGTACGGCGGTTCAGGAAAAGGTCTGTCCGAAATGCGCGGGCAAGCTCGTCCAGCGCAAGAGCAAATTCGGCCCCTTCACCGGCTGTGGAAACTATCCGCAGTGCAAGCATATTGAGAGGAAATAGAGCGGCAAAGACTCCCCGAAAGGGGAGTTTTGCGTTACCTGATGAAGTAGAAAGATGCATCAGCGCAGCATCTCGGCATCCTGGCTGCAGTCGTACGGCAAGAGCGATGCGTGCGCCTCTTGTTCGTACGCCATTTCGGTCTCTTCGGACTGTTGCAGCGCATCGTCGAGCTCCGCCATGAGAGAGCGGTACCCGTCACCAAGCGCGTGCATGAGCTTGTGGAACATGTCTGCGTAGGTTACGAGGAGTGACGCCTCCTTGCCTTTCCGAAGACGCCCAGCCGCGCCGCTTCTTACAACCGCGGACCGTTTTGTTACCTTTCCCGCGGAAGCCCGTATACATCTGCATGAAACGCAACACCAAAATCCTCCTCCTCGCCGGCACGGCTGCCAAAAGCCTTGTGCTGGCGTTTACGATGCTGGTTTTTAAGTGAGCAAGAAGCCATTTAAAGCGCGTATGCTCACGGCTCTTGATTCGGCAGAGGATTGACTTTTAGCAAAATTTGTGCTAGCCTGGTCGGTTATGTCCCGTTACCAGGCTTATCTTTTATCCCGTATTTGGGGCGTCCGTCGCCACCATGTTTTGCGGCGCGCGAAATATCGCTGTGAGAAATGCGGAAGCGCGAATCCGCTGCACGTGCACCATAAGACGTACGAGAATATCGGAAACGAGCCGCTAAAAGACCTTATCGCTCTGTGTGTTGGGTGCCATTCACAGGCGCACGGTTTGCCCGTATAATTGAAATACAACTGAATAGTTATCCAGAGTACGGTGAGGGATATCGGCCCTACGACCCGTCGGCAACCAGGCTTCGGTCACGGTGCCTCCGACCCGAAAGGGGAAGATAATTCTTGAATGGACTCTTCCTTGCAGGGGAGAGTTTTTCTCTTTATTAGACGCACAAGAGTCGATATTTATTATGAAATTGACCGGTAAACACGTAATGCGAGTACCGTGGATAACTCTTGTTAAGTTTTGTTATGTCTACTGGTATAATCAGCCTAAAGATTAGGTAAATCTAGCATGAGATTGATCACATTAAGAGAGGCCTCAGAAATTTTGGGCATGCATCCTAATACGCTTCGGAATTGGGAAAGATCCGGCAGGATTAAGTGCGTAAGGATCGGCGCTCGTGGCGACAGGCGCTTTGATTACGACTCACTATTGGAAGTCGTGGGAAACGACCAAAGCTTTAAAAAAAAATATACATTGGTTGATCTTTTTTGCGGATGTGGTGGGCTCTCAAAGGGGTTTGAAATGACCGGATCGTTTAAAACCATTTTTGGTATTGATAACTGGAAGCCAGCATTGGAAACTTTTGAATTAAACCACCCTGAGGCGAGAGGGGTACAGTGGTCACTGGAGAAAAGAAATATAGATGCCCTAATTAAAGAGTTGGGTGAGTTTGATGTGGATGTCGTTGTGGGCGGACCACCATGCCAGGGATTCTCATTGGCAGGGCCTCGAAATTTCAACGACACAAGGAATTCTTTGTACCTCGGTTTCCTAAGGTTTGTTAAACAGACATCTCCCCGAGCTTTCGTTATTGAGAATGTTCCGGGCCTAGCCTCGCTTTACGGAGGCGTTGTAAAAGACCGGATCATTAAGGAATTCACAAAACTCGGGTACAACGTGATCTCTAAGGTTTTGCTAGCTTCGGACTATGGAGTCCCACAAAACCGCAGAAGGCTTGTATTCGTTGGAGTAAAGGGTGGAACTTTTAGTTTTCCCAAACCTACGCATGGTGAAAATTTAAAGCAGAAAATTACAGTGAATGACGCCGTTTCCGATTTGCCGTCATTAAGGAGTGAGTTGGGACAGGAGGTAATGCCTTACGGACAAAGAGTTAAGAATGAATTCCAAGAGTATTGCAGAAGAAATAGTGATCGGCTACATAATCATGTGGCCGCAAATCACGACGATGCTACCAGAAGAATAATCGCACTTGTTCCCGAAGGCAAAAATTATAAGTCTTTACCCGAAGTTCTAAGAGGCACGCGCAATTTTCATGTGGCGTGGACGAGGTTCGATGGTAGGTGCCCAGCTCCCACCATCGATACGGGCCACCGCCATCACTTCCACCACAAGGAAAACAGGGTGCCCACAGTCAGGGAATCAGCACGACTGCAGTCGTTTCCAGATGATTTCATCTTCCTTTCTTCCAAGACAAATCAATACAAACAGGTTGGAAATGCAGTTCCCCCGCTTTTAGCAAAGCAGATCGCGCTGTCTTTACTGGATTCATTTGATAAAAAATGACATGAAAAAGATATACAGAGTTCCCGATGAGTATAATTTTCGACTGCACCACATCCGCCCCAGATTCAAAAATGACGTCGAGAACGTCTTGTTTTTCATGGCTTCTGAAATATCAAAAATTACTCCTGCGCCGGAGGAGGATTTTGCTAGAGAGTTGAACAAGGCTATCAGGCGCTACCCAGGCAATGCCTCCAAAGCCGAAAAAACAATTGATAATTGGCGGACCGAAATAACGGCTCTCTTTGGATTGATTGAATATGATGGTGAGATCGCAAGGCCCGGGCGAATGGCGAATTTACTGGCAGAATCTCAGGATTTGATCGAGTTTTTTCGCTATTTCCTATTTTACTTCCAATATCCTGGCGGCCATCTGAAACCCCACGAATCCTTGGAGTTTATCGAGGCTGGCGTACGTTTTAAACCGGCCAAGTATTTGTTGCAGGTGCTTTTAGATGGGAAAAAGATTTTGGGTGAAAACGCGAAGTTTGGCATAACAAAAGCCGAGGCTACTCACTGTATTTTTAACGACTTGCGAGTGACGCGTGATGGCCGTCCAGCAAACAAGACTGCCGAGTTGATTATTAGCAATAGAAACGATAAGGCCGAATACCCTCAGGGAGGGGATATCGTTCGTTATGCCGGGGACATACTTGACTATATGGTGTTGGCGGATCTCGTTAGACTGAGACCGAACTACAAATACTATTTGAATCCAGTGCATTTCGAGACCATACAGGCCTTTGTTGGAAATAATGACTATTTTGAACCATACGAGAGCTTGTATAAGCACGGACATCCCTTGTTAGCCAATGTAACGGCATCCAAGGAAGATTGGTTTCATTATGTGAACAACAAACTTGATTCAAGTATATTTGAGGCGGACGCTTTTTCTATCATTGAAGAGGCTGGTGAGACAGTTGACAGTGAAAAGGAAAGTTTCTTTATTGGCGAGGTCTTAAAAAAAATCCGGGATCTCAAAGAGTCGGAATCTATTAACACCAAGGAGGTTGGAGATGTGGGCGAGGCCATCGTTATCGAACATGAAAAAAATAGAATGATGCGATTGGATCGCGAAAGCCTGCTGCACCTGATTAAAAAAATTCCAGAATCTTACGCGATGGGTTATGATATAAATTCATTTGAAGGCATCGGAGAAATACGAAGATACATTGAAGTCAAGACGAGTATAAGTCGAGGAAAACTTGCCGCGCAGTTTTTCCATATGACTCCCAGTGAATGGAGTTCTGCAGAGACGCTTAAGGATACCTACTTTGTGTACCGCTTAATGATCTCGGCGCAGGGCATCAGCCTTTTTCTAATACAGGATCCAGTTGGAAAATATAAGAGCGACCGCCTGAGCATGGCTCCTCGCGACGGTGCCGACATTCACTACACTGAGAGATCGGGCAACTGGGAAGAGCTTCTTGTATGAGAGTGCGAAAAATTAAAATAGCTTCATTTTTTAGTGGATGCGGCGGTATGGATCTCGGTGTCGAGGGCGGCTTTTCTTTCCTGGAAAAAAAGTATCCTAGACATCCCACACAGACTGTTTTTGCGACTGATTATGATCAGAAAATTTCTGAAATATACAATCAGAATTTTCTCACCGATATTGTTGTGAAAGATATTAGAAATCTGGACGCTGAAGAAGTGCCAGACCACGATGTTCTTACAGGAGGGTTTCCATGCCAATCTTTTTCAGTTGTCGCGCAGAATCCGAAACGGCTCGGCTATAAGGATGTTAGAGGGCAACTGTTTTTCGAAATGTGCAGAATTCTGAGAGAGAAGAAGCCCTCGGTGTTCGTTGGAGAAAATGTAAAGGGCCTTTTGTCGGCGAATGGCGGAGAGGCGTTCCCTCTTGTGATCAAAGAGTTTGAGAATGCCGGTTACCATGTTAAGCACAAGGTTTTAAATGCGTCCCACTACGGGGTGCCCCAAAAGAGGGAAAGGGTATTTATTGTCGGTTTTCGAAGTAAAAAGGCTTTTGATTCTTTTAACTTTCCTAAACCAACGACGGAGAACGGGCCCGTTCCGATTTCTTCCGTTGTCATCCCGGAAAACGAAGTAGAAAAAGTACACTACTTTAGCAAGAAAGCGATTCAAGGCCTGAGCCGTTCAAAAAATCATAAGCTGATGAATAAGGGCAGGGCCCAAAGATTGGACCAGCCTTGCAACACGGTTGGAGCACATCTGGCTAAAGTGAGTTTGAATAGCACGGATCCGGTACTCTGTTTAAAAGGAAAGTACCGGATGTTTACGCCACGCGAGGTTGCTCGAATCCAATCCTTTCCCGATAATTTTGTGCTTTCCGGGTCGAGAACTGTTAACTATAAGGCGCTGGGTAACGCGGTTGCGCCGGTGGTGATGTGGCATGTGACAAGAGAAATCGTTAAGGCGCTCGGCGAGTACGGCAAGTAATATGGCCGACATGTTCAGCAAGAAAAGACGGAGTGAAATAATGTCGAAAATTCGCTCAAAAAATACGGGCGCAGAACGTTTAGTGTTCAGGCATCTTCGTGCAAAAGGGTTGCACTTTCAAAAGCATTATAAAGGCGCTCCAGGCAGCCCTGATATCGCCTTGCCGAAGAAAAAGCTTGCGGTTTTTATCGACGGGGACTTTTGGCACGGAAGGCATCTGAACCGCCTCTTGGTAAAAGGTACAAAGAACTATTGGGTAATGAAAATCACGACCAACATAAAACGGGATCGTCGCCAAAGAGCAGCATTAAAAAAAGGTGGTTGGAAGATCTTAAAGGTTTGGGAAAGCGACCTTAAACGTGTAAGTACAAGGTACGACCAGCTATTAAAAGTTGAAAAGTTCATTAAAAACTAAAAACCCCTTGTGGGGTTTTTAAGTCATCCGACGGTAATCTCCCCATCCTTCACCCCCACCTTCACCGTCGACTCCTCTTTGACGGTACCTTCCAAGATTTGTAGCGCCAGCTTGTTGAGGATCACGTCCTGAATCAGCCTCTTGAGCGGGCGGTCGCTTTAAATTCAGTCTCTTGACATCGAAACACTACTTCCTCCATTATGCGCAGGTCCTTAACACAAGGAGGGACATGTGAAGAGCAAGTTCATGATGTTGGCTGTGTTGTGCGCGGTTTGCTCCTGTCGGGCTGATCTCGACTCCACCCCTCAAACCTCGGCGACGAAGATCGTCTTTGAGGATCCGCCGGCGTTGGAGGTGCTGATGGCCTTCATGGGAGATGCGGGGGTGAGACCGGCAGAGTTCACTTTCAGGGTCGGAGAGAGCATGCGGGGCGGGTTCCGGTTCAATGCGGACGAGTCGCTGGATGCTGGCTTGCAGAGGTTCCGGCGGCTGCATGCTGAATTCCTCGCGGCGGCAATTGCCGATGCGGAGACTCACGCCGAGGATCGTTCCGACCGCTGGCGCAACTTCGTGGTGTTTCTCGAGGATTCCAACGCCTCTCCACAGGTGTGGATCGAGGAAACAGTCATGGGAACACGTGAGGACGCACTTGTTGTCCAGGATCTCTTCGGAGGAATCGCGACGGAGAACCCGTCAGTCGACGAGGAAGTCGTGCCGGACAGGATTGTCTACTCGACCTCGCATGAATCCTGGGCTCCATATGGTGGAACCGCGAAGCTTACGCAGGGTGTTTCGTATCACACCTTCTACTTCAACAACCTGTCTGCCTACGGCAGCACGTCGACGTACGAGCACGAAGCGCAGGTTTACAATCGTGCCTACGCCGACTACGCGGGGTATTGGAGCAGTAACCTGCCCTACGCGTACTACGACACTCCGTTTTCGGACTCGATCGACGTCTTTACGGTTGGTTCTGCCCAAGCTGCTTCCATGGCGACCTACACGCAGTACTATACGTACATGGCGCTGAGTCCTGGTCTGGCGACGAGCGCGACGGTTCGGGTCAAAGGCCAGCTTGGTCATCGCTCGCCGAGCTGGTGCTACTCGACCTGGTGCATCTTCGCTGACGCGACAACCGGCTCCATGACGACGTTCCTGGCACCAGTAGAAGGGATCAGTTGGTCTTACTAGACCTTCGGCGCATTCTTCTTTGAGCGCGCCTCTTTTATTTTCGAAATCACAACCATGACTGCGCTCAGCAGGAGAGTATTCAACAGAAACGATACCCAGTTGAAACGAGTCGGGTGCTCGCGCACGTCCTCAAGCGGAACTGACTGCTGTTCTGAGTAATCGATGCTTTTTTCCTGCACTACAAAGGACAGAGGCAGGCCGTACTGATAAACGTTGCTCTTTTCTGAAGAAGCTCTTCGCGGCAAGAAGGCGGTTAGACCGGTAACAAGTACCGCAGCAGCAATGATGTAGATGTAAGTTTTCTTCATACCAATATCCTAACTCGAGAGGTTTCGTATTTCAAGATCGTGCAGGTTCATCCCACCGTAATCTCCCCATCCTTCACCCCCACCTTCACCGTCGACTCTTCTTTGACGGTACCTTCCAAGATTTGCAGCGCCAGTTTGTTGAGAATCACGTCCTGAATCAGCCTCTTGAGCGGGCGGGCGCCGAAGCTGGGGTCGTAGCCTTTTTCGACAAGCAGCTTTTTGGCGGCGGCGGAAACGTCCAGCTTGATGTGCTTGTCCTTGAGACGATCCTGCACGCGGGCGAGTTGGACGTCGGCGATCTTCGTCAGGTGTTCCATCTTCAGGGCGTGGAAGACGACGGTTTCGTCGACGCGGTTCAGGAACTCAGGCTTGAAGGATTGGCGCAGGAGGTTCATGACGCGGTCGTGGAGGGTTTCGTCGGCGCTCTTTTCCTCGTCGGCGTCTTCGAAGCCGATCGCGCCCTTCTTTTTGCCGAGCTCCAAGATCTCCTCGGAACCGACGTTCGAGGTCATGATGATGATCGTGTTCTTGAAATTCACGACGCGGCCTTTGCCGTCGGTCAGGCGGCCGTCGTCGAGGATTTGGAGAAGCGTATTGAAGACTTCCGGATGCGCCTTTTCGATTTCGTCGAAGAGGACCACCGAGTACGGGCGGCGGCGGATCTGTTCGGCGAGTTGGCCGCCTTCGTCGTGGCCGACGTAGCCGGGAGGGGAGCCGATCATGCGGGCGACGGAGTGGCGTTCGCCGTACTCCGACATGTCGAGGCGCACCATGGCGTTCTCGTCGTTGAACAGGAAGGCCGCCAGCGCTTTCGCCAGCTCGGTTTTACCGACGCCCGTCGGGCCCAGGAAGATGAAGGAACCCATCGGACGGGTTTCTTCGCCCACGCCCGCGCGCGAGCGGCGCACGGCGTCGGAGACGGCTTTGATGGCCTCTTCCTGTCCGATCACGCGCTTTGAAAGTTCGGTTTCGAGCTGCACCAGTTTCTTCAGTTCGGACTCGAGCATTTTGGAAACGGGAATGCCCGTCCAGCGCGAAACGACGTTCGCCACGTCCTCCTCGTCGACTTCTTCTTTCAGGAAACGATGGCCCTTCTGGAGCTTCTTCAGCGTTTCCTCGGCGGCTTTGAGCGCCTTTTCAGTCTCCGGCACTTGGCCGTAGCGGATCTTGGCGGCGAGCTCGAGGTCGCCCTTACGTTCGGCGATGTCGGCTTCCTGCTTCAGCTTGTCGATTTTCTTCTTGCCGTCGCGGATGGCGGAGATGGCGTCCTTTTCATTCTTCCAGCGGAGTTCCAAGCCGGACGCGCGCTCCTTGGCCTCGGCCAGGAGTTTCTCGACTTCCTTCAAGCGCACTTTGGCGTGCTTGTCTTCTTCTTTTTCAAGCGCGCGCTTTTCGATTTCAAGCTTGGTGATGCCGCGCTTCAGGGCGTCGAGCTCCTGCGGCTGCGAGTCGATCTGCATGCGGAGTGCGGAAGCGGCTTCGTCGATCAGGTCGACGGCCTTGTCCGGCAGGAAACGGTCGGTGATGTAGCGGTGCGACAAATTGACTGCCGCGACGATCGCGGAGTCGGTGATGCGCACGCCGTGGTGCAGGTCGTAGCGTTCTTTGATGCCACGGAGAATCGAGATGGCGTCTTCCGGCGACGGTTCATTGACCGTCACGGGTTGGAAGCGGCGAGCCAGAGCGCCGTCCTTCTCGATGTGCTTCTGGTATTCCTTGAGCGTGGTCGCGCCGATGCAGCGCAGTTCGCCGCGAGCGAGCGCGGGCTTCAAAAGGTTCGAAGCGTCCATGGCGCCTTCGGTGCCGCCGGCGCCGACGAGGGTGTGAAGTTCGTCGATAAACAAGATGACGCCGCCGGCCGATTTCTCGACTTCCTTCATGACGGCTTTGAGACGCTCTTCAAACTCGCCGCGGAACTTGGTGCCGGCGATGAGCGCGCCCAAGTCGAGCGCGACGACGTCTTTGCCTTTCAGCGATTCCGGCACGTCGCCCGAGACGATGCGCTGCGCCAAGCCTTCGACGATCGCGGTTTTACCGGTGCCGGGTTCGCCGATCAGGGCGGGATTGTTTTTGGTGCGGCGCGAAAGGACCTGGATCACGCGGCGGATCTCCTCGTCGCGGCCGATGACCGGATCGAGCTTTTCGGCGCGCGCGAGGCGGGTGAGGTTGCGCGAATATTTTTCGAGCGCTTGGTAGGTGGCTTCCGGTTCGGTCGACGTCACGCGCTGCGAACCGCGGATGTCCATCAAGACTTTCAAAACGGCATCGGTCGTGACGCCCATCTCGGCAAGCAGGGAAGCGGCCTCGTTTTTGGTCTCCATGAGGCCGAGCAAAAGGTGCTCGGTCGAAACGTATTCATCTTTGAAACGCTCGGCGATCTTGTGCGCTTGGCGGATGGCGCGGTCGAGGTTTTGCGAGACGAAAACCTGGGTCGTGTTGCCGCCCTCGGCCTTTTTCGGCGCCTCCAGCCTGGCGCGCTTCAAGACGGCCGCCGGATCGATCCCCAGTTTTTTAAAAACGGAAACAACCACGCCCTCTTCCTGGCGAAGGAGCGTGCTGAGCAGGTGGTTGGCCTCCAAGACCTGGGAACCGGCCTCAAAAGCCAGGTTTTGAGCCTCCTGGAGGGCTTCGAGGGCTTTGGTCGTAAAGCGGTTTTGTTGCATGGAGGTGATATTAGCACTCTCATAATAAGAGTGCTAATTTGGGTTGTCAAGACCGTCTTTTCAACGCAAGATGAAAAGAGCCCATCCACAACCACATGCAGGAGGTACGGGCATGCTGGATTTGAAGGATTTTTTCAGCGAGCTTGGAAAGGCTCGCAAGGGCGTGTCGCAGGGCTGCAGTGCGACGTATCGCGCCGCCATGACGCGCGTGCAGACGGCCATCATCGGTGCCATCAACAAGACGAACGGGCAGCTGCGCTCGCATGCCGATGCGGCCTTCGCCTACGTCGAAGGCCGCCGACGGAATTGCCAGTCCGTGTCCGATCAGATCGAGCTCCTCTACGCCTTCTGGGAGGGCTTCAACCGCGGTTGGAGAGGCGCCCAGGCTTCCGGACCGGTCGACGAGCACTACGACGCCGGATTCGACTTCGGCAAAGAGGGGAAGCTGCTGGTGCACGACTTCGGGGGCGAGATCACGCTCGATCTCGAACTCGATCTCGACGACGATGATGATGACGATTCGGGATAGCCCCCTCTCCGTGCGAGAGGGGATTTTTATTCGATGTGCTAGTATACAAGCATGCGCCAGACCATCGCGGGTGTTCCCATCGACGCTCTCACGTTTCAAGAAGCCGCCGCCCGCGCGCTCGAGTTGCTGTCCGATGATCGCCAGCACATGATCGTCACGCCCAATCCGGAGATGGCCGTGCTGGCCGCGCGCGATCCTCAATTCAAAAAAATACTGTTCACGTCTTCCTTGGCGCTTGCCGACGGTTTTGGTCTTCGCTTGGCCGCTTGGTGGGAAGGAAAGCAGATTCCGGAGACGATTACGGGCGTCGATTTCGGGCTTGCGTTGGCGCAAATTGCGGAACAAAAAAAATGTTCGGTCTATTTTTTGGGGGCAGGGGAGGGGACGGCCGAAAAAGCAGCGCAGAACATTCAGCGCGTGTACCGCAAGCTGCGTTTTGCCGGCGCTTCGGCCGAACGCATTCGCTGGATCAACGGCAAGTGGGAGGAAGAAGCGGATTTGATCGATCGGATCGCCGCGACGGAACCTGATATCCTCTTTGTCGCCCTGGGACACGGCAAACAGGAACGCTGGATCAAGGATCATTTGTCCCGCCTGCCCACCGTCCGGCTCGCGATCGGCGTCGGCGGTGCGCTCGACTACTATTCCGGAAAAAAGAAGCGCGCGCCGGGCTTTTTGCGCGCCCTGCACCTTGAATGGCTTTGGCGTCTTGGCGTGGAACCGTGGCGGGCATGGCGCATTTTTGAAGCGACTTTCGTCTTCCTGGGTTTGGTCTTGAAGAATCCCCGCAAAAAGGTACAATAAGGCGGCTATGGATGTACGCGTCCGCTTTGCCCCCAGCCCGACCGGAAGGATGCACGTCGGTAACTTCCGTTCGGCGCTCTACAACTACCTGTTCGCCCGCAAGCACGGGGGCGTCTTTTTCGTGCGCATCGAAGATACCGACAGGGCACGCCTGGTTGAGAACGGCATTGAGGGCATCTTGCGGACCTTGGCGAACATGGGAATCACCTACGATGAAGGCCCGTTTTTGCGCGAAGACGGGACGGTCGAACAGCGCGGTTCCAAGGGTCCGTACACGCAGTCGGAGCGCCTTGAAATTTACCGTTCCCACTTGAACCAGCTGCTTGAGCACGGCGAAGCCTACCCGTGTTTTTGCACCCCGGAACGTCTTGAAGAGCTGCGCGCGACCCAAGAGGCGGCCAAGCTGCCGACGGGCTACGATCGTCATTGCCGCGACCTCGACCGCACCGAGGCGCAGCAACGCATCAAAGCAGGGGAGCGCGTGGTGTATCGCGCCAAAATGCCGAACGACGGCGAGACGCAATTTGAAGATGCGGTGCGCGGCAGCGTTTCTTTTAAGAACGCCTTGCTCGACGATTACGTACTGCTCAAGAGCGACGGATTCCCGACGTATCACCTCGCGAACGTCATCGACGACCACCTCATGGAAACGTCGCATGTCATTCGCGGCGAAGAATGGCTCTCGTCGACGCCGAAGCACGTGCTGCTCTACAAGGCGTTCGGCTGGAACCCCCCGCAGTTCGCCCACATGCCGCTGCTTCTGAACCCCGACCGCTCGAAACTCTCGAAGCGCCAGGGCGACGTGGCCGTCGAAGATTACCTCGATAACGGCTATCTGCCGGAAGCGCTCATCAATTTCGTAGCGCTGCTCGGTTGGAACCCCTCCGACGAAAAAGAGGTCTATACGCTCGACGAATTGACCGAAGCGTTTGAGTTGAAAGACGTCAATTCTGCCGGCGCCGTCTTTAACCGCGAAAAACTCGACTGGCTGAACGGCAAATATTTGCGCGCCATGCCGCTTGAACGCCTCGCTGAGCGCGCACGGCCGTTCTTTGAGCGCGCTGGTACCTCCACCTCGGCTTTTTCCGACGAGGAACTTGGGCGGCTGCTGTCACTTGAGCGCGAACGCGTGAAGACGCTCTCGGAGCTTCCTGAAGCCGTTTCCTTCCTTTTGGCCGACACGCTCGAGTATCCGACGTCGCGCTTGTGCTGGAAGACGCAGCCGGCAAACGAAGCGATCGAACGGCTGGCGGCGGTGCATGAACTGCTGCAGGAACTCGACGATGCCGACTTTACCGTTGAAAGCCTCGAAACCCGCCTGAAGGCGCTGATTTCCACGCACGGATGGGGGAACGGGGATACGCTTTGGCCGCTGCGCGTCTCGCTGTCAGGCCGTGAAAAGTCTCCAGGCCCCTTTGAAATCATGGCTGTTTTGGGTAAACTGAAGGTGATGCGCCGCCTGGAAACGGCGATCGATCGCCTCAAAAATGCCTGAGATGAATACAAGGAGGAAGTTTTACGTCACCCCGGCGCTCGCCGCTTCTTTTGTCGTTTTCTTGGCGTCCGCGGGCATGGCGTTGGGCGCGGTTTCCACGACGGACGGCTTCACCCAGGCGATCGAAGAGCTGAATGCCGAGATCGCCAAGAAAAAAGCGGACGCTGCCGCGCTCAAGAGCCAAATGGCGGCCTACCAAAGAGCGATCGAGGAGAAGCGCCAGGAGGCGGCTTCGGTGCGGAGCGAGCTGGAGATCGTGCAGAACAAGATCGCTTCGGTGGAGCTCGAGATCGAGTCCAACACGCTTCAGATCGAAGCAGTCACGCTCGAGCTGAAGCGCCTTGAGTCCGAAATCCAGGACAAGACGCTTCAGACCATCCGCCAGCGCCAGATGATCGCCGAATTTTTGCGGCAAATCGACCGCACCGATCAGCGCACGGCAATCGACCTGTTGCTGACGCAGAAGACGATCTCGGAGTTTTTCAACGACGTGCAGTTTCTTGAGGAATCGCAACGCCAGCTCAAGCAGACGCTCGATACGGTCCAGGCCTTGAAAAAAGATCTCGAAAACCGCCAATCGGATCAATCCGCCAAGCGCGCGGAATTGGAAGGCATCCAGAAAGAATTGGTCGATGCGATCGCGACGCTCGACGAACAGAAGAGCGCCAAGATCGTGCTGGCCGTGCAGCTCCAAACGTCGGAATCGCGCTATCGGTACGAGCTGGCGCAGCTCCAGAAGCAGCAGGCGAATATCAATGCCGACATCGCCGCGACTGAGAAAAAGCTCCGCAAGACGCTCGATGCCGAAAAGCTCCGCAAAGTGACGGGAGAGACGACGGGTTGGATGTGGCCCGTGCCCTCCATGATCGTCACGGCCGGCTTCCACGATCCCGACTATCCCTTCCGCTACGTCTTCGAGCATCCCGGCGTCGACATCCGCGCTCCGCAAAGCACGCCGGTACGCGCGACCCGCGGCGGCTACGTGGCGCGCGCCAAGGATGCCGGCATGGGCTACAGCTACGTCCTGCTCGTGCATGAGAACGGCCTCTCGTCAGTCTACGGCCACATCTCGAGGATCGCCGTGAAGGAAGACACCTACGTGGAAAAAGGGGACATCATCGCCTATTCCGGCGGCGCTCCGGGCACGCCGGGAGCGGGCCCCATGACGACGGCGCCGCACTTGCACTTCGAGATCCGTCTGGACGGCATCCCGGTCAACCCGCTGAACTACCTCCAGTAACCCGCGACAAACGTCGCGGGTTTTGGTATCGTCTGGCCGGGAGGCTGCATGACGTCACGCAACCGGCTTCAGGACGACATGACCGACGAGGAAATCATCAGGCGGTTCGGCGAGAGCGCCAAGAAGATGCCCTGGCCGAAACGGATCGGCCGGCTCCAGCGCCGAGGCTACGTTAAGCCGATGGATATCTATCTGGTCTGGTGCCCTCGCTGCCGGCTTGCGCCGAACCGTGGCTTCACCGTGTCGAGCCTGCGCGGCTACGAGAAGCGCCTGCAGTGCGGCTACTGCCATGAGCGCTACGACCACCTTCTGCCGGAGCGGAAGGTAGGGGATATGCTCCTGAACCCGCACCGCTATCCGAGCCTCATCGCGCTCCTGCTCGCTGCGGCCGTCATCTTCTCACTGATCGTCTCGCGATGCTGAGACGATTTTTCTTTTTCGCGCATCAAGGACCATGCCCGGATACCCCGCATAGACCCCGAGGGGAGCGGGTTCGGCACCCCGGGATTCCGCCTTAAGATGTGTCCGACAATATATCTTATGCGACACAAGAGCCTAAAGCGGTTTGGCCTGGGAATGCGTTTTTGGCCTTGATCCGCACGTGTCCGGTTCGACCACGCGCTTCGTTCCGTGTCGCCTCTCGTACGCTTCCTGCCCGGCGTCCCGATGCCTGGTATCTGACCCGGCCTCGTTTCATCCGTGAGCCGTCGTAGCTTGTGTCGTACATTGTACGATCCGTTGCCTGCTAGGATTTCAGCTTGAAGAAGATCTTGTCGCCGAAGCGCACGTCGATGTAGTCCAGGTTCTTGCGATCAGGACCAACCTTGGTCTTCAGGATCGTCTGCGCGTTGTCGAGCTGCTCCGCGACCTCGCTGGACGCGTCCAGGTAGATCGCCCACCCTTCCGACGTCACGACCCGGAGCGTTTGGGCGTTGGCGCCGTCGATATGCGTCTCGGTGAGATATGGGGCGCGGTTGAAACGCGCGTCAAAAAGTTTCGGGAGGTCGATGACCGTCTGCACCGTCGCGGGGCGGACCGCCTGCTCTCGAAGCTTCAGCGTTTCATTCTTATCGTTAAAGAGGACGGGATACGGGGCGCGTACGCGTCCAAGCTGCTCGTCGAAGGTCGGACCGAGCCTGGGAACCACGTCGAGCGCCTCTCCGGCCTTGTAGAGCCTCGTGACGGTTCCTTGGAGATCAACCATGGCCTGGCTGCCATCAGGAAGCTGTACCAGGACCGCGGAGATGCGTTCCGTAAGGTCGATGACCAGCGTGTGCGGCGGACGTTTCGTGACGACCAGCGATTCGAGCACGAACCGTTCTTGGAGTGAGGCGACCAGGTCTTCTTCGGAAACGACCAAGATGCTCGCTTTCGGAAAAAGCAGCCATCGGCGACCGCTCAGCGTCTCTTTCACGGCGTCTTGAATCTCCCACGACGGAATGCGGTCAGTGCCGTTGACTTGGATATCCGTCACGCGGAAGTTGGCCGAAAACGCGAGAAACCAGATCCAGCCGCCGGTCGCCAAGAGGCCGATGGTGACGAGAAGGCGTCCGCGCCAGCGCCTGCGGTCCGCCTCGCCATGGCGCGCCGGCTCGAACAAGGGATTGGAAAAGGATTTGCGCGAGTAGTCGCGGCGGACGCTGCGCGTGCGAATCCAGCGGCTCATACGGAGGTTTTCAGCCGCTTGCGGCGCGCCTGGCGCTCAAGCGCCAACCGGACGAGACGGTCGATCAGTTTCGCATACGGCAGCCCGGAAGCCTCCCAGAGCTTCGGATACATGCTGATCTTGGTAAAACCGGGAATCGTGTTCACTTCGTTGACGACGAATGTGCCGTTCTTTTTCATGAAAAAATCAACGCGCGCCATGCCTTCAAGTCCGAGCGTCTTGAAGGTACGCACCGCCAGCGTTTGGGCTTTGCGCATGACGGAGCTCGAGAGCTTGGCGGGAATCATGAGGCCGGCGCCGTTCTCATCAAGATACTTCGCTTCGTACGAATAAAAATCGTGATGCGGGATGACTTCGCCGGCCACGGAGGCTTCCGGCGTTTCGTTGCCAAGGACGGCAACTTCAATCTCACGGCCGACGACGGCTTCCTCGATAAGAATCTTATCGTCGTACGAGAAAGCGTTTTCAATCGCGGCGCGCAGCTCCTTGTCGTTCCCGGCCTTGGCGACGCCGACGGACGAGCCTTGGTTGGCCGGCTTCACGAAGACGGGCTTGCCGAGGCGTTTCCAGACGATCGGAAGCTTCACCGTCTCTCCCCTGCTGAACGTCAAAAAATCAGCAACCGGAATTCCAGCATCGCGGAGCAATCGTTTGGCGACGTCTTTGTCCATGCCGACGGCGGAACCGAGAATATCCGGCCCAACGAACGGCAGGTCGAGCATGCGAAGCAGTCCCTGGATGCTGCCGTCTTCGCCGTAGGTGCCGTGGAGGACGGGGAAGATAACATCGATGGGTCCAATCCCCTCGCGCCCCGGCCTCAGCATCAGCTCTTTCGTTTTTGCGACGTTGATGGCGATCTTTTTGGGATCAGCGGCGTGTAAGAGATACGACTCCCCTGCCGCGCCCAACCAGCGGCCGTCTTTGCCGATGCCGATCAGCGAAACGTCGTAGCGATTCTTGTCGATGGCATCGACGATGCTGCGCGCCGACAGCAAAGAGATTTCGTGTTCGGACGAGCGTCCGCCGAAAAGAATCCCGAGGCGGATTTTGCGCTTCGGCGTTTTCATACGAGCTTGCGCGGCAAGAGCGGATTGATGCGCGTCACGATTTCGTAATTGATGGTATCGAGATGGTGGGCGAGATCGTCGGCCGTGACGGCAACGCGGCCGTCTTCGCCAAGCAAGATGACTTCATCCTCGGCGCGCACGTCCGGAATATCCGTCACGTCGATCATGCACATGTTCATGCAAACGCGGCCGAGTACTTTGGCTTTGCGTCCGCGCACCACGACTTCGCCGACGGACGAAAGCCCGCGGTCATAGCCGTCCCAGTAGCCGACGCCGAGCACGGCAACCTTGCCGGTGCGCGGCATCTTCTCGGTGAGGCCGTAGCTCACGGGCGTGCCGCGTTTTACGTCTTTCACCTGCGCGATCGTCGTTTTCCAGGCGAGCGCGGGCTGGAGTTCGATCTCAAGTCCTTTTGCCTGCGCGCCCAGTCGCGTTTCCAACGACGGCCACAAGCCGTAGAGGCCGATCCCGACGCGTACCAGATTGAAATGGGTGTCAGGATAAAGCACGGCCGCGGCCGTGCAGGCGGTGTGTTTCACGTCGGGGTGAAAACCGTGGGCCTCCAAAATTTCAAGCGCGTTTTGATAGGTCTCGAGCTGGCCGGCCGCGTAGTCGTGGTCCGTCGCGTCCTCGATATTGGCGTAATGCGTTGAAAGCCCTTCGAGCACGAGATGTTTCGCGCTCTTGATCATCTCGGCGATGTCCGGAAGCTCGCGCAGTTCCGCGCCTTGGCGCGTCGTGCCTGTTTCCGCTTTGACGTGGAGATAGCCGCGCTTCGCAGCCTTCTTCGCGGCGCTTTTGGCGGCGTGTACCTGCTCGCGCGTCGAAACGGTCATGCGGAGCCCGGCGCGGATCGCGTCCTGCATGCGCCAGGAAGGCGTAAAACCAAGAATCAGGATCGGTTTCTTGATGCCGGCTTTGCGGAGCGCGAGACCTTCGTCGACGTTGTCGACGCCGAACCAGTCGAGATGCGGCTGCACGGTTTTCGCAACCTCTACGAGGCCGTGACCGTAGGCGTTCGATTTTACGACCGCCATGACGGCGACAGAGGCGCCCGCCCGACGCTTAAAAATCTTGGCGTTCGAAACCAAGGCGTTTTTCGAGATTTCCACCCAGGTTTTGGGGCCTCCTTTCCCCATATGTTATTTGCCGATATGCGTTTTGCCGCCCATCCATGGACGCAGGACTTCCGGAATACGGACCGTACCGTCGGCTTCCTGGCAGTTCTCGAGAATGGAAATAAGAATGCGGCCGATTGCGAAAGCCGTGCCGTTCAGCGTGTGCACGTATTCGCGCTTTTGCGTTTCAGGATTCTTCCAGCCGATGTTCAAACGGCGGGCTTGGAAGTCGGTGCAGTTCGAGGTGGAGTGCGTCTCCCGGTACGTCTGTTGCGACGGGATCCACGTTTCAAGATCCCACTTCTTCGCGGCCGGCGTGCCGAGGTCGCCCGAGCAGATGTCGAGCACCTGATACGGCAAGCCGAGACCGCCGAGCAGCTCTTCTTCGCAGGCGAGCAAAAAGGCGTGCTCCGCTTCAGAATCAGAGGGCTTGGTGAACGAGAACATCTCGAGCTTGTCGAACTGATGGACGCGCAGGATACCTTTCGTGTCCTTGCCGTACGAGCCAGCCTCGCGTCGGAAGCAGGTCGAGAAAGCGACGTAGCGGATGGGTTTCGACACGTCGAGTGTTTCATCCATATGCATCGGACCGACGGATTGTTCCGAGGTACCGACGAGGACGAGCGGATCTTGCTGGATCTGGTAGATCTCGTCGCCGTGCTTGTCCGAGTAACCCATCTTCTCCATGACGTCGGGCTTGATCATCACGGGCGGCACGACGGGGCTGAAACCTTTTGGTACGAGTGTTGAAAGCACGTACTGCACGAGCGCGAATTCCATCATTGCGCCGTCGCCTTTCAAATATCCGAAACGCGAGCCGGAAACCTTGGCAGCGCGCTCCGTGTCGATAATGTCGAGCGATTCGCCGAGCGCCATATACTCCTTGGCCTCGAACGAAAACGCCGTCGGCTCCCCTACCGTGCGCGCCACGACGTTCTCCGTGTCGTCCTTGCCGACGCGCACGTCGGGAAGCGGCAGGTTCGGAATATCGCGAAGCAAAACATTCTGCGCCTCTTCAGCCGCCTTCAACTCCACATCGATTTCCTTCATCCGCTCTTTCAAGGCCTTCATCGCTTCAAGCGCCGAGGCTTTGGCGTCCTTGTCGGTTTCCTTGGCGATCTTTTCTCCCGCCTGGTTCTGCTCGGCGCGCATCGCCTCGATTTGGCCGATCAGCTTTCGGCGCTTTTCATCGGCCTCCAAGAGCGCGTCGACATTCACGTCAACGCCTTTGGCGGCAGCGCCTTTCTTCACGAGTTCCGGGTTTTCGCGGACAAAATTCAGGTCGAGCATATCAGCGGTTCAGGAGCGAAGATTTGTAGGTTTCAGGTTGAAAGGCGGAAAGCCGGATGATTTCGGCCTTGAGGCCGCGTTCGGCAAGCACGACTGGGAGCTTCTCCGTGAACGCTTCCTGGTCGTAGCCCAGGCAGATCACGTCGGGCTTCATTTCGCTAAGAATAGCGTATTTATCGCCGGTGCTCCCGAGAATGGCATTGTACCCGGCAGCGATGAGATCGGCCAGGCGCGCATCTTCGTTTCTGCGCGGGGCGCGCCCCTTCACCTTCTCGACCGTCGCGTCGCGGGCGACAACGACCGTGAGATCGCCGTGCGAGGCCGCAGCGTCGAGATAAAACTTGTGCCCGGGGTGAAAGCCGTCGAATGTGCCGAAGGCGATGGCTTTAGGCATAGAGCTTTCGGATCAGCGCGGTTATGGTTTTCAGCGTGAACGCCGTCCGCACCGGCGTCGGCGCCACGAGGTCTCCGTGCAGGAGCATGCGCTTGGAATGGTGAAGATACCACTCGCTCTCGGGTTCGGCGGCGCGGACGGTCTTTGCGAGACGGGAGAGATCGAACTTCGAGCTCGGTGCCGCCCGCACGTGCAGGTAGCGGCGCGACGGGTGTTCAAGGACGACAAGCGCGTACCCGAGCTCCGCCGAGATCGTGCTGGCCATGCCGGGCAGCATCGCCGAGCGCACGGCCACGCCCTTTCCGTGTTTCGTAGCGAACGCCGTGCCGCGGCGGATCGCGCGCAAAGCCTCTTCACGCTCGACGTACAGCGCGAACAAGGCATCCATCAAAACGAATCCCCAGCCGGTCGCCATGAGCGAATCTCCGCCGGGAAGTCCCGCGATCGTCTGCAAAATTTTCGTATCGTTGCGGAAGTGGCCCGGCGTTCCGATGCCGCTTCCCATATCGCCGCGGCGCACGTCATCGACCAAGGCCGCGAGCGCCTTGCCCTCCGCGCCGCCCGGCAGCTTTCCTCGGCGTTTCAAATCTTTCCACACCAAGCTCGCCGCGGAGTCCTTGAGGTCGCCCTTATGCTCGTCGTATTTCCCGCGGCCGATGCCGATGCCGATCTGTCCGGCAGGCAGCTTCACGCCGCCGGCGGATGTCGGGACGAATTCGATGTTGGCTTTTCGGAGCGACGGTTCAAAGCGCTTTAAAAGCCACAAACCGGCGACATCGTCGCGGTGCGGGAAGAGATGCGTGACAAGCGTACTAGTCTTCTTTGCCATCGTCGTGCGAAGACGGCTGCTCCGGTCGGAGCGTCGGGAACAAAATAACTTCCTTGATCGAATGCGCGCCCGTGAGGAGCGCCGTCAAACGGTCGATGCCCATGCCGAAACCGGCCGTGGGCGGCATGCCGTATTTGAGCGCTTCGACGAAGTCGGCGTCGGCCGGCATCGCTTCCTCCGAACCCGCTTCGGATTTGCGCGCCTCTTCCATGAAACGCGCTTCCTGCTCGAGCGGATCGTTCAGCTCGTTGTAGGCTTTGGTGACTTCGATGCCTTGGACGAGCAGCTGGACCGAGGCGATGCGGTCCGGCTGGTCGGGCTTGCGCTTGGCGAGCGGGATCATCTCGGCCGGATAGTCGATGACGAACGTCGGCTGGACGATCTTCGGGCGCACGTACGTTTTGTAGAGCGCGTCGACGCATTCGCCGAAGCCGTGCAAGTTGTCGGCGTCGATCTTCAAATTTTTCTCGGCCAGCGCTTTTTTCAGCGACGCTTCGTCGCGCACGCTTTCTAGGTCGATGCCCGTCCCCTCTTTGATCAGATCGTAAAATTTCTTGCGCGGGTACGGGCCGGAAAAATCGAGCGTCACGCCGTCGCGCTCGACCGTCATTTTGCCGCCCTGCGTCGCCGAAACGATGCTGGAGACAAGGCGCTCGGTGAGGTTCATGAGATCCTCGTAGGTCGCATACGCCCAGTAGAATTCGACCTGGGTGAATTCGGGATTGTGCTGGAAGCTGATGCCTTCGTTGCGGAAGCAGCGCGCAACTTCAAAGACTTTCTCGAAGCCGCCGACAATGAGGCGCTTCAAGAAGAGCTCCGGAGCGATGCGCAGCTGGAGGTCGAGATCGAGCGCATTGTGGTGCGTAGTGAACGGACGCGCCGCCGCGCCGCCGGCTTGCGTTTGCAGAATCGGCGTCTCGACTTCCATGAAGCCTTCGCCATGCAGGAAATCGCGGATGGTGCGCACGACCAGGCTGCGCGTGCGGAAAATGCCGCGCACGTCCTCGTTGGCGATCAGGTCGAGATGGCGCTTGCGGTAGCGGATTTCCACGTCCGACAGGCCGTGCCACTTTTCCGGCATCGGCAAGAGCGCCTTCGAAAGCAGGCGCCAGGAACGGGCTTCGAGCGTTTTTTCGCCGCGCTTCGTGAGGAACAGCACGCCCTCGGCTTCGATGAAATCGCCTAGGTCGATCGCGGCGCCGAAGCGTTCGAACGATTCCGCGCCGATCGTGTCGAGTTTGAGGTGCAGCTGCAGTTTGCCGGATTCGTCGGCGAGGTCGGCGAAAGCCGCTCCGCCGTGGATACGGATCGCGCGGACGCGTCCGGAGAGCGTGATCGTTTTTTGCTCGCCGCTCCAGGCGTCAAAATGCGCCACGGCCTGGCTGCAGGTCGCGGTGCGGCGCGCGTCGGCCGGATAGGGGTCCGTACCCGCCTTGCGCAGCTGTTCGGCTTTGTCGCGCCGGACGATTTCCTCTTCGAGCATATCAGCAGGTGATGTCCAAAATTTCGTAGGTCGTCACGGAACCGTTCGGCATGACGTTCTCGAAGCGCTCCCCTTTCTTGCGGCCCAGGAGGGCGATGCCGATCGGCGATTCGTTCGAGATTTTTCCGGCGGAGGGATCGGACTCCTTCGGGCCGACGATGTGGTACTCCTTTTCTTTCTCCCCCGCCTTGCAGCGCACGCGGCAACCGACGTTTACGACTTCAGTGGACGTCGGGGCGGATACGACGGCGCGGGCGATAAAGCTCTCGAGCTCTTGGATGCGGCCCTCCATGAAGGCGAGCGCGTCCTTCGCGTCGTGGTACTCCGCGTTTTCGGAAAGGTCGCCCAAGTCCTTGGCTTTGGCGATACGGTCGGCGATCTCAAAACGGCGGACGTTTTTGAGCTCATCGAGCTCCGCCCGCATCTTTTCGAGACCCTCTTTGGTGGTGAGATACGACTTCATAAAATCCGGTCGCAAAGCGATCGTTTACCACCGCATTATAGGCTGCTGGAAGTCGCCGCGTCAATCGGCTTCGGAGCGGTCTCCGGAGCAGGAAGAGCCGGTGTTTCCGGCCGCATCCAGGCCTCGATAATATCCCGGGCGACCGGCGCCGAAGCGCGCGAGCCTTCCCCTCCCGCCTCAACGAGCACAACAACGACGATTTCCGGGTTTTGATAGGGGGCGAAACCGGCAAACCAGGCATGCGTCGGCTTCGTCGAGTTCCACTGAGCCGTTCCCGTTTTTCCGGCGATTTCGACGAATGAGGTTTTCAGGCCTTGTGCGGAACCTGCCAGGACGGTCTGCCGCATGCCGTGACGAACGACGTCCACGACGTCGCGCGACACGACCTGTTCCACGACGGTCTCCGATACGGGCTTCGTGATCGTCTTATCGGATCGGATTTGCTTCACGACGCGCGGCTGCATGATCGTCCCGCCGTTCGCGAATGCCGCCGTCCAAGCGGCGACTTGGAGCGGCGTCGCGGTCATGTCGCCTTGTCCGATTGCGACGTGGTAGGTGTCGCCGATGTACCAAACTTCGTCTTTGACGCGTTCTTTCCAGGCGGGATCCGGCACGAAACCGGCCGCCTCGCTCGGCAGGTCGATGCCGAGGCGCGTGCCGAGGTTGAACTTGCGGTACCACGACGCGAGGCGGTCGATGCCGAGGCCTTCGATACGATCCCAGCCGCCGCCGACGGCATAGAAGAACGTGTTGACCGACTCGGCGATTGCCTTGGTGACGTTCGTGATGCCGTGTCCGCCGCCTTTCCAATCCGGGAAGAACCAGGCGCCGAAATTAATGCCGCCGTTCGAGAGAACGGTCGTTGACGGCGAAACGACGCCTTCCGCCAGCGCGGCGGCGGCAACGATCGTCTTCACGGTTGACCCCGGCGGGAAGGCACCCGCGACGGCGCGCGGGAAAAGGGGCTGGTTTTCGTCCTGCAAGAGTCCCTGGTATTCCTTGTTCGAAATGCCGCGCGCAAAAAGGTTCGCGTCGTATGACGGCCAGCTGACGAGCGCGAGTATTTCGCCGTTTCTGGGATCCATGGCGACGACGGAGCCGCGGCCGAAGCCGTTGCGCGCCGCCGAGTTCTTCAGCGCCGTTTCCGCCGCAGCTTGGAGCTTGGCATCGATCGTGAGCGTGATGTCCATGCCTTGGACGGGCTCGTCGGCGGCGAGCACCTTCTGTTCCCGACCGAAGGCGTCAACTTCGATCTGTTTTTTGCCGTAGACGCCGCGCAGCTCTTCTTCGTAGAAAGCCTCGATGCCTGTTTTGCCGATCGTGTCCGTCGGCAGATAGCCGGATGTTTTGAGGCGCGCATATTCGCCTTCGTTCACGCGGCCTTCATAACCGATCACGTGCGAGAGACTGAGGATCGGCTCCTTGGCGCCTTCAGGCTTCAAGATGATTTCTCGCTTCGTGCCGGCGTCGAGCGCGACGCCGGGCAGCCTGCCGCTCTGGATATCGAGCTTGAGCGCCTGTTCGTAGTCGAGGTGTTCTTTGATCGGTACGGGCGACGCGAGATTCGCCGGATAGTTGCGAAGGCTTTTTTCGATATCGACCGGGGTGAGCCCAACGGCTTCCGCCAGCTGCACGATCATCTGTTCGCGCGCTTCGGCTTCGCGCGGCACGTCCGCGGGCGTGACGGTCAGGGTGAAATCGGGGACGTTGCGCACGAGCAGTGTGCCGTTTCGGTCGTAGATGACGCCGCGTTCGGACGGGACGGCCGCGATACGCAGGCGGTTGCCTTCGGCTTGCTGGCGATAGATCTCGCCCTTGCCGATCTCAAGATATCCCGCGCGTGCGCCGAGCGCTCCGAGCATGAGGAAAAAAACGACAAAACAAATCTGCAGCTTGCGGGAAGTCAGCGACGGCCCGATATAGCCGTGATGGCCGAGAGGCTGCTCTTCGAACGGCTGGCCGACCGGCCCGCCCGACGTCTCGTCGATCGTCGGGATCGCCTGCTCGATCGCGCCGTGCCCGAGCCCTTCAATGTCGGGAAAAAGCGTGCGGGGCATGTGAGAGGAATGTTTTTTGGAAACGACGGCTTAGCAGGCTCCCGACGCCGATGTATGCCAAGAGCGCGCCGCCCGCCACGAGGCTTTGGCGGACCGGTGCCAGAAGCGCCGTGGCGGACAGGTCGATAAGCACGGGCACCCCGCCGAAAAGAACGTTGACGCCATCGAGCGCGGCAAGCGTGAACCATCGGATGGTCGCCGCTGCGGCGGCGATCAGAAACAAGGCGGGCGTACCGGTATTCGTAACGACGCGCTGAAAAAGAAAGCGCGTTGCGAAAAACGCAACGAAAAGGGCGAGCATTTCGGAGCCGAAGCCGAGGAGGCCGTGCAGGTCGAGCAATAGGCCTCCCAGAAGCGCCCAGCCGGCCGAAATGACGGGGCGGTCGCGTACGATGCCGTACGCGATCGCGACGATCGGCAACGAAATGGCGGAAAACGGAAACGGCAGCTGTGAGAGAAAGCTGATCTGCACGATCGTGCCGACGACCGCCAGCGCCGCATGAAGCAAGAACTTCCACATACTACGGGAACGGGATCGCGACGACGTCGAGGCGGTCGAGCGCGATCGGCGTGGTAATCGTGGCCGTCTTGAACGGGCTCTTTTCCTGGGTTTCCACGGCCGTGATGCGACCGATTAAGAGTCCTCGCGGCGTCATCGGTTCGATGCCCGAGGTGATGATCATGTCCCCCGTCGTGATCTCCTCGTTCTGCGGGATGAGGCGCATCTCGAGGCTGAGACCGCGCTTGCCTTGGATGACGCCTTGCGTGCGAGCGGAATTTTGGACGGAAGCTCCGACGCGGCTGCGCGTATCGGTGAGCAGGAGTGCGATCGATGTCGTGCGCTCGGCCTTAAAAATCTTGCCGATCAACACGCCGTCCGAAGCCACGACGGGCATGTCCGGGGCGATGCCGTCGTCGGTTCCGCGATCAAGCAGGATTGTATGCGTTCCCGCTTCCGGCGTACGCGCGAGCACGCGCGCGATGACCGGGGTTTTTTTAAGCTTTTTCGTGTAACCGAGCAGCTTTTCCAGCTCCGCATTTTCTTCCTGGACGGTCGTAAGACGCGCGACTTCGACTGAAAGCGCGGCGTTTTCGGAACGCAACGCGTCGTTCTCCTGCAAGACGGCGTTGATGCGGAACGGCGCGCTCATGGTCGCGCGAAGCGAGCGCCCGGCTTCGGCAAGCTTTGCCTCCTGGCCGGCGATTTTTTTAAGCATCCAGGCTTCGGCGTTCGTCGTGACGCCAAGGAGGTGCAGGAAAAAAAGCAAACCGCCCGCGGCGGCGATCAGGATGATCAGGCGGGATCGGGCGACAGGCGTCATGATTAGGCTCTCGTCGTTTCGGAAGCCGAAGGCAGGGCGATGGTCTTGAGAAGCTCGGGGCTCTCGAGCAGCATGCCGGTGCCGCGCACGACGCAGGTAAGCGGGTCGTCGGCGATACGGACGGGAATCTCAGCAGCTTTGGAAATGACCTTGTCGAGTTCTTTGAGCAAGGCGCCTCCACCCGTCAGCACGATGCCGCGTTCGTAGATGTCGGCAACGAGCTCCGGCGGGGTCTGTTCGAGCGTGGCCTTGATGTTCTCGACAACGGAACGCACGGAACGGTGGATCGCTTCGCGGATCTGCGCGTCCGTGACGATGATTTCTTTCGGCAGGCCGGTCAGCAAGTCGCGGCCGCGCATCTCAATTTCCAGCGGTGTTTCAAGTTCCGTGGCCGAACCGATCGCGCACTTGATCGTTTCCGCCGCGTGTTCGCCCAGCAGGAGGTTGAAGGTGTCGCGCGCGTACTGGACAATATTTTTGTTCATTTCGTCGCCGGCGATCGGAAGCGACTTCCACGTGACGACGCCGCGCAGCGAGATGACGGCGATCTCCGTTTTGCCGCCGCCGATGTCGACCACCATATTGCCGATCGCTTCTTCGATAGGCAGGCGCGCGCCGATCGCCGCTGCCATCGGGCTTTCAATCAAAAAGACTTCGCGCGCGCCGGCGGAAAGCGCTGCGTCCTCGACGGCTTTGCGTTCGACTTCCGTAATTTCGAGCGGCACGCCGATCACGATGCGCGGGCGCGGCACGACGGTAAAGCCGTCGTGGTGCACTTTCTCGATGAAGTAGCGGAGCATTTTCTCGGTGACTTCAAAGTCGGAGATGATGCCTTTGGAAAGCGGGCGCGCCGTAATGATGTGGGAAGGCGTCTTGCCGACCATCTCCTTCGCCTCCTTGCCCACGGCCAAAATCTGGCTCGTTCGCGTGTTGATGGCGACGACCGACGGTTCGTTGATCACGATCCCCTTCTCCTTGACGTAGACGCGCGTCGAAGAAGTGCCAAGATCGATTCCGAGGTCCTTTGAAAATCTCCCGAAAAGGTTGTTCAGCATGGGGTGTGGATAAGGGTGTTACCCTACCATATTAGCGTCCCGAACGAAAGGAAATCAGGAAGAATTCGAGCACGGTCAGGGTGGCGGCAAAGAGCAGCAGATTCCACCAGGTAAGAAGCGTTCTCGACTGGAGAATCAGCGCGCCGACCACGAGGAGCGTCAGGAGCAGGCTTTGGCGGAAAGAGACGGCGACATGGCGTGAAACGGCCTCCTGGCGGCGCAGTCCGGCCCGAACGACCATGCCGAGCACGGAGAACGTTCCGATCAGGGCCAGGGAAAGCGCGGCATACAGGAGCAGGACGCCGAGGATCCCGCCTTCAAGAGGGTCAACGATGCTGATGATGGAAAAGACGCCGAGCCAGCAGAGCGCGGTCGAGAGTCCCATCCAAAACAGGTATTGGCGGAAGGTCATGCGGCCATTGTATCACCGCCATGGCGAGAGTAAGAACCGGATACGGTCGCCCCCGGCCTTTTTGACCGTTTCGAGCAGAAGCGCCTCGTCTTTTCGCAAGACGGCAACGATGCTCGAAGACTTACAGGCCACGGTCAGGGTGCCGTCTGAAAAGCGCAGAACCTTGAAACCCGGCTCAGTGTCGCGCGGCAAAAGCGAGAGCGCCGCCTCTTCGAACGACGTAAAGGCTTTGGCACGCGCCACTTTCGCGGCCATGCCGTTCTTTTTCACCGTCTCCGGCAGGATGTTTCCGATCGGCGTGAACATGCGTCCTTTATAGCACTTTAAAGCGGCAGATGTCTTTAAAGTCGCAATACTTGCAGGTGTGGGCGCTCGGCGAGGGCGCAAAGTCGGAGGCTTCGAGCGCCGCGATCTTTTTCCCGATCGACGCGCGGATATCGTCCAGGTTTTCCTCAGGCTCGACCTCCTGCAGCACGTCGTCCTTCAGGAACCAGAAGGCCATGCGGCTTGTTTTCATCTGGTACACGTCGGCGAGGGCGAGCTGGTAGATCCTGAGCTGCTCCTTCATGCCGGCATCGAGCCGTTCTTTTGATTTTCCGGTCTTGTAGTCGATGATCATGGCGGAGCCGTCCGCGAGCTTGTCGATGCGATCGATCTTGCCCTTTAAGACGTAGCCTTCGACTTTGAGCGTGAAAGGCGCTTCGGTCATCCACGGCGTCGGCTGTTCCAGGACGGTGCGCGCGTGCGCGCGGCTGATCGCCTCGCGGCCGGCGCGATGGAAATCCTCGCGCACGTCCGCATCTTCATACCACTCCCCCGTCCACTGGCTCTCGTAGAGCGCCAAGAGTTCCTCAAGCGGCATCCAGGTTCCAGGGTTCGCTTTGGAGGCTTCAATGAACGTTTCGAGAACGGAGTGGATCAGCTTGCCGAAGTGCAGCGGACCCTTGTCGAGCGTCGGAATTTTGAGGAGATGCGCGAACTTGTACTGCAGCGGGCAGTTGTCAAAGGCGGCCAGCTGGGAAAAGCTGAAGCTCGACGGCAATTCCAGAACGACGCCGCCTGTCGCGTCGCTGGCGGCGGCCTCCGGCTCGTGGAAGCCGGCGCTTTTTCCGGCCGCAATGACCTTGATCACGGCCTTGTTTTCTTCGTTGGAAAAAATTTCGTCCAAAAACCGGGAAGGTTTCTTTTTCCGCGCGCCGCCCGTGTCCTCCGTCGCGGTAAGATAGAGCCTGTCCTTCGCGCGCGTGCAGGCGACATAGAGCAGCCTGCGCTCTTCTTCGAGATGCGCATCCGCGCCTTCGTTCGGCGTTTCTTTGACGAGCGCGTCGGGGAACGGAATGGGCTCGCGGCGGTTATCGCCCGGGAAGCGGCGCGCCACGAGCTGTACGACAAAGACGTTCTTGAATTCCAAGCCTTTCGACGTGTGCGCCGTCATGAGCTTGACGGTGTCCGGCCCTTCCGTGAGATCGGACGGGATCCGGCCTTCCTCGCCGGATTCCAGCTCCCAGTCGAGCACGCGCATGAAGCCGCGCAGGCTCGGGCGCGGATCGTCGTTTTCGTACGTTTGGATGCGGCGCACCAGCTGGTTCAAGTAGCCGATCGCTTCGATCGTCTGCGGCGTTTCTTCCTTCAAGAGATCTTCGTAATACCCCGTATCGACAAAGATTTCCTTGAGCAGCCGCGCAGGCGTCGTGCGGCGCGCCCGCTCGGCATGCTTCTCGATCAGCGCTTCGATGCGCCGGAACGTTTCGAGCGTCGTGCCGGAAAAACCGAGCGTGCCGGCTTCGCGCAGCGCTTCGTAGAGCGACCAGCTCTTGCGGTCGGCTTCGTGCGTCAGTTTCACGATATCGAGCGCCGGCACGTTGAAAATGTGCCATGACAGCACGCGGTGCAGCGCCGGGCTTTCGTGGTAGTTATCGAGCAGCTTGAAGTAGCAAATCGCGTCTTGAATGACGGGTTTGGTGTAGAGGCCTTTGGACGCGACGTACAGATGCGGAATGCCCCGGCGCGTGAAGGCTTCCAAAAACGGTTTGAGATGCGCGTTGGCGCGGGCCAGGATCGCGAAATCGCCCCATTCCAATTCAGGATCGCTCTCCTTGAGACGCAGGATCTCTTCGGCCACGTAGCGCGCTTCGTCGTCGATGCCCGCCAAGGTGGCATGCGTGATCGCGCCGCCGTTTCCGCGCTCGGCCACGAGCCGCTTCGACAAGCCGAGCTTGGCCTCGAGGCGGTTCGGATCGTTCTGCTTGATGAAGCGGTAGCTGACGTCGAGAATTTCCTGTTTGGAGCGGTAGTTGCGCGTCAGGAAGATCTGCGCCGCTTTCGGGAAGTCGTCCTTGAACGCCAAAATATTCGAGACGGAAGCGCCGCGGAATTTGTAAATGGATTGATCGTCATCGCCCACGACCGTCAGATTGCCGTCTTGTCCGGAAAGCAGCTTTACGAGCTCGTACTGCGCGACGTTCGTGTCTTGGAATTCGTCGACCAGGACGTATTTGAAGCGCTTGCGAAACTCCGCGAGCACGCTCGGGCGTTCGCGGAAAAGGCGGATCGTTTCGGAGATGAGCGCGCCGAAGTCGAGCTGCTTCCGGTCGAGCAGAAGGTTTTCGTAGACCTCGAAGGCGCGCGCGACTTCGAGAACCCGCGCTTTTTCATCCGGCTCCGCCTCAAGCGCCTCGGCGTAGGCGCGGTACTGCGGCGGCGTGACGAGCTCGTCCTTGGCGTGGCTGAAGTGGCTGAGCAGTTCGTGGATGAAGCGCGAGGGGTCGCCGAGCGGACGGTAATAGTCGAGACCGAAGTCTTTCAGCCGGTCGCGCACCGAAAGCCAGGCGCCGGTTTCATCGAGCAGTTTGGCATCGGCGGCCAGGCCGATATCGATGCCGCGTTCCTTGAGCACGCGCTCGCCGAAGCCGTGGAACGTGAGCGCCCAGAGTTCGACGTAGCCGATCGGCAAAAGCGCGTCCAGGCGTTCCTCAAGCTCCGAAGCGGCTTTTTCCGTGAAGGTGAGCGCCAGGATCTCCCCCGGCGCGGCGCGGCCCGTGGCGATGAGCCAAGCGATGCGTTTGGCGATCACGCTGGTTTTGCCCGTTCCGGCGCCGGCCACGATTAAAAGCGGTCCTTCCGCATGGGTCACGGCGGCGGTTTGCTCGGGATTCAAGCCTTCCAACAGCGTTTGGGAATCCATTGACAATTCAGCTATTTTCAGCTATCCTAGCACACATTCGGGACACAACCCTCTCGAAGACAAAAGGAGCCTGTAGTGACCAAGAGCATCCACATCGTCGGCAAGTTCGCGTCCGAGGACGCGGCGCTTCTCTCCCGCACGATCAAGTCCAAGTACCAAGGTGCGTTCGAGATCGTTCCGCACGCCGACCAGAACGCGTTCACGAACGCGGTTCGACCCGATCAGATGCCGAGCGTCCTCGTGCTCGGCAACCGCCTCTCTGCCATGATGGCCGGCGACTTCGCCGCCAAGCTGCGCCGCGAGGGCTACAAGGGCAAGATCTTCGTCTACACCGGCGGCATCGAGGTCGCCAAGACGCAGGACGTCGACGCGGTCTTCTACAAGCCGGGTGACGCCAACAAGATCGTGAACGTCCTCATCCTCGCGCTGCACGCCGCTCGCTAGAGCGAACCCGCAACGCGAAACCCCGCCCTCTTCGGAGGAGCGGGGCTGTTTTTTATGCCGTTTGGAAACTGATGGTCCCCGCGTCGTCGATGTGCGCGATCGTTTTGAGGACTTCGAGATCCGGATATTTCTCAAGAATCATATTCCTCGCGGCTTCAAGATCCTCGGCATGCTTGGCGCGCTCCTCTTCCATCGAGGCGAAGGCCTTGCGCCCGCCGTAGGCGCCGCAGTCGGTGTGATTCATGAGGACGACGCGGCACACGTCGTGCAGCCGCTTGGAAATGTCGAGCTGCCGCAGGACGAACTCGACGTCCGTCGGCTGCGCGGGATTGACCAGGTTTTTGACCGCGCCCGCGATCGAGACGACATCGACGTCGCCCATCAGACCCTCCTTTTCCATGTAGGCCTTAATGTCGGCGGCGAAACGAAAGTCGATGCAGTGGAAAATAATCGTAGAGCAGGTGTGTTTCATAGGAAAACGTTTGTTCGCCATACGATAGCAAGCCGTTCTGAAAATGAAAAGCCCGCTTGGTCGGCGACCAGCGGGCACGAGCGGCGTCAGGGATCGCGCCGTTCGATCGTCCCGATCCGACCGTCCGCGAGGCGAACGATGGCCGGGATGATGGCGACGCCGGAGAAGCGACGGCGCAAGACGCCCCGAGCGACGCGCAACCGGTAGTCGAACTGCGCGTCTTCGTGCGCCGTGTTCTCGAACATCTGACTGCCGCCGAAGGCGCCGCAGTCGGTGTGACACGTGATCACGATCGTCCGAAGATCGTGGCGCTCGCGGTAGTCGTTGATCTGAGCGAGCGTCAGACGGCTGCGGCGCATCGTGCCCTCGACGTCCTTGGCACCTCCCGCCATCGCCAGGATGTGCGGGGCCTCATCGAGACCGAGCTGCATCGCGAGCTTCGTCGCCAGATCGTTGTCGTGCTGGCGGAAGTCCATACAGGTGATGGCGAGCGTCCGGCAGCGCGCGTCGGGCATCGGAACCGGGCCCATGTCGATGCTGTTGATCGGCACGTCCTCCGAGATCGGGTTCGGAAAGACCTTCCGCGAAACGTGGAACTGCTCGCGTACGGCCGCGACAATCTGTTCGACGTTCGCCCCGCCGACCACCAGGATCTGCTCGCCCTTGTGGAGCGAAAGCGCCAACATGGCGTCTTCGACCGCCTGCGTGAGCACCTCCTTGTTGCCGGCGAGGTGCGGGAAGTCGAGCGCCGTCAGGAGATCGAAACGCCCGTCGCGTCCGGTCTTCTTGATCAGCGCGCCGATACTCGGTGCCCAGGCATGGGCCTGCCTGGCGCAGGTGATCACGGTCGTTTGGCATTCTGCCGCGAGACGGTCTTCTGCGGTGGGATGCATCCGATTCCTTTCTTTTACGGGTGGGACGCGGCGTATCGTATGCGCTCTAACCGTTTCTGTCAAGGTGGCGAGATTTTAAAAAACCGCCCTGTTTTTGGGCGGTTAACCGATGTCAGGCGGATGCTTTATCCGGTCCTGATTGAAGGGGTGATCCGGGTTGAGGATCGAGTTCTCCCAGGTCTTGCGATCGAGGTCGATCAGTCCTTGGGACGGCTGCTCGTTACGCCGCTCCCAGATGCCGTGGCGCAGCATGCGTCGGAACCAGAGCGCGATCGTGAGCGGCAGCAGCATGGCCGCGGCCAGTACCGCGGCTTCGCTCAGCTGTCCCTGCCGCACGTGGTCGAGGCTGAAGACGCCGAGCAGGAGCGTGATCAGGCCAAAGGTCCAGGTGAAGAGCACGAAGTCGGACTTTTTCCAGGCGTGCGCGGACGATCGATCGTTCATGGAAGCCTCCTTGGATGCGCATAGGGTAGTCCAAAAAGCCTTGATTGTCAACCCGTCTTGACGGTCGAGGTATTTTCTGATGATCTGCGCGCGGGAGGAACCACATGGAAAAGACGGTCTTTGTCTTGCCTGACGATAGCGAAGCGCTGGCGCGAGTTATCGAAGCGGTCCCCCAGGAATGGTCTTGGGTGGACGGACGACTTGGGCCGCCCCAAGCCCTGGTCGAGAACGGGCAGGTTGCTCGTACGGCCGGCTATTTCATCGGCCGTTTTCATTCGATCCACCCGACGATCCAGGGTCCGTGGAACCATAAGGAAAGACGCAGCGATCGTCCTGATCTTTGCGAGATCCTGATCGAGCATAAGCTGCCCCTCTTTATCGCCTTTGATGAAGCGGGCTTTCAAGAACGCACGATGCATCTCGGCGCCGCGAAAAAAATCGCCGCGCATCATGTCCGGTTCGGCTATCGCGGATGGCTCTTCTGGTATGTCGGCTGGGACGACGATGACAAGTACAGGAACGAGGCTCGGTGCGAGATGCACTTCTCGCGACAAGAGAACGAAGCCAAGAACTGGCTCGTCGAACTCGCCGTCCTGCCGCGCTTTGGAGGCAAGCCGGAAGCGCTGACGCCGCTCTTGGAAGCCTGCCGAGCGCTCGGACTGAAGGAGTTCTCGGAAAACTGACGATTCGCCGCCAAAAAACGCAGACGCCCCGTGCCAGCGGCACGAGGCGTTTTTTCTTACTGTTGGATATGCGGCATGCCGGAGCGGCTGCGATGCTTGCGGACAACCTTGAGGCGCGCGAGCTCGCGCGCGAGTCCTGCCGCGGCGTCGGCGTAGCGCTCTTCGTCGTCGAACTTCTCTTTGAGGAGTTCTTCGGCGCGCGCTTTGGCTTCCTCAATCGCTTTGAGATCGAGTTCGTCGGCGCGCTCGGCGCTGTCGGCCAAAATAGCCAAGCGGTTGCCGGGATGCACCGTGACGAATCCTCCCGAGACGGCCAGGAGCATTTCTGAGCCGTCTTCGTTCACGACGCGAAGCTCGCCCGCCTGGATGGGGGCGACGAGCGGCAGGTGGTCGGGCAGGACGGTGATTTCGCCTTCCGTCGTCGGGATCGAAACCTGGCGAACCTTGGCCTGCACGGCCACGCGCTCGGGCGTCGTGAGTTCGAAGTCGAGCACTTTCATGTTAGGCGGTCACTTCGTCAATCGAACCCTTCATGTAGAAGGCGTTCTCCGGCTTGTCGTCGTGCTTGCCCTCGAGGATTTCCTTGAAGCCGCGGATCGTTTCCTTGAGCGGCACGTAGCGGCCCGGCTGGTTCGAGAAGACCTCGGCGACGAAGAACGGCTGCGACAAGAAGCGCTGGATGCGGCGGGCGCGTCCGACGAGGAGCTTGTCTTCTTCCGGAAGTTCTTCCATGCCGAGAATGGCGATGATGTCCTGGAGTTCCTTGTAGCGCTGGAGCACCTTCTGGACGGCGCGCGCGGTGTCGTAGTGTTCCTGGCCGACGACCTGCGGATCGAGAATCGTCGAAGACGAGTCGAGCGGGTCGACGGCGGGATAGATGCCGATTTCGGTGAGCGCGCGGTTCAAGACGACCGTCGAGTCGAGGTGGCCGAAGGTCGTGGCCGGAGCCGGGTCGGTCAGGTCGTCAGCCGGCACGTAGACGGCCTGGACGGACGTGATCGAACCGTTCTTGGTCGAGGTAATGCGTTCCTGGAGTTCGCCCATTTCGTTGGCGAGCGTCGGCTGGTAACCGACGGCCGACGGGATGCGGCCGAGAAGCGCCGAGACTTCGGAACCGGCCTGGGTGAAGCGGAAGATGTTGTCGACGAACAGGAGGACGTCCTGCTTTTCTTCGTCGCGGAAATATTCGGCCATCGTGAGGCCCGAGAGGGCGACACGGGCGCGAGCACCCGGCGGTTCGTTCATCTGGCCGAAGACGAGCGTCGTCTTGTCCAAGACTTTCGACTCGTGCATTTCGTTCCAGAGGTCCTTGCCTTCGCGGGTACGCTCGCCGACGCCGGCGAAGACGGAGAAACCGCCGTGTTCGGAGGCGATGTTGCGGATGAGCTCCATGATCATGACGGTCTTGCCGACGCCGGCACCGCCGAAGAGACCGACCTTACCGCCCTTCAAGAAGGGGCAGATGAGGTCGATGACCTTGATGCCGGTTTCAAAAATTTCGGCCTTGGTGGACTGTTCGTCGAAGGACGGAGCCGAGCGATGGATCGCCCAGCGGTGCTTGGCGTTGACCTGCTTGCCGCCGTCGATCGGTTCGCCGACGACGTCGAACATGCGGCCGAGCGTTTCCTTGCCGACCGGGACGGAGATCGGAGCGCCCGTCGAAACGACTTCAAGGCCGCGGCGGAGCGAATCCGTTGTCTGCATGGCCACTGCGCGGACGCGGTTGCCGCCGACGTGGGCTTGGACTTCAAGAACGACGCGGTGTCCGTCGACCGCTTTGGTTTCGAGCGCGGTCAAAATGGCCGGGAGTTCGCCTTCGAACTCGACGTCCACGACCGGGCCGATGACTTGTACGATTTTTCCATTCATAGAGTTCATGCGTTCGCGAGCGCGGCGCGCCCGGCGGAGATTTCCGCGATTTCCTGCGTGATGCCGGCTTGGCGGGCTTGGTTAAAGGTGAGGCGGAGGTCGTCGATCATGTCGGAAGCCGCGTCGGTCGCGTTTTTCATGGCGAGCATGCGCGCCGAGTGTTCCGAGGCGAGCGATTCGAGCACGGCTTGGTAGAGCTGGGCTTCGGCGATCCTCGGGAGCAGCGCGTCGAGCACGCCGCGGGGATTCGGTTCGAAGAGGTACTCCCCCGTCATCTTCTCGTTCGCGCCCGCTTCATGGTGACCGCGTACCTCGCCGAGTTCGGAGTCCTTCCTGAGCGGCAAGAGCGTTTTGACGCGCGGCTTTTGCAGGATGGAGGAAACGAAGTCGGTGTAGACCACGACGATCTCGCCGTACGTGCCGTCCGTGAAGCCGTTTCGGAGCATGCGGGCGATCGGGCGGATCTTCGCGGCGGCGGGCGCTCCTCCAGCAACGACGTCGCCGAATGCGGCCTTGAGCGGAAGATTGCGGCGCCGGATCCATTGCTCGCCGCGGCGTCCGACGGCGATGAAATCCACCTTTTCGATGCCGCGCGACCGGACGAGTTCGGCAGCCGTCTTCAGGACCTGGGCATTGAAGCCGCCACAGAGGCCGCGGTCCGAGGTGACGAGCACTGCCAGGACGCGGCCGCCTTCTTCGGGCTCCCGCATGAGCGGATGCGCTTCCTCGCCCTTGGCTTCAAGGCGCGTCGCGAGACTCCAAGCCATCTTCGCGTAGGGACGCGAAGCGAGCACGGCCTGCACGGCCTTGCGCATCTTCGAAGCGCTCACCAGCTCCATGGCTTTGGTGATCTTCTTCGTATTGACGACGGATTTGATCCGTCGATTGATGGCTTTGCTGTTGATCGCCACAACGGTCGGTTAGAGCGTTTTCTTGTATTCAGCGATCGCCTCTTTGAGTTCCGCTTCGATCTCCGGTTCGAGCGCTTTCTTTTCGCGCATCGCGTCCATCATTTTGGCGCGCGAAGCTTTGAGGTAGCGGTGGAAGCCGTCTTCCCAGGCGCGGACGTTCTCAATCGCAACGTCGTCGATCAAGCCGTTCGTCACGGCGTAGATGATCGCGGCCTGGTGCTCGAACGGCATCGGCTGGTATTGCGGCTGCTTCAGGATTTCGACCGTGCGGCGTCCGCGCTCGATCTGCATGCGCGTGGTGTCGTCCAAATCGGAAGCGAACTGCGCGAAGGCTTCCAGTTCGCGGAACTGGGCGAGGTCGAGGCGCAGGCGGCCGGCGACTTTCTTCATGATCTTCGTTTGCGCGGCGCCGCCGACGCGGGAGACCGACAAGCCGACGTTCACGGCCGGGCGGATGCCGCGGTAGAACAAGTCGGATTCGAGATAGATTTGGCCGTCGGTGATCGAGATGACGTTGGTCGGAATGTAGGCCGAGACGTCGCCGGCTTGCGTTTCGATGATCGGAAGCGCCGTCAGCGATCCGCCACCGTACTCTTTGTTGCGGCGGCAGGCGCGCTCGAGCAAGCGGGAGTGGAGATAGAAGACGTCGCCCGGATACGCTTCGCGGCCCGGAGGGCGGCGGAGAATCAGGGAGATTTGACGGTAGGCCCAGGCGTGCTTCGAAAGGTCGTCGTAGACGACAAGCGCGTCCTTGCCCTGGTCCATGAAGAATTCGCCGATCGTGGCGCCGGCGTACGGCGCGAGATACGAAAGCGAAGCCGGGTCGGAAGCGCCGGCCACGACGATGATCGTGTAGTCCATGGCGCCCGCTTCTTCGAGCTTGGCTTTGATGCGTGCAATCTTCGATTCCTTCTGGCCGATGGCGACGTAAATGCAGACGACGCCCGTCCCCTTCTGGTTGATGATGGTGTCGACGCCGATCGCGGTTTTACCGGTCTGGCGGTCGCCGATGATGAGCTCGCGCTGACCGCGGCCGATCGGCACCATGGCGTCGATGGCTTTGATACCTGTCTGGAGCGGAACCGAAACCGGCTCGCGCGTGACGACGCCCGGAGCGACTTTCTCGATCGGATACGGCTTGCCGCCCTTGATGGCGCCTTTGCCGTCGAGCGGACGGCCGAGCGGGTCGACGACGCGGCCGATGAAGGCCTCGGAAACGTCGATCGACAAGATCTTGCCGGTCGAGCGGACGGTGTCGCCTTCTTTCAAATGCTTGGCGTCGCCGAGGACGATGGCGCCGACCGTTTCCTCTTCGAGGTTCAGCGCCATGCCGTAGGTCGGTTCCTTGCCGTCCGGTCCCGGGAACTCAAGCATTTCCGAAGACATGGCTTCGGTCAGGCCGGTCATGCGGACGACGCCGTCGCCGGATTCGACGATGGTGCCGACCTTTTCGGCTTTGGAATCGACGGACGCTCCGGCGATCTCCTTTTTCAGTGTTTCGATGATGAAATCTTTCGTGGCCATATCAGATGAGTTGCTGTTTCAGGCGGTCGAGGCGTCCTTTGAGAGAAGCGTCGAGGAGAATGTCGTCGAAGCGGATGACGGCGCCACCGATCAGATCGGGTTCCGTTTTCCAGCGCATTTCGACTTTTGCGCCGAGTGCTTTGGCGAATGTTTTTTCCAAGCGTTCCTTGTGGCTGTTGGAGAGTTCCTCGGCCGAGGCGACGGAGATCTCGCGGATCCCTTCCGCTTTACGCGCTTCTTGCTCGAAAGCGTTGATGACGCCCGGCGCGAGCTCGAGTTCGTGGCGAGCGGCGAGAAGTTCGACGAATCGCGCGACGGCGCGTTTGACCTCTTTTTCAGGGAGTCCGGCAGTCAGGCGGTAGAGCGACTGGCCGTAGGTGGTAGCGGTGGTGGCCATATCAGCTCTTCAAATGTTCCGTCGCCTCCTCGAGCAAGGCTTTTTTCTGGGATTCCGTCAGCGTGGCGCCGAGCGCCTTCTTGGCCGCGTCGACGGCGAGTTCCGCAATCTCCGTGCGCGCGCTCTGCACCATTTTCTCCTTTTCGGCGGCGAGCGTGTCCTTGCCTTGCTGGATCAGCGCCGCGAGTTCCGCCTGCGTCTTCGCCTTCGCCTCGGAACGGTGCGCTTCGGCCTGCTTCTGCGACTCTTCGAGGATGCGCTGGGCTTCGCGTCGGGCGGCGACGATCGCCTCTTCGGCGGCTTTTTCGGCGCCGGTTTTGGCGGCGAGAGCGGCTTCGGCGTCCTGGAGACCCTTGTCGATCTTGGCCGTGCGGGCGTCGATGATCTTGAGGAGCGGCGTGTAGACCCACTTCCACATCACGAACAAGACGACCGCGAAGTTGGCGAGCTGGGCGATGAAGAGTTTCCAGTTGACGCCAAGCGCGCCGAGCACGGACTCTTCGGCCTGCGCGGTTTGCGCCACGGCGACGGCGGCCTCGGCGGCAGCGTTGACGATTTCGGGAGAAACAGGGGTGGACATAGGTGTTCAGAGTTCAGGTTTCAGGACTCAGACGGGCTGAGTCCTGTGATCTGCACTCTGTTAGAGAGTGAAGACGACGACGAGCGAGTAAATGGCGATAGCTTCCGCGAAGGCGGCGCCGAGAAGCATCGGAACGAACAGCTTTCCGGCGGATTCCGGATTGCGGCCGATGGCTTCCATGGCTTTTCCGACGAGGCGTCCGATCGCGAGCGCGGGGCCGATGCCGCCGATCGCCATGGTCAAACCCTTGGCGAGGAGGCGCATGCTTTCTGCGTCCATAGTGGAATGTGTTGGATCTTCGGTCGACGGGGTGGGGTTTAACGTCGCGTCCGATCCGACTAAGAGTGAGAGTTCAGACACCGACCGTAGTCGGGAGCTGAAGGCCTCCTCTTAGGAAGCGCTTGCCGGCTGCGGCTTGAGGCCGTGCGCCTCGCCGAGCTCGTCTTCGTGATGCTCTTCCTCATGACCGTGCGGCTTTTCGGAAAGGATCGTCAGGTAGACGAGCGTCAGCATCGAGAAGACGGAAGCCTGCACGACGCCGACGATGAGTTCGAGCAGCATGAACGGCAGCGGCACGACGTAGGAGACGAGCGAGTACATCACCGTGATCAGCACTTCGCCGGCAAAAATATTGCCGAAAAGACGCAGCGAGAGCGAGACGACCTTGGCGACTTCCGAGACGAGCTCGATCGCGCCGACCGCCGCTTCGACGATTGCGACCAGGATGTTGATGCCGCCCTTCCTGAACCCTTTGAAGATGGTGCCGAGGGCGATGAATTTGTTCCAATGCGCGAAAAAGCCGACCGTGATCATGCCGACGAAATGCGAAACGATGACGGTCAGGAGCGCCATCGCGAGCGTCAGGTTCAAGTCGGCGTTGGCCGGGCGGAAAATGGGGGCGTTCTCGATGTGGCCGTGGAGATCGATCGTGCGCCAAACGGAACCCACGCCCGGAATCAGGCCCATCCAGTTTGAAACCAAAATAAAGAGGAAGAGCGAAGCGACGAGCGGCAGGAATTTTTTGGACTTGGCGCGATCGCCCGTGACGCCATCGACGTACCCGAGCAGGAATTCAAGCAAACCCTCGACGGCGGACTGAAAACGGTTCGGCGTGCCGCTTGTCAGCTTGGCGCGCACGAACGCGGCGAACAGCACGAACAGCCCGACGGCAATCCAGGCGTTGATCAGCGAGTTGGTGATCGGAAACGATCCCAGGTGGAAAATCGGTTCAGCGGCGATCGGCGGGATGGTCATAGCGGTTCACGAGGTTCTGGTATTCGGTGCCGTAGGCGATGGCTTTTTTCCTGATGACGAACGCGGAGAGGCCGAAGGCGAGCGCGAGGCAGGCGAAGAGCGCATACGGCTTGGTGCCCCAAGACGCGTCGATCTTCGTGCCGAACCATGCGGCAAACACGGCGGGAACGGCCAGCGTCGCGCCGAAGTCCCCGATAATGCGGAGTCCGAACAAATAATAGGCGCGCGTACCGTCGTTTTTCTCCATAGTTACAAGACGACGCCAGACTACAGGAGCGCTCAAGCAACGTCAACGGTGGGCAACTTTATTTTGCTAATATTAGCCATTTAAATTAAAAAAGGCTACGAAAGGCTCCTGGCCGTGCTCGTGTCGGACCTCTCAAAAATCAAAGTTCGCGGGCCTAACGAACGTGCTCCGTGTTCATTTTTCGGAAAAGCTTGCGGGCGTTGGCCGTGGTGGCGGACGCGGTTTCTTCAAGAGAGATGTCTCTCAGCTCGGCGATTTTTTGCGCGACGAATTTCACGTTGAGCGGCGTGTTGCGTTCGCCACGATGCGGCACGGGCGTGAGATACGGCGCGTCTGTTTCGACGACGATGCGGTCGAGCGGCGCCCATTTCACGACGTCGGTCAAAAGCTCCTTGCCCGCAGCGACGTCCGATTTGCGCGGCGGGTACGTGATCGTGCCGCCGAACGCCAACATGAAGCCGAGCGCAACGTAGCGTTCCGCATCGCGTTTCGTGCCGGTGAAGCAATGGATGACGCCGCGGATCGACTCGCCTTCTTTGTATGCCCCCCAAATCTTTTCGATCAGCGCGATCTGGTCTTCGTGGGCGTCGCGGCAATGGATGACGACGGGCAAATCGTTCGCGATCGCCAAGCGAGCGCCGGCTTCGAAGGCTGACGCTTCCTTCGCCTTCATTTCTTCAAGCGAAACGCCTTCGTACGCATAATGGTAATCAAGGCCCATCTCCCCCACCGCCACGACTTTTGGATGCTTCAAAAGGTTTCCGTAGTATTCCGGATCGAACGTTTCGTTGCGGGGCTTGAATTGCACTTCGCCTTCGTCGTGATAGCCCGCGAAAATGTGGGAAGGATGCAGGCCGACGGTCGCCCAGACGCCGTCGTATTTTTCCGAGAGGGCGATGCCGTTCGCGCTGGTGTCTTTTTGCGTGCCGATCGTGACCATCTGCACGCCCTCGGAAAGGCAAGAACGGACGACATCGTCCATGTCGTCCTTATAGGCGTTGAAGTGCACGTGGCAGTGGGTGTCGATCAGCATGTTACGGTTTGTAATCGGCACGGTAATCGATATCGCCCCTCGACTTCAAGCCCGTCAGCATGTTTCCGAGAATATGCTTGTTCGTGCCCTCGGGAAGCGCCTCGTGTGCAGCCTCCAATCCAACCGCGTCCTTTTGAAAATACGCCAAGGTCGCGCGCGCATAGGCGATCCAGTCCGCATCCCCAGTACGCTCAGCCGCGGCCAAGCTTTTCTCGAAGGCCTGGGTAGGGTCGTCGGCGTTCATTGCCTCGATCTGACCTTCATGGAAGGCCGAGAGCGACAGGAGATTGTCGTACCCGAACGGAAGCTTCTTTTCCACAAGAAGATCCTTTACGCGCTCATCCTCCAGGACACGCGTGTTTTCAGCCGCCGCTTCGTGCGTGGGCACTGATTGATCAATATCCAAGAGCTGATCGAGGAAATCTTCCGGCTCCAGTTCGCCCCGCAAAAGGCGGTCGCGCAATTCATGCGCGGACGAGCAATGCTGTTCCTGCATTTTTTCGAATTCCATATTTCGTTCCCAAAGATGACGTGCTACACGGTTGGCTTTTGTTTGCTCGCCCGCCATTTCTTCAACCGCCGCTCCAGCGCATCAAGTCCAAGCGACGCAAGGTATCCATAGAACGCAGCAACGCATACAAGCAGAAGTTCGAGCCGGTTTCCGAAAAAGCGCGACGAAGATCCAAAGACGCCTGGAGCGAGTTTTGCTAGCCAAGAAAGGACGAAGTCAAACGGGAATGCGAGCACATATCCGATCATGTGCGACGTATGGAGCGGCAGGCCGACTGATCTTCTTATAAACCATGAAAAAACGAAAAGATCGGCCATTCCGCCGATAAGGAGGAGTTCAACATAGAGCCTCCATTTCTTTTTTGGAGCCAATTTGATCATCTGCTCAAATTACCGATTTCAACTGCCGAACGGCTTCCGGCAAAAGCGGTGCCAGGAGGCCGAAGGCTTGGAGGAGCCAGATGCCGACGTTCGAGGCGGAAAGCGCTTCGGCAAAATGCGTGGAGATGGGATAGCGGGCGGCAATATAGAGCGCGCCGCCGACCACCAGGACGCCTTCGACGAAACCGAGCAGGCCGCCAAGGATCGCATTAAACGTTTTTACGAACGGCACGATCGAGACGAGCTTGAAGATCTTTCCGATCAGCCAAAAGACGGCGCCAATCAGGCGGTTCACCAGGATCATGAGCACGAGGAACATGACCATGCGCGCCAGGTTCTCGTTGCCGAAAAAGATTCCGGCGGCGGCTTCGCCCCAGGCGTCGTAGTAACGGCCGGCGACGAGCACTGAGAGTACCATGCCGATCACGGCGCCGAGCGCGTGCACGAACCCGAACCACAACCCCGTCAGCACGAAGGCGAAAACGGAAAGGATGAGGATCAGGTCGAGGATGGTCATGGCTTCTTCTTGCCGTGCGCCGCTTTCTTGTAAGCGTCGTGGAGCGTTTTTATGTCCTCGGGCATCATGTCAGCCGGCAGCTTGAAGCCGACTTCAAGCAACGCGTCGCGGAATCCTCCGGGCGTGCCGAACTTGCCATCCTTCTTCTTTCCGGAAGTTTTCAGGGCTTCGACGATTGCGGGCATCGCCGCGGGTTGCAACGGATTTTCTTTCGCGTCCGCTGCTTGCATTTTCGCTGTTTCAACTTTCGCCTGCGGCGCGATGTTTTCCGCCTTGGCCGGCGCGGCTTCGAGCGCCTGCTTGAGAAGCGCGGCGCGCGCGGCTTCATCGACGACGACTTTCGCCGTTTCCGCCTTGGCGGCCTGCATGTTCGCTTCCTGCAGCTTGTTCGCCAAGATTGGAATCTGCCGCGTTGGCGCTTTTGCGGGCGGCACCGGGCGCGTGCGCTCGATCAGCAGAGGCAGGATGGGAGATTCGCGGTCGACGACAATGCCGCCGCGCGCCGCGATTTCATCCCAAGCCTTCGCGCGCTCCCGCTCCAGCTCTTCCGTCGACATGTTGGCGAGCGACTCTTTCGTTGCAAAACCGTTTTCTTCAAGCAGCTGCCGTACGGTTTCCGTATCGCCGGCCTCGCTCAACGTCTTGAGAAGCGCTTCCGCGTCTTTCGTGATCTTTTCCCAATTGGGCTCGGCGGAAACGACCTGGGCCTCGGTGACGCTCGGCGGTTTCAGCTTTTCGGCATCCGCGTTCAATTGCGCGCGTTCTTCCGGAGTGAAGACCTGCTCCTCCTTCTTTTTGAACCCGACATCCTTGGCCGCCGCGTCCATCAAGCGGTCTCGGCGCTTTGCTTGCTCGGCTTTTTCAGCCGCTTTCTCAGCCTCCGCTTCGGCGACGCCAAGATCGATCGCTTCTTGCAAGTTGCTTTCACCGGTCATCTCGGCCGCGAGCGCCGCTTCCCAGGCGCGAATGCCTCCGTCGATTTCGTCCTTCAAAAGCAAACGCGTCTTTTCGAGATCAGTGTCCGAGCTGTGCGCCAGATCGTCCGGAGTTTGCTTAAGGCGCTGCAGGAGATGCTTGTTCGCCATGAGGTAGGCGCGGAACTGCGTCGAGGACTTGGCTGCGTCGATGGCTTCTATGATTGCCTTCCGGTCCTCTTCGGTGACCAGAAACGGCACGTCCGGCGTCGGCGCTTTTTCTGGCTTGGCGCTTTCGGGAACAACTTTCAAATCCGGCGCCGCTTTCGGTTTCTTGGGCATGTAAGGGCTCTCGATCGTTTCGAGTTCTCCACCCTCGTGAACGCGCATGACGCGGCCGCTCGGAAATTTGCGGAGCGAGCTGCCGTCGGCGTAGTTGATGCGGAGCTGGCCGATGCGTTCGTCGAACTGCACGTCGCCGATCTGGCCGTATTCGTCGGAATCGCCGATCTTTTCCTTGTACGCGTACAGCTCCTTCACCATTTTCTGTGCGGAAGTGCCTTTAAGGCGCTCAAACAGCACGTCGGCTTCGTTCTGAAGCTCGAGCTTCTTTTCGGTGCTTGCGCCTCCCCGCGGGGCCTTTTCCGGGGCACCCGCCGATCCTGCGTTCTCTTGGTACGCTTTTTTGATCGCTTCAAGCTGCGCATCAAGCTTGCTGATCTCTTTTTCATTTTGAACAATATTGGCCGCGCGCGAAAAAAAATCTTTCGTCCTGCTCCACCAGGAGGCCGTCGACTGCGAAAAATCGGCAGCCGCCTCTTCGACTTTGGCGTCCGTCGCTTCTTTGATCGGATTCAGCGCCTCCGGCTTGGAGCTGAGCTTTTCGCGACCTTTCGCGAACTGTTCGGCATCGGCTTCCGTCAACGACATCTTGTCCGATTTTTCGGCGGGATTGGCCATAGTCTATCCTTGAAGTTCTTTGAGCAGCCGCTCGATTTCTTCGCGTTCCAAGTCTCCGATCACGCGCTTCATGATGTTGAGCCTGTCGGTTTCGAGGCCGCGCAGCTGCGTCATGAACGCCTCGTAGGCTTCTTGCAGCTTCTTTTCCTGTTCTTCGGAAGTGTGTTGCTGGTCCGTCATATAGGCACAGTATACAACAAACTGGCCCTTTTACGGGGCCAGTCTGGGGAAAAGAATATCGCCTTTTTTGACGCTCGTGCCTGGTTCGAGCCCGCCCCAGGCCTGCGCGGCCGGCAGCGTGACGGAAGCCGGGTCGATCGAGAGCTGTGACAGGACCTTTTCAGCGCCTGCCGGAATGACCGGCAAAAGGGCCGTGGCGATGTGCCTGAGCGCTTCGGCAATCTGGTACATGAACGGCGAGACATCCTCGCCAAGCTTGGCCTTCTTGAAGGGCGCTTCGACGTCGATCGCCTGGTTGACCGCGGTGACGTAGTGCTCGAGGACGCGCATCGCCTCGTCGAAGCGGTAGGCATCGAGGGCGGCTTCGTAGGCTTTCCAGAAGGCCGGGGTTTCGAAGCGGTCTTCGGTCACGGCGGGCGCTTTACCTTCGCAATACTTCTCGACCATCGTGGCAGTACGGGCGGCCAGGTTGCCGATGCCGTTTACGAGCTTGGCCGTGTACGTTTCTTCGAAGTGTTTTTTCGAGTAGTCGCCGTCTTCATAGGAAGGCAGGGCGCCGAGCAGGAAGTAGCGGAGCGGATCGGTGCCGTATTGCGACACGAGATCGTACGGGTTTACGACGTTGCCGAGCGACTTCGACATCTTCTGGCCGTCGGCGGTGATGAAACCGTGGATGAAGATCTGCTTCGAGAGCGGCACGCCGGCAGAAAGCAGCATGCCCTGCCACATGGCGGACTGCTGGCGGAGGTTGTCCTTGCCGGCCACCTGCACGTTCGGCCAGAACTCGGCGTATTTTTCGTCGGGCCAGCCGAGCGTTGAAATATAGTTCACGAGCGCGTCGAACCAGACGTACATGACGTGCGCTTCGTCGCCCGGCACGGCGATGCCCCATGGCATTTTTTCCTTGAGGCGCGAGATGCTGAAATCCTGCAGCCCGCCCTCGACGAACTTCGAAATTTCGTGAAGACGGCTCTCCGGCATCACGAACTGCGGGTTCTCCTTATAGTGCTTGAGAAGCGCGTCCTGGTATTTCGACCAGCGGAAGAAATAGTTTTCCTCGTCGCGGTTCTCGATTTCCAGTTTCGGATGGATCGGGCATTTGCCGTCGACCAGCTCGGAATCGGTTTTTTCCAATTCGCAGCCGACGCAGTACTTCACTTGGTACTGCTTCTTGTAGATGTCGCCCGCGGCGTCGCAGCGCTTCCAAAATTCCTGCGCGGCCTTGATGTGGTGCTCGTCGGTCGTGCGGATGAAGTGCGTGTACGTCAGGTTGAGCGCCTCTTTGAGGCCGTGGAACTTCGCCGCGTACTGGTCGCAGTAGGCCTTCGGATCCATGCCTGCTTCCTGCGCGTTCTTCCAAATCTTCTGGCCGTGCTCGTCGGTGCCGGTGTTGAAGACGACCGACTTCCCCTTCAAGCGGTGCCAGCGCGCCAGCACGTCGGCTTGGATGATTTCCAAGGCGAAGCCGATGTGCGGATCGGCGTTAACATACGGAAGCGTGGTCGTGATGGAGTAGGTGGTTTTCGACATATTATTTTCCTTCAACGGCGATAACGTACTCGCCTTTGATCGGTTCTGATTTCAGGAGGGCGGAGGCGTCTTTCATCTTTCCGTAGCGGATGGATTCGAACATTTTGGTGAGTTCGCGGCCGATGACGATTTTGCGGTCGCCGTCCACGAGCGCGGAGAGTTCCGCCATCGCTTTTTCGACGCGGTGCGGGCTTTCATAGAAGACAGAGGTGCGTTCCTCTTCCGCAATTTGTTTCCAAAACGCCGTGCGGCCTTTTTTGTGCGGCGGGAAGCCTTGGAAGACGAAGCTGCCGGCCGCGAGCCCGGACACCGAGAGGAGCGTCGTGATGGCCGAGGGGCCAGGGATCGGAACGATCTTCACCGCGCCGCCGGCTTCGCGCACGAGTTCGGTTACGAAATGTGCGCCGGGATCGGACACGCCGGGGGTGCCGGCGTCCGAAACGAGCGCCATTGTCTCCCCCGCCGTGATGCGCGCCACGAGCGCGCGGAGCTTCGTCGGTCCGGTGTATTCGTGATAGCTGGTTGTCGGCGATTTGATTTCGAAATGCGTCAAAAGCTTCCGCGTGACGCGGGTGTCCTCGCAGAGCACGAGCTGTGCCTCGCTCAGCGCCGCGATGGCGCGGGGCGAGAGGTCGCTCAAATTTCCGATCGGCGTCGCGACGACGTAGAGCATATGTGCCCAGCCTAAAGAAAAAACCCTCTTATGTCGAGGGTCTACGCAACCAATGCGTTGTAGAGCTCCGTCTTCACGTCCGGTGGCGCGAATGAGGTGTGGATCGCGTTCCAGAGCAGCTGGCGCTCATCCTCTTCAACGAGGCACCAACGCTCTCTTACGATCTCAAACTCGCGCTGCATCGTGGTTCCGGCCAGCATCCGGTTGTCGGTGTTGAGTGACACGAGGACGCCTTCGCAGAGATACCGGAGCGCCGGATGCGATTCGTAGGACGCCGCGGTTCTCATCTGGATGTTCGAGGTCAGGCAGGCCTCGATGCCGATCGCGTGTCTCTTCACGAAATCCATGACACGCGGGTCGCGGATGGCTTTGACGCCATGCCCGATCCGTTCCGCGCCGAAGCGTTCGACCGCCTCCATGACGCGTTCGGGCGGACCTTCCTCGGCCGCATGCATCGTGACGTGCAGGCCGTTCTCCCTGGCGCGCAGGAAGTGCGGAGCGTGTTCGAACGCGGGGAGATTGTCGTCGCCGGCCAAGTCGACCGCGACCACGCCGCAGCTCTTGTAGCGGATGGCGAGATCGATCATGCGGCGCGTCACCTCCGGATCGACGTGGCGCATGCTGCAGACGATGAGTCCCCAGCGGACGCCGTAGCGCCGGCCGCCTTCGCCGAGCCCGTCGAGCACGGCGCCCATCACGAAGTCTTCCGAGATGCCGCGCGCGGTGTGGAGCGACGGCATGAAACGCACTTCGGCATACTTCACGCCGTCGGCGGCGAGATCTTCCATCAGCTCCATCGCGATCCGCTTGAGGGCGGGCTGCGACTGCATGACGGCGGTCGTGTGCGCGAAGTGCTCCAGGTACTGGGGCAAGCTGTCGCGTACCTGGCCGCAGCGGAGCGCGTGATACAGGCCGCTCTTGTGCATCGCGGGGAGCGCGACCCCTTCCGCACGGGCGATGTCGAGCATCGTATCGAGGCGAAGCGAGCCGTCGAGATGCAGGTGAAGTTCGAACAACGGTTTCAACAAAAGAGCCTCCTTCGCATAACGCGATGCGAGGAGGCTACCAGGAAACGTCCTTCATGTCGAGACGCTCCTCTTCTTTCAGCACGGCCTCGATGAGCTTCTCAACGTCCAGCTTCTTTTCGTCTTCCGCCACAAGCGTCTCGAGCGATTTGGTGGCCGGGTTCGGCGGCATGAAGAGCGAGCAGCAGTCGGAGTGCGGCAAAATGGACAGCTCGTAGGTGCCGATTTGGCGGGCGCGCGCCATGATTTCTTCCTTGTCCATGCCGATCAAGGGCCGGAGCACGGGAATGACGGTCACGGCTTCGATCGTGCGCATGTTCTCGACGGTCTGCGAAGCGACTTGGCCGAGCGATTCGCCCGTCACGAGCCCGCCCGCGTCTTCGCGCAGCGCGATGCGCTCGGCGATGCGGAACATCATGCGGCGGTACAGGATGACGCGGTACTGCGGATTGCAGACGGCGGCGATCTCTTCCTGGATCGGCGTGAGGTTGATGAGCGAAAGCGTCGCGCGGATGGCGGTGCGGTTCAAGACGCGCGCGAGATCCTTCACGATGTCGATCGAAGCTCGGTCGGTGTACGGAAAATTGTGGAAGTGGACGTAGTGCAACGGGGCACCGCGGCGCGCCATCATCCACGAGGCGACGGGCGAATCGATGCCGCCCGAGAGGAGCGACACGAGCTTGCCGCCGGTGCCGAGGGGGAGCCCGCCTGCGGCCTTCACTTTTTCATCGGAAACGTAGGCGCCGTGGTCGGTGATTTCGATCCAACACACGTGGTTCGGGGTATTCAAATCAACGTGCAAATCGGGATTCGCATCCAAAATCGCCGCGCCGACTGCGGCAGCGAGATCCTGCGAGGTCGTGAGGAAGCGCTTGTTCGGGCGGCGCACTGTCACGCGGAACGAGCCTTTTTTGGAAACGAACAGCCTGACGGCTTCTTTGGTGATGAGATCGGCGTCCAACTCAAGCCGCGTCGCCGGCGAAATCGTGGCGGCGCCCGCGACCATCTTGAGACGCTTTAAAACTTCGATCGGATCGGCCTCGCCCGCTTCGACGCGCACCATGCCGGTACTGCGCATGACCGCGCCCGCTTTCAAGCCTTTCAGCTGCGTCTTGATATTCGAAACCAGCTTCTCTTCGAAGAAGTCGCGGTTGTTGCCTTTGATGCCGAGTTCCGCGTAGTGGACGACGAAGGTCATGCGTTCCAATGGGTACGAAGCCAATCCTCCGCTTGGGAGGGATCGCTGAGCTTACCCTTGGCTTGCGCATCAATCAAGAGGTCGAGCGCGCGGCCGACATCCGGCCCCGCGGAAAGGTTGAGAATGCGCATGACGGTTTCGCCTTCCAGCCACGGCTTCAGCCCAAGCTCCTTGTACAGCGCGACGTCGCCGCCAAGGACGATTCTTTGAACCAACGCGTCGTCGACGCCGACGCCGGCAGAAGAAAGCCTGAGACGGCGCGTCAATGCCGCCGCGTTGTCGGCACCGCGGTGCGCGACCGACAAGGCGAAGATAAGGCGTGTCGGAACAATGCCGTCGCCAACGATCCGCTGGATGTCTTCTTGCGTGAGGCGCTCGAGCGCGGCACGGACGTGCTCCGGCCATTCGGTCAGCTCGGGCATCAGCACGGCGGTGACGCCGCTCTCCTGCCACAACTCCGCCATGCGCACCGGATCGCTCGCGAAACCTTTCAGCACTTCCCGCGCCGCCAGTTCGAACGGCACGAGACGCTGTCCGTCGCGCTCGTCGTTCAAGCGCGGCACGGCCAGAAGCGCGGCCCGCCACGTTTCCCATTCGATTTCAAAATTCAATTGCGCGGCGAAACGCAGCATGCGCAGGATGCGCGTGTAATCTTCCGCGAAGCGCGTGTCGGGATTTCCGACTGCGCGCAGGACGCGCTTCTTAAGATCCGCCTCGCCGCCGTGCGGATCGATCACGCGGTCCGTCGCCGCTTCCCAGGCCATGGCGTTCACGGTGAAATCGCGCCGACCGAGATCTTCCTCGATCGGCAGCGACGGATCGGAATCCGTTTCGACGTCGCGATAGCCGCCCGTGCCGGCCGGGCGTTCCCGGCGCGGCAGGGCGATGTCGAGCGCTTGGCCGTCTTCGCCGGAAACGAATTTCAAAACGCCGAACGTGCGGCCGACGGCATCGACCGAGCCGCGCGCTTCAAGAAACGCCATGACGTCGTCAAACGCGACGCCCGCCACGAGGACGTCGATGTCCTGAAGCAGGCGGCCGAGCTGCTCGTCGCGCACGGCGCCGCCGACGACGTACCAGCGGGAACCGGGCAACTCCGCGCCCCAGCGCTCCAAAAGCTCTTTGATGGGATGCGTTGCGAACATATGCGGCCACTGTAGCACCGCCCTTCGAAAAGAAAAAAGCCCAGGCGTGACTACGCTTGGGCGGAGAGCAGGGCTTCGCGCATCTCGCCTGCAGACTGGAAGCGGTCCTCGGGACGCTTTTCGAGCGCGCGGAAGATGACGCTTTCGAGGCTTTCGGAGACGCGCATGCCGGGCGCGGCGATATCGAACGGGATCGGCTCGGCATACTTTTGACGATCGATGATGCTTCGTATGCTGGACTTCTCCCTGCCGTACGCCCACGTTTCGGAGAGCAGGCGGTAGAGTACGTGACCCACGGCGTAGAGATCGGCGCGCCCATCGACGCGCTTTTGGCCGTTGCATTGTTCGGGTGACGCGTAAAGCGGCGTGCCGACCATATACCCCTCCGCCGCGCGAGGATCGTCGACGTGGATGGAGCAGGCCAGGGCGAAATCCACGATCTTGAGGCTGTCGCTGGTCATGATGAGGTTCGCCGGTTTGATGTCCCGATGAACGAAACCGGCCGCGTGGACCGCTTCGAGACCTTCGAGCAGCTGGCGTCCGAGATTGATCACGGTTCGCGCCTTCAGCCGATTGATCTTTCGGCGCCGGAGCAAGTGAAGCGGCAAGCCTTCGAGGAACTCGAGGACGACGTACCTGTTCCCCCAGCCGTCCGTACCGGCATCCTGAAGACGCACGATGTGCGGATGCGAGAGTCCGGAGAGAACGAGGGCTTCCCGCAGAATGTACTCGTTGAGCGCGCTGGTCTTGGTCCTTTCGGCAAGCTCGGGAATATCCAGCGTTTCCCAGGCGGGGTCATGGAACGTTCCGATCGCCCGCGGAGACTTTACGACGACATAGCGCCCGTTCCGCATATCCTGCGCGACGTACACGGTCGACATCACGCTTTCGTGAAGCCTGCGCAAGATCCTATAGCGCTCGTTCAGCATCACGCACCTCGTTGTTGAGGACCGAACACGGCGACGCTACCTGAAAAAATACTTTTTTGTCAATAAGAAAAACCTCGCGCCATGCATCGCGAGGTTTCGTATTTTTGTGTTGGCTAGTAGGCGGCGGCGTCGGCAACCGCGAGCTCTTCGGCTCCGCAGATCCCGCACTCGACCGCGAGGTCGTCTTTCCTGATCTCCCCGCACCCGTTGCAGAAGAACGCGTTGTCCATCTCATCGACGCGCGAGGAACTGCACAGTCCGCAGCGGAAGGCCAAGTCTCTGGCTCCCAATTCTCCGCAAAACGGACAGGCATACGACATGGCCATACGAAAGATCTGTCGCTAATTCTTAAAACTGGTTGGGAGTATAACACAGGCTTATTTAAGGACAAGCAAAAAAGATATCCACACAAGGGGTCTTGCGCTGTTCGCCTTTTGTTCATCTATGATGGTGGCGAACGATACGCGAACGATTTACTCATCTCATCCATCTTCTATGTTCGAACTCACCTCGAAGCAGAAGGAACTACTCGACGCGATTTCGGAACACGTCGGCGCGCGCGGCGTCATGCCGAGCTACCGCGAGCTCGCGAGCGCCATGGGCGCTTCCAGCCCGGCGACGATCCATAAGCACGTATCGCTTTTGGAGAAGAAAGGCTACGTGCTGCGCCACGACGGCGGACGCTCGCTCGCGCTCACGCCGAAAGCCACGATGCGACGTCCGGCCATCGGCTTGCCGCTGCGCGGACTCATCACGGCGGGCCAACCGATCGAAGCTGTCGAAACGAACGACACGATCGACGTCCCGGCCGATCTCGTGGTCGATGAAGTGAACTCGTACGTCTTGAAGGTGCGCGGCACTTCGATGATCGACGACGGTATTCTGGACGGCGACTACGTCGTCGTGGAACGGAATCCTTCTCCGCGCAACGGCGACATCGTCGTGGCGCTGCTCGAAAACACCTACGCCACCTTGAAGCGCTTCTACCGCGAAGCCACGCGCATCCGCCTCCAGCCCGCCAACGCCACGATGTCGCCCATCTTCGTCCACGATCCGCTCATCCAAGGCGTCGTCCGTGCGGTGCTTCGAAAGTATTAATCCCCCACCCTATGAGCAGGAGGAAATTCAAGTCCATGTACCGTCAGTTGGTCGGCAAAGTCGTTGATTGGTTTGAAATCTCCGAGTATGAAGATCGCGTCGATTCTTTCGCATCGTAAATCGAGGCACGATATCGTGCTTGTGTTCAGGGTAAAGAGGACATGGTTCGGTCAGTCTTCGCTTTAAAAAAAAAGCCATCCTGCTATACTGAGGCCGTCATTCTTATTTTCCCGTATGGCTGAATTGCAACCGAAACCCCTCAAATACAAGGAACTGCCCGGTCTTTCCGAAAAACAGCTCGCCGAACACCATGACGTTTTGTACGCCGGCTACGTCAAAAAGACGAACGAGCTCCGCACCAAGCTTGAAAGCGTCGATTTGGCGAACGTTAATGCGACCTACAGCGATCTCCGTGAACTGAAAGTCGAGGAAACGTTCGCTTTGAACGGCGTGAAGCTCCACGAACGCTATTTCGACAACCTGGGCGGCAAGGGCGGAGCGCCCGAAGGCAAGATTGCCGACATGCTCATGCGCGACTTCGGCTCCTACGAAAAGTGGGCGGCCGAGTTCGCGGCCTGTGGCATGGCCGCGCGCGGCTGGGTTGTTCTGGCCTACGATTTGGAAGAAGGCCGGCTCATGAACGTCGTCTGCGACGTGCACAACCAGGGCGGCGTCTGGGGCCAGGTGCCGGTTCTTGTCCTTGACGTCTACGAGCACGCGTACTTTATTGATTACGCCACGGGCCGCAAGAAATATCTCGAAACGTTCATGCAGAACGTGGACTGGAGCGTCGCCAACGCCCAGATCGAAAAATATAACCTGAAATAATATGCAGACCTTGGTCGGAAAGCAGGCGCCGGATTTCAAGCTTGAAGGCGTCTCGCACGAAACGTTCGAACACCACGCGCTGTCGGATTACCGCGGCAAGTGGGTCGTCCTGTTCTTCTACCCGCTGGACTTCACCTTCATCTGCCCGACGGAAATCACGGGTTTCTCCAAAGCGGATGACGAGTTCGAAAAGCTGAACGCCCGGGTCCTGGGCGTCTCGACCGACTCGGTCCATTCGCACAAGGCGTGGCTCAAGGAACTCGGCCCTCTCAAGTACCCGCTCCTCGCCGACAAGACCATGAAAGTCTCCGCCGACTACGGCGTCCTGATCGAAGAAGAAGGCATCGCGCTGCGCGGCACCTTCATCATCGACCCTGAAGGCAAAGTGCGCTACGCGCTCGTCCACGACAACGGCGTCGGCCGCTCGGTCAAAGAAACGCTCCGCGCTCTCCAGGCGCTCCAGACCGGCGAACTTTGCCCGGTGGAGTGGACTCCAGGAGAGAAGACGTTGGGAAAAGCCTAAAATAGAAAAACGGCCGCAAGGCCGTTTTTTCTTTACATCCTCTTCAGGAACTCTAGTAATAATCTCGCGCCATATCCGCTCGCGCCCCAAGAACGCTCGTCGTTGTAATCCTTTTCGTTGTAGGCCGGTCCGGCGATATCGAGATGCGCCCAGGGCGTCGTGCCGACGAATTCTTTCAGGAAAAGTCCGGCCGTGATGGCGCCGCCGCAGCGGCCGCCGCCGATGTTTTTCACGTCGGCGTGGCGGCTTTTGATCAGCTCCGCGTATTCGGGAACGAGCGGCAGGCGCCAGAGCGGTTCGCCTGCGGCTTCGCTGGCGCCGTGGAGGCGCGTGGAGAGCTTTTCGTCGTCCGTCATGAGGCCGGAGAGATCTTGTCCGAGCGCGACCATGCAGGCGCCTGTGAGCGTCGCGAGGTCGATCATGACGTCCGGCTTCAGGGTGGCACCGTAATAAAGCGCGTCGGCCAAGGTCACGCGGCCCTCGGCGTCCGTGTTCAAAATTTCGATCGTCTTGCCCGACATCGTGTGCACGATATCGCCGGGACGGATCGCCGTACCGGACGGCATGTTTTCGACCAGCGCGGCGATGCCGTGCACCTCGATCGGCAGTTTCAGGAGCGGCAGCGCTTTGAACACGGCAAGCACGGCGGCTGCGCCGGCCATGTCGATCTTCATATCCATCATGGCGTCGGCCGGCTTGAGCGAAAGGCCGCCGGAATCGAACGTCACGCCCTTGCCCACCAGGACGACGCGTTTCTTGGCCTTGCCGACGGGACGGTACTTCAAATGCACGAGCAACGGCTCGTGTTCCGAGCCCTGCGCCACGGCCAAAATGCCGCCGCAGCCCATTTTCTTGAGTTCGGCGCGTCCGTACGTCTTGAACGCGATGCGGTTTGGCGCCGCTTCCGCCAATTTCTCAGCTTCCTTCGCAAGGTGACGTGGTGTCATGTCGAGCGACGGCGTATTCACCAGATCGCGCGCGTACAGCGAGGCGGCGGCGAACTGCGCGCCGAGGTCGAGCGCGGCGTCGAACGCTTTTACAGAAAGACGCGAAGAACCGAGCACGGCCACGTCTTCTAATTTCGTTTTTGCATCTTTCTTGTACGCCGTGAAACGGTAGGCCGCGAGCACGGCGCCTTCCGCCGCCGCTTTGGCAGCGTTCGCGCTTTCCGACGCGTCGAACGGAAGACAGAGCGCCAGCGAGACGGCTTTCTGCGCTTCGGCCGCCCGTACGGCTCGCGCGGCGGCGGCGCGGAACTTCCTCGGCGTGAACGCCTTCTTTTCTCCAAGCCCGAGCAAAACGATTTTACGAGCCGGGACTTTTCCGTGCGCATGCATTGAAAGTTGCGCGCCTTCTTTCGCCTTGAACTCTTCGGACACGACGTGCTCTTTCAAGTGCCCGCCGAGCAGCGCGTCGATTTTCGCGACGGGCGCGGCCAGCTCGGCGCCCTCAAAAACGCCGATGACAAGCAGGCCGGAGTCAATCTGATGAGGCTGAAGCGTGGAACGGAAAATGCGCATACGTTGTTACAAAGCCCCCTCGCGCTTAAGCAGCGCGCGTTTTTTAGCTGGACCGCCGAACGCGTAGTCCCCCACCCGGCCGTCGGCGCGCACGACACGATGGCAAGGCACGCGCTTGGTGTCCCGGTTCTTGCTCATGATGGATCCGACCGCCCGCGCAGCGCCGGGACGCCCAGCGGCCGCAGCGACTTCGCCGTAGGTGCGCGTTTCTCCGCGCGGAATCCTTGCCACGACCGCATACACCTTTTGCGCGAACGGCGTGCTACTTCCGGAGAACAGCGAGGTCTTTGAGGACTTCTTCGGCGTGGTTCGCAGGTTTGACGTCTTCATAGATTTTGGCGATGTTTCCTTCCGGATCGATCAGGAACGACCAGCGCTTCGTACCCATGTATTCACGACCCATGAATTTTTTCTTGCCCCAAACGCCGTAAGCTTCGACAACCTCTTTCTTTTCGTCGGCGAGGAGCGTGAACGGCAGGTCGTACTTCTCGGCAAACTTCGCGTGCTTCTTGACCGGATCGACGCTCACGCCGAACACGACGGTTTTCAGTTTTTTAAACTTCGGAAAATGATCGCGGATGGTACACGCTTCGACGGTGCAGCCCGGCGTGTCGTCCTTGGGATAGAAATACAGCAGGATCCAAGAACCGGCGTACTCTTTAAGCGCGTGCGTTTTACCGTTCTGGTCCGGCAAGGAAAAAGCAGGCGCGCGGCCTCCGACTTTCGGCAATTGCGGCATAACGGGAGTTTTGAAGAATAGGGCGGAACGTCTATCATGGGCAGCGTAACCTATTTCATCCTATGGAAACAGAGATGTTGGTCGGGCAAAAATGCGTCGCTTGCGAAGGCGGAACTCCGCCCCTCACGCGCGAGGAAGCCGAGGGCTACATGGCGCAGACCCCCGGTTGGAACCTCTCCGAAGACGGCCTCCGCATTTCGCGAAAGTTCGTCTTCAAGGATTTCAAAGAATCCATGGCATTCATCAATAAGGTCGCCGAGCTGGCCGAAGCCGAAGGGCATCATCCGGACATCCACTGCTCTTGGAACAAGGTGACGCTTGAGCTCACGACGCATGCCATCAAAGGGCTCTCCAAGAATGACTTCATCTTGGCCGCCAAAACGAACGCGCTGCTCGCTTAAGCGTTCATCCGCGTAACACGGAAGATCATCGTTTTCAGGTAGAGCGACTCCGGGAAGTAGACCGATTGCGGATGATCCGGGCTTTGTCGGACAACCTCAAGCACATCGAGGCGGAGTCCGGCCTGGACGGAAGCGCGGCGAAGCGTGAAAGCCAGATCGTCTTCCGAAAGGAAGTGCGAGCAGCTCGACGTCGCGAAGATGCCGCCGTCTTCCACGAGGCGCATCGCCGCGCGGTTCAGGAAGTGGTACGCCTTGCGGCCTTCTTCGGCGTCTTTCATCGTCTTGATGAGCGCCGGCGGATCCATAACGACCATGTCGTAGGTTTTTTCCTGCCCCGCGCCCAGCCATTGGAAAATGTCGGTCTGTTCGGTCGTGAATTTCTTTTCGGAGAAGTCGTGGAGTTCGGCGTGCTTTTGGCAAAGCGCGAGCGCTTCCTCGGAGGCGTCGATGTTGTGTACCGATTTGGCGCCGGCAGCCATCATCGCCACGCCGGCGGCTCCGGAATACGAGAACAGGTTCAGGACGGTTTTCCCTTTCGCGATGCGTCCGAGGGCGTTTCGCGCGTCTTTTTGATCGAGGAAAAAGCCGGTCTTCTGTCCTTTAATCGGGTCGGCCAGAAAACGCACGCCATGCTCCTCGAACGGGACGAGGTCGTCGGCTGCGCCTTCGTGGATTTTTACGACGTCTTCCAAGCCTTCTTCGGCGCGGACCGGCATATCGCTGCGCTCAATCAAGCAGGCCGGCCGAAGCGTCGTCGTAAGAGCCTGAATCACGTCTTCGCGCATGGCGTCCATGCCGGACGTTGAAATCTGGAAGACGATCGTTTCGCCGAACCGGTCGACGACAAGTCCCGGAATACCGTCCGCTTCGCCAAAGACGACGCGGTAGCCGGTCGTGCCGGTTTTGGGGCCGTAGCCCATAAGCGCGCGGCGCTCCTGCGCCTCAACGATCTTTTTTTCGAGCCAAGCGCGGTCGATCGTCGCTTCGCCGAATTCGAAACAGCGCACGGCGATCGACGATCGGGCGGAGAACGTTCCGGTCGCCAAAATCTTCCCGTTCTTGTCGGCCACGCGCACGATCGAGCCGTGCTCGGCTTCAAGATCCTCGAGCGCGCCGGAGAAGATCCATGGGTGGCGGAAGCCGACGTTCGCTTCCTTGCCGGTCTTGAGAGTAAGTGTGGTCATATCGGAGCGAAGCATAGCAGCGATCGGCGTAAAAGAAAAGGCTCGCCCTTGCGGGCGAACCTTCCCCTTCTACATCTGTCGGCGTTTCTTCCAAGCTCGGACGACGACCCATGCGATCAGGCCGACCGGGAGCAGGATGCCGCCCCAGACGATTACGACCCAGATAATGCCGGCAACCACGTCCTGCGCAACGACGACCAGCGTTTGGAACGCCTCTTTGACGATGGCGAACGGACGGAATTCCTTGGTCGGCGCGCGTACCGCGGGCTCTTCGGACAGCGAGACAGAGATCGTGGAGTACGACGTCGAGTTCGTCAGGTATTGGATACGGCCTTGGAGCGACTCGATCTGGGAACGGATCATGCCGAGGCGCTCTTGGACATTCAAGATATCCTCGACGCTCTTAGCCTGCTTGAGCACCTCCAGATACGTTTCTTCTTGCGCTCGGGCGTTGCGCAGCTGCGCTTCAAGGTCGGTGTATTGCTCGGTCACGTCTTGGCCGCTTGAAGACTCGTTGCGTACGAGCGTCGCCAGGCCGCGAAGTTCCGCCATGACCGACTCGAAGGTTTCGACAGGCACGCGGACGACCACGTAGCCGTAATAGGCGCCGTTTCCACCCTCACTGACCGAAGACGACTGCACGAAACCTCCGCGCTCAACGGCGACGCCGCCGACTTTTGCCGCAGCATCAGGCACGTTGTCGACGAGAAGATCGAGGTTTCCGGTCTTGATGATCTTCTGATCGGCGTCGGCCGCTGTGGGCCCGGCACTGTCGCCTCCATAATACGGAGGCATCATGCGACCTTCGAGTACTATCGGTGCACCTGGCATCGTCGGCTGGATCTGCTTGCCGGAGCTGTTGCCCATCATGCCGTACCCGTCCGAGGATTCCTGTTCGCCCATGCTCGTGACGGCGTACAGACCTCGCTGCCAGCTGACCGGCTCGTACGCGTCTTCGCGCGCGGTCCACAATACTGCGCCGCTGATCGCGAAAGCGATCACGAGCAGCAGGGCCGCGGTCTTGGGTCGCTCTTTAAAGTGCGCGATGAGTTGTCGCATAGCGTGGTAATGAATTCTGAGACCATTCTATCATATGTACGGGATCCGCGCGTTGTGGTAACGTCTCATCCATGGAACGCTTCGAAACACCGCAAAAACCTGAACACGCGCAGGTGAGCGATCTGGCAGCCGCCGCCAAGCGCCTGGAGGCGACGGTTGACCGCAAGCGCGCGCCCGACGGCCATATTTACGCCGCGTTGGACCAGGCCAACATCCGCGACCTTGCCGCGCGCAAGAACCTGATCGGCAAGATCAAAGCTGAACTTTCCCGCCAGCGTCCAGTTCCGCTCTCAAAGCGCCAAGACCTCATCGAAGACGCGCGCCGCGCCAGCGAACTGCATCCGAAGGAGGAAGACGAGAGCTAGCCCCGCGTGCGCGGGGTTTTTCTTTTGTGCGTCAGCGAAACGCCGGAAATGCCTGATGCAGCGCTTTGCGGAGCACCCGGTGGTTCGGCACCGTTTTCGCGACCTGCGCCCAAAAGCGCGGCGAGTGATTGAACTCGATCAAATGCGAAAGCTCGTGCGCCACGATGTATTCGGCGAGCGGCTCGGGCATGAGCGCGATCCGGTAGTTGAACGAGAGCGTTCCGCGCCGAGAACAGCTGCCCCATCGGCTCTTTTGATCGCGAATCGAAACGGCGCGAACCGTGACGCCGTAGACCGGAGCAAGCCGCGCAATCAGCATGTACGCCCGGCGCCGCGCGGCTTCCTTATGGAGCATGTACGCGCCCCGCGCTTCGGCCTTTGCTGGCGGAGGCGGCACGCGTGAAAGCGTCTCTCGCGTGCGTTCGATCCAGGCGCGATTGCGTTCCAAAAAACCGGCAATGAGGGCGTACGAGCAGCGCCGCGGCACCGTGACGGACACGCGTCCGCCCGGATGCACGCGAATGCGCAAACTTCTGGCGCGCGCATGCGGGCGCACGTCCGCTTCAAACGGCAGGGAAACCTGGCGCTTCATAGGAACTGCATCGTACCGTTTTTTCAGCGCACCCGCCATTCCGTGCTATACTTGGCCTATTGTAATTCCCTTACGCTCCTTATGAAGAACGGTGAGATGCAAAAGTACGTCCCGTACGTCCTTCTGGGCGTGCTGATCGGCGTCGTTATTTACGGTTTGGCTGCGCGCAACATCGCCGCGCCTACGGCGGAGCAGCCGACCGAACCGGTCGAGACGTCGCCAATGGCCGATGTCGTGATCGGCGGAGAAACCGAAGCCGCCGCGCCGGCTGCCGGCAAGGCATATCCGAAGGCCGCGCTTCCGTATATCGAGAACGGCTACCGCTTCCAGTTCTCGAACTGCCGCGGCACCCCGGGCAGCCTGGTCGTGAAAGCGGGCAAGTACTTCCTGTTCGACAACCGCGACAACAAGTCCCACACGATCGCGGTCGCGGGCCAGTCCTACTCGGTCGGCGCCTACGGTGCGGCGGTCGCGGCGGTCTGGAAGCCCGGCACCTACAACATCACCTGCGACGGCGGCGGAGCCGCATCGCTCACGGTGCAGAAGTAAGAGAACAAAAGCGCCCCTCGCGGGGCGTTTTTCGTTTTATTGGCAGACCGCGCATTCTTCGTTGGCGAAGTCGCGCGCCTGGACTTTCAACTGGGCGTTATCGATCGCGTCGGCTTCGATCGGTGCGGCCGAGCGGAGATAGTAGAGGCTCTTGGCGCCAGCCTTCCAGGCTAGGAAGTGCGCTTCATGGAGATACTTGCCGCTGATCGGCGTTGGGAAGAACAGGTTGATCGACTGCGACTGGCAGAGATACGGCTGGCGGTCGGCGGCCTGCTGCACGATCTCGCGCATGTTCATCTCGTAACCGGTGCGGAACACGGCCTTTTCCTCGTCGGTTAATTCCTCCATGTGCTGGACTGAACCCTTGGCGGCGATGACCTTTTTCCACGTTTCAACGGTGTTGATCCCCTTCTTTTCGAAGAGCTTCTCAAGGTGGCGTCCTTTGACCAGGAAGCTGCCCGAAAGCGTCTTCTGGAGATAGGCGTTGCCCGTGATCGGCTCGACGCACGGCGTCGCTTCGCCGCAGATGAAGCTGATCGACGCGGTCGGCGCGATCGAAAGAATGTAGCTGTTGCGCTGGTCGCCTCCGTCGAGCGGGGCGCCGCGTTCCTCTTTCAGCTTCCGAGACGCCGCTTTGGCGTGCTTGTGGATCAGGCTGAAGATTTTCTTGTTGATGGCGCGTGCCGCCATGCTTTCGAACGGCAGGTTCTTGGACATCAGATAGCCGTGGTAGCCCATGACGCCGAGACCGATCGAACGTTCATGCAGCACCGAATTGATCGACTTCGCGTAGTACTTCGGATCGGCCGCTTCGACGAAGTTATCGAGAACGTTATCGAGCGCGCGGACGGCATCGTTGATGAGCGACTCGGCCTCCGGCTCCCACTCGTCGAAGCGCTCGAGGTTGAGCGACGACAAGCAGCAAACAGCCGTGCGGTCGTGGGTGGTCGGCAGCGTGATTTCCGAGCAGAGGTTGCTCTGCTGGATGAAGAGGCCTTTTTCGGCGTGATGCGCGGGAACGGCGCGATTCACCGTATCGATAAACAAGAGGTACGGTTCGCCCGTTTCGACGCGCGTCTTCAAAATTTTGCGCCAGACTTCCGTGGCGTCGAGTTCCTTGACCGCGACGTTGCGCTTGGGATCGATCAGCTGGTACGTGCGCTTCTCCTCGACGGCTTTCATGAACTCGTCGGTGATGACGAGTCCGTGGTTCGTATTCAAACAGCGGCGGTTCATGTCGCCGACCGGTTTGCGGATGTCGATGAATTCCTCGATGTCCGGATGATCGACGCGCAAATAAGCCGCGCCCGCGCCGCGTCGCACGCCGCCCTGCGAAACCGCGATAATGGAAGAATCCATCACCTTGATGAACGGGATGACTCCCGACGAGGTGCCGCCCATGGAAAGCGGCGCATTCTGGCCGCGCAGCTCGGACCAGCTCGTACCGATGCCGCCGCCGTTCTTGGAAATGAACGCGTTCTCGGCGTAGCCGGCATAGATGCCTTCGATCGAGTCCTCGACCGTGTTCAAAAAGCACGAAATCGGCAAACCGCGGTTCGTGTAGGTGTTGGTCAAGACGGGCGTGGCCGGCATGAACCAGTTTTTCGACATCGCGTCGTAGAGGCGCTGCGCGTGCTCCGCATCTCCGCGCGCCATGCCGCAGGCCACGCGCGAGAAGAACATCTGCGGATCCTCGACAATCCGGCCAGTCGCGTCCTTCAAAAAATAACGATCGCGCAGGTTTTCGAGGCCGAAATAGGTCAAAAGCGCGTTGCGATCCTGGCGCGTAACGATTTTGCGCTGCACGTCCGCGTCGCCCCGATATTGCGGCGAATCCCAGCTGCCGCGTCCCTGGGTCTTGGCCAGGACTTCTTCAAGAAGAATATCGCGGGCGTCAGCCAGGTCGTTGTTGGACAGGGCGTCGATCACGGAAGCGTGGCGCGGCATAGGCTTGCTTGTTTAATAGCATTGAATACGGCGCGAACCGACGCGACGGCTTCAGGTCCAATCCTCGAGGATGGCGCCCTTGCCGTACTCCGTCGCGCGGTTTTCGAAAAAGTTGGTGTGCTCCTTGGCGTTGACCATCGTGTCGAGCCAGAGCAGCGGGTTGGCGGTACGGTACTTCGCTTCCAAGCCGATCTCCTGGAGCTTCTTGTCGGCGGTATAGCGGATATAGGCTTTGACTTGGTCGGCCGTGAGCCCCGGAACGTCGCCCATCGAGAAACAGGTGTCGATGAAGCGGTCTTCGAGCTGCACCATGTCGTCGCAGGCTTTGTAGAGCTTGGCTTGGAATGCCTCCGTCCAGATCTGCTTGTTCTCGGCGACCAGGTCGCGGAAGAGGTGGCAGACGCCGCGGCTGTGCAGGCTCTCGTCGCGGATGCTCCAGGTGACGATCTGCCCGACGCCCTTCAGCTTGCCCATGCGCGGGAAATTCATCAGGATCGCGAAGCTCGAAAAAAGACTGACGCCTTCCATGAACGCGCCGAAGACGGCGAGGTTCAGCGCGAGATCTTCAACCGTGTTCGTTTCAAAGTCCTGCAGGAACTGATACTTGTTGCGCATCGCTTCGTACTCGAGAAACGCGGAGTATTCGCGCTCCGGCAAGCCGAGCGAATCGTTGAGGTAGGAGTAGGCCCAGACGTGGATGCTTTCCATGGCCGCGAAGGCCGAAAGCATCATCTTGATTTCCGGTTTCGGAATCGCCGGAATCAGCCGCGTGTTGTAGTTGTTGTTGACCTCGATGTCGCCCTGCGTGAAGAAGCGGAGGATTTGGACGATGAGGTTTTTTTCTTCCTCGGAAAGTCGGAATTTGTAGTCGGCGATATCGGCTTCCATCGGCACTTCCGTCGGCATCCAATGCGCTTGGTTTTGCTTTTGGAAATATTCAAAATAGTGCGGGTACTCGAACGGACGGTAGAATTTTCTCGGTGTAAGAATGCGCGAAGTGGACATAAGGCGAGAAAAAACATCAGAGACCGCATTCACAACATATTGTGTCATGCGGTCTCAGTATACCACTACGTGTAGTGTTTATGAATCCTGCAGGTGGGGATAAACGGAACGGCTCACGACAGAGCGCGTTCAGTCTAATTTTTTTGCGGTCGGCGCGCCAGAGGATATGCTGTGGACAGGAGACGCGTCGTACATTCTACACATGGCAGCTCCCCTGCCCGCGCTTCATGAGGTACTTTTGGTGGTAGTCTTCAGCCCTCCAAAACTCTTTCGCAGGCGTAATTTCCGTCACGATCGGCTTTGGCCATTTGCCGGAGGCTTCCAGCTCCGCTTTGGAACGCTCCGCCGCTTCCTTTTGCGACGCATCATGATAGAAGATCGCGGAACGGTATTGCGTGCCCACGTCCGGTCCCTGGCGGTTCAGGGTCGTCGGATTATGATTCTCCCAAAAGATCTTGAGGAGCTTTTCATACGACACGCGCTCGGGGTCATACGTGACTTGCACGACCTCGGCGTGCCCCGTGGCGTCGCTGCAGACATCCTCGTAGGTTGGGTGCGGTTTTGAACCGCCCATGTAGCCCACGGCGGTTTCCGTCACGCCTTCCAAGGTGCGATAGGTCTCCTCAACACCCCAAAAACAGCCGGCGCCGAAGGTTGCAGTTGCAAGTTGTGGCATATGCGGCCATGATAGCAGACGGGACAGGATCAAGGAGGATCCCATGCACATTTTGGACTTCACGCCGGAGGAGATCGCGGCGGCTCTGAAGAACGAGGAAAAGGCCAAAAAGAGCCTCGACGACAAGCTGGCTCGGGTCGCCGAACAGATGAGCAAGCTTGCCAAAAAGCAAGCCGAGCTCAAGAAAGAAGTCGCCGCTTCCGAGTGGAGGCTCAACCATCTCGACGTTTCACAGGCACTGCACGTTCTGATTCCGGAGGAGCTCTGGAGCCTGCGTGCCGCGCTGGCCAAGAAACGCATCGAGGCGCGCGAGACCGATTCCAAGCGAGAATCCGCATCGCTGCATGCGGAAGCCGCGCAGATGGAGAAGGAGCTTCTCGCGAAGTGTCCGCATCCGCTCGTGGTTAACGCGGCAGGCTATCAAGCGACCAATCACAATGACGATGATGACCGCTCGGAGCCTGGAGAACGGTTCTGCGCCGTCTGCAATCATCACGAGGTCGAGTACGCTCGATGGAGCGGCCAAGAAGCCGGCTTCAAGAAGCTCGTCGAGGCCGAGAACCGCGTCTGGGCCAGGGAGCACCGCGAAGCGATCGAGGATCTGCGCAAGACATTCCTCAAGATCGACGACTACCGCGAGCTCCTCAATCACTTCACGCCACAGCGGGCACTCGAACTTCTCGAGAGCCTCCGCAAGACGCCGACGAAATGATCGTCGGTTTTTCATTTCTGAAAGGATTGACCGCGGAGACTTCGGCGCGTATCCTCGCGGCAGGAGGCACGCATGATCGACATCGGCATCGACTGGGAAGCGCACTACGGCAGCGGCTGGATCAAGCGTTTCAGCGCAGCTCCCGCATTCGAAGCCGGAGCATCGCTCCTGCGCGGAGCGGGACTTCTCTGGATCGGCAGATACGGGCAGGGTCGCGTCGTCGGAACATCGGCGAGTAACCTGGCGAGCCAGATGCGGGATCTCGGAGAGCACTGGAGGGCTGCCGGTTTGCGCTGGACCGCCACGCTTCTTTCGGAAAGAGGACTCGATGGCGATTCGGCATACCTTCTGCACAAGTTCCACGACCGGCGCCGTTATCAATGTGAGGGCGCGCCGCACAAACATCCCAACGCCGCGAGGCGGCTGACGCAAGCCGCGCTGGTCATGGCTTCCGACCGACTCGAAATTATCCGAGCTTCAAGCAAGCGGCTCGGCGGCACCCACAACGACGCGGATCTTTGGGAAGACCGCTTCGAGACGATGGGCGAGACCGCGCTTGGCACGCCGCCACATCCGCCGTTCTCCGCTTCGGAACAGCAGGCGCTCGAACGGTACGCGATCTATCGAACCTGCGAAGGCCTGACGCATACCGCCGCCGGCATCATCGGTGCTCGAGGCGAATTCCAAAGCGGCGGAAAAACGGAAAAGGCCTCCAAACCGTGGTACGAGATCACCGATCATTTCACGAAGAAGGCGAAATGCGCCTACGAGGCGTTCGCCCATGACGCGTCGCACGATCCGTCCGAGCACGTGCCGCTTATGTCGGTGTTCGACACCTCAATCCCGTACAGCGAGTTCTACGAACGCCACTACTCGAGCGACGCAGCCGTCTATGGAGCTGCAGCCGTCATCGCTCTGTATGTCGGCTTGCTCCTCGCAGCGGCCAACGACGAAGAAAATCCGCTGGATACGCGCAACACGTTCAAGAAGGCCGGGCTCGATCTCACGCCCGTCCGCCGCCAGCGCGCCCTCCCTGCCGCCGACCTTTGATCGGCGGTTTTTATGTTATGCTGCTGCCGAAGAACGACGATGCGCACGCTGCTTGAACTCGCTGGCCTTAAGAAGACCCACGGCCGCTCCGTCATCCTCGACGGGGTCGATTTGACCGTGGCGGAAGGCCAAAAGATCGCGCTGATCGGCCGCAACGGCGCCGGGAAGTCGACCTTGATCCGCATTCTGCTCGGCGAAGAGGAGGCTGACGCGGGGGAGGTGCGCGCCTTCCCGACGCTCCGTCTCGGAGCGGTTTCCCAGCACGAAACGATCCCCGAAGGCGTGACGGGCTTCGCGTATCTTGAAAAGAAAACGGGCCGCGAGCCGTGGGCCTGCGCGAAAATGGGGGCACAGTTCGGCTTGCACCGCGCCCACCTTGAAGCGCCTGCCTCGACGCTCTCCGGCGGCTACCAGATGCGCTTGAAGCTCACGGCCATGCTGCTCATGGATCCGAATCTGCTGGTCCTCGACGAGCCGGTCAACTATCTCGACTTGCCGACGCTTCTCCTGCTCGAACGCTTCCTCAAAACGTATCGCGGCGCGTTTATCGTCACGTCGCACGACCGCGCCTTCCTGAATGCCGTGGCGGACCGTACGGCGGAAATCGAGCGCGGCAAACTGACGTCTTCGCCGGAAAAGGTCGATACCTACCTGCTCCGCAAAGCCGAGGCGCGCGCCTTCGTGTTGCGTACCAACAAGAAAATTCAAAAAGAGCGCGAGCACATCCAGGAGTTCGTCGATCGGTTCCGCTACAAGGCCAGCAAGGCGAAGCAGGTGCAATCGCGCATCAAGAAGCTCTCGAAAATGGCGAATGTTGACGTCGAGAGCCTCTTGCCGACCGCACGCATCGCGATCCCCTCCCCGCTCGTCACGCACGGGCCGGCGCTCCACGTGCAAGATCTTGAAATCGGTTACGGCCAGCGCGTGATCGCGTCCGATATCGCCTTTGACCTTCAGCGCGGCGAGCATGTCGCGCTTCTCGGCGGCAACGGCATGGGCAAGAGTACGCTGCTCAAGACGCTTTCCGGCGTCTTGCCTCCGATCAGCGGCACGGCCAAGTGGTGGCACAAGGCGGAGATCGGCTACTACGCGCAGCACACGGAGGCGGCGCTCAAGCCGGAGGACACCGTTATGGAGCACCTCGCGCACTCCGCTCCGCCCTCAACGCGCCAAGAGGACCTCTTGAAGATGGCCGGCGATTTCCTGTTTCGCGAAGACGACCTTGAGAAACGCGTGCAGGTACTCTCCGGCGGCGAGCGCGCGCGCCTATGCCTGGCCGGTTTGCTGCTGTCTCCTCACAACGTCTTATTGCTCGACGAACCGACGAACCACTTGGACGCGGAAACGTCTGAATCGCTGGCCAAAGCGCTCCAGGAGTACCCCGGCACGATCGTTTTCGTAAGCCACAGCCAATCCTTCATCAAAGCGCTCGCCACGCGCATTTTCGAGGCGCGCGAAGGCAAGGTCCGGCAGTATCCCGGCACCTATGACGAATATCTTGCCGATCTGGGCGCCGCCATGGAGGAAGACGTGCACGGCGCGGAAAACGAGTCTGAGCCGTCCACGGCGGCCGAGGCGGAGGCTCGCCGTCACGCGCAGACGATTTTAAAAGAAAAACGCCGCCGCCAGCAGAAAATCGAAGAGCGCATGAAGGTGCTTGATCGGGAAAAAAGCGAGATCCTCGCCTACTATTTTGAAAATCCCACGGAGTACGCGCCTGAAAAGTACGCGCGGCTCAAGGAACTGGACGAGGAGCTGGCGCGTCTCGAAAAAGAGTGGTACGCGCTGCTCGGCGATGCGGGGGCCTAGCGAAGCGCTTCGCTCCACTTTTGAACGACGACTTCGTACGCTTCTTTTTCTTCCGGCTTGATCGGATCGGTGCCAGGGAATGTTTCCTTCATCGGATTGATCTTCGTTCCGTTTTTGACCATTTCATAGTGGAGATGCGGACCTGTCGAAAATCCGGTCGAACCGACGTAGCCGATGACCTGGCCTTGCGACACTCTTTGCCCGCGCTTCACCGCGAGTTTCGATTGGTGCGCATAGTTCGTGGTGTACGTACCGTTATGGCGAATGGAGACCTTGTTGCCGTACGGACCGTCCCAGCCGGCAAATGACACGACGCCGTCGGCCGTGGCGCGAATCGGCGTGCCTTGCGCGGCCGCGTAATCGATGGCCCGGTGGCCGGTCGAGGTATTGAACGCCGCAACGTAGCGCAAGCCCGTGGTAAAGCCGGACGTGATGTATTTAAACGCAACCGGCGCCTTCAAGAACATCTTGCGCTGCGAGTTGCCCTTTTCGTCGTAGTAGCCGCCTTCGCCAGCGGCGTTTTCAAACCAGTAGGCGTTGTGCGTGGTGCCGTCGTTTACGTACCGCGCCGCCAGAACGAGTCCCGGCATCGCGTACGCGCCGTCGCGATACCGCTCTTCGTACACGACGACGAAACTGTCGCCGACGCGCACATCCTGCGCAAAGTCGATCGACCACTGGAAGGCGTCGCCCATTTCGATCACGGCGCGCTCATCCATCCCCTGCTCCAACCCAGCCGCGTAGAGCGAGGAGGTGACTGTGCCCCTGACCGTTTTGAGCTTGATCTCGTACGAGATCGCTTCTTTCGCCGCTTTCCAAACGCCGTCCTCTTTGCGCACGCGCAGCTCCTCTTCCGTGCTGATCGGATACATCAAGCTTTTAAAATCGCCTGTCGCCGCGTCAAAGGCCAGTTCCAAGCGCTTGCCGGCGCGGATCGTCGCCAAATCGTAAAAATCCTTGGCAGCTTCATAAACGGCCGTCGCGTCCGTCGAGCCGACGCCTTGTTCCTCCATCAGAACGCCGTACGTCGCTTTTGGCGGAATCTCGATACTCTCGACGCGGTCCTTCGGCGCTTCGGGAATCTCCTGCGACGTTTCCGCGACTGCGGAGTCCTGCTCTCCGCCCTCGGCCGTGCGCGAAAACGGGAACAGGAGGTAGACGCCTCCCGCCACCATCGCGACCCCGGCCATGAGCGTAAGCGCTTTGCCTTTCATAGGGAGGAGTGTAGCCCAGAAAATAGCCCCTTGGAAGGGCTATTGTAAATCGACCATTTCTTATCCAGCAACGTGGTTGGCGACGAATTCGATCTCCAACCGCACTTCCTGATCCACATTTGCCACAAACGGCACGCTCGGAATGATGAGGTTATAGTCGGCGCGCTGGACGGTCGTTTGCGCCGCGCCCTTCAGTTGTCCGGAAGCTTCAAGCGTGGCCGTGCCGTCAAACTCGACTTCTTTCGTGATGCCCGCGATCGTCAGATCGCCTTTGACGCTGAACGTAAACGCCGCATCAACGTCGATTTTCTCCGGCAATCCTTCGAGCGCTTTCGCCTCAAAGACGATGAACTCGTTGGCGGGATCTTCCGACTTCAAAATGAAGCGTCCGATCGCGCCGTCGCGGCGCGTGCTGTCGGTCTTGAGGCTGCGAGCATTCACCCGAACCGTGCCGAGACTTGAAGCCGCGGGACGCTCGGTATCGAGGACGAAATCGGCCGTCACCTGATTCGTGACGCCGACGACTTCCGTCGGTTGGCCGCTCAAGACTTCATTCAGCGTAAAAGTGACGCGCGAAGAGCCGCTATCCACGCGATAAGCCTTCTGACCCTCTTTCGTTTCCGGCGCATCCGCAGCCGGTTCGCGCACGTCGCTTGGCGCGGCAAGAGGCCTCGTAACATAGAGAAATCCTGCGGCCCCGAACATCGCGACGATGGCGGCAGCGAGCGTCAGTTTCTTGAACGTAACAGTCATGCGAGGCAATTTATGGAATGAGCGTTCATTAATAGGACGCGAACGCGTCTTGGATCTTACAAGGCGGCCAAATCGATCCGATCGCTGATACGAATTTGCGAGACGAATTCAGGGATGTGGCTGACCATGATCATGGCGCCTTCATAGGAGTCGAGCGCTTTGGCGATCACGGGGAGGTGGCGGAAGTTGATGTGGTTGGTCGGCTCGTCGAGAATCAGCAGGCCCGGGCGCATGAGCATGAGGCGGGTGAACGCCAAAAGGCCTTTCTGCCCCTCGGACAACTGGCCGATCTTCGTGGCGAGCGCCTTGCCGTCGAGCAGGAAGCCTGCCGCAGCCGAACGCAAATCGTGCTCGCTCTTTTCGACCATGGCGTCGTAGAGGCTGTCGTACCCCGTCTGATTGAAATCAAGCGTCGAGAAATCCTGGCGGTAATAGCCGACCACGACTTCGGGAGCGATCTTCACGCCTTCGGCGGTGCCGGAAGCGATCTTTTCGAGCAGGGTCGTCTTGCCGATGCCGTTCGGGCCGGACAAAAGCACGTGCGCACCGCGGCGCAGGTCGAGATCGAGCTTCTTCATGACCGGCTCGCCGTTCTTGACGATACCGACCTGCGTGATCTCAACGATCTTGCCGCTGAATTCGCGCTCGAACTTTTGGCACGGAATTTCAAAGTCGCGGATCGTGCGGTCTTCCTGGCGCACTTCGACCATGCTTTCTTCGGCTTCTTCGGCAGCTTCGCGCATGCGCTTGGCGACCGAGCGCAACTTGCCGCCCTTGTGCGCGAAGACCTCGGCCTGTTCGCGCTTCTTGCGGATTTCGGCTTCGGCGCGCGCGTTTTGCTGGCGCTCGCGCTCGACACGCTGCGCGATTTCCTCGACGACGTTGTAGTAGTTGCCCTCGTACTGCTCGATTTTGTGCGTATGGACGTCGAGATACAAAACGCCGTCCGTAAAGGCGTTCAGGAATTCGGCGTCGTGCGAAATGACGATGACCGTTTTGTCGTAGGTCATGAGGAAGCCGGTCAGGTGGTCGATGCCGTCTTGGTCGAGGTTATTGGTCGGCTCGTCGAGCAAGAGAATGTCCGGATTCTGGATGAGCGCGTAGGCCAAAAGCAAGCGCGCTTGCTGGCCGCCCGAGTGGGCGCGAACCTTCTTCGTGATGTCCGTCGTAAAATTCACGGCTTCGAACACGTCCGCGATCCGCTTGTCGAGATTGTACGGAACCTCGGCGAACGTCGAGGCGAACAGGTCGCGCACCGTGAGTTCGAGCTGTTCCTGCGTGAAGACCTGCTTGCCGATGCCGACTGTCGCCTCTTTCGGCGTCAGGAAAATTCCGCCCGAGCGCGGCTTGTTCTCGCCGAGGATCAGCTTGAAGAGCGACGTCTTGCCCGCGCCGTTCTGGCCCATGAGCGCGATCTTCGAACCGTTACGAACCGAAAAAGAAGCCTCATCGAGGATGAGCTTGTGGTCACCGTATTCGAAGGTGACATCGCTGAAGCGGAGGACGACGCTGTCGTTGGCCATATCGGCAGGTACAATACTCCGTTTTGCGAGTTTCGGCAAGTCCGGCTACCATGGCGGATATATGCAAGTTCCAAAGCGCAAACCCGGCAAATACGCCCCCGGACCCGCCGACTACCACTTGACGCCGGAGGCCATTCAGGCGCTGAAAGACGAGATGGAGCGGATCGAGACAAAAATCAGGCCGAAAGCCGTTGAGGAACTCCGACGCACGCGCGAGATGGGTGATCTGTCCGAGAACTTCGCGTACTCCGCAGCCAAGGCGAAAGTAAGCGGCTTGGAGATGCGCGTGCTGGAAATCAAGGAGCGTTTGAAGAATGCGATTCCGATCAGGCGCGGCGCCGCTTCGGACGGCAGCGTGCGCATCGGCGCCTCGGTCGAGGTCGAGGTAAACGGAAAAACGAAAGTCTACGACGTCGTCGGTTCGCAGGAAACCAGCCCAAGCAGCGGCGCCATTTCCTACCTCTCCCCGCTCGGCGCGGCGCTCATGGGACGCAAAACGGGCGAGACCGTCGTCATCGTCGCGAACGGAAAAGACGTCATCTATAAAATCCTCGGCGTGCGCTGAGGATTTTTAGTGCGCGTGACCGTGGCCGCTGTGATCGGCCTTTTCATCGGGGCCGGTTTTGCTGAAAACGGCGGCGGCCAAGGCGGTCGTGATCGGCACGGCGAGAATCAAACAGACGCTGCCGACCAAGGTGCGCACGATTTCTTCCGAAATGACCTCGTTATTCAGGAGAAACCAAACCGGCTGGTCCTTATAGACCGAGAAGAGCAGGAAAAGCGGCAACGAGGCGCCGGCGTAAGCAAGAAACAGCGTGTTGACGAGCGAGGCGATGTGCTCGCGTCCGACGGAGAGGCCGCGGGCATACAGCTCCTTGACGGAAAGACTCGGATTGGCGCGCTTCAGCTCGTCTACCACGGCGGATTGCGCCGTCGTAATGTCATCAAGCACGCCGAGCACACCCAGCATGATGCCGCCGAGCAGAAGCCCGCGCAGGTCGATCGCGCCGAAGTCCCCGTTTTGAAGATAGAGCGCGTGCTCGTCTCCCATGCCGTTCATCCTGGCCAGCGCGACGGCTGCGGCGGCAAAGGCCGCTGAAAGCGCCAGCGTGATAATCGTGCCGACAAACGCGACCGACGTGCGCTTATTGAATCCGTGCGCAAGATACAAGGAAACCGCCGCGATCGCGAACGTGCCGGACAGCGTCGCGAGAAACGGGCTGCTGCCGCCGAGAATACGCGGCACGATCCAGCCAAGAATAATGAAGACGCTGGCGCCGAGACCGAGCATCGACGTAAAACCGCGCAGTCCTCCGAAGAGCACGGCGAGCGCGAAGAAACCGAGCGCCATCCAGAACAGCGTCGGCAGACGATACGCATCGGCCAAATACCAGCGCACGCTGCCATCGAGCTGGATGCTTTTCACGACGACGACGCGGTCTCCCACCGCGATGGGCCTCTGGCCGTTCCGCGGGTTGAATACGCTTGAGGCAATCAAGATCTCCTGGCCTTTTTCAGGACCGCTCGTGAGCCGGACGCGGTAATCGGCCGTCCCCTCGATCTCGCCGAGCACATCGGTTTGCACGCCCTTTTCTTCGACGGAGAGCACTCGGCCGCGCGCGTATTCGTCAGGAGGAAGCGCGACTGTTTCTCCTTGAGCAAAAACAGGGGCCATGGGCAGCGCCAAAGCGAGGAAGATACTGAAGAGCGCAGTGAAAACGCGAAGAGGCATATGGGTCAGTATACAGAACACGGCCGCAAAGCTACATGCCCTCGGAAGCGCTTTCCCCCGCCGCGCGGCCGGCCGCCCACGAGGCTTGAAGATTGAACCCTCCGGTAAAGCCGTCGATATCGAGAATCTCACCAGCAAAATAAAGCCCGGGGGAAATTTTTGATTCCATGGTACGCGGGTCGACATCAGCGAGATCAACGCCGCCAGCTGTCACGAACTCGTCGCCCGCGCCTCGTCCGACGACGCTGAGCGGGATGGACTTCAACCATGCCGCCAGGCGGCGCATCTCCTTCTTCGACACCTCGGCCGCGCGCGTATGCGCGTCTAACTGCAGCTCCCGGCACACGACATCCGCCAGTGATTTCGACATCAAAAAATCCAAAATCGTGCCTAGCAGCTTCTTCCCGTGCGCTTGAAGCAGCGTCTCGATTTTTTTTATCAATGCTTCCTCGGAGAGATCTGGGAAAATATCGATGAGCAGCCGCATCGGCCGCGCCGCATCGTAGGTTTCAAAGGCGACGAGACTCGAGAGCGCAAAAACGGCGGGGCCGCTCACGCCGCGATGGGTAAAAAGAAACGGACCGGTGAACTCATAGGCTTTTTCGAATCGCGTCCGAAGACGCGCTTTTTCAAACGAGAGGCCGGAAACGTCCTTCGGCCACGATTCTTTGGTAAAAAACGAGTTCAAGCTTGGCGCGAGCGCCGTCACGCTGTGCCCGAGCGACTCGGCAAAAGCGTACCCGTCGCCCGTCGAACCGGTATGGCGAAAGGCTTGCCCGCCGGTCGTGAGGATAACGCGTTCGACATCCAGCGTTTCGCCGTCTTTGAAAGAAACGCGGTAGCCGCTCCCCTGCTTCTCGATCTTGACGACGTGGCGATTCAGCCATACGCGCACGTTCGAGCCGTCGAACAAACGTTCAAACGCCCCGACGATATCATGACCATCGTTCGACAGCGGAAAGGCCCTGAGATCATCTTCAATCTTGAGCGGCACGCCGTGCGCTTCAAACCAGTCATAGACCGCTTCGGGAGGAAAACGGCGCATGACCGAATTCAAAAACTTGCCGCCACGCGGATATTTCGAAAGTACCTCCCGAATGTCGCGCAAACCGGTCGTGACGTTGCATCGGCCGCCGCCCGAGATAATGACTTTCTTTCCCAAGCCGTTGTTTTTCTCGATGAGGAACACTTCGGCCTTCGGGTTGTGTTCATGGATCGTGGCGGCCGCCATGAGCCCGGCCGCGCCCGCTCCGACAATGGCAATCTTCATGGCTTCAGCCTAGCACATCCCGTCATCCCGCATAGCTCCGAATCGCATCCATGAATGTCTCGCCGAACATCTCGAGCTTTTTCTGGCCGACGCCGCTGATCTCCGCGAACTCCTGCCGATTCTTCGGACGCATGGCAGCCATCTGTTTCAAGCTCACGTCGCCGAAAATCATGTAGGGCGGCACGTGTTGGGCATAGGCCAGCCGCTTGCGCAGCGCCCGCAGATGTTCGAACAGAGCGGTATCGGGGGAGCTTTTGACAACCGTCTTCGTCGGCGGCTGATCGGCACGAGCAACGGTACCGAGACACACGTCGCATCCCTCGCAGGACATGTTTGCGCGCGTCTCGCCGAAGTAGCTGAGCAAGAAGCTCCGTCGGCATTGGCGAAGCTCGCCATAACGCATGACCGCCTCCAGCTTTTGACGCGCCTGATCGCGCTGCGGCCCGGCTTCCATGACGTTGATGAAGTACATTTGCTTGCGCTTGTCGGCATACGAAAAAAACAGCACGCATTCCGACGGCAGCCCGTCGCGCCCCGCGCGGCCGGTTTCCTGATAGTAGCCTTCGACGGATTTCGGCAGATCGCAATGCGCCACCAGCCGCACGTCGGGCTTGTCGATACCCATACCGAAAGCGATCGTCGCCACCACGATATCGAGATCGTCGGAAATGAAGCGTTCCTGCGTGCGCGAACGCACGTCTTGCGCCAGGCCGGCGTGATAGGCCGCCGCCTTGAAGCCGCGCTTGCGAAGCTCCGCCGCCAAAGCCTCCGTATCTTTTCGAGAGAAGCAATACAGAATCGCGCTTTCGCCTCGATATTTTTCAAGCAGCGCGAAGAGCGCCGCCGACCCTTTTTTCTTCGGCACGACGGAATACGTCAGGTTCGGGCGATTGAAGCTTGAAACGAACACGCGCGGCGAACGCAGGTGCAGCTGGCGGACGATGTCGGCGCGGACGTTTTCTGTCGCGGTTGCCGTAAGCGCGATCGTCGGCACGTTCGGAAATTCCGTGCGCAGGATCTTCAGGTTCGCATAGTCGGGGCGGAAATCGTGACCCCACTCCGAAATACAATGCGCTTCGTCGATCGCGAGCAAGCGCACGTCGAGTGTCGAAAGGAACCGGCGAAAGTCCGGCATCGCGAGGCGCTCCGGAGCCAGATACAAGAGCCGAAGCTTTCCGGCTTGGGCGGCGCGCATGACGTCCTCGATTTCATAGGCGGAAATCGAGCTGTTGAGATACGCCGCGGGAATGCCGTTGGTCGTAAGCTGATCGACCTGATCCTTCATGAGCGCGATGAGCGGCGAAACCACGATCGTGAGGCCGCCCGCAAGCAACGCCGGCATTTGGAAACAAAGCGACTTGCCTCCGCCCGTCGGCATGAGGGCGACGCAATCCTTGCCTTCCATGACATGCCGGATAATCTCCTCTTGAAGCGGACGGAAACGGTCGTAGCCAAAGTGTTGTTTGAGCGTGTCCAGCATGGGGTTGGGTTATGAGCGATGCCGTCGATCTACAAGAAGCCGTCCATGCGGCGCAAGTCCCGCCATCATACGCGCTCAAGAGCGTAACGCAAAACCCTGCACCACCTGGTGCAGGGTTGCGATCGGATCTTCGCGAACCACTGACAGTGACCGGCTCTTACGTGCGGGTCAACGTCTGCGTGTCGGTCGGAAGAATCTTGATAAGTGCCCCGTTCAACCAATCATCCGAGATGTTCGCGTTGTTGACGGATACGTTCGTATCAAGCGTCCACGTGTGCGGAATCAGGCTGTTGTCGGACCAGATCAGGTTGGCGCTGGTGCCGGAGCTGCCGATGACCGGGTCCAGCGGGCCGGATCCGAGGTTCAGTTCGCCCGACGTGGTCGAAGCGTCGCCAAGCAGCTTCGTGCTGATGGACTCACCGGAAGTATCGGCGCCGCTCACGTTCAACCGCAACTCGAATCGCTTCGAAGTGCCGGCAGCGATCGTTACTTCGTCGGCGAAGACCACACGGACCGTACAGACGACACTCGTGGCCGTCGAACACGTTGTGAAGTCGATCTGGCCGGCGTAGTTCGTGCCCTGGCCGTATTCGCGGACGTTGCTGTCGGACAGCGACGTGCCGGTGGCCGAAAGGTCCGTGCCGCCGACGTTGTTCATGCTGATCTCAAAGGTCAGCTTCTTCAGCGAAACCTGCTCGGCCGCGTCGGCCGCAACCATGAAGTGCGAGACGACCTGCGTACCGCTCGACAACGTCGAGGTCGACAGGTTGACCGGAGTGATCGTCATCTTGGTTTTCACGTACGTCTTCTGGCGGCTGGCAAGGTCGTTCGTGGAGCCGGAGGTCGAGATCGTGCTCGAACCTGCGGACGTGCCGCGCACTTCGAACGTGCTCGTATCGGCAGTGCCGCAACCGCTGCTGTTCTCATTGACGCCGTCGCCATCGCACAGGTAGACGGTCAGCGGGTAACCCGTTTCGCCGTCGGATTGAATGTCCGAAGCCGGAACAAGCTCGACTTTGACCGTGAGGTTCTTGGAGCTGTCCTTCGGAACGACGAACGAGAAGTTCGAGAAGTCGGCGTGTCCGGACGTGTTCGCCGTAATCGGTCCGGCCAGAAGGTTCGAGCCGTCGTAGAGCGATACACCGCGTACCAAACCGTAGTTCGGGACGCTGATGCGCACCTTCGTAAGCTTGAGATCTTCAGTCTGGGCGGTGAAGCGGTATTTCGCGACGACGGAGGTCGTTCCAGCAAGAACGAAACCGGCTTCCGATTCCGTGTCATCCGGAGCGAGCGCGTAGGTCATGGTGCCGCTCGTCGAGATGATCATGCTGGCGGATTGTGCCGAACCCGACTTCGAGACGGAGTTGCCGTCCATGTCCTGCGCCGTCACGTTCGCGTTGGCGACGGAGAAGGCTACGGTGTCGTTCAGGTTCGCGATCGAACCGGAAAGGTTACCGACGAGGGCGAGGGTGACCGTCTGACCGGCCGGAATCGTCAAGTTCATGTTGGTGAACTGGAGGAGACCGCCATCAACCGAGGCGCACGACGCCGTGGACGAGGTCGGACTCTTGGTGTCACCCACCTGCGTGGTGCCATTCATGAGCTTGGCCGTGAGCAAGATGTCGGTGGCGAACTTGTCGGACGAGCCCGTGTCGGCGTTGTTTTCACAACCCGTACCGAAGTTCGTGTCGTTGTTCGCATCGACGAGCGTTTGGACGGTCATCGAGGTCACCTTGACGTCGGAGCCCTGGCCAGCCTTGAGGCTGATACCGGCGAGCTCGACGTTCTGGGAGCCCTGGATGAAGGTCTGCGCAACCGGCGTCGAAGCGGCCGAAACCGTGAGCGATGCCGCACGGACGGTCATCTGGTTTCCGGTAATCGCGGATGAAGGAACGATGTCCGACGTCGAGACGAAGGTCGAGTTGTCGAGGTTGCGGATGTCGGACGACTGGAACGCAGCGAGGCTGACACGGCTCAGGTTGCCTTCGAGTGCCGCGGCGCTGGCGACGTCCAGGGTCACCTTGAAGGTGCGGGCCTGGCCGGCGTTCAGGGTGAAGACGTCCGTATAGACGAGGGACTGGGACGTGTCGTTGGCGTCACCGCCCGACGACGAGCTGCTCAAATCCTTCGGACCAGCGATAACAGAGCCCGACGAAACGTCGAGAACTTTGATGTCAGTGTAGTTGGCGGTATTCGCGCTGTGGTTCCAAAGACCGCCCGTGTAGTAGTCCGGGCCATCAGAAGAAACCGTGAGACGCAGGTTGCGGACTTCGACGTTGGACTGCGAGGCGAGGGTGAAGTTCAAGACTTCCTTGTCCTTGCCGTTGGTCGCAATGTCGGTCGCGGCCGGGCCGTTGAAGGTGATCGTGATCTGACCGCCCTCAAGCGAGAGGTACGAGCAGTCGCCCGAAGTCGAGGTGCAGGAGTCGCCGTCATACGCGGTGCGCGTGACGGAGGCACCGAAGCCGAACGTGCGGCCCGTGGCCCAGACATCGGCGTCTTCCTCGACGTAGAGCTTGATGGTGTCAGCAGAGCGGGTACCGCCGCCGACATCGCCCCAAACTTCATACGTGCGGGTGTTGCCCTTTTCGAGGAGGGTGTTGCCCGTGAGGACGAAGGTCACGCGGTCGCGGTCGTCGAGACCGGCGGCCGAAGCGACTTCCGTACCAGCCGCCTTCAGCTTGAGGTTGGTCAAAGCCGAGCGGGAGATGTTGCCGCTCTGGAAGAGCGTAACGCGCTTGATGTCGAGGTCCTCGGCGGCGCCAGCGGAGAGCTGGAACTCGGCGAGCTTGACATTCATCTGACCGACCTTCGGGTTCGTGAGCGAACCGGACTTCGCGATCGTGACAGAACCGACAGTCGCCGAAGCGAGCGTCATGTTGTTGCCCGTGACCGGGAGACCGGAAGCCGACGAGGAACCGCTCGAAACGGCGGTGACCTGGAAGGCGTTCACGTTACCAGCGCCAGCCGTGCTCGACATCGTCGCGGCGACCCACAGGGTGCGAGTCTGACCGGCGGAGAGGGCGAGGTTCAGGCTGTTGAAGGTGACGTCGTTCGACGAGCTGTTGACGGAACGGCCCGTGGTCAGACGGGAGTTGCCCTCATACAGGTAGACGTTCGAGAAGTCGGTCGAAGCACCGGCGCCCACGCGATGGAGGACGACGGAGTCGACGACGACCGCAGAACCGGTGCCGTTCGAGACGTTGAACTTGACGAAGTTCACGCCCGTCGCGGACTTCGGCACGGTGGCCGAGGCCGGAGAGTCGGAAGCGAGCGAGACCGAGACGCCAGAGAGGGAGCCAGGGCCGGAGCTCAGGTTCTTGTCCTGGTTCACGGTCTGGGAGCCGCTCATTTCGGCGGTCTTGTCGTAGTCGCCGGCCGAGTTCACCGCGTTGCCAACCGTGTAGTTGGTGAAGAACGCGTCGGAGATGTCGTCGATCTGCGTGTTCCAGTTGGAACCATACAGAGCGGAGGCGACAGCTTCAGAACCGATCGGGCGGAGGACGCCGCCATGCGAGATGGCGTAGACCTTCGGGTCGGACTGAATCTTGATCATCTTCACACCCGGGCGATAGGTGACGTTGCCACCGATCTGGATGGAAGCGAGGTCAGCGTCGGAAATCGTCATGACACCCGAGAAGTTCGAGTACCACGTGAAGTACGCTTTGTCGTTCGTGAAGACGTAGCGCTTCATGTCGGCGCCGCAGTAGTACACCGCGGAGAGAGAACCTTTGATGAGACTACCGCTCGTGCAGCCGGCGGCAGAGGCCTTCAAAGGAGCGACGAGGACGGTCGCCATCACGGACCAGAGAATGGTCGAGAGGACGACGCCCAGCGTCGCGGCCTTTTTTAATGCGTAAGGCATGAAATTGGTTAAATAAAAAATTATGCGTAAGAACGTGCTACCCCTAGAATATAAGGTAAATACCCCAAAAAAGCAAGACGGCCGCCGATGGGCGACCGTCTCACTTCATTACTTCTTCTTTTTTGCGACAGCCTTCTTTTTGGGAGAAGCTGTTTTGACCGCGCTCGGCTTCGGCGCTTCCTTCTTGACTGCAACCTCTTCCTTCTCCGCCTTAGCGGCGACGGCAGGCTTCAGCATGTTCAGAATCGCGTCGAGCTTGGAGTTCAGCGCCTTAAACTGCTCGGCATAGTTTTCGCCTTGCGGGCGCGGCGCGGGCATGGACGCGTTTTTGCGGTCCGGAGCGCCGCCCTTGTCGAAGCAGCCGCGGCAATACACGGGGCGCTCCCCCGTCGGGCGGAACGGCACCTCGCAGCTGTCGCCGCACTTGTCGCACTCGGTCTGGAACATGCGCTTTTCCGGAGCGCCGAATCCACGGCTCTCGGAACGCTGTTCAAAACGCATATCTCCGCCGCCCTTGTCTTCCTTCTTGAAGCAATTGCTGCAGTAGATCGGTTTGCGCCCGTTCGGTTTGAACGGAACTTGGCACGCGTTGCCGCACTCAGCGCACGTCGCGTTGTGCATCTCCGGTTTCGCGAAACCACGGCTGTCGGAACCCCTGTTCCAAGACTGCCCGCCTCCGAACTTCTTTCCGCCGCCGTAACCTCCTGATTTGTTGTCGCGATGAGAGTTGTACATAGGAACCCGGAGTATACGCTAAAACTCCGAAAAAGTCAAGGGTTTCGGCGAAAGGGCGTTCCTCGGCCTTAAAGCGGCAATCAAGCCGTCGGTTTGACGTCTTTGGCCGGACGGAGCGAAATCGCAAAAATGATGACGTAAAACACGAGCCCGTAGGCGCAGGTCGGAAGACCGAGCTGATACGAAGGGGCGTTTCCCGCGAGCCACGACGCGATTTCCTTTTGCGTGAAGTACCCGGCGAAGGCGATGCCGAGAAGCGACACCGTCACGTTGAATCGCGCCGTCATTTTGGTCGTGAAGGGTCCGTACAAGCCGATCAGCGACACGACGCACATCAAGCCGAACAGCACGAGTCCGAACCAGCACGCCGGATACCCGAGAAACGTCGGGCACGGCTCGTTAAAGGCGCAGCTTTTCGCGAACAGCTTATAGAAGCTCAAGTACCCGGCGAACAGCGTGCCGCCGAGAGAAAGGGCGAATGCCCATTTGAGATATGCGGGTTTCATAGGAACATTAGAGCGCAAGCGCCGCGAGCGCGCCTTCAGCAACCGCGTCCGTCACGCGCCGTGCAGACACGGCATCACCGACGACAGCGACTTCTTTAATGAACGATTTGAATTCGGAAGTGACCCCGTCGGTCGGAAACGAACCGAGACAGAGCACGACCGTATCAGCCGGCAGCATCTTCGAACCGGCGGGGCTCTCAACCGTCACTGATTTCGGCCCGATGCTCATGAGCGCCGTCTCGGTATGAATTTTGACGTTCAAACGATTCAGGCGGCCGAGCAAAAGGAAGCGGTCATCGACCGGCGCATCGCTCGCAATAGCGCCAGCCGCTTCAATAATCTTCACTTTATGCCCTTTCTCGGCGAGATATTCCGCCGTCTGGGCACCGGCACAACCACCGCCAATCACGACAACGTCACCCGTGGCCTTTACCTTTCCCTCCAAGAGATCTCGCGAAATAACGACATTCGTGCGCCCGATGCCCGGAATTTTCGGCTTCGTTGCCGTCGAACCCATCGCCAAAATGACGGCGTCAGGCTTCTCGCTCCTGGCGTGCTCGGGAGCGTACTCGACGCCCAAGCGGATATCGACGCCGAGGCGCCGCACATCGCGCACAAGCGACATGCGCAATTCCTTCCAGCCTTGGCGATGCGGCGCGGCCTCAGCGGCGAAGAGCTGGCCGCCCAGCTTGGACTTCTTTTCATAAAGCGTGACGCGGTGCCCGCGCGCAGCCGCCGTCTTCGCAGCCGAAAGCCCCGCCGGGCCTCCGCCGACCACAACGACGGTTTTTTTCCTCTTTGCCGGTTGCGCGAACGCTCCCTCGCGACCCGTTTCAGGATTGACCGTGCACCAAACATCTTGCTGCGCGAACAACCGGCTGATGCAACCTTGATTGCAAGCGATACACGGATTGATTTCCTCAACGTTCCCGTTCTTCACCTTGTTCGGCCACTCCGGATCGGCCAGAAGCGTGCGGCCAACCGCGATAAAATCCGCTTCCCCCTTTTTCAAAATTCGCTCCGCGAGTTTTGGATCGCGAATTTTAGCAACCGCGATGACGGGAATTTTCAACGCACCTTTCACCGCTCGCGCCAAATAGGCCAGCGTTGCGTCCGGCATCGCCATCGGCGGAATCATGTACCCGCGCGCGTATGAGGCATAGTTGCCGGCGGTGACGTGTACGGCGTCGATACCCGCCTCCTCGAGGCGCTTAGCGATCGCGATCGTATCGAGCAGCGTCAGGCCGCCTTCGACCATTTCCTCGCCGGAAAGACGGATCGTGACTGGAAAATTCGAACCAACCGCCTTGCGCACGGCTGCGTAGACATCCATCGCGAAGCGCATGCGCTTCTGTGCCGTGCCGCCATAAGCGTCGGTACGGCGATTGCTGAATGGAGACAAGAACTGCGTGATCAGATATCCGTGCGCGCCGTGTATTTCCACAAAATCCAGGCCGGCAGCTTTCGCGCGCGCGGCAGCGCGTCCGTACGCATCGATGACTGAGGAAATTTCCGCGCTCGTCAGTTCGCGCGGCAGCTCGTTGACGGTCGGATCAGGCAGGGGCGACGGCGCGACTGGCTGCGTGCCGGTCGTCTTCGAGGACGTCTGTCGACCCGCATGATACAGCTGGATGCCGATCATCGTGCCGTGCGCATGCGCGGCCGCAACCAATTTCTTCAAACCCGGCACGCATGCGTCGTCGTGCACACCCAGTTCATTCACGAATCCTTTGCCGTCTTGGCGGATATAACTCGCTTCCAGGATGATCGTGCCGACGCCTCCACGAGCCACGCGCTCGATATGGTCAACGTACCGTTTCGTAACAAGGCCGTTCTTGTCGGCGTAGTTTAGCACCATCGGCGGCATCACCAGACGGTTTTTCACTTTTAGTTGGCCGATTCTCCCAGGTGAAAATAGGGCCGTATAGGCCATAGATTGAGGGTTACGCCCAATAGTATAGCACTTTTCTAACGCAAGACGACCGCCCTGAGCGGTCGATTTCCTTGATTGAACTCTCTCGACACAGCCTCATTTCTTTAAATCGGCGCGCAGCGACAAGAGGCCGAGCGCGGCGAAGAGCGCCGCTTTCAGCCAATTCCCCTGTTGCAGCGCTTCGATCAGCGCGATGCCGAAAAACAGCGCGAAGATGGCGAGGTTCGTGTAGGCGACGGATTTCATACGAATCGCGTTCAACCGCGCATCGAAGCGAGAATGACGAAGAGGAGTACCGTGAAAGCCGCGAGCTGGCCGATCGTGTAGACCACCATCATGAGGCCCTCGCGTTTTTTTCCGTCGATATAGAGCATGAGCGGCTTGCCGAAAATGAGCATCCCCATCGTCGCCGCGGACGTCACGAGCAGCAAGAGGAAGCCGATCGGGGCGAGCACGCTGTCGGGCTTGCCGGCGCTGTCAAAAATCCTCTCCGCGTTCTGCATGATCGTCGCAACGGTGGCGACGTAGGCCACGGCGCCGACGGAGTACGGCAAGCTTTGTTTACAAATCTTCATGTCAAACATAGGTTTCGCTTATGGAGAGTAATAACTATATGCCGATACCGGCATTTATATCCTACTCTTAGCACCCCCAATCATGCCAAGGATGGCCAGGACGAGCCCGAGCATCTGCCCTCCCGGACTGTCGTCGAGCCCGCCGTAGACGACAAGGAACATGCCGAGTGCTATCGCGAGAACGGAGACGAACATCTGCGCTTTCTTCACAGGAGGCTTCCGTCCGGCTTGCTTGCGCGGATCAAAAAGCGAAGGCTCAAGCCTCTCGCCGTTCAAGAATCGTGAAATGCGCTTGCCTCCGAAAACGGAAGGCAAAATACCGACGCCGTTGCACCCGAGGTTGTAGAGCAAGACGGGATTCAACGGCTCCGGACCGATAAGGCGCACGCCTTCCGGCGTATAGCCCATGAGGCCGTGCCAGCAAAACGCGTACTCCGCTTCCTGTCCCGGATGCTTCGCGTAATTGGTACTCAAGAAATCGTCGATGGCGATTTTTGTATCTTCGGCGCATGCTTGGGCGCGGGAATATTCAGCTCCGTTCGGCAGGACGGCCTCGGGCCCGCCGGTGCACACCAACGTGTGCGCCCTTCCGCTTTCATGCTCGTGCGGGCGGCGCGTCAGATAAAAGTAACTCTCGCCGATCGGATCACGCGCATCGACTTTCGCTTTCGAAAAATAGCTGATCGCCATCGGCGCCTCGCCGGGCGGCGCGTAATATCCGGCCATGTAGCCGATGCGCCCGACCACCGAATGATGGAACGAGGTATCGATGTCATTCCCGGCACGGTTGATGATCGAGAAATTTTCAAACCCGTTGGTGCACAGGACGACGTTCTCCGCGCGCACGATTTTGCCGTTTACCACCAGCTCCGCGGAATCTTTCGACACGTACACCGTTTTGACGGGGCTGCCTTCATAGAGGGCGAAACGGTCCTGATAGGCGGCCAGGAGATAGCCGACGACCTCTTCGGAAAACAGCGCGCTGTTCATGCAGCCCTTCTGATACGAAAGCGAGGCGATGTACTGAGGATTGCTCGTCTCAAGCCGCGCGAGAATGTCGGCTTGCGGAACCACCTCGTACAGACCGTCAAACTCGGCGGAAATGCCCGCGCGCTCATTCCACTCTTCCGCCACGAGCACGTGTTCGGTGGCAAGGCCGCCGCGTTTTCGGCATTGGTTGTTTTTCAGGTGCTCGACGAGCTGATCCAGGCTCGAAAGACCGGCGTGGCCGACGAAGCGGTGCAGCGGCGTGCGCAGCTTTCCGTGCGCGACCATCTGATCGATCAACGCCCAGGCCGATTCGATGTCGCGTTGCGCATTCACCGCCGCTTCCAAGCCGAACTGGTCCGCAAGCTCATGGAGCGGGCGCTCAAAATAACTCGTCACCTGCCCGGCATTGTGCCCCGTCGCTCCGTGCGCGACCTTATCCGCATCGAGAAGAACGACGTTTTTTTGCGTTTCCAAAAGCGTGAAAAAGGCCGTCGTCACGCCTGCAATGCCGCCACCGACGATCACAACGTCCGTGCGGAGATTCTGATCAAGCGGTTTCACAGGCCGCGTCCGTTTCAATTGCTGTATCCAAGGCGAACGGTTGGGAATCATGTGTTTGCGATGCGTTACGTCTCGTCGGGCTGCCGGCGGTTAACCGCGCAGAATGATCGCGCCCGTGTAGGCGCTGTAGAGCAAAATCATGGCGCCGCCTTGCCAGCGTTCCAGGAGATGGCGTTTTCCGAGAAACATCCAGATGAACAGGAGCGCGCTGCTCACGACCACCATCCAGAGATCCAAGTTCAACTCGGGCTTGAACGGCAGCGGTCGAATGATCGAACTGATGCCGAGAATCCAAAAAATATTGAAAATGTTCGAACCGATGACGTTTCCGACGGCGATATCCGCGTTTTTTTTGATAGCCGCCACGATGGAGGTGCTGAGCTCCGGAAGCGACGTGCCGATCGCGACGATCGTGAGACCGATCAACGCATCGCTCATTCCGAAACGGCTTGCGATGACGGACGCGCTGCTTACGATCCACTGCCCGCCGACGGCGAGTCCCGCGAAGCCGCCAACGATGCGGGCTACGGAACCAAGCCCGGAATAGACGCGCGGAGCGGGCTGCTCGTCCGTTCCAACCTGTTTCGCGATGCCGAACGTGTAGTACAGGAAGATGATGAAAAACGCGATCAGCGCCACGCCGTCGCTCCGCGTGAGCGCATTGTGCGCGACACGATCGACAATTGCGTCGTTCGCCATGACGAGCAGCAGGACGGCAGCGAGAAGCGCCATGGGGATCTCTTTCCAAACGGTCCCCTTCCCCACCTTGATCGGCATGATCATCGCCACGATGCCGAGAATCAGGAGCGTGTTGACGATATTGCTCCCCACGATGTTACCGATGGCGATATCCGCGTTGCCGTTGAACGACGCGAAGAGGTTCACGAACAATTCAGGCGCGCTCGTGCCGAACGCGACGATCGTAAGGCCGATCGCCAGATTCGAAACGCGCATTTTTTTCGCCACCGAAGAAGCGCCGTCTACCAGAAACTCCGCGCCCTTAATCAGCACGATAAAACCGAGTAAGAGCAAGAGATACGTCATCATAAGGGTGTGGCGAAATAGGCGGTGGAGCCCCTTCGTGCCGGGCTACCCCTATTCTACCCCAGAATAACACCTTGGCAATCAAAAACCCGCCACGTGTGTGGCGGGCTTGAGCCAAAGGCTTCGGAAAGGCGCTAGTTGTTCGCCGGCGTCGTGAACGTGAGTTCGGACGAAGCCGTCGTGTTTCCCGCCGCGTCAGAGGCGATGATAATCGCGTGATAGGTCGTCTCGGGCGAGAGACCGGTCAATGCGACGTCATGCGCGCTGGCGGCGACGGTCACGGCGACCGTCGACGTTCCGCTCGTGTCGACGGGCGTGCTGGTGCTCGAATAGACGGCCGCAGTCACGTTTTCATTGGTCGTGAAGAGCAGGTGCGCGGACGTCGCCACGATGCTGCCAACCGACGACGTAAGGAAGGTCGGTGCCGTCGTGTCCGGCTGGGCCAGCGTCGTGAACATCACTTCAGACGAGGTCGTCGAGTTTCCAGATCCATCCGTGACCACGACGCGGACGTAATACGTCGTCGAAGCGGCGAGTCCCGTCAGATTGATGCTGTGGGTGACGGACGACGAAGCGCTCGCGACAAAACTGGCGGACGAGCCGGTGTCGACCGGCGTCGAAGTCGAAGAATAGACCTTCGCGCTCACGGACTCATTGGCGGTAAGAAGAACGCGTGCGGAAGACGTTGTGACGCTGTCGGTCGAGAGTCCGGTGATCGTAGGGGTGGTCGTGTCGTTGTTGTCATCATCGTCCTCATCATCGTCATCGTGGGGGCAGCGACCTTCCGTGTCGCCATGGCCGATGTGCGCCGGGAGCGACGGACGAGCGATCGCGATCGTGTGAGCCTTATCCCCGCCCGCCTTGTGGCAAACGAGCACCTTGTTTTTGCCGAAGCCGTCGTTCTCGAACGCGTCGTCGGACGCGCCGCGCGCGCGGAGTTTCGAAAGGCGCTTTTCGCGGAGCGTCTTGATGAGATCGGAGGATTTGCGCTCGCGCTCAGGCTTGAAGTCCCTTTCGTGCTCGACATCCGCGCCGAACGTATAGTCGACGAAGAAGGCGTCCGACAAGTCGTCGACCATCTGGTTCCAGCGCTCGCCAAAGAGCGCGCGGGCCACGGCTTCGGACTTCAGCCAGCGGAGCACGCCGCCTTCATCCACCGCGTACACCTTGGGGTCGGTCTGGAGTTTGACGAGGCGCTTCGCCGGCTTGTACGGCACATTGCCGGTCAGCGGATGCTCGCTCAGCGTCGCGTCGTCCACTTCGACGACGCCGTCGAAATTCGCGTACCAGCTGGCAAAAATGCGGGCGTTCGGGAACACCTGTCGCCCGAGATCCTCGTCGAGGTAGTACACCGCCGAGGAAGAGACGGACTTCACCAGCTGGCCGGGAGCCAGCAAGGGGCCCTGCGCGCCGACCGCAGCCGGCATGGCGCCAAGCAACAGCGCCAAGGAGAGCATGAATGAAACCTTCTTCATAACCGTAAAAGATGAGTGAATAAGGATCACGTACCAAAATCCGCCTTATACGCGAAAATGGCTTGTCGCTATGCTATGACGCGCGAGAACGGGCTTTCTTACGCATATTGGGCCGCGCGTACAGTGGCCCCGGCCAGTCTACCACAGGGGAAAGCGCCCCAAGAGAATGAACAATGCGCCTCCTTTTAGAAAACTACTTTTCTACAAGTTTCCGCAACGTATCGATGACGGCACGCTTCCAAGACCGCATCGCGAACCACTTTATCAAGGGGGTTCCAATAATCCTGAGCAGCGGCCGGTGGATTTCAAGGTCGTACGTATACGTGATCTTGGTGCCTCCTTCAATGTCCTCCATGAAAAACTCTTCGTAACCCGAAGTTCCGAAAGAAGATTCGTTATTGGACCTAAAGCCGACATTCGGCACAAGTTCGGTTCGCATTTTCACGTCAAAAACCCTGCCAAACGATTTCACTTTCGCGACCATCTTCTGGTGGTTTCCTTCTTTTTCGGTTATGCGTACGGATTCGGCAACGGCTGGAAAATACGTAGGCATCTTTTCAAAATCGGAAATGATCCTATAGATTTCCTCTTTTGGAGCCTTCAGCACCCAGGAGCCTTGCAGATGGAGACGCTTCATAAACGAAGTATAGTAAAGCGCAGCAACGAACGTCCACCCGACAAGCAAAAACCCACCACGTTCGTGATGGGTCTTTGCTGGCTCCGCAGGTGGGTGGGGTACCCACAGGACTGTATGTGTTAGGGCTTTTTTGAGAGGCGACGTGGACGATTTTGACGCACGTGGGTCTCAAGGGGTTTGTGGTGAAATCGTACAAATCGAACACGATGCATAAGATCCATAGCAGAATTCGAATGGGAAAATCTGTACATGGGTAAGGTCGTGATCAGAGCGTGATTCCCGGGTTCATCTCCTTCAGCTTCACCACCATCTCCTCCATGCCAAGCAAGTGGAATAGGTGATTCGCTGAGGCAGTGACTACCGTGTCTACGAGTCCTGTGACCTTCTCATTATTACGCTGTGCCATGGCAATCCAGTGCGCCTTGGCCTCAGCGCTTGCATTCCGTTCCTCCTCCTCTTGTTCTCTATGAAATTCCGCAACTCGATCAGGATTCGCATTCGGGAATATACTTCCAAAGATTTCCCTGCCCTTGCGAGCGTTCTCTGCTCTGAGAGCGGCGCCATCCATGAACCTTGGACCGTGGTGGACGTGCGGGTTTCTGTGCTCTGAAGTTCCCTCAAATGATGAGCCGATTTCTTGTTTCAACGCACGGTAGTATGCGCTCACATCATCACTGTTCGTTGCGACTGCACTCACGTCCTTCCTTGCATGGTCGACGTACGTTTCAAGCTTGTTCTTCAGCGTGTCCATGTCCTGTAAATACGCGTGGACGTGATGGTTGAACGATTCATCAAAGGCAATGCCCGACGAAATATCCGGATAGAAGGACTCGAAGAATACTGGGTATCGAAGCACTTTATCCCTTGCGTAGCCAATGCTGCTGAGCATCTCCTGGTACTTCCTAAGCAGCACATCGTCTATGGCGTTTTGGTCGTACTCGGGCTGGAAGGCTTCGAGAAGCATTTCCGGTTCCTTGCATACAAAAAGTAGCGCGCGGATCTGCCCGAGCTTGTCTACAGGAGCATCAGCACCCCCTTTAGTGTCTTTGTCCTCAATGTTTATATTAGACATACGGTAGTGAGCCCCCCCCCCACTCTGCCTTTGGTCATTTCCTAAGCATTTGTTCCGTTTCCTGCCTCTTGTACGGCTCGAACCGGCGAAGGTGGTCGATGACGGTACGAACATCCCCTTTCGCCTCGGCTTCCACGTGTGAGTACGTCCATGTTTCGCTATTCAGTCTTCCAGTGATGGCGTTAAGTACCCGAGCCAAAACATCGAGAAGGTCCCTGATTTCGTCTACGGTCAACTCCGGCGGCTGCGGCTTCTCGACATCATCATGTGCCAGCCACTTGTCGCGATAGGTTTCCAGTCGCGCCAAAGTATCCGCATGCCTGTCGAGCATCTTCTTTATATCAACAAGCTCGCCGTAGTTCATGGCCTTGTATTTGACGACTAGCTCATCCAAGAATTCGCGTGAGCGATTCTGGTTGTATTCCTCAAACGCCTCGACCGTAAGGTTCTTCATGTTTCCCTCGGTAAAGCCGAGGACTTTGTTGATCGACAAAGCCTGCTTCGACGTGTCGAACATCTTGGCAAGTTCAAGCAGACAGTTCGTACGGAAAGCCTTCTCGGCCAAAATGAAAAAATGCCTGTATCCGCTCATCGTCTTTACGTTTGCTTCGGCCTCCTCCTGACCGAGGACATTCGGCGCCCTAGCTTCGCGCAGAGCGTCGAACAAATAGAAGAAAGAGAGGGCGTGATAGTAGCGCCGGTGCATGGTCTTGGCAAAATCCATCAACGTTTCAAATTCTCGCTTTTGCGGTTTTAGTCCTGAGGTATCCGCCATATTATTCTCCGATATACGACATCGCTATTAATACCGCACCGAATGCGAAAGATGCGGTGGTCAAGATCGGCATCGCGTAACCGAGAATAGCGGAGCCGATCTTATCGCGCAGTGTCTCTTTTCCAATGTTCTCTTCTGAAAGGATGGACATTTTTTCCTTCAGGTAGGCATCAAAAGAGCGACCTTGGTCGTGTGTTTCCTTCAGTTGCTTCAGGATTCTTGTTTGCGCGTCCTTTTGCCATCTCACCACAGCTCCAAATCGTCGATTGTCGCGAAGATGAATGAACAAGATGTCGAGAACACCCAGAACAACAGAGGTGACGAGCAGGAGCAAGCCGATCGTCGGTGACTTGTCCGCATCCGGATGTTGACCGAGCCCCGATGCGGTGAAGCCGATGATGGTAAGGGAGAATCCGACGAGAGTCGTGAGGAAGGATCGAAACGAACTGACACCTTGTAGAAGAAGGGACTTGTTGTCCGACAAGACTTTTTCGAACACCTCCTTCACGTGTTTCTCTTCCTTGGAGAATCTCCACGTTTCCTTGGATATTTCCTCCGTCATTTTCTCTAGGTACAGGTCGGACTTGCTTTCCAGGATGGATAACAGCTTCAGGATGGGCGGCGATGACAAAAACGCGATGAGCTCGTCCTTCCATGAGGGCTCCTGCATGTCCATTTGCTGCTCGTTTTCTGTCGGGTCCGTCATAACACTATGTTCTTGGGTGCGCCTTATGTGAGGCAACGTAAAACCGATCCTCGATTGGCATGACGCGCTGACGTTCAAGATAGTCCAGTATTTCTGCCTCGTCGAAACGGAGGTGGCGGCCGATGCGATAAAACGGGAGGATCCGGCTCTGGACCATCCTATAGATCGTCGGATTCGAGACGATGAACATCTCGGCCACATCATCGATTGTCAGTAGTTTCTTTGACATGGAATCGGTTGTCCCTACGGCCCTCGGCCGCTGCCCCAACAATGTTGAGTTAGTGGATAGAGTTCGTTTGCCCACGAGACCGTAGGGGGTGGAATCTTATACCGACCCTCGACAAAAAGAAAACAGCCGCCATCGCGGGCATTTTCCATCGGACTTACTTCTTTTCCGCAGCCTTCTGCTTATCCGCCATGTAGCAATCAAGGGCGAGGTGCGCGAGCTCGGTAAGGTCGTTCACGACTTCCGCCGCCTTATGGCTGGCATGTTATCCAATCACTCACGTAATGAAAATCGCACAGGGTCATATGCTTATGTTTTTAAAAGGTGATCGTGTAACGCATCGCCGAGAATAAATTTCATGTGCTTGTCTGACGCTTTGCCGTCCAGATGGATAACCCGCATTTTCCCGTCCTCACTCACGGCGAGTTGGTTGATAAAATCAGGTACGCCAGTCGGTGAAACAAAGTACCTAAAAACCATCCTGCCAATCGGAAACAGGTATCCGATACAGTTCTCAGTTCTAAACTTCGTAGGTGTTGGAATTAACTCCCTGCTAATGTCCTTGTTTTCGCCAGTAACGATATTAACGAGACACGGAAATTTCATTTGAGTCCCAGGATCCCCCAAAAGGAGCATTTGCCGAACTTCCTCCTCGTACTTCCCAAGGTTCACGTGTTGAAAAAACGGCCTGGTGGATATGCTGGCGCGCCACAGCAGAGAAAGCAGGAACAGTTTCAACGCCGCATAGTCGATATTCACGATATGGGTAGACTTAAGTTCTCCGTCGGGGTGGACTTGGTTTTCTGCCCTTACGTTCGGCAAAACATTATTTGCTTGCGTACCGAAAATAAAAGCCGCTCCGTACTTTTCGTACCCTCCCAGAATCCGGTTATCGCAGTCCTGGCACAAAATACCACCCTCAAACTCCCCTGTTTGCACTTTCTTAGCAGTACCCAGTGAGCTCAGAGGGATGACGTAGGCTTCGTGATCTTCGCCATAGATATCACGATAGAAAAAATCAGAAAGAATGTGTGATCTGTTAATCAACTCTTTCTCCTGTAGGCAGAGGCGGCATTTACCAATTTGCATAGTGATTCCCTGTCCTTGCTAATTACTTTCCCTTATCACCATGTTCCTGAACTACTCTCCATGTATATGGATAGTTATGGATCTTATGTTTTTGAATCGTGGACCAAGAAGTAAATCGAAAAGTAAGCCATTTAGCAAAAAGATCGATAAACATGTCAGTAGGAACCTGGTTTTTTACAACCATATAGCAAAGGAACTCGAATTCTCGGTCCGTCCTGAGAGTAATTTCCCTCGACGCTGCTCTATGTTTTTCCGCTTCATAAGAGTGCGGGTTATCTTCGAAATGCTCCTGCATTTCATCTGGTGTAAGTGCCTCAGCCGATTCTTGAATACTAAACAGCCTTTGACGGCTCTCAAGGAGACGGTCAATTTTTTTATTTTGGCGATCCTTACTTATTGCGTAAATCGATAGACCTAATGAGACGATGGCAATAAATACTCCCGCATCTTGGGCAGCCACAGTTAAGTTCATATGTTGAAGTCTTTCGCGAATTCGGCAGCTTTATTTTTCAGCATCTGAGATCTCATCTCGTCCAGCAATTCCTGAGTAATACGATACTTTTGCAATAACGGTGCTATGAAACTCTCGAGCTGTCTGTCAGTGGCTCTTATTGTTTCCGCTGAAGAAAGCAGTTCTACTAGCATCTTTTTGCGCCCTTCAGGAAACATGAAATCTTCGGCTCTTTCCCTAAAGTAGCGATGAGACAACCAGTTTCGAATTTCAAGCGCATTCGTTAAACCAGCTATGAGGTCAGCCGGCATCTCGACATATTGTCGGAAAGCTGAGACCATTTGTCCAAGCGTTTTCCGAAATTCGTTGTCATAAAAAGCATCCACCTCCTTTTCCCATTCAGATACCGTGCTTACTTTCGAACGTCGTTCTGGAATCAGACGCAAGCACACCATTGCGTTTACTAAACCGTGCTCGAGACACTGAGCCGCATAAACAGCGAGGCCGAAGTAAGCGTAGACCTCTTTCACTTCTTCAGTTTCATCGCACACCGGCTCAGGGTGGGAACCGATCCCCTTGCTTTTCTCTTCCTGAGTCATAGCATGTGTGTTATTTCATGATTTTGCAGAGCATAAATAGTACACGATTATTGGCTTCCTTGCACCAATAAAAAGTATATACTTCCACTATGTCTTTGATTTTAGGTGTCCATCTACCGAATCGGCTTTTCTTGGCGGCTGATACTCGGCTGACCGTCATTAAGGACGGCGAGAAGACGTACCGCGACAACTTCTGGAAGGTGGCGGACTTTGGTCCTCAGATCACTTGCGTCGTTGCCGGCGACGCCTACCTTGCGGGCTTCATTCTCCGTAAGATAGCGGGTTCCGGTATTAAGCACGATAATATCAACCAATTCCGCCCATGGTTGGAGGCGAACCTGCCTACCTTCATCGATGCCTACCTCGGCGAAGGTGGCACGTACAAGAAAGTCGCCATGATTTTCGGCGGATATGACCGCACGGCGAAGAAGAAGTTGAACTCAAGCGCCCTCGGTGACGCCATGAGCAAGCCGTTCGTAGGCAAAGAAGGCGTCGTGATGGATGTTGCGACGAACCGAATGGTAATCGATGGGTTGATGCGCGAATTTGCCCGCAGGGGCATGGAGCAAATTCCGAAAGACGCTGAATTCGAGATTGATTATCCCGACTCCTCGGTCTTTGCTGTGGAGATCGAACTGCCAAACGCCCCCGCGTTCCGTACCATTCCCTGTTATGGAGTGGTCCTGTATGCCCAGAAAAATCTGCGTGAGGAGCACGCGACGATGGACATGGTCCAGAAGCTCGAGACTCAAACCGACACGCGCCAGAAGGGCGAAGACGCAGTGGTCATGTGGTCATTGAATCTCGTCGCCATGATAGACGAGATGATTTCCAAATACAGCCTAGATGGCGTGGGCGGCCACAAGTTGACGGTCTTGCTCACTCCAGAGGGGAACGTCATTCCGATGACAACTGTCAAAAAAATGAACAAGGAGACAGGAAAAATCGCTACGGTCTCTGATATCTGCGTGCAGGACGACGCGTTCTGCGTTCGTGACGATAATGGCACCGTTTCACCTTTCGAGCAGGTCATGAACTACGGGCTGCAGGCTGATGCTGAAATTTGAATGGACCCAATGGAACGGACAACGAGTCGAGAAACCATCATCGAGTATCTGCCCATCATCAAAAAGATTCAGGCGTCTCTTGAGATTCGTCTATTGAAACACCCGAGCCTTGAAGGATCCGATAAATTGCCGTTCTACGGCCTGTGGGGCGGACACGATCCCGTACCGGTTATTGAAGCTTGGCAAATTATCGGTGGCTGGGTCGGTGAAAAGGGCGTACGGGTTGAGAACACTTGGCCGTCATTCCACTTGGTGAAGACCGACAGCGCGACGGATTGGTGGGAGGTGCACAAGCTCATCGCTAAACACATTCGTAAGCAAGATCCAGTCGAAGCCGGTCGGGAAAAGGCGATACGTCGCGACTCCCCAATCGAAATCGCCCTTACGCTCGAAGGCGATCTTTTCCGTGGAAAGCATAAATACTCACTGAGAGAACCGCGACGCGTTTCTCTCATTAGGCTGCTCAGTGGGGCTGGCGGCAGCTTCGTTAAAACGAACGAGTTGCAGTTGCTGGTCGGCAACGCGAGTGCAGATGCGCTCCGGGGGATGATCCACGCTATAAATAGGGGTGCCAGAATCCATCTTGTGATCAAGTACAACGTCATCGAAGGCCGTTCCCGAAGCGGCTACCGAATCAATCCGAAGTATAAGCTTGGCCGCAAAAAATAGCGCGCACCCTAACGTCACTCACGTGGAGTGAATAACTCCAGAGAAACGGCCTGAATATGGCCGTTTTTCTGTTGTGCCTCTCCACGTGTGTGGGATGTGAGTGACATTCCGAACGGGGTGGAATGTACGTAGGTCGAGCCGGTACCAGTCCTAATAACCATACCCAAGACCCTATGCCAGACACCCTCAACTTGCAGGTCGAGTACGTACCCATCGATTCGCTCAAGCCCTGTCCTTGGAACCCACGCAAGTGGGACGAGGCCGCCAAGAGTCAGCTCCGAGAAAGCCTCGTCCGCTTCGGATTGGTAGACCCGCTCATCGTGAACCAGCATCCCAATCGGTTGAACTTCATCGTCGGCGGCCATTTTAGGCACGCCATGGCAAAAGAGATCGGAATCGAGAAGGTCCCGGTCGTGTATGTCTCGCTTCCCGAAGACAAGGAGAAAGAGCTTTCGCTCCGTCTCAATAGGAACATCGGCGGCTGGGACTATGACCTTCTTAAAGAGTTCGACACTTCCCTGCTCCTCGACGTCGGGTTCGATAACCGTGATCTCAGCGCTATTTGGGATGCAGCTCTCGAAACGTCGGATGACGGATTCGACGTCGAAAAAGAAGCCGCCAAGATCACTGCGCCCAAAACCAAGTTGGGTGACATGTACGCGCTCGGCAAGCATGTCCTGATCTGCGGCGACTCGAGGGATGAGACCACGATCAAGAAGCTCGTCGGAAGCCAAACGATCGACATGGTCTATTCGGATCCCCCCTTCAACATCGGTCTGTCATACAACAAAGGCATTTCGACCTCTGGCAAGTACGGAGGCCTCAAGACGGACGACAAGCTCTCGGACAGTGCCTATCGAGAATTCCTCACCAAGACCATCAGGAACGCCCTTACGGTCTCAAAACCTGATGCCCATGTCTTCTCCTGGTGCGACGAGAACAGCGTCGGGCTCCTGCAAGACCTCTTTACCGAACTCGGTCTCCAAAATCGACGGACGTGCCTGTGGATCAAGAACAATTTCAACATGACGCCTGGTGTCGCCTTCAACAAAGCCTATGAGCCCTGCGTCTACGCCACGCGCGGAAAGCCGTACCTCGCCCCCGACGTGAAGAATCTGAACGAGGTCATGAACAAGGAAATCGGCGTCGGGAACCGTACGATCGACGATATCTTGGATCTCTTCAACATCTGGCTGGCTAAGAGGCTGCCCGGCCGGGACTACGAGCACCCTACGGAAAAACCCCCGACACTCCACGAGAAGGCACTGAGGCGCTGTACAAAGGTTGGAGACGCGGTTCTCGATCTCTTCTGCGGTTCGGGGTCGACCCTCATGGCCTGCGAGATGATGAAACGCCGATGCTTCACATGCGAGATCGAGCCCGTATTTTGCGATGTAACGATAAAAAGATATGAACTCCTCACCGGAGACAAGGCCAAGCTTCTCAATTAGTCCCGGCGACATCTATGCACTCGGGAACCATCGGCTGGCCTGCGGCAGCACGAGCGACCACGACCTGCTCCGTCGGCTTTTCGATAACGACAAGATTGACCTCGTCCTCACGGATCCGCCGTATGGCGTCGCCTACGTCAGCTCGAAGATCGGCGTAACGGAAGGGATCTCGAAACCGAAGGAAATCATCGGCGACCACGAGCAGAGCGACGCGGAGTACCGTGCCTTTACGAAGGACTGGCTTCTGTCCGCACGCCCATATCTCGCCAAAAAGAATGCGACCTATATCTTCAACTCCGACAAGATGATCTTTGCCCTTCGCGAAGGCATGCTTGAGGCCGGATTCAAATTCGCCCAACTGCTCATTTGGGTGAAAGACCATGCTGTGCTCGGACGGATGGACTACCTGCCCCAGCACGAACTCATCGCCTACGGCTGGTTCGGAACGCATGCGTTCCGGCGTTCGAAGGCTAAGAGCATTCTCGCTTTTCCGAAGCCGGGAAAAAGCCCGCACCACCCCACCCAGAAGCCAATAGGCTTGCTTCGCGAACTCATCTTGAACAGTTCGAAGCCGAACGACGTGGTCTTCGACGGATTCATGGGCGGCGGCTCGACGCTGCTCGCGTGCGAGCAGACGAAGCGTCGATGCTTCGGCGTCGAGATCGACGCGGAGCACTGTCTCACGGTTATCCGCAGATGGGAGGCGCTGACCGGACAGAAGGCCGTGAAGACGTGATATGAAATCAGGCGCCACAGCATCACCAGCACGGGCGACTCCGGCCGAAAGGCCGGAGCGTCTTAAGGCTCGGCATGCGAAGAAGCTCATGCTGGAGATGCTGCGGAAGTACCCGATCATCGAGGCAGCCTGCTCGAAAGCCGGCATTTCCCGTTCGACGCATTATGAGTGGATGAAGAAGGATGCGCGGTACTCGGCCGATGTCGAACAAGCCACGAGAGCGAGCATCGACACCGTGACCGACATTGCGGAGAGCAATATCATCGAGGGTATCAAGAAGGGAGATTATAAATGCTCGGCATTCTGGCTCATCCATCGCCATATGGCCTACAAGAAAAGGAACGATTTGGAAGACACCAAGACAGAGAAACTCCTGATCAAGCCGCCGCCGAGCGAACGGTTTATCGCTGCGGTCAGAAAATACGATCCTGATTACAATCCTCCCAAAGGGGTGCAATACATCACGCGGGAGGAATGGGAACGCGAACGACGGAACGCTGAAGTTTTTTCACGTTTATACGAAGAAAGGCTTCGTCTTGAATCGAGCAAGTAGGCGGAAGGCCGCGCAAAAGAAAAAGCGCTCCGAAGAAGCGCTATGAATCGATCAGTGCCGGATGCCTCCTCCGTCTCGCCAGCAGTCGCCGACCACGTTCCAGTTGTTCAGGTTGAACCAACTGGTCTGGCCCGACGACGACCCGTAGAGGAAGAAGTTCATGTTCTGTACCGAGTTGCTCAGGATGAGGCTGTAGCTCGTGACCGAACTCGACCACGTTGCCTTGGGCTTGCCTGAAGTGTAGGCGCCCCATCCGTCGGTATCCGATCCGTATTCGAGATAGACCGGACTGCCGCTCGGTACGGAGCCGAAGATGCCGTACGGGATGTTGCCCGTGATCGTCACCGTCATGTCCGGGCCGTTCTCGACGCAGTTGATGGTACCGTTCGGAGGTGCAGCATGCGTGATGACGCCGCCGTTCTTCCAGCAGGCTCCGCCGACCGTCCAGGCATCGCCGTCGTAGTCGGCGTCCGTCAGGTCGAACCACTTGCCCGTGCTTCCGTCCGTCAGGTACAGGTTGAAGTTGTAGACGTTCGGAGGGAGAAAGAGCGTGTGGTTGTTCGTGCCGTTCCAGTTCGTGAAGGCCTTGCCCGAGCTGTAGGGAACGCTCCACCCATCCGTGTCCGATCCGTAGAGGATCTTGGTCGGATTCGTGACGGAGCCGTTCACGAGCATGCTCTGGATCGGCCCGTTCACGTAGACGGAGAGGCCGTTCGAATCGAGCGTACAGCTGATGTCGCCGGTCGACGGCGGCGGTACGAGGTGGCGAATGCCGCCTCCGTCGCGCCAGCAGTCGCCGGTCACCGTCCAGTCGTTGAGGTCGAACCATCCCTGTTGCCCGCTCGTCGGGTTGTACAGGAAGAAGTTCATGTTCTGGACGGACGGGTTGAGTGCGAGGGTGTAGACCCTCGGAATCCCTGTCGAAACCCAGTCGCCGACCCACTCCGCCTTGGGCTTGCCTGAGGTGTAGGCGCCCCATCCGTCGGTATCCGATCCGTATTCCAACAAGGTGCCGGATGCGGTGACCTGGGTGAAGACGCCTTCCTGCACGGGACCGGTGATGGACACGTCCAGCGCGGCACCGCTCACGCGGCAGTCGATCGTCATGGAAGTGACGCCGCCGCCTTGTCCGCCTGGATGGCACTCGTTGGACTTGGCGTAGTTGAACGGAACGCTGTTGTTGAGCGGCGCGCCCGACAAGGCCGCGACGGTGCCGTCGGGGATCTGGATGACGTTCCTGTAGCCTCGGTACGTCCCGTAGACGAGCTGGACGTACTTTCCGAACCCGGCGACCCACTCTTCACGGTTGAGCCGCTGGTAGCGGGTGACCGGCGTCGATGTCGCGTCGTTGCCAGTGATCGTATCCGCGGTCACGAGCCAGAAGTCGTTGTCACTGGCTTCCTCCACGACCGTACCCACGCGCAGTCCCAGGTTCGGGCCGGAAGGCATCGTGTTGCATTCCTCGGCCGTGCCCACCTGCAATTCATTGGACTTGAAGCCCCATGACTTGATCAGCGGCTGGTACCGCGCATCCGCTTGGGTGAAGGGAATCCTGCGCCTGAGAGAAGATGTACCGCTCTTGAACGTGACATAGAACTCAACGGTGACACCTGGGTTGCAAACGACGAGTCTTGTTGTTTGCTGAGAGGAGATGTCCGGCCCTTGCGCGTAGCAACCGAGCACGTCCGAAGGCACCTCGACGACTTGCGCCGTGGGACTCGACGAATCCTGCCAGAGCCTGCGCCCGACGAACGCGTTCCAGTCGGTGATGTGACACACCGTGGACTCGCTACAGACGAGGTAGATCTCCGGATGGCCGATCTGCTTGACGAGCGTGCCGACCGGGAAATGCGTCGCGCCGTTCCCGCCGATCGTCACCCAATGCGACGACTGCGAGAGCGGCATGTCGATATCCAAGAAATGGGTGTAACCGCCCATCGGTTCGGGTTTGACGGGCTCGAAGACGTTCGGATCGGATACGGTCGGGCAGTGGAGGGCGAAGTGGATGTGCGGGCCGGTGACATTGCCCGTCGATCCTTCGTATCCCAGCAGCTGGCCCTTCTGGACGACCTGTCCGTGAACAACCGAGCGGCTGTTCAGGTGGCCGTAGTGCGAGAGACACCCGTTGGAGTGTCTCACATGCACGTGTCTGCCCCAGCCCGAGTTCCAGTCGTCGCCGCCGCTCCAGGCACGGATCTCGACCGTGCCGGCCGCGACGGCCAAGACGCGCGTGTTGTTGCCCGAGACGCCGATGCCCGCGAAGTCGATCGCGTACTGGTCATCGCCCAGGCCGCTCCACGAGCTGCCGTGATCGGAGTGGCTGAAGCACTGTGCGCCCTGCGGCGTGAGGTTGTTCGGGCAGTACGTCTGAGCCACGACGTGCGGCTGGGTCAGATCGAAGGGCAAGCCCAGATCCAATCCGACGTCCGCAGCCGTGCGCGGTGGGCCCACGATGGGCAGCTCCACGGCACCGGTGTCTTCCGGATCCTCCGCGTAGCAACCGACCAAGATCAACAGCAGGAACTGCACGCACAATAGGAGCCTCGTTCGCATCTTCCGTCTCTCTCTTTCCTTCCAGTTGTGATGGTACTTCTTGAGACGCTGGTTCGTCCCTTAAACCGCTCGTCACTTTCGTGACGAGCGGTGTGAGCGGCGAATCAGTTAGAAGGCGGTCGTTCCGAGTATCATCTGTCTCACATCTGGGGAGACATCTATGCCGACTAATGCTTTGTTCGGATAGTGTCCAACGATCAGGTATACGCGATCGAGCGCCGGGACGTGGACCAAGAAATGCTGAAGACGCTTGGTTCCACCGGACGCAGGGTCGGCCATCGGGTCAAACTGATAGATCGGCATCTCCGCTGTGCCGACGTTCGCGCGCAACGCGCGAACTTCCGCGAGAGTCAGATCGAGGAGAGGAATCTTGGAATCGGATTCTTTGAACGGGTAAATGAGGGCGACCGGGGTTTCCATCTCTCCCTCGCGAAGCATCTGTACCGTGACCGCTCCCGGCAGGCCTTCGGGCGGAAGATCGCGAGAACCGATCAAACGCCAGTTGCTCGGATGCGGGACCGACAAACAGAGGTACTGATCGTTCTCCACAATCCATCCGCTCGGCGCATTCGCGTCTTTCGTGGGAACTTCGCCGCACTTGAACGGGCCTTGAGAGGTTTCGTTCGGCTCTCCGTTCTGGCCGTTGGTCTGAGGCGGCATGTAGGGGTAGTTCGGAACGTACGGAGCTCCGTTGCTGTTGCGATTCATGAAGAACAGGACGGCAAAAAATGCGACCGCAAGGAGAGCGACGCCAGCGATGCTAAGACGGGTTTTCGGGGAGAGATGTTTAAGCATGGGTGTGACTACTGTTACTACCCCATTATACGCGAGGATGTCAAGTCTGTAATGAGTCACTTATTTCCGTAGTTGTTAATCGCATGGGAGAGCACGGCCCCAATAATATCCCGGTTTCCAGGGACTTTAAATTTTAGGAGGCGTGGTCTCGACTTATTGTTCTCAGAAAAGCGAATGCCGTCTGAATAAAAGTTCAAGTCCAGTATATTTTCAAGCTTGGAGGCAAAAGATTTCTTTTCCCCTCTGAAGATAGCGCGCCTGCTTGTCAGGATCAGCTCACCCTCACAGACATCGACCAATCCGGTTTCGCTTTCGATATGGCCTCGATGTCCGCCGATTCGGAAACTCACTCCCTTCATAACTCTTAGGCTTATACCTTGAGATCCGCCTTGGTATCTCCTGCGGATCACCTTTTCCTCAACCAGAATGACTGGCTCAGCCCAATAGACTTTTTCGCTCTTAAGCGTAATGAGGTTCATAACCGGGCGAATCACCGGCATATTCCCCTGCCTGATCTCGTTCAAAAGACGAAGTCGCGCGAGCTCTTTCTTATCGTTATGGATTTCACCGTCACTCAAGCCAAGAAGCTTCTGAATGGCGTGCAACTCGCTCTCTTCCTCTTTAGTCACCTCATTATCTGATTTTGCAGCTGCAAACGCAGTTGTATAAGCCTCAGCTTTCAAACCTCTGAAGTCTCCGTCTGTGAGTCCAAACTCGGCTTTCAACTTGTCGAGTTCGGACATTTCTTCGAGAGAAATACTTCCATCAGCCGCCGCTTTTAGAAAAGCTTTTCTAAAAAACTGTTTATTCAGGCTTTTCTGCTTAGCAGCTTTGTACTTATCTACGAGCGTTTGAAATATACCCATACCATTTTTAGAAGTTCTCGAACTTCTGATTCATTAGGGTACGGCTCGAAAAACACAAAGGGTCCCCCGAGCCGACGACAGCACTCTTTCGAGCGCTGCCCCACGCCCTTTCGGAATCGTGGACCACAACGACGAAGTGCCGGTCGGGAGACCGTCTCTATGTCGTTGTGGATTTATTTGTGCCATGCCACCGGAAACCGGCGGTTTAGGCATTGTGCGGACAGGGGAAATGTAGCTTGAAAGGAGTTGGAAGTAAAGTCTTTTACCTACAGCTTGCCAACGAATCAGGGCACGGGTTTTCAGGGGGGGTGCTTATATAAAAAAACAGGTTGAGTAATCAACCTGCAAGTAACTAACCGAGTTGTCTCACTGACACGTCGTGGTCGGCCAGCCGTTGTTCTGGTTCACCCAGTAGCTGGAGCCGCCGCAGGCGCCGCCATAGAAGTCGATGCGACTCCCGATGTTGACGTTCTGCCAGAGCTCGAAATGCATGTGCGGACCGGTCGAGTAACCGGAGTTACCCGACTGGCCGACAGAACCGCCGCACAAGATGCTCTGCGGCCAGACGACCGTCCCGTTCTTCAAGTGCGCGTAGATGCTCACCTTGCCGTCAGACGGATGAGAGATCCGGACGTGGTTGCCGTAACTGCCGCCGCAGGTCTGGTCAGCGCCGCTGTCAGAGCATCCATCGAGCCTGTAGTACAGGGAACCGGAAGCTCCTGCGAGCACCGTTGTGCCCATGCTGGATGCGAAGTCCGTACCGTTGTGTCCATCGTAGTAGTAGCCCGTCCCGCAATCGTACCGAGTCATTGCTCCGCTGGCCGAGTTGTGGTCGTACCAGGAGATGTAGCCCGGATTCGAGCTGAACGGGAGGCGGAACAGCGTTCCGGCGTGAGCTGCGTGAGCCACGAACAGAACCGTGATGCAGAGGATCGAAAGGGTGAGATACTTTTTCATTTATCCTTCTCTCTTTCTTGGGTGTGCGGGTTCAGCGAACGTTGATGGTGTGCCGGACATCCTTGCCGTCGACAAGAGTGCGGACAGAGATGCTCTTGTCCGGCACGACCCATTGAGGCGCGTCGCCTTCGGCGATCCGGGTGGCAGAAGCGGAGCTGTCAGTCAGCGCGAACTTCCAAACTCCGGTCTCGTGGCCGTAGGAAGTGAACACCGTCACTCTGTCGGACGACCACAAAGCCGTAGTGGGGCTGATGGTCGGGATCATGCGGCCGTTCCGAACCGCTTCCTCGTCGACATTGGTGAGACGCTTGGTCTCACCTGTCTTGAGATTGACCACCCAGAGAGATGCCACGCGGTTTCCTGAAGAGTCGTCGTACGGCCGCGTGGAGTTGAAGTAGAGCATGCTCAGGTCGCGAGAGAATCCGACGGGAGCGAAATCATCGCTTCCGCCGTTGGTGACAAGATACTCCCGCCCCGTTTGCAGATCATGGACGGCGATGCCCAGTGCGAACTCGAACAAGCTCTGCTCGGCGCCATCTGCCGAACCATCAGCCAGCTTCTCGTATGCGACGAAACGTCCGTCGTGGGAGAAGATGGGCGCGGCGCCATGAACCCCGATCTTCTGCAGAACGGATCCGTTGGGATCGACCAACAGAACCTCGTGGTTCTTGGTCCAAACCGCCTCCAACGCTCCGTCCGGCGATTGGCTCGCCGTGATCACATCATCGGCAAGCGTGGGTTCCGGAATGGGTGCCGACGTCGTCTCCAGGGAACAGCCTGCAGAAAATGCCAGAAACACTGTTGCAATCAGACTCACAGCCGTAATACCGATTCTCATGTATCCTCTCAATCTTTGTTGCCAACGAACGCGTTGCGCGCCCAACCATTGGACGCGCAACGAACGGCAACCTAGCATTGCCATGCTTTTAGTGTCAAGCGGGCATCTTATTGCTAATTAGGCGAGTAATCTGTCATAATAAAGGGCATATGGTAACAAAGAAGGTGAGAACCGTTGGATTGGTTGCGGTTGTGTTGATTGCAGTAATGGCAGCCCTCGTGCTTTTGAAGACGAAATACGCCCCTTCAGGAGAGATTGCGGTGAACGTGCCTGCCGGATGGTATTTGCATCACACAAAGTCCGGGGGCATCATTTTCACTCGCCAAGAGAACCTGCCCGATATTGGAGCTACGGAAGGATTCGCCTACGGCGAGCAAATCACCATGGCGGAACTGGTGTTGGACAAGTCCATGGAAGAATGGATCGCTTCGCGGTTTCCCGAAAATGATCCGCTCTATACCCTGAAGGAGCGCGGTACTCTGAGCGGTCATCCGACACTCAGAGTCGAGCATGAAGCGGGAGCTTCTGGAAAGGTGCTGGACTACTACCTGTTTTCCGGTGATCGCGCTTACGTTTTTTCGCTCTATCCTCTCGAATCATACGACGCTGCCAGCAAGATCACGGTTCGCAATACTACGAATGTGTTAGTGCTTGAACAGATTGTGAGTGACTACGCGACAAAATTGTAGTGAGCGGCTCGTGAGAGCAAAAAACTCCTGACGAGAACCCTGGCCATTCGGCTAGGGTTTTTCGAAATACCTCTTGTGTGGGAGACCCGTGGTATGAGGCGTTTTAAGGGCGGCCTAGGCTTTACGGTCAGGGTGCGGCATTGATGTCCTGAAGGCCCCATTTGAGGGCTGTAAGGGCAAATTTGAGCCTATGGACCCTTCTACCAATGATGCACCCGTCCGATACTGCCTGTACGCCCGCAAGTCGAGCGAACAAGACGAGCGACAGGCGCTATCCATCGATGCGCAGGCCAAGGAGGTGCGCCAGATCGCGGAGCGGGACGGATTGGAGATCGTCATCGAGCGGCATGAGAGTCACTCCGCCAAGGACTCCGGCCAGCGACCGGAATACGCCGCGATGCTCGAGGATCTACGGGCAGGTGCGTGTAACGGCATCCTGACCTGGGCACCGGACCGTCTGAGCCGTAACGGCGGCGACCTGGGACAGCTTGTCGATCTTATCGATCGTGGCAAGCTCATCGAGATCAGGACGCCGAGCCAACGCTTCACGAATCTGCCAGGCGACAAGTTCCTCCTGATGATTCTCTGCTCGCAAGCGAAGCTGGAAAACGACAACAAGAGCGTGAACGTAAAGCGTGGCCTCCGTGCCAAGGTCGAGATGGGTTATCGGCCCAACATGTCCCCTCTTGGCTATCTCCACGACAAGTACGCTCCCAAGGGCGAGCGGCGGGTGTATCTCGATCCGGAGCGGGCACCTGTAATAAAAGAAGCCTTTGAGAATGTGGCCGAACTTGGCTGGAGCGGACGCGATCTCAAGGAATGGTTCGACAATGAAAAGCGCTTCAAGACGCGAACCGGAAGGCAGATCACGCTCAGCATGATCTACCGGATGATGAGCAACCCCTATTACACAGGCCGGTTCGAGTTCCCAAGTGGCAGCGGAAAGTGGTTCCAAGGGAAGTATGAGCCGCTCGTCACCCAGACGATCTTCGACAAGGTGCAGGAGACGATGAAGGGCGTACCCCATGCTCCATATGGAGCCAAGGAATTCGCCTTCACGCGCTTGATGAAGTGCGGCGAGTGCGGAAGCGGCATCAGTGCCGAGGAGAAGTTCAAGCGCCTAAACAACGGCACGGTCGCCCGTTATGTCTACTACGGATGTAAGGGGCGGTGGATGAAACAGTGCAAGCAGCTCTATATTCGCGAGGAGAACCTTACTGATCAGCTTTGCAAGATGATTGACGAAGTTGAGATCGACAAGATTGCCGCCTCACAAGCAGTGCGCACTGAGATTGAGAAGATGAAAAAGGTGGCGATAATGATCGGCGGGTCTGCCATCGTCGACCAACTCACGACCGCCGCAGAGAAGTTCGACGTGCGGGCCTATGGAAAGCACGTCCTCAAGGAGGGTACGCGAGAGGAAAAACGTGATTTGCTCGACAAGCTGAAGTCGAATTTCGTCTTAAAAGATGGGCGGGTGCTCCTAGGATAAAATAGCCCTAGGATTTTAACAACAAACACATACACTCTAAGACAAAGCGACGACGTTTTCGGCTCCAAACCATTCCTTTGCCTTCGCAATTACTCCAACTGACGGAGCGTGGAAAAAGACCGCGAGTTGCTCCTTTGAGCGCGTACAGCACACATAGAATATTTTCCGTGTTCGCTCTAAGACGCTCGGAGTTCCAGATTCCAGAAAAAGGTTCTCGAAATTATATTCGTTCCATTTCCCGTTGTCTAAAATGGTGAATACATAATCGAACTCGGCACCCTTGATCTTGTGTTGTGTGGAGAACGGCGTTTTCCCCTCCAAATAATCGTATAATTTTTGAAATTCGCTGAACCTAACCGCCTTCACTCGATCATACAAGTACTCGTTTTCAATCTTGAAACGAGTAATACTATCGTCGAGCAGGCAGACGCCCTTTTCGTCAGCCAGACGGACGATCTCTTCGACGGTCTTCTCGCCGACGCTCGTTAGTTCGGTAATGCTGCCTTGTAAATTTAACTTATCTTCAACACTAGAAATACGGAAGTCAGTAACTCTGAGAAACTCATTGTATTGCTTGTTCTGATAGAGTGAAATATTGTTTTGGATTTTGAAGAGGTGCCTTATCAGGTTGTCCCTTTTTGAACTCTTTTTATTCTCGTCGCCCTCATCCTGTTTCTTGTCATCTAACAGCTGATCCTTATCGACATAGACTTTTCTAAAATCGGAAAAAAGATATCTGCGAGCTTTCTCATACAGTTCGGGGTTTGCAGCAAGGAATTTCCCAATCACGGTAGTCGGTTTAATCTGCAGATTCACTAGGTCGACTACCTCGCCAAAAGTCAGGGTTTCCGCAACCGCGATATTTTTCTCCTTTATTTCCTTCACTATCTTGCCCTTCAATTCTAAAATTCTTTCTTTATCGTATATATCCATCAGAGTCCTAAATCCCGCCTTGTCCGCTATCAAGTTGTGCGTTAAATTCAACTCTTTAGTCTCCTTGGAATCAGAAAAATCCCAGGCGAAGTTGGTTGAAAGATAATCCCGCACTCGATTTAGGTCTGGGTCGTCCGAGTAGATAAATTTCACTACGCCCACTTTTACATTTCCGCCAGTCAACATGTTCGGTGCGGTGACGTCCGCCGATGGCGTTTGCACCAAGCCGTCGGTTCGTAGTCTGTTGGCTAGATCGATTATTGTCTTCGGGTTCCTTCTGTTCTGCTCTTTCTTGATCTCCTTAACCTTATCGGCGGCGTCACCTTTGTATGCGTCCAAATTTCCGATACCCCCGTCATAGATCGATTGCATCGCGTCTCCAAAAAAGCCGATAACATTTTTCTTGGCACTTTTCTTGAAATGATCGAGAAAGATACCGATCACGGCCTTGTCAGTGTCCTGATACTCATCGATGAAGATGAATTTGAACTTGTCTTTTACTATGTCACAAAGCTTAGGATATTTTTCAAACAAGTAATTTGCCACGATGAGCAATTCATCGTGTGAAATAATGCCCTTGCTCAGTTTCAGGTACTCCTTGTACTGAATTCCTTCTTCACAACTATCAAAAAATCCTTCCGGGACGGGATTGGGCTCATCGACCCGTATTTTTTCCACCAGGTCATCATTGGCCAGAGCAATCAAGGCCAATTTCAGTTCCTTCTGAAAATGCTTAATGTTATCCCATAAGAAATCGTGGATCGTGGACACGCTGAGATTCTTATGCCCAACTCGGTCGCTGATTTCTTTGACCGCAGCATTGGTGAAGGTCATGCATGCAATTTTGGCTGTCGGGTTTTCCGCGATGGACTGCCTGATAGTTTGCACCAAAGAATACGTTTTACCGCTTCCTGCTCCACCACTGAGAAGGAAATTGCGCCCGGAGTCTATGCACCGGAAGATCTCCTGCACTTCAGGCTCCAGCGTCAATCTTGCTTCAGCCATAGCAGCCCTTCTTTTATGTATGACGGTATTTGCCAATTATCGAGTTTCTCGCTGCTGTGAAACAGGATGTCTAATGCAAAGTGCGTCTTTTTCTTTATGCAGTTATCGGCGAGCGCGTACGCATCTTTGGTAGCATCGTCGAAGTCCTTCTTGTTTTGGAGTCCCTTAAAACTCGCTTTATTGGTCGACACGAAAGCACGATTCAGGTGGATGAAACTGTCTTCGAAACTCCGGGCGTTGTACCCATTTTCCTCAATTTGGTAAACGACACAGATGTCGCCATTGGGATCCTGAGTCCACGTGTTTGATGCCTTTTTAAATTTCTTGCCTGATATCGTAAGGCTCTTCAAAGTTCCCAACGTGGCCGTGCCAAAGAAAAACCTGAGGGCGTCGTTTGAGTAATCGGTACCGGCGGCGACCCTGCAAGCCCTGCCGTCCGCACCGATGGAGTCCAAGTCCGTGACGATCAGCGACTTGATTCCAAGGAAATCAATAAATTTCTCGAAAATTTGTGAGTACGCGCCGACTTCTATTACGGAGATGTTCTGTGACAACAGAGGGGGGTGAGGGTCTACAGTCTTGGCTGCCATATGTTTTTCAGACTCCTCGATGTCAACTTTCTTCATGATCGTCGGTACCAAAATCCGCTCGGTGTCGCCCTCGATCAAAACTGCCTTCTCTGCAAAAAACACCTCGGCCCTGCTGATCGTGAGATACTGTTTCAAAAATTGGTACTGGACCGCTTCGGACGCATATTCTTCTTGCAGATCCTTAAGATTTTTTGCGGCGACGCCATTGGCACCATCTTTTTTGAGGTATTTGATGTCGTCAAAATCACTATCCGCGACGATGTGCGAGGAGTGTGTGCTGATGATGTATTGCAATTTTCGATCCTCCCCATCCTTTCTCTTGATACCTTCCTTGAGTAGATCCTTGATGTTCTTGATGAACACGTACTGCATTTGGGGGTGCGTGTGTGCCTCCGGTTCCTCGATAAAAAGCAGGTTGATGTCTGCGGGCCTCGACTCCCTTTCTTTCTTGAACTCCTGCAAAAGGATCTCAATCTCAAAGATCATGCTGATCAGGTTCATATAGCCCAGACCGTTGTAGTGCTCAGGGAGCAGATTGTCCGTGTCATGCCTGTATACGACGGTGGTATTACCTTCAAGCAATCTCTGGTGCTGTAACGTAGAGATAATCTCAATCTCTGATTCGGAAATTTTGATTCCTCCGAATTTTTTTACTTTCTCTATCGCGCCGCCGAACAGGGTTTTATACACCTCGCTCAAGCTTACATCGGCCTCGCTTAATTTGCCCTTGAAAACCTCGATGACCTCGTTCTGATCGTCGCTTATCTCTGTCCTGTCGTAAATCTTGGAGGTTTGGGCAGACAGTGTTTTATCTGAGTCGCTATTAGTGACCTCCCTTTTGGCACTAACGTATTTAAAATTGATTATGTCCTTGATGTTTATTTTTTCCTTGATGAGGTCAATGAAATTTGCCTCGTTCTCCAGTTTGGTAGTCTTATCAAACCCTATGGTCTTTTTGTTGATTTTAAAATAAATGTGATGGTTTAATTTTAGGAAATCGTATACACGCTTCGGCTGATATTTCGCGTCTTTAGCCTTCTTTGCCTCCTCATCCTTTTTAAACACCGCATACTCTCCTTTGACCTTAGTGTAGTCACCAAAGTTTAAGGTGTAATCAAAGCCGAGGACCACCACATTATTCGCGGGATCCAGATCCATCATCACCCGTTCGACGTTGGACAAATTATCGCCAGCTCCGTACTCGATGAAAATTTTTAGTTTTATACCCAAGCCGTGGAATTTACTGAAATCGTCTTCCGATAGGTCGTTCGCATCCTCAATCAGAGTCTTTAGTTCCTTTTTGAAGTCGGTATTGAAATCGTCAAAAGAAAACCTATGCTTCTCGGACTGGTTGAGGAACTTATCGAGAATGGTCAGTATCGATGTCTTTCCGGTGTTATTCTTTCCGATCACCAGCGAAAGCTCATCCTCCAGGTCTATGGAGATTTTTTTAAGAAGCCGATAGTTTTCGATCTGTATTTTGAATATTTTCATTGCTTCTCGTCGAGGTTCTTCGGATTGATCTTTTGATTTGTGAGCGTTACTTTATCTCATCCATGTCATTTAGTAAATCGGCGCATTTTTGGTATACGAGATGACCAAAGATGCCAAGATCACAAAAGCCAGCCATTTTCATGGCTGGCTTTTGACCAAGCACGTGGGTCGCCCCACACGCTTGCTCATGGCTCCGAGGCTGGGATTCGAACCCAGGACCAATGGATTAACAGTCCACTGCTCTACCGCTGAGCTACCTCGGAAGGTGCCTGGAACGGGGATACTATAGCACCGGGCTTAAATATTTCAAGTCCTGGGCGACTGTGGTAAAATCCAATCAAATTCTCGCTATTTTATGCACCATCCCCGCTTCCTTCTGGCAATCGCTTCGCTGGGCCTCCTGGCGACCGTTTTGCCCGTTTCCGCCGCTTCCGGCGACGTTTCATCGATCGCCCTCCGCGACTTTAATCGCAACGGCAAGATCGACCGCGCCGTGATCACGTTCGCGAATCCGGGCGCAACCGCCTGGACCGTGCGCGGCACGTCTGGTCTCAGCGTAACCTACAAGGGTGAAACATTGGCGATTTCCGATGTGTTCGTAGCCTCCAGCGCCGATCCGGCCGTTCTTGAAGTCGTGCTGGATGAAAGCGACGCCCGCCTCGTCGTCGATACCGCCGCCGAGCACTTCGAAGTGATCTACGCGCAGGTCGGCGCCTCTCTGGGAGTCAGCAACGGCTCCGTCGAGCTCGCCGCCATTCCGAGCGGCGATGAAACCACGGCTCAAACAGAAATCGACCAAGCCGCGCCGATTCTGGTGTCCTCGACGCCCGTGCCGGGCATGATCGAGTACTTGCGTACGGAGGACTTAACGCTGGTTTTCAGCGAGCCCGTCGTAAACGACAGTATCGCGGTTTCATCATCCGTTAACCCGGGCAGCTGGTTTTTGACCTCGATCGGCGACGGTCGCACCGTGACCGTACAGCACGACGCGTATCCACGCTCGGCGAACGAGACCTTCGGAGTTTCCGCCAAGGATTTTTCGGGCAACAATCTTGTGACAAACGCCTATCCGAATCCCTTCCCCTTCCAAACTTCGAATGACAGCTCGCCGAACACACGCATCGATCCATTGTTCCTTCTTAGCTCCCCGCTCGCGCAAACAACCCTGCCGAGTGGAGAGCTCGCGCTTCTCGCCTGGTATTCGAACATGTCTTCAGCCGACACTGTTCGGCTTTCCTACTCGCTCGACGCCGGACAGCATTGGCAGACAATTGCTTCGGTTCCCGCTTCCCAAAAAACGCACATGTGGATGCCACCGATCGCTTCGGGCACCTTGTGGCTGCGCGCCGAAGCGCTCGATACGAACGGCTCATACGTGAACCTCGCGACGGTCGGTCCGCTTTCCGTCACGGGCGGAACCGCGCCGACGGGCCTGCGCCTGCTTTCTGCCCCTGAACTCTCCCAACCGTCAGCAACGACGGCTTCCGCGCTTCTCCGACTCGACCGCGCGCCGTCGAGCGCTTCCTTCTCATGCAACGGCGGAGCCGTGACGGCTCCGGTGCTCGCGACCGGTGACCGGCCGGTGCGCCTCGCTGCTTCGCTTTCCGGCCTGGCTGACGGCACGACGTACGCATGCGCCTTTGCGCTGACCGACGGCACGAACCCTCAACTTTCCTTGTCCGTACCGTCATTCGTCGCCGGCGAGGACGTCAAAGCCCCCGAGCTCACGGGACCTGCCGCCATCGACGCGTTCGACGCTTCGAACGGAAGCGCCCGCCTGACGTGGTCGACGAACGAAATCACGACGGCCACCGTAAGCTACGGCGCCTATCTGAACTACGGCGGTATGGCCGCGAGCCAGACGTTGGCAGCGACGCACAGCGTGCTGATGACGGGGCTTACGCCCGGCGCCATGCACCAAGCGCGTATCACCTCGATCGACGCAAAGGGCAACGCCAGCGTTTCCAAGGATTTCTACTTCGTCTTCCTGCGCGAGAACGACCTGATCAAAGGCTCCGGCCCGGCGGTCTATTGGTACAAGGGCGGCAAGCGCTACGCCTTCCCGAATCTGGACACCTACCGCTCCTGGTACGGCGACGACTTCTCGAAGGTCTTGCGCGTGCCGGACACGCAGCTCGGCACAATCATGCTCGGCGGCAACGTGACGATGAAAGCGGGCGTCTACATGATCAAGATCCAGTCCGATCCGAAAACGTACGCCGTCGAGGCGAACGGCGTGCTCCGCTGGATTCCGACCGAAGACCGCGCCCGTGCCCTCTACGGCGCCGCCTGGGCCACGCGCGTCCGCGACATCGATGTTAGCCTCTTCACCGACTACACGATCGGCGACCCGCTCTAAGAGCAAAAAAATCCCCCGGCCTGCGTCGGGGGATTTTTTGTCGGACTAGTAGTCGCGCAGGCGCGAGATGCCGTGGTGCGCCTGGATCTTTTCAAGCGCTTTGGCTTCGATCTGGCGGATGCGCTCGCGCGTGACGTCGAACTCCTTGCCGACCTCTTCGAGCGTGTGCGCCACGCCGTCGGTCAGGCCGAAACGCATCTCGAGGATCTTCTGCTCGCGCGGCGAGAGGTCCTTGATGACGTTCTGGACATAGTCACGGAGGAGCTGGAGCGCGGCGGCGCGATCGGGGGAGACGTTTTTCACGTCCTCGATGAAGTCCTCGAGCGTCGAGTCTTCGTCGTCTTCGCCGACCGAAGCCTCGAGAGACACCGTGTCCTGGGAGATCTGGATGATGTGGCGGACTTTCTCGACCGACTCGCCCATTTCGGCGGCGATCTCTTCCGGCAGCGGTTCGCGGCCGAGGTCCTGGATGAGCTGGCGCTCGATCTGCTGGAAGCGGTTGATCGTTTCGACCATGTGAACCGGGATGCGGATCGTGCGCGACTGGTCGGCCAGGGCGCGCGTGATCGCTTGGCGGATCCACCAGGTGGCGTAGGTCGAGAACTTGTAGCCCTTGCGGTATTCGAACTTCTTCACCGCGCGGAACAGGCCGATGTTGCCTTCCTGGATCAGGTCGAGGAGCGAGAGCGACTTGCCGACGAACTTCTTGGCGATCGACACGACGAGACGCAGGTTGGCTTCGATCAAGCGGCGTTCGGCTTCGCGCTCGTTGCGCTCCTTGCGCTTGGCGAGCTCGACTTCCTCGGCGCCGGTCAGAAGCGGAATCTTGCCGATCTCGCGCAGGTACATCTGGATCGAGTCGGTCGAAATCTCCATGTCGAGGACGCTCTTCTTCGACTCCTTCTTGAGATCCTTTTCCTTGTTGACGACGCGGATCATGCCCATGGCCGTCTCGCGTTCAGAGGCTTTTCCGAGCAAACCCTCTTTCATTTCGACGATCTGCACGCCGCCTTTGTCGAGACGGTTCAAAAACTCCTCGTAGACGGGAAGATACTCCTCGACTTCCGAGAAGATGTGCATGATTTCCATTTCGGTCACGAATCCGCGGGCGTGCCCCTTCTTGAAGAGGTTCTCGACGAGATCGAGCGCGGGCGGTTCGACTTTGATGCGCTTGGCTCGCGGTTCGGGCGCTTTCTTATGCGCCTTGGCCTTCGGAGCGGCTTTCTTTTTCGGCGCGGCTTTTTTCTTGGCGACGGCTTTTTTCTTTTTGGCGGGAGCTTTTGGCATACGAAACGTCAAAAAAATAACCCGGACTTCAATTGTGCAGACGTTTGGCGATTGCCTCGAGGCGTTTGGCGATGTGTGTTGACGCCGCGCGGTCTCCGCGCTGTTCAGCCTCGGCGAGGGCCCCGAGTAATTCCTTTTCCGTTTTCTTGACGGCGGATTTTTCAAGTTCCCGCGCGCAGACGGAAGCCTCTTCGGCCAATTGATCTTCGGTCCATTCCGGCATGTCGCGATCCATCAAAAGGAGGATCGGCTCGACGGCGGGGAGCGTCGGATCGGCCTGCCTGGCATTCGCGTACCAGGCAAAAAAAGGCGGTTCAAGGAGGGGGGCTTTTGCATTCTCAGTATAATACGCGGATAACAATTTGGCGAGGGTGCGGAGCTCGCCTTCCGGAATGCGGTCATCCAGGGCTGAAACATGCGCCTTGAACCGCTCGGGGTCGTGAAGCATGAGCGCCAGAAGCCGCGTCGCCAAGCGCTCCTCGCGGCTGTCGATTTTCGGGGCTTGCGGCCGTGGTTGCGGCTGCTTTTGAGCCGGTGCTGCGGCCGAAATGACGGCCGAACGAACCGCGTCGTCGCCCAAAGCGAGTCGTTGCGCCACCGCGTGAATCCAGTGATCGCGAAGCACCGGATCTTCGAGCAAAGCGAAAATTGGTTTCAGCGATTCAAGCGCCTTGCGTTTGCCGTACGGGTCCTTCAAATCGACGGTGCTGATGGCGCGTTCGACGGAGAACTCGATCATGTCTCGCGCTTCGCTGATCGCTTTGCGCCACAATTCCGGGTCCTTGCGGATCACTTCGTCGGGGTCTTTGAATCCCGGCGGCAGCACGACGACCATGACTTGCAGGCCGCTCTTCCAAGCGTGCGGCAGCGCGCGCGAAGCGGCGTTCTGCCCGGCGATGTCGGCGTCGAAGGCGAGCGCGAGGCGCGAGCAGTAGCGTTTCAAGACGTCGATCTGGTCTTCGGAGAACGCGGTGCCCGAAACCGCCACGACGTTTTTCACGCCCGCCTCATGCGAAGAAATCGCGTCCATGTTGCCTTCGACCAGCACCGCGAAGTCGGCTTTCTTGATTTGGTTCTTGGCGCGGTCAAGCGCGTAGACCAAGCGACGCTTCTTGTAGACGATCGTCTCCGGCGTGTTGACGTACTTCCCGGTTTTTTCCGCCTCGGCGCTGTCCGGCATGATGCGTCCGGTGAAACCGACGACCGTGCCTTTTTCGTCACGGAGCGGAATCATGATGCGATCGCGGAAGCGATCGTAGTGGCTGCGGTTCTTGTCGCTCGGAATCGCGAGTCCGGCCGCGACGAGCTTGTCCATCGGGTGGCTCTTGCCGGCGAGCGCCTTGACCATCGCGTCCCAGCTTGCAGGCGCGTAACCGATGCGGAATTCCGCGAGCGTTTCCTCCTTCACGCCGCGCTTGGCCAGGTACGCGCGGGCGCGGTCTCCCGTGGGCGCGTGCTTGAGCGCCGCCTCAAAGAAGCGTGCCGCGTCTTCCAAGGCGGCCAGGACGGCTGCGCGCTCGGAATCGGCCTGCGGGTCGAACTCGGGCAGCTGGACGCCGGCGCGCCGCGCCAGCTCCTTCAAGGCGTCGCGGAAGTCCACGTTTTCCATCTTCTGATAGAAGGTGTAGACGTCTCCGCCTTCGCCGCAGCCGAAACAGTGCCAGAATTGCTTGTCGCGATGCGCGTAAAAACTGGGGGTTTTTTCCCCATGAAACGGGCAGAGGCCGCGCAGCGATTGGCCGCCGGCGGGCTGCAGGCGGACGTATTCGCCGACCACGTCGATCAGGTCGGTTTTTTGCTTTACCTCTTCGGAAGCGGTCATGGCTCCACCATAGCGTTCTCTTGACTTTTCACGCAAATCTGCATCTTTCGTGCCACCCCTCGGATCTTGCTTTTCTGGCGTCGTTACGTTAGACTGAGCCGGTAAATCCACCGGCCCGGAGGGGTCGCATAGTGGTCGAGTGCGCTCGCTTGGAAAGCGAGTATACCGCAAGGTATCAGGAGTTCGAATCTCCTCCCCTCCGCCAGAAAACGCCTGGACGTCGTCCGGGCTTTTTCTTATGCTAGATCGGCGAGGAGGTCTCATGCGCTCATTCGGCACTCCGCCCGATCCGGAGCACGCGTGGCAGGAAGGCATGACCGTTCAGACGCTGGAGTTCATCAGCGAAGCCGAGCGAGTCATCGCGACGAACACCTTGTCCGAGAAAGAGGTCTACGTCTTGCGCGCCAAGATCGACCGGCTGAAGGACGGCCAGGAATCGCTCGACGAATCGGACACCTTCGACGAGTGGCTCGAACAGCTCCGCCATCATCACCCCTGAGGGTGATTTTCTTTTTAAAAAACCGCCCTAGCAGGGGCGGACGAGCGCGAAGCGCGGGCCTTCGTAGTTGTGCTCGGGCTTCACGACGTGCTCCGCAAAGGCGGCCGAAGGCCGAACGAGCCTGGCGTAGGGCGCATAGAGCGCCATGTACGCCACAGAGAGCGTACCGTCATTCGGCGACAAGAACTCGCCAAAGACCTTGTACATGTTGCCGCCTTTGAAATGGCGGTAGATCCCCGGAGGCACCGTGAAGGCGGGCATGACGAGGCGCGACCAGTCGCTCAGGACCGCCCTCAAGCTCGTAGCGAGCAGTTGCGGATACGGTTCGTAGAGCAGCGTCAGCGGATAGTGCAGCCTTCGCGTTTCGCTATGGATGAACTCGCCCAGGCTCAGGCACGATCTCCCGTTCTCCGTGATGACTCTCATCGCTGAAACCTCCCGTTCGGATGCGACGCATAAGATAGCACCCGGCGGCAAAAAGCGCTATGGAACCGTATTGGCCCGGCGTCAATCCGAAATACCGCACGTCGATCGCGCGCAGGAAATCGAGCGCAAAACGCACGGGACCGTAGACGAGCATGAACAGCGCGAAAAAGAATCCGTCCGCGCGCGGCTTGCGCATCAAGAGCAGGAACGCGCCGAACAAGAGAAAGTCAAAGACGCCGAGCAGGAGTCCGAGATCATAACGCGCGCCGTCGGGGTAGCGCACCGCGAACCATTCCCCCGCTCCATAGGCCAGGGTGCCTGGATGATCGTGAATCAGGAAACAGCCGATCCGCCCGCAACCTAAGCCGAGCGTCGTGGCGGTCACGAGTACATCCGCGGTTTTCATGAGCGGAAACGGCTTCGCGCGCATGTGCCAGAAGAAAGAGGCGGCCGCGCCGAGAAAGCCTCCGAACGACGATAGACCGCCTTGCCAGACCTTGAACAGGTCGGCGGGATGGCTCAGGAAATATCCCGGCTCGTAGGCAACAGCATGGAGAAGCCGCGCTCCGAGAAACGACCAGACGACCATCCAAAGAATCATCGACTCGAAACGCGCCATATCGAAACCGAGACGCTTCGCTTGGCGCATCGCGAAGAGGGACGCTGCCACGACGCCGAGCGCCGCAAAAAAGCCCCAAACCCTGAGCGTCAGGGGCCCGAGCGCGACGGTGTGCCATTCGAAATACGGAATCACAGCAGGTGGAGCGTATGCAGCGCTTCTTTGAAGTCTTTGACCGCGCGCTTGGCCATGCCCGGATCGAGATAAAACGAGGCCTCGTGCGCCAGCGAGTTGCGCAGGCGATGGGCGTTCCAGACATTCCTGATCTTGGGGTACTTGTAGGCGGCGTATTTCAGGCGCTCGCCGAGCGTCTTGCCGGGCATCGCCATCGCCTTGAGCGCATGGTCAAGCAGCTTGTCGGCTTCCATGACGGCGATCTTCAAATGCATTTCGCCGCCGGATTCGAGCATGCGCTCGATCTCTGTCCAGCGAGCCTGGATCGCTTTTCGGTCCATGCCTTCGAGCCGATTGCTCGCGAACAGGCGGCGCACAAAGCTCCAGACGGCGCGTACGATGAACAAGACGAAGATGAGTCCGATCAACGCCAAAACGAATTTTCCGAGGCTGGCGATGTCGATCGTGAAACTCAGCATACGCGCGCTCGACGGTTACGCTTTTTCCTTGCGGGGTTTTCGGATCCAGCGCACGCGCGCCGGCAGATCGGTTTTCGACCAGGAAATCTTAAGGTCGCCGCCTTTATGGGACGCGGCCACGGCCTTACCCATGCTGACCGCCGTCTGGTTTACCGTCGTCGTCACGACAACGCGCGCGCCGCGATCATCGATCGCGACCACGCGGTCCTCCGGATCGCGACGAAGCTGCCTCTTCGCGAAATTGCGGATCGTCGCCAGGATTTCCGCCTTTTCTTTCACGTCGTCCAGGCCGTCCAGAATAAGCTGGCCTTCGTAACGCGCTTGTTTCGGATCTCTCGGGCCGTGCACGGCCACGTGGCATTCATGACAGAGCATCGTCTTCTTTGCGCCCTTCGCAGCCTTCTTCTTGGCACGGAGCATCGCCGCAAGGCCCGGCGCCGTGTGCCAGTGCCCGTCGTACCAGACAGCGTCGCAACGGTCGCAAAGTTGCGCCGAAGACATCTTGCGGCCTTCGTGGTTCCACCAGCCTTTGAGTTCGCGCTGGATTTTCGACTTCGTCAACGGCTTCTTCTGGGCTCTGGAGGGCGTGTACGTCTTTTTTGCAGGCATAGTAATGGTGATTCCGCTTCAGTATAGCAGAAAACGCCCCTGCCAGGGCGTTTTCAGAGCATCGGCTGCTTGGCGTGCCAGTCCGTCACCTCTTGGTACCGGGAAGCGGCGTCGAGCACGAGCGCATCTTCAAATTGACGCCCGATGAGCTGCAGGCCGACGGGCATGTCGCGCACGAAACCGCAGGGCACGGACACGGCCGGCGCGCCGACGACGTTGACGGTCACGGTGTAGATATCCGTGAGATACATGGCGATGGGATCTTCGAACTTTTCCCCGAGATCCCAGGCGACCGATGGGGCTGTCGGCGACAGAAGCAGATCGACGTCTTGCATGAGCGCGTCAAACTCGGCCTTCATCTTGGCACGCACTTTTTGCGCCTGGAGATAGTAGGCGTCGTACCAGCCGGAGGAGAGCGCGTGCGCTCCGAGCATGATGCGGCGGCGCACTTCCTTACCGAAGCCTTCGCCGCGCGACGCGAAATACGTTTCTTTCAAAGACGGCGTCGGAACGGACAAGCCGTAGCGCATACCGTCGTAACGGGAGAGGTTGGCGCTGACTTCGCACGGCATGATGACATAGTAGACCGGCAGGCCGTATTTGGCGGACGGGAATTTCACGTCCACGAGTTCCGCGCCGAGCTTCTCAAGCTCTTTCGCGGCGGTCATGACGCGCTCGCGAACTTCCGGATCCATGCCCTCGGAAAAAAATTCTTCCGGAAGGCCGACGCGGAGACCCTTCAAGCCATCACCCTCCCGCTTGCGCGGGACGTATCTCGACGTTTCAGCGCTGGTGGAGTCGAGAGGATCTTTGCCCTCGATCGCTTCCAAGAGCAGCTTGGCGTCTTCCGCCGTGCGTCCGAACGTGCCGATCTGGTCGAGGGAGGAGGCCATCGACAAAAGGCCGTATCGCGAAACGCGGCCGTAGGTCGGCTTGAAGCCCGTAACGCCGCACATGGCGGCCGGTTGGCGGATCGAGCCGCCGGTATCGGAACCGAGCGCGCCCAAGCACATGCCGGACGCGAGCGCTGCGGCGGAACCGCCTGAGGAACCGCCCGGGATTTTCGTGAGGTTCCAGGGGTTGCGCGTCACGCCATAGGCGGACGTTTCCGTGGAAGAACCCATCGCGAATTCGTCGAGATTGGTTTTTGCCAAAATAACCGCGCCCGCCGCCTTCAGCTTCGCGACGGCCGTGGCGTCAAACGGCGACTCGTAGTTTTCAAGAATTTTTGAAGCGGCCGTCGTGCGACTGCCGAGGAGCTGCATGTTGTCTTTGACCATGACCGGCACGCCATCGAGCGGCCCAAGCGCCTCGCCGGCCGCCAAACGCCGGTCCGAGGCTTTGGCATCTTGAAGCGCCTGAGCATCAAGCACCTGAAGCGTGGCGTGCACCTGCGACTCGACCGCGCGCAAACGTTCAAGACACGCTCCCGTAAGTTCGAGGCTGGTGAACGATTTTGCGCGAAGGCCTTTCGAAGCCTCGGCGATGGTGAGCGCGTACAACTTGTTCATATCACCGGAAGACAGCCTTGACCTTCACTGCGTCGCCTTCGCGCTCCGGAGCGGCGTTCAAAAGAGCCTCACGCACCTCGGTGGGCGTCGTCTTCACTTCGTCGGCGCGCAGGACGTTGCTCACGCCGGCGATATGCGCGGCCGGCTCGATCCCCCGCACGTCGACTTCCGAAAGCTGGCCCACGTACTCCAAAACGGACGAAAGCTGAGCCCGAAAGGTCTCGATTTCGTCTTCAGCCAGCTTGAGATGCGCCAGGTTGGCGATTTTCAGGATTTCTTCGCGGGAAAGGCTCATATCAGGGTTTGAGCATAGCAAGGAAGGCTTTCTCGCTCAAGACGGGGCGCCCAAGCTTTTTCGCCTTCTCCGCCTTGGAGCCGGGATCCGCGCCCACGACCACGAAGGACGTGTCTTTGCCGACGGAAGAGGAAACGCGTCCACCCAGCTCCAAAATGCGGTCCTTCGCCTCGTCGCGCGAGAGCGACTCGAGCGTTCCGGTCAGGACGAATGTCAGTCCGGCGAAGGGCTGCGCGGCCGCACGCTTCGGTTTTTCGATTTCGACGCCGACCTCAAGCAGGCGGTCGATTTCCTTCTGCCGTCGCGGGTTCCGGAAGGAGGCATGCACGCTTTCCGCGACGACGTCGCCGATCTGCGCGACCGCTTTCAGATCGTCGAGCGAGGCGGCGCGCAGCTTTTCGAGCGTCCCGAAGGCACGCGCGAGTTCAACCGCCGTTTCTTCACCGACATGGCGGATGCCGAGCGCCAGCACGAAGCGCGCAAGCGAAATCTTTTTCGCGCCCTGGATGGATGCGACCAGCTGTCGCGAGGATTTTTCCGCAAAGCCTTCGAGCGGTTCGACGTCGCCGGGTACCAACTCGAACAAATCTGCCGGTTCGGTGACGAGACTCGCCGCGATCAGCTGTTCCATGATCTTGTCGCCCAGGCCGTCGATATCGAAGGCGCGCTTCGAGACGAAATGCAGCAGTCGCCCGAGATCTTTCGCTTCGCAATCGGGATTTTCGCACACGAGCGCCACTTCACCCTCTCGGCGCGTGACGGGCGTCCCGCATGACGGACAGGTGCGCGGCGCGACAATCGCCTTCTCCTTGCCGGTTCGGAGTTTCGGAAGCGCTTGTACGACCTTGGGGATGACGTCGCCCGCCTTGTGCAGCACGACCGTGTCCCCGATCTTGAGACCGAGCCGCTTGATCTCGTCGAGATTGTGCAGCGTGGCGTGGCGCACCGTGGTACCAGCCACGAACACCGGATCCATGACGGCGACCGGCGTAATGACGCCCGTGCGCCCGACTTGCCAGCGCACGTCGCGCACGACGGTCGTGACGGCCTCAGCCGGGAATTTGTAGGCCGCCATGCCGCGCGGCGCTTTGCCGACCACGCCGAGGCGCTCGAACAGCGCGAGGTCGTTCACGCCGACCACGACGCCATCGATCCAATACGGAAGCGTCTCGCGCTTTTTTCCGACGTGGTCGTAAAGGGCTTGCACGTCGTCCGTGGTGCGGCAAAGGGCGTTCAGCGGGTTCGCGGGGAAGCCGAAGAGCTTCATGAGCTCATGGCATTGCTCGTGCGTGACGAGTCCGTCGTTGGTCACGAGATCGTATGCGAAGAAATCGAGCTTGCGCGAGGCGGTAATGCTCGAGTCGAGCTGGCGGAGGGAACCGGCAGCCGCGTTGCGGGGATTGGCGAATTCCGGCTCGCCGGCTTTCCGCGCCGCCGCGTTGATGCGATCCAACGCCTTTTTCGTCATGTACACCTCGCCGCGCGCTTCTAACGATCCGGAAAGCAGGCGGTCGACGATTTTCGAAAGCGCGGCAGCTGCCAAACCGGCGCCGTGCGCTTTCAGAAACGTCTTCAACTCCCCTTCCGACGGGCGCCGCAGGACGAGAGGGATCGCTTCGATCGTTTTCAGGTTTTGCGTGATGTTCTCGCCGACGCGTCCGTCGCCGCGCGTCGAACCGCGCACGAACACGCCTTTCTCGTATTCGAGCGAAACCGCCAATCCGTCCATTTTGATCTCGGCGTAGAAATCGGTTTTGAGATGCGGGACGCGACGGCGCAGGCGCTCGACCCACTCCTCCATCTCTTCGCGCGTGAAGACGTCTTCAAGCGAAAGCATCGGACGGGCGTGCGGAACTTTTCCGAACTGCGACGACGCCTTGCCCGCGACTCTCTGGGTCGGCGAATCGGGCGTGACGAGCTCGGGATACGCCTGCTCGATTTCCCAGAGCTCATGTTTCAAAGAATCCAAAGCACCCTCCGACAAATCGCTCTTGTCGAGGACGTGATACTTGTAGCGTTCTTCCGTAATGAGCGTGCGCAATTTTCGCGCGCGCTCGGCCGCGTCTTTCTTGTTCAACATGCTAGAAACAGGGCACGCCCGTGACGTTTTTCAAGAGCGAGCACTGGCTGAAAATCACGAAGTCAAAGGCGCCGGAAAGCGGCTGCAGGCGCGGGAGGCGGAGCTCCATGGCCTGTCTGGCCGTGCCGAAGGTGCCGGTCGATTGCACCGACAAACGGGACGGAATCGGTACCTGGCTGCCGCCGGCGTTATCGGCACTATACGCCGTGATCGCCAAGTTGGAAACGTCGCACGTCTTGGCGCGCAGGCGCACGCGGTAGGCCCGGTTCGAGGTGAAATCGTTGTCGATCACGTTCGGCGTCGCCTTCAGAAACGTGAGCGCCGTCGAATCGCCATGGAAGCCGATATTCGGATTAAACCCTCCGACCGCCGAAGGATCCCAGCCCGTCGCGAACACTTCGAGACCCGAGGTGCCGCCGCAATCGTCGTCCCATGAAAAGGTCAGCGATTCGATTCCCATCGGCGTGGACGGCGACTCCGGATTCCAAAGAACGACTTCATACGAATGATCCTTCGGGATCGAGGTGAAGACCGTCGTTTCGGACGCCGTCAGGGTCCGCGTCCAGCTGGAACCGTTCCCCATCGGCACGCCGGAGAGCGCGGACGAAGAAGAATGCGAACCGTTGGCATTAAGCGTCGAAGACGGCGTCCCGACGCGTCGAATCTGGTAAAGCGTCTGCTCCGCGCCGGATTCCGCCGCACCGAACGCTAAAATCGAGTCGTCAATGACGCGCGCTTGCCGGAGGTTCAAAATAGAAATCGTGCCGAGCGAAGCGCCCACGACCAACACGCCGCTCATGATCAGCAGCGAAAGGAGAAGAACGTTGCCGCTCCGTTTACCGTACATAGGCGCGTGAAGTGACGGTTGTCTGAGCGTTCATCGTGAAGACGTCTTGCGGTTTCGGTCCGGTCGTTCGCACTTGCAGCGCGATCGTAACCGTCGGCTGGGCGTTCGCCTTGTACAGGCCGCTTCCTGCGTCGATGCTGAAGGGATCGTTGCCTGGCGAAATGTAGAACACGAGCTTTTCAAGCACGACGCCGGTCGACGTCAGGCTCTGTGCGGTGCCGTTCACGCGGACGGCCAGGCAGCGCGACACGCCTGAGGAACATACGGTCGGATTCGTTTCGGAATAGAACTCAAGCTGGTTGCCGGAAGCGCTTTGCAAAAGAAGACGCGACGCCGGAAGCGTGATGCCGCCCTGCGCGTTTTCGTATGTCGCGTAATCGATTTGCCCGCCCCGCACTTCGCGCACGATCGCTTCCATGACGAATCGCAAATCCGCCTGCGCCGCCGTCAGCGCCAATACGCGCCGTTGCGCCTGGTTGCTCAGCAAGAAAATGCCGGACGTGACCGTGACAGTCATGCTGAAAATGCCCATCACGACCAAGATTTCCATGAGCGTGAGGCCGCGCTTATCTCCAATCATACAATCGTTCTTCAACGGTCAAAATGCGGAAATTCCCGCCGACGGACTGATAGCGGACGTGTGAAGCGACCGCCAATCCCACGAGCTGCTCGGAAACCAGGCAGGTCGACGTGTCCGCCACGATGCGCTCGACCCCCGTCGAAAGATCGCGGCAAAGGTGCTGGATGCCGACCGCGCGGCTGTACGGGGTCACCGTGCTGCCGGGCGGCTGGGTGTCGGCCTGCACGAACGCCCCGCTCGTGGTCAGGTACACGGCGGAGTTCGGGTTCGAAAACGACGTCGCCGCGAACGAAAGCGACCAGGTACCGTCCTCCAGATCAAGGATCGGCCGCGCCGTCTTGTTGCCGCTGCCGTCGATCAAGCCGACTTGAAAGCTTTGGCTGCGCAACCAGTTGGAGTCGCGGACGGATCGCACCACCTCGAGTCCCTCGCGCGCCAAATTCGCGGCTACGATTTGAGCGCCGCCGATGCGCGATGCGGTAATCGAAGACTGCACGAGCGCCAAAGCGCTGGCGATCGACGTGATCAGCACCGTAATCGCCACCATCGCTTCGATGAAGGATTGGCCGCGCGACGCTTTTCTAGTCGTGTTCGATTTTTCCCGAGAGGGTGAAGATGTTGACATGCCGGGTCGTGGTTCCGAATTGGTGGCCGAGCGTGAGCGTGACGATGGGCGTTCCGGACGAAGAGCCGTTGACGTACACCTGGCCGTACGGCGGCGTATAGACGAGATCAAGCGGGGTGCCCGCGCTCGCCGCAGTCAGCCGCACGTTGTTTCCCACCACATACGGCGATGCTTCGAGCTCCTCTCCGACATCGTACCTCCAATCGCCATCCGTGTCGTAAAAAAGCAGGTAACTCGTGTCAGGCGACGTCGTGAAACGAATCCCGTATCCCGTCGGCACGCGGCGCTGACACACCGCGCCCGCGCACGTCACGGGAGGATTCTTCGGCTCGCACACATGCAAATTGAAGCTGCCGCCGCTGCAGACGGAAACGAGCCTCCCCGACAACGACGACGTCTGCACGGAGCGGATCTGATCGACGAGAATTTCCGAAGCGAGCCGGACTTCCGTGCTGCGCTGGCCGCCTCGGAAGTTCGCCATCATCATGCCGGTAATCACGCCGATAATCGAAATCGAAAGAAGCAGCTCGACGAGCGTGAATCCCCTAGTACCCAAGGAGCGAGGCATACGCGTTCACCACCGGTTGACCGAAGAAAAGAGCGAGGACCGTCGCCGCGCTGAGAAAGGTGCCGAAGGCCATCTGCCCCGACCACTTGGCCTTTCCCGCCGCCAACAGACTGAGCGCGACCAGCGCGCCGCCGATATAAGCCGCGAACAGCGCCAAAAGCACATGTGGGAAGCCGAGCATCATGCCCATCATCGCGCCGATGCGGATATCGCCCCCGCCGATCCAACGACCGCGCGAGATCGCATACTGCAGAAGGAAAAAACCGCCGCCGATCGCCGCCGCGCCGAGAAGGCTGAGCGGTTTGGCGCCGAGAGCGACATTGGCAAGAAACGCGATCGCCGCCGCCGGAAGCGTCACGGAATCAAACACGACCATGTCTCGCAAATCCACGACGAATACGACCGTGAGGACGGAGATGAAGAACCAATCGCGCAAAAGCACCAGGAGCGTTCCCGATCCGTCCGGACCGAGGAGTGGAGCGCGGAGCACGTATGCCAGCAAAAACAGCGCCGCGGTTGAAAACTCAACGGCCGGATATTGCCAGGAAATCGGTTTTTTGCACGAACGGCACTTGCCGCGTAACAGTAGAAAACTGACGAGCGGCACGAGCTCGCTCGGCCGCAGTATCGTACGGCATTCAGGGCAGTGGGAACGCGAACGCCAGCCCGTCTCGCCGGAACGCAGCCGCCCAATGACGACATTCAAAAAACTGCCGATTGCGAGTCCAAGGAGTACAACGAGAAAAGCGGTCATAGAAGCTTACAGGCAGGTTCCGTTTCTGAGTCCTGATTGAGTCGCAATAATGGCGCCGGCAGAAAGCCCGCTTGAACCGACGCCGCTCTCCAATGTTGCTTGGAGGCAGTAGCCGTTGCACGGAGCGGTCGCGCAGGACGCACCCAAGGCATCCGTACTTTGGTACATGTAGCTCGTGCCTCCGGGCGAAGGGTTCGCCGGCACAAGCCCCATGAAGACACGGTTCGCATCGCAGTTCGCCGGCGTCTGGTCCGGCTTGAAACCCGTCGCGCCCGCACGTTCGCACAAGACGTCCGTCGTAGCCGTCCCGATGACGATCGGCGCCCCGGCGAGCGGATAGCCGGAACCCGGTTCATAAGAAAGATCCAGCGCCTTTTTGATCTGTGCCAAATCCGATGCGCGTTTCGTGTCTCGCGACCTCGCGCGCGAACTGCCCAAGCTCACGATGGCGATCATGGCCAAAAGCCCGATAACCGCGATCACGATAAGCAGCTCGACCAACGTGAAGCCGCGATACGGAGAGTTCGGCGCCATAGAAAAACTAGTGGACAACGCTCACAGTATAGCATACGCAGGAACAAAAACCGCCCAGCAAAGCTGGGCGGTTTCGTGACATCCGAGCTTAGCAGCTGGAGGCCGTCGTAATGCCGTTCTGGTTGGCGCAGTTGTCGCCAGCGCCAAGCTGACCGGTTGAACCTTCGAGCGAGAAGGTGAGCTGATACGTTCCCGTGCCGGAGGTGCTGGTGTAGACGTAGTTTGCACCGTTCGGGGTCGGGTTGGTCGGGACAAGACCCATGTAAATCGTTCCCGTTCCGCATGCCGCCGTCGAGGCCGCAAAGGTCGAGGTTCCGCCGACGTTGCACAGCACGTCGTAGTTCGCGCTTCCGAGCACGATCGAGGTGCCGCCCGGGTAGTTATTCGTCTCGGAGAAGCCGAGCTCAAGCGCGGTCTGAATCTGACGGATGTCCGAAACGCGCTTCGCATCGCGAGAACGCTGACGAGCGCTGTTAAGAGCGACGACGGCGAGCGTGGAGAGCAAGCCGATGATCGCGATGACCACCAGGAGCTCGATGAGGGTAAAACCCGATTGGGTGCGTTTCATAGACGAAACGAAAACAAGTCTTAAAAACTTAATTATCCACAGTCTAGCACATTTTTATTGAGAGCACGAGAGCCCCGTGCGCTCCGCTGTGCAAGAACCGCCGGCAAGCGCCCCGAGCTGGCCTTCCAGGGCGAACTGCAGGCGATAATTTTGGCACGGCGTGGCCGAAACGGATCCACAGCCGGACGGCTCGGGGGCGTATCCGAGCGCATCAGCGAGATCGGCGTCGTCGGAGCGCAGGAGATCGGTACGCTCGGGGTACGAGGCCGTCCGTGCGCGATAGGCCTCGAGCGCCGCTTGCGTTTGCCGGACCAGCGAAACGACGCTCGCGTCACGCGAACGACGCCGCGTATCGAGCACGCCCAAAACCATCGGCACAGCCAAGACGAGCACGAGGCCTCCGGCAATCAATCCTTCGACGAGCGTGATGCCTTTGGTCTTCACATCTGCTGGGCTAGCGTATACATCGGCAAGATGATTGCGGCGACCAGGCTGCCGACCGCAAGACCCATGATCACCATGATGATCGGCTCGATCGCCGTCGACAAGTTGGCGACCGACGCGTTGATCTCGCGCGTATAAAATTCCGTAAGCCGCGCTAAGACCTGCTGCAATCTTCCCGTTTCTTCGCCGACGGCAATCATCTGCGTGACCATGTCAGGGATTTCCTTCCGATTCTTCCACACGGTCGTCATGGAGTTACCCGCAGCGACTTCCTGCACGGTTTTTACGAGACCCTCGCGGTACGTTTCGTTTCCGACAACGCCTGACACCACCTTGAGGCTCGTGACCATATCGACGCCGCCGCCGATCAAGGTCGCAAGGCTGTGCGTGATACGCGTAATGTAAATTCGGCGGAAGAGCGGCCCGAAAATCGGAACGTGGAGGATCAGGTAATCGATCTTTCTCTTCCCGGCCGGCGTGTGGTATGCGGCGCGGATGCCGAAGAACAACGCGAGGACGCCGCCGATGACGAGGTACCAGAAGTTTTTAAAGAAGTCGCTGACGCCGATCAGCATGCGCGTCGTGAGCGGCAGCGTGGCGCCGCTCTCTCGAAGCACGTCCGTCAATTTCGGCACGACGAAAATCATCATGATCGTACCGACCAGGAAAAGCATGGCCATCACGAACGCGGGATACGTCATGGCGCCCCTGACGCGCTGGCGCAAATCGTAGTCTTTTTCCTCTTGATCGGCCAAATACTGAAGCACTTCATCAAGCTTGCCGGACGTTTCGCCCGAGCGCACCAGGTTCACGTAAAACGTGTCGAAGACGTGCGGGTATTTGTTGAACGCGTCGGACAGGCGCACGCCACCTTCAACTTCGTTCGCGACGTCAAGCACCATTTCATGCAGCTTGGGACTCGCGGTCTGGCGCGCGGCCGTTCGCAGTGCACGGACAATCGACACCGAAGCGCTGATCATGACCGAAAGCTGTCGCGAAAAGACGACGATATCCTTCGCCGTCACGCGCCTAAACAGCGTAAATTGGCGCGTTGCGAGCGTCGGCGCGTCGCGTTCCGTGAGCGAGAGGGTGTGATACCCGTGCTCACGCAAAACATCGGCGGCCTGCGCCTCGTTTTCAGCCTCGACGGCACCCTCCAAAACGGTGCCGCGCGAATCTTTTACTTTGTAGCTATAAATCGGCATGCAGTCAGTTCAGCCCCAGAAGATCTCGCAAAGTCCGCGCCACGTCGTCGGCGACCAGGTGTGTCTTCACAAGATAGGTGCGCGCTCCTGTTCGCAGGCACCGCTCCGCCTCCTCGGCGCACGGACGTTCCGCAAGCACGACGACGGGGACACGCACGAATTCAGGCGCGCGCTTCAGTCGATCAAGCAGCGACGCGTGTTCCGCGCCGAGCAGGATCGTATCGGGCCGTTCGCGCAGCGCGGTCTCGAATCCCCGATCGCTGCCGCCCTCGCACACGACGGAAAACCCCTCCGCCTCGAGGCGGCTGGCGCACGCGCTCGCGAAGAACGCGTCGGCGTCGATCAGCAACACGCGGACGGAGCCTTGAACAAGCATACCACCTATTCGCGCGCGAGGCGCAGCACTTCATCGACTGTCGTCGTTCCTTCAAGAACTTTGAGTACGGCGTCTTGCCGCATCGTGATCCAGCCTTGTTTTTTCACCTCTTCCTTGACCTGCGGGATCGGGAAGCCGCTGTTCATGAGGCGCTGGATTTCAGGCGTGACGCCGATCATCTCGGCAATCACCGTACGGCCGGCGTAGCCCGTATCGCTGCAGCGCGGGCAACCCGCGCCTTTTTGGAACGGCAACGGGCCGTCGAGCGTGATGCCCGGCGGATAATAGGCGGCGGGAATTTCCTTCAAACTGTCGCGGATCATCTGCTGCAAATTCTCCGGCACGTCCGCGGGTCCCTTGCAGTGTTCGCAGATCTTGCGCGCCAAGCGTTGCGCGATCAGCAGGTTCAGCGTGGCGGAAAGCAAGAACGGCTCGACGCCGAGGTCGATCAGGCGCGGTACCACGCCGATCGCGTCGTTCGTGTGGATCGTGGTCAAAATCAAGTGGCCGGTCAGCGCGGCGTGCACGGCGAGCTCGCCCGTTTCCTGGTCGCGGATTTCGCCGACCATGATGACGTTCGGGTCCTGGCGCAGGAGCGCGCGGAGGCCGTTCGCGAAACTGAAATTGATCTCGGGGCGGATTTGCGACTGGTTGACGCCCGGCAAGAAATATTCGACAGGATCCTCGAGTGTCGAGATGTTGACGCCCTCGTCGTTGATCATGCTGAGCATCGTAAGCAGCGTCGTCGATTTTCCCGAACCGGTCGGTCCGGTGATCAGCACCATGCCGTGCGGTTTTTTCACCTCTTGCGCGAGCACGTCGCGGTACTTGTCACGGAAACCGAGCTGCTCGAGCGAAGGTACGCCGGTAGACGTGTCGAGAACACGCATAACAACTTTCTCGTTATCAACGACCGGCAGCGTGGAAATGCGGAAGTCGATCGCCTTCCCGTTGATCACCTGGGTGATGCGTCCATCCTGCGGGACGCGCGTTTCATCCAATTTCAAGTTGGCCAGCACTTTGACGCGCGAGATGACCGAGGAGTGCAGGTAGTTCGGAAGCGTCAGCAACGTGCGCAACACGCCGTCGACGCGGTAACGAACGCGCGTTTCCTTTCCTCGAGGTTCGATGTGGATGTCGGAGGCTTTCGCTTCGACCGCATAGCGCATGATCACCGAAACGATGCGGGAAACCGGCGCCCCCTTGATAACCTCTTCAATGCGCGCTTCTTCACCCGGACGCTCTTCTTCCGGCAAACGTTCCTCCTGCGCGGATTCAAGCGCGGTCGCGACTTCTTTCTTCAGCGTGCCGTACTGCTTCAAGGCGAGCTGAAACGAGCTCGGCGTCGTCACGGCCGGGGCCGCCGTCAGGTTTCGTTCTGCCAACAGGAAGCCGAAGGCTTCGACTGCAGCCGCATTCAACGGATCGACATACGCGATTTTAAGCGTCGTGCCGTCCAAATCGTAGGCAACGGCTTGGTACGTTTCCGCAACGGACTTCGGAATAATGTTCAGCGCCTCGGGATTGAGCTCCATGCCGAGCAGATCGACATATGCCATGCCGAGCGCCTCGGCTTTGGCGCGGGCGATATCCTCTTCCGTGACCAACTTGCGCTCAAGCAGCGTCCTTTCAAGCGCATCGACTTCCAGGGACGCAAACTCCGTGGACAAGGCCACGAAATCCTCTTGCGAAATTTTTCCTTGGCCTGCCAGGAGTTCCAGGAGGCCTTTCGAATTCATGTAGCCGGCCATGCGAAATCAATAGGGTGCAAAAGGGTTTTCACGGCCCATCCGGCCCGGCACGATCGGGAGATCGACGCGCAATTCCAGACGCCGATATTCAGGCCGCTCCGTCAGATCGTTCGGGATGCGCGTATCAACCTTGGGCGGGATGTAAGCCGGAGCTTCGGACACGACCGGCGGCTTGAAAACGAAGAGCGCGAGCACCACCACGATCGCGGCGATCAGGATGATGAGTACGATCAGGAGGATTTTCTGTCGATCAAGCTTCGGCATATCAAATGGCTTTCTTCCAAACGTAGGCGCGAAGCGTCAACGTATAACTCGCTCCCGCAGGATTGATGTTCGCGCTGCGCACGTCGAACAAGCGCAGGTTGTCCTGGAGCGATGACAGGAACAGCTTGAAACGTTCGTAGCTGCCGTGTTGGACGGAGATGGAAATAGCAAGCGCGCCGACGTTCGATACGTCAATGCCGGTCATGTCGGCAGCGGCGAAGTTCACCGCCGTCAGCTGCAGATCGCTGGCGCGGGCGGCCGCTTCAAGCATTGCGAGGATGCCGGGAACGTCGTCCTCGTGCGGAATCATGGTGCGCGCCCGTTCGATATCTTCGAGCGCGTAATTGCTGTACTCGAGAGCCAGCGCATCAAGCTGCTTCAGATACGCCTCCTTCGACGTGCGTTCCTGATTGAGAACCGCGATACGGTCCGCCTGACGAATACGAGCGACCTGATGACGGAAAACGAATGCGTACCCCAGAAGCAGCAACAGCGCGCAAACGCCAAGACTGGACCAGACGAGATGTCGGGCGATCCAGACCATGGGAGTGCTGCGGGAGAAGGACATACGCTATGGCGTGGTTGGAACCGAGGGTGCTGACGCGGTTTGCGGCTTGTAACGGAAAATCGACGGATCGATCTCGAGCGACATGGAAGCGCGCACGCCTTGAAGAAGATCGTTCTCGCCGATATCAGCCGAGGCTGTTCCGACGCTGACTTTGCGCACGCGCGCGTCTTGCCGGAACGCGACGATCTGCTTCGCGAGCGTCGTATAGTCGCGCGCCTTGATTTCAAAGCCGAGCGTGCCGGTTTCAGCGCCCGCAAGGCTTCCAAACTGCACGTCCGGAAGCGCCCGCTCTTCAAGCAGCTTCAACACTTCCGTCCAGTGCGCGTGCGCGTCGAGCACTCGTGCGGCGGCGCGGGTGAGCGCCTGAAAATCACGCACTGGCGTGAGCTCGGCGTCGCGCGCCGCGATGCGCGCATCGACATCTTGCACGGCTTGGGCAGCCTCTTGGTTTTTCTTCTCAACCGAAAGTTTTCGCCAATGCAAACCGCCGAAAATCAAAGCATCCACCAGCAAGCCGATAAGGCCGATGATGACGAACGTGCGCTGACGATGGCGAAGCGCCAGGTCGGACAGTCCAGCCCCTCCATTCGCCGTGATGAGGCTGACACGGAGCGTCCCTCCCTCCTTCCCGCCATCATCCTGAGGCGGCGGCGGGGGCGCAGGCGGTTTTTTAGGAGGGCCTGGAGGTGACGGTGGCGGCGGGGGCGGGGGCGGGGGCGGAGCAACGGCCTTGATGACCGGAGGCGGCATCGGCTTAGGTTGCGGAAGCTTGGGAAGCGGGTTTTCGATTTTCTTTGGAGGAACGGCCGTGGCCGGATTCGGCTCTATTTTTTGACTGAACAACTTTTCCGTCGGCACGCTCGATTGCTCCTTATCGATGAGTTGCGCCAAAAACGTGCCTCCCAATGAAGGGGCGGCCTGCTTTTCAGGCGGTTCCTGAGAAGGCACGTGCAGCGTCAAATCCTCGTTGCCAGCTGCCGGCGGACGTTTGGCTTTGCCGTCGCGTGCCGCATCATCGTTTGCGAGCAAATTGATATCGCTCATATCAATCAATGTCACGCATTGCCAAACCTATGGCCGCGCCGAAACGCGGTCCGATCTGGTTTAAAACGGGACGGAGCGCTTCCGGATACACCACGCGCGCCCAAGGGTCGCCGACATAGGCTCTCAAATTCATCGCCTTTGAGATGTGCTCGGAGAGCCGCGGCAAGAGCGCGCCGCCGCCCGTCAAAATAATCTTGTCGATGCGCTTGTCCTGATTCGCCTTTTGACCCAAGAACAAGTTGGTCGAATACGTCAGCTCGCTCAGGATCGGCGAAAGTGCTTTTTCAAACGCTTTGGGAAAACCGCCATCGTACATCGACGCCATGGCCGCGGCGTCAATCTTCATGCTCTCGGCTTGCTCTTCAGACAATCCGAGCGCCGCCACCATTTCCTTGGTCACGTCGACGCCGCCGCGTGCCACGCTTCGGCTCACGAACGGGATGCCGTTCTCGACAATCAAGATGTTCGTGCGGATCGTACCGATGTCGAGCAGCAAGGTTGGCGAACGGTCGCGTCCGATCAAGGCGCGGATCATCGCCAGCGCTTCCGTTTCAAGACTGAGCAATTCCAAACCGGCCGCGTTAAAGATATCGACGTATTTTTTGATCAGCGTCTTGGCCGCGCCCGTGAGCAGGACTTGGACGTACTTTTCATCCGCGGCCGCGCCCGGAACCGCGATCGGTTTCCAATCGACCGTCATTTCCTCGAGCGGCAGCGGGATGAGTTTCTTCGCTTGCCAGTTGACGGCCTCCTTCAGATCTTCCGCCTTCGCGGTTTTCTGCACGCTGATGATCGAACTGAAAACCGAGGCGATCGGGAGAGCGGAAATCGCGCGCTTCGTCGTCGTTTTCGACTTCTTCAGCATCTTCTTCAACAGCTCCACGGTCCTGCCGGGGTTGTCGAGGTAGTTCTCTTGCGATTCGCCGGGCGCGCGTTCAACAAAGGCGTACGTCACGAGACGCGCACGCCCTTTTTCGTTCATCAACTCGACGAGCTTGATACCGCCCGCTCCGAAGTCGACGCCGAGATAGCTGGGTTTCGATTGACCGAACAACGCCATAGCCTCCTCGAGTAATTGGTTCCGGTTTAGTATACCACACTCCCCTTATCCCGCCTTATTGCCCCGGCACGGAACGGAAGCCTGGAAGGGAGCGCGTGGCATCGGAGAGCCCCGGTGGCGGGTTCAAGATGACGCGCGCATCGAATGTTACGCGCTCTGACCCCGTCGTACGTGAGGAAAACTGCCGTTCTAAGCTGAAGTTCTTGGCCACGAAGATGCCGGTCGCGTCGAGTTGCGAAGTGCCGTTGCCGGTCGAGATCGTCTCTTCCGCAAAGAACGCGCCGACGATGTTGTTCACAGCTCCGTTCACGATGACGTTACCGCCGCCGACGCCGGAGTCGTTCTTCAGCACGACCCAGCCGACCGAGGCAAGATTCTTCAAGTCGCTTTCATTGCGATCCTGATAGCCGAGCTCGGCGTTGATCGTCAGGTCGCCTTTCACGATAACCAATCCGTTCGCGCGCGCGGCGCCGCTTGAGTTTTGGAACGTGATCGGCGCGTTGATCGTCAATCCCGACGGGAAATAGTAGACGCCGCCTGCGAGCTGGTTCGGCACGGTGCTCGGCGACGCGAGCGCGCCATATTTCCCGTTCAGGATACCGTTCACATCGATCGCTCCGAACGATCCGACGTAGTTCGCTTCACGCCGCGGCTGGACGTACGAAGGGCTCCCGGACAGGCTGCAGCCGCGCTCACTCGTGAAGTTCGTGATCACGCCTCCGGACTGCAGGCAGAACGTCGCGTTATAGATCGGGGGAGCTTCGCCGGCTTGCAAGTCGCCAGCGGAATAGATCTGACCCGAGAGCGTTTCAACGAACGGGTCAACGAGCGCTTTGCAGGAACCCGACAAGCAGTCGCCGTTCGAGAAACAGCAGTTGCCTTCGTCCGTGCCGCCGTCGCACTGGCCCCAGTCGAGGCTGCAGACGCCGACCGAGAGCGTGTTCGGCGGCTGGCAATCCGCGTCCGCGGAACAGTTCACCGTACACATCGGATGATCGACGACGATGCAAAGATCGGGCGCCGTGCAATCATCGTCCGTCGCGCAGGCTCCGCCAGGCGTCGGGTCATCCGGCGTCGAACCGCAGTATTTGTACTTGCAACGGCCGACCGCGCTCGCTTCGCATGAATCTCCGACACCGTTCGCGTTCGTGTCGCTTTGATTCGGGTTGTAGTAGTTGATGCAGTTGTCGCAGGCCCGCGGCTGCGGAAGGCCGAAATACGTCGGCGTAGGAGGCGACGCATAGCCGTTCGGCGTATAGCGTCCTTCCGGAGCGCCGTCATGATCGAAGTCCGCGTCCTTGCACGCGCCGATGCCGAGATCGCCGAGGTCGCACTTCAGGAAGGCTTGCGCGTTCGAGCGCACCACGTCGCCGCTCGAGTCCGTGCCTTCCACGAAAATCCAATAGCGTCCCGGCGCAAGTCCGGCCGGAACGTTATAGACGCCCTGGCAGGTCATCGTATTGCCGATGACGGTCGGCGTCATCGCTACCGTAACCGCTTCGCCGCCGACCCAGTTTTGGTCGTAGACGAACACGCGGCAGGCGGAAGCGAACGTGCTGAGCGTATCGGTACGGAACTGCGTATTGAGGTTCACCGCGTCGTTGCTGCGATAGGTATGCACGACCGCGCCGTTGATGTCGTTGCCAAGTACCAGGTTCTGGGCGACGGAAGGCACGACGTTGATGTTGATCGTCTGCGTCGTGCTCGTCGCGCTCTTATTGGACGCGCCGTCGACCGCCGCCGTTTCAATTTCGAACGCAGGGCTGTCGTTCACGAACGGTCCGGCCGTCACCATGCAGTTGCCGTCGCCGGAACTCTGCGCTCCGCCATCCAAGCTGAAATCGCAACGGCAGATGCCGGACGGATCGTTGTTCGGAACGGCCTGGAAACGCACGCTTGCGCCGACGGGAACGTCGACTTTTCCGGAAACGATCCCTTCGATTTCAACCGCCGGGACAGGCAGCGTCGGCGGCGTATTTTCGTAGACGCGCGTCGACAGCGTCATGTCGCCGAACTCGGCGACGCCCGCATGGTTTGCGACATAGGAGACGATAAAATCTTCCGGTCCGAGCGGTACGGCCGATGTCGAGGTACAGATCAACGACACGTCGAAATCGGTCACGGTCTCTCCCGAGATTTCGTTGATGATGCCGACGGAGGGGTACGGGCTCGTGTACTGCAATTGCGCGGCGCCCGTGCCGGAAAGCGCGCAGTTTGCCGTACCCGCATCGAACGGAAAAGCGTTCGCGGGATTTACCGCGTCGCCGATAACGATCGTGAGCGACGTAAATGCTCCTGAACCGGTAAAACGAATCTCGTACGGCGCGTTCACGTACAAGCGATCGCGATGCGAAACGTTCAGGCTTCCGCCCGGCACGACCGGCGTCAACGTCGTCATGTGAGGAATGTCGGGGCAGCTTGCCGCCAGCGTCCAGCCTCCCCCGCCCGGCCTGCGCGCGCACTGCACGGCGTCCTGGCAAGCCGTATCGAAACAATCCGTACCTCCGTCGGAATCATTGTCCGCTCCGTCGTGGCAGGTGACCGCGCCGGATTCCGCGCCGCAGAAATACGGTATGACGCCCGAAGAACCGATCGTGGGGCCGTGGCGCTGCGCCGGCGTCGTGCATCCGGTATCGCTGCAGTCGACCTGACCGTCCGCGTCGTTATCGAGTCCATCGCCGCAAAAATTCGCGGAATTTTCGGTAGCCGTGCAAACGGCGGCGTCCGTTTCGGTCAACGCGTATCTCGCGGGCGCCCCGCACGTCGCGTTCAAGCAGCCGGCGCGGCCGAGTTTCACGCCGGTCCGGCATTGCACGTCGGCGCAGTCGATTGCCGTATCAAGATCGTTATCGAGGCTGTCGGAGCACGACAGGAACGTGTAATCCTCCGTCGCCGGAGAAGGTCCGCATTCGCCGAACACGTTTCGGCAGTCGGGATCGAGCGCATCCATGAGCGCGTCGCCGTCGTTGTCGATGCCATCGCTGCAAAAATTGAAATAGTACACGGGCAACGGGTCGCCCGTACCGAGCGGACTCGGCGGCAGATACGCCTCGAATCCGGCGCAGCGCTGCGGCCCGTCGATCGCGCCGAGACAGTTCGGGTCGGCGCAATCCGTCTCGCTATCAAGATCGTTATCGAGCCCGTCGAAACACTGCGAAGGCGTGTCGATGAAGGTGCCTGTCGGAACATCGTAGCGCAGACGCTCGTTGACGGTGCACGTCCCCTGCCCTTGGCAGTCGTAATCGCGGCAATCGACGCCCGTGCCGGCGTTGGCGTCGATGTTTGACGCGTAATCTTGGTCGCGATCGTTGTCGATCGAATCGATGCAGGAGGTCTCGGTCGCGGCGCAGTCTTGAAAGCCCGTTTTCCAGCAGCCCGTGATGGCCGCGTTGTCGGTGCAATCGATCATGCCGTTACCGTCGTTATCAAACGCGTCCGCGCAGTTGCCATGCGCCGGTCCGCCGTTTTCCGGACCGCAAAACCTGGTTTCCGCGGCGTTGCCAGGAAGACCGTTGCACTGCGGATCGCTGCAGTCCGTAAGCCCGTCACCGTCGTTATCGAGACTGTCGTTGCATGTGGACTCCGGAGCCTGGCAAACGCTGGTCGGACCGATGCTCTCACCGAGGCAATCGCTGTCAGCACAATCAAGGCGGTAATCGAGGTCGTTATCGACCGCGTCGTTGCACTGGCGATAGCTCCCGCCGAACAGCGGGGCGAGAGAAGCGCCTTCGTCGGTATTCGTCGGCGAAGCGGCGTCCACGGACACGTTGAACGGCGGCACGATCGTTGCGGCGCCATACTGCGCGAATTCAAGCGTGACGGCGATCACGCCGTCCGGAGGCGACGCGTAGCGCAGTTCCTGCACGAAATCAAACGTCGCTCCGGCCGTACTGGTTGTCGCCGACCGTTCGATGATCGTATTGCCGATGTTCACCGTTTGATCCGGCGGCAACGACGTGGTCGGGCTGGGATTTTTCAATGACGTGTTCGAGGAGAACGCCCGGTCAACCGTAATCTTGAAACGCACCGGATTGGGGCTCGCGAGGTACGGACCGCTCCAAAAACGAATTTTGAGGCTGGAATCGGTCGTGCTGTGGTTTTGCGTCCAGGCATACGAAATCAGCTGGCCGCCGACGGTAACGGAGCCCGTGCAGACGTTGCCGGCGCAGCTCGGGTCGAGGACGGCCTGGGCTTGCTGCGAGCCGCGCCAGAGCACGAGCGCCAACGCGAGCGCCGCGACGATAAGAAAGCGCGACTTCATGGACGCGGAGCTTGAGGCGCGGAAGCCGGAGGATGCGGAATGCAGAGGTAGGTGATGCCGCGACAATTGCGGTCGCCGACCGTCGCCGGAGTTCCGCCGGCGCAATCGCGTTGCATGTTCGCATCGTCATCGATGTTGTCGTAGCATCGCACCTCGACAGGCACGCCGCGCGCCTTGAGCAGCGTGTACGCCAAGTCGCCTTCGGTATCGCACTGAACGAGCGCTCCGTTCGGATCGCTGTTCAAAAAGTACGCGCGTGACGGATCGGTGTTCGTGTTGCCGTCAAGGCAATACTTTGCGCGAACGGAATCGACAGCGTTGGCTCCGCCTGCGCCGGAAAACGTCCACGATTCCGGATGCACGGCGATGCGATTCGATATCACCCTCTGTTCCGATGGGACGCCCTGGATTTCGCAGCCGAACGGCGGATCCGGCGCTTGCGAGCTGAAAGACCAGAGCACGGGATTGCCGAAGGAGTCGACGACGGCGTCAGACGTCGTGGCAGAGACGGTGTAGTACTCGGTGTAGTCCGTCAGCGCCCGACGAGCGGTGATCGAGGCGGTTTTGGTGCGATACGTGTTGTCCGACATGCGGAACACGCACCGCAGGGTTGAACCGGCAGGGGCGGAAAATTGCGTAAACGCGATCGGAATGTCGGTGAGTCGAGAGCCGGTATTCGATGCGATCGCCGGCGAGTAGATACCCTCGATCGGCGCCACGGTCAACCAGCCGGAATCAACCCAACCGCTCGTCACGCCCCAAGAACCGTCCGGACCGACGCATGACGCGTGCGGTTGGTTGCAGCCGAACTGGAGCCAGCCGTTACCTGTCATGTCGCCGTTGCCGTTCCATGCGTATCCATAAAACTCTCCGGCCGGCTGTGTCGCCGCCTCATCGAACGTGACGCCATAATCCGCTCCGGGGCATGAATGCGGCGATGCCGTGTTGGTTCCGACATCGGTGCAGTTCAGCGAGATCCAGCCGCGGTAGCTCGTGCCGTCGGTTTGGCTGATGACGTACGCCCAGCCATGCAGCTGGTTGTCGTTCGTGTCGTAGCGCGCGCAGGGAACGTAACCCGGGCAATAGTGGTCGGCAGCCGAAGCCGGACTCGAAGGCGTTCCGCTGGGCGGCACGCCGGCCGCACCCGTGCAGGTCGATCCGAAACAAATCCAACCAGCCAAGCTCGACCACGCCCATCCGGAAACATTGCCGAGTTCGTCGATGTCGATGCCGTAGTCTCCGGCCGGGCCGACGCAGCCGGTCGGGTCGGTGTTGCAGTTCATCGAAATCCAGCCCGTCGTACCAGACCACGCCCAGCCAGCGACGTTATGCGGCGCGGCTTCGGCGGCGCGCGGCGCTGCAAGAACGAAAAACAACCCAACGCCGAAAACGAGGGTGGTGAATCTGGCAAAACGCCGAGACATCCCCATATGCGAACAGTGTAGCAAATTGACGGCAGCTCCCCTATTCCTCAGACTGTGAATACTATGACGCAAAAAACCACTGGCGCTGAACGTGTTCGTTGGGACCTCTCATTCCTGTATACGGGTTTTGAAGACCCCGCGCTCAAGCGCGACCTGCAAGAGGCCCTGAAGCGCGCCGCTGCATTCCGAAAAACCTATAAGGGCCGTCTCAAGAAGAACCTGGGGGCGGCGCTGCGCTCGTATGCGGACCTGAGCGCGCGCATCGACAAGATCGGCGTCTACTTGTTTCTCGCGCACAGCACGGACGTCGAAAACGAAAAACTGAACACGGAGCGCGCGGAAGTGTCGCTGGCGCTGAGCCAAGCGTCGGGAGAGCACCTGACATTCTTCGAGCACGAGCTGGTCGCGCTTTCCGACAAAGACATCGCGCGCCAAGCCAAGAAGGACGCATTCCTCACGAAACATCTTCCGTGGATCGCGCAAATCCGCCGTTTCAAGCCGCATCTGCTCAGCGAGGAGGTCGAAGGCGCCTTGGCGAAGCGCGGACCGTTCGGTCCTGGAGCCTGGAGCGAGTTTTATGACGAGATCGAAGCCGATCTCCGCTTCGCGCTCGACGGCAAGCAGCTCACGCTCACGGAAATTTTGCACGTCATGAGCGACGACGCGTCGCGCGAGCGTCGTGCCAAGGCGCTCAAAGCGCTCAATGCGGGTCTGGGCGGAAGCTTTGCCAAGTATTCGGCGCAAACGCTTTGGCAAACGGCCGGCTCCGGCGCGCTTGAAGACAGGGAGCGCGGCTACAAGCACCCGATGCAGTCGAGGAACATGTCGAACCGCGTCCCAGACAAGGTGGTGGAAGCGCTTCACGCTTCGGTCACGGAAATCGGCGGCCCGCTCGCCAGGCGCTGGTACAAACTCAAGGCCAAACTGCTCGGCCTCGAGCGGCTGCGCTGGAGCGACAGGAACGCGCACCTCCCGTTTGAAGACCGCAGCCTCGTGCCGTTCGACGTCGCGCAGCACGAGATCGTGCTTCCGGCCTATGAAAGTTTCAGTCCGACGCTCGCGAAGCTGATTCGCGAGGAGCTCGTGGCAAAAAAGCGCATCGACGCGCCGGCCGGGCCGAACCGCGAGAGCGGTGCTTACTGCATGTCGTTCGTCATGCCCGACGGCACGCCGATTTCGCTCAACTTCCTGAACTATCTCGGTTCGAAGCGCGACGTCATGACGATTGCACATGAAGAAGGGCATGCGGTGCACGGCCTCTTGGCCGGCAAGGCGCAAGGCGGCCTCCAATCGCATGCGCCGATGGCCTATGCCGAAACCGCTTCCGTCTTCGGCGAGATGACGACGTTCCGTTTCCTGCGCGAACGTTTGGCGAAAAACGGCACCGCACAGGAACAGCTCGCGCTCGTCGCCGGCAAGATCGACGACATGCTGAATACCGTCGTCCGCCAGATCAGTTTTTCGAACTTCGAACGCAAGCTGCACGGTGCCGGAAAAAAAATGGCGCCATCCGACCTCGACGCGATCTGGATGGACGTCACGCGCGAACTCTATGGAAAAAACGGCGACGTTTTCGACTACGCCGACATGGAACACCTCTGGGCGTACATCGGGCATTTCCACCGGCCGTTCTACGTCTATAGCTACGCCTTCGGAGAACTCCTGACGCAGAGCCTCTACGCGCGCAAGGACGCCTACGGCAAGAAATTCGAACCGTTGTATCTCGATCTCTTGCGCGCCGGATCAACCAAAGACGCCGTCGGCCTCATGAAACCGTTCGGCCTCGATCCGAGGAAGCCCGATTTCTGGAGCGAAGGACTGAAGAACAGCCTTGGCGCGCTCGTTACGGAAGCGGAGCGGCTTGCGAAAAAACTGTAGATCCAAAAAACCCGGCTTGCCGGGTTTTTTATGCGCCGCGCTCGGCCAGGTAGTTCATAATACTCTCGATGTCGCGGCGATCCTTCTCCCTGTCCATGGCGCGCTTCATCTTTACGAGTTCTTCAAGCGGTTGGAACGGAATGTCTTCGATCATCTCCGCGCGCGCAATCAGATCGGCGGCGTCCACGCGCTCGTTCCCGTACCACAGGTCCTTGTACGCTTCGGCGCGGCCGAACGCGAGCTTCTCGCGCTGCCGTCCGTCGATCACGACATCGCCGTAGTTCCAACCGCGCTTTTTCAAATCTTCAAAGAGGCCCGGCGTTACGAGCAGATCGATGTCTTCGCTTTCGCGGATGCCAAGGGCGCTCATGATGCCGCTGCCGATGACGACGTACGCTCCAATCGGAAGGTCCAGTTTCTTCACCTCCTGGATGCTGCGCATACGCCTATTTTTTCGCGTGCGCGTCGAGCGCCTTGTTCACCAGCGCGTCGGCTTCGGTATTGAATTCGCGACGCACGTGCTTGAACGTAACCTTTTTGAACGCGATCTTTTCGTTGTGGATCAGCACGTAGATGCCGGCGAGGCCGGCGTCTTTGACGCGATACTCCCCCGTCAGCTGTTTCATGGCGAGCTCAGAATCCATGCGCATCTCGAGCGTTTCGGCGCCGAGTTCGCGCGCTTTGCGGATCGCGGCCAGGATCGCCTTGTATTCGGCTTGGTTGTTGGTCGTGACGCCGATGTATTCGCCGTGTCCGGCGATCGTTTCGCCGTCAGGCGTCTTCAGTACGTAGCCGAAAGCCGCAGGACCGGGATTCCCGCGCGAGCCGCCATCGGTATAGGAGATGAGATGCGGGTATTTGGGCATGGCGACAGTCTATCAGGATTCTATTTTGAGATCGATCAGGCGCCCCTGCGGCTCGACGCGGCCGTTCCATTCGTTGAGATCGAGTTCGACCACGGCTTGCACGGCGCGGCCGGGCGCGCATTCTTCGACGCGTTCGCCGAAACCGAAACCAATGAGCTTCAAGCGTCCGCCGTGGTCATCGGCGACGGTCATTTGCAAATGCCTCCCATCGGCTCCCACGAGACGCGTCGTCGCCACGCGGGCGCCGCGCAAAAGGAAACGCGGGCGCGGGTTGCCTTCGCCGTACGGTTCAAGCTGGCGGATCTGTTCGACGAGGCCTTGGGTGATTTCATGCACCGCGGCCTCCTCCTCGATTTCGACCGAGGGCGTGAGATCGGTATCTTTCAAAAGCGTGTCCGCATGCGCGACGAACGCCTTTTTGAACGCTGCAAAATTCTCTTCGCCTTGAATCGTGAGTCCGCAGGCCGCAGGATGTCCGCCGAACTTCACGATGTGTTCGGCGCAGGCGCGCAGAGCGCCCGTCACGTCGAAACCGGGAATACTGCGTCCACTGCCGACGTATTTGCCGTTCTCGTCCTTGCCGACGGCGATCACGGGTCGATAGTGGTCGTCGACCAAGCGCGAAGCGACCAAGCCACAGAGCGCGGCCGGCCAGCCTTCGCCCGCGACCACGATCGCGGAGTTCGTCGATTGATGGTCGGCCAAAAGACGCGCTTCGATGACGATCTTCTCGGTCGCTCCTTGGCGGTCTTTGTTGTGGCCATGCAGCACTTCGGCCTTGAGCGCGGCGTCGCTTTCCGTTTCCGCGGTAAGCAGCGCGAAAGCGGCGTCGGCGTGCTCCATGCGCCCGGCAGCGTTGATCCTCGGCGCGATGCGGAAACCGATCGACTGCGCGTCGAGCGATTCGTCGCCGCGCTTCACGCCGTCGATCAGCGTTTTCAAGCCGAGGCGTTTCGTTTTGTTGAGCACCAAGAGCCCGTACTGCACGAGCGCCCGGTTCTCGCCGATCAACTTACCCATGTCGGCGACCGTCGAGATGGAGACCATGTCGAGCAGCCACTTTTCGTGGCCAGCTGGAAGATTCCCCTCTTTCCAAAGAGCCTGACAGAGCTTGAAAGCGACGCCGCCGCCCGTGAGGTGGCGGAACGGGTAGTTCTCGCCTTCGCGCAGCGGATGAAGAATCGCGTACGCCGGCGGCAGCTCCGGCGGCAGCGTGTGATGATCGGTGATGATGGTGTCGATGCCGAACGTATTCGCGAGGGCGATCTCCTTGCCGCTTGAGATGCCGCAATCGCAGGTGATGATCATCTTCACGCCGTCCGCGCCCATCTTCTCGATCGCCGGCGCGTTCATGCCGTAACCGTCCTTTTCGCGGTGCGGCAAGTACACCGAGACGTCGGCGCCGAGCGTTTTCAGCGTGGCGTGCAGGATGACGGAGCCGGAAACGCCGTCGGCGTCGTAATCGCCGTGCACGACGATTTTTTCGCCGTTCTTGATCGCCGTCATCAGGCGATCGACCGCCTTCTGCATGTCGTTAAACAGGAACGGATCGTGCACGTCGCGTTCCCAGGAAGGGCGCAGGAACCGCTCGGCGTCTTCGGCGGTACGCAAACCACGGCGCCAAAGCAGCGATGCCAAAAGCCGAGGCTGCTCGGGAAATGCCTCGAACGCCTCGGCTGGTACCGGTTCCATCATCTTCCAACGCTTACCCATGCCTTTCATCTACAGGGATGGAGGGCGTATCCGCAAGCGCGGGCTGTTGATAAATAAAAAGACCCCGAAACGCAGTCGGGATCAGGAACGGAACGGAATCGGTTCGACGGGCGGATGCGCCTTCACAGGCTTGATCCTGCCGCCCTTGATCGCAGCTTCGACCAGCAGGGCGTGCTGACGCGCTTCCGCGACGTGTCTGCGGCCCGCTTCGGTTCCGCGTCGCACTCCATCGATCAGCTGGTCGCTCGTGAGACCGCCTCGACCGACGACGGACGGCGCCGTGCCCAGGCGCTCCCGTACCAGCACCTCGATCGCCAGCCGCGCGAGATCCTCTTCCGCGTGCCGCTCGATCGGCTTGATCCTGGCGCTCCCGGTTTCGGACGGAGACAGGGAGAACTCCTCGCGCGCCGCCTGAGGAGCGAGGGCGCGGATCGCGTCCGCGATCGTCGCCATCGTGCCGTCCTCGCGGACGGCGAACGGGAGCGCAAGATCGTCTCGCGTGTAGGAAAAAATGAAGTCAGGATGCTGGAGCACGTCGTTGATCATGTTTCCCTCCGATACGCCCCCGAATGTCCAGGAGCCCGTCGGAGGGAAAGCGATCAGTAGCCCGCCGACATCGAAACGATCATCGAGACCACGACGAAGCATGACAGGATGATCCAACCGATTTTAAGCATTTTCTTCTTGCGCATAGCTATTTCGCTTCGTCTCGGCGCTTCAGCACCGCAATAAACGCTTCGGGAGGGATGTCGACGCCGCCGGAGGCGAGGCCCATCATCTTCTTTTTGCCTTTCTTTTGCTTTTCAAGAAGTTTCTTCTTGCGCGTCACGTCGCCGCCGTAGAGGTAGCCGGTGACGTCCTTGCGGAAGGGCTTGATGCGCTCAGAGGCGACGATCGTGCCGCCGATCGCGGCTTGGATTTTGATTTCGAACTGCGTCTGGTCGATTTCCTCTTTCAGGATTTCGCAGACGCGGCGTCCAATGCGCGTCGCCTCATCTTCATACACCATCATCGAAAGCGCCTCAACCGGCTGTTCGGCGACAAGGATCGTCATCTTCACGACGTCGGCCGGGCGATATTCGATGAACTCGTAGTTCAGCGACGCGTAGCCGGAAGAAACGCTCTTCAACTTATCGTAAAAGTCGACCAGGATCGCCGAAAGAGGCGCCTGGAAATGCATGATGACGCGCGAGCCGACCACGTCGTCGACGGACGTCGTTTCCGCGCCCGTCAGGTATTCCATCGTCTGGTAGATGCCGCGCTTGTCGACGACCATGCCCATGACGCCGCCGATATATTGCTTCGGCGTGACGATGTCGACTTTAACCCACGGCTCGCGAAGACCGGCCACGCCGCTCATGTCCGGAAGCTCCGATGGCGACTTGATGGTGATGCGCTGACCGCTCTTCATGTCCACTTCGTAGGCGACGCTCGGCACCGTGACGATCAGGTCGAGGTTGTATTCGCGCGACAGGCGTTCCTGAAGAATTTCGAGGTGCAGCAAGCCGAGCAAGCCGCAACGGAAACCGAAACCGAGCGCGGAAGACTGCTCCGGCTCGAAGACGAGCGAGGCGTCGGAAAGCTTCAGTTTGAGAAGTCCTTCGCGCAACCTCTGGAACTCATCGCCTTCTTTGGGGAAAATACCGGCGAAAACCATCGGCTTCACTTCCTTGTAGCCTGGCAAAGCCGCAACGCCGCGCGCCTTCCAGTCGGAGACGGTGATGGTGTCGCCGACGCGGCAGGCGGAAATGTCTTTGTGTCCCGTGACGATGTAGCCGATCTCGCCGGCGGACAAGGAATCCGCCGCCACGAATTTCGGGCGGAACCAGCCGACTTCCAACACTTCGTTCTGCGCGAACGTGGCCATGAGCTGCGCTTGCACGCCGCGTTTCACCAAACCTTCGACGATGCGCACGAAAGCGACGACGCCTTTGTACTCGTCGTAGATCGAATCGAAGATGAGCGCGCGGAGAGGCTTATCCGTTTCGAGTTTCGGAGGAGGAATCCTGGCAATCACGGCATCAACGATATCTTGAATCCCCTGTCCGGTCTTGCCGGACGCCAGAATGATCTCTTCCTTCTTGCAGCCGAGCAGCTGGATGAGTTCTTGCGAAGTTTTCTCGATATCGGCCGCCGGCATGTCGATCTTGTTGACGACCGGAATGATCTCAAGCCCCTGCTCGATCGCGAGATAGAGATTGCCGATCGTCTGCGCCTGGACGCCCTGCGTCGCGTCGACCAAAAGGATCGCGCCCTCGACGGCAGCGAGCGAACGCGAGACTTCGTACGTGAAGTCGACGTGGCCGGGCGTATCAATCAGGTTCAGGATGTATTCCTTGCCGTCCTTCGCGTAGTTCATGCGCACCGGCTGAAGCTTGATCGTGATGCCGCGCTCGCGCTCGAGATCCATGGTGTCGAGCAGCTGCGACTTCATTTCCCGTTTCGTGACCGTGCCGGTGAATTCCAAAAAGCGATCGGCCAGGGTGGATTTCCCGTGGTCGATATGGGCGATGATGCAGAAATTGCGGATTTCGGCGGCCATGATGGATCAACGCTATCAAAAAACCCCATCCGTTTCAAGGGATGGGGAGGCTCAGCGCGGAACGAAGGCGCGGATGTGCTCGAAGATGTTTTTCGCCGCGTCCTTCTGGTACGCGTTGCGAAAGTGCTTCTGGCGGTTGTGCAGGGACAGCGCGCGAGCCGCCTCCGCCGCGGAGGCCGGCTCCAGGATGACCCGGACGAACTCGGCCGCCTTGGCGACCGTGTCCCAGTGCGCGATCGCGCCCATGCGAACCGGCGGCAGCGGAGCATCGACCCTCGGCGGCGGTCCGTCGGTCGGCGCGGCATGCGCCATGTCGTCGACATACGCGGCCGGGATCATGCGATGCGCCGCGACGAGCACTTCGGTCGACGACTTCGCGAGAACGAGGTCTGCGGCCATCGCGACCGTCTCGGTCGCGTGTTCGTCGGTCTGGAGGTACTGGAGGCCAGCGCGATCGAAGGCGGCGGCGTAGTCGGCCTCGGAGGACGCGTCGCGCGGGTGCCGGCGGACCGTATAAACCGGACCGCGGCAGCCGATGGCGGCGAGCGCTTCGGCCAGGGCCGGAACGGTCGTGCCGTTCTTGGGGCCGCCCATGAACACCACGAGACGCGCGTCGCCCAGACCGAGGGCGCGGCGCGCTTCCTGGCGCAGTGCCGGACTCTCGCCCGCCAGGCGAGCGAAGACCGGCTGCCCGGTCGAGAACGCGCGCGCGTGATCGTACTCGGGATAAGCGCCGATCAAGTCTTCGAGCGAACCGCCGTCGATGGTGCACACGAAGTCCGGCAGCCTCAAGCGTTCCTTCCGCAGCGCGGCGAACAGCTTGGCATACTGCCGGTAGTTGTCCTCGACGTAGATCATCGGCACGTCGGGGAAGATCGCGCGCATCGCCACTTGGAGGTGCGCGCTGGAACAGGAGCTGGACGTCACGAAGACGTCGGGGCGCCGAACGTTCTCCCATCGCTCGACCGGAATGCGTCCGTGCTTCGCGCCAGCCGTCTCGAGATCGAAACGTTCGGCTGCCAAGCCGGAGACGAGCGCCGAGGGCGACCAGCAGCCGCCCCTCTCGTCGCTCATGACATCCATGACCGGCACGAGCGCGTTCGCGTCGCCTACGTCGCGCATCAGAAACATCGCTCGCCGCGCACGACCGTCACCCTCGGGAAACGTCACGAGATGCGTGTCGACCGGGTCGCTGATTGTCGTTTTCAAAGCCCACCTCCATGCAAGGGGTCAAGGACCTTTCCGCAACGCTGCGGAAGGCAAAACCGTATTTGGTTTTCGGCGTTTTGTCAATCGCCGCGCCTAAAAAACCTTCTCCGCACCATCCCGATAACGGTTCCCAACTCTTCAGATTTCAAAAGGCGCAGCACGGCCACGTAGACCGCGAAACCGGCAAGGCTTGCCACCGTCGCTTCCGTAAAGACTGAGCCGAGACTTCGCGTATCGACGCTCTGCATTCCAGGACGCAGGACCCAGCCGGCCGCCCAGGCCGCGGCAAACGCCCCGAGAACATACTTGCCGAGCGCGCGAAAAATCCCCGAGGCGCCCAGGCGGCCGAACGTGCGGCGCAGGAAATAGAACAGAAGCGTCACCTGCACGATCGAAGCGATGGAGAAAGCGGCCGTAAGCGCGAGCACGCGGACGTCGTCGATGCCGAAGAGGTACAGCCAGAGCCAAGCCGTTGCGCGCCCGTCCGTACCGGACAGCCACCCTTTCAAAGCGAACGTCGCGATGATGTTGGCCGTCATCGCCGCGAGCGAGATCGCGACGGGGATCCACGTATTTTTGAGCGCATAAAAGGCGCGCGCTAAAAGAGGCGCCAGTCCTTGGAGCGACATGGTGAGAATGGCGAGCGCCAAGGCGGCGGCGGATAAACGCGTATCGTTCCAGCTCAGCGTTTGCGCTCCGATCAGCACGCGGATGATCTGAAGACGCAGCACGAACGCCAGCGTCGTGAGCGGCACCAGGAAGAAGAGAATCTGCCGAAGCGTCATCGAAAACGTCGACCGGAACGCCTCGCGGTCGTTCCGCGCCGCCGCCTCGGAAAGCGTGGGGAAGGCCGCCATGGCGAACGGGATCGCCACGACGCCGACGGGTACCGCCGCGATGTTCATCGCGAGGTTGAAAAGCGCCGGCGCGCCGACGCCGAAGGTCGTGCCGATCGCCGTGCCGACGAATTGACTGATCTGCGAAATGTCGATGCCGAACACGCGCGGCAAGAAGAGGCGGCCGACTTCGCGCACGCCTTCGTGCTTCGTGTCGAAGACGAAACGCGCGCGCCAACCGAGCGCGATAACGGCGGGGAGCTGCACCAGGAAATGGAGCACGGCGCCCAGAATCGCGCCGTAGGCCACGCCGAGCACGCCGAACGGCTTCGAAAGCGCGACGATGCCGAAAATGATCGAGGCGTTATAGAGAAGCGGCGCGAGCGAAGCGGCCAAGAAGCGCTTCCGGGCGTTCAGAACGCTCGTCAGAACGGCTGAGAGCGCGAAGACGAACGGCGAAAGCATCATGACGCGCGTGAGCGCGATCGTGAGCTGGAGCTTCTCGCCTTCAAAACCCGGCGCGATGACCGGCACGAGCTTGTGCGCGCCGATCGAAAGCGCGAGGCACAAGACGCCCATGACGACGCCAACGATCGTCAGGATGCTGTTGGTCATGCGCCACGCGTCCTCGCGCTTGTCCTTGGCGACGTACTCGGTAAAAACGGGAATGAAGGCCACCGAGAGGGTGCCGAGAATCAAAAGCGCGAAAAGGAAGTTCGGGATTTGAAACGAGGCATAGTAGGCGTCGAGCGCGTCGCTCACGCCGAAACGCGACACCAAAAGGCGGTCGCGGAAGAGGCCGAGAATCCGCGAGAGAATCGAACTGACGGCGATCAAAAAGGCGCCGCCGGCAATCGTTTTTGATTCCTGCGTGAACAGCTTGAACATGCGCCTACTTCAGCGCCTCCGCGGTTTCGCGCGCGATCATGCGCTCTTCATCCGTCGGCACGACCAACGCCTTCAGCTTGAACGGTTTCAGCCACCGCGTGATCATGCTGCGGATTTTTTCGGAGCGCTCCCCCACTCCGGCGGTAAACACGACCGCGTCGCAGCCTCCCATGACCGTCATGAACTGGCCGATGTAGCGCACGACGTCGTACGCGAACATCTCGAGCGCGAGTTTCGAGCGCTTCTCGCCTTTTTCCGCTTTGGCGATCACGTCGCGCAAATCGCTCATGCCCGTGAGGCCGAGCCAGCCGGATTTTTTGTTCAGGAGATCGTCGACCTGTTCGGGCGTCATCTTGAGCGTACGAATCAGCCAGAGCGGAATTTCCGGATCGATATCGCCGCACCGCGTGGACATCGTGAGCCCTTCAAGCGGCGTGAAGCCCATGCTCGTATCGACCGCTTTGCCGTTCTTCATGGCCGTAACCGACGCGCCGCTGCCGAGATGGCAGGTCACGAGCTTCAGTTTTGAAAGGGGCTTTTTGAGCTTCTTCGCGGCCTCGGACGCGACGTAGCCGTGCGAGATGCCGTGGAAGCCGTATTTGCGAATGCCGTGCTTTTCATACAAATCGTACGGCAGGGCGTACATGTACGCGTAGTCCGGCAAGTCGCGATAGAGCGCCGTATCGAAGACCGCCACGTTCGGCACGCCGGGCAGAAGCTTCATGGAGGCTTCGATACCGAGCACGTTCGGCGGATTGTGCAGCGGCGCGAGCGCGTACAATTCTTTGAGCTTTGCGATGACGCGCGCGTCGATCTTCGTCGGCGCCACGAACGCCGCACCTCCATGCACCACGCGATGACCGACCGCGCGGACGTCACGGACGTCAAAACCCTGCTTTTTGAGATCGGAAAACGCCGCCGAAAGCGCCGCGGCATAATCGCCGTTTACGCGTTCGTTCAAGCCCGAAGCCACAGGCTTCAGTTTGGCGTCGAACAGCTTGTATTTCAGCGAGGAGGACCCGCAGTTGATGACGAGTAGCATGGGCTCACTCTACACGGTTCACGCCGTTTTCGGCCAGACGTCGACGATGCTTCCGGTCGCGCCCTGTTCCGAGAGCGACGCGGCGTTCGCCTCGTCGGTGTCGAGGTGGATGTTCATGCGGAAACTCGGATGCACGCGGACCGCGACGTCATGCACCGTGATCGGCGTCGCGCCGGGGACGCGCACCGAGAGCGTGTCGCCGTTCTTGAGACCGAGCGTTTCGGCCTCCTTGTCGGAAATATGAAGATGCCGCGCGTCGTTGATGACGCCTTCGCTCAGTTCGACCGAGCCCTTCGGCCCGATCAACTCGCACTTCCCGGTGCCGGCCAAGTCGCCGGAGACGCGCACGGGCGTTTCGATACCGAGCTTGAAACCGTCGGAAAACGCCAGCTCGACTTGCGTCTGCTTGCGGCACGGACCGAGCACGCGCGCTTCCGCCTGCCCTTTCGCGCCCTTGATGATGACTTTCTCCTCGTAGGCGTATTGGCCGGTCTGCGACAACTCTTTGAGCTGCGTCATCTGATACCCGGCGCCGAAAAGAATATCTTGGTGCTCTTGCGAAAGATGCACGTGGCGCGCGGAATACTCGATGCGGACGTCGTGGCCGGTTGCGGGGTGTTCAACGGGGTTCATCGTAGTGTTTTACGATCGGAGTTTCGTCATACCGGAGGAAGGCGCGCAGGATGCGGGCGATCAGCGTCTTCTCTTTCGTCTTGCCGAACTTCTTCAAACGCGACTTCGGCGCATGGAACGTCGTGACGGCGCGTTCGATAACTTTCGCGTTCGTGCGTACGACCCAGCCGAGGAAACCGGTTTTCCACATCGGGTTCGAGAGACGCTTGTTCGTAATCTTGATGGCATTGTCGGGACAGACGCGCTCGCAGGTCTCGCAGCCGATACACTTGTCGAGATCGATGTAGATGCCCGGCTCGCCAAGCATGCCAAGATCCTTGTTGTGCCAGGAAATCGCGTTCACAGGACACTTCAGCACGCACTCGCCGCAGGATTTGCAAAGCCCGAGAAACCGCGTGACGCGGATCTTGGCGTTCTCTTCGGTTTTCGGACGGAAACGCTGGAGTTCTTCCGGCGTGCCGCGATCCATATCAAGCGAGGGCATAGCCTTTTTCAAACGCTTTACGATTCAACTCCTTTAAGGAGGGATCTTTGGCGTACTTCGAAGCGAAGACGTGATCGAGCGCCGCCTCGAATTTATTCCTGTCGAGCCCAGGGATCAGCTTCACCATGGCGCCCATGATGATCATGTTGAAGACGCGGGGCTTCTTGAACTCCTCTTTGGCGATCTTGCCCGCGTCGATCTCGCGCGGGTGCCATCGCCCGAGTTTCGAAAGATCCTTCACGAGATAGCTGTTGACGATGACGTGCGTGTCGTCTTTCAGGAATCCGTAGATGCGGTCGACGGCGCGCTGCGACAACACGACCCAGAGATCGGCTTTTTCGAATTTCGGGTAGCTCGGAACGACGTCGCCGATCTGCGCGTACGCCTCGGTCACGCCGCCGCGCTTCTCGGTCGAGAAGTACGGCACGTAGACGGCTTTCTTTCCCTGCTCGAAGGCCGCGATCGCAATGATCTTCGCGATCGATTGCACGCCCTGGCCCCCTTCGCCGCAAATGACGATTTTAAACGTATCCATATCAGAAACGTCCGAGTGTATAGACCTTCGCCATCTTGTGCTCGAGGATCTCGAACGTCTCGTTCGGCTTGTCGATCGTTCCCCAGTTGAGCGTGCAGGGCGACAAGACCTCCAAAAACGCGAATCCCCTGTTTTCCTTCACGAACGCCAGCGCTTCCTTCATGTATGCCCGCAGTTCGAGTTGCCGCGTCGTGATGCCGCGCGCGACCCACGCCGTCGGGTTGAGGTGGCGGATAAGGTCCGGACCCTTTACGTAGTGGTTGTCGGCGCCGTAGGGCGTCGTAATCGTCTTGGTGCCCGGCAGCGTCGTCGGCGCTTCTTGGCCGCCCGTCATGGCGTACACCGCGTTGTTTACGACGATCACGAAAACGTTTTCGTTGCGGATCGCCGCGTTCAGGAGAGAGCCCATGCCGATCGCGTACGCTCCCCCGTCGCCGACGTAGGCGACGGAAATCGCGTGCGGATTGCCGCGCTTCACGCCGACCATGACCGGCACCGTGCGGCCATGATGCGTTTCGATCGTGTCGATGTTGAAAAAATCGAACGCCAAGAGCGAGCAGCCGATGTCGACGCCGAACGCGAGGCGTTTTTGAATGCCGAGCTCGTCAACGGCGAAACCGAACGCCTTCAAGACCTCCGGATGCCCGCAGCCGGGGCAGAACAAGTGCGGCTTCGATTCGACGCGCACGCACTTCGGAAACGCGAGTTGAGCGGCGGAAGGATGGCTCATACTTCCGGCAGTTCGGTAATGAGTCGCGTGATTTCCTCGGCCGAGATGCCGATCGACGGGCGATGGTATTCGACCATCGGCGCGTCCGTCACGCCGTAAAGCTCCTCTTTGACGAGGCGCGAGAGCTGGCCGATCGCGGACTCCGCCACGATGATGCGCTTGGCGCCCTTCGACGCCGCCCGCAGCGCCTTTGCGGGGAACGGACGGAGCGTAATCGGACGGAACAGGCGCGCCTTGCCGCCGGCCTGATCGATCGCTTGCTTGGCCGCCGCGCCGACGATGCCGAAAGCGACGACCAGGATTTCGGCGTGCGGATCGCCGTACGTTTCGTGTTCCTCGATTTCGTGCGCGACCTTGTCCCAAGCATGCTTGATCTCCATGTTGACCTGGAGCGTTTCCTCTTCCAAGTTCAAGCAATTGCGGTAGCACGAGTATTCGACGCCATCCTGATTCCGAATATGCACTTCGGGCGTCGGCACGACCTGATCGATCGGGCGATCGCGCTTTTCTTCCAAAAGATATTTTTCGGTCGGCACGAGCGCGACGCCGCGTTCATGCGGATCGTAGATATCGACTTCGCCCATCATCTTGGCCTGGTAGCCGTCGCCCAAAAGGAAAGTCGGAAAACGGTACTTCCAGGCGGTATTGAAGGCCTTGATGCCGTAATCGTAGAGCTCTTGAAGATTCGACGGCGCGTACACGATGCGGTAACCGTTGCCGTTGCCGCCGAAAGCCGTCAGGTTCACTTCGGATTGCGAGTAAATGACCGTCGAAGTCGAAGGTCCGCCGCGCTGGTTGATATAGGCGACGACCGGCAGGCGCATCGCTTCGCACATCGAGAACGCGTCTTGCATGAGGACGTTGCCGGGCCCGGCCGTGGCGGTGAACGCCTTTTGCCCCGAGAGCACGGCGCCGAGCAACATGAACGACGCGCCGATTTCGTCTTCGGCCTGCACGAACACCATGCCGTCTTTTTTTCCCTTCTCGCTGCCGGCCTCTTTGGCCCACCACAACAAAATCTCCGATCCCGGCGTGATCGGATAGCCGTACATTCCCGTCGCTCCGGCGGCGCGCGCCGCGAGAGCCAGGATCTCGTTGCCCATCAGGAACCGTTTCTCGGACATGCCAACAGTATAGCAAAAAAGCGGCAACGGCGGTGTGGACGCGCACGTCTTACATGCGCTTTAAAGCGCGTTCCAGAACCGGATACACCAAGAGCGCGCCGTCAGGGCTGAGGTGATTCTGATCGCCGTAAAGGAATTTTCCATCTTTGACCAACGGGCAGATCTCCTGTCCGCAGTACAAGTCGGTAAAATCGAGCACTTCAACCCCGTTACCAGCATACGCGGCGAGCTGCGATGCATAGCCGTCCTGCTGCGCGGCGTATTCCTCTCTCGTAAGACCGTGCGTGTTGATGGCCTGATCCGTATTCAGCCTTCTTCGCAAAGTATCCCTGGGATGCTTCTCCTGAACCGGATTATCGACAACGAGGTGAACGCGTACGCCGATCGAGCGATAGAGGGCAACCGTGCGATCGAGCCAAGCACGCATCTGCGTGCTTCGCCCCTCCGCGAGCAGATGATCATAGTTCGACCAGCGGAACGCTATGATAACGTCGCCGATCTCGTGATCGCGGATATAACGGAAAACCTGCTCGTTCTCCGTCCGGCACGGTTCCTCTGTCAGGCACGCCTTGGTCAACACGTAGAGAAAGCTCGTGTCGTGTTCGTGTCCGTATTTCGCGAAGGCCGGCAGAAACGCGCCCGCATGCGAATCACCCATGATGAACGCCGCCGGCGGTGCGGCCTGCTGGCCGATTTTCCAGAACCAATCAGGGTCTCCGACTTTCACGGCAGCTGATTCTGCCGTCGCGATGGAGATCGTGCGCACGTAGTCCCCCAAACGGCGCGCGACCGGACGAAACCCGAATCCCCCGTCCCAATACGTCAAAAAACCGATGAGGCCGAGGAGTGACAGCCAGGCCAGCAGATACTTCACCGCTGTCTTCGAGGCGAGTCCGAAGCGCATCGGGCGCTCGACGTACGCATACGTGAGGCCAGCAAGAACGAACGCCGCCGCGACCAAGAGCAAGCGCCATGGCCAAGCAGGCGTGCCGCCGGTCAAGATCCGCGCGTATGACAGCAGCGGCCAGTGCCAAAGATAGAGCGGAAAACTGATGAGTCCGCACCATACGAGCGGCCGCAACGACAAAACACGTCGATTAAACCAAGCTGAAGCCCCGCCAACGATCGTAAAAACAGCTCCGAGCGTCGGCAGGAGCGCCCACCAGCCAGGAAAAGCCTCTTCCTTCACGATCAGCGTGAAGCCGAGCAGAAGGAGATAGGCCCCGAGAAAAGCAACGATGTTTCCCAGGGCGTTCTCCTTCGGCCAGCCAGGAATTCTGCGCCCGCCTTTTTCCAGCCAGCGTTCCGAAGCCTCCCAAGCATCCGACCATCGGCCGCGATGCTCCCGGGAGACGGCAGCCGCCGCCGCGCCAATCATCAGTTCCCAAGCACGCGTGGCAGGCGAGTAGAACCCCGCTGCCGCTTCGTTCATCGAAAAAATATTCGCGACGAAAGAGAGCCCGCCGAAGACAGCAATCGGGAACATCGGGTGCGCGCGGCGGCGATGCGCGATCCAGAGCACGACAGGAAAAAGCAGATAGAACTGCTCTTCAATGGCGAGCGACCAGAGGTGCAGCAACGCTTTGCGATCCGCTGCGACATCGAAGTAGCCGATTTCGTTCCACAACAGGAAATTTGAACTGAACGTCGCTCCGCCCAGCACGTGCAAGCCGAGCTTTCTCAATTCGACGGCGTCGAAGGTAAACCAGGCAACGAGATATGCCGCTGCCAGGACAGCAATGAGCGCCGGAAAAATGCGCCGGATGCGGCGGCCATAAAACTCGCGGAACCGGAAACGACCGCTCGCGAGCCCATTTAGGATGATCGTCGTAATCAGGAAACCGGAGATGACGAAAAAAACGTCAACACCGATGAAACCGGCTGGAAGGAGCCCCGGAAAGGCGTGAAACGCCACCACGCCTAAGACGGCGAGCCCGCGGAGGCCGTCAATATCGGGGCGGTATGTTGGACGCGCCGGTGCTGCTGAATCTTGCATTTCGGACGAGTGTAGCAAAGAACGTGGTGCTCCGCACCAGCGATTACTGCAGGACTGCCCCCTTTCTTAGCGCTTTTTCGAGGGCTGGATAGACCAGCATCGCACCATCCTCGCTTAAATGATCCGAATCGAAATAGAGAAACCTCCCGTTTTTAACCAACGGACATCTCCCCTCCAGGCAGTAGACGTCCGTAAAATCAAGCACGGTCACATTCGAGCCGGCATAGCTGTGCAAGAGCGCGGCCATCCACCCCTGCGCCGTCTCATGCTCTTCCGTCGTAAGCGATAAGGCGTTCATTGTGTCATCCGTACGCTCGCTTCTCCTCAGCACATCTACGGGCCGATATTTTTGAAGAGGATTATCGACGACAAGATATACATGGACGCCGATCGCACGGTACGCCTCGATCGTCTGCTCCAAGCCTTCTTGCAGCGCGCGAAAGCTCGCCCTGCGCCCTTCGTACATCGTCTCTTCGGCTGACGGCCTGGGTCGCGCGATACGAATCCGATCATCGTTATAGTTCGTCCAGCGCGCGACCAGAAACACATCGCGAATGCCGTGCTCTTTGACATACTCAAAAATCTGTCGATTGCGCTGGGCATAGGGGTCAGCGTACTGCCATCCCGAATCAGGACACGACAGGCCGAGTAATGGCGGCCTGCTGCTTCCGAAAACGAAGCTTTGGCCCTTGGCTCGAGCATATGCCGCAAACGCCGGCCGCATACTTTCCGCATGGGAATCTCCGGTGACAAAGGCTGTCAGTGGAGCGTCTTGCGCGCCGAGACGGCAAAACATGGCCGGATCATCAATGGAAACGCAGCCACCCGCACCAAGCTTCACGGAGCGTAGATACGTTTCGAGTTTGCGCGACACGGAACGGAACGCGAAACCGTCCGACCACATCACGGACACGCCAATCACACCGAGCGCCGCGAGCGCGACCAAGAGCGTCCTGGGCGAGATGAGTTTGTCGTAGCGCACCGGTTTCTCAACGAAGCGGTACGTCAGCCAGGCGAGAATAATCGAGACAGCGACCAATCCGGATTTAAGTACCCACGACGTCTCCACGCCGACGACGATGCGCGAGTACGAGAGGAGCGGCCAATGCCAAAGATACAGCGGAAAGCTGATGAGACCGCACCAGACCAACGTTCTCTGCGAAAGAACGCGGCGATTGATCCAGGCGTTTGCGCCGGCGGAGATGAGCAACGCCGCGCCGAGCGTGGGCAAAAGCGCCCACCAGCTCGGAAAAAGGTCTTCCTTAATGATCACGGCGAATCCGAAAGCAAGCAGGAACGCGCCCAGTATCGCGCAGAACTGCTCAAATACTCTGGCTTTCGGCCACCATGGAATATCGCGTCCGCCGCGAATCAGCCATTTGTCGATCGTTGCGGCGATGGAAGCAAGTATCGCGGACGGACGGTGCGTCGAGCTCGCGAGCACCGCGCCGAGCAAGAGCTCCCAAGCGCGGGTCTGCGGCGCGTAAAAATCCATCACGGGCTGCGCCTTGGCGACGGCGATATTCCACGCGAACGACGCGAGCACACCGGCGGACAGCACGACGAGAGGGCGCGCGCGCAACCGGTGCACTCCCCAAAGCAGAAGAGGAAAAACGAGATAGAACTGCTCCTCGATCGCCAGAGACCAGAGATGCAGCAAGACTTTGCGGTCCGATTCCACATCGAAATAACCGCTCTCCTCCCAAAGGAGGAAATTCGAACTGAACGTCGCGCCGCCGAGAAGATGCTTGCCCGTATGCAATAACTCTTCCTTGCTCAAGAAGAGCCAGCCCGCGACGAACGTTGCGATCAGAACGATGATGAGCGACGGAAAAATTCTGCGGACACGACGCGCATAAAATTCAAGAAAGCTGAAACTCCCTTTTTCGAGGCCGCTCAAGATGATCGAAGCGATCAGGAAACCAGAAATGACGAAAAAAATATCGACGCCCATGAAACCGGCCGGAACCCACTCAGGAAAGGCGTGGAACGCAACCACGGCCAAGACGGCGAGCCCGCGAAGGCCGTCGATATCGGGGCGGTACGTTGGGCGCGCCAGTGCTGTTGAATCCTGCATTTCGGACGGAGTGTAGCAGGATCGCGAAGCCGGCAAAAGCGCGGGAAGTTCAATCCAACGCCCAAGGACTTTTCTTGGGCGCGTACAGCCAGAAGAGGTCGTCGCCTTCGACGGCAATCTCGATTTTTTCGAGTTCGGAACCTTCGGGCGCTCCCCCGGCGTCAGGTACGGCCACGCCCGTTTTGCAGTCGAACTGACCGCCATGCCAATCGCACTCGAGGACGTCGCCGGTACAGCGAAGTTTGCCGCCCATGTGGGTGCAGAAGTTGACGTAGCCGCGCAGGCCGTCGCCGGTATTCACGACGATCAGGTCCTTTCCCATCGCGCGATAGCTTTTCGCGCGGCCGGCCGCGATCTCCGAAACTTTTCCGAGCGGAATCTTTTCCATCCTAGCGGATCACGCCTCCCCATTCGACGACGGTGAAGCCGTCGCGCACTGGGGTTTGAATGTCGAAGCCTTGAACCGGGATCGGTTTTTCAAGCGGCAAGAAGTCCATGAGCACGCGGATGACCGTATCGGGCTTAGGCGAAATTTCAAGCGGTGCGAGCGCGTCCATCGTGCGGTTGCCCATGAAGGTCACGAAGTACCACGGCGAGCCCGACATGCGCGGCTCCCAGAATTCAATGAAGTCGGCGCGCTCTTGCGTATTCAATCCGAGCGCGGAAAGTTTTTCGACCAGGAAGGCATGCACGTCTTTCTGCGCCACGACGAAGCCTTGCTTCGGCGTCTCGTACAAGCCGCCGCGTCCCTCCCAGAAAAGATACGGGTACGCTTTGCCGTCCTTCAGGTTCGTGAGCTCCCCTTTCGGCGTCGCGCGCACGTTCCAACCGCCGTCGTAGGCCGGTTCGGTCACCGTGAACCCGCCTTGCGGGTACAGCTTCACGCTGACGTCGGTCGTCTCTTCGGGGTAGAGATAGATGACAGGCTTTCCGCATTCAACCGCCGGCAAGAAGGCGGCTTTCTGGAATTTCGCGAGACGGCCGAAGGGATCGCGCCAGAAAAACAGCGGCTGTGCCTTCACGAAGTCTTCGTAAGACATCTTGTCGTCGCCGCGGCCCATCGCATAGCTGTTCTCGTAGGTATCTTTCAGCAGCGCGTGATCGGCATTCTTGAGCGCATAGACGCTCTCCCCCTGCGAGGTCTTTCCCACGGCGACGAGATCGCCCTGCGCGACGCCCTGGACGACGGAGAGGAAGTTGGACGCGCCGCAGCCTCCGACGTCGGTTGCCCAATATTCTTCCGTATTTTTCAGGCCGTCCGCCCAGGTCACGTCGGGAACATGCACGTCTTCGTCATAGAACGGGACGTCGAGCGCGTAGGCGCGAACGGTTCCGTCCGGAGCAACCGCGTAAAAACCATGTTGCGGACGAGCGACCGCTTCCGTATCCGTGTACATCGTACCGAGCGTCTCGTGGACGAATGCGATCTTTCTATCTCTCGAGTCGAAAAGAGGCGCGTCTTTCTGCGGATCCTGCTGGCCGAAAAGCGACAGCCGCTGGATGCGCATGGTCGCTCCATTCTGTTCAATCGTCGTCGGGAAGATAAGTTCCGGAATGACGTTCGTGTCGTCAATCACGAATTTTTCGGCATCAAAACGGACCGGACCGTACTCGTTCGGCTCCGAATCGATAAACGGAGAATGGTTGGCGAGAAGCACGGGCTTGCCCGACTTCGGGAGCAGCGCGTGATACGTCGTATAATCCCCCATGTTCATCGCCGTCACGGTCACGATCACGACCATCGCGCCGGCATACGGCTCCGACACGACCGTGCCCACGCGATGCAGCTTGTCCTGCGGTGGGAAGTCGGTCATGCGCTGGCGTTCGATCATTTCCTTGTACGCTTCGGAGAAGAGATCGGGGCTCGTCATTTCTTTCGGAGCCGACCACTTCACGGCCAGCACTGCCGTCGCGCTTTCCGTCGGCGCCGAAGGCTGCTCAACGGGCGTTTGCACCGGCGTTTCTGGCGTCACGACGGCACCATCGGGCTGCCGCACGAAGGCTGCGTATGCCACCACGATCAACGACGCCGCGCCGACGACGAGCAGGATCCGAAAATAGTGCTTATTCATACGTCTGTTTGAGTGTAAAAATTCCGGACGCGATCGCTGCTTTGACGTCTTCGGAGACGTAGGAATCCTCCGCGAGGGTTCGCAGCAACATACCGCGTTTTTCAAAGGACATCAAGGAGGGTTGGACGGCCCGAATCTCAATCGGCATGAGGTGAAAGACCGTTTCTTTTTCATCGGCAGCGATGCCGACCGCGAGCCCCTGGCTGGTCTCCGCGCTGAACGATTGGTCAAAAATGAAATTGCCCAGCGAGTAAAAGATCGCCTTTCCTTTATAGACCTCGATCGGCTGGATGACGTGCGGGTGCGCGCCGAGCACGACGTCGGCGCCTGCGTCGATGAACGCGTGCGCGATATTTTTCTGCGCTTGCGTGGGAAAGCGCTCGTACTCCACGCCCCAGTGCGGATAGACGACGATGAACGCGCCTTGCCGCTTCGCATCGACGATCGCTTTCGCGATTTCTTCCATGTCCCGTCCGCCGAACTGGTGGTAGCCGATTTGAACGACCGCGCGGCCCCGCACGTCGGTCGTCGCCATCACCCCGTCGCGATTCGAAGGGTCGCCGAACGGCACCAGGCCGGCTTGGCGCGTGAGCTCGCGCGCGCCTTCGAGCGCGGAGGTGCCGAAATTCAGCGCGTGGTTATTCGCGTAGCCGAGGTGCGTAAACCCCGCGCGTTTCAACGTCGAAAGCAGCCACGGTTCGAACGGAAAGCGCAAATCGTCCGGCGCGCGCGGTTTTTGCTCTTCCGGCACGTCAATGAACACGCCTTCGGCATTGGCCGTCACGAGATCGCTTCCTTTGAACAGCCTGGGCATGCCGGCAAACAGGTGATTCGGTTCTTTGCCCTGCAGCAACGCCTCGACACCGCGCGCAAGCATCATGTCGCCGAAGGCGAGCAGCGTGATCGTTGCGTCCTTTTCCTTCTTTCCGCCTTTGTAGGAACCGACGAGATAACTCGTGACGTCAGGTTGGCCGGGGTGTTCCGTCAGTTCCGCGGAGTTCGATTGCGCGAACAGCGAAAACCGCCGCGCGCCGACGCTGTCCATGAAACGCATGACGAGACGCAGCCCTTGCCTCGAATCGATATCGACCGCGCGGGCGCCCTCGTCATCCAGCGCCCGCAGAACGGCCAAGCTTTTACGGTCGTGGAAGCGCGCGGCCGTATCGGTCAGCTCATGCGTGAAATCGAACGATCCGACGACAAGCACGCGCGACCCGAAAATCTCGCGCATCTCCCGCACGACGCGCTCGATCTCCGCATCCGTCGCCGTCTCTTTGACGATCAGCGGCACGATGCGCGCATTCGGCATCGATTTCTTGATGAACGGCACGATGCCGGAAATCCCGTGTTCGCGCGTGAAGGGTTCTTCCTCGATCGCGGCGGCGCCGACTCGCGCCAAACGTTCAACAGCGTCGCAATCGCTTTCCAGCTGACCGTACGGCGTGCGCCAGGAGGACGGCGTCGTGAGAATCGGCGCTTGACCCGCCATGAAATGATTCGGGCTCACGAGCACGACGGTCTTCGGACGTTCCGTCTCGACGGCTTCGAACGCCTCGGCAATCAAGGAAGCCGCCAGGAGGTGATGCGGCACGATCAATCCCTTGATGTTGGCGTCAGATGCGCGCGGCTCGGCGCTTTGATACGCCTTGTCGAACGTATCCGGCGTGCTGAAGTAGGAATACTGCAGCGACTCGGGACAAACCTTGGCGATCTCGCGCTCTTCGATCCTGCGCGTCCAAACGAAAAAAGCGCCAAACAGCGCTGCAACAAAGAGCGTCCCGACGACGATGTTATGAGCGATCCTTCGCATGCACGTCTTTGGCGTGTCCGAAGGTGTAGGCGAAACGGTCGTCGCGGATCTGGCTGCGCATCAAAAGATGCAGCTCGGCCAAGAGATATTTGCCGAAAATGGAAAAACGGCCGTCGCGCTCGAAGCGGCGCACCGACACGCGGATGCGCGTGCCGTGCAGCACGCGGAACGTGCCGATCCTGCGCGCGCGTTCGACATAGTCGTGATCTTCCGCCAACTTGATCGATTCGTCGAAACCCTTGATGCGTTCGTGCAGGCGCTTGCGCGCGAAAATGCAAAAGCCGGGAGCGTGCGCCAGCATGAATTGCGTCGCCATCATGTGCGCGTTGAAGACGTTGTGGGAAACGTGGTCGATCAACTTTCCGTCCATCGGCTTCACGAGACACGTCGCCGCGTCGAGCTCGCGCCGCGTGAACTGTTCCATTTTTCCGGCGAGCCAATCGACGTCGGGCAACACGACGTCGGCATCGAGGAACAAGAGCACGTCGCCCTTCGCCGCTTCGGCGCCGCGATTGCGTCCCGGTCCCGGCATACCGCCGTCGACGACCCGCGCGCCGAACTGCAGCGCGATCTCGCGCGTCCGGTCGCTTGAGTGCGCGTCCGCAACAACAATCTCATACCCGTCAAAGTTCTGGCTTCGAATGGAAGCCAGGAGCCTCGGCAGATACCCTTCCTCGTTGTAGGTCGGAATGATGATGCTTAGCATATGTGGTTTTTTAGCTCTTTTGAGCCAAAAAACCGTATCAATGGCTATGGTAGCATACTTTGGCACTTAAAGGAAGGGGCGCGGGAAGCACGCGATCTCGACCACTCTCGCTGACACCACGACATAACAAGGGCGCCGCGCCGCTGACGAAACATCGCTCCTGTGGAAAAGCCGCGTCGTACGAGCCTGCCGCGCGAAACGCCGGAGTCTGCTATCATAGAGGCACTATGCGCCGCTTCGTTCTTGCTTTCACGCTCAGTCTCACCCTACTCTCCGCCGCTCCCGCCTTTGCCGCCGAAGGCTCCAAGCCTTTTTTCTCGGAGATCGGTAGGCACTTTCTCACGGGCGCGCGCTTTTACGGCAACACCATCAGCAACCTCTCATGGAAGCTCATGGTGCGTTTGGGGTTCGACCGGTTTTTTTCGACCACGGGCGAGGGCGGCCTCTGCGACCAGAGCACGCGCTGCGCGGAAGGGCTCGTATGCCTGAACACCTGCAAGGAAGCCTCGTGCGCCCGCTTTGAAAAGCACTGCGTGATCGGACCGGCGTCGGTGCCGGTCGTCGGTGCATCTTCCATTTGCGGCGCGGAAAACTTGTGCGTCGACGGCACGGAATGCCTCCGCGTCTGTCCGGTCGGCGCGACGTGCAGCGCCTCGCATCGCTGCGTCGCGATCCGACGACCGGGGCTCGCCTGCTCGGATGATCTCGACTGTAAAGCTTCGTGCGGCGCTCTCTCCGCCCCTGAAATCGGCCCGGGCGCCTACGCAGCGCGCTGCGATCAAGGAAGTTGCGCTTGCGACCCCGTCGAAATTACGCCCAACGCTGAACGCATGGCCTGCGGAACATCGACCGTGCTGCTCGGCTGCCCGACAAGCACGTTCCAAGCCTGCGCAAGAGGCGAGAACGGCCAGCCGTACGCCACCTGCCTCACCTCCCCCGAGTACGGCGGCATGTGTTTTGAAGACGCGGAATGCTCCGCCGCTGCTTGTCCGGAAGGCGCGACGCCGTTCTGCGACGAAAGCCGCGCCTGCAAATGCCGCGCCACGGAAACGAACGTTATCGCCTGCTCCAACAACGACGAATGCAGCGCGTCGATCTGCGCGCAAAACGAAATCGCGGCTTGCGTTTCCGGCGCGTGCGCCTGCGCGCCCGCCGGAGTCACCTCGGCCTGCACCACGACCTCCGACTGCTCGACAGAGTGCCCGTCGGGATTCGAAGCCGCTTGCGAACAATCGACCTGCGTCTGCCAGCGCACGCAAGAAAACGTCCCCGTCGCCTGCCAAACGGTAGCAGACTGCGGAGCGGTCACGTGCTTGGGTGACTTTCAAAAAACCTGCCTGGATAACGTCTGCGCCTGCACGCGAACGACTGCGCCCCGCTGATTGACGAACGATCCGAAACGCGGTAGCGTTGGGCGGATATGAAGTACGGCGAGAAGATCACCTTGCGCGTCGAAGCGTTCGACGAACGCGGCCGCGGCATCGGACCATCCGAAGCCAAAAAAACGGCCGCGTCTTTTGTCATTCCAGGCGAAACGGTTGAAGGCATCTTCGTCGGACGGAAACAGGGCGTCGCCAAGATGGGAGATATCAACGTCCTGCAGCCGTCCCCCGACCGCGTGGCGGTCGAGTGCCCGCATGCCGGCGTCTGCGGCGGCTGCGCCTGGCAGCACGTGCGGTACGAGCGGCAGGCCGAGGAGAAGCGCTCCATGGTCGCCGAGGCGCTTGCTCCAGTCGGCGTCACCGTTTCGGACTACATCCAAGCCGAAGAGAAATTCCGTCATCGCAACCGGATGGACTTCGTGTTCGGGCCGCACGGCGAACTCGGACTGAAAGAACCCGGTCGATGGGACAAGCATCTGAACCTCACGACCTGTCTCATGCTTTCCCCCGAAGCAACCGACGTGCTGAACACGGTCCGCGCCTGGGTCCTGACCACGTCGCACAAGCCGTGGGACAACCGCAGTCACAAGGGCTTCCTGCGTTACGTCGTGATTCGCGAAGGCAAGTTTACGAACGAGCGCCTGGTCACGCTCGTGACGGCGGAGGGCGAGCTTGAAAAAAAAGAAGAACTCGTCGCCGCCTTGTCGCCGCTCTGCACTTCGCTCGTGCACGGCATCAATCCCCTGCTGACCGACCTTTCGATCGCCACGGAACTGCGTCCTCTTAAAGGAGAGGCTTTACTTCGAGAAAAGATCGGCGACATCACGTACCGCATCCACCCGAACGCGTTTTTCCAAACCAACAGCCGCATGGCCGGCCGCCTCCTGGAACGCGTACGCGCGCTTGTCCTGGCCGGACCGCATGACCGCTTGCTCGACCTGTACTGCGGCGGCGGCTTCTTCTCGCTCGCATTGGCCAAAGACGTCACCTCCGCGCTCGGCATCGAACTCGACGCGCAGGCCATCGCGCAGGCGGAGGCGACAGCCGAGGAAAACGGCGTGCGGAACGTCACGTATCGCGCCGAAGCGGCCGAGCAGCTTTCCTGGGAAACGGAAAAGCCCGACGTCATCATCGTCGACCCGCCCAGGAGCGGCTTGCATCCGAAGGTGAAAAAGCTGCTGCTGGAGAAAAAGCCGCCGCGCATCGTCTACGTCTCCTGCAACTACCGCACGCTCGCCATGGACCTGAAAGACCTGCTCGCGGCCTACCGCGCGGAACCGGCAACCTGCGTCGACCTCTTCCCGCATACGCCGCACATCGAAACAGTGGTACACTTAACCTTGCTATGAAAGTCGGATTCGTCGCCCTTGTTGGGCGCTCCAACACCGGAAAATCGACGCTCGTGAACGCGCTCGTCGGCACCAAAGTCGCCATCACGACGCCGAAACCGCAAACCACGCGCCAAGCCATCCAAGGCGTCCATCACGGCGAGGAGGGCCAGATTATTTTTGTCGATACGCCCGGCATCTTCAGGAAGAAGCGCGACAAGGTTACGGCCCGCATGAACCAGGCCGCCAAAGGCGCGCTTGAAGGCGTCGACCTCATCTTGAACGTCGTCGATCCGACACGCGCGATCGGCGAAGAGGAAGAGGACATTTTGCGCCTTTTGAAAGACGTCGAAGCGCCGAAGGTGCTCGTCATCAACAAAATCGACGAGCCGCGGCCGCGCTATCTCGAAGACTACCGCGCGCTCTCTACCGACTTCGCGCAGACCGTCGAAATTTCGGCGCTCAAGGGAACGCACATCAAAGCGCTCCTTACGGCCGTCTACGCGCGCTTGCCGGAGGGCGAACCGATTTACCCCGAACACCAGATCACGAACATCGACAACAAGACGTGGTACGCCGAACTGATCCGCGAAAAGGTCTTCTTGTCGCTCTATCAGGAAATCCCGTACACCACGACCGTCGAAGTCGACGAGATCGAGCGCCGTCCGTCGAAAAACAACAAGGAGATGCTCTACGTGAAAGCGCGCATCCTGACCGACGACGACCGCCACAAGCGCATGATCATCGGCGCGGGCGGCATGATGATCCGCAAGATCGGCACCATGGTGCGCAAAGAGCTGGAACAGATCCACGGCAATCCGGTCTATTTGGAGCTCGAAGTCGAAACCGACCCGCATTGGCCCGAGCGTCTCCAGTAGGTTATACTGGGGATATATGGAGGAAAAAATCTCAGACGAATTCGGCTGGCGCATCTTCCGCATCATGGCGGAATTTGTCGACGGCTTTCAATTGATCCGCGGACTGAACAAGACCGTATCGTTTTTCGGCTCGGCACGCTTCGGCGAGGACGACCACCACTATGAAGAGGCGCGCGAACTGGCGCAGAAGCTCGGGAAATCCGGTTATACGATCGTGACCGGCGGCGGCCCCGGCATCATGGAGGCCGGCAACCGCGGCGCCATGGAAGTCAAAGCCAACTCCGTCGGTTTGAACATCGAGCTGCCGCAGGAGCAGAGCCTGAATCCGTACACCACGCGCTCGCAAGGCTTCCACTACTTTTTCACCAGAAAGGTGATGCTCTCGTATGCGGCGCAGGCCTACGTCTTCTTTCCGGGCGGATTCGGCACGCTGAACGAGCTGACCGAGCTGCTCATGCTCGTGCAGACGAAAAAGATCGATCCGCTTCCGATCGTCCTCGTCGGCAAGGATTTCTGGCGTCCGTTCATGAAATGGATCGAAGAGCACGTCTACGAAAACCACAAGGCGATCGACAAGGCGGACATGAACATCTACCACCTCGCCCAAAACGTCGAGGAAGCGTATCAGGTCATCACGAGCGTCGATACATGCCCGCCGAACGCGGCAAAATGCTGGTACGGCTACCAGCCGCACCAAGTCAGGGGCGCGAAATCGAAGTAATTTCGTACCCGAGCTCGTTCCAATGCACCGGCGTGGGTTCAAGCGCCTTGAGCGCCGGCTGCGCCGCCGTATGTACAACGACTTTCAGAATCAGCGGGTTTTCAGGATGGTCGAGAATGAAGAGATCGGCGAACCAGCTCGAAGCGCGCACGACGCGCACGAGCGTGAGGCGTCCGTCCACGAGAAGCGGGAACGTATCCGACGTTCCCGTTTTTTTCAAATGAAACGGCGAAGCCGCTCCCGACGTAGTCGCCGATCCGGCGTACGTGATTGCCAAGGTATTGAACGTCTGAAAAGCGCGCGAGACGACGGAGAGCGTTTGTTCGGCAAGGCCGAGCCGCCATTCAACGCCGCCCTCGTTCTGCAGCGTCTCGAACGCGGCGCGCGTCATCCAGAGGCCGCCGTTCTGCCGCGCCTCTCCTTCGCCGACGGGCCAAAAGGCCGGCAGGAGCATCGCCTCGGCATCGCCGTAGAGCGCCAGCGCGAGCGTGCCGGTCGCCGAAGCGCTTTCCCACGTCGTCGCCAAAAACGTTTCCGGCGCCGCTTCGCGCACCGTCACGCGCAACGCCCGGCTTTCGTCGCCGATCACCCCATCAAACGCCCCGGTCACGCCGAGCGTCGAGGGACGCACGGTGAACGCCAAGCCGGACTCGAGGGCGATGGAGCGAGAGGCTTCGGAAGCGGCGTTCGAGGGCGCGCCGAACCACGGCACCTTGGCGAGCGCGTTCTCAAGGCGCTCCCGCGGCGCGCAGCCGGCGCCGGAAAGCAGCAACGCCGAAAGAAGGATGACGAAGCGTGTTCTCATGCCGTCATCGTATCACACTAGGCAAGGACCCAGCGTCCGTTTTTCCGCTTGATCAAGCCGTCTTTTTCCAATCCAGGTAAAACGTGGAGAAGGCCCGCCAGGTCTTTTTCGGCGGCCGGACCTTTCCTCAGTGTCTCGATGACGCGGCCGCGATAGATACGATTCGGTATTCCATCCGCGTCGACGCGCTCTTTTCGCGCGGGCTTTTGTTTTGGCAGCGTCTTTACTTTTAAAATCCGAGGATAGGAACGGCAGAGCGTTTTGAGCGGGCACTCCATACAGAACGGCCGGCCCGCCTTGCAAATAGTCGCGCCGATATCCATCAATCCCTGGTTTACCTCGTACGAGAGATGTTCGGGCAACGTTTGCTCCCACAAAAGCCAGGAGCGCTCATCGAATGTTTTCGGATCCGCCGCCGGTCCTTTGAAGAAGCGGTACAGCACGCGCCGCAGATTCGTATCCGGCGCGAGCGCGCGCTTGCGGAAGGCGAACGCCCGGATCGCGCGGGCGGTATAAGGACCGATACCCTTCAAAGCAAGCAACGCCTCGGCATTTTCAGGCAGCAGCCCGTCATGCCGCGCAACGATCTCCCCGGCCATGTTGCGCAGCCGCACGGCACGCATGTTGTATCCGAGACCCTTCCATGCCCGCACGACGTCGGCCTGCGGCGCTTCGGCCAATTTCTTCCAGGACGGAAATGCGGCGACGAACTTTTTGAATAGCGGCGCGACGCGATCGACCTGCGTTTGCTGCAGCATGAACTCCGACACGGCGATGCGGTACGGATCATCCGTGCGGCGCCATGGCAAATCGCGGCCATGGGCGCGATACCATGCTGCGATCGCCTTCCACGGCAGCTTCATGCGGCGAGCGATGCGCGTTCCGCTGCCGTCAGCGGGCGCCAATCCCCTTCCGCGAGCTCGCCGAGCTCGACGCCTGCGACGCGCACGCGTACGAGCTTCAAGACGCTGTACCCGAGCGCTTCGCACATCCGGCGGATCTGCCGATTCTTGCCTTCCGTGATCGTGATGCGGAAGCGCGCACCGTCGCTTTGTTCCACTTTAGCGGGGCGCGTCTTGAGGCCGAGGATGCGGACGCCTTCGCGCATCTGCTTCAAAAAGTCCTCGGTCAACGGCTTGTTGACGCCGACGATATATTCCTTTTCCGTTCCGGAGTCCGGGCGCATCAAGCGGTCGGCCAGCGCCGTATCGTCCGTGAAAATCAAGAGGCCGCTCGACGCGACGTCGAGACGCCCGACCGGAAACAGCCTGACGTCCGGAAGCTTCTTCTTGGAACGCCGAAGCGCTTCCATGACGTTGTCGGGCGAGGATGCGTCGGTCGTCACGATGACGCCGACCGGCTTATGGAACGCGATCACGGCATGCTCGGCTGGCGGAACGACGCGCTTGCCGCCGACAGCGACTTCATCGCCGTCCTGAATCTGGTCGCCAAGCTTTGCGACGCGCCCGTTGATCGTCACCTTGCCCGCCTCGATCAGGCGGTCGGCCTCGCGGCGCGAGGATACCCCGGCGCCGTTCAAGTATTTATTGATACGCATGGCCCCATGCTAGCACATTGACAAGGGTCGAAAAGGGCGTTACGATGTCGGCGCATTCGGGGATCGTCTAATGGTAGGACAACAGACTCTGAATCTGTTTATCTTGGTTCGAATCCAGGTCCCCGAGCCAAAGAAATTAAGTTCAGGTAGACCGGAACCTCCGCCCAAAACTGACGGGGTTCCAATAGACCGGAATGCCTGAAATCGAATGTGAAAGCACTGGAGAGATCCGGTGTTTTCGTTTTGACGAAGCCTTTCCTGAGGGGTACGGTGATGTCCGAATAATAACCCTAATAAAGTGAGTGGTGGCCAAGCCTATTAAGAGGAAAATATACGCGGCCAATCTGACCACCCTCATGGGGTTTGGCCTATTCGGCATCCTTTCGGCCGAAGCCTACTATGTTGGATCTTCCACGGCCTCCAAGCTTGTGGGTGATTTCCACAGAGGTGATTACGGATATTGGCTGGCGACCATCTGCACGGGCTACCTGCTGTATGTCGTCGCCTATTTCATCTTGAGAGGCGGTCCGGCTGCTGCTGCGAAACTGCTTAAGAGCAGGCGCGCGGATGTCGTTGGTGTCTTCGTGGCCGGAGCACTGATGAGTATCTCGTTCGGCGGATTCGGCAGTCCCCTCTATCAGAAATTGGCATATACACTCACCGTCTATCAAATACTCACGCTCGCCCTGCTGCCATTTGCGCTGGGACTTTTGATCTTGCTCCGAGCATTGCAGCGTGGTCCGGATCGAGAGGGCTTGCCGCCGTTTTTCATCAGCGACGTTGAGCAGAAAAACAAGACTGGCGACCTACTTGACCTTGCGGATGAGGCAGATCGGTTTGCAGAGCGCGTCTGGAACAACGGCTCAATAGAAAGCATGGTGTTCGGCATTGACGCGCCATGGGGCATCGGAAAGTCATCATTCGTAAATTTTTGCAGGGAGTCATGGGAAGGAAAACACAGAGGACGGGTCATCCTCTATAATTTCAATCCCCTAAGGTATGAAGATCGGGCGAATCTCCTTGAGAAGTTCGTCGACGGCCTTGTTCGCGTCGTACAAAAACACGCTTTTGTCCCAGAGATTAGGCCACTGGTTTCAAAATATTCTCGCTTCATCAAAAGCGCCAAAGCGTCATTCAGTTTTTTGGGGGTTGATTTCGAATTGGCACCCGGCACATATACGGTCGATGATGCCTTCGCAGATCTTGAATCAGCCCTGACCGACATCGACAGAAAAATTGTCATCGTCATCGACGATCTCGACAGGTTGGATTTCTCGGCGATTAAGGACGTCCTCTCTGTGATTAAGAAGAGTTTTAACCTGCCCAATGTTTCCTACGTCCTCTGCTACGACACTGAGAATATCAATGTGCTGGAAAGGGAACGGCCTGATGTTGAGAAAGTGACGGAGTTCCTTGAGAAATTCGTCAACGTCAAGGTGGGCCTGTACCTCGACAGCGAGACGCTCGCTAAATACGTCTCCACCAATCTCGCCAGGGCCCTAGTGGGTAACTCTCAGGCCGATCCGAAGCTGGTTTCGGCGGCGGTTGGTGGTCTCATCGACATCTATAAGTCTCCCGAATTCCACCGCTACCTGCCCTTCATCGGCGATGTTAGAAAAATCAAGAGGTTCATCAATACACTCCTGCTTCTTGAAATCGAAAAGGCTGATTTCAAGAATAGTGATTTCGACAAGCAGGACTTGGTTCATCTGCTGTTGATCTATATTAATTATCCGAGCATCTTCCGGAAGATTTATAACGCCGAGACGAATGGGCGCCGGGGGTTCTTTTCGGTCGCCATGCCCCTCGATGATAACTACCCGAAGGATCCGAGTGCGGCGCGATCAGGACTAGAAAACACCTACAAAAACTCTACGGATTACGAGGCCTATGTGAAAAAACTTACCGATAACCAGAAATTCCTGCTCGGCAAGATTTTTGACGTTCCTCTAAGGTTGAAGGACGCGAGAATTGACGGCGTCCCTCAAGAAGCCAAGCATGTGTACGCTTGTTTCAATGGGGGCGTGTTCGGCGGCGGCCAAAATCTTGAGGCCTACCTCAATTTGATCGTCAAACTTTCCAAGCCCCAAAAGAGTGGCCAGTACAAGTTTTACGCAAATCTCAAGGACGAGATCCGCGACGGAAAGAAGTCCATCGATGATGTACTGTCAACATCCGATTTTTCGTATGATTGCCCAGAGAGCAACCGCGAACAGCTGTGGAAAGTCATCATCAACAGCCTGTCGGAATTCAAGAGTGTGGTGGGTAGCAAGCTGATCGTTCACCTGCTAGGGAATATGCAGAACTATTCCCTCTTCACAAATCAGGTGATTGGCGTCGGTTTGCGAGACGACCTAGATATTTTCCTGACGAGGCTGCTCGATCAGGTGGGTTGGAAGGATCAGAAAGGCGAGCACACCGACAACACCCCAGAAAACATTTCTGAAATTGCCGAATGGGTCTTTGGCGAAGGGCGGCACGCTGGTCAATCGGTTCTTTTGACACTCGCCAAAGAAGACCGCGGCACCCTCGGCCTCTATGATCTGCTTTGCTTCCGCCTCTTTTGCAGCGCCGATCGAGGGGGTGATATCTTCAATCTTTCTCGTGCACTCTCAAAGCATGGCGACCCCAACGCACCGACAGATGGTTCAATAAGGGAGATTGCTATCGGGGAAATGCGTGAAATATCGCAAGCTGTCTTCGGTATTTTCAAGTCTCAATACATCGATCCCGGAAAAAACATTTTTGATTTAATCGATGGGCTCTCTTTGGCTGATTTTGCCGGAAAATACCAAGCATACATCGAAGGAAAGGTTACATCTGGAGAGATCGAAAATGCTGAAACTACGGTTGCCGATCTTAAGTCACGCATGAAGTCATTCATCACCTACCAACTGACCAATACCTACATCAGTAGCGGCGTCGGCTGCGGTTACTACGACCCGTCAGGCAAAGAGGACGCTGGAGGAATCAGCCACAGCGTCAATGACTACCTTTTCGGTACGTGTTTTAACCCCAGCGTCGCCGGGAAAAATTATGAACACTTCTTGGACTACTTGCTCATAAATTTTGCCAGCACCTTTGAATCAAGGGGTGGTCGTGAATACACCCCACATATCAATGAATTCACAAAAATCCTCGACAAGTCAAAGCTCGCAGAGTACTGGCGCGAACACGCCACCACGATCAGGGGTCTGAACCTAACTGAGAAGGAAAAGACAGTGATCACCTCAAATTATTCTGCTTCGTACAAAGACGATCTGGCGGGCGTGTTTCAGGTGCTGGACAAGCTCATCGAAGAACCTGTAGTCGAGGCACCTGTCGCGCCTAGCGCTTAGCCACACTTAGATGTTGGTCTGCTAGAACAATGCTAGTTTTTACACAGAGGAGAAGCTCACGCTTTTCCTCTTTTGTTCCGTTGATTAGGACGTGGCGGAGGTACTTCTTGTGATCCAGCCGAGGCATTTTTGTGCTCGCCTCTGCACCGAGCATGGATGCCATGAAACGCTGATTCCGCTCAAGCTCGTCCTGGAATTTCTTTTTTGAAACCGCGTGGTCGATCTCCAGCTCGTCGAGGATGCCGACGAGCTGTTCAATGAGCACCTCCTCGCGAACGTACGGTTCCTTGCAGTCTTTGTCGGTGGTCCGCCCACAGTGATAGTAGACGTAGCGCTGGCGCGTGCCGTCGCGTAAGCTCTTGAACTTCTCCTGCGCTGTGACGCCGGAGCCGCACGCGCCGCACTTCATGAGGCGGGTGAAGGCAAACTCTTTCGACCCCCACTTGGTCTTTTTCTTTTCCATCGCCAGCTGCCTCTGCACGTCGTTGAACAATTCCTCCGTGACGATGGACTCGTGGGCCACCGGGAACCAGTTTCCGCTTCCGCATGGATACTCGAACCTGCCGTAGTAATAGGGGTTCCGGAGCATGAGGTAAATCATGCTTAGCGGCAGTTTCTTGCCCTTCCGCGTTTTGAACCCGACCTCGTCGAGCCATACCTTGATCTTCCTGCCGCTGTGACCGAGGTTCGAGACGCGCTCGAACATCTCCTTGATGATTGGCGCACGTTCGGGATCGAGGAGAACCTTCTGCTCGCCCTTCATCGTTGTCTTGGTGTTGAAGTACCCGAGCGGCGACTGGTTCGGCCTCCAGCCCTGCTGCACCTTGGCACGTTGCCCCCGTTTCACGTTGACACCACGGTTGTCATTCTCGAGTTTTGCCTGACTGCACAGGATCATCAGCAGGAACTTCTCGTTCGGCGAGTTGGTGAAGTGCTGGCTCGGTGTTCGGATCTCGACGAGCTTCCCTTGATCCATGAGGTCGACGAGTGCCCCCAGGTCGCCGCCGTTGCGGCTGAGTCGGTCCGGTGCCCACGTCAGGATGCCGTTGAATGTCCCGGCGCGCACATCCGTGATCAGGCGGTTGTATTCCGGACGCTGGTTCGAGTCCTTCGCGGAGTGGCTCTCGCGCCGCGTCGCCACGACCTCCAGCTTCTCACGCTCGGCGAGCTCGAGCATCTCCTTGATCTGCGCGTCGATCGACAGCGCCTGCCGCTCGTCCTGCTCGCTCGACTTCCGGGCGTACAGGCAGTACCGAACAGGTACGGCTTCAGTTGGCTTGTTCATAGCCCTTATTTGCCCTTACAGCCCCTTAATAGAAGGCATGTAGGACATCAATGCCGCACCCCGACCGTGAAGGCTAGGCTGGCCTTAAAAGCTCTTTAAAGCCATATGACACCGACGAATCTCCGAACATCCCTGGCAATCCTGATGACAAGCATGGGGAAGGCATCCGCGAGATAGCTCGGCTATGCGAACCATCGAGACGAGGTCGGGATGACATTTTTGTCCCATAACGCACCATCATCGGATATTTGACGAGGATTAATCCACATGTTAGTCTTGCACCGGCTCACAACAACCACCCGAGCCATTGGAGGCAGAAATGAAGCGCATCGTTCTTTTGACGGCGGTTCTCGCATACGGCGTGTTGACCTCGGGCTGTGTCGTGGATGACGACGGCGAGGACCTAGGGGTCACGGAGCAGGAGGTTACGGTCAACGACACACTGCCCACATCTGGGAGTAAGACGGTCAGCGTAGCCGTCTATCCTGGTGCACCCTCAGACATTATCATGAGTTCTCCGTCTTCCGGCAACTGGAAGTTCGAGACGTACGGCAGCCCAATCAGTCTGGGTGGTTGCTCGGCCGGCGACTTCATCGTCTACACCTACTGGCGAGACACAAGCGTCAGCTCGACGTGGAACTACTGGCCAGGAGGCGGGCCGGTCTGTTACCCGACATCCGGGTGGTCGACGAACCTGTACAGCGGGAGCAGCACCATTCAGTACAAGTTCGAGTACTACGCGTACGGCGGTTATGGCGAAACCGTTTACGCGAAGTTCACGAAGCAATAGTCGAGGGCTCGTACGTCGTGCTAGTATGTGAATACAGCACGATGTTTTTAAACCCAAACCATATGTCCATGCCCAAGCGTGTCCGGGAACTACTTTCCACAGCGTCCTTGTTGTTTTTTGTGTGGCTTTCCGCATTTAGTGGCGATTTCATTGCCGCGCGCACATTCCAAATGAATGATGCCTCCATCCGCAATCCTTGGTGGTCAGTAATCGTAATAGGGTTGCTCCAACTGATGTTCATGTACGTCGGAGCGCAAGCCATACTGCATATTCTTAAACCCGGCCGCGTCAATAAAAAGCTAGGATTACTTACAGCCCTAATCGCGTGGCTTTCACTAGAAAAAGTTCTCGCGTTTCCTCGATTGCTTGCGACTCTGCTTCCCAACGGGATTATCGGTACAAACACCGCTCTTTCTACGGTTATCGTAATTGCAGCACAACTTTCGGTGACGTATCTGCTGGTGTTGATTATCTCGCGCTTGTTGCTTACGGGAGAGGGTGATAGCAAGTGACGATTGGGAGCATATAGTTACCGGGAGTAGCTAATGCCTTTCTGCTTGTGACTGTCTGGCTTGTGCCGCCCTTAAAAACCCCTTAAAGCCAGATGATACCGACGAATCGCCGAACGTCCTTGGCAACCCTGATGACGAGCATCGAAAAGGCGTCCGCAAGATCGTCGTGTCGCTCCGCGCCGAAGCCGACGAGCTGGCGGATCAGGTCATCGCATCCGGTCTTCGGAAAGTAGATGTTGCCGAGTTCCATCTCTCGCGCCGCCAGCGTTAGTCGCGCCCGCTTGTCCATGCCCTCTGGACTCACGCCGTAGGTCGTGAGGTTCGCGTGCTTCATAGTCTCGATCGCCGCGCGTTGAAAGGCGACGTCCTCGACGTAGAAGCGGTGGTACTTCCGATCCGTCATCGTCTTGGTGAGCTTGGCGGCCTGGATGATCCCTTCGAACGTGAGGTGCTTGTTCGTTACGAACGGCAGGATGTAAACGCGATAGTCCTCACAGAAACCCTGTCGGTCGGATTTCTTGTACACGGCAGCGGTGACCATCGCGGTGTAGTCAGCCGACTCGCGCTGTGAAATCGCGAGATCTATACCAGTCGCCACAAACTCGAAGTGCCACCCCGGTTCAAGAATGTTCGGCGGCTCGTCCGGAAGGCCCGCGTATCGCTTAATCCATTCCGGCTGCACGACCTGATCTCGGTCGGGCACGATCTCCTGCATATACTCCCTGCGAAAGGCCCACTGGTCACCGATCTTTCGCTTGAGATCCTCGATGTGCTCCATCGTCGGGAACTTGGCCGGCCACGCGGGACACCCGTCTATGACGATCGGGTACTGGCGATAAATGCCGGTCAGTTCCTTTTTCTCAATCTCGTCCTTGAGACGGGCGACAAGCGATTCCTCGTGGAGGAGGTTGCCGACGATGAAGATGTTGCAGGAGTCGCCGCCCGCCGGGATGACTTCCGATTTCAGCCATCGATATCGCTTCTCACGGATCTCGCTCGAACGAACTGAATCGAGGTCCTCGACGTCGTCGATAATGATCAGGTCGGGGCGGTTGGAGTGGTTCTTGAGTCCTCGGAGTGAGCTGTCCGCCGAAAGCGCGACAATCCTCGCCTTGTATCGCGGTAGGACAAGCGAGTTCTCGTTCCAAATATCACCCACGTTGAACGGGCCGTAGTCATTGATGAGGCGGGCGTTCGTTTCCAGCTCAGACTTTATGTTGTAGAGGATCTGTTTGGCCTGCGGCTCGGTCTTGCTGATGATCAGGATGAACTTCTTGCGTCCCGTCACCGCCGCCCAGATGGGATACGAAAGCGAGGCGATCGTGGACTTGCCCGAGTTCCTGAAGGCGACCACGACACGGAGCGGGTCTGCACATGACTCCGTCAGCCGGAAGATCTCTTTATGAAAGAGGGCGAACGGCACCGTCATGTGCTCGCCGAGATACGTCATGAAGAACCACAGATGACTTTCCGTGGTGAGACCGATCCGAAAGGCGCGCTCCTTCTCGATACGCGAGAAGGTTTCCTCAAGAGATCCGTTTTGAGGTTGAATTCTTTCCTGCATCGCCGTCATTTTTCGGTTTCGAGTTGGCCTCTGTCTCTGCCAGCCCAGTTTCGCCGCCGGCCGCCTCCGCGAGAAGCGCAACGGATTGTCGGATGATCTCTTTCTGTGTATCCGAGATCTCGACGGGCTCCTGCTGTTGCGGCGCGAGGAGTTCGACTTTTGTCGCGTATGCGCGGTGGTGGTGCTTGAGCCAGAAGATCACGGCCGTGAGGTTTCCTTCCCTAATGGCAGTCATGAGCTGTGACTCAGCCATGTCGTTCACAAGACCCGCGCCGGTCTCAACGGCCTCGTCGACGGCGGCGGCGAACGCCGCGTCATCCTTCCGCCAGCGGTAAAATGTTGCGCGGCCGATCCCGACCTTTTGGCAGGCTCCTTGAACGATCGGCCGCTTGCGTAGCTCTTCGACCAGAACCTCTTTCTGCTTTTCCTGCCGTATGGTGACGGCGTCCTTCTTCTCAGTCCCCATATGAGATGCGTGTGGCCTTGAGGCCTGTCAGGTTCTCCCAGCGCTTCCGGATGACCTCGGCGTACACGGGGCTTTTCTCCATCAGGAAACATCGGCGCTTGAGCTTCGTCGAAGCGATCAGCGTGCTGCCACTCCCGCCAAACGGCTCGATGACGAGGTCGCCGCGCTTCGTGAGCATCTTGATGTATGGAATCAGGATTTCGGTCGGCTTCGTGCCGAAGATGACGCCCTGACCCGAGTGCTTTTCGTCGGACGAGCGGAACTCGATGAAGTCCGTGGGGCAGTTCTTTTTGCCCTTCTCGTAGGACTCCCATTGCGGCTTGCCGCTGATGGCGTAGAGGGCGGTCTCGTACTCCTCTTGGAGCGGGGCGTCTTCCGGCTCATTGTTGTATGGGACGTCGCCTGACGCGCCGACCATGGCGATGTCATGCTTATTGAAGAACCGGTATTTCGACGAGAAGCCCTGATGCCGGTTTTCGAGATGCCACACGATCATGTTCTTCACCTTCCAACGCTTCTCCATCTCGTCCCAGATCGTCCGGATGTTCTTCCAGTTTTCAAACACGATGATGGCGAAGTTTGGCTTGGCCGACGCCGCCACGCTGTTCATCCATAGCTCGGTGAAGTTGTCTGGCAGGGACTCGGTCTCGAGGTAGCGTCGGTCCCGCTTATAGCCGAAGCCGGTCACCGGATCGCCGTGCTTCTTCTTGCCCTTCAGGTAATCGAGAATGTAAGGTGGGTCCGTCATGCACATGTCGGCCTTCTCGCTGCCCATGAGCTTCTGGAATTCCGCTTCGACGGTCGAGTCCCCACACATGAGGCGACTGTCGCCGAGCGCCCAGACATCGCCCTTCTTGATCTCGATCTCGTTGATGTCCAATTTTTCGAGCTCCTTCTGTAGGTCGAACGTCTCTGGCGTATCCTCGACGTCGAAGATGCGGTCGAGTTCTTGACTCGAGAACCCGACGTCGGACAGGAATGACTCGTCAAACTTGGCCAGCATTTCCCAATCGAACTCTCCGGTCGTGAGGTTGCTTCGGACGTTATACTCCTCGAACTCTTCCATTGTGAGCTTCCGATTCGGGACGCGCACGTCGATTTCTTCCTCCCCGCGCCCAAGCGCCAGCAGAATCTTGATCCTCTGATGCCCGGCGATGAGACGATTATCCGTATCGATCGCGGGGATCTCTACGAGATTGAATCTTTCAAGCGACCGCTTGAGCTGTTCCACTTGCTCGTCGGAAATCTTGCGAGGATTTCCCTCCCACGGCAGGATCTCCGCGACCTTTCTTTTCTCCGTAAGCCAGTGAAGGCTGTCCATAAAAAATGGTCATGATGAGTTATCACCATGACCATATCAATCGACAGGTTCGGGTCGTGGGAAGTCTGACCCCTATGATTTCCCACGCTTCCGGAATCGTTTTTTCCTTGTTTTCTCAAGATCCTTCACGATGTAGCGAACCGCATCAGATTTCTTGTCGGTGCCCAAAAGTTCCGATGCAATTTCGGCCGTCGTGGTCTTGTAGGGCTTCTGTTCGACCGGATCAAACTGTTCCCCCCGTCGGTACCACTCTTCGATGCTGAGATCGCGGTCGATGTGCTTCATCGGCTTGTAACGCGGCATACCCCTATGCTTTGCGAACCATTCGACCTGCTGCATCGCGAGGCGGATATCTTCTTGGGTCGGTATCGTATAGAACGTGACTGGGATGTGTCGCACCGTGCTGAGCCTTTCGTTTGATCTCAGCTCTGTCCAAGGTCCGATGACAAAATTATGATACGGGGCAGTTATCCTGCCTTGGACGATGTACGTGTCAACGTGGTTCTGATAGTTCTCCGGGAGGTTAAACTTTTCGACAATGAAACGCGCCCTGCCCGATCGGTAGTTGATGGGCACCTCCTCGCGGTAAAGGTTGATCCGCCTGTAGTACTCGTCTGAATTTATTTTCTTGGCCTTCCATTCATCGGTGATAGCTCGACCGCGGGCATAATAATCAGGCTTTCCAAGAACTGCGTCGCTGGCGGCAATCCACGAATCCGACCAGCGCTTCATGTCATCGTCAGTCTTTAACCCGCCGCCCGCGATTCCAAGCGTCTGTCGCACCTCCGCGACGATATTCTGAAACTCCTTGTCAGAAACAAGGAGTTTCATATTCGCCAAATTGGCTTCGTAGCATTTCGGGTGCTTGTGCGGCTTCGCCATATAAAAATACTGAGATAGTCAGCGTCTGAGAGACTTATTCAATCAGACGGATCAGTTTGGGTGTCGCTATGAACTTATTGAAGTGCTGGGTCTCCATAAGGCTATTATATGCCGCAGAAAACCTGATCCGCCAGTTTTGGAAGACCTAAATAACCTTAACGAGACAGGCGGAATGCCTAAAATCCCCTTAAAAAGCAAGTCCTCTAAAGAACTTCACTTTTTCCAGTTTCTAAGCTACTCTTTGTCTGTCTAGACCCAACCCGAACAGGGCAAGTTTTGCCTATTTCCGGATCGCGCGCATAGAGCGGCATCCGGATAAAACAATCCTCGCACGATCCGTGCTTGGGTTGGGTCTAGACACCTCCGGGTGTCGCTTTGTTTTTATAGGCATCCGGCGGGCTTACACGTCATCTGTAGCCCATGCCTCAAAATCCTGCCCAACTAAAAGAAGGAGAGCTGCTGCTTCGTGTTGCGGAGCTTGAATCCGAGATAAAAAAGTTAAAGGAGAGAAAAAAGTACGGTCTCGTCTGGGAGGATCGGTCGGAAGACGTGGTTTTGCAATGCCGCGAAAATGTTCCGATTCTTCAAGAATACAAGGCGCAAAAAATCGTCACTGATGAAGCAACGTCCGCAAACATCCTAATCGAGGGCGATAACTATCACGCCCTCTCCGTGTTGAACTATACCCATCGAGAGGCTTTCGACGTAATCTATGCCGACCCACCTTATAACACTGGCAATAAAAGCTGGCGGTATAACAACGACTACGTTGAGAAGGACGACGATTTCAAGCACAGCAAGTGGCTATCCTATATTCACAAGCGCCTCCTTTTGGCGAAAAACCTACTGACGGATTCGGGCATCCTGATATTTGCTATTGACGATTATGAAGCCCACACCCTGCGTCTGCTCCTTGATGAGGTCATGGGTGAGGATAATCGCCTCGGCACGATAGCTGTAGTACACAATCCTCGCGGAAGAAACGACGATCAATTTTTTGCGACCCAGCACGAATACATGCTCGTTTACGCAAAAGATCATAGCAGGGCTGAAATAGGAAACTTCGAACTCACGGAAGAAGACCGCAACCAATATAAAAAACATGATGAGATTTCTCCGTACGCAGAAACGTCGTTTATGCGCACTGGAAACAACTCAAACCATCACGAAAGACCCAAACTTTTTTACCCCATATTTTTTAATCCGAGAACCCGGAAGCTCTCTCTAAAATTAGAGAAAGGGGGCATCGAAATACTGCCAATCAACGAAGCGGGTGAAGAGAAAACGTGGCGCTGGGGTAAAGAGACTTTTGAAAGGCTGTGCGACACCGATCTTTTTGTAAAGACTGTTAAGGGCAGGGATCGGATTTTTAAGAAAAGAAGACTAACGGTCGATACGGGAAAGAAACCAAAGAGCGTCTGGTATAACTCCAGGTATGATGCCTCGACACAAGGCATCATGGTTTTGCAGGACATTTTTGGCCGCGGCAATCATTTCAATTACCCAAAATCATTGCTCTTGATGGAGGATATTTTGGAGATCACTTCAAAGCCAGACTCGCTAGTCCTCGATTTTTTTGCTGGAAGTGGCACCACTGGTCACGCCGTTCTCAAGCTCAATAAGAAAGATGGCGGCAACCGTCGCTTCGTACTGTCTACGAACAATGAAAATAAGATTTGCGAGGAGGTAACCTATGAACGCCTGAAACGCGTTATAAAGGGTTATACGAATAGCAAAGACAAAAATACTGTGGGCCTCGGCGGAAATCTGACTTACTACAAAACCGCCCTCGTGAGCATCGACCAGCTTCAGAAGGTATCTGACGAAGCAAAAATCAAGATTGCATATCAGGCAGGCGAGATGATTGCCGTCCGGGAGAGCACGCCGGATGAGTTAGAAAAAAATGACTGGTGGCAGCTGTTCGGGGGAAGCGGAAAAATCATGGCCGTCTACTTCAAGGAGGACAAGGCCAGGCTATCCGACCTCGTAAAGAAACTCGAAAAAACAGGCCGCCCGGTCGTGCTGTATGTCTTCGGTTGGGGCAAGAACGAATACAAGAACGAGTACGGGTCGGGAAAGATCCGCGTCGAGGACATCCCCGAACCTATCCTTGAGGTCTACAAGGAACTGAACCGTCTCTAGTGATATGTTTCCACTCAAGCCATTCCAAGAGCAGGCGGTCGCAAAGCTGAAGAACGAGTTTCTTTCTCTTTGGAAGTCGCCTCACCATAATGTACCGCTCGTCTTCAAGTCGCCAACGGGTTCCGGCAAGACGATCATGCTCGCGCAGTTCCTGCGCGACATCGTGAGCGATCCGCGCTTTCAAGGCAACGATGTGGCGTTTCTGTGGTTCTCGTTCAGCGAGGACTCCTACGTCCAAAGCAAGGAGAAGCTGTTCGCGTACTACGGCGGCGCTTCAGAGCTGGACCTGCTCGATCTGAACGACCTCACCCGAGGCAGGCTTCAGAAAAATAACGTCTTCTTCATCAACTGGCAGAAGATCAAGGGTAAGTCGAAGGACAGCCGAAAACTACGGCGCGAGAACGAATGGGGCCTGACATTTGATAACGTCATCAATAAGACCCACGAGGACGGACGCAAGCTCGTGGTCATTATCGACGAGGAACACGTCGGGGCGGATACGGACCTTGCGCTTGAGGTCATCGACGGCCTCATCCGTCCGAAGGTCACCATACGTGTCTCGGCGACGCCCAAGTACATTCCAAATGCGGAAGAGATCGCCGATGGGAAGGGCGGCTTCGTCAACGTAAAACGGGACGAGGTGGTTCTGGCCGGACTCATCAAGGAAAAAATTATCTTCCAGACGGAAGAAGACCTCAACAAGAAGGAGTTCAAGAGCGCCGACCAGGACGAGATTCTTCTTGAGCTTGCTTATCGCAAGCGACTCGATCTGATCCGCTGGTACAAGGAGATTGGCATCGATATCAACCCACTCGTCCTCGTCCAGCTCCCGAACGATGATCAAGAATCGAAGACGAATGTCGCAACGAAACGCGGCATCGTTTCCGACTACCTCAAGCGGAAAGGTGTTTCGGAAAGCGAGATAGGCGTTTGGCTTTCGAATGAAAAGGTGAACCTTGAGAACATCGAGGCGAACGAGTCGCCTGTCTCTTTCCTTTTATTCAAGCAGGCGGCCGCGACCGGCTGGGACTGCCCGAGAGCGGGAGTGCTCGTCATGTTCCGCGAGATCAAGAACCCGACGTTCGCCATCCAAACGGTCGGCCGCATTTTGCGCATGCCGTTGGGTTCCCATTTTCCGCGTCCCGAACTCAACGTCGGCTATCTGTACACCAACTATAAAAGGAACGAGGTACTGGCCGAATATGCGAAATCGAAGTCCGACAACCGGCCGGCGATCAACGGGAGCTATCGTAAAGCAGACGTGAAGTCGATCACGCTCGATTCGGTCTTCATGAGCCGTACGGACTACAACGACCTAGGCGACACCTTCCAGGCGATATTTGGGACGGCAGCCGATGGTCATTTCGGTATCAGCGACAAAGACGGCAAGCAGACTGCTCTCGATAAGCTCGCCAAGAAAGGCTTCGATACGTCGCCGAAGGTCACGAACGGCCTCATCGTCGGCGTCGAGATCGACGACTATGACAACTTCATCCAGGAGCTTGTCGCCGAGGGTGCGAGCCACGATCAGGAGATGTCGGAATACGACCTTGAACGCCTCTACAACCTCCTCTGCTTCAAGCTGATCGCCAAACAGACCGATGAACAAAAGAAGTTCGCGCCCGAGCGCTCTTGGGGAAAGCTCAAGACGGCGCTCAACGTCTGGATGATCGGACGTACGAGGGAATTCCGCCGGGCTGCCTACAGAATGATCGTCAATGACCTCCTGAACCCCGCAAGCGTCCTCGCACCGCTCATCGGCTCCTCGTTGGCGCTATATCGCCCTCTTCGAGAGCAAGAAGTGAACAGGCGTTCCGAGCGGTCGAAACGCACAGAGACGATTGATCTCCCCCGCGAGGCACTGTTCTTCACTGATCAGTACACGGAGATGAAGGTGAAGAAATGCGCGATGTCGCCCTTCTACATCGAGAAGGACTATCAAGGGGAGGATAATGAAAAGGGGTTCATTGCCTTCCTTGAGAGCCATAAGAATGTCCTCTGGTGGCACAAGAACGGTGATATCGGGAGCGAGCATTTTTCGATCTCGTACTACAACCCGGACGAAAACAAGGAGAGGCTCTTTTATCCCGACTGGATCGTGAAGACGCCTGCCGCCGTCTGGATCATTGACACCAAGCAGGGAGCGACGGCCGAGCTCGCCGACACCAAGCATAAGGCAGAGGCGCTACAGGCCTGGTTAAAGAGCAGGAAAGGCTTTGCTGGAGGCATAGCCGTTCAAGACGGCCCGAACGGGTGGAAACTGAACAGGAACTCTAAATACTCCTATGCGCCCTCGTTCACAGGATGGGAAGCCTTTAATGATTTGCTGTGAACAAGAGTCGTCACCTTGAGGTACTAATAGAATCCGTGAGAGATAAGTGTGACTTCCTAGCTGAGGCGAACAACACGTTAGATGGGAAAGCTGCGACATTAATGGGCTTTGAGATCACCCTCGGCATAGGCTACGCGTCATTGGTACTTGGAAATGTGGGTGGTACTAATCATGACGAGGGTGTCGCTGGGTTATTCATGTTGGGCATGTCTGTAGCTTCTCTGCTGTACGTGAACTGGCCCCGAGATTACACGACGACCTGCGTCGATCTTTTCGAACACACAGAATACCTGGAGAAGGGGACGGGAGATTTGTTGCTCCAATTAACGAGTGATGCACAGAACGCCTTCTCTCAAAACAACCAAAAATTGAAAACCAAGGCCAGGTTCTATAAAGCTGCGATCGTCCTGCTTCTCGTCGCTACATTCTTGTTCCTGATGTCAAAATCACCAAACTTCTATGTCTGATACTCGACAACCCCAACCTCAACCCAAGCCGATCGAGCTTCCGAAACCGAATCAGGGAGAGACTGTGACAAAGGGTGGCTAGAGCCCACAACACGAATCTCAACCCCATTTCCAGACCATGTGTAAATATGCGTGAGTTTCTGGTGTGGTCGAACCAGCGAAGAATTATAGCATCGGCCGTCCTCATACGTGTGCACATTGTAGTACCGCCACAAACAGACTCTCTACCTCATTCTCGATTTCATTAGGCCCAACTCTATAAGACGACGATAAGGGATCCGAAATCACAATATAACCCGTCGGGGCGAAGGCACTAGTTGGCAACATAAAAAACTTCTCGACCTGCTCAGCGCCGGTGGTATCCACCGCCACTGCCAGTACTCTGTCGAACCAGCGCTGATGCTCCTTGATCAAAAAACACCATCGCCCGATATTGTCTGGCCCTACGGTACGAGCGGCATAAAGTACGGGAATCATCCGGGCAAAACGGATTGCCTCGGCGGAATCCAAGCCCTTCCGCACTAAGTATGAACGCAGTTCCTTGAGAACAGATTTGCGCGCCTTCCGAATAGCTCTCTCGCCAGCTTTGCATCTGGATGGGAGAATCCAATAAAGCCTTTCTTGGGCGAGCTCGAAGGTCTGCTTGTCGATAATTGCTGGAATGGCGTTTTCTGTTTTGATCCATTCGCTACGCGGATTCTTCCGATGTCCCTTCTTCAGCTTATTCCAAGTTTTGTTATATACGAGTGTGCCGGTATAGACCTCGTTCATCAGTATTCGAATGATCTTAGTTTTGTTCCATGTCCCGCCATTGGGCGAACGGACTTCCGATGCATTGAGCATCCCAACGATGCGATCCAAGCCCAGCCGTCTCGTCACGAAATACTGAAAAATATCCTGTACGGTCTGGGTTGTTCCATCATCAGCAGGAACGAATACGACACGTTCATTCGCTATGCACTTGTGCTCGCCTTTTCTCAAAACCCGCACCGGCTTCTTATCGATGTCTAGAAGAAATCTGGCCAATCCGAAGCAGGCAATGCCACCGTTTGAATAACCCTGCTGTGATGTTCTTATACATCCCTTGGAGACCTTGTCACTAAGCTCGGCGCTGTACTGGCCCGCCATGATTCGATGGAAAGGATTTTCCATCTGCGCCATCGGTGACTCGTCCGGCTTCGGAAGACCACGAGAGAGGTAGACGACAGGCCTCCCGTGTTTTTTGCAGAGAAACTGATAATGAGCTGACTCATCCTGATCTTGAAAGCGCCCCCACCGGGACACGTCGAGGACCAATACAAAGTCGAAGACGGGTGCCTCTGGATTCAAAACCCACTCGTCAAACAACCTTTGGAATCCAGGTCGCCCGGCTGTGAGGCCACTTTTACCCTCATCGACTTCCTCATGAATGATGTCGATGCTGTGCCGATCGGCGAATCGCTGTACCTGTTCTCGTTGAATTGGGACCGAATTCTCCTGTTTATCCTCCGCTGAATGACGATAATACGCAACGGCCTTTTTCCTAGTGACGCCTCCAAACAAGCTCATAAGACCGCCTCGCTTAAATCAACTCGATCAGTAACTTTTTCAGCTGTTGAAGCATCGGCTTCTCGTCAGTCGAGAACTCAACTGCATTTTTCTTTTTACCCGCAATTGCTTGGATCAATTCATCGATCAAGAGTGAAAAACCTGATTGCTGAGATCGTTCTTCTAGTTCCTGAATGGTCATGTCCGGGTCGGTTAGGAACGCGTAGAGTGCGTCTTCGTTCACGGCCGCACGGATGAAGATGCGTTTTAGTGTTCTGATGTCTTGGGCATTGGTAATCACGTCGTAACTGATTTTCTCGAAAATGGTGCGGATAATGGCATCGACTTCCAGGTTTTTAATCTTCCGAATCTTGGGTTTCATTTTCAAGAATTCCACCCGATAACTTTCTTTCAGCTGATAGCGTTCCATCATGGCGATGTGCTCGACATTTTGATCCCGCATTTTTAGAACATAGGTTACTGTGGAGTGTGACAGGTGCAGTGCATCAGCCAGTTCGACCGTCGATTTATAGCCCATCGCTGATTTGATTTTAACGAAGGCGTTGGAGCGTTCGGCAGGCGTCCACTGGCGCTTGTTGTTTTGAATCTCAAATCGTCTCAGCTCGAACTCCCCCGGATCCATTTTCGGATATACTCGGCAAGGAACGGCCGTGAGGCCGATTTCCTTGGCACACTCAAAACGACGGTGGCCGTCGAGAATCAGGTAACGGTCCTTGTCGATCTCGCTCACGGCCAGGGGCATCTCAATACCCATATCCTTAATTGAGACGAGTAGGCGGTTGTGTTCGCCCTTTACTCCGAATTCTTTACGAGGTTGGTCGGGATCCATCGCTATCTGGGCAACAGCTATCTCACGAAACACGGGTTTGTATTTTTCCATACAGGACAAAGAGCAAACGAGTTGTACCCGTTTTTACCCTTTTTTATGTTTTACGCTCGGAGTGATTATTTTCACTCCCGAATGGGAGGAAGTTAACGAAGTGGGTGTTTTTTGTCAAGAAAATATAGGAGTGTTCGTGACATTGACGCATGGGGCCTGTCAGCGTACAGTTGAGTTATATTTGTACGCATTATAAGCTTACGTAAGACTATGAGTAATAATCAGACCCTTGGGCAGCGCATCAGGGAGCTGAGAGACGAGAAAGACCTCTCCCTAAGAGACTTTGCGGTGAAGCTCAAGCTTTCTCCCGCCTTCGTCTCTGACGTAGAATTAGGTAGGCGCTACCCCAGCGAGGACGTCATTGCAAAGATGGCATCGGTGCTGGGTGTAAAATTGAAAGACCTCGAGGCATACGACCCCAAGCCAGTCGTTGAAGAAATAAAAAGACGCACCCTTCAGATTGATCCTGAGCTCGGTATTTTAATGCGCGGCAATCTAAAGAGCGATGCGGATTACGAGGAGTTGAAGAAATTTTTGAGAACGAAAGACAGCAAGAAGTAACACGATGCTGCTATTCCCCACCGAAAGCTCGCCGTTCACGGAACGGACCGTCTATAAGCCGGCCGAGTTGGAATTGATGGCCATGGATGAGCTTCGGAAAGCTGGACTGCTCCCGCGCACCCCTGAACCGATCCGCATCGAGGCCTACGTTACCAAGAGGTATAATCTGACACCGGACTACAGCGCACCCCTACCCGATGGGGTTCTTGGCCTTACACGCTTTGGTGCCAAAGGACCGACTGACATTCTCGTCTCGAAAACACTGGGAGACGATCTCTCGGACGTTGGAAGGCGGAGAACCAATGCGACACTGGCTCACGAAGCTGGTCACTGCCTCCTTCACGGTCCTCTTTTCGCAGTGAGCGGTCGGGTCGGTGGTGGGATCTTGGAAAGAGGCGGTGACAGTCACGGAGCCGATGCAGGTATTGATACTTCTGATCCCAGCATCCTTTGTCGTGAGATCGGCACTGACGTGCCCACCTACAACTGGGTGGAGTCGCAGGCCAATGCCATGATCGGTCCACTCCTGATGCCGCAACCTCTCGTCGCGTCGTTGCTCAAAATCGAGTTCGGCATGAGCTTGCCTACCCCGAAGACCGGCGTCATCTCCCTAAGCAAGGACGATGCGGCCACCATCGTCAGGAAGCTGTCGGAAATTTTCGATGTGAATCCGGCCGTGGCGCGCCTTCGCATCGAAAAGATGGGGTTCAACATCCCCCGGACTTGACACGGATATTTTTTTACTTGCGCTGTCTTCAAAATAAGCGTACATTGTACGAGATGGTTCCCGTCGGAAACGGAAACGACGGCCTTGAAGGGCCGCCGTTCCCGGCGCCGATGCGGGGTCGGTACAGGGCATCTCGGGAGAGAAGCTGGTCGAACTGTACCACGGAAGCGGCCGCCGCCTCCACCCCGCCAAGCCCGGGATCTATTCACCGAAGACTGCGTATGGCCCAAAAACCTGCGTCCAAGACGGTGCATCGGAGCTCGGAGTCTGGAAAGTTCGTGACGGAACGGTACGCCGACCGCCACCCCCGGACCACTGAGACCGAGCGCATCAAGAGGACGGGTCGCAAGTGACCGAACCTGCGCGGGACGGCCGGTGTAAGGGCCGCCGTCCCGCCAAGGTGCGGCACGCGAAAATGGGCCACAGCAGGACTCAAAATATGGATCTACTCGGCTATACATTCCAAGGTCCGTACTCCATCGACGGCAAGTTCAATGACGTCCCCGGGATCTACCTCATCCTCACGACGGCGCGGAATAAGGTCGTGGACGTCGGACAGACCGACAAGCTCGGTCAGCGCATTCCGAACCACGACCGTAAGCCAGACTGGCGTCAGTGCGGCAGCTGCGAGTTGTGGTTCCATCATGAAGCCAACGAACAGACTCGGCTGACGAAGGAATCCCGGCTCCGCGCGACCTACGATCCGCTTTGCGGAGAAAGGTAGATCGACGCGGTTCGGCGACTAGGAAATACCGGGAGGGCGCATTCGGGCGCCCTCCCGGTCAAGTCCGACTCGCCGTATTTCATCCGTCTTTAAGAAAATCTTCTATGTAATAATCCTATGGACCCCAATACCCCTACACTCATGTTCCCGCCGGACTTCTGGCAAAAGGCTATAACAGACGGAACCGCTCAGGCGGCTACCATCCTGCGCCCCATTTTCACACAGGCCGCGCTAGCGATCTGGCATCATGCACCGGCCATCATCGCCGTCGTATCCCTACTACTCGTCATCGCTCTATTCAAAGCCGCTTTCGGCTATTGGGGCATGCTGGGTAGCCTGTTGTACCACATCTTCTACTTCAGTATCTTCGGAGTAATCCTCTGGGTGCGAGGCCCCGAACTGCTGTTCAGTGATTATTACGAGCTCATCGGCCTTATTCTGAACCCGATCTGTTACTGGCTGACCGGGCTTATACTCCAGAGGTTCCGACTTAGACGGACGCATGCGTTCATCTAAGACCGGGTGTTTGGCGACTCTTGAGACACTTCGCAGCTAGCCCATTTCAGTCCCAAGGTGTCTCAATTAGCCTTGACCGGAACGTCTCCTGAGAATCGCTGAAGGACTGTCTCAAAAAGTCCTAACACATACGGGTCCTGACAGGTACGTCGAGCCATGAAAAAACGCCCGTCGTCCGGGCGTTTTTTCTTACGTGGATATTTTTTCCAGCAGTGTTACACTGCATACATGATCATCGACGCGCACACTCATATCGGTTTCGGGAAAGCGATCACCAAGTCGGCGAAGCAGCTGCTTGCCGAGCTCGATCGCGGCCACGTCGACAAGGCGATGGTTTTTGCCGGTGCTATCAACGCGTGCACCAACGAAGCCTTGCTGAAGGAAATCGCGCCGCATAAGAAGCGCTTGTTCGGCGTCGGTTCGGTATCGCCGAACGGCCCGAAGTCGTATCGCCCGTCCCTGGCCTCGATGGAACGCTGGCTGAAAAGCGGCGAACTGCGCGCGATCAAGTTCTATCTCGGCTACGAGCCGTTCTATCCGAACGACAACCGTCTCCGCCCGTATCTCCGCCTGCTGCAGAAATACGACCGTCCGGCGATCTTCCACAGCGGCGACGTCTACAACGTCGTCAAAGGCGCGAAGCTGAAGTACGCGCACGCGCTCCACGTCGACGATCTCGCCTCGGAAATGCCAGATCTCAAAATCATCATCGCCCACCTCGGCAGTCCGTGGATTATCGACGCCGCGCAGGTCTGCTACAAGAACGAGAACGTCTACGCGGATTGCTCCGGCTTCGTCTACGGCGATTTTACGCCCGTGAAGCGCAAGGAGTTTGCCTGGGTCTGGAAGGAGTTCGAGCGCGTCACCGAATCGAACGGCCGCATCCTCTTCGGCAGCGATTGGCCGATCAGCGACGTCCGGCCTTATATCGAGGTCGTTCGCAAGCTAGCCGGCCGTCATTCGGCAGCGGTTTTCCACAAAAATGCCGAGAAACTGTTCGGCATTTAAGCTCAGGCATTGACGTTTCCCGCAGCGCGTGCTATTCTACAACCTTAATCAGGAGCCCCATTTCATGGGGCTGGACTCGATCCCGTAGCGGCAGTTGTCGTGACCTAGGGGCCTCGGGTCACTGACACTATCTCTCCACATGTCGCAACCGCTCCCGTCCGGCGACGGCCAGGCCTTTCATGGTCTCGGCATCGCTCCTAAATTGCTGGAAATCCTGGGCAAGCACAATTACCAGGTGCCGACCCCGATCCAGCACAAGTCCATCCCCGTCTCCATCGAGGGGAAGGACATGATCGGTATCGCCCAAACCGGTACCGGCAAAACGCTGGCCTTCGGCGTTCCTATGCTCCAGCGCCTCGCGATCCACAAGGGCCGCGGCTTGGCGCTTTTGCCGACCCGCGAGCTCGCGCTCCAGGTCGACGAAACGCTCCACAAGATCGGCAAGGACATGGGCATCCGTACGGCCGTCTTGATCGGCGGCGCGTCCATGCGCCAGCAGATCGACAACCTCCGCCGCAACCCCCACGTCATCGTGGCGACCCCGGGCCGCCTGATCGACCACTTGCAACAGAAGACCGTCGATCTCTCCGACGTGAAGATTCTCGTCCTCGACGAAGCCGACCGCATGCTCGACATGGGTTTCTTGCCGCAGATCAACCGCATCCTCCGCACCGTGCCGAAGGAGCGCCAGACGATGCTTTTCTCCGCCACCATGCCGGAAGACATCGTCTCGATCGCCGCGAACCACATGAAGACGCCGGTACGCGTCGAAATCGCGCGCCAGGGCTCCTTGGCCGACACGGTCGCCCAAGAAATGTACGTCGTGCGCAAGGATCAGAAGATCCGCTTGCTCGACAAAGTGCTCGAGGAGCACAAAGGTTCCGTCCTTGTCTTCACCCGCACGAAATTTTCCGCCAAGAAAATCGCCCGCGCCGTCCGCGGCATGGGCCATGGCGCCGACGAAATCCATTCCAACCGCAGCCTGAACCAGCGCAAAGCGGCTCTTGAAGGATTCAAGACCGGCAAGCACCGCGTCCTCGTCGCCACCGACATCGCCGCGCGCGGCATCGACGTGACGGGTATCGAGCTCGTCATCAACTTCGACGTGCCGGAGAATCCGGACGACTACGTCCACCGCATCGGCCGCACCGGCCGCGCGGGACGCCTCGGCAAGGCCATCACCTTCGCCCAGCCCGACCAGGGCAGCGAGGTGCGCGACATCGAGCGCCTGACGCGCAAGATGCTCCCGATCACCCCGATGCCGAAAGATCTTCCGCCCGATCGCCCGATGCACCACGAAGCCGAACGTCCCGACCTGGGCGTCTGGCAGCCGCGCAGCGGAAGCCGCGGTGGCTACCAAGGCCGCTCCGGCGGACACGGCGGAAGCCGCGGCGGCTACCAAGGCCGCTCCGGCGGACAGGGAGGCTACGCGCCGCGCCAGGGAGGCTCCGGGAGCCACTCCGGCGGCCACAGCCAGGCCTCAAGCTCGTCCCACCAGGGACAGAGCCAGGGCGCCTCGCAAAGCGGCTCCCACGGCCGTTCCAGCGGCTTCGGCGGCAAGAAGGGCGGCAAGCGCCGCATGCCCCCGAAAAAGTTCTACTACGCGATTTAATAAAACACCCCCGGCCTGTCCGGGGGTGTTTTTATTCGCTTTCTTCCAGTACGAGGCGCTTTTCGAAACCGCCGCGCTCCAGCTCTTTCTTTTGCCGTATCGCCTCGACCTCGCGAGGATCGAAGCCGAGCCGCAGGCAGATCGCCTTGATCACTTCGAGAATGTCGGCCAGCTCTTCGGCGTTGCGGTCGCGATCGAATTCGTCGACCTCTTCTCGCAGCTTGGCGACCAAACGCGCCAAATATTCTTCGTCGTCCGCGCAGGCATGAAACGTGGCGCGCTTGCCTTTCGAGGCGATGATCTCCGGAATCAAGTCGCGAACAAGCTTGTCGTAGCGCATAGAGAGTCAGCCCGCCGCGACCGTGCCGCCGAATTCCTTCACGAGATCGGCAAAGCCGTCCGGGAGATTCGCCGACGCCTCGACTTGGATATGCGGGGAAGGCTCGACAAGCCCGTCGGTGCGCTGCGCGACCAGAACCGCCTTCACGCGCATAGCGCTTCCAAGAACTTCACCAAGCGCGGCTTCAAACGATTCGCGATGCCGCTTGTCGTTCAAGCGGTCGCGGTACATGGCGTACTGGAAGCCGACCGTCAGAAGGCCGCCATCGCAATTCAAAAGCTCGGCGGCGCCGAGCATATACGGCAGTCCGTGATTCCGCTTCTGCGCGGCCATCAGGATTTCCGTCCACTTTTCCTTCACCTGCGCGAACGCTTCGGAGTTCTCCGGAGACACCGCCTCAACGCGTTCGGCCTGCATCGGCGCGGGCGCCGCCTCGGGCGAAGCGGCTGCCGTCGGCTCCGGTTTGGATGCGGGCGCCGTCGGCGGCGCGGGCGGCTCATGTCTCGGCGGCTCCTCCTTGGCACGCGCGGGCTCGGCGCACCATTCAGCCAGGAGCAGCTCGAAACCGAGCTCCGGCGGATCCAGGCGCTTCATCTCGCCGTGCGCGCGCACAAGGCGCTCAAGCAGCGAAGATCTTGCCGCAAGGCCGTTCCCGGCGTCTTTCATCGAAGCAAGCGCCGCTTCGCGTCCGCGTTCGACGAGCTCTGAAACGATCCGGATCGGATCGGCTCCGGCGGCAAGAAGCGCTTCCCAGCTCGCCAGGGTTTTCGAAGCGTCGCGGGCCACGAGCGCGGACATGAGATCATTCACCGCTTCCGAAGAAACGATCGGCAGTACGAGCGCCGCCGTTTCGGCCGTAATCTTCTTCTCGCCGAGCGAAAAAATCTGGCTGAGCAGGCTCTCGGCGTCACGCAGGCAACCTTCGCTGAGGCGCGCTACGGCTGAAAGCACGTCTTCCTCAACCGTTACTCCTTCTTTTGCGGCGAGTCCGTTCAATCTCTCGACCAGTTCCGCAGACGGAATTTTGCGAAAATCGAAACGCTGGCAGCGCGAAACCACCGTGGCTGGCAGCTTGTGCAGCTCCGTCGTCGCCAAGATGAAAACGACGCGCGCGGGCGGCTCTTCGAGCGTTTTCAAAAGCGCGTTAAACGCCGACGTCGAGAGCATGTGCACTTCGTCGATGATGAACACCTTGTAGGCCAGCTTGGACGGGGCGAAGCGCGCGTTCTCGATTACCTGCTCGCGCACGTTATCGACGCCCGTATGGGACGCCGCGTCGATTTCAACGACGTCGAGCGCGCGACCTTCGGCGATTTCGACGCACGCATCGCAGCTGCCGCACGGCTCCCCGGCCTTCGAGCGTTCCCGGCAATTGAGCGCCTTCGCGAAAATACGCGCCAAGCTCGTCTTGCCGACGCCACGCGGACCGGAAAACACATAACTGTGCGCGATGCGCTCCGTGGCAACCTCATTCGCGAGCGCCGTTTTCACGTGCTCCTGTCCGGCGACTTCCGCGAACGTCTTGGGCCTGTATTTTCGATACAGTACGGTCATGACAGGCCTATGCGTTTCTTAGATCTGCGGCTTCTTCCTGATGATGTTTTCGACGGCCGCCCACTTCGACGGCGCGTTCTTCGGCACGAGGATGACGGCTTCGTCGCCGGCTTCGGCCTTGTAATAGGTGACGGAGGCTTTGATGACTTTCCACGAGCGTCCGCCGGCCACGACGAGGAACTGGCTCGTCTCTTGATCGAAGGCGAGCGAACCGATCAGTCGCTGGCGTTCGATGGGGCCTATCTGCTTGTAAATGAAGTTTCCGCGTCCGCCGATCGTGAGTTTCAGCATGTCGCCCTCAACGAGCTTGGACTTTGAAGCGTAATTGGGCGGCACGGCGTAGCTTTTGCCGTCGTCGCCGACCATTTCCTGGCCGTCGAAGACGCCTTCGACGACGCGATCGCCCGACGCAAACGCGTCCGCCGCGTTTTGGGACGGCGGAACGAGCGGGATAGCCGTGACGTTCCAAGTCTGAGCCTCTTGCACGAGACCGGCGGGAGCGCTTTTCGCTTCCGGCGCCGTGTCGTCAAGGAGTTTCAAAGCGTTATCAATCGAATCGCGGACGTTTTTAAGGATTGCGCGCAACGTCGCGGCCTTTGACGGCGCGACATCGGTGCGGACGACCGCTTCCACTAATGCATCAAGACGGTCCGTTTTTTCTTTCGTCGCAACGCCGTCGGCAGATACCGGGCGTCCTTCCTGATCGATCTCTTCCGTGAGCCATTCCATAGTGAACTTTTGTTTGATTCTTCCTGTCATCTATAGCATACGGATTGCCGCCGCGCCATCTGGACATTCTGTGGATAGTTACAGAAGTCGCAGCCGTTCGCGGATTTCCGCCTCGACGATCTCGCGATCGCGACCGTACTTGAGACGCGAGAGCTGCTTGATAGCCGCCGTCAGCCGCGTGTCCGGTTTTCGCAGCGGGCCCATCGCCATGTTGAAGGGGCGCGAGGCGGTATTGTCGATCAAGAGCTTCGTGTTTGCCGTATACGCTTCGACGTTTACGAGATCGAACGGCGTGAAGACGGGCGCGAATTCCTTTCCAAGGAAGTCGGCATCCTCCGGACCGACGCGGAAAGCGACCATCGTACCGACGTTGCCGAAGACCGCGTCGCGAATCGCCGTATCCCCCTTCTGCGAGATCTGGCCGATATATTGGTGCGCGATCGTCAGGTCGAGACCGTATTTACGCGCTTCGGAAAGGATCGTCGAAATCGAATCGGTGATGAAGTTCTGGAACTCGTCGATATAGAGGTAGAAGTCCTTTCGCTCTTCGGCCGACAGGTCGGTGCGCGAGAGCGCGGCCATCAGAATCTTACCGACCAAGACCATGCCGATGAGATACGCGTTCAAGTCGCCGAGCTTGCCCTTTGAGAGGTCGAGTAGCAGGATCTTCTGCTGATCCATCGCTTCGCGCACGTTGATCGCGCTCTTCTGCTGGCCGATGATCGGCCGGACGATGTCGTTCGTGATGAACGGCGTGAGTTTCGACGTGATGTACGGAACCATGTTGGCGAGCGAGGCTTCGCCGCCGGCTTTCGACGCTTCCTTCAGCCAGAAATCCTTCACGACCTGCGTCTTGCACTTCGAAAGCTTGTAGGCGCGGAAACGCTCGTCGGAGAGCACGCGCGGAATTTCCATGAGCGTCGAGCCCGAGGCCGGGTCGTCCATAACGAGAATCATGGCGTTCCGCATGTATTGCTCGAACATCGGGCCGCCCGTCGACTTGAGGTCGTAGAGCTTGTCGAAGATCTTGAGCATCTCGTTCACGACGAACGTCTTCTGTTCCGGATAGCGCTCGTCGTATTCAAGGAGGTTCAGCCCCATCGGGCGCTCGGAATCCGCCGGCGAGAAATAGATCACGTCGTCGGCACGCTCCTTCGGCACGAAGGCCAAGCAATCCTGCGCCAAGTCACCGTGCGGGTCGATGACGCACACGCCGCGCCCAGCCTCGATATCCTGCCGCACCATCGACTTGATGAGCTCCGATTTACCGGAACCGGATTTACCGATGATGTACATGTGGCGGCGGCGGTCGGCCTGCTTGATACGGACGGCGTGCTCTTGGCCGCGATATTTCACAACACCGAGCAAAAGCCCTTCCTTCGGAAGATTCGACGGCGGCGGCGCTTTGCGGGCGGTCAGCCATCGGATGTTGGGCGTTTCGGTCGAGCTGAGCGGAAGATGCCAAAGGCTTGCGAGCTCGTCCGGCGTCAGCACCATGCGCCGCTTATCGTGGAAAATGCGCAAAATAAAGTCGCTCACGATTCGGCTTTTGCCTTCGCTAATCCGCTTGAACGCATTGCCGTATTGCGGGCTCGAAAACTGATTGAAAGCACCGATCAAATTCCCAAGCACGAGCTCCGCCCGACCCGGCGTCGGCGATGAAGCGACCAGGTTCACGTTGGCGTCGAGTCCGAGCTGACCGACCTTCTCTTCGATCGATTTGACCATTTGCTCCTCGAGCGGCGACAGGCGGTAGTCCTTGGCCTTCTCGCCTGTCTTTTCCTCTTGCGACGCGCGCTTGATGACGCCCGAACCCTTGCGCGCCTGGGCGTACGAACGCCCCTGCTGCATGAGCGAGGCGATCTTCACGCCTTTTTCGCGCCAGGATTTCTTCGCGGAGCGCACCAAAATCTGGATTGCAGCGCCGTCGCCCGCCTCGACTTTTGCCAGAGCGTTCGTGAGCGCGTTCAAAGGATCCGTCTCCAGTTTCTTGTAGGTATGGATCGGGAAAAAGTTTTCGCGTCCGAAAACGAGATGCGCGCTCGCGATCGTGCCGTTCGGCTGGAAAACGTTGTAATCGGAAACCTCCTCGATTTGCGCGAGCGGGTACTGGGCGTGCACTTGCTGCTCCATGAACTCGCGGAAGCGCTTCGGAACGGCGATGTAAAACGAAACGAGGCCGGCCGTCGCCACGATTTCAAAGGCGATGACGTCCCCGCGCCCGGCCAGCCAAGCGCGGAAGCCCCGTTCGGCCTTGAGGCCGCCGACGCTTTTGAACACGCCTTCCGCCACGGCGATCGCGGCTTGGATCTCCTGCAAAGATTTATCCCGCTGGCCCCCATCTTTTTCTCCGGATTCCTTCGGCACCGTGACGAGCAGCACGACGTTATCGAACCCGCGCGCGACCTCCGCTCGGGCAGTCAGGATGCGGCGGATGATCCGCACGGCGGCCAAAAACGCGAAAAGCCCGAGCACGTACGGCACGGTCGACAGTGCGATCGCCAAAAAATCGGGGACCTGAAACGGATTCATAGCTTCAGGATCTTATCGGTTTTGATCTTCGCCTCCTGCGTCAGGAAAAACCGGTTGACGCCGGGTATCATCTTGAGCCAGCGGGCGAGCATGTTCAGCACGAGACGCGCGTTGACCTTCGCGTTCCGCACCATCTCGACAATCACCGCGGTAATACGTTCCCCCTCTTTCCGAAACTTCGCCTGCATCTCAGGTGTCATTTTCCGGAAGGCATCGCCGAGATCCTCCTCGAGAATAGCTTCGACCGCACGCACGGACGGATCCTTCGGCGCCGCAATAGGCGCCGGTGCAGGAGAAGCGACAGGCGCGGCTGGAACGGGCTCGGACGGCTGTTCAACCGCAGGCGTTGGAGACTCGAACGAAGCCCCTGTTTCAGGGACTTCGTTGCGTTGCTCCGGAATCGCCGGAACCTCTTCAAAACCGGGCTTCGATCCTCCTGGAGGCATAGGCGTTGACGTCTTCAGTATACCATACCTATACTGGCTCTGGTGCGTCACAAACCCCAAAGGGACGGAGCGCATGCCAGTGCCAAAAAAGGATCGAAACGGTTTCTCGCTTCTTGACCGCGGACAGCGGCGGAAGCAGCGGATTCCGCAAGGGCTCGAAGATCCGAAACCGCAGCCGCAACCAACGGAGGTGCCCGCCGTCACGGTTCGCAGAAAGCTCACCGCGCGCGAAATGGCCGCAAGAAGCCTTCCGCTCGACGGTACTTCCCTCAGCGAACCTGTCGCGCTGCTCAACATTCCCCGCACGGAACTTGGCGCCGATCTCGTTCTCTACCTGATCGCCGCGTATCCCGATACGAGCCTGCTCACGAGCCAATTGGAGTATGTTCGTCTCGGCGACATCGCGCTGATCGAAAAACCCGAGACCATCGCGATCCCAGCCCAGCTTCCGCCCCTCGCGGAAGCGCCGCCGATCGCCTGGATCCCGGTCCGCCACGCCTCTCGGATGGAGAAGCGGGACAACGGCGTGCTCGCTGACACTCCGATCCGGATTCCGAACATTCCGGACTCGGAAGGCGGCCGCGCAGTGTTGGACCAGATCTTCAACGACTACGCCTCCCGCGAGGCGTACGAGTACCTTCTCTACACGTCCGAGAATGGTTTTTCCCCGGTCTACGTGCTGGCTGCCGCCAACCGGCCGCCGCGCTAAAACCGCAACTCCGCGATCGCCCGCGGAGTTTTCATTTCTAGGCTTTCTTCAATTTTTGACCTTGCGGCGTATCTTCCGCGACCCAGCCCTTGGCCGCAATCTCGTCACGCAAACGATCGGAGGCCGCCCAGTCCTTATTGGCACGGGCTTCAGCTCGCATCTGTGCGAGCGCCTGCACCTCATCCGGGATCTGCTGCGATTTTGTCTCAAAGAGTCTCAGGCCGAAAATGCCGTCGAAAGCGCGCATAAACGAAGCGCCTTCATTTTTATCGATATTCCCCTTGTTCGCTTCGGTCATGAAGCCGTGCACGATCGCCAGGACGGCGGACACGTTCATATCGTCGTCCATTGCCTCCACGAGACGCGTTTCATAGGCGCCTTTCACCGGATCCGCGCCGGCAAACTGCTCCGTCACTGAGCGCATCTGCGCCAACGTGCGTTCCGCCGCTTTCAAGCCTTCGAACGTGAAATTAAACTGCGTGCGGTACTGCGAAGACAGCAACAGGAAACGCACGGCCTCGGGCGAATACCCTTTTGCGACGAGATCAGGCAGCGTGTACGTATTCCCCTTTGATTTAGACATTTTTTCGCCCTCGACCAAGAGGAACGAAACGTGCAGCCAATGCTTGGAGAACGGCGCATGATTGGCGCTTTCGGACTGGGCGATTTCGCATTCGTGGTGCGGGAACTTCAAGTCTTCGCCGCCGATATGGAGGCTCAGCGTGTCGCCGAGGTACTCCTTGGCCATCGCCGAGCATTCCAAATGCCAGCCGGGGTAGCCCTGGATGCCGCGCGGCCCCTTCCATTGCATGACATGGTTCGGATTGTGGATCCAAAGCGCGAAGTCGGCCGGATGTTTTTTGTCGTCCTTTACCTCGACGCGCGCGCCGGCGACAAGATCATCGACGGAGTTGCCGGAGAGCTTGCCGTAGTCCTTGAAAGAAGCGACGTCGAAATAGACGTCGTTTTTCTCCGTGACGTAGGCGTGCCCCTCTTCCAAAAGCTTTTCGACGAGCGCGACCATCTGCGGGATGTGCTCGGTGGCGCGCGGATGCTTCCAGGCACGTTTGAAATTCACGGCATCGAGATCGCGAAAGAACGCTTCTTCGTAGAAGCGAGCGATTTCTTCCGGCGTTTTACCCTCCTTCGCGGCTGAGGCCGTCATTTTATCCTCGCCCGTGTCGGCATCGTTCAGCATATGCCCGACGTCGGTGATGTTCATGACGAGTTTCACTTCCAAACCGCGGTACTCCAAATACCGGCGCAAGAGATCGGTCGTTAAAAACGTCCTCAGGTTTCCGATCGAAGCGTATTGATACACCGTGGGCCCGCAGGCGTATATCGTGACGGGCGCGGAACCCCCCTCCGGGAATTCCTTCAATTTCCCACGCAAAGAATCGTACAACAGCATAGTTGTGCTATACTATCATCAACTTAGTCCTATCACAATTCCGTATGGACATGAAGAAAGCGGCCCTTGCCGCCCTTGGCTTGGCCGTTGGTTTCGTGGCCGGGTACGGGACGGGTCGCGTCTCGACCGGCACGCCGATCAATCCCCTTTCCGGAGGGAAGGGCGGCTACGAAGAGGGATATGCAGCGGCGGCAAAACTCATTGCCGACTCTGGAGTGTTTCCGCCAGCACCGACAGAACTTTCCTCTTTAAGCGGCGTGGTCGTTGCTGTTGAGGGGCCATCCGTCGCTTTTGACGCCAACCTAACCACACTGAACCCGCTCGTGCAGCTTGAAGGCCCGAAACGCCGTGTTGTACTCCTCACCGCTGATACGAAGATCGTTCGTATGGAGGAACAGAGCCCGGAGGATTTTGCCCTGTCTCTTGAGAACTTCAACGCAACTGTCGCTGCTGGGGAGCCCAGCCCTCCGCCGCAGCTTGCGAAAGAGGTTCCGTACACCTCGCCGCTCAAGGCGGGAGACATGATCACCGTTGCGGCTGCTACGAACATCTTGTCATCCGAAATGTTCGAAGCAACCACAATCATCGTCTCCCCCGCTCCGTAACGCACAAAGCCCCGGAACGCTTCCGGGGTTTTTGTTGTATGTAAAAAGCAAGGCAATGAGCCTTGCGATGCCTGTCGATGCAGCCGATTACGGCTGGCCGAATTCGCGAACGTCGGAACAGATGTGCCCGGCTACCGGGTACTCGAGCGCATTCTTCACCAAGCGGCCGGTGAGGCGCGTCGCGCCGTCGTCGCTGATCTCGAATCGGCCGATCATTTCCACGTAGAGACGGCCGTGATCGCCGGGAACGTCCTTCCAGACGTGGAAGTGACCGTCCGAGCGGACGCCCGACTTCTCGAACACGTAGGAACGGGATCCGTCCGTGTTCACGAAGGTCACCGTGAAGGTGTACAGGCGCAGCGGCGCAGCGTTCTCACGAACCACGTCGACGTGAACCTCCGAACCGCCGACCGTCACGATCTGCTCGGAGCCGTCCTGGCAAACCTGGGTGAAACGTTCGATCTCGGCAGCATAGCTGCCTTCCGGGTAGGCGTCGCCCGACCAGGTCGCAGGCTCCGGCGACGCTTCGTCGACGGGTTCCTGGTTGGAGCCGAAGCACGCCGAAACGATCATGCAGAACGAAAGACAAAGAACGGACTTGAACATGGCATCCTCCTCTTGTGGTACGCGGAATCTATCATGGAAACGCCCACTTGTCAAGACGCTCCAAATGCCAAAAACCCCGGTTACCCGGGGCTTTCTTGCTCAGTTTTTGATCAAGGCCTTCAGCTCATTAAGCTCCGCGCGAAGCGCATCGATCTCTTTCGCCTGCGCCTGCACTTCCTGATCCAGCTCCTTGATGGCGTTGATACTGATGTAGGTGAAGTCGCTTGGATCGACCATGTAAACCTCGGTCCTGGTCGTGTCCTCTGGTTTCAACTTTCGATAATCGGTTCGGACCATGGACGGAGCGACTTTTTGAAGTTCCTGCGCGATCACGCCGACGCTCTTATACCCCTCTGGCATTCCGCCCAAACCGTTGTACGTGTAGTTGACCGGATTGATCTCACGAATCACCGAGAGGCCATTTGTATAAGGGGTCACGTCTTTCTTCAACCGCTCGTCGGACGTCGCCGACCAGCTTCCGCCACCTGGCTTCGCCGCGCCGCCGGAGGCCACATAAATTCCCCAGGCCGTGGCACCGCTGGCTGAAGCGTGGATCGCCGTGTTCTGCGTGGAGCTATTGGCAGCCGTGAAGACTCCCGCATAGTTGATTCCGGATCCCACCGCGGTCGCCACTGAATAAACACCATATCCACCCGAGGTCGTCGCTACAGCATGAAGGCCACGAGAAGAACCGCTGGCATACACGCCAGTGGAACCGGATGTCGCATAGAGTCCGTAGATGCTTCCTGTCGTTTGAATACCCCAACCACCGACTGCTGCCGCGCCATTCACACCGAGAGTATCCGTAATCCTTACGCGACCCTGCGCATAAAGCGCTGTGTCGTAGGATTGGAATGCCTGAGCATACAAGGCTGTTCCGCCCGACTGCGATGAGCCGAAGTAACCGCCGTAAGACGTTCCCGCACCGTTCACACCTATCGATCCGCCGGCACCATACAGCGCCGTGCCTCCGGCCTGCACCACGGCACTGACGCCGCCGACCGTACCGCGAACGGAGAGCGCCGTGTCAAACGATGAGAAACCAACGCCCGTGTTGCTAATACCGATGTAATTGTTGATCTGGCGTCCACGTGCGGCGACCGTATCGAGCGTATCCTCTTCCGCGCCGCAGTTGTTCCAAGTTCCACCTTCGTAGCAGCGAAGCTTGTTGTTGATGGAGTTGTAATACAGCATGCCGTTCACGCCGGCCGGGTTCACGCCCATGCTGCCGAGCACGAGCTCGCCGCCGATCGTCGTGCGATCCGTCGTCGCATTGCCGAGCGTCGCGTTATCCGCAACCCAGAATGTGCCGTTCACCGTCAGCGTGGAGCCGGGACCAGCCAAACCGATACCGACGCGGTTGTTGGCGGCATCGATGTAGAGCGTGTTCGAATCGATGTTGAGGCTGTTCGGAATAGCAACGCTTGATCCTGTAATCGTCAGGGTGTCGAGCGCCGCGTTACCAATCGTCGTATTGCCGTTGACCGCGAAGTTTTGCGCCGCCGTGACCGTTGCGCCATCGTCCGTCAACGTCGAGTTGCCAAGCGTCGTGGCAGCCGTGAATTTCGGAATCGTGTTGACCGAACCGCTTCCCGCCATACCGCCATCACGGCAGTCTTGCCATGCGCCGTTTTCAAAGCAGCGAAATTTGTTCGTCGTGGTGTTGTAGTACATGCGGCCGTTCGTACCGCCGATATCGTTCGCTGATAGACCGAGAATCAGCGATGCGCCGTTGCCAATCTGAGCTCCGCTCGAGAAAAGGGCGAGGCCGGAAGAAACGCGAAGTGATGTGAAATCGCCACCCCAGCCGGAACTAGAGCCGCCGTACACGCCCGCGCCAGATGTCGTCGAATAACCGTAGACACCATAGACGGGCGAGATGCCGTACACGCCGGTGGACTGACCGCTACCCATAATACCGGTGGAGGCGGCTCCTGAAGCCACGACCTGAACCGGTGTCGCCCCCGCACCCGCATTGTTGACGCTGATAACAGGCACGGAGATCGAGTTCGCATTAAAGACTCCGTAGACGCGCATCGCGTACGAGGCATCCGGGGCACCGCCGACGCCAATCGTGGCGCCGTTGTCCCAGATATTCGAGTTGCCCACGACACTTCCGTTTACCGTGAACTTCGCGAGACGGTATTGTTCGCCCGTACCTTCGATGCCCGCCTGGCAGTTCACGCCGTTCGCGAGACAAACCGCTTGGCCTCCAGAGTAGATCGTGCCGGCCGCGCTCACGTTGCCGTCGACATCGACGCTGAAGCGGTCCGTGTTCTCGGCTTGAAGAAGCATGATATAACCACCCGCAAACTGATCGACGTTTCCGTAAATCAAGTTTTCACCAGGGTTCAGCAACCGCACGTCCGGGCCGCCGAACATCACCATGCCCTCGATATCAACCGTACCGTTTTCGTTCAAAGACATGACCTGCGAGTTGTCTCCGGCCAGCCAGTAATAGGCGTTCGAGGAGTCGTTATCGGCGTCGATGCGGTAATACATCGAGCCGTCAGCGTACTGATTGAAGGCGTTTTCACCGGTGCCGTACACTTCAATGCCGCCGACCTGGTTCGTGATCGACATGACCGTACCTCCGGAAACGTTGTTAAACGTCGTGTTCGTGTTGAACGTCTTCGCGCCGGTAAACGTTTGCGTGTTGTTCAACAAGGCAACGTTGGAGGAAAGACGAGCATCATTCAACGTGCCGGACGTAATGTTGTTGGCATTGATGTTCGTGATACCGCTACCATCGCCGCCAAGCGCGGCATCAAGGCCGCCTTGCACATGAAGCCTGCCGGGTACGACAACGCTGTTGGTCGAGGAGTACGTCATTGAACGCACTCCGTTCGTCACGACCGTCATCGTATCGGCTGACGGGTGATAGATACCGGTGTTCGAATCGCCAGCAAACGTGTAACCAGGCGCGCCTACCGAACCGACCGGCACGTACAACGCGCCCGTCGTCACGGCTACGCCGCCGTTGTTCACCGTAAGCCGTTGTACGCCGCCCGTCGTAACGCTGACGTTGTCAGTGCTCGCCCAATAAAGGCCCGTGTTCGGGTCACCGCTGAATGTGTATGCGGGGAGACTGACGGAACCTGTTGAAGCGGTGATGGGGCCGGACGTCGTCACTGCGCCGTCGATACCCACGCGGAAGCGATCGGCAGCACCTACTTGAAGAAGCATCAAACTGCCAGCCGTAGAAGTACCGCTGACATTTCCGTAGTAAAGATTTTGTCCCGAAGCGTTCAAAACGGGGGTGCTAGCGCCGGCCTGGAACGTTGCGCCGAGCTTGCCGTCGCCTGTGACGTTAATGCTCGCATTCTGTGCCGCGCTCGTAATCGGAATATTTTGAATGACGGCCGGGCTGCAGTTCGGAGGCGTGCAGGTAGGCGCGGCAAATTGCGCGTGTACGCCTCGTGCGCCAAAAACCAATGCGATCAAAGCGACGAGCGAAACGAAAATCTTGCGGCCGGTCGTATCGATGCGCATAAGGCGTAATGGTTGATGTGCCCAGTATACCTTATTTCGCTTAGATCCGACCTTGGGGATAACTACACCCCTTCGTCACGCAATTCCTCAAGCAGCTGTTTGGATTTCCTGGAGAGGTGGCGTGGGGTGCGGATCCGCACGCGCACGTAGTGGTCGCCGCGGCCGGAAGCTTGCAAACGCGTGATGCCGCGATGCTTAAGGCGGATTTCCTCGCCCGCTTGGACGCCCGCCGGGATTTTGACCGTCAGGGAGCCGTCGAGCGTTTCGATTTCCTTTTCGGTGCCGAGCGCGGCGTCGGCGAAACCGATTTCGAGATTGGAGTAAACGTCAAAGCCGTCGCGTTCGAAACGCGTGTCAGGCTGGATGCGGATGTGCAAGTACAAATTACCGCTCGGCGCGCCGTGCGGCCCAGCTTCGCCGCCGCCTTGCACGCGGATCGTTTCACCATGATCGATGCCGGCCGGGATCTTGACCGTCATCGACGTTTTCTCGCGCTTCACGCCCGCGCCGCCGCAATCCTTGCATTCCTTTTCCGGAATATTGCCGGCACCGCGGCAAGCGCCGCACGTCGCGACCGCCTCGAAGCTGCCGAGGATCGTGCGCTGCATCTGGCGCACGCGGCCTTGGCCGCTGCACGTCTTGCAGGTGATCATTTTCGATCCGGGCGGAATGCCGGTGCCGGAACAGGCGCTGCAAGCGACGGGCTTGTACAGCTCCAGCGTCTTTTCCGCGCCGAACGCTGCTTCGCTGAACGAAATGGTCACGTTGACCTCGATGTCGCCGCCGCGCGCTTGCCTCCGGCCGCCGCGTCCGCCGCCGAAGCCGAACATGTCGCCGAACATCTCTCCCAAATCCCCCATGTCGAAATTGGCGCCTTGGAAGCCGCCTTGCCCGAACCCGCCGAACCCCGGTCCGGCCGAGCCGAACTGATCGTACTGCGCCCGTTTTTTGGCGTCGCCGAGCACTTGGTAGGCCTCGTTGATTTCCTTGAACTTGGCTTCGTCGCCGCCTTCTTTGTCGGGGTGGTATTTGTGCGCCAAAACGCGGAAGGCTTTTTTGATCTCGTCTTCCGAAGCGCCCTTGCTAATTCCGAGGATTTGGTAATAGTCTTTAGACATCGGTGGTCATTATACAGGAGGCCCGCCATGCACCTCTGCGAAACGTGTCGCGCGGAGCGCGAATGGGATACGGACGAAAGCGTGCGGTGGCAGATCGCTGCCAATCTCGCCCGCTCCGAGCGTGACCCGGCCAAGGCCCGCTGCGCGGAGTGTACACAGATCGGGTCTGGCGCGCCGACCTTCATCAGGAACCCGCTCTTCCAGATCTGTCGGAAGTGCGCGGAGCGCCTCGACCAATGCCAGCACTGCCGGAAGCCGATGTCTTCTTCGTCGGTTGCGGGATGCGGCGAGGTCTTCGAGACGCTCTTCGATGCCTACGTGACGCTCGTGAAGACGTACGGCCGATCGACGGCGCGCACGCTGCTCGCCGCGGCGGACCTTTCGTCGGCGGAAGCCCTGCACGTTCCGACGCTCGTCGAGCTGGACGTCGGCCTGGTCGATTCCATGCAGCCGCACCAGCGGTACCACTACCGGCTGAAGCGCGATATCTGGACGAAGGTCTGGGGACAGCTCGGCTTCAGCGTGGTGCCGCCGCGCTGCGAGGCATGCCCGCCGCCGGCGCGCGCCGCGCCCGCGATGGTCCGAGCCGCGCATTGCGAGCATTGGACCGCGGGGAGCAGCGCCGTCTGGTGCCTGCCCTGCGCGGTCCTGAACCGCCAGTGCGCGATCTGCGAGACCTCTACCGAGTAGAGGTCTTTTATTTTTTGTCGACGACTTCGCCTTCGATCGGACCGTCGCCTTCTTTTTTGTCGGCGTTCGGCTGTTCTCCCGCCGGCGGATTTTCTTTGTACATCTCGCCGCCGATTTTTTGCGCCAGATCGGTCAGCTCGCTCGCGGCTTTCTTGATCGCCTCGGCATCTTCGCCGTCCTTCACCTTTTTCAGAGCCTCGAGTTTTTCTTCAAGCGCCTTCTTGTCTTCCGGTTTCATTTTCTCGCCCATGTCCTTCAGCATCTTCTCGGTCGTGTGGACCATGGCGTCGGCATTGTTCTTCAGGTCGGCACGCTCGCGCTTGGCCTTGTCTTCGGCGGCGTGGATTTCGGCGTCCTTCTTCATGCGCTCGACTTCGTCCTTCGAAAGGCCGGTCGAAGCAGTGATCGTAATTTTCTGCTCCTTGCCAGAGGCTTTGTCTTTGGCCTTCACGTTCAGGATGCCGTTGGCGTCGATGTCGAAGGTGACTTCGATTTGCGGCACGCCGCGCGGCGCCGGCGGGATGCCGTCCAGCATGAAGCGTCCGAGCGACTTGTTGTCGGCGGCCATTTCGCGCTCGCCCTGAAGGACGTGGATTTCGACGCCCGGCTGGTTGTCGGCCGCGGTCGAGAAGGTCTGCGTCTTCGAGGTCGGGATCGTGGTGTTGCGCTCGATCAGTTTCGTCGAGACGCCGCCCATGGTTTCAAGACCGAGCGATAGCGGCGTGACGTCGAGCAGCAGAACGTCTTTGACGTCGCCCTGGAAAACGCCGCCCTGGACCGCCGCGCCGATCGCGACGACTTCGTCCGGGTTCACCGAAACGTTCGGCTTCTTGCCAAAGAATTTTTCGACGGTGGCGAGGACGAGCGGCATGCGCGTCATGCCGCCGACCATCACGATCTCGTTGATGTCGGACACGGAAAGCTTGGCGTCGGCGAGCGCCTTCTTCGTCGGTTCGAGCGTCTTTTCGACGAGGTCGCCGACGAGCTCTTCGAGCTTGGCGCGCGAGAGCGTCATGACGAGGTGCTTGGGGCCCGTGGCCGGATCGGAGGCGATGAACGGCTGGTTGATTTCGGTCGTGGCCGCGGTCGAGAGTTCGATCTTGGCCTTTTCGGCGGCTTCCTTGATGCGCTGGAGCGCGAGCGGATCCTTGGAGAGATCGACACCCTCGGCTTTCTTGAACTCCTCAACGATCCAGGTGATGAGGCGCTGGTCGAAGTCGTCGCCGCCCAAGTGCGTGTCGCCGTTCGTGGCTTTCACTTCGACGGTGTCGGCGGAAACATCCAGAACGGAAACGTCGAAGGTGCCGCCGCCCAGGTCGTAAACGACGATCTTTTCATCCTTCTTCTTGTCGAAACCGTAGGCAAGCGCTGCGGCCGTCGGTTCGTTGATGATGCGGCGCACTTTGAGGCCGGCGATTTCGCCCGCATCCTTCGTGGCCTGGCGCTGGGCGTCGTCGAAGTAGGCCGGCACGGTGATGACGGCTTCTTCGATCTTTTCGCCGATCTTTTCTTCAGCGTCGGCCTTGAGCTTCTGGAGCACCATGGCCGAAATTTCCTGCGGCGAGAATTCCTTGTCGCCCATGACGATCTTGGCGCCTTCGCCGGACTTGGTGAGTTTGAACGGGAAGAGCTTCACGTCGCGCTGGACTTCCGGATCCTCCCAGCGGCGGCCGATCAAGCGCTTCACGGAATAAATGGTGTTGGTCGGGTTCACGACGGCTTGGCGCTTGGCAAGCAAACCAACGAGGCGCTCCCCCGCTTTGGAGATCGCAACCATGGACGGCGTCGTGCGCGCGCCTTCTTTGTTCTCCAACACTTTCGGCTGGCCGCCTTCGATCACGGCCATGCAGGAGTTCGTCGTTCCGAGGTCGATTCCAAGAATCTTTGCCATATTATTTCCCCTTGACTTCAATCTTAATTTCTTTCTTCTTGCCTTCTTCGGCTTTCGGGATGGTGATGCGGAGGAGTCCGTGCTCGGACGTCGCTTCCGCTTTCTCGCCGATGACTGGCGCGGGCAGGGCGATCTTGCGCTGGAAGGCGCCGTAGCGGACTTCTTTATAGAGATAATCCTTCTCGTCGACTTCCTTACGGTGTTCCGTCTTGCCGCGGAGCGTCAGCACGCCGCCTTCGACCGTGACTTCGACGTCTTTCGGATCAACGCCCGCAAGCGCCGTCTCGACGACCACGTCGCCCGCGTTCTCATACACGTCGACCGCCGGGATGAAGCCTTTGGAGAGATCCATCAAACCACGATCGAGATCCTCAAGAGGGTTCTGGTTTTTTGGAAGCAAGGACATACACAATTTACTTCGCCAACGCCTTGAAGCTTGCGCCGACGGTGTCAAACTTTACCAGCTTGTTCTGGGTTTGGACGCTCAGCTTGATGCTGTTGAGTCCCGCTTTGTGTTTCGGGAGGTCGGCCAGGCGGATTTTTTGGTCGCGCATTTCGGTGCCCTTATCGCCAACGACGCGGGTCGGGACGGTGACCAGCATGTCGCCGCTCAAGCGGAAGAACATCAAGAACTTCGGCCACTCTTTAAAAGAGAAGCTGTGCTTTTCGTATTCTTCGTCCCATTCAAGATCGCTTTTGAGCAACATAGTCTATTTGTTTACGATGACTTTTGCGGGCCGTACCGTCTTGCCGCCGATCTCGTAGCCGGCTTGGACTTCTTTCAAGATCGTGCCGTGCGGCTTGCCTTCGTCTTCTTCGCCGACCGCTTCGTGCTTCGTCGCGTCGAAGGTTTCGCCGGCGGTTTTGATGATCGTGAGGCCGAGGTTTCGGAGCGCCTCTTCAAGCTGCTTTTGGATGAAGCCGACGCCGACCGCCCAGTTCACGACCGTCTTGTCGTCGGACTTCGGCATGTGCGCCAACGCGGTGTTGAAGTTGTCGAAGATGGGCAGGAAGCGCTCGACGACGCGCAGTGTCGCGTACTGCCCCATCTCGGCGCGTTCGCGGGCGACGTCTTTTTGGAGATTCTGGTAGTCGGCCAGCGCGCGTTTCCAGTTGAGCTCCATTTCCGCGCAGAGCTGCTCGGGCGTTTTTTCCGGCGTCTCCGCGAGTTCTTCGTTTTTCTTTTCTTCTTCCATATCAGGTTTTGAGCGTTTCAACGGCCGTTTCAAGAAGAGCGAGGTCGGTGTCGTAGTCCATGCGCATCGGACCGAGGAGGCCGAGGAGGCCGATCGGCGAACGCACGACGAGGAGGCCGCATTCGGCGCCGAACGGATTTTCCGAACCGATCAGGATGCGCGTTTCGGAACCGACTTCGGGGAACATTTTTTCCATCGTCTCGTCGAGATGGTCGAGCACGCGCGACATCGAGGCGACGAGCGAGAGCTGTTTGAACTCCGGCTTGGCGAACAGATTGGCGAGGCCGGTGTAATAGACGTCGCGCGGAGCGAAGGCAGCGAGCGCCGACTCGTTCGCGAGTTCGGCGAGCGCTTTGGCGACGCGGCGCAACTTGTCGCTTTCTTCTTGCGCGGCCTCAGCGGCTTCGGCGAGCGCGGTCGCAGCGGCGGCTCCCGGTTTTTTCTTTTCGAGGAAACGATCGACGTAGTAGCGATAGCCTTTTTCGCTGGGCGCGCGTCCGGCGGAGGTGTGCGGCTGGAGCAGGAAGCCTTGTTCTTCGAGCGTCGCGAGTTCGTTCCGGATCGTCGCCGAGGAGACGTCCAGGCCGGATTCATCGGCCAGCCACGCCGAACCGACCGGCTCGGCGCTCTGGATGAAGCGCCGGACGGTCAGTTTCAGCAGGATTTCTTGGCGAGAATCAAGCTGTTCCATAGTTTCTAGCACTCAGATTATACGAGTGCTAACGAACCGTCAAGCGCGCCGCCAAGCTTGACAAATCGATCATTTTATGGTAGGTTTTCATGGCCATGATCGCCCATGGATCATGGAGAAGAGCTCGTCTCCGAGCCCTTGGACAACATCCGCCACTTTGGAGTTATTAGCGTCAAAATCTTCCGATTTCGCCCACGAAAGGCTTGCCTTTCCGGGGGCTGGATTCCTTAGGGAGTCCAGTGTGGTCGGTGTGAGTATGACGTGAGGAGCGAAACTTTTCCCACAAGGATATAAGGTGGGAAGACCAAGCCGACGCCTGTCGGTTTCCCATTCACCTTCGGGTGGATGCATGGGTCTGGCGAACTTTTTTCCCCAACGGTAACCGACTGGTCGGCAACAGGATCGCCGACCCCCGACCATACCCGGACTTCGGTCCAAACACGGTCAGCGCATCCTACGCCGCCAGTCGGTTACCGATCTCTCTCATCCACGGACCCTCTTGGGTCCGTTTACGTTTGTCTTGACTTTTGGCAAAAAATCCGGGATGCTTGACATGGCGGGTCCGATCTGCTAGAACGTAGCCATCGCGGAGTACGGAACAGGTGTGCGGCATCCGCTGAAGCGCACGGCCGAAAAGGGACGAGGTGGTCCCGCTATGACCCACTGAGGCTGTCCATACCCCGCTTCGTTTCAAAGAAAGGTTGCTCTGTTTAGAGCAAGCCTAGGCACCTGTTCGGTCGATGGCTCGTCAGGCAGAGAAGCTCGAGGCTTGAGAGGCCTCAACCCCCAGAGCAATCTCACCTGGCTATCATCGATGGCGTACGCGCGAGCCCTCCCAGCAATGGTTGAGAACCGCGTGTCCAGGCCGATGCGGCTATGTCGCAGGGCATTCGACGCCAAGAACAGACCGGACTTCCCTTGTGAAGTCCGTTTTATTTTTTCGCACGCCCCCCCCCTTGCGGCTTGCACAGAAATAAAGAGGGGGGCCAGCGGCGCTTCCGGTCTCGTCGACAGACGGGAACCTCGGTGCAGGATCGGCATTTCTCAGCGGACTCTTCAAGGGTCCGCTTTTCATTTTATAAAAAGAAAAAGTCCTGAGCATCAGGACTTGCGACCGGGACGGCGACGAGGTCTGAGCGGCGGGGGCTTCGGCTTGGTTGCCTTGGCCGGCGCGGCTTTGCGTGCCTTCTTCGTCGCCGGAGAAGGACGCGTCGGCGCGGGCGAACGACGGACAGACAGCGTTATTGGGGCGACGAAGTCCTTTTGCAGGATGTCCGTCTCAAGATCAGCGCCATCCGTCTTCACGACCCGAAATGCCTCGGGGTGGTCGAGATCCATGACGACGATCTTCGATCCGTTCTCCTCAGCCGCCGCCTGCTCGACGGCGGCACTGATCGAGAGGGCAATGAGCGAGAAGTTCAGGCCGCGCGTTCTTGATCCGATCACTTCTTCCTCCAAAGCCCGCCCAGCAGGAAGCCGAGCCAGGACGCGTCGAGGCGCTTGCACGCCTTGTCCACGAGAGCCAGGAGATCGACCACGCGAATCAGCGCGTTCTTTCCTTCGGGACCGCCGGAACCCATAGTGTTTCCTCCTGGGGCAAGCGTTGCACGAAAAAGGCTGTGCGTCAACATAAAAGCTCGGCGCATGCGCCGAGCAGGATCAAGAACGCTTCGTCCGTCGTTGACGGCGCGGCCTACGAGTGACCCGTTTCCGCTCCGAAGCATGGCGCACGACAGGTTCGCCGTCGCGCATGGTCACGGTAGCCAGCAGTACGGGTCGGGCGGTCCACACGATGCTTCGCCGTCGTTGCCCAACGGCCGGACCAAGGACGATGGCTTGCTCTCCTCGCTCGAAGAGATACGACCCCCGCCCCAAAGACAGCACGCGTACGGGCAAGACGTTTCTTGGGTCAGCCGCGGCCGCATAGGATGCGGCCCGAACGGCCATTTGCACCGGATCGAAAGCGCCACGGAACGGGTCGGGACGAAACGGAACGTCTTCCGGCAACGCAACATTGTCCTGGATGCGTTCGAAGCCGCCATTCAATGGCCGCACACGCTTGCTTGACATGTCTACCTCCGAAAAAGGTATAGAAGAAAATGGCCTACGTGTCAATCTAGAGCCAACGTTTCGGAATCATGCCGCGGCGGATCAAGAGCTTCCACCCCTCGACGCACCAAAGCACCGACGAGCTCACGAGGATCGCCATGCCCCACTCCCTCCAGCCGACGGCGGAAAGGCCGAAGACGCGCTGGAGCGCGGGCACGTAGATAATGAGCGCGGCGAGCGCGATCGAAACCGCGACGCCGGCCGGCACCCAGCGGTTGGAGCGGAAGCCGAGCGTGAAGACCGATTCCGTGGCCGAACGAAGACTGAAGACATTCCAAAGCTGGAAGAAGGTCATGGCCAGGAAGGCGACGGTGCGGGCATAGGTTTCGCCGTCGCGTCCGTCGGCCCAGCGGAACATGAGGAGCGTGCCGGCGGCCATGAGCGCGGCGGCGAGCGCAGTCAGAATGAACACGCTGCGTGAAAGCATCCGTTCATTCTTGCGGCGCGGCGGATTGGCGAGCTCGTCGCCATGGCGTCGTTCGGCGGCGAGGGCGACGCCGGTGAAGCCGTCCGTCACGAGGTTCAGCCACAAAATTTGCGCGGGCAAAAGCGGGATCGGCAGCGCGAGCACGAGCGCCGCGAGAATCGTCACGACTTCGCCGACGTTCGTCATGACAAGATACGAAACCGTCTGCTTGACGTTGCGGTAGACGATACGGCCTTCTTCGACGGCTGCGACGATGGAAACGAAATTATCGTCGGCCAGCACCATTTCAGCGACTTCCTTCGTGACGTCGGTGCCGGTGATGCCCATCGCCACGCCGATGTCGGCGCGCTTGAGCGACGGCGCGTCATTGATGCCGTCGCCCGTCATTGCCACGGTGTGGCCGAGATCCTGGAGTGCTTTCACGACGCGGAGCTTCGTCTGCGGGGAAACGCGCGCGAAGACCGCGGCGCGCGCAAGAATGCCGCGCAGCGCTTCGTCGGAAACCGGCGCGACCTCGGCATCGATGAACACCTTGCCGGCGAGATCTTCGTCGCGATCCAAAATGCCGACTTCGCGCGCGATCGCGACGGCCGTATCGCGATGATCGCCGGTATTCATGATGACGCGGATGCCGGCGCGGCGGCATTCGAGAATCGCTTCGCGCACGTCTTTGCGCGGCGGATCGATCATGCCGACGAGACCGAGCATCGTCAGGCCGTGGAGATCTTTTTCGTGCAGCTCGACATGGGATACGTCGACGCGTTTGTAGGCGATCGCCAGCACGCGCAGCGCCCCATCAGCCATCTTCCCGGTTTCCGCCTCCAAGCGGGCGCGCATCTCCGGCGTCATTGCATGCGCCGCGCCTTGCTCGGCGACGAAGTCCGTCATCGCCAAAATCGGCTCGAAGGCGCCCACGATCATGATTTCGCGCGTCGGTTTGTCGCCGGGAGCCACGTATTCGTGCAAAATCGCCCGATACTTGCGTTCGGACGTGAACGGGATCTCGTCTACGGTTTTTTCGGTGCGCAAAAGGTCGTTTTTCTCATACCCGCCCTTGCCGGCCATCACGACGAGCGCGGCTTCCGTCGGATCGCCTGAAGCGATCCAGCGCTCGTCACGCCGCTCGACCGCCGCGCGGTTGCAAAGCGCGGCCGCGCGCAGCAAGTGGAGGAACGAGGGGTGCTCGGCCGGCGAGGCCTTCTTTCCCTGGATCAGGAATTCGCCTTCCGGCGCCCAGCCTTCTCCCGTCACTTCGATCTCATGCGTCAACGTGAAAGCCTTGCGCACCGTCATCTGGTTTTCGGTCAGCGTTCCGGTCTTGTCGGTGCAGATGACGTCGACCGTGCCGAGGGTTTCGACGGCGGGCAGGCGGCGCGTAATGGCGTTGCGACGTGCCATACGCTGCACGCCGATCGCGAGCACGACGGCGAGCACGGCCGGCAAGCCTTCAGGAATGCTGGAGACCGCCATCGCGACGGCGACGAGGAACATTTCAAGCGGTTCAAGCCCTTGGCGCACGCCGATGAAGAAAATCAATCCCGCGCAGGCGATCGCCGCGACCGCCAAGCCGCCGCCGAGCCGGTCGACCCGACGTTCAAGCGGCGTTTTTTCGCGCTTGATCACGGAGAGCGATTGGGCGATTTGGCCGAATGCCGTGGCGCGGCCGGTGGCCGTGACGACGCCGACGCCCTCGCCGGAGACGGCCAGGGTTCCCATGAACGCCATCGAAGATCGATCGCCGATCGCGGCGCGCTCGGAAACCGCTTCAAGCTTTTTCGACGCCGGCAAAGATTCTCCCGTGAGCGCCGCTTCGTCGATCGTGAGATCGCGCGCGTTGATCAAACGGAGATCGGCCGAGATGCGGTCGCCCTGGGCGATCAAGACGATGTCGCCCGGAACGAGCGACGACGATTCGATCCGTACCGCGTGATCGCCGCGTTTGACGGTAACGCTCGGCACGACCATCGCCTTGAGCTTGGAGAGCGCGGCTTCGGCCTTGCGCTCTTGGGCATAGCCGATGAGCGCGTTGGCGAGCACGATGATGCCGATCGCCGCCGCGTCGAGCGGATGTCCGGCCAGAAGCGAAATGACGGCGGCCACGAACAGCACCCACACGAGGGCGCTCTTGAACTGTTTCAGAAACAAAAGGAACTTCGACGCCGGCGGCTCGGCGGGAAGTTCGTTCGGTCCGTAGGTCTCAAGGCGCGCTGCGGCCTCGTCGTCGGACAGTCCGGCTGCCGACGACGTGAGCGCGAGCAGGACTTCATCCACGCTGAGCGCGTGCCATGCGCGATTATTGGTTGTCTTCAGCATGGGTCTCGCGGATTTCGGAGAGCAGCACGTTCTCGACGCGGATGCCGCGCGGGAAGAAGATGCGTTCCAGCTCCTGCTTGGTTTCAATCTCGATTTGGTCGCGCTTGCCCGAGAGCGCGTCCGCGAACGAGAAGCGCGCGCTGATCATGCGCATGCGGCTTCGGATCGTCGGCCGGACGATTTTCTGGACGAAGTCGTCGCCGATCGTCTGCCAAATCGTGGGAACTTGTTCGATATCGAGGCGGAGCAGCACCGTACCTTCGACTGAAACGCGCTTGCCGTCGGCCGTCTGGGCTACGACCGGCACGTCGCCGAGCGCGCGGGCGTGCGACGGGTCAAAATCCCTCGAGATCGAGTATTCAAGCGTCTGCGTATTAAAAAGCTTGGCTTTCTGCCAGAACGGGATCTTGAGATGCAGGCCGGGCATCATCACCTTTTTCAAAACGCCGCGCCCCAAATCATAGACGCAGGCTACATAGCCCGGCGGCACGTGAATGAAGAGTCCTTTCAGGACGTCTTCAACCACGAACGAATACATCATTTGGTCGAGTCGGTCGGCCATAGCGCGCGGCGGATAGTTGACACGGTCAAGGAAAATACCATCGATGTCAGGACGAACAGGCTCTTGGCCATCGGCAAGATCGACAATACCACGACCGCAAAGGCCGGGAAAGCGTAGCGATAGATGGCATCCTTCTTCTGCAAGAGATGCGCGACCTTCCTTTGTTGCAGGGAAATTTCGACGAAAAAGAGGACGCCGACGGCGAGCGCCCAATACACGTTGCGCTTGCCGAGCTCCGTACCGAAGAACGTGGTGTTGATCGGCTGGGAAAAGCTGCCGTAGATGCCGCGCTGGAACACCTGGTACAGCACGATCATGACGACGAACTGGACGAGCAGGATCGTCGCCTTCGCCCAATGGCTCACCCTATGTTCCTTGAGAAACGCGCGGATATGCTCCCCCGCCAGCACCTCGTCGTGCTTGAAACGCTCCTGGATCTCGGCGACCTGCGACTCAAGATGCTCGTACCGCGCCGCGTCGCGCTCCGCCTTGATGGTGAGCGGGATAAGGGCGAGGCGCAACAAAAACGTCATCTCGATGACCGCCACGCCGAGGTTGCCGAAGGCGACGGTTTCGTAGAAAAAAATGAGGAGATCGAGAAGCGGCGCGACCAGGAAATTTCGCCAGAGTTCGATCATAGGGGTCTTAGCGTGATTCCGGCAGTATAGCAGCCTCGACGTCCGCGAGCGAAGCCGCCTGGTTGAGCCGCATGCGGATTTCCTTGCTGCGCGGTCCGCCCTTGAAATACCAGGCGAAATGCTTGCGCATCAGCGTCACGCCGCGCGTTTCGCCGTGCCGCGCGATCATGAGCTTGGTGTGCTCGATGACGGTACGGACGCGCGTCTCCTCGTCGATGACCGTCGAGACTTTTCCGTCCTTCAATACTTCTTCGATTTGTTTCAAAATCCAGGGATTGCCGAGCGCGCCGCGCGCGACCAGCGTGCCGTCGGCGCCGGACTGCTCCATGGCGGGGAGCGCGGCTTCCGGCGTATGCACGTCGCCGTTCACGAGCACCGGAATCGACACGCGCTTCTTCACCTCGCCGACCATCTTCCAATCGGCGACGCCCGAATAGCCCTGCGCCTTGGTGCGGCCGTGGACCGTGATGAGATCGGCGCCGGCGTCTTCGACGACTTTGGCGAAATCCAAGCACTCGCGCGGATCGCTCCAGCCCAAACGGATCTTCACCGACAGCGGCACCGTGATCGCCGCTTTCATCTTACGGATGATTTCGGCGGCGCGTTCCGGTTCTTTCATCAAAGCGGCGCCGTTGAAATTCGAAGTGATTTTGTACACCGGGCAGCCCATGTTGATGTCGATGCCGTCCGGATGAAAACGCTCCTCGACGATCCGCGCAGCCTCGGCCATCGTGTCCGGGTCGGCGCCGAAGATTTGCTGGATAATCGGGCGCTCGGCTTCCTCGAACTTGCACATCTCGAGCGTCTTGTCGTTCAGGCGCACGATCGCTTCCGAAGAAACCATTTCGCGAAACACAATCCTGGCCCCGAAGCGCTTGGCGATCAGGCAGAATTCGGAGTCGGTCATGTCGGCCATGGGCGACAGGGCGACGATCGGCTTGTCGGCGGTTTTCCAGGAAAACATAAAACTACGAGGGCAAGTGCCCATCGTAGTCTTTTTTTTCGACCCTCGTCAATCCTAGGCCTTGGGCGCCATCGGCATCGAGGCGTCGTGTTCGCCCGAACCTTTTTTCATCATCCAAGCGTCGATCGCATAGGCGCCGGCTCCCGAAAGAAGCAAATTGACGGAAGCAGCCAACAGAACGACTTCCAGTTCGATCTTCGCCCAGCTGGAGAGGCCTTTGGCGGCCAGGATCGCGACAACCATCGTTGCGGCGTGAAGGAAGGCGATCGGGCGGACGGCGAAGCCCAGAATCAGGAGCAAGCCGCCGAAGAACTCGACGCCGCCGATAAACGGCGCCATGATGCCCGGCATCGGCACGCCGATCTTGTCGAAGAAACCCGTCGTCATTGCCAAGCCGCCGAAGAGCTTCATCTTTCCGTGGTAGACGAAGACGGCGCCGACAGCGACGCGGAGAATGAGCTTCGCCCAGTCGGTGTTGCACGGCTTACGCAAGTGCATCATAAACGGACTGTGCATGAGCTTGTGAAACATAAAAAATATGAGGTTAATGCGCTTTAAACATAGCATACGACTAGACAAACTTCCAATCGCGTGCTATCTTCCTTAGCGCCCGCCGCGTTCGTCTAGCCCGGTCCAGGACGTCGCCTTCTCACGGCGAAAATCAGGGGTTCAAATCCCCTACGCGGTACCAAAAAAGACCTCACCCTTGCGGTGGGGTCTTTTTTTCTGATAAGCAGCAAGCGGGAGGAACCATGCTCGCACTGACCGACGCCCTTTTCGCCCGCCACGGCCACTCCGAAGCGAATCTTGCGACGCAGTTGCTGAGGCAAGGCGACCAGGAGAAGGCCGCGCAGCTCTTGTCCGGCCGCCATCCCGACAACGTCCGTCTCACGAGCTTGGGCCGCGCGCAAGCCGAGCGGCTTGGCGACTGGCTGCGGACCGCAGCCCGGCTGCGCATCGATCATTACCGCACATCGTCCCTTCCGCGCGCGATCGAAACGTCCGGACGCCTCCGGCTTCCGAACGCCGCCTGGCTGATCGAACCACTTCTCGTCGAACGCAGCCTTGGCACGATCACGCTGCCGGAGACCGGCGCGCACGTACCCGCGTGGGAAGCCCACGCGCGGGCGCAGATCGAGAAGCCTCTCACCTGGGAGCCGCCCGGGGGCGAAAGCATCCTGCACGTCGCCAAGCGCGTCCGATTCATGTTGGCGAGCCTGCAGCACGAAACGGGCGCCATGCTCTGCGTCACGCACCGCGAGACGCTCTGGGCGATCCGCACGCTTTTCGAACACCTGTCGAAAGACGCGTTTGAAGCCGCCTATCGCTCCCGCGCCCCCGAACACCGGATCTGGAATTGCGAGCTGTTTCACTACAGTCGACGCGACCCGGCGACCGGAGCGCTCTCGCCGACGTTCGACTGGATGCGCCGCGTGCGTATCCATGAAAGCGCGCCCGCGCAGGAAACGGTCTGGAAGCACATCGCGCGACCGCGTCATTCCAACGACGACCTCCTCGCGATCGCCGCGAGCCACCCCTCAATCCTCGAACCGGATGAAACGCCTTAAACCGACGCTGTCGGTTCTTTTTTTGCAAATGAAAAACCATCCGAACAGGATGGTGTCAGCGCGAGGCGATGACGTCGTCGACGTTGGATTCGACGATCGGCGGTTCGTTGCCCGCGAGAAGCTCCACGCGGCGCGCGCGGTACCAAGGACCGAGCACGTCCGTCGTGAGCAAGAGCAGCACGGCCCAAAGGAAGCACGAGGCCACCAAGTTGATGCCGTTCAAGATATCCGCATCCGGCCGAAACGCTCCCAGCATGAACGCCAGCGAGATGAGTCCGGCGACGGCGTAATCGACCGGGAAGAGGCCGAAGACCCACCAGCGGCCGTCGTGCCATTCGATTTCTTCCTTCTTGAAACGCTTCAGGCCGTAAGCCGGATTCAAGACGAACCAGAGGAAATCCCAGGTCGGGCACACGAGGAAGAACAGCGCCAAGGTCATGCTTTCGTTCTGCCAGGTGAACGGCGTGCCCTGGAAGTAGCAGAGATGGAACGCCGCGAGCTGGAGCGTGAACATGCAGCCGTGATAGCCGGTGACGGGGCGGCCGCCGAAGAAGATCACCTGCACGAGACGGAACAGTCGTCCGCCCTGCGTGCGGCGCCAGGTCGGAAGCGATGCGGCCCAGCCGCGCGATCCTTCGATGTGCACTTCGAGCGCGGCGGAAAGCAGAGCCCAGACGAAGAACACGATGATCTGCAGGAACGAAAAGGGCATCGGTCTCTCCTTACGTGGCAGCCGGACGTTCCCACAAAATTTCGTATTCGTCAATACAAAAAAGGTACGCGGATGCGTACCTTGCTGAGAACGGCCCTAACGGACTTTGGACTTACCGTTGACCCAGAAGTCAACGAGTTCGGCTTGATCCTTGTCGCGCTTGGGATGATCGAGAAAGAGCTGGCAGTCCTTCTGCTTGTCGGCGTGTCCGAGAAAATGCTCGGCCGCGCAGAGGCAGTAGAGGTACCGAGCGTCGAGCGAACCGGCCTTGAGGGGTTTCAGGATCTCGATGGCGAGACTGTTCTGATTCTCCTCGTAGGCCCGACAGCCGTCGTCCGCCGTACGCGGAGCAGCGGGTGCCAGAACGGCATCGCGCGGCGCCGGAGCGACGATCTCTTGGAACGCGCCCGCATCTTGCGCGGACGACGCGTCCGAACCTCCGAGCGTTCGGCTGTTGAAGACCGTCCATGCAAGCATGGCGAGTCCGACGAACACGGCGGCGGCTGCGAACCCCTTCAGGAACGAGACGTACCGCGGTCGCCTCTTTGCCGGCGCGAGCGACTCCACCGAAACCGGTGGAGGCGCGCTCGTGCGGCGCGGACGCATGGCGGCCGGAGGAGGAGGCGGGGGCGTACTCGGCCTGTGCGGACGAGGAGCGGGCGCGGGCGGCACCTTGATCGTCGGCGATGACGCCATGAGCTGGCTGAAGGTCATCGTCTTCACGGCGCCGGAGTTCGGCGTGACCGTCCTTGGCAGCGCGGGCAGCGCAGCCTTGGGCAACACGGGCGCTTTCGGCGCCGTCATGGTGCGGGGCGACGGAACCGTCGCCTTCAAGGATGCCTGCAGCCGCTCGAGCGCAGTCCGCATCTCCGTCGCCGACGCGTACCGATCTTCCGGCTTTTTCGACATCGCCTTGCGGACGATCTCGATCATGCCGGGAGGAACCGGTCCGCGAGGCGAGACGATTGCAGGCATCGGCGCCGCGATCTGCTTGTGCAGCACCTCGGGAGCCGTGCCGTCATACGGCGGACGACCGGTCAAGAGCTGGAACAGGACCGTGGCGAGCGCGTAGAGATCCGCGCGGCCGTCGATCTTGCCATGTCCCATGACCTGCTCGGGCGAGATGTGCAAGGGCGAACCCATAGCCATACCCGTCTGCGTCAGATCGTTCTGCCGCAGCGTGTCCTTCACGAGTCCGAAGTCCAGAATCACCATGCGACCATCGGGCATCAGCATGAGATTGTGCGGCTTCAGATCGCGATGGATCATGCCGGCGGCATGGATCACCTCAAGGCCCCGAAGGACCTCGACTGCGATCCGTACGACCTGCTCGGGCGGGAGCGGCTTGTTGCCCTCCGTCAGCTGCCGGAGCGTGCGTCCGTCGAGATACTCCATGACGAGCAAGTGCTTGCCGGTCAGATCGACCACGAAGTCGTACACGGTCACGACGTTCGGATGATTGATCTTCGCGGCCGCCTTCGCTTCGATTTCGAAGCGCTTCACGGCTGCTCGCTTGGCATCGGGACCCGTCATTGGGAGGCTGATCACCTTGATGGCGACCTTGCGACCCAGCGTCGGATCCACGCCAAGGTAGACTTCGCCCATGCCGCCGGAACCAAGCGTGCGCTCGATCCGATAACGGCCGAGAAACTGTCCTCGCGTGGGCGCGGCGTCGACCTTCGGTCGTCGACCGCGCGCGATTTTTTCCTTGAGCGCGCGATCGGTATCCGTCGTGTGGTTCGGCAAGGGAGACCCCCTCTTGTGATGCGGGTTCGTTGACGGTTTGGTCAATGAGCATTCCAAAGGCAAATGCCCTAGGAAACGGCTGACTTTAGCCTAAAAAGGCCGTGTTGTCAAGAGTCTATCGCTTTTTTCGCTTAGTTCAGCCAATCCTTTGACTGCCGGACGAGGAGCTCTCCGGCGCGCTCCGGTTCAGCCATCAATTCCTTGACAATGCGTTCCGTACGGATGCCCTGCGACCCCTTGATCAAAACGAGGTCTCCGGGACGAATGCGCTCCTGCAAAAAACGCCCTGCTTCCTGCGAATTTTGGAAATGAAAGACGCGTTCTTCGTTCATGCCGGCTTCCCGGGCGCCGCGGCAAAGCGAAGCGGAAGCGGCACCGACGCCGATCAAAAGTTCGATGCCGGAGCGCGCCGCGAGTTGTCCGATACGGTGATGCGCGCTCTCCGTCAGCGCGCCGAGTTCGAGCATGTCGCCAAGGACGGCGATGCGCCGTCCGCCGTCGCGCACGGGCAGCCGCTGGAACGTGCCGAGCGCGAGCTCAGCGGCTCGCGGCGACGAGTTATAGCTGTCATCGACCAGCATCGTTTCCTTGATACCCGGCAAGACGCGCAAGCGTCCCGGCGGCGGTTCGTATTCAGCGAGACCGAACGGGATCATGGCCGGATCGATATGGAATGCGAGCGCGACCGAAGCGGCCGCGAGCGCGGCGTAGACATTGCCGTCGCCGAGCGCATTCGGAAGATTCACCGGGAAACGCTTGCCGTCGATCACGAGGTCGAAGCGCGTAAAAACCGTCCCGAGCGCCAGTTCCGGTTCGGCGCGTTCGGCGCGCACGAAGGCGCCTTCGCCGAAGCCGAAGAGCACGGCGCGCGGCGCATGCGCCTTCATATCGACGACGCGGGCGTCATCGGCGTTCAAGACGGCCGTCCCGTCCTTGGACAGGCTGCGAACGATAGAACCCTCTTCTTCCGCCACGCCATCGAGATCGCCGAGAAACTCCGTATGCTCTTCCGCGATCGCCGTGAGCACGGCGACGTCCGGCGGCGCGATGGACGCGAGGTACGCCAAATCGCCCGGATGGTCCGTCGCCATTTCAAGCACCAAGACGCGCGGGTATGGCCGCGCGGGTCCGAAGGCGAGAAGGAAGCCGCGCCACAAAATCGCCGCCCAAGCGAACGGCGAGCGGCCGCCTGATTTCGCTTCGCCGAGAATCGTGAGCGGCACGCCGATTTCGTTGTTGTGATTCTTCGCGCTTCCTCGCGTCGGAAACGAGCGCGCCAACGTCGCCGCGACGGCTCGCGTCGTGGATGTCTTTCCAACCGAGCCTGCGACCGCGACGATCTTCGGCGCGTACCGAGCCAAGACCGCGCGCGCCAGAAATGCGAGAAGCGCCTTGAGATGTTTCAGCATATTAGTTCCGTGTCGGCGGTACCTGATAATAATCCAGCAAGAATTTGGCGATGTCGCCGAAGAGCGGCGCGGCGGTCGATTCGGCGAATTGCACGCCTTCCGGACGGTCGATGCGCACGACCATGACGAACTTCGGATCGTCGACCGGCCCGAAACCGGCGAAGGAGCCGATTGTTTGCCCGACCTCGTAGCCGCCGCCGTCTTGGCGCGGAATCTGGGCGGTGCCGGTCTTGCCGGCGATCCAATACCCCGGCACGCCTGCACGCTTACCATGCCCATTTTCGACCACGGCGACAAGCATACCGGAAAGCAGCTCGGCGGCGCGCTCGGACATGACGCGCCGCACGGACTTCGGCGCGCGCTTCTCGACTGTGCCGTCGGCGCGGCGCACTTCATCGACGACGTACGGTTTCATGAGCACGCCGTCATTCGCGATCGCGGCGTATGCCGAGGCGATTTGCAGCACCGTCACGGTGATGCCCTGGCCGTAAGAAGCCGTCGCCGACCAAATGTCGCCTTTGCGCGAAAGCGACTCGATGTTACCGGCAGCTTCGGTCTGCAATTCGATCCCGGTTTTTTGACCGAAACCGAAATCGCGCACGTAGGCGAGGAATTTTTGCGGCCCGAGGCGGTGCACGATGTCGACCAAACCGGTGTTCAACGATTCGGTAAGCACGGTCGTCATATCGACGCGGCCGTGCGCCTTGAGATCGGAGTTGCGGATCGTGAACGGACCGATCTTCACTTCGCCCGGATCGTCGAAGATCGTCGAGGGCGTGATCTTTCCCGTATCGAGGCCCGCCGCCATGGTGATCGCCTTAAACACCGAGCCCGATTCATACGGTTCGAAAATCGCCGTGTTGTTATAGACATCGACGCTCTCCACCTTGCCGTAGTCGTTGGGATCGAACGTGGGAGCGTTGCACATCGCGATCACCCCGCCCGTGCGCGGGTCGAGAATCACGACGCTCCCCTTCTGCGCATTGAATTTCTTGACCCACTCGTCCAATTTTTTGCAGGCGACGTATTGCACGGTGCGGTCGATCGTGAGCACGAGGTCGTCGCCGTCTTTCGCCGGCTGCAACGTGCGGTTGCCGACGGCGATCACGCGGCCGCGCGAATCCTTTTCCGATTCGAGATACCCCTGCTCGCCCGCGAGGTCTTTCTCGAACCATCCCTCGATACCGTAGCGGCCGCTTTTGCCCTTGTCGCTCTCGCCGAGAAAGCCGAGCATCTGTCCGCCCGTTACGCCTTCCGGATAATAACGAAACGCCTCTTTCGTAAAGCCGATACCCTCGAGCTGCAACGATTCGATTTTCTCGCGCGTTTCATCGTCGAGCTTCCGCGCCAGCACGCGATAGCGCTCCGTCGGACTGGAAAGTTTTCCGATCAGCTCCGCCTCCTCGATACCGAGGATCGGCGCGAGCGCCTGGGCGGTATTGATCGGCGTCTTGATGCGGAACGGTTCGGCAAACAAGAGGTTCAACGTGCGGTTCGTCGCGAGCAAGAACGCTTGGTCGTCCGATTGGCGGTCGCGCGCGTAGATTTTTCCGCGTTCCGGAAACAGGTGTTGAAACAAATCATGCTGACCCTCGGCGAGCGCGACGTAAAAGTCGTACGACAGCACCTGAATGCGAAACAGCTGGCCGATAAGAAGCAGGCCGACTGCCAAAAAACCGAGTCGCAAAAGCCGCAACCGGTTCATAGGCCGAACCCGAACAAGGGGCCGGGCCCGACGGGATTCATGCCCTTTTCAACCTCAAGGCCGTCGGCGTAGCCGTCGCCGTCGGTATCGGGATTCCAAGCATCAGCGCCGTAAAAGGCCTCTTGCGCGTCCACCAAGCCGTCATGGTCCGTGTCCGTACTTTGCACCTGCGCGCCGGGAAGGAGCGCGAGCGGCGACGTGGACGTCTCGGGAGCGCTTGAAGAACGGTCGCGTTCGCGATCGCCGGCAAGGCTTAAGCGTTTTTCAAAAAGCGGTCCGAGCACCTTCTCGACGTCTTCCGCCTCCGGCGCGTCGACGCGCACGGGCTTTCCTTCATCTGAGAAGACGAGGGTGCCGGCAGCCGCGCCGCTCTTGCCATCAAGTCCGAGCGACGTGCCGAGCGTGAGCTGCTTGAACTTGCGCGTTTTGGCATCGACCCAAATCTCGCCGACGGGGCGATTCCACTGCATGAGCTCTCCCGTGACGACTAAGACGTCTTCGGACGTGAGTTCGCGCCCGAGGCTGAGCTCGCGGCGCTTGAGCATCAAGGCGGAGACCACTTCCATGTTCATCTCCACGGCATAATGGAACGACTTCGCGCCGGCGACCGTCTCTTTCGGAAGCGTTTCAACGACGGTAAAGAGGTCGACGGTTTGCAGGCTCTTTTTCATCATTTCAAACTCGGCCGCATCGAGCGCGGGCTCCGGAGATCCTGAAGCCAGGAGCAGATCGACGAACGGGCGCCCCGCTTTCATCCAAACGCCGACGATGCGGTCCGCGTCGACGCCTTGCACGCCTTCCATCGTTTGAAGCTTGAGATAGTGCACGCCGTCTTTGCGCCGCGCCTCGCCCACGAGCTTGGCTTGGCCGCCTGACGTCAGCCCTTGGGAGAGCTCGAACATCGAAACCGAAGCTTGTCGCATCGGATCGGTGCGATCGACATCCATCCGCACCGCGATGTCGACGCCCGTCGCGTTCGCGACGACGCCGCTCTCTAACTCTTTCGGCACGCCGACGACCGTCGCGCTCAGATCGACGTGGAACGTTTTTTCCGCCAGCAAATTTTTTGCGGCCTGGCGCAACACCGCTTGCGGATCGGGTTCGCGCAAAAAGAAGACGGCGGTCGCGACGGCGGCGAGCGCAAGGAAGCCGAGAATGATGGCGCGTTTAGACATCTTCGAGATACTTCCGTCCCTTGAGGGACGTTGGCAAATAGTCCTGCTCGACCGGTTCCTTGAAATCAGGGTTGTACTTGTAACCCTTGCCGTATCCGACGCTCTTCATGAGCTTGGTCGGGGCGTTTCGCAAATGCAGGGGCACGCCCTCGTTGGGAAACTCCCGAATATCGGCTTGGACGCGCTGGTAGCCGACGTAGAGCGCATTCGATTTCGGCGCGCGGGCGCAATAGGCCACGGCCTGCGCGAGAATGACGTTGCATTCCGGCATGCCGATCTGGTGACAAGCCTGGTAGGCGGCCACGCATTGCGTGAGCGCGTTCGGATCGGCCAGACCGATATCTTCCGAAGCGAAACGCACGATGCGCCGCGCGACGTAGAGCGGATCCTCCCCCGCCTCGAGCATGCGCCCGAGCCAGTAGAGCGCCGCGTCCGCGTCCGAACCGCGCATCGACTTATGCAGCGCTGAAATGATGTTGTAATGCTCCTCCCCCTGCCGGTCGTACAGCAGGTGGTTTTTTTGAAGCGTCTTGGCGAGCGCTTCCTTCTTCAAGAATACCACGTTTTTCGCGTCCGGCCGAACACTGCGCAGGCCGAGTTCCAAGCCGTTCAGGGCGGAACGGGCGTCGCCGTTCGCGATCGAAGCCAGGTATTTCGTCGCTTCCTTGTCGAGCTTGATTTTGTAGGGATAGACGCCGCGGTCTTGCACGAGCGCGAGCGCGCGCTTCAGCACGGATTCGATCGCTTCAACCGAAAGCGCTTTCAAAACAAACACGCGCGAACGCGACAAAAGAGCGCTGTTCACCTCGAACGACGGATTCTCGGTGGTCGCGCCGATCAGCGTGACGGTACCGTCTTCGACGTGCGGCAAAAACGCGTCCTGCTGGGCTTTGTTCCAGCGGTGAATTTCGTCGATGAACACGATCGTTCTTTCGCCATGCAACGCGCGCCGTTCGCGCGCTTCTTCAACCGCGCGTTTCAAATCGGCGATGCCGGACGTCGTCGCCGAAAGCGAAACGAAGCGCGACTTCGTCGTGCCGGCGATAATGCGCGCGAGCGTCGTCTTGCCGACGCCCGGCGGACCCCAAAAAATCATCGAGGGCACCGCGTCCAATTCCAAAAGCGTCCGAAGCGGCGAACCTTCGCCGACGAGCTCATCTTGCCCGACCAGGTCGTCCAGCGTCCGGGGGCGCATGAGCTCGGCGAGTGGCGCCTGGGACTCCTTTGTTTTTTCGGTTTTGAGGTCAAAGAGATCCATGATCGCATTCTACAGGAACGCCGGGCGAACGGGTCAAGGAAGCGTGAACATACGAAAAACACCCGGCATAACCGCGTGTTTTTCATGGTCGGAATGACAGGGATTGAACCTGCGGCCTCTCGCACCCGAAGCGAGCGCTCTACCGCTGAGCTACATTCCGATAGCTGACTGAACGTGGGTATCCTACATGCCTAGGGCGGTTTTGGCAAGGCTTCCGCGTTGACATTCCCCCTCGCCTACCCTACGCTGGCCGCACCCAACACAACGGAGGTGTACCTTGTCCGAAAGACTGCTGCGAATCGTTTCGATCGTCCTCGGTCTCGTCTCGTACTATGCGCTGCAGAACGGCCATTTCCTGATCGGCGGGGCCGCTCTGGCCGCCAACGGGTTGCTCATGCTGGCGACGCCGCGGAAGCCCTGGGCGCGCGCGCTCGGCGCCGCCATCATGCTCTTCGGCCTGTACATCGTCGCCGCCGCCCTCGGACTGCTCGCGTACGCCGCGCTGGCAGCACTGCCCCACTCGCTCGCCTTCGCGATCGGCGGCGGACTCATCCTGGGCGGGATCCTGATCATGCGGTCGATGCGGCCCACGGTCGGCAGCTCGACCTTCAAGATAGCCTGCGGTCTGGTCGGCGGCGGCGCCGTCCTCGTCGCTTACGGCCTTGGCTACTTCGGCTGACCTCTACGGTCAGTCTTTTCTTTTACCGAAAACGATGCCTAGAACGGCATCGTCAGGTTGATCGGGTTCGGTTTTGACGTCGGGAGTTTCCAATTGACCTTCACGGCTTTCTTCGACGCCGCGCGATCAAGATAGAAGATTTCTCCATGCTGCAGCCCGTAGTCGTAGACTTCCTTCGTCACTTTCACGTCTTGAAGGCAGTAGGCCCGCAGCTTGTCGAGTTCGCCTTTGCGGAAATATTCGAGCGCTTGAAGCCCGTGGCCGCTCTTGCCGATGCCGAGCGTCGCTTGCGCCACAGCATCGAGCTTCAATCGGAAGCCGAGGCTGGCGGTGATGACTTCGAGCAAATCGAGGCTCGGAAACGTGAGGAAGTCGCCGGGATAGTAGCTGTTCATCACCGGGTAATCGAATCCCTTGGTGTTATAGCCGATGATGCGGTCAGCGCGTTCGAGGCGCGGCCACAAGTTCGGCAATTCGTGTTCGAGATAGCTCGCGTATTCGTCCGTTTCGTAGTAGTAGACGCCAATCAGCGTGATCTTCGGCATCGCGCCGTTCGCGCCGATCAATCCGTCCGTTTCGATATCAAGTACGACTTCCTTCGACATACGCTGCAGCCAGGCGGTGTGGATAATTCTGAGTGTTGGGCACAGTATAACAAATAAAAAACCGCCGTGAATCCGGTGTTCAGGGCGGCGTGTCGGCTCGCAACCGACGCCCTCACGTCTCGACGCGTCGGTATCGCAGGTTCCCCTGCGCGTCCTACCACCACGTGAGGAAGCGTGGCGCGGACCCCCTGGGACAGCGCCCAGATCGGTAACTTGATACCACAAACCTCCTCGCACGTCAAAGGCTCCTCGTCAGTTTCTCTTGCGCTTCCACGTGATCGTCTGGTACTGGTCAGCCGCCAGCGGGAAGCTCGGCGGCGGGCCGTAGAGCAAGTTGCCGTCGTAAATAATATTACGGATCTGGTACCCCGTACCGTCGGAATAGGCAAAACCATAACGCTCATTCGTGCCAATCATGCCATAGAGCGTAATCATTTGTCGGAGATGGTAGGGCGAACATCTATTCTGCCCATTTGTCGGCGGGCGGTAGTAATAGCGCCCGATGCGTCCGTTTTGCGCAATCAGCGCCGCGTCAATACGCAACGTGTTCGAACTGATCATCCCCACGTTAAAATTGCCTTGTGCGACGAGGGCGATAACGTCCTGACCATCGTAATTCGTGTAAAGAAGATCCTCATTCACGGTGATGTGCATGCGCTTCGCGGGGTTGTCGGGGAAACGGGCGGCCGCGACCGTGACGCGCGCCGTATCGATCTGCCCCTCGACCCACACGTTGTCTTCGACGAACAGGATCCCGTTGTGCGGCAAGTCGTAGTTCTGCAAAAAGGACTGCGTATTGACGCTCCATGTGCCCCAGTCATGTTGTCCCAACACGGAAGTACAACCGTTTGGCACCGGAATGACAGAGTTCACAACGTAGAGATCGAACGTGTCGTTCGTTTGAAACACGATGCGGTAGCCAAGCGCCCCGGAAGCGGCAAAATACCGCCCGTCCAATTGAGCGTCTGACTTCATTTGCGCCAAGTTTGCGGAGAGACCCGCAAAGTCGATCGCGGGTACGCCGACATATCGCCCGGCCTCAAATACGTCCGTGCGTGCCGGAAGCGTCGCGGGCGGCAAGGGATCTGTTGGGAATACGTGCGTATGCACGCCGTGCTCATTGCTTCCGGAATGATCTGGATCGTTATATTCGACTTGGGCGCTCGTAACGACGTTATGAACCAAGCCGTCAAACCGAATGCCGCTATTCGAATGGATGGAGCCAAAGACCTCTGTGCCGGGCCCAAAGTTCATCTCATCGTTTGCGACAACGCTGTACTTTGCCAGAGAGGGTTTACCCATTCGCACCTCGATAACCTCCTCGACGCTTGCTGTGGATTCCAAACGTCCCGTCGACGTGATTGTCACGACTGTAGAGCCGACCGGCGGCGGCGTAATATCGAGCGCGAAGTGGCCAATGACTTCGCCTGACGCGTCTTTGTACTCATGCACGTAAGGACCTGCCGTGCCGGTACCATCCTGGAAATCGAGCGGCGCATGCGCCAAATGCCAGCGGTAGTATTCAATGCCAGCCTCAGCAACCTGGACGGCCAGTTGGCGCTGTTGCGCAGCGCGACCAGCTTTTAACATGATAAGCGTCCATTGAACGATTCCAGTTAAAACCGCAATGCCGACACTCGCAAAGACGAGTGTTTGTACAAGCGCTTGGCCGGATGGAGGTCGGCGGTTCATTGATTATCCTTCAGGTTTCGCAACATGGCCTGGGTAACAACCTGCACGGGGCCCGGCGGCCTCCTGACGTCGCGGTCGACTTCGATCGTTAATTTGATAAGTCGGATCGCGCTGTTATTCACGGGCTGAGAGAGCGGCGCCGTCGACGAGGCCGTTCCGTTATAGGAACTGTCGAAATACTGGAAGATGGATGTCGCGCTGTTTACGACGCCCTGAATCTGGTCGGTAACGGATTCATTGCTCGTTACGTATGAGAGCGGGGCGCCTTCCGGATCTATAACCCCCTTACGCATTTTCGACCCGGAAAGAAAGTATCGCACGCGCTCAACGACGCCGTCGTCATCGATATCGCTGTAAAACGTTAGCGTGTTCGTACCCGCTTCAAGGATCGGGAATGCGCCATTTTCCGCCACGGTGGCGGTGCGCAGCTCCATCGACCAGACGTTCATGACTTTCAAGAGATCGGCCTGGGCGGACAAGCCTTCATACGCCGTGGTGTTGAACGACAAGATGTTTCTCGTAAAGGCCCACCCACCAGCCAGCACGATGGCGCTGATACCGACCGCAATCAGCATCTCCAAGAGTGTAAAAGCTGGTCTTTTCATATCAGTTTGGAAGCATCAAGATATCAATCTGATGCCAGCCATCTGAAATGTCGACAGTGCCAATATGGTCTTGGTACCCATCGCGAACCACGTCGACATCGTAGGTGCCCGCATCGAGATTTGCAAACAAGAGCTGTCCCGGCGGCGTGCAATCAGACGTATACGTAAAACTGATATCCGAAATATTCGGCGTTACGCTCTCGTTTTCTGTTGAAAGAAAAACTTTGTAACGCATGTAGCGATTGCCTGCATGACTGGAATGAATATTCGTGTTTGATGCGGCGTAATACGTCCCAGGCGTACCATCGGGGCCGGTGAACAGCCATGTTTCGTTGTCGTTATTGCTCGCAAGCTGGAATCTTACGCTATTCGCTCCGGCCAAAGGCGGCTGGTCGCTGGGTAACCATTGCAGCTGGTAATAATTGCTGGGTGACCCCGTATCAAAGGACGACGATTCCAGTTGACCATACGAGGAGTAAACGCCGCCAAGGGTTTTCAAGCGCAGTTCGCCGTCTGGGTTTTCAGTTTCAAGAAAGCCGTCGCCGGAAAAATAGCGTTTGGGATCAATAAAATCAATTTGTCCGCTAGCACCCGACCAGTCCGACTGCCGCATAAAACCCCGGTTGGTAATCAACGTCTGAAAGGAACCGTTTCGAGTCAGTGTCACGGACGCATCCGTAAGCGGTAGTTGCGTCGCTCCATCCTTCACCGTAACAAGGATACTCCGCCCAGCCTTTGGACTGACGATAAGCTGGAAATTCTGGGTCGTGTTTGGAGAGAGCGCGAGCGGCAAAGGGGGTATGGCACCGGCCAAATCGTAGCCTGCATCAGTCAGCAATACCTGGTAGCTATCCCACTCCAGCGCCGGCAATTGCAGCGAACCGACGCCGTCGGTCGCAAACGCGCCGGAAAATTTCGGCTGGTCGGGGTTCGTGCCGTTGAGTTTCGCGCCCGTAAGCGAAACGTCGACATTCGGAACCGGGTTGCACGTATCGGTAACGCTCGAAACGTTCAGCGTGCTGGTACGATCAATCGCAAAACTCATCTGGGTTACTTGCTGCAAAGCGACCGTTCCGTGCGGCTTCAGGGGGTTCACGATCGAGCTTTCGTCCCCATACGTGCGATCAACGGAATAACCATCCTTCGTAACCAGCACGTTGTAGGCATTGATGCCTGGAGGCACGTCGACCAGCTGCAATGAACCCTGCGCGTTTGTCACGTCGTTTATCGTAAAAGGCGGCGTCGCCGAAGCATTGATAACTTTCACGTTTGCGCCGGCAACAGCCTGACCGTTCGCGTCGATCGCCTGTATGAACAAGGCGCCGTTCGTCGAAGCCGTTTCCAAGCTCTTCGGCGCGACATTTGTCGTAAACTTCGTCAGGGGGAATCCGTCGCAGTCCGCGCAAGAAATTGCGAGTTCGTACAGCTTGTAGTCCGCTGGAGACGTATCTCCAGGCGTCCCGCCAAGCGTCCCATCAAAAGGGTCATCGATATTGCGAATCGTGCTCGTAAGCACGAACGGGATGCCGCTCCTCGTCAGGGTTTGTTGGTATGGGATTTTGCCGGACGGAAGCCCGTTAACGATGCCAACATCGGCGTAACTCATATTGCGCACGAGTTCGAACTGCTCATTCGCGAGCGCCGCCGTAATGACTTGAATGCGCGAAAGGCGCACCGCCCGATATGCTGCTGATACCGCCTCGTAAAGGCTCACAGCAACCAGAAGAAAGACCGCCATGCCCACGACGGTTTCGAGAAGCGTGCTGCCCTGCCGCGCTTTCATGTACGTAAAATCTCCTCCGGCGCGATCGCGCCGTTCAGAACCTTGTGTACGCCGCTGTCCAAGAGCGTATTGCGGCGGCGGCGCGGAGCGACGAGATCGTTCCATTCGAAGACGCCGATCTGGCCGCGATGGCCTGTGAACTGGCAGTGTTCGCATTTGGCGCCGCGCACAACGGTGCGCGGATGGCGCGTATCGAATACGCGCCGCGTCAAGCTGCGCGGCCAGCCGCTCTGATCGGCCTGGGCGCGCGTCATAGCGTCCCGCCTCCGGCATTCCGAACAGACGCGGCGTGCCAAACGCTGCACCAAAACGCCCTTGAGCACGCGGGCGGCGCTTCTTGCTTCAATCCGAAGTTCAAGCAGGCGGCGAAGCGCTTCCTGCATCGATTCGGCTTCGAGGACCGCGATCACGAGGCGGTGTTCGGCAATCGAAACGGCCAGAGCCGCAGCCGCTTCGTCATGCAACGCGCCAAGGCCGATCACCTCGGCGCCGCTCGCCGCCGAGGCGCGCAGCAGCGAAGCGATCGAGCGACCGACGGAAGGGTCGGACGCGTGTTGATCGACGCCGGGCAGATCGCCGTGAAAATCTTTCTCCACGAGCGCGACGTGCCGGCGCGCGGGTTCGGCCGCCTCCAAGAGGGCGTGCAGGGTGGTCGAGAGCCCTGCACGGCGCGGCCCGACCACCAGAAGCAAGCCGGCCGAAGAACGGACGCAGCGCCTTAACCGTTCCAAATCCGTCGATTCCAGCCCGAGCGCATCAAGACCCAGCGGTTCGGCGCGCAGGCGGATCACCGCTTTTTCCCCCTCTAAAACGGGGACGATCTCGATCCACCCCTCGACATCTTGCCCATCCGCCATTCGCCGCAGCGGGCCGTCCTGAAAGGCAAGAGGCGCGCTCTCTTGCAGGCGCGCCAACCGCTTTAAACGCCCAAGAAACTTCTCGTGCGCTTCTTTCGGGAGCCGGAACCAATCATGCAAAAGCCCATCCCGCCGCACGCGTACGATCGCGTGCTGCGCCTGCGGCACCAAAAAAATTTCCGAGACATTCGCGGCAGCGGCATCGCCCAAAAGCAGATCGACAGCCGCGTCGATCGATGGCTCTTTTAAAATGTGATGTGGAACCGGCACAGGTCCTCCTTCCCGCGCGCCCGGATGGGCTTACGGCGCCCCGATCCGCTCTGAGACCTTCTTTAAGACGTCGTCGAGCGAGTAGTTCGCCTTCACGAGGAAGTCGAACGTGCCGAGAGCCATTGCTTCGGCTACCTTGTCGCCGGAGCTGAGGTTCGTGAGGATCACGACCGGGACGGGCCGCAAGCGGTCGTCGTCCTTCATGAGGCGCAGAACGGAAATGCCGTCGATCTTCGGCATGATCAGGTCCAGGAGGACGAGATCGGGAACGACGGTTTTGAGAATCGCGACGGCCTCTTCGCCGTCAGCGGCGGCTTTGACGTCGTATCCGCCATGCTCGAGCTTGCTTTTCAGCGCCCGCTGCATGCTCGGTTCGTCTTCGACGATTAGGACAGTTTTTGCCATGGGATAAACGCAAGACTTATGCCGGCATCGTACCGCGAATGGCGCCCCGCAACAAGCCTCCTCAAATCATGCTGCGGCGGGGCAGGGCGACCGTAAACACCGATCCGCCCCCGTCGGCCGGGCGGTACCGGATCTCGCCCGCATGCGCGGCCACGATGAACTTGGCGATAAAGAGGCCCAGTCCGGAAGCGTTCGGGTTCATCTCGATGGCCCGTTTGGAACGATAGAACCGTTCAAACAGGCGTTCGCGGTCGGCGGGCGTCATGCCGATCCCCGAATCGCGGAAATCGATTTCAATCGCGTCCTTCGTCGAGTGGATTTCGATCGAGATCTTCCCGCCGTCCGGCGTGTATTTGACCGCGTTGTCAAGCAGCCGCACGAACACTTTTTCCATGCGCGCCGGATCGAGGAAGAGCGGCGTCAAGTTTTTAGGCGGCTCGAAGTTGAGCGTCTGCTTGCGCAGAGAGACGCTGCGCGAAAAGTCCCGTACGACCTTCTCGATAATCGCCGAAACATCGATGGACACTTTCTCCAGGCGGAAGGCCTGTTGCTCAATATCGACCGCCAGCAGCATGTCGTCGATGATCGAGAGACTGACGATCAGGCTCTTATAGATGTCGCGGAGCAAATCCGAAGCCTCTTGCGGCAAATCGCCCGCGTCGCCGGACAACAAGACGTCCAGGTTCCACCGCATGACGTTCATGGGCGTGCGGAGCTGATGCGAAACGACCGTCATGAATTTCGATTTCAGCTCGTCGGCGTTGCGCTGGCCGCCGTAACGGATCTTCAAATCGGTGATTTCCCTCTCGTCCGTAATGTCGCGAATCACCCAAAACCGTCCGATGAAAACGCCCTCGCGCCTGACCGGAGTGCTTTTGAACTCCAGAATCCTGCGTTGCGGAGTGGCCACCTCCGCGTCTCGGGAAAAATCGGCTTCGCGGTCTTCAAACGGGTGCGTCACCGTTTCGTGATACGCCAACGGCTCGGAAAACGTCTTTAGCCACTCCCGTTCAATATCTTTCAGCGTTTGACCGACAAGATCCGCCGGCGTCATTCCGAAAAAGTCGCCGAAGGCGCGGTTCGCGAGATGTATGACGCCGTCGTCGCGCACGAACACGCACGCATGCGGCATTGCGTCGAGCAGCTCCGGAAGCAAGTCCGGTCCGGGAAGCACGCGCGAGTTGATTTCTTGGCTTTTCATACGCTCATCATTCAAAAAGGCGCTTGGCGGTCTCCCACAGCTCGGGCCGCGCTTGCCGGGAAAGCCAGTACCACCATTCGACTCCCCAGAGATACACCTCGGACGCGCCGGACGCGGCGGCAAACTCCGCGTTGGCGATCAATTTTTCCGGGTGCATCTGTTCAAGCTGTTCGTCGATCGGAACTTCGGCGACCGGCCGATGGAACCACGGCTCGGCCTGCAATTCGCTGACGATCACGTCGCCCACGAACGGATCCAATGCGCGGATCCGATCCGCGTAAAATGCCGGCGCGACGGGCCAGTAGAGCGAACCGAGATCTTCGTTCCATACGAGCCGATACATGCTGATGCCGAGCACGTCGCCGAGCGGACCAACGCGGAGCCAGCTCGAAAGCTCGCCGCTGTCGGTCATCATCACGGGACGTCCATCAAGCGAGCGCACGAGTGCGACTTCGCGCTTCAGGATCTCCGGATCCGGCGGCGGGCACAGGCCGAAGCGGAAAAGCGGCTCATTCTCAACTTGCCAACGCTTCACGGCGCTCGCCTCTTTGAAACGCATGATTTCCGCTTCCAGGAATTCGAGCAGACGCTCGTTTTGAGCCTCGGGCGAAAGTTCCGCCGCCCACGCAGGCACATGACATTCCGGCCAGCGCGGCGTCTTGCGCCCTACGGCTAAAATCACGTGCGCGTCTCGTTTTGCCGCTTCTTCAAGCATCCATTCCACGTCCGACCAATCGCGCACGCCCTGCTCGCGTTCGACCGCGTTCCAATAGACCGGGATGCGCAGGCGCCGCACCCCGAGATCGTCCAGGGTCGCGAGATACGTTTCCTTCCAATCGAGGCCGAGCTCTTGGGCGTGCAGCGACGAAAACGTGACCCCGAACGCGACGTTCTCGCTGCGCACGCTGGAAACGCGGTACCACAAGAACAGGCCCGCCGTCGCGAGAACGCAGGTGAGCAGCATGGCGATGGCGCGGCCGCGTGAGCGCAACATGTCAGATGATCAAGGGCAGCTTGGCCAGTTCGACGTCCTTGCCGGTGATGATTTGCTCAATGCGGTAGGCGCCGTGCGTCGGCGCTTCGATGAAGCCGTTCCAAGCCATGCGCGCCAAGCCTCCGGATTCGACCCAGTCGAACAACCATTCATTCGTGTATTTCGGATCGCCCTGCGGCGTACCTCCGCCGACCGTGCGCAGCCAATGCTCGTTATAAATTTCCTGAGAACCGATCGGCGGCGCGACAATGATCGGCAAACCGACGCCGGTATAGAACGAGAGTTCGCTCGGCTTGGTCCAAAGAATATCGGAATGCCTGAGCAGCTGGTCGAATTTGCGGAAGTACGACGCGCGGTCGTGGTAGTACAGCACGCGCACGCCGTCGCCCATGTCGCTGCCAAGACCGATGGCCGTGAGATGCTTCTTGAAGTACAGCGCCACGTCTCGCTTCGTGCCGGCGACCAGGTTCAGGACGATCTTGCCGCGCCGGATTTTCTCGCGGAGACTCTTCGCGACTTCAAGGCCGAGCTCACGCTGCGCGCCGGCGCCGCCGACGGCGAACGTAAGCGTCAACGGATGCGTCGGTACGCGGCGGCAGTTGCCGGCGCCAATGGCCGCGCGCAGCGTTTCCTCATATTTTTGCAAAAAAATGCCGTTCGGATCGAGGTGGCACAGGCGCTCGCCGAGGTCTTTCCGGATCGTCTCAGCCTCCGCCCCGCCGATCAGATCTTTCGAGAGCGGGAAGCCGGTGAGATAAATGCGCTCCTCCGGAACGCCGTAGAGCTTAAGGCGCTCGACGACGCGTCCGTTCGAAGCGAAATACTTGACGCGGCTGCGCTTCGGGTCCTTGGCGACCCAGGCGCGATTGATGTCGGCGTCGGTGGTGACGAGATAGATGTCCTCCGGGTAATCGAAGTAATCGGCGGCAAACGCCGGGAGCGGGAAGGTGCACACCATCGGGAGCACCCTCTTGTCGCGCAGCGTGGTGATCAGATCGTAGCCCAGCCCCTTCTTTTCGATCAGGTAATACTGCTGCAGGACTTGCAGGCTCGGTTTCGACAAGTCGCGCCGTGGATAAAACGGCTCGATTTCCTGCATGTTATCGAACAGGCTCCAGACAATCTCGCCTAGGATCGGTACGGACTTGAAACGGGAAATTGCTTCGTACAAAAGGCGCGTCGCGCGCCAAAGCTTCTTGTCGCGCAACGGAATACCCGGATAGTTATTCGAAACGATCGGATCGCCGTACGCCAAATCCGTGAGCGCATGAGAAGCGCGCTCGTGGCCATAGCCCATGTCGGCGGTCACGACCCAAGCTTTGCGATGCTGACTTTCCATAGATCAATGTTCGGCGAGTAGAATGACGGTTGCTCCCCCACCGGCAGACTCCCGGAAACGAAGCACGAGCGGATGTTGGGAAAGAGAGCGGTGCAGGATCTCGCGCAGCCGACCCTCCCCCTTGCCATGCACGATACGAGCCACGCGGTCGCCGCGTACGAAGGCGGCATTCAAAAGGCGTTCCGCCGCCTCAAGCGCTTGGTCGGGATACTGGCCGTGGAGATCGATTTCCGGCACGTCTCCCCCGGCTTCCGCCAGGAAAAGCAGCGCTTCGGGGTCCTCGGAACTCTTCATGTCCACAGTATAACAAAAAAACGCGCCCCATGTGATGGAAGCGCGACCGAGGCGAGCGTTCGCAGTGCCGAGGCCTCGAAGGCGCTCAGTCCTGAACGAAGATCTCGCCGACGGATTTGGCGTTCGGGGACATGTCCGGAAGAGACGACGCCGGCATGTCGAAGATGCGAAGGATCGTGGGAACCGTGTCGTAGAGAAGGATCGCGGGCGCGACGCTGGGATTGCCGTCCGAGGGACGCGCGATCGGATGAAGATCGTCACGACCTTCGATCTCGTGATCCATCTTGATCCCGGGACCGACGGCAACCCATGGCACGAGCCGGTTGTTGTCGTTGTTGGCGCTGTGCCCCTTCTTCTTGCCGGGCGTGCCGCCGTGGTCGGCCGTCACGATGAGCGTGGTTGCAAGGCCGTCGCGGGCGTCCGCTTCGGCGATGCAGTCGCGGATGGTCCCGAGCTTGCCGTCGATCAGCTTGGCCGTCGCGTATTGCTCGGGCTCGAGCCAGCCGATGTCATGACCGGTACCGTCGATCGCCTTGAAGTGCAGGACAATCAATCCGACCTTCGGATCCTTGAATGCCGCGCATCCGCGGAGCGCTTGCGCATCGATGCTGTTCTTCGTGACGATACCGCTTTCGGTACCGTCCGCGCGGAGCAGGCCGACGAGCTTGCCCTTCTCGACGTAGGCGTTCGTGCCGCGGCCGGATTTCTCCACCGCGGTAAAGAGCGTCTCTTTGATGTTGAGCGGGGCCCAACGAAAGGCGACGCCGTGCACATGAGCGCAGTCGTTGCGGCATGTCGGCTCCGCGTTCTTTTTCGGCTCCGTCGTCACGCCGTTCACTCCCGGATCCGCTCCGGTGAAGAGCGCGGCGTGCGAAACCGCGGTCGTGGCCGCCGTCGGCACGCGCGCCTTCAAGGTGTACGAGCCTTCCTTGAAGAGCTGCTGCATGACCGGCATCTTGCCGACGAGCTTGGCGTGCAGGCCGTCGAGGCTGACCAGCACGACGCGCGTCTTGCCGTCCACCGACGCTGCGAAAGTCTCCCTTGGCATGGGGTCCTCCGGCATCAGCTTGGCAGGCACGGCGTCAGGGGCGACATCGGCCTCGGCGGCAGGAGCAGGCTCGACTGCGGCATCCGGCGAACCGTTCGCCGAAGGCGGCTGAACCGAGCTGTCGCTCGTCAGCGCGCTGGGCACGTTGGGCGACTGCGAGACCTTCTGCTTCTCCTTCTTCGCGATGTTGAGCAGGACGCCGGCGGCGACGATCACGGCGATCAGGTACGGGACGTAATTCGTCGTGGGTTCTTTCGACATGACGCTCCAAAGGGCAGAGGGCTTGGTTTTCCGGCAGGATTGCCGGAAACAAGGCAGTCTAGCCTAAAATGGGGGTTTTGTCAACCCTGGACCAAAAGAAAAACCCTCTCGTAAAGAGAGGGTTACTCGTAAGCGCCGGCGCCGAAATCGGCGCGCGGGGCTGCGAGATACGCTTCGGGCACTTTTCCTCGTTGGAACGGGAGAAGATCCGAGCGTCCGCCCGCAGCCGAACTGCCGCGCAAAAGCGTCACGTCGTCGGGGATCGGGAAATCCTCGGGCGGCGTCTCGAAGGAAACGCCGTCTTCCGGAACGGGAAAGATCGATTCCATGACGGCGATCCAGATCGGAAGCGCCACGACGCCGCCCGTCGCCTCTTTGGCAATCGGCGTCGGCGTGCGGCGTCCGACCCAGGTTCCGACCATGAGCTGTTTCGTGCCGCCCATGAACCAGGCGTCGCGGAAGCTGTTGGTCGTACCGGTCTTTCCGGCAACCGGGCGACGCAGTTTTTTGGCTCGCGTGCCGGTACCGAACTCGACCACCCCGGTCATGAGTCTCGTCATGACGTACGCATCGGCCGAAGGAACCGCCTGCACGTCCGGACGTTCCGGAGCCGTGTAGATCGTCCTCAGATCGGAAGTTCCATCGGGATTCGGCACGAAGGTTTTGACGGACTTCACGAAGATTCCAGGAGGATACCCATCTTTCTGCGTCGCCAACGCCCGACCGTTCGACAGGATCGTCGCGTACCCGGCGGTGTGTTCCCAAAGCGTGAGCTCGGGAGTACCGACGGCCATCGGGAAGACCTTGACGATCGGCGAGCGGATGCCGAGCGCGCGCATCGTGCCGATGATCTTGTCGAGACCGACCTCGAGCGCGAGACGCACTGAAACGGAGTTCAGCGATTTTGCGAGCGCGGTGATCAGATCGACCGTGCCGTAATAGACGCGCGTCGTCTTCGGTCCCGAGTAGTTCTTCGGACACCACTGGCCAGACGCGGTCCAAAGACAGACCGCCGCATCGAGTTCCGTGGAGACGATCGTCTTTCCGTTTTCGAGCGCGGTCAAGTAGATGTACGGCTTGATCGAAGAACCGGTCTGGCGCCGCGCTTGCGTGGCGTTGTCGAACTGATTCTCGTTCCAATCGTAGCCTCCGACCAGCGCGCGGATCTCTCCACTCTGCGGATCAATGGCCACGATGCCGGCTTGCAACGCCTCGGGATGATCGGCGCCGCCCGTGCGGCGCGCCGTATGCGCGACCCGTTCGGTCGTGCCGTCGTCACGCTTTTTCGTTTCGATGCGCACGGTCAACAGATCGCCAACGACAAGTGCTCGCCCGGGCTTCGCTCGTTCCCACTTCGCGACCAGCGCAACGTCTTCCGCATCAAGCGGAAAAACGTGGCCGCGTACGCAGAGCGAGATGGAAGAGCGTCCCCGGTCGACCACCCGCGCATTGGCCTCGATCGTGCCGTCGACCACCCAACCGGACGGATTCTCGCAGACGGCGCCCGCATCCTTGTCGTGCCCTTCCGGACCGGCAAAGCCGAGGCGCCGCTCGAGATCGAGCAGGCCGAAACGCACGGCGGCTTGCGCCTTGCGCTGCATCTTGAGATCGAACGTCGTTTTAATGACCAGTCCGTGCTTGTACACCGCGTCGTAGCCGAACGTGCGTTCGACGAACTTGCGCGTCACCTCGCAGTCGTACGGCGCGGTCGCCAGATTGAAGGCGTGCGCGCGCTTGATGAGCGTATCCGGCGCAGCGACCGCCTCGCGGTACTGCAGCGCCGTAATCGCGTCCGTCTCCAACATGCGCCCCAGGACATACCGTTGCCGCACTTTCGCGCGGTCATAATGCCCGTCGGGAGAATCCCGCGAGGGCGCTTTCGGCAATCCGGCGAGCATGGCCGCTTCCGCCACGGTCAGATGCTTCACGGTCTTGCCGAAATACGTCTGCGCGGCGGCTTCGACGCCGTAGGCGTTTTTGCCGAGATAGACGTGATTCAGGTAGACCTCGAGAATCTTTTCCTTGGCCTTGCGGCGCCCGTGCTTCATCGTCATCTTGCGTTCAAGCTGGACGGCGAGGAAGAACTGCTTGAGCTTGCGCTCGATCGTCGGACTCGAATCCTTGAGAACGACTTGCTTGATCACCTGGGCGGTAATCGTCGACGCGCCTTGCTGCGCTTCCTGATGACTCAGGTTATGCAGACCGGCGCGGATGATGCCTTGGGGATCGAGGCCGTTATGCTCCCAGAACGTCTTGTCTTCCGAAGCGACGAACGCGGCCTGGACGTGCTCGGGAATTTCCGAGATCGGCGCCCAAATGCGGTTCTCAAGCGAGAAGCTGCACATCAGCTCGTCGTTGCGATCGTACACGACCGACGAGACGACGGGCTGATAGCTCTCGACGCTTGAGAGATCGTTGGACGTCTTCCGCAGGAAATCTTCCGCGAACGAAGTCAGGAGCGCGCAGACGAGCACCGTGCCGAAAGCGAACCCCGTGCAGAGCATCCGCCCAAAAACGAAGCGCTCGCCGGCATAGCCGGTGCGTCCGTCCGGAGCGGTGTACTCGACGAACTTCGGTTCACGAACGACGGTGAGGAGCGGGATGCCGGCCGTTTTTTCCTCGGCCTCAGGCCGCGGCCCGGCAGGGATCTTCCGAACCCTGAGCACCATGCGCGGCGCGGCGCGGCGAAGATACGGCGGGCGCGCGAGCAGCGCGAAGATCGTGAAGACGATCGGCGGCAGCGTCGCGAGCACGAAGCGGTAACGGAACGGCGCGAGCAAGACGTAGAACGGAGTCCAAAGATCTTCGAACCACGCGTCGGGCATCAGCGTCAGCCAGTTGGCCCAGAGCAGCCCTTCGACCATGGCGTAGAGCCAGAGGTCGATGAGAAGGATGCCGAGAAGCCAAAGGATGATGCGGATCGCATTGAATCTCCCCTTGTATCCGGGGGAAACCCTCCACGTCCGCAAGAGCGCTGCGAGGCGTTCCGGCGGGCGCGCGAGGAAGATCGCGCCGGCAAAGGCGGCGATACCGATCGCCTCGGACGACAAGCCGATCCAAACGAGGTCGCCTGAACTCAGGATGTTCCAGATCATCACCGCCACGGCCGCCAGGACGGCGACCGAAAGCGTCATGAGCCGGAACGTGCGGAACTCCCAGAGGAAGACCGACAAGCGGACGACCTGTCTCGCTACGACCTTCGCCGCGCGCCACACTCCGTATGGAACCGGAAGCGCGACGAGCGCGAAGATGCCGGCAAGCCAGAGTGGCGCCCCGAGCCGATCCGTCGTGACCAGGGTGGCCAGCGAGACCGACAAGAGGAGAACGTACGCGACGATGACCTTGAGCGCGAACCAGCTGCGATCACACTGCCGTTTCAGCCATTGCAGCATCTGTTGTTCCCTCCCGCATAGGGGCTTGGACGCACGACGTTCCGGAAACACCTGTTCCCGGAATAAACCTCTTATATACGCTAGGAGACCCCCCGCGTCAATATAAAAAGACCCCCGTCATGTGACGGAGGCCGGAATCATGGGGTTTGGACGCGGTAGATAAGCCCCTCGTCGATCACGAACGAACGTATGTTCGTGCCGGTGCATTCGGGCTTGGCATCCTTGGCGACATGGCAGAGCCGGTGCTCGCCGATCGGCGTCGAAAACTGCGGCAGCCGCTTCCCTTTCTCGTATGGCGGCACGGAAGGCTTGAGCGCGCGCCCGTCGAGCACGAGCACGATCTCTTCGCTCGTGAGGTTCTCCACGAAGAACGTGACGTTGTCGACCGCGTCGTTCGGCACGACCGGCGAGATGCCGGACGTGTCGCGTTTCGGCGGTTCCGGCATCATCACGACGCGCGTGTCGTTCCGCGACCGGATTTCTCCGATCGTCGTCGCTCCGTTCTCTTGGACGTCGAGGCTGCAGCCTTGCGCCGCGAGCATCGGCTTGAACGTGCGCTGGTACGCGGTGCGCATCTCACGATAATCGCGAAGCGCCTTCTGTTCGTAAAGCAGAAGATCTTCGGCGAGCGCATGCTCGTCTGGCGTGAGGAGCAACCCCCAGTCGTCATCGAGCAGCGTGCGGATCGCGCGCGTGCGCTTCTGAAGCTCGCGACCGTCCGTCTCGTGCGCGGCGCCGCGCGCCTTGGCAAAGTGCGCGTCGGATCCCGCCAATCCTTTTTCGCACGCGTCTTTCTTCATGTGCGTCAGGAGCCAGGTTCCGTCGTTCACCGCTTCTTGAAACTCGCGGCGCGACTCCTCCATGCGATCACGAATGACGTCGGTCGCGGCGATGCCTTCGATGAAGGTTGCCGCGCCCTGTTCCGCCGCTTTTCGAATCTTGCGCAGCCTGGCATTTTCGGGGAATCGGGAAAGACCGAGATCGTAGGCGGCGAACGCTTCGGCCGTGTGTCCGAGCGCGCGTTCGCAGGCGGCGAGCAGGTAGATCGCGCCGACATTCTCCCGCTCCGCCTCAATGAGCACGCGCAGCTCGCTCGCCGCGTCCGCATACCGACGCCCGCTGGCGTACAAACCGACCAGTACGCGCCGCGTATCGAGATTGTCGGGAGCGATGGTGCGACTCATTTCATAACGAGCGATCGCGTCGTCCACGCGGCCGAGCTTGGCATACGCCTCGCCGAGCCAGAAGTGCACGAACGGATCCTTGGGACGAAGCGCGACGGCAGCTTCCAGGTTCGCGCGAGCCGCATCGTATTGTCCGGTGCCGAGCTCGACGCGTCCAAGCGCCGTGAGCGCCCGCAGATCCTTGGCGTCTTGGTTGACGACGATCTGGTAGTGCTCCCTGGCTTTGCCGGGGTTGCCGGTTTGCCAGAGCAGCCACGCGTGGAGCCGCAGCGCCAACTGATACTTCGGCATGATGTTGACCGCGCGCATGGCATGCGCATTCGCATCCTCCAAACGCAGGCGCGCGTCGCGCTTCGCGTCTGAAGAGGACGTGATGAGCAGTTCGCGGTAAGCGCGCGCAAGACTGATGAACGCGTTGATATTCGGCGCGTGCGGCGTCGAGAACGCCTGCACGTGCGCGTCGGGCAAGACGATCCCCGCCTCGGCGAAGACCCTCGCGATTCCCTCGCCGAGCATCGCGTGCACCGTGACGCTTTGAACGCCAGGATACACGGGCTTCGACGGATCGCTCGCGTACGCGAAGATCTTTCTCTCATCCGTCACGCGCGCAACTTCGACCAGCTGGTCGGTACCGACTTCATACAGCACGACCGTAAGCGACCAGCGTTCGACGGGGCCGGCATAGGAGCCGGTCAACACGTACGTCGCCGAGGCGCGCTTCGCCGCCGCGTAGATCGCGGAAGCGTCGAGCGCGCGCGGATGCTTTTCGTCGAGCTTGGCCGATCCTTCGGGCAGCACGTGCGGCCCGACGATCGCTTCAAGCGCGTACCCCTTGTCCGCCAACGCCTTCGCGGCGCCGGCGTCCAAAGAAAGTTCTTCGAAGCGCGCCGTCGCGAACAGCGTCAGGCCGAGCGAGAAATATTCCAGCCCTCTCTGATCCGTATCGGCGAACGGCGCGACGAACACGCGCAGAGGACGAGCGGGCTGCGTCACCGCGACCGTCGGCGCAGCCGGCGGATCCGTGACGTTTTTTGCCCCTTCCTTCGAACCGCAGGCGAGCAGTGCACAGCACGCACAAGCCAAAAAGAGCGTTTTCATCGGATTCCTCCCGCACCAGGTCTACGCCAAAATGACCTTTTCGTCAATATAAAAATCCGACGCGCTAGTCGTCGGAATCGCGATCATCGATCTCGCGAAAATAGCTCGTCGCCCTCAAGGCTTCGTCGCCCGTGAAGCGGCTTCCCATGATCTCGAGCACGGGCGGATTCCGCGCCTGCTCCACGACGACCATGCTGGCGATACAGTCGTCCTGATCATCGATCCAGTAGCGTGCAGTCCCGTGCGGATGCAGGCTCGGCGTGCCGAAACGACGGATCTTGAGGCGGCTGTGCGACAGGTGGATGAGCGCCTCGTCGTACGAAACGCTCCTCGCCATCTTCTGCTCGAACAGCCAGTCGTTCTTGAGCGCGGAAGCGAGCAACGCTTCGTCCTTCACGTCGAGCTGGCTTTTCAGCCTCTCGAAGAACGCGATCGCATGCCGCGACATGCCGCGACGTCGTTCCGCAGCCTGGTAGTACCAGCGCCGCCCGAACCCGATCGGAGAAACGAGCAGGAAGACCGGCGAGAGCAGGATGCCGAGACCGAGCGCGCCCTCGCCACGCGCATGATCCCCGTTGCGTCGAAGCAATGCGCTGGATTCATAGACGCGCCGTCGAGGAAGCTCGATCAAGACGCGGTCGTCGTTCCACGTATCTTCTCCAGAATACGGACTCACTCTGCCGTACCACTGGAAGTAGATTCCCGTGAGCTGCGGCCGGGCCGCATAACGCCCCGACGCGACAGCATCCGCATGCTGCTTGGCCCAGTCGCGCTCGCTCTCTTGAAGCGCGCGTTCCTTTTCTTCACTGTCCGGATCGCGCCGGAGCTTCGGCACGGACGGTCCGCCGAAGAGGCCTTCCATGCCTGCGTCGACGGCACCGAAGAATCCCGTCAGGACAAGATCGCCGAGTTTTCTGGCCATACGCTCTCCTCCGGCCGCTCTGGCCGCGCCTTGAACCTAGCCGTTTCCGCGCTTCACGTCAACGCCAGGGTGCGCTAGGCTGCTCCTATATGCAGCGCCGAAAACCGTTTCGCCAAAAACCGCGTGGGCCGAAGACAAGCTGGGAAGGCGTTTCACGCTGGTACGGCTCGTATTTGGATAAGGAAGACACCGTGCAGGAAGCGGTCGTCTTTCCGGGCGCCGAACGCCTGCTCTCCCTCGCCGCCGGCAAGCGCTATCTCGATATCGCCTGCGGCGAAGGCGCGTTCACGCGCCTGATCGCCCGAAAGCCGGGCGTGCACATTTCCGGTTTTGACGCCGCGCCGTCCCTGATCGAGCGCGCAAAGACGCGCGCGCCGAAAAATGCCGACTACGCCGTCGCTGACGCCCGAGAGTTCGCGTCGCGTTATGCCGCCGCTTCCTTCGACGGCGCGACGTGCATCTTGGCGATCCAGAACATCGACGACATCTTCCCCGTCTTCCGCGACGCCGCCAAAGTCTTGAAGTCGGGCGCGCGTCTCGTGATCGTCATGAACCATCCGGCCTTCCGCCAATTGCGCCAGAGCGGTTGGGGCTGGGACGAGGGACGCAAGCTGCAGTACCGCCGCGTCGACAAATACCTCGGCGCCTACGACGTTCCGGTGCAGGCGCATCCCGGCTCGAAACCCGGCATCGTCACGCATTCCTACCACCGTCCGCTCGAAACGTACGTCCACGCGCTCGCCAAAAGCGGATTCGTGATCGAGAACTTGGAGGAGTGGACGTCGCACAAGACGAGCGACTCCGGTCCGAAGGCCAAAGCGGAAAATGCGGCACGGAACGAGATCCCGATGTTTCTCGCGCTCGTCGCGCTGAAAAAATAAAAATGCAGCCCCAGGCTGCATTTTTTCTTAGATCGAATCCGTCGCTTCCAAAAAACCAGAGATGCGCGCGTGCGCTTCGGGAGGCGGCAGCGTTCCGTCAATTTCAAGGGGGTTCATGAAGTGCGCCATGCGTGCCTGATAGGACGCCGCCAGCGCCGTGAGCCAGTCCGGATTCATCGCGACCGTGTCGACTTCCTCGTGCAACGTCGCGCGATGGCGTTCAAGGGACAGCTCCGGCGCGAGGCGCATGACGACGACTGCCGTGGCGAGGCGCGCGAACCGCCCGAAACATTCTACGAGCGCCGAGGCTTCCTCTTCCGAAACGACTTTCATGGCGCGATAGACGTCCGCCCACACGGCGGCGTCGCTCCAGCCGCGATCGATGATCATGACGTCAGCCTTCTCCTTGTAGGTATAGTAGGAATCGAGCAGCTGGCCGTAGTACGCCAGCGCGAAGGCCAGGGATTCTTGCGGCGGTACTTTCATGCGCGCCATGTGTTCGCGGTCCGTCAAAAGCAGCACGGTCTTGCCTTGCCTCTCGAGCGCTTTCTTCAAAAGTTCCGCCTGGGTCGATTTGCCGCTGCGCGGCATGCCGACGAATTCGATAAGCTTCATTTTTTCTCGTTGTCGTCGAAAAGTTTGAGCAGGCGTTCGGTCAGTCCGTCGCGCACGACGCGGGCGCGGCGGGCGCGATCGAGCTGCAAGCGGTCGACGCCGCGCATATCGAACTCGCGGTCATAGGTTTCGGCCAGAGCATCGACGCGTTCGTGACGTTCGTGCGGCGACAGGGCGTCGAAGACGGCCGCGCCGAGCTCGGCGCGCAGATCGCGTTCAGCCAAGCGGATGGCGAGTTCGTCCCAAAAGACGCAGTCGTCGTACTCGGCGACATGGCCCGCGAGCGCGAGACGCGACAAGAGCGCCTCGGACGGCTTCAACTCCCCCGTCCGCTCGTCCGTCGCAACCAGGTAGCCCAAGCCGTTCTCCTCCGCGAGCGCGAAAAGTTTTTGCAAAGGCGCGTCATGCGTCGTCGCACGCTCGTGCTCCGGACGATGGCCGTTGATCAGCCAGTCGCCGAGCGCGGCGAGTTCGAGCAACTGTTCCAATTCCGACCTGTTGAGTTCAAGAGACATCGTCATTACCAGTTAATTTCGCGAACATCGATTTCCTCCGGTGTATTTTTCGTCCAAGCGATCGGTTTGCCGCCTTTCGAGAGCAGGTAGGCGTCCGTCTTGCTGAAGTGCTTGCAGCCGAAGAATCCGTTATGCGCCGAGAGCGGAGAGGGGTGCGGCGCTTCGAGCACGAGATGCTTCGCGCGGTCGATGTGCGCGCCCTTCTTCTGCGCGTAGGCGCCCCAGAGCAGGAAGACGAGCCCTTCGCGCTGTTCGTTCAATTTTTTGACGATCGCATCGGTGAACGCTTCCCATCCTTTTCCTTGGTGCGATCCGGCCTGGCCGCCCACGACCGTGAGCGTCGCGTTCAGCAAGAGCACGCCTTGATCGGCCCAGTGCTGCAAGTTGCCGTTCGATGGAATCGGCAAGCCCAGATCGCTTTGCAGTTCCTTGAAGATGTTTTGGAGCGACGGCGGCTTCGGCACGCCATCCGACACGGAGAAGCACAGGCCGTGCGCTTGGCCGGGGCCGTGATACGGATCCTGGCCGAGCACGACGACGCGCACCTTTTCGAACGGCACCGATTCCAGCGCGGCAAAAATGCGCTTCGGCGGCGGGTACACGATTTTCGTCGCGTATTCGCCGCGCACGAAATCGGCCAGGCTCTTGAAGTACGGCTTCTCGAACTCCTCCTTCAACTGTGCTTTCCAAGAGGATTCAAGCCGCACGTCCATACGCCCACATTACATAGGAAAATAGAGCCTTGCGTCAAGCCACTGACCCATCTCCGCCTTCGTTTGCACGTAGCCGCGTACGGTAATCGCCGTTCCGCGGTGCACGCCGAGATGCAGATGCTTTCGTTCGCCATCCGTTTCCGCGCCGTAGCCTTTGCCGAGCGCGCCGAGCCGTTCGCCGCGCTTCAAGACGTCGCCTGCCTTGGCATCGATGCTCTCGAGACGAAGGTGGCCGTACACGACCGTGATCGGCTCATTGTCGAGCAGGCAGCGCTGTACCGCGACGCCGCCATACCCGTCGGACAGTTTTTTGAGCGCGAGCTCTCCGTCGCAGATCGCGGAAACAACGACGTCGCGATCCTGTTCGTCGTCAAACGTCTCGAAATCGACGCCGACATGATAGCCGCTGAAACGTTCCGGGCTCACGGGAGAATCCTTCGGCGTGACGTAGAGGCCGAACGGTTTCTTCGAGATGCGCTCGTTCGCGCGATCGAGCGGGAGACCGAGCGCCGAGACGGATCGCACCGGCTGCGCCTTCGCGGGCTCGGACGGAATCGCTTGCGGAAGCGCTGCGGTTTGCGTCGCGGTCTCCGCCGGGAGATTCGCCTCGAGGGGCAAAGAAGCGCATCCGGCGCCAAGCAAGAGAAGCGTGCCCGTAATCGCTAAAACGTTATTCATACGTTCACGCTAACAAAAAACGCGCTTCGATGAAAGCGCGGTTAGGAATCGCGGAGCGGCAGATAGTACACGTTGGACTCGTGCCGCAGAAAGCCGCATCGGAGGTAAAGACGGTTCGCCGCCTCGCGACGCGGATGACTCGTGAGATGCACCATGCGCAGATGGAGCTCTTGAGCCCGGAGGAGCAGCGCGTCCATGAGCGCGCGTCCGACGCCGTTGCCGCGGCACGACGCGTCGACGACCACGTCCTCGACACGCCCCTCGCGACCGAGGAGCTTGGGCGCCGTGATCAGGGTCATCATGCCGCGGATCACGCCGCGATTGTCGCGGTAGACCAGCAGATCGGCGTGCTCGATGACGTCCCGGAGATCGTCGGCGGTGACGGCATGGCCGCGCTCTGTCAGCTGCGGGATCAAGCAATTGATTGCCTCAACATCATCATGAGTGACGCGGGTAAGCAGTTGGATCATGACGCCTCCTGAGCAAAAGTTTCCATGGCAAGATCATCGCTTCCAGCACGATCGCGCGGCTGATCTTCGATCGGCCCTTGCGACGGTCGCGGAAAACGATCGGTATCTCGACCGGCACGTGCCCGTCGAGCGCCGCAAGCAGCTTCGTTTCGATTTGAAACGCGTAGCCGTTCGAAGCCGGACGACGCGCAAGCACTTTTTGAAGCACGTCGCGTCGCCAAGCCACGTATCCGGCGGTGGCATCATGCACGGAAAATTTCGAAAACCGCAAGCCCAGCACGAGCCGCGCATACACGTTGGCATAGTAGCTCAGCAGCCGGCGATTCAGCGGCCAGTCCGGACAATCCCCTCCCGGCACGTAGCGCGAACCGACGGAAATGCCGGAGGCGCGCGACGCCGCAACGAGTTCCGGCAGCTTTGCCGGTTCGTGTGAAAAATCAGCGTCCATTTCAAGCAGCACGTCGTAGCCCGGCACTTCGGCCAAGAGCCAGCCGAAGGCGTCCACGTAGGCGGTGCCGAGACCCAGCTTGCCTCCGCGCTTCATGAGCCAGACCCGCACCATCGCATCCCGCGCCACTTCGCGGATGAAATCGGCGGTTCCGTCCGGACTGGCATCGTCCACGAAAAAAATATCCGTCCGCGTGCGGCCGATCGCCTCGACCAATTCCTTGATGTTGTCGCGTTCGTTGTACGTCGGAATGACCGCCACCGCCGAGCCGGCCGGACGATCATTCAACGCCTCGACGCTGAGCACGCGCGCGTTCATGACTTGGGCGTTCGCGCTTTCCACGCTTCGTACCAGCGCCACAGGCAGGCGCCGGCCATGACCGCCAAGACGGAATCGAACGGGATACGGTATTTCGTGCCGGCGACGGTGATCGTATAGGTAAGGGTGAACGCGATCGCCAAGAGCACGAAGAGCCAGGTGCGCTTGCGCTCCTCCTTCGTCGCGAAGATCCATTCAAGCACCGCGAACACCAGGACAAACCCGTACGAAAGCGCGTAGCCCCAGTTCATGAACGCGTGCGAAAGAATCGTCGCGCCGTTGCCGCCCTCGGCGCCCTTTTCCGGATGCAACCACGGACGCCAGAAGATCGTGAACTTCATCGCCATGAGTCCGGGGATCTTTTCTGGATTTTCGCGGATCCACGTATTCGCCTTGGCGCGCCAAAAACGATCGCTCTCGACTTCCGTGACGCCCTCCATGAAGTCGCAGCCGGTTTTGCGCACGCCGCCCATGGGCGTCGGCACGCCGTCGGCCGGCTCCGGGGCGCGATCGACCCAGAGATCATGAAGCATCATGTACATCGTTTCCGGATGATAACCCTTGAAGAAGACGCGCCCGGAATCCGTCGTGAGCGGCACGAACGTGCCGTGCAGGTTCCAGTTGCGGATCACCCACGGCGTGAGCGTCAACACCGCGACGCCGGCGATCACGGCCACGCGTTTCACCGCGAGCGGGAAATCTCTCCAGCGCCAAAGCAGCCAGAACGAGGCGAGCGGCGCGATGAAGACCATGGGCCCGCTCGTCGCGAGCATCGCGAGTCCGATGCACAATCCCGTCCACGCCGCCGTCTTTGCGCTCCTGGTGCGCTCGAGACGCAGGAAGCCGAGCACGGTGAGCAGCATGAAGAACGTGAAGAGGAACGTGATGTAGAACTGGACGTCGTGATACAGATTGTACGGATACACCGCCATGATCAGCGCGCCCAAAAGGCCCGCGCGCTTCGAACGCCATTCTTCGCCGATGCGATACACGAGATACACGTTCGCGACGCTGAAGAGCACCTGCGTCAGTCCAAGCGGCCAGGCGTAGTTGTCGTTGCCGAAGAGCGCGTAAAACGGGATCAGGAAGAAGACGTAGAGCGGCGCGCGGTACGACGTTGGGCAATCGGCGGCGATGCCCATGCCGTGGCCCGTCGCGAAATTCAGCGCCTGGTAGGAAAAGCCTTTTTCGTTGCGCGTGTAGAGATCGTCGTGAAAAACGGCCAGCATGCCGAGACGCAAGACAAGCGCGAGGAGCAAAACGACGAAAAGCAGCGCTCCCGCATTACGCTCGACGCGCTCGGAAAGCGTGCCGCTCCCCTTAAAAACGTCTCGAAAGGCATCACGAATCTGAAGCGCTTTTTGCACCCACATAGTAGCTGCATGGTACACGGCGAGGTGACCCTAGGCAACCGTCCTACGCTTGGTAGAATGGCGTTCTATGGCTCCCACGTGCCCCGTCTGCGAAGAGGCTGCGATTCCCTACGTCACGAAAAATACGTTCGCCTTTTGGCGTTCCCCCTCCTGCGGCTTGCTGTTTGTCTGGCCGTTTCTCAAAACGGCGCCGCAAGAGATCTATGAGGAAGACTACTTCGCCGGCGCGAAAGGCGGTTTCGGCTATGCCGACTACGACGCCGACAAGGCGGTGCTCGAAGGTTTTTTTAAGAAGTTTTTAAAACGACTGGAAACCTGGCTCCCGCCCAAAGGACGCCTGCTCGACGTCGGCGCGGCCACCGGACACTTCGTCGGCCTCGCGCAAGCCGCCGGCTGGCAGGCGGAAGGCATCGATATTTCTTCGCACAGCGTCGCTCTCGGCAAAGCGAAGGGCTTGAAGATGGAGCGCGCGACGCTGGGCGACCTGTCCGCGCCAGCCGCGAGCTTCGATGCTCTGACACTTTGGGACGTGATCGAGCACGTGCCCGATCCACTCGCGGCACTGGATCGTTGCGAAACGCTCCTGCGCGCTGGCGGCCTCCTCGTCATCAATACGCCCGATGCCGGAAGCGGCTGGGCGCGCTTCATGGGAAAACGCTGGCACGCGCTCGTGCCGCCGGAGCACGTCTGCTTGTTCACGCAGCGCGCGCTCGAACGCGTGCTTCGCGCGCGCGGATTCGAGATCGTGCACGCCGAACACCCGATCAAGTTTTTCACCCTGCCCTACATCGCGAGCACCTTCGCCCGTTGGGTCGGATGGAAGCTTCCCGGCGCGATCAAAAAAATCCTCGCCTGGAGGATCTTTTCGCTCGTCGGCATTCCCCTGCCCCTCAGGGACAATCTCCTGATCGTTGCCAAAAAAACGGAAAAATGATAGCCTGACGTTGATCAAAAACCACGGGGGCGTGGTGAAATGGTATCACAAGGGTCTCCAAAACCCTTGTCGTGGGTTCGATTCCTACCGCCCCTGCCAGAAAAACGCGTCTTTCCAAGGACGCGTTTTTCTTATGGTTCGTTTTCCCACCGCTCCTCAAAAATCTTTTCAATCTCTTCGTCGTTCAGACCGAAGTGATGACCGATCTCATGAATGAGCGTTTGGCGAATGACTTCGAACGGTTCGAGCCCTGAAGCTTCCGCTTCTTCTTCGATCGGTTCTTGAAATAACGAAATCACGTCCGGAAGCATGCCGCTCGGATCGCCCGGCAATTCCGTAAGCGGCGTACCTTCGTACAAGCCGAGGATGTCGAGCTCATCCTCGCCTTCATGCGCGCCGACCGCGTTTTGCTCCGGCGTCGGACGATCTTCGACGAGGATCACGACGTTGCCAAGCCGCTTCAAAAAACGCTCCGGGATCGAACGGAAGGCTTCGGCGGCGAGTTTTTCGAAAACGGGGCGTTCCATAGGTAACGGCACGATACCATAAAAAACACCCCGCATACGCGGGGCGTTTTTTTACTTGGTCTCCTTGTGCGGTTCGTGCTTTTTGCACCAGTCACAGAACTTCTTGAGCTCGATACGGGCCTTGAGCTTCTTTTTGTTCTTGTGGGAGTGGTAGTTGGTCCGCTTGCAGACCGTGCACTCGAGCTTGATGAGGTTATCCTGGGACATAGCGGGGCTTTGATTGATGGGGCTAGAATACGCGGAAACCGTTCTGGCGTCAAGGGTGGAGCCACCTCTGGGGTTCGAACCCAGGACCGCCAGTTTACAAAACTGGTGCTCTACCAGCTGAGCTAAGGTGGCGCAGCCTTTTGCCGGTTTTTTCGTGCAGGACGCAGCGCTCCACTCCCGTGAAACGCTATGCCCTGGTGGGCAGTCAAGGATTCGAACCTTGGAAGGCACAAGGCCAGCAGATTTACAGTCTGCCCTCGTTGACCGCTTGAGTAACTGCCCGTGGAGCCGACGACCGGGATTGAACCGGTGACCTTGTCCTTACCATGGACACGCTCTACCAACTGAGCTACGTCGGCGTTGGATTTTCAGGTTTTTACGGTCATTTCGGAGATCCGCTCTCGGAACTCCGCGAGCTTCGCGTTCTCGGGATTGACCTCTTCCAAGGCCAGCAGGGCTTCCCGCGCCGCATCCGCGTCGCCTACGAGTATACTCGCCTCCAGGAAATAATCAAGGTACTTGGGGTTGTGCGGTTCGGACTGGAGCGCCATGCGGAATTGGTCGGCCGCTTTGCGGCCTTCGCCTTGCGCCAGATAGACGCGCCCCAGCTCCGTCCGGTACATCGTAGCGTTGGTGGCAAGCTCGATCGAGCGAAGGTAGCGCACCTCCGCCTCCTCGAAGTTTCCACGGTTCGCCTCGATCTGGCCGAGACGTCCGAGCGCGCGGTCGTCGTCGCCCTGCAAGCGCAGGAGGAATTCAAGGATTTCCGCGGCCTGATCCGGCTGTCTCTGCGCCAAATACAACTCGGCCAGCCCGCGATAGGCTTCGACGTTCTTAGCGTCCGCTTTCAGAGCTTCGATATACAGCTTCTCCGCTTCTTCGTAGCGCTCTTCGAGCCTGGCGTGTTCGGCTTGATCGAGCAAGCTCGGCAAACGTTCCACAGCCTTAGCCTGCTCGGCCGGCGTGACCGTGCGCCGCACATGGCCGTCCATGCGCGCCTCCATACCCTTCAGCTTGTCTTGCGCGCGCTCGAACCAATTCTTCACGCGCGACGAGGCTGCGCCGACCGCTTCGTTCGTCTTGCCTTGGATTTTGCCGAGCGAACGCTCGAAACGATCCTGCATGATGCGCTTCTTGACCGCCTCGTGCCGCTCCTTGGCGAGCGTCGAGAGATCGATCAATTTCAGCTGCGGAAACTTCTTGACCAAGACGCCGTAAATCAGCGCCAGGCCGGTCAGAACGAGAACAATGCCGATAATGGTCCACATACTCAGCTTGCGAGAAGATCTAGCATCGCGAGAACCTCCGCCGGTTTCGTGCTGGCTCCGCCGATCAACACGCCGTCGACGTTCGGTACGGCGAGGTACGTCATAAGATTGGACGGATCAACCGATCCGCCGTAGAGAACGCGCGCCGTAAGGTTTCGCTCCTCCAGCTTCGAACGGATGAACGCGTGCATCGCCTCGACGTCTTTCGGCTCGCACGGCCGGCCGGTGCCGATCGCCCAGCGCGGTTCGTACGCCACGACAAACGGAGCGTCGGTCCAGCTGCCCAAAACCGCTTCAAGCTGCGCCTGCACGACGCGCTCTTGGGAAGACGCGTCGCGTTCTTCCGCCGTTTCGCCGACGCACAGCACGGGCGTCATGCCGTCTGCCGCCACCGCGGCGGCTTTGCGCGCGATCAGCTCGTCCGTTTCGCCGAGCGCGCGGCGTTCCGAGTGGCCGACGATCACGAATCGCGCGCCGATGGCGGCGAGCTGTTTCGGCGTGACTTCGCCGGTGTGCGCGCCTTCGTCGTTCCAAAAGGCGTCTTGCGCGCCGAGCGCCACGGACGAACCTTCAAGGGCGCGCGCGACACCTTCAAGCGCCGTAAAACCTGGCGCGATCGCAAGATCGGCTGAAACGGCCGCGGCGCGTTCCGCATAGGAACGCGCGAGCGTTTCGGCCTCGGTATCGCTCAAATACGTTTTCCAGTTGGCGAAAAACAGCTTGCGCATACGGGCTTACTTCGGAACTTTCAGGAGCTTCATGAAGCGCGCTTTGTCCTTGAATGGGCCGATCAGTGCCGCGGACAATGCGGAGGTACGGAAGACGCGCCCCGCGACGGAGAGCACGTCCGCGCGCGTCACCTTGTCGATGCGCGCCAGGCGCGTTTCCGGCGTTTCAATTTTCTTTTGCAACAATTCCTGTTTCGCGAAAAATTCCGCGAGCGCGCTCGATTCTTCCAAACCGAGCACCGTTTTGCCTTTGATGTATTCCTTGGCGCGCACGAGTTCCTCGGCCGTCACGCCTTTCTGCGCCGCCTTGCCGAGCTCCTTCAGGATGACGGTGATGCCTTCGTCGATCTTGGCCTTGGTCAGGCCGGCTTGGATCGCGATGTTGCCGACGTCCTGATAGGGGCTGAGACTCGCGCGGACGGAGTAGGCCAGGCCGCGGCGCTCGCGCACTTCGGTAAAGAGGCGCGAAGACATGCCGCCGCCCAAAATCGTGGTCAGGACCGACAAGGCCGCCATGTCTTTATGGCCGTACGGGAAACCGGGGAAGCCCAGGGCGAACTGCACTTGCTCGGTCTCTTTGTATTGTAGCGCAAGCTGCGCTCCGCCGCTCCTGAGGCGCGACGCCGCGTAGGGTTTAAGCTTCTTTTTCGGCTCTTTGACCGCGCCGAACGTCTTTTCGAGCAAGGCCGTCACGGCCGGTTCGAATTTTCCGGCGACGGCGATGATCATGCGCGAGGGCGCGTACGCTTCATCGCGCCAGCGGACGAGCTCGGCGCGTCCGATGCCGTCCATCGTGGCGTGCGTGCCGGCGATCGGCCGGGAGAGCGTGCCGTCGTACACCAATTCCTCGAGCAGCTCCTCGGCGCGCATGATCGGGTTGTCGTCGTACATGTTGATCTCTTCCTTGATCACCTCGCGCTCGCGGCCGATCTCGTCGGCGCGGTAGGTGGAATGGAAAAGCATGTCGTGCAGCATGTCGACCGCCAGCTCGATCTTCGAGGCGTTCAGTTTCACGTAATAGCCGGTGTAATCCTTGCCGGTGAAGGCGTTATAGTCGGCGCCGACGGAATCGAGATCGCGGCTGATGTCCATCGTGGTCGGGCGGCGCTCGGTGCCCTTGAACATCATGTGCTCGACGAAATGCGAAGCGCCGGCGAGCTTGTCGCTTTCGTAACGGCTGCCGACCTCGAACAGCACCAGCACGGTGGCGGCTTGCGTATCGCGCGAAGGCACGAGGATGACGCGCGTGCCGTTCTTGAGTTTTGTCGTTTGAAACAGGGACATGCTAGAAGCCGAGTTTGGCCGCGAGGTACGCTTCCAACGCTTCGATCTTCACGCGCTCTTGCTGCATCGTGTCGCGATCGCGCACGGTGACGGATTGATCGTTCAGGGTGTCGAAATCGTACGTCACGCAATACGGGGTGCCGATTTCATCCTGGCGGCGGTAGCGCTTGCCGATGGATTGCGTTTCGTCGTAGTCGGTCGTCCAGCGCTGGCGGAGTTTCGCCGCGAGCGCGCGGGCGGGAACCGAGAGTTCGTCTTTCTTGGAAAGCGGCAGCATGGCGATCTTGAACGGCGCCAGCGCTTTCGGAAAGCGCATGACGACGCGGAGGTCGGTCTCCCCTTCTTCGGCCGTGCGCGCCTGCTCTTCGTGGTAGGCCTCGAGCATGACGACGAGCAGCGTGCGGTCGACGCCAAGCGACGGCTCGATGACGTGCGGCAAGTATTTCTCGTTGGTTTCCGGATCGGTGTAGCGCAAATCGACGCCGCTCTTTTCCTGGTGGCACTTCAAGTCGTAGTCGCCGCGGTACGCGAGACCGTACAGCTCCTTCAAGCCGAACGGGTACTGGTACTCGATGTCGACCGTGCGCTTCGAATAGTGCGCGCGCTCGCCGTCTTCGATTTCATGGAAGTTGAGGTGCTTCGGGTCGACGCCGCAGAAATCGAGCCAGGCTTTCATTTCGGAGAGCCAGGACTCGAAATGCTTTTCCCATTCCGATTCCTTCACGAAATACTCGACTTCCATCTGTTCGAACTCGCGCGTGCGGAAGATGAAGTTACCCGGCGTGATTTCGTTGCGGAAGGCCTTGCCGACCTGAGCGATGCCGAACGGCACGCGCTTGCGGCTCGTTTCCTGCACCTGCTTGAAGTCGGCGAACATCGCCTGCGCGGTTTCGGGACGGAAATAGACGACCGCCGCGGCGTCTTCTTTGGCGCCGAGGAACGTCTTGAGCATCATGTTGAACTGCGCCAGCTCGGTGAACGTGCCCTTGCGTCCGCAGGTCGGACAGGCCGCGTTCAAGTCGATTTGGTCGGCGCGAAAGCGGGAATGGCAGCCGGTGCACTCGGTGAGCGGATCGGTGAAATGCGCCAGGTGGCCGGAGGCCTCCCAGACTTTCGGATTCATGATGAGCGCGGCGTCGATGCCGACCATGTCGTCGCGCGACGTCACGAAACGCTTCCACCAGGCGTCCTTGATATTTTTCTTGAGTTCGGAACCGAGCGGGCCGTAATCCCAGGAGTTGGCCAGGCCGCCGTAGATGTCGGAACCGGGGAAGATGAAGCCGCGTCGCTTCGCCAAAGAGACCAGTTTTTCCATTTCGATCATATGGCGCAGCCTATCATGGGGTCGGTTTCGGTTCAATATTCGCGCCGCGCAGCTGAATATCCTTGGCGATGAAGGCAGGATCCTTCGACCGGCTGAAATCGAACGTCTCCGTCCTCGCGCCCTGATGCGCGGCGTGCTCCGCCGTCACGAAATACCGGTTCTGACCGACCAGGAAGGCGTACCGGCCGGCGCGATCAGTTACCTGCGCCTCAAGCACCTTGTTATACGCGTCCTCGACGACGCGCACGACGGCGCGCTGCACGGGCGCTCCGAGCGCGTCGCGCACGACGCCCCAGCTCTTCGGCTTCCGCTTTTTCGCAATCCTCGAAAAGATGAGCGTGAGTCCGATTTGAACCGTGAGCGCGGCGACCTGTTCCCAGCGCGGCGTGACGACATAGCTTGCGACCGCGAAGCCCGGGCCGAAGGCCGTGAAGGCCCACTGCAGCTTGTAGCGCGCCGCCGACGCGATGACCTTGGCATTGGGACGGTTTTCTTCTTTCGGTTCGAGCGGGATGTTTTTGGCTACGACGCCCTCCGCAGCCACAACCTCGCCGCCGACATGCAGATCCGCATAAGGACCGTCGGCGACGCCGGAAATCGTGCGGACCGGAGGGAACTCGAATCCCTGCTTCTGCACTTCAAGCCGATAGGTGCCAGGGACGGTGAGGAACATGTACCTGCCGAGATGGTCGGTGACGCGCGTCGCAATCGCTTTTTGTCCGGTCGCATCAAGAAGGCGGACGATCGCAAGATCGACCGGCAGTTTGGTTCCGACGTTATACACCGTGCCGTACGCCTTCCTCCGGCGACGATCGAGCAGGGCGAGCGGTTGCGTCACGAGAAACATGGCGTAGCTCGCGAAACCGGTGAGGCCGACGGCTGAGGTCGTCGCCACGGCCGCCGCGCCCGTCACGGCCGGCGTGAGCACGACCGTGTTGGTCGTCTGCACGGTTTCGTTCGTGCGCAACGCTTTGACCGCCTCGCGCGACGCCTGCACAGCTTCGCGCACGACCGGGATGCGATCCGTCGCCCGAGCGAGCACATCAAGCAACGGCGTCTCATCAAGATGCCCCTCATCCCGCACAAGCCACTCGAGTGCGGGCAACGACGGCTCCGACTCCGTCGGCGCAGGAAGCGTCGTTTCGCCTTGCGGTTCTGCAGGAGCGCCGGTTTCACCGGCAGTCGTATCAACAACGCTTCCGCTTCCAGTCGAAGGCGGCGCTTCGCCGTCCGAGGGCGCGCTCGGCCGCGTCGGAAGCGGACGCGGGCGCGTTTCGGCTGGAGGTTCCGAAACCGTTTCCGTCGTCTCCTCCACAGGCGTCGGTCGCGGTTCCTCCGGCTCTGTCGGCGGCGCTTCAGCTTCCGGCGGCGTTTCGATCGGTTCTTCGACAGGTGGGGTCGGTTCTTCCGAAACCTCGCTTGGCGGCTCAGGTGGCGTTTCAGGCGGGAGAGGCGTTCCGACGATGGTGAACGGATCGTTGCTGGTATCAGAAACCAGGACCGAACCTCCCGCACCGAGTCCTTCGGCTTTCAAAAACGCATTCGTTGAAGAAGTGTCTGGTACAGCCCACGCATAGTAACCGCTCGATGAATTGCCCGAGGACGTAATGATCGCGTATGTAGAACCGCCGTCCAACGAATATGACAGGCGAATGCTGCTGATCTGCGTGCCCTGCGACGTCCAAAATACGTTGTAGCTTGAGCCTCCCTGAATAGTTTCTCCGCCGTTCGGTTGTCCAACCATGATTGCGGGAGACGGGTTCGCTCCGGAGCCGCCGCTTGCAACCGCCTCAGCGATGGAAAAGTCCGCATTCGAAACATCGCTCGACAGAACGTTGTTGCCGCTATCCATCGCCTCGATTTTGATGCGTGCGGCTGACGTCGTCACGTTGTTGACCGTCCAGGCATACGGGCTGCCGGACACGCTGTTGGCCACAACCGTCGGGAATGTGGAACCGGAATCCGTCGAAAGCGAGATACGGTAGTGATCGGCCGTCCCGACCGTCGTGAACAGGATGGAAGAGGACGCTCCGCCCGTGAGATTTTCGCCTCCGTTCGGCGACGTGATCGTCGCCGTCGGCGGATTGTTGTATCCGAAGACCGTTCCCGCGCTGCCAGCTACGGCCGCGCCCGTTCCTCCCTTTGCGCCGCCTGTCGAGGTTGAAGTGCCGGAACCCGTGAGCGTGATGAAGTAACCCGCGACGCGACCGCCGCCACCACCGCCGCCGCCATTGGCCGTCGTGCCGGCGCCATTGCCGCCGTTGGCCGTAACGTTCGCGTTCAGGACCGCGTGCGCGACGTTGTACCAGATCGAGCCTCCTGAGCCGCCGCCGCCCAGATCCGTCGTACCCAAACCGTTCGCGCCGTTCGCGGAAAGCGTACCGTTCAGCGTGAGCGTGTCGCTCAAAACAATTTTTATCGCACCGCCTCCAGGACCGCCTTCAGCGACCGTCGTGCTTGTCGTGTCGGTTCCTCCGGCAGAACCGATATCGACCGGTTCCGTGCTGCTGCCGTAGGTGGCGCTGCCGCCGGCTGCGCCGGAAGACGATGCGCCGCCCGCGCCGGCATGACCGCCGCCGCCTCCCGCCGTCGCGTTATCCGTTCCCTGGGCATACCCTTCGCTGCTGGCAAAACCTTTGCCCGCAACGCTGACGGATCCCCCAGCTTGAATATCGAGGCTGGACGCCGAAATGTTCAGGGAGTTGTGGTGCGCGGACGTGTTCGTCGCGCTCGTCATGAGACCGCCCGATCGCACCGTGATCGTGCCAGAAACCGTCAAGCTCGTCGTTGAAGAAGAACTGACGTACGAACCTCCGGAATCGACCGTGAGCGCGGCAAGACCGGCCGTGAAGTTCGTGTTGCTCGAGGTGAACGTCGCGTTCTTGATCGTCAAATCGGTCGTGACGGCGAAGGCGCCGGTATGCAACACGTTCAGGCCGTCAACCGTCATGGTGGAGCGCCCGTTAAACGTGCCGCCGCTTTGAATCGTAAGCGAAGGCATGACGGAACCGCCGCCCAAGACGGAGCTGCCGGAAGCGAGCGTCAGTGTCGCGCCAGATGGAACGACATAGTAGGCTCCGTTCTTCACTGTAATCGCATCAAACGACAAGCTCGTCGCCGCAACCTGCGTCGTATTGGCGGAAGCCGTTTGACTGCCGTTGTCGACGACCAAACTGCCGTTCGTCTGCGCCGCAGACTTGGAATAGATCGTGCCCGCGCCGCCGACGACGCCCGAACTGTTCTTGGCGCCGCCTTGCGCTTGTTTCGTGAACGTTGAAGAGTCCGTCGTGTAGTACAACGCGATGCGTCCTCCGCCACCGCCGCCGCAGGTGCAGTTCGTGGCGCTGTTGCCGCCGTTAGCCGTCACGGTACCACTGCCGCTTAGCACGTTCGCTTCAAGCCAGATGGATCCTCCGGCTGCGCCGCCAGTACTCGTGGCCTGTGAACCGCCGTTAGCGCTGATCGCACCGGAATGAGCAAGCGTCCCTGCCGTGACGATCTTCGTGGCGCCGCCACCGCTCGCTGCCGATCCGTTCGCGCCAGAACCGAGATCTGTCGGTTGCGTGACAGAGCCATAGGTCGAACCCGGCGTGCCGCTGAACCCCGCTCCGCCGTTTCCACCGTAGCCGGCGCCCGTCGTGCTGCTGCCCGCCGCTCCGCTGCCGCTGCTCGACCCGTAACCTTTTTTACTCACGTCGACTGAAGCGCCCGAAGCGACCGTCACGGTACTTGTCGCCGAAATGTCGACGATATACGAACGTGTCGCACCACTGTTCGTCGCATGCGTGATGAGCGCACCGGAATTCGCCGTCAACGTGTTTATGTAGAAAATACCAAGACCCCGCTGTTCATAGATGCCTCCGCTATTGAACGTCATATCCTGCACGCGTCCGGCCGTGCCGCTCGAAAAGACGGCGCCTTCCGGATACGGAGCGTACGTCGCATTGGTGAACGACGCCGTCGTGAGCGTGCGCACGTCGCCGTAATGCACGAGATTCAGCGCGCTGAACGTAAAGCTCGAGCTTTGAAAAACGAAGAGGCCGTCGACCGTGAGCGTGCCTGCCACCGTACCGCCTCCGCCGGAAATCGAACCGGTTGAAGTCGCATAGGACAAATTCATGCCCGCGCTCACGCGGTAATTTGCGCCGCCTTTGATTGAAATCGAATCGTAAACTTGCGGCCACGCTGCCGATTGGCTGCTTGAAGCTCCAACCACGTTATTGTTGTCGAGCGTCAAATCACCGAACGTTTGCGCGTCGGACTTCATGTAGATCGTGCCAGCGCCGCCCTTTTCATACCCGCGCACATTGCTGCCGCGCGCCTGCAAGGAGAACGTCGGCGCCGTGCCCGCGTAGTACACGGCAATCATGCCGCCGCCGCCCGAACCTGCGTTCGTGCTGCTGGGCGCTCCTCCGCTCGCAACGACGGTGCCGGTACCATTGACCGTGCTGCCGACGCCGTTGATCCAAATGGCGCCGCCTGCGCCGCCTGCGCCGTCCGTCCCGGTCGTCGGCACGTCGCGCCCGTTCGCGCTGACCGTGCCATCAATCGTGATCGTGCCGCCCGCGTTCACCGACAACTTGATCGCGCCGCCGCCGTGCCCCGTCGGGTCGGCGCTCGTGCCCGTGACGTCGCCGCCACCGGAACCAAGCTCTACAGGACGCGTGACGGAATCGTACGCGACGCCGCCGGCGCCGCCGGAGACCGAAGGGTTACCCGCACCGCCGTCGCCGCCATGTGCGCCTCCACCGCCGACGTTTGCGTCAGTTCCCTTACCCGGCCCCTGCTCCGCCTGGAAGCCGCGATCGTTGGCGGTAATAGTGCCTCCCGTATTCACGACAATCGACGTCGTGGCACTTACGTCAAAATGATGCAACTTGCCGGTCGCCGTCGTTGCCGTCGTGTTCGTGGCATGCGTAACGGTGCCTCCGCTATTGACGGTAAGCGTATTCACATGAAAAAGCGGCAGGCCTTCCGTAATCAAGTATCCGCCTGAGCCGACAATCACGTCATCGGCGCGATTTCCGGCGCCTGCGGTAAACAACGCCGTCGCGGTATTGAGCGTGTACACGCCGTTTACGATCGTCGGATCGACAGCAACCCCTACAGCTCCGTTGTGCGTCACGTTGATGCCGTTGAACGTCGTGGCGGCTGCCGGCGCCCCGAACGTCCCGTTGATCACAAGAACCGGCTGCGCGGTACCGCCGCCCGTAAACGCTCCGCCGCCGGCGACGTTCAGCGTATAGCCGGTCGGAATGAGGTATTCAGCACCTCTTCGAATCGTGATGTTGTCGTACGTCTGGCTCGCCGTCGTCACCTGCTGCGTGTAAGCGACGTTGGTCGAAGTATTGTTGTTGTCTACGATCAAATCGCCGTTCGGCGCCGCCGCCTGCTTGCGATAAATCGTTCCTGAGCCGCCGTTCTCGGCCGTCGTGGCGTTCGTGCCGCCGTACGCCTGAACCGTGCCCGTCGACGAATCCGTCGTGTAGTACAGCGCGATGCGCCCGCCGGCGCCCGAACCGGACGCGGTACTGTTGCTGTTGCCGCCGTTCGCGGAAATCGTTCCACCACCCGTAATCGTCGCTGCGTCGATCCAAATCGAACCGCCTGCAGCACCGCCGCCGGAAGCTGAGGAACTCGTGTTGCCGTTTGCCGAAAGCATGCCGGCTACAATCACCGTGCCTCCGCTTGCCACCAGCTTGATCGCGCCGCCGCCTGTCGTGCCGCCCAAACCGCCGACGCAGTTACCGCCGCCGGAACCGAGAGTATCCGGCACCGTCACAGAACCGTACGCCGTGCCGCCCAAGAATGCGCCCGTGGAGTTGTTGCCGCCATTACCGCCATGCGCACCGCCGGCGCAGGACGCGCCGGGGCCCGTGCCCGTGCCAGTTGTATACCCCTGGCCGTTTGCCGTCAGAATACCGTCAATGCGGATGTTGTCAGAGTTGATGATGACGCCACTACCCCCACTGCTTTGCGCCGTCACGGTCACGCCGGGGTTGATTGTGAGCGTGCCGCTGAAGTTGTACGTACCGGCGGCGAACTCGCAACTGACCGTCAACACGACATCAGTACCGCTGGATGTGCAAGCGGCCGCGAGCGCCCGGTGCGGCGCCGCACCGATGATGACGACAACCGCGAGTAGTCCGACGATGAGCGGCCGCGCTTCAAGACCCAGAACCTTTCTTTTGGCAAAAGAAAACCATCGCCGTGCGAGGCGCTTGACGAGCCGGATTCTGTTGGCAATAAAAAGTGTGGACGGTGCGTGCGCCATTTCAATCAGTGTACCAACAAAAAACCCGCTTTTCAAAGCGAGTTTTCCACCGGTCAAATCGTCATGATTTCTTGCTCCTTTTCGGCAGCCATGTCGCGCACCTTGTCGTTCCAGAGCTTCATGGCAGCCTCAAGCGTCTCTTGCAGACGGAAACGGTCGTCCTCGGAGATTTCCTTTGCCTTTTCCAAGCGCGTCAGTTCGTCCTTAACCTTCTCGCGCACGGCGCGGAGGCCGATATGCGCCTCCTCCGCCTTCCGGCCGACGATTTTCGTCAGCTCGCGGCGTCCTTCCTCGGTCAAAGGCGGCAAGGTGACGCGTACGCGGCTGCCGTCGACGACCGGATTCACTCCGATTGGCGCCTGTCGGATCGCTTTCTCGATTTCTTTGGTAAGCGCCTTGTCCCACGGTTCGATCATGATGGTCTTGGCATCGGGCACCAGCACGGAGGCGACGCCCTTGACGTTCATCATACTGCCATAGGCTTCGACCGGGATATCCTCGACCAGCGCGGCGTTGGCGCGGCCGGTACGAAGGCTGCCCAGGTCGGATTTCAAGAACTCAAGAACGTGCTCGAACTCGGGTCTGTATTCGTCAATCAAGGTTTTCATACGAAGGTGTGGCGCGAACCGTTTTCTAGAAGCCGGAGTTTTGTTTAAACAGGGTGGTACCCATGAAGATCGTCGAATCGTTCGTAGGGTCGATCAGCAAGTTCGTCGAAGCGCGCGTGGTCGGCAGCTTGGACGTCGTCCACTTCGCGCCGCCGTCGACGGTGCGATAGAGCGTGTTCAGCGTGCCGTAGACGATGAAGTTCGAATCCTTCGGGCTCACGGCCAGGGAGTAGATCACCGTGGAACCGGAAGGCGTGAGCAGCGTGATCGGCGTCCACGTCGTTCCGCCGTCGGTCGAACGGAGCAAGCCGTAATTCGAAGCCGTAATGACGGTATTTCCGCGAGCGACGTCCTCGGCGATCAGGACGCTGTCGAGCGCGCCGGCATACTCCCCCATTCCCGGACTCAAGTCAACCCAGGTCGCGCCCCCGTCGGTCGTTTTCCAAACGCCGCGGTTGCGCGTGCCGACGTACATGACGCGGGAATCCGAAGCCGTCGGCAGGAGCTGTCGTACCTCGTTTTCGAAGCGATGGATCGGCGTCCACGAACCGCCCGCGTCGCCACTCTTCAGGAGGTCGCCCTGGCTCGTGGCGGCAAAGATCGACATCGGATTGAAATGATCGATCACGACGCTGTTGACGCGCGTATTTGGGCGGGAATCGAAGTAGACGTTTTCCCACGTGCGCGAGCAGTCGGTCGTGCGCATGACGCGGTTGCCGGTCGCGACGTAGACCGTGCACTTGTCGGCAGGACTCACGGCCATGGAGTTCACGCGCACCGCGCCGAGCGCGCCGGCGCCCTGCCAAGACTCGCCGCCGTCATACGAATAGAACAAGCCGCCCTCCGTGCCGGCGTACACCGCTTTCTTGTCGGCGGGGTCGAAGGCCAGCGCCGTGATGTTGGCGTTCGCGAAATTCCGCGCTTGGCCGACGGTCGCGATCGCGGATTTCGACTGCCATTTTGCGCCCCGATCGGATGAGCGGAAAACGCCGCCGTCCGTGCCGGAACCGCTGCCAGAACCCGTGATCTGAATGCATCCTGCGCCGAGCAGGACGACCGCCGAAGCGACGACAAGCAAACGAGATGAGATGCGCATATCAACGATCCAATGTAAGAGCGAATTTTTCGAGTAAAAGCCTGGGTTGAACGTTCACGGCGAGCGATGACCTTAACGCGGAGAGCTTGCGCAGATTCGCGGCGGCGCTCGGCTCCCCCGCCTTGAGTTCGCGGCGCAGGAACCCCTGCCAAACGTCCAGAACGTCGCGGAGACGTTCGATCGTCTCTTCGCGATCGGCGCGTGCCGGCGCGAGCGACGCGCATTCGAGCAGGCGGCGGTGCGGCGGTGCGGCGCGAAGCGAGCGCCATCGACGCTCCTCCGTCTCGTACCAGTTTACCATATCCCCCTGCTCCACGAACCCGATCGCGAGCCCCGGCCGCCCGTCGGCGCGCGCCGCGAGTTTCGCCGCTTCGAACGGCGCCGTACCGCGCGCAAGAAGCGCGTCGGCGACAACCGCATCCGGCACGCGGTCGAAACGCATGAGCGCGGAACGGCTGAGAATCGTCCTCGGCAGCCGGGTGAGATCTTCGACCGTGAGCAGCACGTACGCGCGCTTCGTCGGCTCCTCCAGCGTTTTCAACAGCGCGTTGGACGCCTCTTCGCTCAAATGTTCAGCGCCGTCGATCAAGGCGACTTTGGCACCGCCCAAAAACGCGCTCATCCGCACGTGGTGCTGGAGGGAGCGCACGCTGTCGATCGGAATGACCTTCTTGAGCTTGTCCGTTTTTTCATCGCGAGGACGCTCGACCCTCCGAAAATCCGGATGCGACGACGCATCCTGCGCAGCAAGCAGCGCCGCGGCCAGCGCTTCGGCCACGGTCGCCTTGCCGGCATGCCGCGGGCCGTGAAAAACGACCGCGTGCGGCACCGCTTCGTTCGCCAACATCGCGCGCAAGCGCCGAAGCACGCGCTCGTGCCCGATCACTTCGGAAAAAACGTCGCTCATAGCTGATGCTGGATGCCGAGTACCTCGAGCAACACGTTCATCGTGCGGCGCGCGGTTTCATCCCACGAGAACCGCTTGGCGTTCTCGAAACCGAGCGCGCGGCGGCGGTCCCATTCGGACGCCTCGTCCATCAAGCTTTTCATGACGCGCGCAAAATCTTCCGGCTCGTCCGGATGCGCGTAGAGCGCAGCGTCGCCTCCCACCTCCGGCATAGAAGCCGTGCGCGCGGCGATAACGGGCGTGCCGCAGGCTTGGCCCTGGAGGATCGGCAAGCCGAATCCTTCGTACCACGAGGGCAAGAGCAGCAGCCTGGCGGCGGCCACGAGCGCGGGCATGTCGGCTTCCGGCACGTACCCAGGCAAAAGCACCGAGCCTTCAAGCTTGCGGGCGACGATTTCTTTTTTCACGCGCTCGATGCCGAACCCGGGCAAGCCGACGAGCAAGAGCTTCACCGGGTCGCCCACGCCGCGCGCGCTCTTGAAAATGGAAAACGCGTGGATCAGGTTGACGATGTTTTTCTTTTCCTCGACGCGGCCGGTGTAGATGAAGAACGGGCGCGACAGACGGTACTTTGAAAGCACGGCGTCTTTTTCCTCGTCCGAAATATCCGGACGATACCGGTTCGTATCGACGGCCAAAGGCGTCGTCACGACGCGGTCGGCCGGCAGCTTGTAGCGCTCGATGATTTCGCGGCGCGAAAATTCGGAAACGGTCAGAATGCGGTTCGCGCGGCGCACGGCCAACTGTGCGGAATACTGGTGATACCGCAGTTCAGCCGGACGATACAGTTTCGGCATACGCTCGAAACCGATGTCATGAAGCGTCGTGACCACGCGTTTCGGCGTATACAACGGCAGCGTGTGCGTCGGCTGGAACAACAGGTCGACCGGATGACGCATAAGCTCCCACGAGAGCCGGAACTGGTTCCAAAACCGTTGGGTGCGCCAATAGAGAATCTTGCCGTCCCATCCCGGAGGAAACTGTTCAAGGCCGTCGCGCAGGAATTTTTTGGAGTACAGCAAAAACTCAAGGCCGGGCACCTGGATCTTCTTGAGCGCCTGGATAAGCTCAAAAGAATACCACTCGGTGCCGGTACGTTCGTGCGCGTTGGCGCGGGAGGCGTCGATGCCGATGAGAGCCATACGGGTTTGACACTATCATACCGGGAGCCTACGGTGAACGCACGCTTTCCCCACGGAGGTACCCATGAAGCGTTCGCTCATTTTCCTCTCCGCGATCCTCATCTCCTGCGGCGACCCCGGGCCATCCTCGGAACCCGACGGCGCCCCCGCGCCTGAGGCTCCGGATGCGGCGGTTCCGCCGGCGGAGATGGGCGGCGAATATGCGATCAAAGTCACGCCGGAGCAGTTCTGGTGCGTGAACAGCGGCGAGCAGCCAACGCAGGAGTCCTACTCCATCCTGAGCATCGTGCCGCAGGACGACTGGACGATCGATCTCCGGACCGAGATGCGCGGCACGTTCCTCGAATTCGACCGTTACGACCTGGAGCGCGCGAGCGACGGCTCCTTCGACAGCGCTTGGCAAGGCTACGTCGGCTTCTTCGATATCCTGCTCACGCTTTTCCGCGACATCACGGAGAGTGCGGCGGATGGACGAGAGCTGCGTTTCAACCACCGCTACGACGTCGGCTGGGACGATGCTCAAGACGTCTATCACCGCGAGTGCGTGTACGACGCCAAGGTGTCCGGAACGCTGCTCCACGAGCGGTGGGACGGATCCCCCAAGGACGGCGTAAGCGGACAGTGGCACGTGCAACAAGACGTGCTCGCGAGTCCGCTCTACGAAACGCAGCGCCGCGCGCTCCCACAGGACGCGGCGGGCGAAGACATCGCGCCGAGCCTGCGTACGCCCGACACCGCGATCCTTTTCAGGGATCGCACGGACGGAATGCTGAACCTCCTGCCGAACGCGGGAACGGAAGCAGCGCGGCTCGAAGCCTTCGCTATGACGCCGAGCGACGCGCTCGTCTTCGATCCCGGCGATTTCGAACCGCTCGATCGACGGAATATCGTCCTGACGACGCTCTCGCAGAGTCCATCCGACGATCTCGTCGACGTACGCGGCATCTTTCAGTCGTTGGGCGGTCCGGTCTACCGCGATCCGCTCACGGGCCGCGTCGACGCCTGGATGCTGGTCGTGATTCCGTATCTCGATTCGGACGGAAGCATGCGCGTCATGCTGCAGGAAACGTCGCTTAGCGGCACGATCCTGCCGCATGCGCTCGCGCTGGAGGAAACCTGGCACTGGTGGACCGCGGCGACCGATACGCTCCCGGCGAAGGAACATTGGCTCCAGCACGAGCTCTACAGCGGCGTTCCGCGCTTCATGCCCCATGTGCGCGCGCTCGCCGAGCCGCCGCACGGCACGTATGCCGCCCTCTTCACTCTGGTCGACAACGATTGCGGCTTTGCGCCGTACGCCTACGCGCGCATCGTGCAGATCATGCCGATCGACGGAGACGTGGTCTGGCCGCGAATTACCGGATTCGACCGCGAGCCGCACGTGACGGCCGATGCGAACGGGCGCTTCTCAACGCCGTTCGACCGCGCCACGAACTTCTGGCTCTACCGATACGCGATCGAAACGACGACGAACGGACATGCGATCGACATCGACATGACGGTCGAGCGCCGCGATCGCACGACGGGCGCCCTCAACTGCACCTCGACGTACGAAGCGCACGGCGAGAAACTCTACATGACCGCGCGCCCGTAACGTCGAACGCCCCGCTTCCGCAGGGCGTTTTTCTTTTCCTCCTTCAAGGCTTTTGCTCGCCTTTGTGCCAGTGGCCGTAGACGAAGAACATGAACATCGTGGCTTTGACGGGCAGGTGTCCAAGCAGTTCCTTCGGCCCCAGGAAGAAGATCGAGATGAGGAACATCGTAAACGCGACCAGCACGGCTGGGCGGAAAGCGACGCGGAACAGGATGCACAGCGCGACAAGCGTCTCGATGACGGCCGCGAGAAAGACGAACTGGATGTCGCTCATGCCGAGCCCGTAGAGGAAATTGAGGCGGTACTCTCCGACGATCGCGAGCGCGAGCTCCGGGCGGAACCATTTGACGCCGGAAAGAACCAAAAAATTCAAACCCGTCAAAATACGGAAAAGATGGTACGCGCGGCGGCGGAATTCCGGCGCGTTGAGATGGAAAAGCGCTCTCCCCTTGCCGGTCGTCATGAGGTAGAGGCCAGCGCCGAAGAGAAAGAGTTCCTCCATCGCGTCCCAAAACGGCACGACGGCCAACCCCGCGAGAAATAGTGCTGCGACCAAGAAGCCGAGCTCGGCGTAGGCGGGCTCGAGGAACAGGAGCAGCGCGCCGAGCGTGATCTGGAAGATGCCGAGCGCGATACCCCACGAATTTCCGCCGAGTATCAGGCTGGGCGAGAAAAGCGTGCCGTGCAGGCCCGCGCCCATGAGCGAGACGCCGATCGTGACACCGAGAACAGTGCGCGGATTGAACGGAGCCGATGCGAGACGTGCGTCGATCCAGTGGGTCAGGCGCGAGCCGTCGAGCCGCCGGTCGATCCAGACCGCGGCAAGGAAGAGGACGGCGAAGATGCCGATGACCGCGGCGGCGAACGTCGCGTCGACGCGTGAAAATACCGGCAGGCCGCCGGAAATAGCTTGCGCGTCGACGAACCACTTCTCATGCGCGAGCGCATTCCCGCCCGCAAGCAAGAGCGCGAGCGCGGCCAACGGCCAGCGTTTCCAATTCCAACGGAGTTGCATATGAAGAAAGTGTAGCACGGGAACCGCCTCCAAACGAAAAACCCGCGCTGACACGCGGGCTTCCACTGTTCGATCAGCGCATCGCCAAGATTGAGCGCTTATAGCTTTCAAGATTTTCCAGCACGATGCCCGTGCCTTTGACGACGCAGAGCTGCGGCTCGTCGGCGACGTAGGCGGGAACGCCGGTGGCTTTGGCGAGGAGGCGGTCCAGGTTGCGGAGCTGCGAGGAGCCGCCCGAGAGGATCATGCCTTTTTCCATGACGTCGGAGGAAAGTTCCGGCGGCGTGCGGCGCAGCACTTCTTTTGTGGCGGCAATCAGCTCTTCGAGCTCGTTCTGGATCGCGTCGGTCACGTCGTCGGAGGTGACGGTGATCGTGCGCGGAAGGCCCGTGATCATGTCGCGGCCTTTGCACTCCATCGACATCTTTTCGTCCAAATAGAGCGCCGAGCCGATCGTGATTTTGATTTCCTCGGCCGTGCGTTCACCGATCGTCATGCCGTACTTGCGGCGGACGTGCTCGGTAATGGCGGCGTCGAGCTTGTTGCCGCCGACGCGCACCGAATCGGAGGCGACGATGCCGCCCAGCGAAATGACGGCCATCTCGGCCGTGCCGCCGCCGATGTCGATGACCATGTGGCCAGAAGCCGAGCCGATCGGAATGTCGGCGCCGATCGCAGCCACGACCGGCTCCTTAACGATGTAGGCCGCGCGGGCGCCGGCGGCGATCGTGGCGTCGATCACGGCGCGTCGCTCGACGGACGTGATGCCGCCAGGAACCGCGACCAACACTTCCGGACGGAAGACGCGGACGCCGCCAACCGCTTTGTTGATGAAATACCGAAGCATCGCTTCGGTCGTTTTGTAGTCGGCGATGACGCCTTCTTTCAACGGACGCACGGCCACGATCGTGTCGGGCGTGCGGCCGAGCATTTCTTTCGCTTCCTTGCCGACTGCCAAAATTTTCTTGTCGATCGTCGAAATAGCGACGACCGACGGCTCGTTCATGATGACGCCGCGCTTGGGTGCGTAGACCAGGACCGTCGTGGTGCCGAGGTCGATGCCGATCTTCTTGATGAACATTCGCGGAAAATTACTTCAGGCCAACGGTGAACTGCCGGTCGGTGCGAAGGTCTGTGGATAAACGGTAGTGCGTATCGCCCCATTGATTCGGGCTTTCCGGGGGCGTCGCGCGCGCTACGTTCTTACCAAAATCGAGGTCGAGCGTCAAACCATGTCCGAGGGTGCCGAGCTGCTTCTGCGCGTCGAGCACGTAGGTTCCGGCGCGGATCTGCTTGGCGACCGCGTCCGAGACGCGATACTCCATCGCGAGCGTGCGGGTCTCGCCCGGTTCGATGGAAATGAAGGCGCCGAACACGGCGTGACCGAGTTCTTGCGTCACGTCGACGGTTCCGACGCGGCGCCTCGGATCATTCAGCTTGTCGTCGACCATCATCCCCTCGCCTTTGATGAACGTACTGCCGAGCGGCGCGTAAAATCGCGTATACGTGCGATACCGCGTCGTCTTCCAATTGAAGCGCCCGTTATTCTTGTACGTGATGCTGGCGCGCGCAATCCAAGAATCGCCGTCGGGGCGAAGCGTGTATGAAATAGTCCTGTCCATCACCGCGTCGGTCTTGAGCGAAGCGAGGTTGGCGTCGATGATCGCCAATCGATCGTTGGCCGCGGAACGGAAACGCCCCGTCCAACCGCTCGCGTCGGCGAAGGTCTGGAGCGTGGAATCGTGGAAATACGCCATCATGTGCTTTTCCTTGAGCGCCTCCTGCGCGACGTCGGCCAACTGCGCAAGCTGCGAGAGCTTCGTGCCGAGCAGCCGCTTGATGAGTTCTTGGCCGAGCTTGCCGACGACGTCTTTGCGCTGCGCTTGCGGCGTGCCGTCCGTCCAAAACGCGACCTCCACGCGGTACTCCAATTCATCCGTCACGTTTTCCGACGTGAAGGTCGAGCCGTCGACCGTGATCGGACCCGTGATCGCCAGCAGCTTCGAGACGAGCGTCGGCGTGATGCCAATGACGCCGTCGAGGCGCTCTTTTCCGCCCTCAAGCCGGTAAAATTTCTCAACGTTCATGGCGGAAACCGCGAAGTCCGGCGACCAGTTGGAATCGCGCATGTACCACACAGGCACGCGCAAATACGTCCTGAGCGGCGCCGGCGGGATTTCTTTCATGTACGCCTCCGAAGGCCCGTCGAGCGCGTAGATGTCGTCGGTGAAAAACTCCGTAATTTCCGCGTCAGCGAAATCAAGAATGCCGTAGGTGCCGATAAACCCGCCGCCGGGCCTGAGCTCGGTGTTGTTGAGCATCAGGAAGAGGTACGTTTTCGGTTCCGGATAGCCGAGGATCGAAGGCAGCATCGCGAGCGGCGAAAGATCGTGCGTCATGAGATCGCGCATGGATCGCAGCTGCTCCTTGTACGGCTCGATCGAAGCAAGCACGCCCTCGGTGAACGGCGTTTTCTCGACGCGATCCCAGGCCGCCAGCGCGCGGTCGAGCGAGGTACGCGCGATCGCGAGGCGGTCCGGCGCCTGCGACACGTTCTGCAAGAGCACGCGGCGCTCCTCGCGCGAAAGCGACGAGACAGTGCGTCCGTCCGCCGACAAGTCCGGTACGCCGCCAAGCGACGCGCCGCCGGATTTCAGCACGGCGACCAAATCCGCGCCGACATCGATCGCTTCCTTCAGCGCAAGCGAGGCTTCGCGCCCGCCCTCGAGCAGGTCGTAGACACCATTCAGATCTTTCTCCAAAAACGGCAATGCCTTGAACGGCTTCAGCTTTCGCTCCGCGCGCTGCGCGGCGTCAAAACGCTGCGCCGCCTCCTCCAGCCGTCCGGAGGCCGTGCTGAAATCGAGCTGCTCGGCCGCTTCTTTGGCGCTGAAGAGCGCATCGCGCCCCGCCACCGCTTGGGCATAGACTTCTCGGGCGGCAAGAAGCGCCGGCACGGCGATCGCCGTACCGATGACGACGACGAATGCTAAAAAGCCGAGGACGCCGTAGAGGACGTACTTCCAGGCCTTGCGCCTCTTTTTCTCCTCCGCTCCGAGCAGGTTATGCGCGTGGGATTCCATGCGAGCAGTATAACACGCGCCGATTGACAAGACGTGTTTGCGCGCCCGTACAAACAAAACACCCGCTTCCGCGGGCGTCTCGAAGTCCGTTTAGACTTTGGGCGCGGCGTTGCCGCCCTTGCGGCCGAAGATGAAGTACGCGATCAAACCGAGTGCCGGAGCGAGCAGGATCGCCAAGATCCAAAGGACCTTGTGCGTCGTATCTTTCGAGCTTTTCACGAGCTCCATGATGGCGACGATATCGAGCGCCAAAATCATGAGCACCGCGATGTTCATGGCATTCATACCAAATTTATAAATAATCTTAGAACCAGCATACCACGACGCGCTTGCATCAAGAACTCTCCGCGCCAATTCTTGGCAGGGGCCGGTTCTTCCATTTCAAGAAATAAGCGATGGCGCTCGTGATGTGAATACGGGAAACCTTGTTCGTAAACGGTGCAAGAAACCAGAGCGTGTCGGCGGATTCGCGGCGGTGATAATGGATGATCGCGATCTTGGGATGATAGACGACCTTCCAGTTCGCGCCCCAAAACCGTCGGCACCAATCCGTGTCCTCGAAGTAGACGAAAAACCGCTCGTCAAACATGCCGACGGCGTCGATCGCCGCGCGGCGCACAAACATTGCCGCGCCCTCGACCCAGTCAACCTCGGATGTTTCGCGCATGTCGACATCACGCAAAAAATAGCGATCGATTTCCGATTTCGCCCGCGCCGTCTTGCCGAGCGGCGTCCGGCGATAGATCGGTATCCACGGCGTCGGAAACCGGTGAACCGATTCCTGACGCGTGCCGTCGGGGCGTACGAGCTTCGGGCCGAGCACGCCGATGTCAGGATGCGCTTCCATGTACGCATACATCGATTCGATCGCGCCTTCCGGCACAAGCGCGTCGGGATTGAGCACGAAAACGTATTTGCCTTTCGCTTTGCGCATGGCGGCATTGTTGCCGGCGGCGAATCCGACATTGCGATCAAGCGCGATCAGCCGCACTTCCGGAAATTCCGCGCGCACGAGTTCGGGCAAGCCGTCGCCCGAAGCGTTGTCAACAACAAAGACTTCGTAATTCAAACGAATGCGCGCCAACCGCAAGCTCTTCAAGCCTTGCCTGACCATGCCGCGCGTCTTGTAGTTCACGATGACGATGGAAACGTCGACCATATCAGCGGAACCACGTTCGTATTTCTTTCGGGGAAGCCTTGCGGGACTTGCGAAGCCGCCCCCGCTTCCTCCACATCTTCGGCAAAAGCGCGAGCGCTTCGAAGTAGGCGCCGAGCGTGCGAGGGGCGAGCACGAGCGTCGAGAGGAACTTGCCGATCTCATGCACGAGAATCCACGGCAAGTGAAGAAGCCGGTTCGTCCAATCGTCGTTCTTGGCGAGCACGAGCAGGTGGTTGCGCGTCGAGAGCCGGTTCACGAGCGCCGAGCGCCCGAGACGCCGCTTGAAAAGCTCGATCACTCCGGCCTTCTCGGAACCGCCCGTGCCGCGATAGTGATACGCCGTCGCGTCCGGCACGTACAGCGATTTCCAACCGAGCAAGCGCAAGCGCCACGCCGCGTCGACGTCTTCTTTGTAGGCAAAAAGATCCTCATCGTAGAATTCGCCGTCGGCCTCGCGCAGCGCCTCGACCGCTTCGGCGCGATACAGGGCCAGGGCGCCCGAAGGGCCGAACACCTCGACCGGAGCCGCGTACGCCGGGCCGTCATGCTCCCCTGCCCCGCGGTCCGCCGCGCGCCGATCGCGCCGCATCCGAAGACCCGCCGAGTCGAGCATCTCGGATCGACGAGGCTCATCCTCATCCTCAAGGCGCGGATAGACTTTAAGAAGCTTTCCGCAAGCGCTGCCGATTTCAAAACGGCCGTCGATGGCGCCCGCGAGCCGCTCCAAAAAATCCGGCTGGAGAATGATGTCGGGATTCATCACGAGCACGTAGCGGTCGATGGAGCTGCGCCCCTTCTTGTCGTCGTCGGCCCAGCGATTGCGCGCGAGTTCAACCGCCTGATTGTGCGCGTGGCTGAAACCGAGATTCTTGAAGTTGCGGAGTACCGTCGCCTCGGGAAATCCGGCGCGCACGACGTCGACCGAACCGTCCGATGAAGCGTTGTCGACGACCGTCAGCGTGAAGTCCTTGAACGTCTGCGCGCGCAAAGACTCGACCGCGTCCCGCAAGACGCGCGCGTGATTCCAAGCGACGATATGGACGGAGATCCTGGCCATGTCAGGCTTCCTTTTTCTCAAGCACGGTCTTCGGCGTGACCCAGAAGCCGAGGCGGCGGCCCAGGAACAAGCGCGTTTGCGCGTCGATAGCAGGAATGGAACCAAAAAGGATGAAGGTGAACGGCAGCAGCATCCATTGGAGCAGCATCACGACGTGCAGATACCTGCGCTTGTGCTGCGGACGGCTCGGCAAGAGCGGCAACGACAGCACGGCCGAAGCGAAGACGCCGAGCATGGCGCAGGTCATGATCCAGGAGAGCGTGATCGGCGCGTTCTGGAAAACGACCTCGGGGCGTCCCGAGAGGCGCGCGATCGTGAACGGCAACTGGCCGAGGAGGAAGATCAGGAGCGGCGCGGTCGCCCAGGTGTACATGCCCTCGGTCAGCACGAACAGCTTCGCGAAACGCTTGCCGAACGAAATCGATTTCGCCTTGGCTTTGAAGTTGATCGCGAGGTACGGGAAGTGCTCGGCGCCCCAGGCCCAACGACGCTGCTGCTTGTAGAGATTGACCAGGCTGCCGATCCACTTCGGCGCCATGACCGCGTCCATCGAGACTGGCACGTAAAGCGGCACGACGCGGTACTCGCCGTCGTAGCGCAAAAAGCACTGCAGGAAAATACGGGAGTCTTCCGACACGATATCGCGCTGCCAAAAACCGACGTCGACGAGCGCCTTGAACGGCATGCTGTGCGACGAAAACGTGAAGAGGCGGTCGGGCCGCACGAGTTCGGACAGGAGCCAGAACGTCGTGCCGAAAGCCGCGATGCGCACGATGGCCGGCGCGTCCCAGATATTGTTGGAGTAAAGCACGACCGGCTGGTACGAGGCGCGCAAACGGTCCGGCGTTTCAAGATACGTCTTGGCGAGGTGCGCGAAATACTGCTTGTGCGCGATCGTATCGATATCGAACGTCGAAACGATCACGTCTTCATACGGGATTCCAAGCTCGTCGACCGCTTTTTGCGCGAACGGTCCGGCATAGTGCAAGTTCGAACCCTTGCCGGCAATGTCGCCGACCGTGTCCGACGGATGCACGGTGACGATCATTTTCAAAAACTTCTCGCCGAATTCCGCGCGGATCGCTTCCGCGCGCGCAAGAAACGCCTCGCGGCCGGCGCGCTCTTCGCCCGCCAATACCACGATCATCCGCTTCGGATCGACTTTGGCGGTAATCAAGCTGCGGAACGTGGCGCGCAGGATCTCGATATCCTCTTTATACGTCGGAAGGAAAACGAGATGGCGGATTTTTTCCCAGCCCGCCGTTTTTCTCAACTCGGCGTCCCAGTCGATCTCGAGCGCTCCGCGATGGCGGCGCCACGAAACCGTCAGGAAAATGACGAAATAAAGGACGCGGAAAAACCAGTAGAGATCGAAGGCGATGATGAAATAGACCGCCCAGATCGGGTTGACGAACGACAGGATGATCGCGCCCAAAAGCGTCGCCCAAACGAGCGAAGCCGGCACGAATTCGAAACGGCGGTGCCATTTCTTCTGTGCGGGCGTGTAGTCGTCCCAGGTCAGTGCGCGTTCCATGTCTTTTTCTTTTTGCTGATCGTGATATTCGGCTCGGCGGCGTAGAGCGGGTGCACAGGCGTTTTGGCGCCAAAGGCGTCGTTCGGGAGCTGAGCCGCTTCTTCGACCGAGAGCTCGCCCGTCGCGGCGAGCCGGGCGCCGAGCGCGCGCGCGAGCGCGGTTGCGACCGTCACGCGGCGACGCACGGCGGAGAAACCGCCAGGTCCTTTGTCGACGGCGATTTCCGTGATGGCGGAGCGTTTCGCTTTCGCCTTCTTGAGCGCCGCGTCAAAGAGTTGCAAAAGATCGTCCGTGAAGCCGCCCTTGCAAGCCGTGACGAGCGTTCCGTCTTTTGACAGCGAAACGACGACGCCTCCTTCGGCCGTGCCGCCGAAGTACGCCCTCATACGTGAGCGTCCTCCTGCGCTGAATGGAAAAACTCGTCGACAAACACGAGTTTGGGCGCGTCGAGCACGCTGTACAAAAAGCGATCCATGACGTCCATGCGGTAGCGCATTTCCTCTTCGTCAAGGACCGTGAAATTGATTTCGTGCCCGAATTCGATTTCAAACTTGCGCACCAGATCGGACAGCTTCCTGCGATCGACGCGGCCGACGACAAAGATGTCCGTCGGCGATTCCTCGCGATCGACGAAGCGGCCCGTGAGCGCGAAGTACGAGATCCGACCGACGGCCTGAAGCCGCTTGACCATGTCCTTTTCCAGCAGGGCGCGCGATTTCACGAACAGGGCGCGAAGCTCCGGGATCAAGATCGAGTTCTGCTTGAGGCGATAGTGCTTCTTCTGCACCGCTTTGCCGTCAGCGACATCGACGGGCTCGACCAGGTTCAAGGCCTCAAGATTCTTCAGTTCGTGGCGCACGGCGTTGATCTGCACGTCGAGGCGGCGGGTCAGCTCGCGAACGAAAAAAGCCGTCTCCGGATTCTGCAGGAATGTGCGGAGAAGCTGCGTTCTCGTCTTTGAACCAAAGAGTTGTTCAAGCATAGTTGGCCGCCGAACAGGGGGTATTGTATACTGCCCATGAAGACAGGTCAAAATGGCGCCTATTAGCATCGGTGAAATCCACGTCCCAGGCAGCTCGGGTCCCGGCGCAGCACGCTGCCTGACACTTACCTCGCCGCTTCAGCAAGAAGGCGGTTTGGAGCTTTTTTTTGCCATCCTGGCGGCCGACGCCCCGAAGCGCGTGGTTGAAAAAATAAGCGAACGGCTGGGCGAAGAACTGCGCGCGGTCTTTTTCCAGAAAGGCGATCCGGAGGCGCGCTTTGAAGCCGCCTTGAAGCAGGCCAACAAGTGCATCCTGGCCTTCCTGTACGAGCACGGCCTTTCTTTGCCCGGCATCAAGCTGCGGGGAGCCGTCGCCGCGCTCTCCGGCGGCAACCTGTTCGTCTCCTCGCGCGGCATGATGCGCGGCCTCTTGTACGTTCCGCAATCGGAAGGCCTCACGCCCTACACGCTTTTTGAAGAAGTGCCGGAGAAAAACAGCGAGCCGAAATTTTTTACGTCGCTTCAAGCCGGCGCGTTTCCGGACGGCGCGCGTCTTGTCATCGCGACTTCGGAGTTGTTCCAGGCGCTCGACGACGCGTACGTGCAGGACATTCTCGGACAAGAGGACTATGCGAGAGCTTCGCGCGAAATCAAGACGGCGCTGCGCGCAACGCAGAAACCTGTTTCGATCCTTTCGTTGAGTTCGCTCCTCACCGCGTCAGCGCTCGCTAAGGCCGCCTCCCCGTCCGCCGCCGCCACAAAAACGAAAGCGTCGGGAGGAAGGCCGCGCGCAACGGCTCCGATCGTCGGTCCGGATATCGGGGAAGTGATCGCGCGCGGCGTGCGGGCCGGCTGCTTGCTCGCCGGTCGCGCGCTTGTCGCCGTCGGACGCGCCGCCAGGACGCTGCTCAAAGCGCTCGTGCTTATCCCGCTACGGATTCCGCGCCTGATCGCGACGCTCATCAACCGAGAACGCCGAGCCCGCTTGATCGCCGAATGCAAAAGCGCGCCGGATCGCTGCGTGTATGCGGCCGTTGGACGCCTGAACGCGCTGCCGCATCAAAGCCGCTTGCACTTTTTGGCGCTCCTCGGCATCGGCGCCGTGTTCGTACACGGACTGCTGTTCTCGATTCGCCATGAGGTCCGCGCGCAAACCGTTAAAGCATATGAAGCGCAGTTGGCGGAGCTGCAACAGCTGGAAGCCGATTTCGCCGCAGGCATGATTTACGACAACGAAGCCCGCTCGCGCGAGCTCGTCGCGCGCATGGAAACGGTCTTGAACGCCCTGCCCGAACTGACGGAATCGCAGAAAAAGACGAAGGTGGACGCCAGCGCTTCCGTGCATGCGGCGCGTGAAAAAATGCGCAAGGTTGTCGCCGCCAATCCGACCACGTTCGCATCTGCCGAAGCCGCGGACGGCTTTTCGACCCTGGCGTGGTTTGGCGGGAAACTCTATGTCTTTTCAAACCTGTCGGGACGCGTCCAAGTCTTCTCCGATGAAGGATCGGCGGCGGCGGACCCGACGATCAAGGCGCTCGCGCTCGGCGTCTCAAGCGTTGCGCCTGCCCGCACCGGCTTCTTGCTCCAAGGCGTAAACGGCGCGCTCGTCTATTGGAATCCTGACACCGGGGAAGAATCCGTCTTTGAAACCGAAGACGTCAAAGGCCAGCCGATCCTGTTTTACCAGGGCCGTCTCTATGCCGCAGCCCAGGACGGCACCGTGACGCGCCGTTCGGTCGCCACCAAAACGCTCGGCTCCCCCGCCGACGTTCTTCGCGGCGCACCCGCTTCGCCGACAAGTCTCGCGACCGACGGCGCGGTCTACCTGCTTTATAAGGACGGTACGACGCGCAAATACCTGAAAGGCGCCGTCGTCCAGGATTACGCCCCTTCCGTCATCGACCCCGCCCCGTCCAACGCTTCGCATCTCTGGGCATCCGCCGATTCCGACAAGTTGGTTTTTATCGATCAAGACAGCAGTCGCGCGTTCACGGTCGACCGCACGACCGGACGCTTGCTCGCGCAAATGACGGCACCTGAATTCCGCGACCTCCGCGCCGCCACCGTCGACGATGGCGGCCGCGCGCTCTATCTCCTGACCGCGTCAGGAACGATTTACAAAGTGCCTCTCAAATAGAAAACCTCATCGAGAAGCGACGAGGCGGTGCCAAGCTTCCGCAAGCGCGGTTGCTCCGGCCAGGTTCGGTTCGATGTACGACGTGAGCCACGGCTCCGACGACCACTGACTGTGCCCCTTGAAGAGGTGGTGCGCATCGCAAAGGATGATGGACCGGTCTCCGCAGAGCATCGTCGTGGACCGCATGCGCACGTCGTCATTGTAGGCTTCGAGCCCCGCACGGGCTCCGGCCGGCAAGCCGATCTCCACGAGACGCGCGTCATCGCCGTCGGTCGGGTCATAGACCGTATTGACGACGATCTTCCCCTTGGGCGCGGAGAGACGCATGAGATGCTCCAAGATCCGCTCGAACGTGAGCGCCGCCGTCGATCCCAGCAGCCGCCAGGCCGCGTTGTCGACGGGAGGCTTCTCCGCCAACGCGGTCTTGAGCAGGTCGTTGCCGCCGATCGTGAGCGTGATGACATCGTAATACGCCGTCGACCTCCACTCCTCCGGACCTTCGAGCATCTTCAGAACCCCGTCCGTCGTTGCGCCATCCGCCGTCGCGTTGTGAAACGCTGTCGCGCCGAGCAGTCTGGCGAACTGGCTCGCTGCCCCGCCGCCAACCCTGTTCGTATACTTGTCGATACTCATGGAGTCGCCGAGAGCGAGATAACGGGTCATCGCATCCTCCTTCCTGCATTTTCCATGACGACGCCTTTTTGTCAAAAGAAAAACCTCCCTTACGGGAGGTTTTCCGATGCGGGCGAAGATTACTTGAGGGTGACCTTCGCGCCGGCGGCTTCGAGAGTCGCCTTCATCTTGTCGGCGTCGGCCTTGGCCACGCCTTCCTTCACGACCTTCGGCGCGCCGTCGACGAGATCCTTGGCCTCCTTGAGACCGAGACCCGTCAATTCGCGAACGGCCTTGATGACGCCGATCTTGTTGTCGCCAGCGCCCGTGAGCTCGACGGTGAAGTCGGTCTGCTCTTCGGCGGCGGCGCCTCCGGCGGCCGGAGCGGCAGCCATCGCCATCATCGGAGCGGCGGCGGAAACGCCGAACTTCTCTTCGAGGACTTTGACGAGCTCAGCGAGATCGAGCACGGACAGCTTTTCGATGGACGAGACGAGAGAAGCGAACTTCTCCGGCACGACGACGTTCTTTTCGTCAGACATAGTGTTGTTGTGAATCGTTTTCTTAAGCGGCGGCTTTTTGGTCTTTGACGGCGTTCAGCACGTTGACCAGGCCGCGGAGGTTTCCGGCCAGGACATTGACCAGGCCGTTGACGGGCGCGTTGATGGAACCGACCAGCTTGGCCAGAAGTTCCTGCTTGCTCGGGAGTTTGGCGAGCGCCTTGATCGCGTTCGCATCGACGAGCTTGCGCTCGAGGACGCCGGCGACGATCTTGAGCGCTTCGTGGTCTTTGGAGAAATCGGAGACGAGCTTGGCCGGAGCCACTTCGTCTTCGAGACCCGTCACCATGACGAGCGCGCCTTCGAGCGAGGACGGATCGACGTCTTCATAGCCGGCGTTCTTGAACGCGAGGCGCATGAGCGTCTTCTTGGCGACAATGACGCCGACGTTCTCTTTCCGCGCTTTGTTGCGGAAATCGGTGGCGTCTTTGACGGTCAAGCCTTTGAAGTCGGCGAAGACGACGGATTTGGTCTGGCTAAGCGCGTCGACCAGTTCCGCCAATGTCGCTTCTTTCTGTTTGCGGGATTTTGCCATGTGGCGTGTTGCGTGAATCTTGCGGGTACGACCTTTGAAACAAAATCTGCGTTCCTTGTGAGACCGCAGACGCGTGGGACGACGGAAAAACCGCCGTCAGCGTTTGCCTCGATAGGAGCGGATCGGCAGATCCGGCTTATGGCCCCCAGCCGGGGGCGACCTATGGTCTTTGGTAAACGAGAAGTTGTTATCCGGAGAGTACCCGAATCCGGAAAAACCGTCAAGAGAGCCTAAAAACGGCGCTGCCGTCCCGCTGATCCGTGATCCGCACGATGCGATTTTCCTGAAACAGCAAAGAAAAAAGCCCCGTATTCAAGGGGCTTGAGGGGCTTCGATGCGGAAGGTCTGTGCGAGGCGGCGTGCCTCGATGATCAGGGTGGGTCCATCGATCTCCGCGCCGTAGACGAGAATCATCGCCCAGTAGGCGGTGCCGTGACCCGAGACGATCCTCACCTGGCAGAAGGCAATCATATCCTTCTTCGTTCTCGAGTCGACGCCGCGGAAGGCGAAGCTCGCCGCTTCCTCGGAGACGATCTCGGCGTCCCCTACTTGCTCGGGCTGCGAGAAGAGCACCGGCACGGCAAGAATCATCATGCCGAACTCCGACAGCGCCGCTTTGACGGTCGATCCCGGCTTCGCGTACTTGACCCACACGGCGACTCCGCGCTCCTTGCGCGAAGGATCCACGAGAATGACCTGATCCGGCGAGATCGCGTCGGGCAGCACGCGCCAGCCCGGCGCGTCGAAGACCACCCGCAGCGCTTCAGACCCGACCTGCACGGTGAGCGCCTCCGACGTCACGGGCTTCCCCGAACGCTTCGACGATGAACCGCAGGCCACGAGGGTGAGCAGGAAAACGAGCGAGAGGACACGCATGAAGGACTCCTGGGTTGCGTCTCTCTTGCGTACCATGCCCTCGTTCCTGAGTCAAAAGAAAAACCCGTCATCACTTGACAGGTTCGAGCTTCAATGTGGCGGCCGCGGCGTCCAGTTCGGCGGCGATGCGCGCCTGGTGCGCGTGCGGGCTGACGCCGATGAAGACCGCCCAAACGCTGCGTCCGCCCGAGATCGCGCGGTGCACGCGACACTGGAATGCCAGATTGGCTCCCAGACCCGCGACGAAAGCATCACGCTCCGATGGTCTCGTCTTCGCATCCGGCGGACCGAGGTCTTCGTCCATGTCGCCCATGACGCGCTCGACGCATTGCCAGGCCACATCCGATGCCGGACTGGACTGCGACGATGTATCGATGACGACGGTGAGGGTGGCGGAACGCTCTTTGTCCAGCAGGGTCAAGCTTTTCGATCCCGGCTTCGGCGGGACGATCCAATCCTTCGAGACATCGAAGGAGAAGCGCCATATGCCGCCGAGTCCGAGATCGGCCTGAACCCCGGCGATGCGCGCGGCATCACGGGAACTGGCACGCTGCGCGCCGCCGCAGCCGATGAGAACGAGCAAGAACGCGAAAGAAAGAACGCGCATGGTTTCCCCCTTGAAGGTACGGCATGACTATCACGAAACGAGCGGCGTGTCAATAAAAGAAAAAGCTCGCTGTCACTGAGCGAGCTCGATGCTGTCCAAGATGCCCGTTACGGCGTCCTCCGTTGCTTCGTAGTCGGGCGCGAGTCCCATCGCCGCCATGAGGAAGAACGCGTCGTTGCGTCCGGGAATCGGGACGGCGTAGACCTTCCCGCGCACGAGGCCGCCATGCTCCGCCTGCGACTCCATCGTGAAGGCCCATCGGCCATTCCCCACATCCGCGACTGGCGAAATGTTGATGCTCGGATCCGCGAGGAAGACGTTCCGTTCGCCCTCGAGACGTTGCTCGATCGGTACGCCATCGGGGTTGGCGATCGCGTACACGATGAGGCTGAACGAGGTGTCGGTGAGATCGATCTTCAGGTATGGCGAACCGTCCGCCATGCGCTCTTCCGAAACGGTCCACTTGGCGCTCGGCAAGACGAGCACGCAGCCGAGATTGCCGATCCTGATCCTGACCGGCGTGTCCGGCGGGATCGGAACGAACGCGGGGTCCGCAGCCGGCGCGGTGGGCGCGGGAGCCGTCGTCTTGGACGGCGCGGTGGCCGAGGAACCGCAGGCCAAGATGCATGCGGATGCGAATACGAACAGCAGCTTCAGCATCGTCCGACTCCTTGTGGCAAGAGACCTGTTTCCAGCCTAGGAGAAGCCTCCTATTCCGTCAAATGAAAAAGCCGTACGTCACTGGTACGGCTTGAATGGCACCTTCACGGTCGACACCTTCTCGGGCTCGTCCCAGAGACGTGCCGCGGTCTCCTCGCGCGTCAGGCAGCGCGACGGATCCAGCGGCGTCGGCAGCGTCGCGATCGACCCGTCAGGAAAGATCTCCCAGGTCGGCAACTCGCGCTTCTGCTGCCAATCCGCCTCGCCGAAGACGCCCTTGCCGAACATCTTGTCCGGCCACGCCAGGTGCGCGCCGGCATCGCACGTCGGCAGCACGACCTCGAAGAAGTAGCCCATGCCGGTCGGCTTGCCGTCGGCATCGACATGCGTCTTCTCCCACTCGGCGTATCCGACCTGGTGCTCCGGCCTGTTGGGATTGACGATCTCGTAGTCGGGAAACGCGGCCTCGAGCGCGGCGACGAGCTTGGCTTCGAGCGCCGTATCGTAGGTGTTGATCGGATGACCGAAGTACATCCGCTTCTTTCTGGGCGGACTCTCGTATGGATCGATCACGTAGTCTCCTTTGTTGGACAGGTCCATCGCTTCTATACCCGCTTTTGCGCGAGCGGTCAAGAAAAGCCCGCACCTTACGGGGCGGGCAAGAGCGACAGCATTTCATTCAGGCGTCCGTCGAGGTCAGTCGCCTGCAAGCGATGAATCTTCCTTTCGGGAACCTCGAGCAGATCGAACGCCTGCCACAGGCACGCGTCGACCTTCTGCTGAAACGCGGCGTCGGCCGGGCGCATCGCATCGCCCACGAGCGGAAAGACGCCGCACGGAAAGTACACGAACCGGTCGTACAAGCTGGCGTAATACCGCGCGATCGAGAGCACGGGCCGTTCGAGCACGGAATCGAACACCGTCGAACGCATCGCCAGGTAATACGCGATGCTGTCGACCGCGCAGCGGTCGGTGATGACGAGCCGGCCGGGCAGAAGCGTCGTATTGACCGCCGGATCGATCACGCTCCAAGCGTTCATGTTCATGAGCTCGAAGGCGCCGATGCCGTAGGTGCGGCAGAAGTCGTTGATCGGATGCCCGAATCCGAACGCTTTCATCTGGTGCCGCACGGCTTCGGAGAAGAACGCTGCCTCGGGACACAGGAGTTTCAGCGGTTCGAAGACGGACGTCTTGCCGACGCCGTGGGTTCCGGTAAGAGCGACGAGCATGCGTGCCTCCTCGCGCGAAGCGAACCATCTTTTTTTTCGAATGTCAATCCCGGATCACCGTTCCCTTGAAGGCTTTCCCGTCGAGCGCTTTGGAAATTTCTCCGAGCGCGCGGCCTTTGATCATCTTCACCGTGAGGCCGAGGCGCTGCGCCAGTTTCGCCGCGACGGGATCGAACGGCACGTTCGCGCCCGGATCCCAGCGGTTGCCGATCATTTTACGAAACGCCTTCCAATCGAGCTTGGGCAAGGGCTTCGCCTTCGCGTTCTTGCGCGGATCGGCGCTGTACACGTAATCGATGTCCGAAAGATTGAGCACCGTCGTTGCGCCGAGGCTTGAGGCGAGCAGCGTCGCGCAGTAGTCAGTCGACCAGCCCGGTTTCCAGCCGGCGGCAATCAGGACCGGCTCGCGGAAGCGCGGCGGTGCGTGCGGATTCTTGATAACGGTCGAGTGCGCGAGTTTTTGGAAAATGGTACGCAGCAAATGCGCGTTCAAGCGCGTCGAATGAATGCCGATCCAATCGACGTCCTCGCTCGAAAGATGGCCGACGTCCTTGGCGGCTTTCTGGTACTGCCGCGCGGTCGAGCCGCCGCCGCAAATCAAGACGAAGCGCTCGCCCTTGGCGACGCGCTTCGCGATGAACGCTTTGAACGATTTGAGAAACGCGACGTCGATCCCCGTCTTCGGAACGATGAGCGAGCCTCCGAGCGAAATGATGATCGGCGTCTTCTTCATTTGAATTTGAAATTCTTGGGAAAGCCTTTGATGCGCTTCAAGGACGCTTGGCCGCGGAAACTGCTGGGCGTGCGATAGCCCGGCCCCTTGCGGTTCCCTCCGAACGAACGGGCGTTATTCTTGCTCATGGCGCGAAAGCTCCAGGCGCGCGATGTTCTCAACGTACCGCTTGCAAAGCTCTCCGCCCGCCATGGAACGCATGGAGTCGGCTTCGCGCACGAAGGCGACGGCTCCGCCGAGCACGGAAAGCGCGCATGCGGCCACAAAGCGATCCGAGGGCCCCATCGCCATCAATACCGCGAGACCGGCCATGAACGAAATACCGAGCAGGCCGTTCGAAAGTTGGGACGGAAGGCTGCCGCTCCACAGTTCCTGAATGCGCTGGCGTGCTCCCGCGACCGTTCCGGCCGCTTCCAACAAATCGCGATAGAGCACGCGCTCTTTTTCGCTGTCGAGGCTCGGGATCTGATAGAGATGATAGCTCAGCTTGCGAAACTGGCCGTTGGTTTCCTGATACTGCGAAAAACTCTTTTTATCGAAGGCGGTGAGGTACGCGTACAAATGGCCGTGCAGATCGGTGAACCACTGGCGATGCTTCGTCTCCGCACCGAGGTTCTTGCCGAGGTGATACACGCGACGGAGCTTGTTGAGTTCGATCGCGATCCACTCGGCAAGCTTGTCATGCCGAGAGAGGGCGCGCGCGGCGACTACGGCCAACAAGGCCGCGACCGTGATGAGCGCGCCGGCGGCGAGAGCGGCCGAACCGGCCGAAACAGGCGCGAACGACGCCACGATGAATGAAGCGGCCACGATTGCGAGTATGCGCTTGGTCATCGACATAGACTAGTCGTTTTGAAGCAAACTGTTGGTAATCACGCTCATCGCCCAGAGCACGAGGGCGCCGAGCAGCGCGGGCACGAAACCGTCGATCGCGAAGCCTTTGACGACGGTCGAAACGAACCACAGCAAGAGCGCGTTGATCACGAAGGTAAAAAGACCGAGCGTCACGATCGTGATCGGCAGAGTAAGCAAAATCAGAAGCGGACGAATGAGCGCGTTCACGATGCCGAGTATCAGCGCGGCCATGAGCGCCGTGTAAAAGCCGGCGACGTGCACGCCCGGAACCAGATAGGCCACGAGGAGCAGCGCGGCCGCGTTCAAAACCCAGCGGAGAAAAAGTTGCATATTAGAGAAGGCGGGCTTGGTCGTCTTCCTCTTCGATGTTCGACTCTTCGTCTGCGAAGCCCGAGAATTTTTCCTTGATCTGCGTCACTTTGTTTTCAACCTCGGCCAATCGACCGCGGCACTTTTTCGCGAGCTCAAGCCCCCGCTCGAATTTTTTCAAACCCTCCTCGAGATCCACCTCGGAGGACTCGAACCAGCGGACGATCTCTTCGAGCTCCTTGAAGGCTTCGGCGAAGTTGGCTTTCTTGGCTTCCTTGGCAGGCATATCAGTGGGTGTCGATAACTTCGGCTTTCAGCGTTCCTGTGGCCAATTGTACGGCAATTGCTGCGCCTTTGTCCACGCGGCCGGCATCCCGTACCAACGCGCCCGCACCGTCGCGCACGATGGCGTACCCGCGCTTCAACACCGCCCTTGGGTCGTAGGATGAGAGCAGCCGCTCGTCGCGCTCGACCGCACCAAAGAGCACTTTCAGGCGCCCCTCGAAATTCGAGAGCTGCAGCTCAAGATCCGACATGACGGCATCGAACTCCGCGCGCGCGGAACGCACTTGCTCCTGAAGCTGATGCTCGAGATCGAACAGGCGGTGGCCGAGTCGAGCGATCTCCCTTTCCATGCCGCCCTCGATCGTGCGGACGCAGCCATCGATCACCCCCTCGAGCTCGCGGCGATCCGGCACCAGGCGCTCGGCGGCATTTGAAGGCGTCGAAGCGCGTACGTCGGCAACGTAATCGGCCAGCGTTTCGTCGCGCTCGTGTCCAACGCCCACAATGACCGGGATCTTCGACCCGAAAATCGCGCGGACGACCTCTTCCGAGTTGAAGGCGTGCAGATCTTCCATCGCGCCGCCGCCGCGCGTCAGCACGAGGACTTCGGCAAGTTCCGGATGCGCGTTGAAATACGCGAACGCGCCGACGATGTCGCTCACGGCGTCGCGGCCTTGCACTTGCACGTGCGCGGAATGCACCTGAAGGCCGCCCCAGCGATTTCCGAGGATGCGGAGGAAGTCCGTGTAAGCGGCGGATTCCTTCGACGCGATAAGACCGACGCGTTCGGGAAAACGAGGCAGCGGACGCTTGCGCCCCGGCGCGAACAAACCTTCCGTTTCCAATTTCTTTTTCAACAGCTCAAAAGCGCGTTTGAGCGCTCCCTCCCCCACCATTTCGACGCGATCGACGTTCACCGAAAATTTTCCGCTTTTCGGATGCACTTTCGGCACGCCGTGGACGCGCACTTTCATTCCGTCTTCGAGCGGTTGGCGCAGCTGCCAGACCGTCGAAAAACACGACACGACGGCGGTCGCATCCTTCAACAGGAACCAGACCCACTTATCCTGACTGACGCGGTATTCCGCGACTTCGCCCTCGATCGTCGCGCCATACGGAAAAAGCGCCTCCTCTAAAGCGGCGTTCAGTCCTTGGACGAATTGGCTGACGGAGAGGGCCTGAGGCTCGGTCATGGGCAACAGTATAAAGGATTGACGGAGAGTCGGGAAACCGCTACGGTCACCCCATCGGCAAAAGCCGGCGGAGGTGCCATGCGACAGGTCAGCGTTCAGCACAAGCCCGGGTACGTTCACGGCGTAGGGTTGCAGGATGCGCTCTACAAGTTCCTCCACCCGAATGCGAGCGAACACGAAGTCATCGCGCGGCGCGGAGAGATCAAGATCGTGCCCGCCGAGGCGACGGAAACGCCCGTGACCATCTTGATCACAGGCCCGTTCGATTCAGAGCTGATGATCGAGCTGCGAAGAGTCGCGCTCCACGTCATCCAGTGCTTCATCCCGCCAGGTCGGACGATGCCGGACGTGCACGTCCACAGCTGCGCCTGAATGCCGTTCCGCCAGCAAGGATCCAGACGGATCCTTTTTTATTTCGTTTCGTCGCTCAGGATGAGCACTTCATTCAAGTCACTGACCGAAAACCCCTTGGCACGGCCGCCGCCGAGCACATAGACGCGATTCTTGTAGGAAACGACGCCGGCGCCCTGGCGCGGATGCGGCACGGCGATCGGTGATGCGGACCACGTTTTCGTTTTCGGATCGAAGACGTCGATGACAGCCGGTATGCCGATGGTATTCACGCCGCCGATGGCATAGATTTTTCCCTCGTGAACGAACGTGCCGAACGAGCTGCGCGGTACCGGCATATCAGGCAGCGAGCTCCACAGCTCCTCCTCCGTGAACTTCTCCACGGAAGTGAGATCCTTACGTGAACCGCCTCGTCCGCCGATGGCGTACAACGCGCCGTCCAACGAAACAAGCTGATGGCCGCGGCGCGGCGTCGGCATGGTGGGCAGCCCGTTCCATCCCTTGCGTTCAAGCGCGTAAACCTCGAAGGCGCCATCGGTACCGGCCGTCGTGATTCCGCCCAGGACGCGCAGATGGCCGTCAGCGGCGGTTGAAGCGGCGTCGCCGCGGAAGTCATTGAGCTGGCCGAGTTCGGTCCAGGTGTTGCGGACCGGGTCATACGCGTAAACGCTGTCGAGAGGACGGGAAGAAATGCCGGTCATGCCGCCGACCGCGAAAATATTCGTTCCGTCCGTCGTAACGGCAAGATGATGCAGGGCTTGCGGCAACGCCGCGCCTTCGCTCCAAGTATCTGTCAGAATGTCGTAAATCAGCACGGTCGTGAGCGTGCGCAGATACCCGTCGCGTCCGCCGATCAAAAAGATGCGTTCGCCGACGCGCGCAGCTCCAAAATCCGTCAACGCAAACGGTATCGGGGAGGCGGTCTCCCAATGCGTGCCCGTACCGCGCTGGCCGATCGGCGTCGTCGTAGCCGAAGCGTCCTCTCTCAGCACGTAGGAGATTCCCGGCAGCGTGCGCACGCGACTCCAATCCCAACCCTGAACGCTGTGCAAGTACGCGCCGACGCCGACGAGCAATACGAGAAGCCAGAAAAGCTTTTTCATCCGTTCTGATCCCAGGACTTTCGCCCTTTCTTGATATCGGCGAGCAGGAAGCGCGCGCCGGTGTTATCCTTCGGATTCAATTTTACGACGGCGTTCAGGCGCTTCTCCGCTTCCTTCGTATCGCCGCGTCGGAATGCCACGAGCGCCGCGCCGTGGAGCGCGCGCAAGAGCGTGCGGTCGTGCGGCGCATTCCAATCGACATGCGTCGGCATTTTTCCCTTGTAGAACTTGAGTGCGATCTTCCGTGCCTTCTCGTGCATCGCCTCCGCTTCATCAAGACGCTTCTCGTGAAACGCGACGGTACCGAGACCGTTCAACGCGTCGGCGTGATGCGGATCAGTCGCGAGGACGCCGAGAAACGCCTCTTCGGCGTCGCTGAGCGCGCCCGCCTGGAGCGCCGCCCAGCCGGCGGAAAACAAGTGCTCGATCTCTTGGGGAGGAAGTGCGGATTTCATATCAGGGTTGGAGCGTTTCTGCGGGACTTTTCTCTCCGGCCACGATCTCGATGGCGCCGTTGGCGGGAACCATGCCTTGCGCCCGCGCCGTCGCTTCGATCTGCGCGCGGATCGCCCCGACCCGGCACGAACCGGCGACTCCGCGATCGAGCCTCTCATCGAACGTGAAGACGTTGCGACCCTCTTCGGAATCGAAGCTGAGGAACTCGACGTTTGCCGGAATCGCGGTTTCGTATCCGGCCGCGCGCTCCTCCTTTGTCGGTCCGTCCAGCAAGGCCTGCATGGTCGGATAGTCATCCGGGAAGCGCACGAGCGAGCGTTCGACGGGAAACACTTTTTCGCACGTCTGTTCCGGATCGAGTTTATCGTTCAAGAAATACAGGCGGACGGTTTCCGGTTCAACGTCGTCGTCCTCCAAGAATTCACACTTCTGTACGCACATCAGGATGCACGCTTCGGCGTCCGGAGGGCAGGCGGAAGCGCATTCATTCCAAAAGCCGCCGGCGGCTTCGCAAATGTATTTCGAATCCGGTTCAATTTGTTGCTGAAGCGTTCCCGGATCCGGCAGGCCTTCGACCGGATCCTGGGCATTCGTATAGAGCCAGGCGCCGAGCGCCAAGATGGCAAGCGCAGCAAAAATGGCGAGAAGGTGCTTGAGCGGAATTTTGTTCATATCATTTCAAACACGTTTGTACGGCCGCGGCTTCCTCGGCGGTGAACTGTCCAGCAAGCACGGCCTGGACGCGCGACGGCTTGATCGACGCCTGCAAGCAAAGTATTTGCTTCGGGGTAAGGTTCTTGGCTTGTTCCTGCCATTCTGGCGGTAAGCCCTCCCGGATCGCTTCGGGTATGCGCGGAGGCCGGGTTTCCGCATCAATCGCGGATTCAACACCAAAGTTCGGTTCTCCGATCCAGGCAAAACTATACTCTGTAAGGCGGTATCCAGCGTACATGGACGCGCCGAACCAGAGCAGCGCCCAGAAAAAAGCGCCCGCTTTCATATTACCGGCCTCCCTGCATGAACGATTTCACGACCTGCTCCTGCAGACCCTGAATCATCTCGGGCAGCGGGTTCTCGAGCAGGAACCAAAGCAGTCCGCCGAGCAACCAGCCGTAAAAGGCCACTTGCAGTACCAACTTTATAATCGTGAGCACCTTGATGACGGTATCGAGGCCGCTCGTTTTGGGGGTTTGGGTAGTGTCTTGCATGATCAAAGTGTACCATGTAGCCTGAAGCCGAACCACATCTATGGACGCATGCTGCAAAAACAAGGACGAGGCCGAAAAGAAGGACAAGGAAGAGGGTTGCTGCGAAGCATGCCCGGACAAGGGATGCGACGGCTGCGAGTGCTCGAAGCCTGAAAACACCCAGGGCTGCTGCGGCGGCTGCGACTGCGGGAACCGGTAAATGCCGGTTCTTTCGTTTTTATGGTACGATTCCTTCCATAAGAGGCCGTTGACTATGGCTGAATTCTCGCAGTGGTGGCGCGCGTTCGCACAACGTCTCGACGGCGAGCGCGAACGAAGGATCATCGGGTTCGGCGCGATGGGTCTTTTGCTGTTCCTAAGCGTCGGTCCGACGGTTCTCGACGCCGCCGCAAGCACGGCCGCGCTCTTTCCGAAAAAACGCCCCGAACCGCTCCCTGCCGCCGCGCAACAGATCATCATGCCGCCTTCGCGGGACGAAGCGCCGGCCGTTGTTGTCGCCGAACCGACTGAGACGCCGTCCGTGACGCCGGAGAACGTCGCGCCCGCCGTCGCTCCCCCGCTCACGATTCTTTTCCCGAATGCTGGCGCCGAGGTCCAATCGCCGGTCGCCTTCGCGCTGCGGCTCGAAAACGCTTCCGCCGTCGCCATGCTGGTCGAAATCAACGACGCTTCCGGGCTGCGCGTCGGCACCTCCTTGGCCGCACCGACGCCGACAGGCGATTGGAGCGCTTTGTTCACGGCCGAACCTGGCACATACGTCGCCAGCGTGCGCGCCTCGCTCATCGATGGCAGCGTCGTCTCCTTCAAGGAGCAGCGCGCTTTCCGTGTCCTCGCGCCCGAGCCGTCGATCGCGCCCGCGGACCCCTCCGATCCTTCGGCGGAGATCCTGGCACCTGACAACGCGAACGGCGCCTATGACGGCATCGCGCCCTTGGCCGCGCGCGTCAAGAACGCCCAGCCAAACACCGTCGTGTTCGTCGTAACTGCTTCGGACGGAAGCGAAACGCTCGTTCTCGGCACGGAAGTCGGCACGAGCGGATATTGGACCGCCATCTTCGAAGGACCCGACGACGATTATCGCGCGCATGCGCGAGCCACGATCGGCGAACGCAGCATTTTTTCCGCAGAAAACACCTTCACGTTGCGCGCTTCCGACCATTGACGGCGCGCCGCATTTTGGGCATGCTGGCGCTGGTCGCATGACCTTTAACCAAGGAGCGGTCTGATGATTCGTCTGAGTCGCACTCGTGCTCTCTCTGTCATCGTTCCCGAGATTCTGAAGCTGCGCGGCGAGAAGCCCGACGACGCGCCCGTCCGCGTGGCGATCGTCGGCGCCTCCGCGTCCGGCAAGGGACATCTGATTCAAGAGCTTGTCGAGCATCTGCTCGATGTCACCGGACGCAAGACGTCGGTCGGCATCCTGGCGCTCGACAACTACTACCGCGGGCGGAAGGAGATGGCGGCGCGCCGCGTACCGCACTTCGACCACCCCGACGCGGTCGAGCTGAGTCTCGCGGGCAAGCATCTCTCCGAGATGCGCGTGGGCCAACGCCTCAGCATCCCCTGCTACGACTTCCCGCGCGGCGAACGCGTCGGTCTGGAGTCCTTCACGGTGCGTCCCATCGTCCTCATCGACGGCCTCTTCGGTCTCGCGGAGGAGATCCGGCAGCACGTCGACTACGGCGTCTACATCGATACGGACGTGCACAGCGCCATGCTGCGACGCCTGTTCCGAGACGCCGGACCGAACGGGCGCACCAAGCAGAGCTCGAGCGCCGTGCTCGCGCAGTACTTCCGCGAAGTCGTGCCGTCGATGCACGCGTTCATCGCGCCGACGGCGGCGCACGCGGATGTTCTCGTCGAATCGCGCTACGACGCCGCCGTCGAAGCCGCGCACGCCGGCGCGTTCCAAGCGCAGTGCAAGGCGAGAGGACACGTCGATGACGACGGGTTCCTGGTCCTCGCGGGCGCCCAGCGCCTCGGCGGGGCGTCCAGGCAGATCGATACGTTCCTGGTGCCCAAGTCACGCGCCGTCAAGGGCGAGATGCTGCGCGTGCGCGAGGAGAACGGCGCGAAGTTCCTGACCTACAAGGGACCTCTCATCGAGGGCGTGCCGGGCATCGCCGCCCGCAACGTCACGCTGCCGATCGAGATCGACGACGAGACGCATCGGCGGCTGCGCGACGACTACGAAATCGTCTGCGGCTTCGCCAAGCTTCGCACGCTCTTCCACGCCGGGTCGCTGGTGATCGCCCGCGACTCGATCAACCCGCTCGGCAACTTCATCGAGGTGCGGGTGCCGGACGAGCACGGCGCGCCGCAAGCGCACGAGACGCTGAAGAGGCTCGGTCTGCGCGAGCCGTACATCACCGAGAGCTACTTCGATCTCTGGCAGAAGGCCGTGAGCGACGGCCTGAAGGCGCATCAGCCCGGCGCCTGACCTTCCCGCAAGCTTTGCTTTGCGGGATTTTTATTTTCCTGAAACGAGCCAATCCTTTAAGAACGCGGTGGCGCGGACATCATCCTCGTTGTAGTCGGTGATTTTTTGAAGCAGCGCGCGGTCGCCCTTTTCGCACCATTCTTGGAACCACAGGACGGAGTTGGCTCCGGAGGCGTCAGCCGCTCGCCACCGGAAACCGAGATACTTGGCGACGTCTTTCAGCGAATAAAAGTAGAGCGGGAAAATGACGGCATGCTGCACGACGCGGTTCAGGTCGATCATGTTGACGCGGTCGAGAGCGGAAGCGGCCTTTTTTGAAATGCCGTGCTTGGCGCTGAGCCGTTTGATCGCGTCGAGCTCATACCAACCGTAATGATAAATCGGCGCGCCTTCGTAGCCTTCGATGAAATCGCAAAACGCGAGCCAGGCAGCGCCTTCGTCTTCCGGTTTCTCGGCGGTGAAAACTTTATAAAACTCCTTGCCGTTTTCGCGCACGAGCAGGCCGTGCATGTACTCGACGCCGATCATCGGGTCGCTTTCGATATCGAAAAACAGCTCGGTCGCGACCGGCGGCAATCCGGGCTCTTCAAGACGTACGATTTTTTTCTCGTGCAGCGCTTGCGCTTGCAGATGCAGGCGTTCAAGCCGATGGTCGGAAACGCCCGCCACCGTTTCTTGGATTTTCGCGAGGTCCGACTTCGCGAACTTCGCGAGCGTCGCATATCCCGCGTCGCGCAGGCGGCGGTATTCGCTCTTGTAGATTTTGTAGATCAGTCCGATATCATCCTTCGCTTCGGCCTCGCGCTTGCATTCCTCGTACCACGGCGAGTCCTTGCAAGCGGACGTGAACAGCGCTTCCGGCTTCTCGCCGGCGCGGATCGCGATGACCTTGTCGAGCACGTCGAAGAAAGCGCTTTCAGCTTCCTCAATCGGGAACGAAAGCCATTCGCGATCAACGTTGATGATTTTTCCCTCTTCCGGCTTCACGCCCTGGATTTTCTTGAGCAAGAGCGCATAGAACGTCAGTTGCATCTGATGCACCTCGTTCAACTGACGCGAAGATTTGATGTCGACGGCCTCGTACATCCAATCGCCGAAGGTCGAAACGCCCTCGGTCCGAATGAGCAAATCGGGACGGCCGACCCAGTCGCCGTCCTTGAGCGTGCCTTGGTAGATCGTCGGAACGCCGCGTGCCATGAGCGCGCGCGTTGCCGTGAAAAGCGCATCGGCATCGCCTTCACTCGGCACCTCTTCGAAATCACCGAGGCTCTCGATGACTTTTTTTTCGTGCAGGACGCCGTCCTCGCGCAGCCGCTCGAGCATGGCCGGCACCTTCCCCTTTTTTTCCGGGTCGCCGAAAAGATCCCAATACAGCCAATTGGGGCATTTCTCGTGCTTATAGAACGCGTCTGGCGTGAGGTGCGGAAGCGCCTGGGGCATATGACGACACTGTAGACGAGCGGCTTTTCTTTTACAAAACCGCCCCGCATGCGCGGGGCAGCCTTTCCTAATTGGACTTGGCCTCGACGATCACGCTCGTCATCGTGTCGCCGATCTGAATCGCATCGACGACATCCATGCCTTTCGTGACCTTGCCGAAGACCGTGTAAGAGGGCGGCAGCGGATAGTCGGCCAGCATGATGAAGAACTGGCTGCCGTTGGTGTCGGGACCGGCGTTGGCCATCGCGACGATGCCGCGATCGTAGGCGCGCTTGACCGGTTCGTCTTCGAAACGATAACCGGGGCCGCCGGTGCCGTTCCCGCTCGGATCGCCGCCTTGGATCACGAAACCCTCGACGCGGCGATGGAACGTGAGGCCGTCGTAGTAACCGCCCTTCGTGAGATAGATGAAGTTCGAAACGGTTTTCGGCGCTTCGTCTTCAAAAAGCTCGAAGACGATTTCGCCTTTCGTGGTCTGCATGCGGATCTGGCGGTCCTTGATTTGATTTTCGGGCAGAACGCCGGGGAAGCTCCAGGTTTTTTCCATAGCCGTGGGTTTAGGTGTCGGAGGCGGGGTTGATGGGTTCGCAGCCGACGGCGGCGGCGACGTCGGAACGGTCAAAGCTGAGGCATCGGTCGGACGGGAAGCGGGGGTCGGAACGGGCGGAACGGACGACGACGGGGTGCAACCGGCGCCAAGCAGGATGAGCGCGGCTGCGGGCAAAACGGCGCGAGAGAATTTCATAGGCAGCTATGATAACAAGGAAAGAATCTTTTCGGCCAGAGCCTCGCGCGCGTGCGGCTGAAAGAGCGTGTGGAGCATGGTTCCGAGGCGTCGGGCGCCATCAGGATGCTTCAGAAGGTCGCGGATGGCGTTCGTGAGCGATTCGGGCGTCACATCGCGCTCGTGAAGCATCCTGGCGCCGCCGCGTTCAACGATGAATTCCGCGTTCTTCTCTTGATGCGAGTCGGCGATCGGCACGAGGATGACGGCTTTTTCCAGCGCGGCGCACTCCGTCAGCGTGCCTAATCCGGCGCGACAGACGACGCTATCGGCGGCGGCAAGGGCATGCGCCATATCCGTGCCGAGAAATTCGATCTGACGGTACCGTTCGGGGTGCTCGATGTTCCGCGCGGGCAGAGATTTTTCAAGCCCCGTCAAATGCGCGACATCGGCGAACCCCGTAAGATGCGGCAACGCGTCGGTGATCTTTTCGTTCAAGAAGGCCGATCCGGTTCCGCCGCCGAGCACGAGAACCAGCGGACGCTCGCCGGAAAATCCAAGCGTCGCGAGACCCTTGGCGCGATCCCCTTCTTCGATCGAACGCCGCACCGGGTTTCCGATCACGGACGTTTTCTTTTTTGGAAAATCTTTTGACGAGATATCGAAGGCCGCGGTGACCGCATCGGCCAGCGGCGCGAGCAGCTTGTTGCTGAGCGAGGCGACGACATCTTGCTGATGCACGAGTACCTTGATGCCGCGGGCTTTCGCCGCAAGTCCGAGCGGCACTTGCACGTACCCTCCCGCGCCGACCACGAGATCCGGCCTCTCCGCCGCAAGCAGGCGTCCGGCGCGCCACACCGCCCCTAGAAGAAGGAACGGGGCGAACAGCGTGCGAACGTCGAAATACCGGCGTAACTTCGGCGCATCAAGCGCGAGAAAACGAATCCCCGCCTCCTCGACGAGGCGCCGTTCGGGACCTGTCGACGTGCCGACAAAAACGCATTCAGCCTTGGGCTGCTTGCGCTTGAGTTCGTCGGCGACGGCGAGAAGCGGGGTCACGGGACCGAGCGTCCCGCCTCCGGCAAAGAGAATCTTCATACGGCTTACCTTACCGATTTCAGGCCGGTCGGACAAGACGGAATATAAAAAAGGAAGCGGGTGCTTCCTTGAGAATCTACCGACCTCGACGCCGCTTCTTCTCCCACGCGTCGACCTCTTTGCGGATGGCGCGCGCCACAAGCAGCGTGTGTGCGGCCGGGTTGCCGCGACTGGCGCTTTCCTCGATCGTCTTGAACTCCGGATACTGCTGACTCCGCAGAGCCAGCTCTTCCAGAGCCTTGAGCGAAGCGTCGTCCGCGACGTAGTTCGCATGCGTCAGAAGATCCAATCGACCGAGCGCGTTCAGGATACGAACGTAGCGCGGACGGGCGGCGCGGAAGATGTTGGCCCAACGGGCAAACTCCGCGCTATCAGGATGCAGCCAGTGCCAGTCGTACGTTTCGCGCTGGAACGACCATGTGTATTGAATGAGATCGTAGGCGAACCGCCTGGCGATGGCGTCCGCCTGATGCACCTTGGAATCCGGATCCCGAAGATTCCCACGGAACAAACCGCGACGGTCGCTGTCGTCAAAGAACCAGAGCAGGCGGTCGAACGCATGATCATTCAAGAACCACTGCATCCAACCATATTCGTTGTTGTTACTGCGCTCCCAACGGAACTTCAGCCACTCTTCGCACAACACGCGGAATGCCTTGGTCGCAACCTGCATGCGTATCTTGTGCGGCTCGTACAAGCATCCGGCGCGCGCATGCCCGGACGGCAGTCTCAGGTGCTGCATCTCGCGCTCCACTTCTGACTTGAAATCGCTCGAAACGGTCAGACCGTGCTCATCGCGATGGCCGTCGGCCAGGCGGAAGAACAGGAGTACGCGCTCCAACATTTCGTTTACATGCGCGACCGGCACGTCGAACGCCGCGTGCAGGAGCGCCATGGCCGTCTCCGGACTCGTGCAGGCTTCCCACTGGAGTTTCCACCCCCGCCAATCGAGCGGCACGAGCCGCATGTTCAGGAGCGGGTGCGTCGTATCCTCTTTCTTCGTTTCCATCTCGATCTCCTCTTCGATGCCGCTGTGCACTGCGGCTCGCGTCCTGTCTAACAATAAAATACCTGCCCGGTCAAGGCAGGCATGTTATTTCCGGGGCACCTGGTGCCGCGCTTCTCTCGAAAGGCTCGCGAGGATGCCGACCGCCATCAGGTTCGCGAGCATCGCGGAACCGCCGTGGCTCACGAACGGCAGCGGCACGCCGGTGAGCGGCATGAGGCCGACCATCGCCGAGATGTTGAGCGCCGCTTGGAAGCCGATCCAGACCGTGATGCCGACCGCCGCGTAGCGCGCGAACGGGTCCGCCGAGCGCTCGGCGATCTTGAGGCCGTAGCGCACGAACAAGAGGAACGCGAGAATCACCGCCGCCGAGACGAGAAAGCCGAGCTCTTCGGACACGATGGCGAAAATCGAGTCGCCGGCGACTTCCGGCAGGTATTGGAATTTCTGGCGCGATTTTCCGAGACCGAGGCCGAACCAGCCGCCCGAACCGATGGCGAGGCGCGCCTGGTTGATGTGGTAGCCGACGCCTTGCGGATCGAGGTCCGGTCGCAGGAAAATTTCGAGGCGTGCCGCGCGGTACGGCGCGATCTTGATGAAGACGAGGAACATCGCGAACCCCGCCGCGAAAAGCGCGCCGAGATGCTTGAGCGAAGCGCCGGCCGCGATATACATCGCGAACAGGAAGGCGACGATGACCGACGTCGTGCCGAGATCGGACTGCAGCATCATGAGCGCGACCACGATCGCGATCGAGATCGTGAACGGCAAGAAACCCGTCCAAAAACCCTTGATGGCTTCTTCATCGCGCCGCGCGAACCACCAAGCGAAATAGAGGATCAGACAGAGCTTGGCGAGTTCCGAGGGTTGGAGCGACGCGCCGAAAAGATTGATCCAGGAGCCGGAACCGTAGTCGGCGCGCAGTCCCGGGATGAATCCGAGGCACAGCAGGAGCGCCGCGGCCGGCAGCATGAAGGGAGCCACCTGCTTCATGCGGTCGACGGTCAACCGCAAGCACAGCAGCAAGAGAACGAGGCCGGGCAGGACGCCGAAAAACAGCTGGCGCTTGAAGTAGTGGTAGCTATCGCCGAATTTTTGAAACGCCGTCGGCCCCGTGGCGGACGTAAGCATCACCAAACCGAACACCAGAAGCCCGGCGACGACGGCCAGCATGGCATAGTCCGGCTGATGACGTCGCATACCTCCGGCTCAGCGATCAAGCAAGGAAACGATCAAACCCAGCACGCCGGATACGGCGGCGACGACCCAGAAGCGCATGACGATCGTCGGCTCCGGCCAACCCTTCGCCTCGAAGTGGTGATGGATCGGCGCGGACAAGAAGACTTTTTTCTTCCGAATTTTTTTCGAAGCGACCTGGATGATGACGGAAAGCGATTCAAGCACGAAGACGAGGCCAATGATCGGCAGGAGCAGCAGGCTGTTGGTCAGCATGGCGACGACGCCGAGCGTCACGCCCAGCGACATGGCACCCGTATCCCCCATGAAGAAGCGCGCCGGGTTGATGTTGAACCAGAGGAACGCAAGGAGCGCGCCGACGACCGCGCCGCAAAACGTCGCGAGGTCGTACTTTCCTTGGAGAAACGCGATCGCGCCGTACGACGCGAAGGCTGTAAGCAAGGTTCCGGCAGCCAGTCCGTCGAGGCCGTCGGTTTCGTTTACCGAAAAGGCCGTGGCGATGATGATGAAGAAAAAGAGCGGCAGCATCCAAGCGCCGACTTCGACGATGCCGACGAACGGCACGCGGAGCACGTCCCACTCGAGACGGAAATAAAACCACCAGGCCGCAACCGCCGCGATGACCGAGTACGAAACGAGCCGATGCCACACTTTCAAGCCTCCGCCGTCGGCGCCGATCTTGCGCACGTTCAAATAGTCGTCAATCAAGCCGACGATCGCGGCGAAGAAGAGCGCGGCCAGCGGCAAGAGCGTTTCGCGGCGCGAGATGAAGTTCAGCGAAATCCACGGTTCCGTGCGCAGAACGTTAGCCGCGAGCGACAGCGTGAAAGCCAGGACCAGAACCGCCCCCCAGATGAGAATGCCGCCCATGGTCGGCGTGCCGCTCTTGGCGGCGTGCAGCTTCGAAAAAATCGGCGCGGACGCTTCGCTGCGGATCTGCTTGCCGAGCTTGAGAAGTTTCAGAAGCTTCGTGACGGCCGGCGTCGCCAGCATGGCAACCAAGAAGGCTGCCGATGAAACGACAAGAATCGGGATGGCGGAGTTCATGTCAGAGGTTCAAGAGAATCGAAAGGAGGGTCAGGACAAGGAGCAGCGTCTCGAGGAGAACAGTCAGCGCCATGAAAAACGCGGCGGCCAAGCGCTCGTGCCGATAGAGGCGGAACGTGATCGCGGCGTTCACGAGAAGCAGCGCCAACCCGAGAAGCGGCGTGCGGAGCAATCCCCAGGGAGGCCCGATCCGATCGACGCCGAAATAGACCGTATAATGGAGAGCGAAGAACGGGCTGGTCGCCAAACGCGGCACCACAAACCAAAGCGCAAGCGCCCACGCGAGAAGATTCAGCCCCAGAGACAAGAGCAGCGCGACGCGGACGAACCGCGCTTCGCGCGCATGCAGGCGATAGCGTTCGAACAAGCCGACGAGCATACTGATGTAAAGCTTACCTACAATGCGGTATACTATCAAGGTATGTACAGCGACGCCCTGATGCAAAAAATTCTCGCCACGTCGAGCTCCCTGAAACCGCAGGAACTCAAGGAGCTTGTGGCCGCTTCCAAGGAAAAGCATGTGCGTCTCGAAGATGCCGTGCTTGAAAAGATGCCGGAGGAAACGCTTTACCGTATCGTCGCCGAATACTTCAAGGTGCCTTTTGTCGACTTGAAGGGCGTTCAGGTGCGCAAAGATTTTCTCGATCTGGTCCCCGAACCGATCGCGACGACGCACGACATCGTTCCCTTCGACAAAGGCGAGTCGCTCTTGAAGGTCGCCACGCTCGATCCGGAGGATTTGCAGACGATCGAATTCCTGAAACACAAGACAGGCCTCGAAGTGGAGGTGCACGTCACGACGCCGTTCGCCCTGCACGAGATCATCAAGCAGTACAAACGCTCGCTCAAGGCGGAGTTCGAAGACATCGCCAAGGTAACGGTGGTCGGCGAAGAGACGGACCAGCAAAAGCTCCGTGAACTGGCGCAAGACCTGCCCGTCGTTCGCATCGTCGAATCGCTGCTCGAGCACGCCGTGTTCGAAGGCGCTTCCGACATCCACATCGAACCGAGCGAACAGGATCTCGTCGTTCGCTATCGCGTCGACGGCATTTTGCGCAACGTCATGACGCTGCCCAAGAACGCCCAGGCCGGCATCTTGGCGCGCGTCAAAGTGCTTTCGAATCTCAAGCTCGACGAGCACCGCCTGCCGCAAGACGGCCGCATGAAGATCAGCGGCGCCAATTACAAATACTCCGTCCGCGTATCGACCCTGCCGGTCATGGACGGCGAAAAGGTCGTGATGCGTCTCCTCTCCGAGACGGCCCAAGCGCTCTCGCTCGAGCAGCTCGGTTTCAACAACAAGCATCTCGAAGCGGTTCGACGGAACATCGCCAAGCCGCACGGCATCATTTTCGTGACCGGACCGACAGGTTCGGGAAAAACGACGACGCTCTATTCGATCTTGTCGCTGCGCAACACGCCGGGCGTCAACATCTCGACGATCGAAGACCCGGTCGAATACCGCATGAACGGCGTGAACCAATCGCAAGTCAATCCGAAGATCGGCTTCACGTTCGCCGTCGGTCTCCGCACGCTGCTGCGCCAAGACCCGAACATCATCATGGTCGGCGAAATCCGCGACGGCGAAACCGCCGAAATCGCGACGAACGCGGCTATGACCGGCCACTTGGTCTTCGCCACGCTCCACACGAACGACTCCGTCACCTCGCTCCCCCGCCTCGTCGACATGGGCGTGCCGCGCTTCCTTGTCGCTTTCACCTGCAACATGATCATTGCGCAGCGTCTCGTGCGCAAAGTCTGTAAAGATTGCAAACAGCCGTACAAGCTTTCGAAAGCGCAGCTCAAGGAAATCTCCGAGCTTTACGACATCGAGGTCGTCACGGCGGCCATGCAACGCGACGGCTTCCTGGAAAAAGGCGAAACGCTCGACAAGGTTGATTTCTTCCGCGGCGCGGGCTGCAAACAATGCAGCGACAGCGGGTATAAAGGCCGCGTCGGTATTTATGAAGTTCTGGAAATCACCAAGCCGATTCAGGATCTCATCAGTAAGAACGGATCGAACTCCGAGATCATCGCCACCGCCGATAAAGAGGGCATGATCGGCATCGTGGAGGACGGCTTTTCGAAAGCGATCAAGGGCGTAACGTCGGTCGAAGAAGTCATGCGCGTCACGCAGGAATAACATGCCAGGCCTCAACACGAACATTCCAATCGAAAAGATCTTCCGCCGTTTCATGCGGATCAAGCTTCCGCAGAAGATTTTCTTTACCGAAAACTTGCGCGTGATGATCAAGGCGGGTCTTTCCCTGACGGAAGCCCTGCATACGCTGGCGCTTCAGACGGAGCACAAAGGCTTCCGATCGATCATCGAAGAGCTGAACTCCGACGTCGAACAGGGTAAGAACCTCTCGCAAGCGCTGAGCCGCTTCAAGAACGTCTTCGAGCCCATTTTCATCAACATGATCGCCGCCGGCGAAGTATCGGGCACGCTTGAAAAAACGCTCGAGCAGCTGACGGTGCAGATGCGCAAGGACTACGAGCTCGTCTCGAAGGTGAAAAGCGCGATGACGTATCCGATCGTCGTCCTCTCGGCCACCGTGCTGATCGGCATCGGCATGATGATTTTCGTCGTGCCGCAAATCCTTTCGATCTTCGAGGAAATGGGCGACGTCGAGCTGCCCTTGCCGACCCGGATCCTGATCGCCGCCACCGACATCATGAAACACGACTGGCCGTTCCTGATCATCGGCACCATCGCGATCGTCGGCGCCTTCCTTTGGTCGATCAAGCGCCCGCTCGGCAAGCGCGTCTGGCACAAATTCCTGCTCATCCTCCCGATCATCGGCCCGATTATCCAGAAGATCAACCTCGCGCGCTTTACGCGCACGCTCTCGTCGCTTTTGCGCACGGACATCCCGATCGTCCAAGGCCTGACGATCACGTCCGACATCGTCCGCAACGTCTATTATCACGATGCCTGCCTGGCCATGTCCGAAGCGGTCAAGAAGGGCGAGACCATTTCGCACGTCCTTGAACAGTCCCCGAAACTGTTCCCGCCGCTCGTGATTCAAATGACGGCGGTCGGCGAGCGCGCCGGTACCGTCGATCAGATGCTTGAAGAAATCGCCGAGTTCTATGAAAAGCAGGTCGACGGCATCATGGGCAGCCTTTCCTCGATCATCGAGCCGATTCTCATCATTTTCTTGGGCGGCGCCGTCGGCGGCATCGCGCTCGCCATCATCACGCCGATCTATTCGCTGACGACGCAGTTTGGGCAATAGCATGAACACGCGCGGCCTCACCCTCATTGAAACCATCATCGGCATCGGAATCGTCTCGATGCTCGTGTTCGTGTTCGCGGTGTCGCTCACGGCCGCGGTGTTCGCGCAACGCATCAAGCTGCGCAACATGGCCGCCGTACTCGCCGACCAGCAGCTTTCGGCGCTCCGCACGTACAGCGTGAGCCAGTTGTCGGATCAGACCAACGGCCCGCTCATCGGCGTCCTCTTCACGCAAGGCTCGTTCACGACCGTTGTTGATGAAACCGCCCCGTCGCAAGCGTTGGCATTGCACGCCGCCACGTCGACGGCAAGCGGACTCAGCGCCGTCCTTCCGCTTCCGAAGAACGCGTACAACGATTTCACGTTGACGACGAAGCTGAAAGTCAACGGCGGCTCGCCGTCATCGTGGCGCGCAGGACTCCTCTTCCGCGGCCAAGATCTGCAAAATCATTACGAAGCATACCTGACATCGTCATCGCTTGTTTTGAAGAAAGTCGTAAACGGCGTCGAAACGACGCTCTATTCCGACGCGCGCGCCATTTCCTACGGCAGCTGGCAGACCTTGGCCGTCACGACGGCGGGATCATCGATCAGCCTGATCCTGAACGGCACGACCGTCACGACGGTGAACGACGCGACGTTCTCTGTCGGCAAGGCGGCGCTGGTCGTCTGGAACGGCGCCTCCGTCAATTTCGACGACGTTTCGATCGGCGGCGACGGCTGGGATTTCGACACGACGGCAATCGGCACGTTGCACGACGACTGGCTGCGTTTCGGACTCGGCGATTTGCCGAACGGCACGAGCACCTTGACGGTCGCTTCTCCCTACGGCGACACGACCATTAAATCCTTCACGGTGAACGTATCGTGGACGGACCGCTCCGGCACGACGCAGCGCACGCTGAGCCAAAGCACCTATGGCGGCAATTAATATGCGGCGACCTGGATTCACCCTGCTCGAACTCATCGTTACCATGTCCATCGCCGGACTCATGTTCATGATTGTCGGCGGGATCTTCTTGGCGCAAGGCCGGTACCTCGCGATTGAAGATGCGATCAACGAGACGCAGTATCACGCGTTTCAGGCCCTCGACGCGGCGGGGCTCTACACCAGCAGCGCGAAGCGCGTCGTGAGCAGCATGACGATCAACGGCCAACCTTATACGACAAGCACCTCGACCGTCATCCTGGAACTCCCATCGATCGATTCCAACGGTACCGTGCTCGGCAACACGTTTGATTACGTCGCCATCGGAAAAGATCCTACAGATCCCACAAAATTCATCTACGACATCGACGCTGCCGTCGGCTCCGTCCGCTTGAACGGCAAATTTTCGAAAGCGTCGTTGATCGACAAGGTCATTTTCCGCTATAATACCGTTGATCCCGCAAGCGCGACCGCTATCGAGCTGTATGTGCGCACGGCGGAAACGATTCGTGGCCGCACCATCACGACGCCGCTCGGCAAGATTTACTATCTCCACTCGTCCTAAACCTATGCCCAGGAGGGGGAAACAAGGGCAGGTGCTGGTATTGTCGGCGGTCATGCTGACCGTGGTTTTAGGCTTGGTCGGATCGTTCATCACGTATCTTGGCGGCGTACGAAAAGCGACCAATACGTTCTCGGCACGCGCGCACGCCAGACAAGCCGCGGAAGCCGGCATTCAAAAAGCCGTTTGGTGCCTGAATCAACCGAACGGCAACGACTGCGGCGGAAGTTACGGATCGGATTTCGTCGGCGAAACCGGCGTCTCGATTGGTTCCGCTGTCTACTCGACGACGATTTCAACCATCAACGCCAGCTTAAAGACGGTCACGGCTACGGGCTATTACCCCTCGATCGCCGCGCCGATCGCGAAAGTGACGCTCAAGGCCGATGCCGGCATCGACACGACGCAGGCCAGTTTTTTTTACGGCGTACAATCCGGTAACGGCGGCTTTGTGCTCAACAACAACGCGTACGTCGTCGGAAACATGTACGCGAACGGCGACGTGATCGGTTCGAACGGCGCCTACGTGACCGGCACGGTCTACGTCGCCGGCGGCACAGCGCTCTCGCCCGATCAAGAGCAAGCGACCGTCAATGCCGATTACGAGTTCGGTCGCGTTTCGCCGACCCTCGATATCGCGCAGTCCTTCGAGATCTCGGATGACAACGTCATAAACAAGATCTCTCTCTACATCAAAAAGAACGGCAACCCCTCGAACGCCACCGTACGCATCCTTGCCGACAACAGCGGCGTGCCGTCCAAAACGGTCGTCGGCACCGCCACGCTTACCGCCTCGTCCGTTTCAACGAGCTACAGCTGGGTTGATGTCTCGTTCACCTCACCGCCCCCGCTGGTCGGCGGCCAACGCTACTGGCTCTTGGTCGACGCGGGCTCGAACGGCTCGCATTATTGGACGATCGGCAGCCAAACCAATAACGGGTACGGCAACGGCGTGGGGATGGTCTCGGCCAACTGGAACGCTTCGACGCCGGTCTGGAACGACGCCGGTCGCGATTACGCTTTTCAAATTTGGACAGGCGGCGTCACGACAAAGATCGACACCGTACACGTCTACCTGGACGCGCATGCCAACACGATCGTCGATAGTACGGTCGACGGCGACGCCTATTACCAAACGCTGACGAACACGACGGTGAACGGCACCTCGTATCCTGGTTCCGCCGACCCGGGTCCGGCTGATCTTCCGATTTCTGACAACGAAATCGACAGTTGGAAGACGATCGCGGCGAGCGGCGGCACGATCGCCGGCGACGTCACGTATGACGGCACGACGGGCACGCTCGGACCGAAGAAAATCACCGGAAACCTGACGGTCATCAACGGCGCAACCCTGACGCTGAACGGCACGGTCCACGTTGAAGGCAACGTGACGTTTCAAAACAACGCCATCATCAAACTCGCGTCCGGATACGGATCAAATTCCGGCGTCATCGTGGCGGACGGTAAAATTGCGATCAATAACAACGTGAGTTTTCAAAATTCAGGGACGACGGGTTCCTATATCCTGATGCTGACGACCAACACGTCGATCGACCCCGTGAGCCCGGCCATGTTGCTGGCCAACAATAGCGATAACTCCATCTTTTACGCCTCAAAAGGCATGGTTGCGATCGGCAACAACGCCGTGGTCAAGGAAGTGACCGCTTTCAAGCTTTCCCTCGACAATAACGCTTCTGTACAATATGAGAGCGGCCTGGCCAACGTGAATTTTACGAGCGGGCCGGGCGCAAGCTGGATCCGCAGGAGCGGCACGACGCGTGAGGTTCATTGAGTATGATTTTCTTTCCCGATCCAACCACGCGCACCGTCGGGCTCGTCATCAACGAGCACGTTTTTCGCTTGATGGAGGTTCGGCGCGGCCCCTTTTATCATCGAAAACTCCGTCTCCAGCGCTACGCGGAAACCCGCATTCCGGACGGAATCGTCGTTGCCGGCGTCTTCAAAAAACCGGACGAAGCCGCCGCGCGCTTGAAGTCGTTGTTGAAAAAAGCTTTCGGCCGGATGAAAACCTGCGGCGTCGTCGTATCGCTTCCTGAAACCAGGACGTTCATCAAGGTGATCAACGTCACGAAGCCGGCGACCTTGGAAGAAGTGCCGGCGGCCGTTTCAGCCGAAGCAAGCCTGCATATTCCCGTACCCATTCAGGACCTCTATCTCGACTGGCAACCCGTTGGCGACGCGAAAGCCGTACCCGTCGGCAAGCCGATGAGCGTGGCGATTGCCGCCGCGCCCAAGGAAATCGTCGACAGCTACGCCGCGACGCTCGAAATGGCTGGCCTGATTCCCGTTGCGTTCGAGATCGAAGCGCAATCGATCGTCCGCTGCGTCATACCGATCCATGACGATCCGGCCAAATCCTACGGCATCATCGATTTCGGCGCGACGCGCTCAAGTTTCATCGTCTACGACCACGGAACGATTCAGTTCACGGTGTCGATTCCCCTTTCTGGCGACATGCTCACGGAACGGATCGGCGCGGCGCTAAACGTCAGCCCCGAAGAGGCGGAGCGCACCAAACGCCAATGCGGCGTCGACGCGCATAAGTGCGGCACGCAGATCTGGGAGATCATGCAGCCGTTCCTGGCTGAAATATCCGAGCGCATTCAAAACGCCATGGAGTTTTATCGCGACCATTTTACGAACGGACGCGCGCTCGATGAATTGCTGCTCTGCGGCGGCGGTGCGAACATGGCTCGCATGGACGAATTGCTGACGGAGCTGCTCAAGATCAACGTACGCAAGGCCGATCCGCAAGTGAATCTTGACGCGAAGCACTCCAATTTGCCCGTCGAGGTGATGCTCAGCTCCACGACGGCTGTCGGGTTGGCGTTGCGGCAGCCGCTTTCCAAGGGCAAGTCCCAAAAGAAGCTATGATCACGCTGAACCTCTTGCCGCCACCTCTCAAAGCGGCGCTGCGCAGGCGCGCGATTTATGCCGCGCTTGAACAGGTCATGATCGCCGCCTTCGGCTTATTGTTAACCGCTTGCGTCCTCTTGCTCTTGGTGCGCATTCGTCTTCTGCGCGTCCTTAACGACGTTCAAGGGCGGCAGATTCTTTCCGCCGAGTATCTGTCAGTCAACAAGGATATTCGGGCGCTGAACGCGCAGATCGGGCGCATCGAGCTGTTGCAAAAGATGCAAATTTCCCCAACCGCGCTCTTGCTCGACATCGGACAGCGCACGCCGGAAGGCGTACGGCTCAGCAGCATTGATTTCGACGTGTCTTCCGAATCGTTGCGCCTGAGCGGCAGAGCGCAGCGCCGCGAAGACCTCCTTGCGTATGAATCCGCTATCAAGGCCTCGCCGTTCGTCAAAAGCCTGGATTCTCCGATCTCCAACCTCTTCCAAAAAAGCGATATTAATTTCCAGTTCAAGATCGTGCTCAACGTCCAAGCGCTGAAGGACGTTTTCAACCACGCACCATGAAGCTGCGCACAGCCAAAATTTTCGCTTTCGTCTTCAGCTTTGCGAGCCTGGCTGCCATGGTTGGCTTGATCGTGTTCTTGTTTCTGCCGACACTGAGAGAAAATCGATCGCTCTCTCGCGAGATCGGCGTGGCATACGGGCAGCTGGACGCTCAGTACGCGTATCGCAAGAACCTGCTGACGAATTACGACAAGGTGGCGGCGGCGCGCGAAGCGTTCCGTCATTTGGCGCAGCAATTCCTCCTTCCGGGCCGCGAGATCGACTTCATCACGTCCGTCGAGGCGCTGGCCGCCAAAAACGGCGTTGAAGAGCGCGTCAGCTTGGCAAAAAGTGAGGGCGGCCAAAGCGGCGCGCCCGAAATCACGACCACATTCACGCTGACGTTGAACGGACCGTACCACAACGTCATGCAAATGCTCGTTGATTTGGAAAAGATGCCGACGCTTCTGCTCACGAGCGGCATGGAAATCCGACCTGGCAGCTCCGGAGAAGGACAGTCTTTTCTCTCAATTACGATACGCGGCGCGCTGGTCGGGCCGCCGAACGGACTTCTATGAAAAAGCTCTCGCTCTACGAACTTCGGATGGCGTTCCGCAGCGTTGCGGTCGTGCTTTTTATCGCCTTTGCCGGCTTCGGCCTGTATCTCTACTCCGCCTTCAACGACCCGCTGACGGGCGACGTGCATCAAGAAGAGGTTCCCGATCTCTTGTCGATTCTTCAAGAGAAAAAAATCGAGGCGGCACTCAACCGACTCGAGACGCGTTCGAATTTGCCCGACATTCCGCCCGATCTCCCCAACCCTTTCACGACCTCGGCGCCGTAACGGTCAGCGCGCCAATGCATCATGCAAGGCGTCGATCGCGCGGTCGACGTCTTTTTCGTTCGTGGACCAGCCGAAACTGAAGCGCACGACGGATTTGGCCCGCGCTTCGCTCAATCCGAGCGCCTTGATGACCGCCGATGCCTCTCGACTGCCGGACTTGCAGGCGGAACCCGCCGCCGCCATGACGCCCGCGCGGCTGAGCAGGAGGACGATCCAGTCGTTTTCCTTTCCCGGACATTCGATTGTCAGAATATGCGGCGCGTGCGGAGCATCCTTCGGCACGAGCAGAAGAGCTCCGGAGGGAAGCGCGTTCAAAAAGCGGGCGCGCAACGCCTGGTAGCGCTCGATCTCCTCGGGGCGCGCTTTTCGCAACGCTTCCGTCGCCGCGCCGAAACCAAGAATTCCCGAAACGTTTTCCGTGCCGGAACGCGTTCCGCGCTCATGGCCGCCGCCGGTGAGCAGCGGCTTCAGCTGCAAGCCTTTGCGCACGACGAGCGCGCCAATCCCCTTCGGTCCGCCGATCTTATGCGCGGAAACGGTCAGGAGATCGACGTGCGTCGCAGACATCGCGAAATCCGTCGAGACGACTGCTTGCACAGCATCCACATGGAACAACGGACGCGCCGGATGCGACGACAACGCCGCGCCGATCGCCTCGATCGGCTGTCGGCTGCCGAGTTCGTTCGAAACGGCGATTACCGAAACAAGCGCCGTCTCCGGACGCACGGCAGCCAGCACGTCCTCCGCACGCACGACGCCGTCCGCGCCTGGCGGCACGATCGTCGTTTCAAGTCCTCGCGCCGCAAGAGCCTCGAACGTCTTCAGCACAGAGGCGTGCTCGAGCGCGGTCGTCACGACGTGCGACTTTTTTCCCGCATCCATGAGCGGCTCGATCACGCCGCGAAGCGCCAGATTGTTCGCTTCCGTAGCGCCGGAGGTAAAGACGACTTCAGAGGCGTCCGCCCCGAGCAGCGCAGCGACCGAAGCGCGCGCCGTTTCGATGCGCTTGCGAACGTCTTGGCCGAGCGCGTGGATTGAAGAGGGGTTTGCGTAGAAAGCGGCGGACGCCGAAAGCGCCGAGACCGTTTCCGGTCGCAGCGGGGTGCTGGCGGCGTTGTCGAGATACACGACGTCTTCCATATTATTCGGCAATCACGGACGTGATCCAAGGAAACGTTTTCTTGAGCAACGGCTCGACGCCCAGCTTCAGGGTAACGGGCGTGAGCGCGCAGTGGCCGCACGCGCCGCGAAATTTCACGCCGACGGTCCCGGCCGCTTCATCGATCGCGCCAACTTCAATTTCGCCGCCGTGCGCGAGCACCGCGGGGCGGATCTGGTTCAGGATGGCGTCGATCTGTTCGCGCATATCGAAAAAGGATAGCTGTTTTTAACAAGTTTGTAAAGGCTCGCGCCGCAAAGAAAAAAGCCCGCTCATGGCAGGCCGAGACGACGCTTGATTGATTCCAGCACGGGATCGAAGGTCAGGGACACGTGGATCTCGCCCATAACGTCCAGCATGCGAAGCTTCTCTTCGTCTTCCGGAGTTTCCACGATGCCGATGCGATGCTCCTTCTCGTGACCGATCAGCTTGTCGCCGCCGGTATCGCCGACGCCGATCAACCGCTCGTGCGGAATCCCGTGCGTGTCGGCGAAATGCCGCGAGCGGTCGCCCTTGTGCTCGGGAATGACGAGCGAGGTCTTGTCGTAGCCGACGACCACGTCGCCGTCATGCACGAGCCGGCCGGCATAGATGGCATCGAAGTGCACGCCGTGGCGCGCGAAGAGGTACTCGATGAAATCCGCGCAGCCGTAGGACACGGCGGCAAACGGGATGTTCTCAACGGCGCAGAACAGGTACGCCTCGATGACGCCCTCGCGCACCTCGACGGTGTCGAGCGCGGCTTGCCATGCCTGACGGGTCAACCCGTGTTCGATGTAGACGTCGAACGTCTTGTAGAGCCAGGCCATCTGATCGGCGGGCGTCAGGCGCCCAGCCTTGGCCATTGGCGTGTAGTACGCGCGCAAGGCGATCATTTCATCGTTTGCGCTCTCGGGCAGCGCATGATCATCGACCACCTTCACGAGTGCACCGCTTTTTACCGGCGTGAGCGTGCCGTCAACGTCCGAGGTAATACCCCAATCCGCGCGTCTGATCATGGGAACTCCTGGCCGGAAAAACGACCGTGCGATCAGGGTAAAGAAAACGCCCGTCGGAGTCAACCGACAGGCGCCCTCTTGACAAATCTGTTTTTTTCGCGTACAATCCTTTGTCATGCTCGAGGTGGAACCAATCTGCCGAACGAGCATGGCCTTCCCCGCGCCATCGCTCTTTCACTCGGCCCCCGGCCGAGCACGCAGACCCATAAAAACTCTCCGAGCCTGACTCACTACACGTGGGGAAGATGGAGAATGAAAATGGGAAAACATGGTTCAGCCCACTGACCCTCTTAGCCACAGAGGGTTTTATTATTTGTATTGGTCTGCTTGCTTCCAAGCAAGATCAAACAGAGTCCTTACCATTGTTGCCATTTCTTTACTTTCGATAATGACGCCAACGAGCTTTCCGCGCAATGCAATCATTGCCACCCTATCGCCGTAGACGGTGAGTTCTCCGTGCATTGGGAAGAGCTTATGAGGTAATTTCTTGTATTCCCAGAGACCCGTCGAATCAGATGGGTTTTCCTTACCTGACTCTGTGGTAAACAGTGCCCTGCCTTTAATTTTTTTATTATCCAATCTCTTGTTGTGTTTTTTCCAATGCTCTTCTGGCAATAGATGACGTAGATCGTCATAAGAAATGACATCCTCCATCTTGTTTGCACCAGATTCAAAAATCGTCTCGCGCATTGCCTCTAAACCCTCAACACCTTCAAAAAAAGAAACCTTCGGGCGCTCTCCTGCAGCGTCTGAGATTGCCTCTAAATCCGGGAGCAAACGCTTGATCACCAATTCTTTCTCGTCAACAGCCGCACGTTCATGATGCACAATACGATGCAATCGTTCAGGCTTTTCAGCCGTGTAGAGTGTTTTTTTACCCTTATCGAATGTGCTCATGAGTCCTTTCTGCAATAACGCTTCGATCATCACGTACGTTGTTGCACGATTCACCTCAGCTTTACGTGCAATCACTTGCACAGGAGATGGTCCCAATTCCAACGAGGCCAGGTAAACGAGCGCTTCTTTGTCAGATAGGCCCAACTTCTCTAATTCCCTTGCGAGCATTTTCATAAGCTATAAGCAAAAAATACTGTTTGAGTATAGCTGACAAAATCTTTTTTGTAAAAGTCACTTCGAACGCCAGGCAGCCTCAAAAAGCATTTTTACCAATTTTGCAGCAGAAGAGCTTTTAATCAGGATTCCTCGAATCTGCGATTCGTAAGTAACAATCGTCACAAAATCGCCAAAAACAGCAATTTCGCTATTGACATCTTGGTAATCACCCTTCCAGTTTTTGTACTTCCAGGTATTGCTATCGGTAACGTAGTGTTGTTTAAAACTACGATTCGAAAAATAGATCTCCCGGCCCTTAATACCGAGTTTACGCATCTTCAAAATATGCATGACACGTGCCGCTTCCGGAACAAGTCGAATAAACTCACTTGGATTCCCAATGACGTCTATGAGCTTTGCTTTGGACTCGTAAAGCACCTGATGCATCGCTTGCAACCCCTCCAACCCCTCATAATACTTCACCTCCGGCTTCTCCCCCGCAATCGCAATCAGCGACTCAAGACCGGGAAGCAGAGACTTCAACTTCGACTCGCGTTCGGCGAGTTTCTTTTTTTCTTCTTCGATGAGACGCAAAAGCTGGGCGGGGCGTTCCGCTTGGAAAAATTGCTTCTTGCCGCGGGTATGGGAACTCATGAGGCCGCGTTTCACGAGACCGCCGATCGCCACATAGGCGGTCGGACGGACGACGGCGGCCTTGGCGGCCAGCTGCTGGGCCGTCGCGGCGCCGGATTCGAGCGCTGCCACGAAGACTTTTACTTCGTTCGGACTGAGCCCCAGCTCTTCCAATTGTTTTTGGACAGACTCCATATCGTAGCCACATGGTACCATGTTTCTTCAAAAGTGTCAAATGCTTGACACTTTATGAGCTGGTGTGATAGGTCTTGCCTACGATTTGTTATCCACACCTATGGACCCCTCACTGCCCTACTGGGACGACGTCGCTCCGCGCTGGGACGCGCTGCTCGGCGATTCCAACGCCTTCATGAACTACCAGGAAAGCTTCCGACGCTTTCATTGGTTCTTGAAGCGCGCGCTCAAGATCGGCAACCGCACCAAATCCTACCGCTTGCTCGACCTCGCCTGCGGCACCGGCGAGGCTTCGTGGCCGCTCTGGAAGCGCGTCGCTTCCGTCACCTTCCTAGACCGTTCGCCGAGCATGCTGCGGGCGGCGCGCAATAAATACCCGAAGGGCATCTTCGTGCGCGGAGACGCCGCCTCGCTCCCCTTCTTGGACGCGGAGTTCGATGTCGTGGTCTCGCGAGGCGCCGTGCTTTCCCAGCTCGATACCGATCGCATCGAAGCGGCCTGCGCCCACGTCTGGCGCATCCTGAGGCCGCAAGGCTATTTCTTCTTCGACTTCGTGACCGACCCGAAACTCGTCCAGGCCCCGGAGGGGGTCTACCGTACGGGCTGGCGGCGCAAGGAAGCGGAAGCCATGCTTCTCCACTCTCTTCCGGGCGCGACGATTCTGGCCTACGACGGCACGGAGGCGCACGCTTTCAACCGCATCCTGGTACGAAAGCCCTAATATGGCGAAACGCGAGTTTACCCTGCCAATCCAAGCAGAGGCGGCACGCGAGGCTCTGGGTACCGTCTGTAGCCCCGTAAAACGCTCCCAGATCGACGATCTCCTCTTTCGCCGTCCAGACGGCGTTCTGGCTCGTCTACGCCGCCAGGACACGGTTACGCGCCTCAGCTGCACGCACCCAGGAGCCGTCTCCGAAGCTCCGGAAACGATCGTGCTCGACCACCCGGCCTGCCGCCGCTTCCTTGAGCTCCTCGGCTTCGAAACGGTCGATCGTGTCCGCTTCATGCGAGAGACCTGGCGCCACTGCCAATACCTGCTGCACCTCGACCGCACGGAGGCCTTGGGCGATTTTCTGACCGTCGAATCCGAAGCCGGCACTGCTACGCACCAAGCCTATCGGCGGCAAGTCTTGAAATACCTGAGGAATCTGGGGGTTTCGCCCACAGAGCCGGGGGTTGACAGCTCCCCCGACCTTCCCTATACTGCCCCTATCGTCCCGGGTCGTCCGAAGCGATTCGAACCCCAAGGGACCTAAAACACTCTGGTATGGCAACAAAAAAAGCAGGCGGCTCTACACAACTTGGCCGCGATTCCATCTCCAAGCGCCTGGGCGTGAAGCTCTCGGGAGGCTCGGTGGCCAAAATCGGAGCGATCATCGTGCGCCAGCGCGGTACCAAGGTCCACCCGGGCCTGAACACCAAGCGTGCCGGCGACGACACGATCTTCGCCACGGCGAACGGCAAAGTCCGTTTCGCCACCCGCAAGGCTCGCCGTTTCGACGGCACCTTGAAGGCCAGGACGTACGTCCACGTCGATACGAAGAGCGCGTAAGCGCCTTCCTCAACGCCAAGGAAGAAAAAACCGGCCCTTCATGAAGGCCGGTTTTTTCGTATTGAAAAACTCCCAACCACAGGCGGGAGTTAGCACTCTTCAGAAGTTGGAACGTCGGCGGCTTCCCGGATGGGTTCTCCGGCGAAAAGCTCGTACTCGCCGAAGCTGGCCGAGAAGCCTTGTCGGCCCACGCTGCGCACGGGAAAGAAGCCGAGGATGCGTTTCTCCTTGCTCTCCTTGCGGTACATGAATCGCAAGACGCCGGCGTAGCCGTTCATCTGGATCGGCTGCGGCAGCGTGAGTCCGGTCGCAACGCAACCTGCCTCCGCGTGCTGGCCGAGCAGGGCCAGGAAAGCGTGGGGCGAGATGGGATCCAGGCCGTTCTCCGCCAAGAGCTCCAAGGCGCGAAGATCGTTGATGCTCGCCGCGTACGGCCGCACCAGCGCGATCAGCGTGATCGGCACGACGCGCGGTTCCGTGAGCGCTTCCATCTGGAAGTGATCGGCGACGCGGTCGAGGCCCCCGAACATCGGATCCTGATCCAACCGCACGTTCGCGGCGGACAAGAGATCGTCGAAGCGGTCGTTGGGACTGATACGGGTCGGAAGGATCTGTTTCGGTACGAATGACAAGGGCCACCTCCTGGGCGGAAGCTATCACTTCTCCGCGCCACTGGCAACATCGTGGAAAGGATTGACGTGGGAGGTGTTCTGCGCTAGGTTCGAATCCAAGGAGCACCGATGACACGACCTCTCGCGCCCGCCGCAAGCGAAACGCTGATCTTGCTGGAACTGTGCCGAGGCGTCGGAGATGCGCTCGAGCTCCGAAAACGGCTGAAGGCACGCATGACCCCCTCGCCGCCACCAACCAAGAACACGTTCTACAACGGATGGGGCAGGCTCGTGAAAAGCGGCCTAGTGGAAAGTACGGTGGAACGAACGCCCTTGCGCCGAGGTCGCGTCGGCCACCCGCGCACATTCTTCTCCATCACGCCCTCTGGCAAAACAGAAGCGCAGCGCATCTCAGACGCGCTGCGCAGAACCCTTCTTCCGCCTCATGTCGAACCTTGAGGCTTTTTTATTTCTTGACCGCCGCCTTGATGAAAGCGTTGAACAGCGGATGCGGCCTGAGCGGACGCGACAGGAACTCCGGATGGAACTGCACGCCGACGAAGAACGGGTGATTCTTGATTTCGACGATTTCGACGAGTTTGCCGTCGGGCGAGGTGCCGGAAATTGTGAGACCAGCCTTCTCCAGGCGCGCGCGGTAGTCGTTGTTGAATTCGTAGCGGTGACGATGGCGTTCTTTGATCTCGCGCTTTCCGTAGGCCGCGCGAGCGTGCGACTTCGGAGCCAGCGCGCAGGGATAGCTGCCGAGGCGCATCGTGCCTCCGTATTTCCCCTTCCGCACGATCGCCTCCTGATCCGGCATGATGTGGATCACGGGATGTTTCGCCTCCGGATTCACTTCAGCCGTATTGGCTCCGGCGAGACCGGCCACGTGTCGCGCGAATTCGATCGTCGCAAGCTGCATGCCGTAGCACAAGCCGAAGTACGGAATCTTCTTTTCGCGCGCATACCGGATAACGTTGATTTTGCCTTCGACGCCGCGGCTGCCGAAACCGCCGGGCACCAAAATGCCGTCGTACTTGGAAAGTTCTTTCAGTTTCTCGGGACTGCTCTCGAATTCCGTCGCGTCGAGCCAGTCGAGCTGCGGTTCGACATTGTTGTGCCAAGCCGCCGCTTTGACCGCCTCGATGACGGAAATGTACGCGTCGGTCAGGGAGAAGTCGCCGCTCGAAAAATATTTGCCGACGATGGCGATTTTGACCGGCTTCTTTTCGGCGTGAATAGTCTTCACCAGTTTCGCCCAATCCTTCAAATCGACGCGCCGGCGCTGCCGCAAACCGAACTTTGAAAGAATGCGCTTGCCGACCTGGTCCCGCTCGAAGTTGAGCGGCACGTCGTAGATCGAGGCGGCGTCGGGAGCGGAAATGACGTCGCGTTCATCGATCGAGCAGAATTGGGAAAGCTTGCGCTTGCGCGGCTCGTCGAGCGGCTTGGAAGCGCGCGCGATGATGAAGTCCGGCTGAATACCGGCGGAGTTCAGCGTGCGGACGGCGTATTGCGTCGGCTTCGTCTTCATTTCGCCCAGGTTGTACGGGATCGGCAAGTACGAAACCAATACGAAGAGCACGTCCTGCGGATTCTTGAGGCGCATCATGCGCGCCGCCTCGAGGAACAGGATGTTCTGGTATTCGCCGACCGTGCCGCCGATCTCGACAAGGCAGATATCGGCCTTCGCTTCCTTGGCCGCGCGCTTCACACGGCGAATAATCTCCTCCGGCACGTGCGGCACGACTTCAACCGTGCGGCCGCCGTATTCCAAATTGCGTTCGCGCTCGATGACTTCGCGGTACACGCGGCCGGTCGTCATGTAGTTCACCGACGTGATATCGGTGTCGAGAAAGCGCTCGTAGTTGCCGATGTCCTGGTCGGTCTCATCGCCGTCTTCGGTGACGAAGACTTCCCCGTGCTCCACGGGATTCATCGTGCCGGCGTCGACGTTGATGTACGGATCGATCTTCACGGCCGTGACGCGGAACCCTTTCGATTGGAGAATGCGCCCGATCGAGGCCGTAGCCGTACCCTTGCCGACGCCGCTCATGACGCCACCGACGATGAAGATGAACTTGGACATGGGAGGAGAACGTTATGGACGAGGTTTTTCGTTTTTCGGTTTGGACGCGCCTTCGGCCGGAGGTTTCATGATGCCGAGCGTAATCAGCGCCTTTTCAAGCACGGGGCGGACGTCTTCATAGCTCGATTTCTGCATCGCTTCGCGCGGATCAACCCAGACGATCTGGCGAATCTTCTCGTTCTTCTGAGGGCTCCCCCACTCGCCGGCGGGAGCTTCCATCAAAAAGTAGTGCACGAATTTATGCACGAGCATGCCCTTGCTGCCTGGGCGGTATTTTTCCCGGAACCAAAAGTCGATCGTGCCGAGCGGCAAGCGGAGCTTGAGTCCGCGCAGCGCCATCTCTTCGGCTGTTTCGCGCAGCGCCGCGTGCTCGATCGTCTCGCCCGGTTCGACGTGGCCTTTGGCGAACGTCCATTTACCGAACGGGTCGAGCATGAGCGACATCTTGAGACCCTTGCGCGTGCGCTTGTAGACGATGCCACCGGCCGAAATTTCGACCTGCACGCGCGGCGGACCCTTCTTGCGCGCGCGGCCGCGGCGCGCATCCGGACGATGCTTGCGAGGCGGAGTGGCCGCCGCCTGCGGCTGTTGCGAATCCATGTTATTTCCTTGAAGTCTTTTTTGGAGCTGGCGGCACCGTGCCGTCGAACCAGGCCTTGGCGGCATCAAGCTGAGGATCGCGGTCGTTGTCGTAATCCTCCTCGCTGCGTTCAACCACGTAGTCCGGCGTGATGCCGTTGTCGTTGATATTATTCCCGTTCGGCGTAAGCCACTCCGCGATCGTCAATTTGACCGACGAGCCGTCGCCCAAATCGATGAGATCCTGCACGGAGCCTTTTCCGAAGGTTTGCGTGCCGATCAGGATGCCCTTGTCGAAATCCTGAAGCGCGCCGGCGACGATTTCGGAAGCGGAGGCAGATCCGCCGTTTACCAGCACGATCGTCGGAATGTCCTTGAGCCGGCCGCGGCCGGTGGCCTGGTGCGGATCGCTTGAACCGTCGGAGAAACGCTCGGACACGGCGGTCTCGCCGGGAATCCACTCACCGAGCATCCGCACCGACACGTCCAAATACCCGCCGGGGTTGTTGCGGAGATCGAGGATGATGCCATCAATGTCCCGCGTGCGGATCTGCGTTACGGCATCGAGGAATCGATCGAACGTGTCGCCGTTGAAATTCGAAACGGTAATAACCGCGAGTTTCTTGCCGTTCGGCGAGGTAACGAACGCCGTCTTCACGCTTTGGATCGCGATCGTATCGCGCGTGATCGTGATTTCGCGAGGCGCGGTTTCTTCTCCGCGAAGCACCGTCAATTTCACCTTCGTTCCCTTGTCACCGCGAATCCGGCTCACGGCCGCATCGAGCGACATTCCGTAGGTGTCCACGTCATCGATCGCAAGAATATGATCGCCGGCCTTGAGGCCACCCTTCTCGGCCGGGGAACCGGAAAGCGGCGCAACGATAACAAGTTCTCCTTTCTTCATGCCGATTTCAGCTCCGATTCCCTCGAATTTTCCGGAAAGCTGTTTCGAAAATTCTTCGGACTCGACCGGCTCGAGGAACATGGAGTGCGGGTCGCCGAGCGACGCCACCATGCCGCGCAACGCGCCGTAATACATCTGCCTCTCGTTGACGGGCTGCTTGGCGTAGCGCTCTTGGATGATGGACCAGAGATCCCAGAACTGTTCGAAGTCGACGACGCCGCCCGAACGGTCGAGTTCGGCATTAACGAACTCGATGCTCCCAGTTGCGGAACCGACCGGTCCGCGCGCCCAGCGGCCCGAACCCATGCGGTAGCCCCACAAGAAGGAAGCGACGATAAAAACCAACGCCAGATAGACGCCGACGGCTTTGCGCGCGCGATTGTTTTCAGGAATACTCATGCGTGATCTTCTTCTCGGATGATTTCCGCTCCAACCTCAGCGAAGCGCGCCTCGATGCGCTCGTAGCCGCGATCGATGATTTCGGCTTCGTGAAGCACGGTCTCCCCATCGGCCAGAATGCCTGCGAGGAGCAGCGTGACGCCTGCGCGAAGGTCCAAGCTCCTGATTTCCCGGCCATAAAGCGGGGTCGGACCGGAGATCAGGACACGGTGGGGATCGCAGACGGTGGCGTTTGCTCCCATCTTAACCAATTCCTGGATGAAACCGAAACGGCCTTCGTACAGGGGTTCCTGGATCAGGCTCGTGCCGACACATTGCGTCGCCAAGACGCCGAATGGCGCCATGAGATCGGTCGGGAGTCCGGGATAGGGCAGCGATTGGTACTTGTTGGCGCCGCTCAAGGCCGTGAGCGTTCCCGGAGCCGTGACGCGGATCGTATCGGTATCGATTTCGACGGACGCGCCGATCGCGCGGAGGCGTTGGGTGACGATATCGAGATGGTCGGGCCGCACGCGTTCGATCGTGAGATCTCCGCGCGTCAGCGCGGCCGCCACCATAAACGTTCCCGCTTCGATTTGGTCGGGGATGATGTCGTGCTCCGCCCCATGCAGCTTTTCGACTCCGTCGATGACGACCGTATGCGTGCCGTGGCCGGAAATCTTCGCCCCCATCTTGTTCAGAAAGTCCCCGAGGTCCTCGACGTGCGGCTCGGCGGCGGCAAGCTTGATCGTCGTGCGACCCTTGGCCGTTGCGGCTGCCATCATCAAGTTTTCGGTCGCCGTCACGGAAAACTCCGGCAACACGACCGTTCGCCCTTCAAGGCCTTTTGAACGCAGCAGATATCCTTCGGCGCCGCGCTCGCACGTGGCGCCGATCGCGGTCAACGCGGTGAGATGCGTATCAAGCGGGCGGTTGCCGATAATGCATCCGCCTGGCTCCGGGAGTTCCATTTCGCGGAAGCGCGAGAGCATCGGGCCCAAAAACAAAACCGACGAACGCATGCTGCGCATCGCCTTGCGATCCAGTTTCGCCGGATCAGCGTTCCGCGGATCGATCTTCAGTTCGTGCTCCCCCGCCCACTCGACGCGCACTCCGAGGCTTCGGAGAATGTCGAGCATGCGTTCAACGTCGCGAATACGGGGCACGTTTCTTAAGACGCACGGTTCGTCCGTCAGGAGCGTCGCCGCCAGGATGGGCGTGGCCGCATTTTTCATGCCCGCCACCTGGAGCCGACCGCGGAGCTTTTTTCCGCCTTGAATTCGCAATCGGCTCATAGTACGATTTGGTCGGTGACAGCATACTCCGCCATGAACCCTCGCGCAAGACGATTTCTGAGGTGGACGTTCATTGCGACGTTCTTCGTGCTTGCCCCGGCCGTCATCCTTTCGACGGCCGGGTATCGTTATAATTTCGCCCGCGGGAGGGTCGAACGGACGGGGGTCGTGGTGCTTGATACCCGCCCGACGGGGGCGAGCATCAGCTTGAACGGCAAGCTTCAAAAGACCGAAACGCCGACGCAGCTCGGCAAGGTCACGCCCGGCACCTATGTCGTCCGGGTCGAAAAAGCCAATTATCATCCGTGGTCGAAAACCGTCTCAGTCGGCAGCCGCGAGTCGGTGTTTCTGAACCAGATTTCGCTGTATCGGACGGACGGGCCGATTCCCGTCATCACGCTCGGCTCGCCGGCAGAAGCGGCCTTCTCGCGCGACGTTCGCTACGGCGCGGCGGTTTCTTCGGCATCCTCCGGATCCGAACTCAGCGTGATCGACACGAGAAACGGTTCGGCCTATCTCCCCTACCGATCGAGCGAAGACGCTGATGTCTTCCGTTTGCATTGGTCTCAGAACGGACGCCTGTTGCTTATTGAGCGAACCGGGAAAAATCCCGCTTTCCTGCTTTGGAGCGCCTACGATCCGGAGCGCGTGCGCGACCTTTCCGAAGAAACAGGCTTCGCCTTTACGGAAGCGTTTTGGGCGCAAGACGCCGACCGCTTATACGGCGTCGCGAGAAATATCCTCTACCAAATCGACACGGAGCTTTTTTCGGCCGTTGCCATGGGCGCCTCCGTCACGGCGCCTACGATCGTGAACGACACGCTTTACGGTATCGTGACCGATGAAACGCCTTCTCTGGTTCGTCGCCGCTTGCGCGACACGGCTTTCGAAACGGTCGCGCAACTCCCCAACGCGCAGTTCGCCCCGGTCGCCACCGACGGACGGCGGGTTACGTACGCCGCGAGCAATGGCGACCATCTGTTCACGATCGACCCCTCCGGAGAACATCGTACGGCTTTCGAGGGTCGAGGCCGTGAAGGTGTCTGGTCTGCCGACAACACGCGCTTGTTCTACTGGAACGAGCTGGAGCTTCGTATCCACGACGCGCGGACGGGAACGGATGAGCTCGTAGACCGCTTGAGCGGAGCGATCACGCAGGCGGCCTGGCAGCGGCCGGAGTGGAACGCGCTGTACGCCGCCAGCGGCACCTTGTACGCCATCGAAACGACGGACCGCTTTGGCCGACTGACCGTTCCCCTCGCAACATTTGAAACGATCGACCGTTTCGCCGTGGCGCCGAACGGCGATACCGCCTTTATCTTCGGAACACGCGACGACATAAGCGGCCTCTGGAAGCTGCGGCTGCGCTGACGCACGTAAAAACACCACGGAAGCTTCCGTGGTGTTTTTAGATTTCGACGATTGCGTTGTCGCCGACCACGAGCTTGTGGCCGAGCGGCAGCGTGGCGTGCGCCGAGCTGATGGTCGCGTTCGCGCCGATCAGGCTGTCGACGATCCGTTTCGAGCAGTTGATATCCACGTTCTCGAAGACGACCGTATGCTCGATCTCCGTGTTATAGATTTCGACGCCGCGGCCGATGGACGTGTACGGCCCGATGTATGAATTCTCGATTTTGCAGTTTTCGCCGATCACGACCGGACCGCGGATCAAGACCTTCTGGCCGATCACGGTACCCTTGCCGATCGAAACTTTGCCCTGGATCACGGCGGTCGGATCAACTTCCGCGCCCTCGCGGCCGCCATCCGCCATCTCATTCAGCAAGAGCTGGTTGCCTTCGAGCAGGTCTTCCGGCTTGCCGGTATCTTTCCACCAGCCGGTGATTTCCTCGTAGCCGACCGCCTTGCCGTTCTCGATCAGCCAGGTATGGATGTCGGAGATCTCATACTCGCCGCGCGGCGACGGCTTGATGTGCGTGAAGGCCTCGAAAAACGTCTTGTCGTACACATAGATGCCCGTGACCGCATAGTCACTCTTCGGATCGGAAGGCTTCTCGTCGACGCGGACGATGCGCCCGTTTTCGATGTGCGGCACGCCGAAGCGCTGCGGATCCTTGACCTTGGAAAGCGCCAGTACGCAATTGAGCTTTTCCTGCTCGAACTTCTCGACGAAGCGCTTCAAGCTGCCAAGAACGATGTTGTCGCCCAGATAAAAGATGAACGGCTCGTCGCCCAAAAAATCCTTGGCGTTGTTCACGACGTGCGCGATGCCGAGCGGCCCGCCTTTCTGTTCGATATACGTGATGGAAACGCCCCAGCGCGCGCCGTCGCCGACGGCTTTTTGCAGCTCCGTTTCGCCAGGATTCATGCTGATGCCGATCTCCTTCACCCCGACCGCCGCCAATTTTTCGATGGCGTAAAAAATCATCGGCTTATTGGCCAATGGAATCAGGTGCTTGTTGATCGTGTACGTGATGGGCCGAAGGCGCGTCGCCCGGCCGCCCGCCGTAATGAGGGCTTTCATATCTCGCTTTCACGCTAGCAAAAAACCCCTTGGAGATCAAGGGGTTACGGACATCGACAGGGCTTGGCGGTCACGGATTCGTCCGACGCGTACAGCGTCGAAGCGATCGAGAGCAAGATGCCGCCGGGACTGATCCGGACGCCGTGCCAGACCCCGTTCGGGATCAGCAATCCGTGCCCCGGATCATCAAGCACGATCTTGCCGCAGGACATCGCGGCGTGCAGGTCGAACTCGATCGCGCCGGCGAGCGCGACGATGATCTCGCGCTTGCCGCCATCGGGATGAACGTGACCGCCGCGAAGGCTCCACCCCGTTCCCGTATTCGTGATCCAATACACGCGCGGAGCCGCATCGTGAGCGAAGAATCCCGGCGCGATCTTCACGAGCTCGGCGACTGCGAGTTCGCCCGGCTTTGCGGTCGTGCCGCGTATGGTTTGCAGCGCAATGATCTTCCATGGCATTTCGATCATGCCGTTCTCCAATGCAAAAAGGTGCCGCCACAGTTCAGCACCTTTTTCCCCGCCCGTCAATCTTCCTTGGCGATCTGTTCGACCGACTCGCGGAATTCTTTCTTGTAAATATCGATCAGCGCGATCGTGACGGACAACACGATCGGGCCGAAGAAAATGCCGTAGGCGCCGAACAGGTGCAAGCCGCCGAGAATCGAGAGCAGGATCAGCATCGGATGGATCTTGATGCGCGATCGCATGACTTGCGGCGTCAGGAAGTTGTCGACCAGGCCGATAACCAGCATGCTGATAGCCGCAAGAACCAGGCCGGACCAGAGGCGGCCGACGGCGAAGAGGTAGATCGTGAACGGTACGGTCACGAGCGCGGTACCGACAGCCGGAATGAAATTCGTCATGGCGATCATCGTGCCCCAGAAAACCGGCGCCGGCAGGCCGAGCGCAAAGAAGGCGATGCCGCCGACAAAACCCTTGATGAGCGAAATGACGAACTGCCCGTAGGCCACGGCCTTGATGGCGTCGATGATGCGGTCGGCGATCGACGTGTCGTCCTCGTCGGCCAGGGGCGAGAGATCGAGCAGCTGTCGCTTGAACTCGGCACCGTCCTTGAGCAGGTAATACATGCCCATGAGGAGGATGAAGAAGCCGAGCACGAAGGCGAAGGTGTTGGCGAAGAGCGATGCGACATTGGAGGTCAGGCTCGAGATCACCGGCTGCACGTACGTGGCGGCGTCGCGCACGGTACGCGTCGCTTCGGCCGCAATCGCTTCGGCCTGCTCCGGTCCGAGAATCTTGGCCAGCGAGTCGGCCACGTCTTCGAAACGCACCTGTTGGCGCACCATGTTGAACAGCTGCACCGCCTCGGTTACGAGCGTGCCGACGACGAACAGGAGCGGCATGAGGATCAGGACCAAGGTCAGGAAGACCGTGGCCAAGGAAGCAAACGTCGAGTTACCGCGGAAGTGCTTCCGCAGATAGCGATAGACCGGCTGCATCAGGACGGCCAAGATACCCGAAAAGACCATGATGCTGAGGTACGGTCGGAACACGAAGAAAACCGTCACCAGCGTCACGGCGAAAATCGCCATGAAAAAGTAGACTTGGAGCTTGCGATAGCTCATATCAACGGACAGTATACCACAGAAAAATAAAAACCGCGCCTTCATGCGGCGCAGTCGGATTGGGCTTGCAGGTCGCTTCGCCGTTCGGCGCCGGCGGCCTCCGATTCAATGCTTACGCTTTCGCGGGCCTTGGCCTGCTCCCATGCCGGAACGCACAGGCCTTGCTTCCCCTTCAGGGCGCGTCCGGCAAAGGCCGTGAGGCCGAAGACGGCGCCGAGAGGGAGAAGGCTGAACGTCGCCAAGTTGAAACCGCCGATCAGGCCCATGGCGACGTAGGCGATGACCGCAAGAACGATCCAAAGAACATCCGATTCCTCTCTACGCGTTTCGACCCGGGTGGTCATAAAAGAGGCTCGCTTTCTCCCCGCCGCCAGGCGGGACGATGAGAGAGAAGATATCAAAAAAGGCCTCCCGCGTCAAGGGTCGGCCGAAGGCTTCAGGCGAACAGGTAGCGCTCGCGCACGCGGGCGACGAAGTTGTCGTGATCGCGGATGTTGTAGACCTCGGCGTTCATGCCGACGGTCCGCGCCGCTTCGCAGAACTCTTCGTGATCGTCGACGAAGAGCGCCTCGTCCGGCTCGGTGCCGGCGATCGCGAGCCCGCGACGGAAGAACTCCGGTTGGGGCTTGCTGGCCATGACCTGGTACGAGAGGCAGTGCGCATCGAACTCGTTCATCACCTCCATCGCCTCGAGCTGACGGTGGCGCACCGGTTCGATATTCGACGCCGTGATGACGCGCGTGTGCCGCCTGCGTACCTGCCTCCACAGATCCACGATCGGCTGGTTGACCGTGAAGACGTCGCTGATCGCGCGATCGAACGTTTCGTCATCGCAGGTCATGGCGAACGTGTTTTTCATCACCTTCCGGTACTCGGGGTACGCGAGGTGGCCGCTCATGCAGGCATTCCACAGATGGCGGTAGTCGGCCTCGAAGATCATCCAGTGGAGCTCCTCGGCCGTCCGGCCAGGCGTGTGGAGCGCGAGCGCCGTACAAGCCTTGCGGTTGTCGAAATCCACGACCACCCTCCCGAGATCCGAAAGAACGGCCCAAATCAGCTTTTTTCCTGGCACGCAGCGCCTCCTGTGAAGGTTACTCCACCAAAGCCAGTTTTTCGCGCGTCTCCTCTTCCGTTTTTCGGAGCGTCGCGTCGGCCTCGTTGGAAGAAAGATTGTGCTTGAGGAGAGACAAGATGTCAACCAAACGCTCTTCGATCGGACGCATCGTAATGCCTTCGCCCTCCAGTTTGGCGATCGACAAGACGCAATCGACGCGCTGCGCCAACGTCATGCGGTTGAGTTCTTCTTTGGAAATCTTGGTGAAGACCATCTCGGGCTTGAGGTGCGTCTTGAGAAGTTCGGCGATGCGGTACGGCGTCGTGACGCCCGGATTCGCGACGTTGTAGAGGCCGGTCGCATCCTTTTCGAGCAAGGCCCAGGTGACGTCCATCAAGTCTTCGACGATCGTGCAGGAGTTGGCGGTATCGATGAACTTCGTGTAGGTCAGCATCTTCACCAAGGCGTTCCGCGGGCTGACCATCGACGAGAGCAGCTGGCGCGGACGGAGCATGAGCACTTTCAAGCTGCCGCGCAGGGCGCGCTCGTTCAACAGGTTCTCCGCCCAGACTTTCGTCCAGGAGTAGTAGCACAGCGGGTGCGGCGCGTCGTCTTCCGTGCGGATGACGTCGGGCGTCGGACTTTCCTGCACGCAGCCGCTCGAGACGTGGAGCAGGTAGACGCCGCGCTCCTCGGCAACCTTGGCAATGACGTCGGCTCCCAGCACGTTGATATGAAAGGCCTCCAGCTTGTTCATCTCGCACCAGTCGATGTTCGTCTTGGCGACGGCATTGATGATCAGGTCCGGCTGCGAAGCGGAAACCGCGCCCGAAACGAAGGCTTCGTCGCGGATGTCCCCTTTCGGCGATTCGACGACGCAGCCTTTCGACGCGAAAAATTCCCGGTAGAGCGTGCCGAGCTGTCCTTGTCCGAAGATGAGTACGCGGGTCGGCTTCATACGGTTTCTTTCAGCGTTTCCTTATAGTAGGCGTCGTAGTACTTCTGGTACTCCCCCGTTTTCACGCGCTTCCACCATTCCGGATTGTCGCGGTACCAAAGAATCGTGGCGCGGATGCCGTACTCGAACAGGATTTTCGGTTCCCAACCGAGCTCGTTCTTGATTTTTGAAGAGTCGATGAAGTAGCGGCGGTCGTGGCCGGGGCGGTCCGGGACGTACGTCTTGAGCGATTCCGGCTTGCCGAGCGTCTCGAGAATCAGCGACGTGATCTCTTCGATCGAGAGCTCGACGCCGGTACCGATGTTATAAATCTCGCCGATCTTTCCTTCCCTCAGGATGAGGTCGACGGCGGCGCTGTGGTCGTCCGCATGGATCCACTCGCGCGTGTTTTTGCTGCTCCTGAAAAGCGGGAGCGGCTTGTCCTCCATCGCGTTGGTCGTAAAAAGCGGAATCAATTTTTCCGGAAACTGATGCGTGCCGTAGTTGTTGCAGCAGCGGCTGATCGTCACTTGCATGCCGAACGAGTGGGCGTACGACATGACGACATGGTCGGAGCCGGCTTTCGAAGCGGCGTACGCGGAGCGCGGGTGGAGCACGTCGGTCTCCTTGAACGCGCGGTCTTCGTCGAGCGCGAGATCGCCGTACACTTCGTCCGTTGAAACGTGGTGGAAGCGCGTCACGCCGGCTTTGCGGCAGGCTTCAAGCAGCACCTGTGTGCCGAGCACGTTGTTGCGGAAAAAGGCGTGCGGGTCGAGCACCGAACGGTCGACATGCGATTCGGCGGCAAAATGGACGACCGCATCGACGCCTTGGAGCGCGCGCGCGACGTCGGCCGCCTCGCAAATATCGCCCTTGAAGAAGCGGTAGCGCGGATCGGCGTCGAATCCGCGCAGGTTTTCGAGGTTTCCGGCGTACGTCAGCTTATCGAAATTCACCACCTCGACGTCGGGGCGATGCTTGAGCAGATAGCGGATGTAGGCAGAGCCGATGAACCCGGCGCCGCCCGTGACTAAAATCCTCATATTTCAGCCTAAGCTAAGCACATTTCTGATTTTTTGTCCAACCTCAGCGATTTCCCCATCCTGATAAGGCTTGCCATGCCAATGCTCGAGACCGTCGCCTTCGAAACGCGGAATGACATGCATGTGGAGATGGTAAATGACTTGGCCGGCGGTTTGGCCATTGTTGACACCGATGTTGAAACCGGTCGCCCCGAACGCCTTCATGACCGCCCGCCCCATGCGCTGAGCGACCAATGCGATGGCTTGGATGGACTCTTCGGGTGCATCCGCAAACGTATCGGCATGCGCTTTCGGCAGAACGAGCACGTGTCCGGGATTATTCGGTTTGATGTCGACGAAGACGAGAACCGTATCGTCTTCATAGACGATCTCGGCCGGAAGTTCCTTTCTGACGAATTTGCAAAACAGGCAATCTTGCATAGTGTTCATTCTTTTTTGGAGAAGATGGGCCAGGCGACCAGAACCGCCAACAGGATACCCCCCGCCGCCGCAGCGCGCCAGAAGAGACGCAGCGTCTCCGGCAGAAGCAGCCAGACGGCCGGCGCGAGCAGCAGCGTTCCGAAACGCAGGAGCGCATGCGCGGCCGCCGCCGGTCGATGCGCCTCCTCCGAAACGGCCGCGCGCGGCTGCGTAAGCATCACGGCGCACGAAGCCGCCACGACGAAAACCAAAAGCCACAGCATGTTGAACGCGCGCGAAACGAATCCCCGCTCGACGGCTTCCAACATGATACAGACGACCAAAACGAACAGCCCGGCGCCCCAGGCGTCGATCGCCATTTGATGCAGGATCGCTTTCGGCGTTTTCATAGCTCAAGCTTCAAGAGATCAAGCCACCGCTTCGGTTCGATCGGCGGCCGTACGTACTCAACGTCAACGCGATCGACGCGCATGCTGCCCCCGACGGATTTGATGGCGGGCAGCGAGAGAATCATCTGCAGGCGTCCTTGCGAAGCCGCTACCGAAGAAAGATCGAACGAAGCTTCCGCGACGCGCCAGCCGTCCGCGTCGAGTTCAGGAGGACGATACCGCGCGACGATCGCGTCGTACGGCGCCTTTGCGAGATTCGTCTCCCAGGTGACGACGGGGAACTCGGGATCAAATCGAACAGCGCCCTTGGGCGCGTGAAGATGCTCCCCTGCCGTATCCAACAGCACGACGCGCGATTGGCGCGACGTCATGCCGACAAGCGTGACGTCGTCCGAAGCCGCGAGATCGACGCGGTACAGTCCGGGCTCAGCGCCCGAAAGCGAGAGCGCCACGGCGCCGTCGCCGCGGTGCGTGCGCGTAAGCAAGGTCTTTCCATCACGCACGAGCGCGACGCGTGCTTCGGACGCGCCCGCCCCGCGCAGACCGAGCGACATCTCAAAGGCGCCGCCTTGCACGTAGGTATAGATCGTGCGCGAACCCTTTTCTTCGAGCGAAACATCGATCGCTTTTTCATTTGAAAGCGGCGGGAGTTTCAGGCTCCAACGCACCGGATCGAGGCCGAGCACGGCCACGCGGCTCCCTGTCTCAAGCACCTCGGCCGCCGGGCGCGACGTCGCCTTGCGTTCATACACGCGCAACTCGCCGTCCTGCCGCGCCGTCCAACCGGCTTCGTCGAGCATCGGCACGTCGATCGGTTTCACGTCGAAACTCCAGGTCGCGAGGTCTGTCCGAGCGCCGAGCCCGACATAGGGTTGGCCATCAAGCTTGTAGCGGAGCCGCACGCGCACGCGGTCGTACAGCCGAGGCGCAGCGACGTGAAAATACACCGGCTCGTTCACGACGTCGGAATACCAAGCACCGCGCTCCTGTACGGGTCTAGCGCGATCGAGCGGCGTGAACCCTTCGATGAAGCCGTTTGGCTCGGCCGTACGCGCGGTGGCTCGTACGACGCCCGAAGGCGGAACGTTGCGCCAGATAATCCAGCCGAGCAGAAGCGCGCCCAACACGAACCAGGCGAGACGCAGCACGCGACGAACGAACAGCAGTTGTGGCACGGCGTTGCTCATGGCACGAGATCATCCAGCGCGGCGCGCTCAAAAATGAGCGCCGTTTCGCCGGAAACGGGTGAAGGCATTTCGCTCAACGTGAAGCCGCGCGCATTCGCCAACGCTTCGAGACGAAGCCTCTCTTCGAATGCGGGCGTCAGGCCGTACCAGTACACGGGCACGACATCGGCCAATTTCGTCGCGGCGTCGAATCCCGTCGCGTCGGCAGCGGGAATGATCCGCATGATGTCGGGAACGAACAGCTTGTCGAATCGCTCCGTCATGATCACGGCGTCCGGCGGAAAGACGTTCTCGAGAAGCTGCGTGCGTTTCCATGCGTTCTCGGCGAGCGTGTCACGCACGGCTTGCAAGCTTTCGTCTCCGGCGAAGAGCGTGACGCGTGCCGTCATGAACGCGAAGAGCGCGAGCACGGCGATATGCGCGTGCTTGCGCGTCGCGCCGTCGGCGAACCGCACGAGGGCGAAGGCGGCAAATGGCAGCATCGCGACGTAAGCCGGAAGGAAATACCGTACGTACGACGTTCCGATCGTCACCGCCGAAGGGTCGAGCCGATCGCGAATCGCCCAGCTGCCGTAGAGCACGGCGAGCCAAACCGCTCCGGCAACCGTCGCGGCGGCGTATGTTTTCTGAACCGCCGTGCTTTTGCGAAATGCGGAGCACCACAAGAGCAAGCCCGCAACCGCAAGCAGCGATTGCCACCAGAAGATCCGTATGCCGTAGTACCAGGCGTTGCGGAGCGCCCGCTTGGCGTCAAAACCGAACGGCAGCGCGATGCGGGGTTCAAGCTGCGCGGAAGGCGCCGGCGCGGAAATGGCCGTTTCGACGGCCGTCGGCGCGGCGGGCGCGGAGACGTACGCCGTTTTGAACGGCGAGCCGTAAAGGCTCGCGTTGGTTTGAAGAAGCAGGAAGACCGGCAGCGCGGCGCCTGCGAGCGCCCATCCGAGGCGGCGCCAGCGCTCGGTGCCGGCAAACGGCAAGAACAGCGCGAAAGCGGGTACCGCCCAAAGCGCTTCGGACGTGCGCGTCGCGAGCGCCCAGCCGAAGGCGAAACCTCCGAGCGCGTCGTGAACGCGATCGCGACGAAGCGCGAAGGCGGCGGCGGAAAAAATGAGAAGGTTGATGAAGAGGACGTTGTGGAACAGCCCGCGCGACGCGTAGTACAGCACGGCGGGATGCAGGAAAAAAAGGATCGCGGCGACAATGCCGACGCGTCGGTCGAAGAGCCGTCCGACAACCGCCGCAAACAATGCGCCCGCGAGGACGGTGAAAATCGGCGTCAGGAGAAAGAGCGGCGCATTGAAGATCCGCAGAAGGGCGCCGTAGAGCAGAATGATTCCCGGAAAACTCCCCGGAACGAGCGTGTCGCCTTGAACCGCCATGCTGCGCGGATGAATGGCCCCCGCGCCGATGCCGATCACGGCATCGCGCACGAAACGCGGCTCTCCGTTCGCGACGCGCTCGATCCAAAACGCATTGGCCGTTTCGTCCGGAGAGTTCCAGAGCCCGGCCGGACGGCCGTACCACGCGGTCACGGCGAAAAACACGACGGCGCTCGCGATGAAGACTCGTTGAAGGCGCGTCATAGGCCGTGCGCTAAAAGACTGCAGAGCGCGAGAAACGCCGCGACGCCGAACAGGACGTAGGACACGCCTTGAAGCGGCAGCATGCCCGACTGCAGATACAAAAGATAGCTCACGACCGCGGCAACTTGGAAAAACATCTTCCACTTGCCCCACCAGTTGGCGCCCGTGACGATTCCCCGCCGCTTGCGCAGCCATCCGCCGAGCACGAAGGCGCATTCCAAACCAAGCAGCATCAAGAAGACGACGACGGAAAATTGATGGAAGAGGAGCACGGTTGCGACCGAGCCGATCAAGAGCTTGTCGACGAGCGGATCCCAAAGCGTGCCCCAATGCGTGATCTGGCCGCGCGTGCGCGCAAGCGAGCCGTCGAGCATGTCCGTGAACGCGAGCAGGAGGAAAAACGGCACCCCGATGTCGTAGCGTTCGTACGCCAGAAGCAGCACGGCGACAGGCGTCAAAAGCAGCCTCAGGATCGTCACGTGATTCGGGCGCACCGAAGCGGGCACGATCTTCAAAATCGTGGCGGCAAGGAGACGGTCGTGCGGATAGATTTTGGCGTCCATTTCCTGTGCTACAATCAAGCCATGAAACCGCTTCATTCTACCATTTTAGCTTCGATCGGAGGAGTGCTGGCGGCGCTTGGTCTCGCCTCTTCGGCTTTCGCATTTCTCTTGCCGATCGGGGGCGTTCTGTTCTTCTACGGCATGGCCGAGACTGCCGGCCGCTTAGCTTTCCCCGAAGAACAGGCGCCGATTCGCCTTGTCTTCGGCTTGCTTGGCGCCCTGGCGCTGCTTTCCGCGGCGGGCACGGCGGTCTATTACGCCTATAAGCTGGATGCCATCGGTCTCTCGTGGCTGTTCGTAACGCTCCCGTGGCTCCTGTTCGCCGTGTCGCCCTTGGGATCCGGCGCGCGCGGACGCTCCGCCTTGCCGACAATCGCCGTTGAGAAATCTCTTCCGGAAGATTCGCTCTCCGGCGTATTGCTGGTGTTATCCGTCGTGGCCGACCTTGCCGCTCTCCGCTGGCTCCTGGGTGCGCGCACCGCGGAGGCCTTGCGCACGCCCTGGGAAGCCGTTTCGCCCGTCTTCTTCCTCTGGGTCGCGCTCGCGACGTTCTGCCTCGTCGGCCTCGCTTATCGCCGCCGCTATCCGCATCTCACGCTCGCCGCGGCATCCCTGCACTTGTTTACCCTGCTCGCGCCCGCCGCGCTCGTCTACGCCATCGGCTACGGCTTCGACCCGTTCGTGCATCGCGCCGCCGAGGCGTTGATCGCCTCAACCGGAGAGATCACGCCGAAGACGCCGTATTACATCGGCCAATACGCGCTGGTCACGTCCATTGCCCAGCTCTTCCGCGCCTCCATCGGAACCGTCGACCGGTTCCTCCTGCCCGTCCTCGCGGCGCTCTTCCTTCCGGCCGCGAGCGTCTGGCTCCTGCGCCGCGGGTACGGCGTGCCGCGCCCGCTCGCGCTCGTCGCTTCGCTCGGCATCCTGCTCGTGCCTTTTCACATGTTCGCCTCGACGACGCCGCAGGGCGTCGCCGACCTCTTCTTCGTGCTCACGATGCTCCTTGGCGCCGCCTGGCTTCACGCGCACCGTCCGCCGCTCGGTTACGTGCTCGCGCTCGCGGCCGCTTCCGTCGCGACGCATCCCATGGCCGGCATCCCCGCGCTCATGGCCGTCGCGTTCCTCATGGTCGCGAAGCTTCGGCACGACGGCGTCCGTACGGCGCGTATCGCCAAAGCGATCGTCTACGGCCTCATGATCGGCGCGGCGGCAATCGCGATTCCGTTCGTCTTCGCCGTCCGCGAAAACAACGGCGGAGCGTCGCTCGTGACCGCGCTCAAAAAGCCGTTGCCCGAGCTGCTCCTCGGCATTCCGCTTGAAGCGCCGGGAATCGAAACGCGCTATCGTCCCCTGCTCGACTTCGCCGAGTTCGCCGCGCGCAACCACGATCTCCTGCTCTTCGCGCTGGCCGCCGCGGGCGCTTGGCTCCTCTTGCGCCGCAAGGGCTATCGGCGCTCGGCGTTCGCGGCCGGAGGACTTTCATTCGCGCTCCTGGTTTCGGTCGCGCTCCTGCGTACCGGATTCACCTTCAAAGACGTGATCGGCTACGAGCAGGCGAACTACGCCGAACGCCTGTACGAGGCGGCGTTGCTCTCGCTCGCCCCGCTCGCGCTCGCCGGAACGGCCTGGTGGTGGCGCGCGCTCAGCAAAGCCGATACCGGCATGCGCGTGTTCCATGCCGCGCTCATGGCCGCCGTCGTGACGGCCCTGGCCTACGGCGCTTTCCCCCGCCTCGACGACTATCGCTACAGCCGCGGCTACTCGCCGTCGATCCACGACGTGCGCGCGGCCGAATGGATCAGCGCGCACGGCGTCGCGCCCTTTGTCGTGCTTGCCAACCAATCCGTTTCAGCCGCGGCGCTTGAGCGGTTCGGATTCCGGACGTATTACGGCTCGCAATTTTATTACTCGATTCCGACCGGCGCGCCGCTCTACCAATCGTATCTTTCGATGGTGTACGAAGGCGCTTCGCGGGAAACGATGGTTGCCGCCATGCGCCAAGTGAACGTTCCCACGGCCTTCTTCGTGCTCAACGACTACTGGACCGACGCGCCGCGCATCATCGCCGAAGCGAAAAAAACCGCCGACGACTGGCATGAGATCGACGGCGGCAAGGTGTTTATTTTCCGCTACACCCTCAAGTAAGGGATGGTTGATAGCGCATCGGCGCGATCGGTTCGCGCTCTTCGAGCGCCGGATCGCGGCCTTCGTACAGCGCTTCGAGCCGCTCCGCGTGACGCGGCGCCGCAAGCAGCTCAGCCGTGCGCACGGCGGCACGAGAGCGCTCCGGCCACGCTCCTTTTTCATCGCAGGCGCGCGTCAGCGCCGCAACCAGCGCGCCGACATTGTCGGCTTCGAATACCAAGCCGTTTTTTTCATGCTGTACCAGCTCTGGAGCGCCACCGATCGAAGCGACGGCGACCGGCACTCCGTAGGCGAAGCTTTCCACGATCACCGTAGGCGCGTTCTCGTAGCAGAGCGAAGGCACGACCGTATAGTCGGCCTTGGAGAACATGTCGGCGAACTGCGCCGGTTTTTTCTTTCCATAAAAGGAGATCCGCACGTCCTTGCCGGCGACGCGGCGCGCCTCTTCCAAGCCTGAACCGGCGCCGACGACGTCCAACCGCGCCTTGGGCCGTTCTTTGACGAGACGGCGGAACGCCTCGATCAAGAGCAGGATGCCTTTGTGCGTTTCCACTTGCCCGAGGAACAGGAAGCGCGTCTCGCCCGACGGCGCGTGCTTGGCCGGCATGACGTGCGGAGCGGGGTTCGGCAGGAGCACTTTTTGCGACTGCGGAAAGAAGCCGCGCTCCTCATGAAAGCGGAGCAAGAAGCGGGACGGCGAAATCACCATGTCCGGCGAGCCGAAGCGCGAACGCGCCATCCCGGCAAACAGGCGGCTGAGCGGATCCGTGACGCCGAAGGCGTGCTCCTTGCCTTTCAAGATCAGGCCCGACGGAGCGACGAGCTGCACATCGTGCAACGTGTGCGCATGAAAAAGGCCGAGCTTGCGGATGACGGCGGGAACGCGGAACCCGATCCCCTTCAGATTGTGCGTATGCACGATCTCCGGACGCTCGATTTTCAAAATGCGCTCGACCGTTCGCGCGGCGTGATCGTTTCCGGCGTCGCGCAAATGCCAAAGCAGGCGGGCCGGCGCCGGATGTTGGCCGAGCTCGCCGTAGAAAAAGAGATTGAGCGGAAAAAAGCGATAGACGCGCAGGCCGTTTTCGACAGACATGCGCGGCTCGACGGAACCGTCTTCGCGTACGGGACACGCCGTGATAATCGAAACATCGTGCCCGAGCGCCTTGAGCGCGAGCGCTTCCTCCTCAACGACGCGTTCAGCGCCGCCCCGCCCGTACGGCGGGAAAAGATTTGAAATAAAACAAACCCGCATGCGCCGGTATTCTACCACGAAACCAGGTTTAGCCGCACACCGCCTCGACGACCAGGCGGTCCGTGATCGAGGACGCGTAGGTTTCCAAGGCGCGCGTCCGGGCGGAAGCCCCCATCGCTGCGGCACGCTCGGGATACGAAAGCAGTTCCCTAAGCGCCGCCGCCAACGCCCCGGCGTCGGATGGAGGAACGACGAGCCCGGTTTTTCCCTTTTCGAGCACGCTGCGCACGCCGGGGAGATCGGACACGACGGACGGAATGCCGCTCGCGGCGGCCGCAAGCGTCACGAGGCCGAAAGCTTCAGAACGATCAACGGAGGGAAGCACGTGCACGCGCGCCTGGCGGTACAGCTCGGCAAGTTTTTCGTCCGTGACGCGGCCGAAAAAGCGCATGTGTCCGCCGAAGCCCGTCTTTGCCGCCAGCGTCTCGTACGAAGCGCGCAGGTCGCCGTCGCCGACGATCCAAAGTTCGACGCTCGGCAACGCAGCCGCGATTTTGGCGAAGGCCTCAAGCAGAACCGGGATACCTTTGAAATAATGCGCGCGATCGAGTCCGCCGACGAAAAGCAGCGCGTTCTTTTTCTCGCCGCCCGGCTTGAACCGTTCCACGTCGACGCCGAGCGGCGTTTCGCGCAGGCGCGCGTCGTTCTGCAAGAACGCGATTTGCGACGAGGCGAGATAATCGCGGCTTGTCACCATGACGATATCCGCCGCGCCGAGAATCGCTTCCAGAAAGAGCGCGCGGTAAAAGCGGAAGATCCAAGCCAGCCAGCCGCGACCGACCGTGTCCATGTGGTACAAGATCGATAGCCGCGTGCGACGGCCGAATGTTTTTTTCCAAAACCAAACCCACTCGGCGCCGCCGAAAAACGGATAGTGCAGCTCCACCGCGTCGAAGCCGCGCAGCTTCCACCAAAGCTGCGGAACGCAGGCGGCATTGCCGAACCGGAAGAGCGGCCGGAGGCCTTGCCCCGGCGCCAGGACCGTCACCGCATGACCGGCGCGGCTGAGCGCCTCGGCATGCGCGGCGGCCACGTTGCCCATGCCGCCCGGATACGGCGGAAACGTTGAAACGACGACAGCGACGCGCATAGCTACCACCAAAGAATCAACCGCGCGAGACGCCAATAGGCCGCGAAGACGGGGTTGGCCACGCGGGTAAGCAGCGTCGGCTGCATTTGCTGGAACAGGATGCGGCCCGTGAACAGCCGCGTCGCTTCGCGATCCGTGATCTTCCGCCAGGCTTGCGCCTTCCTGCGCGCACTACCCAGCGCGACAAGATGCGCTCCCGAAAAGAAGTAGCCGTACGCACGGGCTTTTTCTCTCCACCACCCGCTCTTCAGCGCAAAAAGCCACAGGCCGAGTTCCATCGCCAAAAACGCAGGCAGAACGAGCAGCAGCGTCGGCAGCCGATACATGCGCAAAAGCACGATGAACCGATTGCGTTCCATCCAAAAATATTTCTTGATGCTGCGTGAAAATTCGTACTTGTGAAACACGACCGAATCGGGCGCGAGCACGACACGATGTCCCGCCAAGCGCGCGCGCCAGGAATATTCCAAATCCTCGTGATACGCGAACAACTCCTCGTCGAGATAGCCGATCTCGCGCAGAAGCGAAGCGCGGATCAGCATGCCGGCGCCGCTGGCGTAGGCGATGTCGCGGCGCACGAGCTTCGCTTGCACGGAAGGATCCTTTACCGATACCGACTCCCCGCCCGCATAGCCGAACCCCAAGAAGTGGATTTCGTTGCCGTAGGAGTTGACCTGCTCCGTCTGCGGATGGAGCCGCAAGAAACTTTGCACGACGCCGATCGACGCGTCAGAAACCATCGCGCGGATCGCCGCCTCCAAAAAACCGGGCTGCGCTTCGGTATCGGGATTCAGCAGGTACATGTACTCGTACCCCTCGTCCAAGGCCTGGCGCATCGCCTGGTTGTTGCCGCCGGAAAAACCTCGGTTGTCCGCGTTCTTGAAAAAGACGCAAGGGAATCCGCCTTTCGTCGTCCGACCGTCCGGCGACAAAAGTTCCCGCGCGATGAAATCGCCGCTCCCGTCCGGAGAGTTGTTATCGACGATCATGAGCGTCGCGGCGCCGGGGTCGATGCCGGACAGCTCGACGGCGCGAAAACAATCAGCCAAAAAACGCCCGTGGTTCCACGAGACGACGATAATGGCGGTTCTAGGAACGCTCATGCGACTCAAGATCCTTGAGCGCGAGTTCCCGCGTCAGGCGCGTGATCTGGCGCTCGTGGTCCTCCAAGCGCGCGAGCAGGCGGAACAGCAGATAAAACACGGCGGCAAGCGCGAGGTAGACGACGACGTCCGCGCCGCGCCCGACGCCGAGACGACGCGCGACGATCGAAGCGGTTTCCGGACGAAGCACGACGCCCGCGACCGCCAGCCACAAGAGCGACCACAGCGCGAGCTGGACGAGCGAAAGGCCGCCGCGGCGATAGCGCGAAACGGCGGCTGCGAAGCCGAAGACGGCGATGACGATGAGGACGATCTGCATCGCGGTCATACTCAATCGAGAAGGCGGCGCCAGATCAGCTTCAGCGCCGTTTCGATGCCGACGGCGAAACTCTGGCCCTTGGACAAGGAATAGCTCGTATAGACGGCTTCGATCGGTATCTCGACCAAGCGAAGGTTTTTTTCGACGATCTCTTTGATGAACTCCGAAGAGACTTCCATGCGCGACGACCGCAGCGTGATGCGCTCGGCGGCCGAACGCGTCATGCCGCGCAAGCCGCTTTGGCTGTCCGTCACCCACTTGCGATACAGCAGGAACGTGAGCGCGTTGCCCGCGCGCTGGGCGTACCGGCGCGCGAGCGGCATGTTTCCCTTCTGCTCAAGCATGCGCGAGCCGATGACGAAATCGACATCGCCTTCCGCCAACCGATCGAAAGCGCGCTTGGCGTCGCCCGCCCGGTGCTGGCCGTCGGCGTCCATCGTGACGATCAGATCGGCCCCGAGACGCAGCGCTCCTTCAATGCCGGTACTGAGCGCGCCGCCGAGGCCGCGATTGATCGCGTGGCGCACCACGGTGGCGCCGGCGGAGGCGGCGATTTCCCCCGTCCGGTCGCCGGAACCGTCATCCACGACCAAAACGCGATCCGCGACCCCGAGCGCCGCGCGCACGACGTCGCCGATCGCCTGTTCCTCGCGGTAGGCGGGAATGACGATGACGCGCTTTTCCATGTTACAGATTTTTGGCGAGGCCCTTGGTGACGAGCGTGTATTCGATCGTGCGCTTCAAACCGTCGTCCAAACGGACGAGCGGGATCCAACCGAGCTCATCGACCGCTTTGCGCGTGTCCGGAAGTCCGAGCGGCGTCATGAAGAGAAGCGGCGCTTCGAACTTCACCTGCGACGAGGAGTCCGTCATGGCGATGACTTTGCGGGCGACATCCGCGAGTTTCAGATCTTCGTCGCCGCCGAAATTGACCGGGCCGGGATTCTTCGCGGCCTGCATCAAGCGCATCAAGCCGTCGACCAAGTCGGTGACGAACAGGAGCGCCGCGCTGAAATCTTCTTCGCCGTATACGACGAGATCGCGGCCCTCAAGCGCGTCGAGCACGAAATCCGGCATCATCTCGCCGTCGTTCAAACGCTGGCGCGGGCCGTACGTGCGGAAAATGCGGGCGACGCGCACGTCGAGGCCGAACACGGAGCCGTAGGTGAAGCATGCCGTCTCGGCGAAACGCTTGCCTTCGTCGTAGCAGGCGCGCGGCGACGTGTGATCCGTCATGCCCAAATCGGTTTCCTTGAAGCGCGAGCCGTCCTCATGGCGCGGACCGTACACGACCGCTGTCGACGCGTGCAGCAAGCGCGCTTTGTATTTCACGGCCACGTCGAGCACGTTGCGCATGCCGACAGAGTTCGCCAAATAGGTTTGGATGCGGAGGTTGTCGAACTTCTTCGCCGACGTCGGGCACGCCAGGTGGTAGATCTCCTGCACGCCGTGCACGTTCAGCTTGAAGCGCGCAAGCTCCGGAAACGCCTCGAGATCGATCAGCTCGTTGATATCGAGCTTCAGGAATTCAAAATCTGGATTCTTCAGCAACGACTCGATGTTCGAAACATCCGACGTGATGAAGTTGTCGATACAGATCACTTTCTGGCCGTCCGCCAGGAGCCGTTCGCACAAGTGCGAGCCGATGAAACCGGCTCCGCCCGTCACGACGGCGATACGCTTTTCTGCCATACAGGAAAAACAGGAGATGCTTAGTCTGGCCCCAGTATACTGGGGGTTTTCTGGTTTGAAAAGCGCGTTGGCCTAGAGATTCCTGTCGGCCTCGATGGTCGGAGCCGAAGCGCGTTCATCAAAAGCGACGAAGTCTCCGGCCTTCACGACGATCGGACCGACGCGGTAACCGGCGAAAAAAGCCTCGGGAAGGTCGTCGACCAGCGATTGCCATCCGGAACCGAACACCTCCCGCGCCACGTCTTCGGACGCGAGATGCCTCAGAACGCCGCCTTTGCCCACGGCATAGACTTCCGGCCGGGTTTGCAGCTTGAGCAACCTGGTACCGGGCCGGTAGGTAACCGTGCCGCCGATCGGCAAGCTGGCAAGCTGGGCAACGGAGATCGTTTTCACGGCGGCGAAACCTTGGAACCAGGTGGCGTACGTATTCGCGTTCGGAAACACGTAGCGCTTGCCATTCTGCGCTTTGTAATACACCGCGGACGATGCCGGAGATTTCACCAGTTCGCCGCCCGATGGCAACGGTGCGGGCACTCCCTGAGCGGGCGGCTCGGAAACGGGTACGGCCAGCATCGCCGCCACGACCGCCTGAACGGAAGCGGCGGCATCAATGCGGCCGGCACCAAGCTGGCCGGCAAAACCGCCGTTCAAGGCGTCGACGTTTTTCGCGTGAGCCGTGATCATCACGCGAACCTCGGCCGGCGTGAGCGCGGGATTGATCGAGAGCAAGAGCGCCGCCAAACCGGAAACAAGCGGCGCCGCCAGGGAGGATCCGGACCAGCCGCTGCCGTACGGCTTGGTGTAACCGGTCTGTCCCGGGCGATACACCTGCGTCGTCATGATGTTTTCGCCAGGAGCGGAAACGGTGATGCACTGCAATCCGTAACTCGAAAAGCTCGAGTGGCGGTCTTGTCCGTCGAGTGCGGAAACGCCGATCAAAATCTCTTCGCCAAGCGCGCCGCGGTAGCAGACAGGATAGCTCGGATAGACATTGAGGTTGCCGCCGCGCTCCGTATCGCCTTCGTTGCCGGCCGCAACGACAACGACGATGCCCGCGCGATAGGCGTCGCGCATCGCTTCAACCAAAAAATTGCTGTACCCCGCGCCGCTGAAGCTCAGATTGATAACGTCGACTTTCTGCGCAATCGCGTAGCGGATGGCCGCTTCAACGTTATCCGTTCGCCCCGATCCCGCGCCGTCGAGCACGCGGAGCGGGATCATCTCGATGTTCCAGTTGATACCCGCCACGCCTTCGTTGTTGTTCCCGGCCGCGCCGATCAGTCCCGCGACCAGCGTGCCGTGATTGACGGCTTCCGTCTGTCCCGGATCGTCCAGATCGGGGTTCGGATCATTGTCCCTGTCGACGAAATCCCAGCCGCGCACGTCGTCGATGTAACCGTTTCTGTCGTTGTCGATGCCGTCGTTCGGGACCTCTCCTCTATTGGTCCAAAAACGGTCTTTGAGATCAGGATGCGACAAATCGATGCCCGTATCCAAAATCGCCACGCGCACCGTCGGCGAACCTTTGGCAAAGTTCCAGGCCTCAGGCAGGCCGATCGCTTTTGCGTACCATTGCGCGCCATAAAGAGGGTCGTTTGGCTCGGCGGCAAGCGCAGGAGATCCCGAGGTCGCGAATACCGTGATCGCAATCAGGACTGCGTTCACCATTCTCTGCCAAGATTGGCGAAAAATCGCGCGGGTATCTCGAATCATGGTGAAGACAGTGTAGCTGAAAAAAATACGAAAGCAAGTCAGAAAACACAAACCCCTCCTTGCGGAGGGGTTTGTGCGTCGTAGAACTCCTGTCGGAGCCCTGACGAAGACGCAGCTCTTACGAGCGGGTCAACGTGCGGGCGTCAGACGGGAGAACCTTGACGAAGCGGCCGTTCGTCCAGTCGTTCGAAGCGCTCGCATCATCCGTGCCGGCGTTGGTCGCCGTCGTGTCGTTGTGCGGAATCACGCTGTTGTCGGACCAGATGAAGTTGTAGGCGCCATCGGCAGCCGAGCCGTCGAGGTCGTCGATACCATGGTTGGCACCGATACCGGAGGCAGCGCTGTCGATTTCACCCGTGACCTGCGCGGTGTCGCCAAGCAGCTTGGTGCTGATGGATTCACCGGACTCGTTCGCACCGGCAACCGTCGCCCAGAGCTGGTACGTCTTGGACGAACCGGCGGCGATCGTCTGCTCATTCGTGAACGTGAGGACGTAGCTGCACGTTGCAGAGCCCGTGCAGTTCAAGACGGCATCCGTGGTCGAAGCCGAGATGTCCGTGCCGATACCAACCTCGCGGATCGACGGCGAGGTGATAGACATCGCCGAAGTGAGGCTGTTCATCTGGTGCTCGAAGCCGATCGCTTTCACCGAGACCTGCTGGGCATTGTCTGCGGAGATCGTGAAGGCCTTGAGAACCACCGAGCCGTTCGACAAGGTCGAGGTCGGGACGGAGGCGTCAGCGACCGTCGGCTTGGTCTTGCGGATGCGCTTTTCGCGACCATCGAGGTTACCGGAGTTACCCACCGTGTCGAGCGTGCTCGAACCGGCAGAGGTACCACGGACTTCGAAGGTGCCATCCGGGTTGACGCCGAAGCCGCTGTCGCAGACGCCGATCGAGGCGCCCGAGCACAGCGTCACCTGGACGTTGAGACCGGAGCCGACACCCGACGGGCTAACCTGGTTCAGCATGCCCTTGACCGTGAGGGTCTTGGAGCTGTCCTTCGGAACGACGAACGAGAAGGCCGAGAAATCGGCGAAACCGCTCGAGTTCGGGGAGACCGGGCCCGCGACGAGCGTCGCACCGTCGTAGAGCGAGAGGCTGGCAACCGCAGCCACGGTGGCAGTGGTCGTCGCGCCGTCGGTCACGCGGAAGCGAACCTTCGAGAGCTTGAGGTCTTCGGTCTGAGCCGTGAAGCGGTACTTGGCGAGGGTGGCCATGGAGCCGCCGAGGACAATACCAGCTTCCGATTCCGTGTCATCCGGAGCGAGCGCATAGGTCATGGTGCCGCTCGTCGAGATGATCATGTCCGCCGAGTTCGAGGAACCCGACTTCGAGACGGAGTTGCCGTCCATGTCCTGCGCCGTCACGTCCGCGTTGGCGACCGTGAAGTCGATGGTGTCGTTCAGGTTCGCGATCGAACCAGAAAGGTTACCAGTGAGGGCGAGGGTGACCGTCTGACCAGCCGGAATCGTCAAGTTCATGTTGGTGAACTGGAGGAGACCACCGTCGGCCGAGGCGCAGGACGCCGTGGACGAGGTCGGGCTCTTGATGTCACCCACCTGGGCGGTGCCATTCATGAGCTTGGCCGTGAGCAAGATGTCGGTCGAGAACTTGTCGGTCGCGCCCGTGTCAAGGCCGTTTTCACAGCCGTTGGCGAAGGTCGCGTCGTTGTTCGAGTCGACACGCATCTGGACGGTCATCGAGGTCACCTTGACGTCGGAGCCCTGGCCAGCCTTGAGGCTGATACCGGCGAGCTCGACGTTCTGGGAGCCCTGGATGAAGGTCTGCGCAACCGGCGTCGAAGCGGCCGAAACCGTGAGCGACGCGGTGCGGACGGTCATGGCGTTACCCGAGATCGTGGACGACGGAACGATGTCCGAGGTCGCGACGAAGGTCGAGTTGTCGAGGTTGCGGATGTCCGACGCCTGGAACGCGACGAGGTCGACGCGCACCGTGGTGTTGTCGAGACCGGCCTGGTTCGCGACGTCCAGGGTCACCTTGAAGGTGCGGGCCTGGCCGGCGTTCAGGGTGAAGACGTCCGTATAGACGAGGTTCTGAGAGTCGTCAGCGTCGGAGGCCGTCGCGAGGACGTCCTTCGGGCCGGCAACGATCGAAGTCGTCGCGGTGTCCATCACCTTGATGTCGGTGTAGTTCGCGCCATCGGTCGTGTCGTCGTACTTAAGACCCGTGTCGTCGTCATCGTCATCATCTTCGCCCGGGGCGGAGATAAGGAGACGCAGGTTGCGGACTTCGACGTTGGACTGCGAGGCGAGGGTGAAGTTCAAGACTTCCTTGTCCTTGCCGTTGGTCGCAATGTCGGTCGCGGCCGGGCCATTGAAGGTGATCGTGATCTGACCGCCCTCAAGCGAGAGGTACGAGCAGTCGCCCGAAGTCGAGGTGCAGGAGTCGCCGTCATACGCGGTGCGCGTGACGGAGGCACCGAAGCCGAACGTGCGGCCCGTGGCCCAGACATCGGCGTCTTCCTCGACGTAGAGCTTGATGGTGTCAGCAGAGCGGGTACCGCCGCCGACATCGCCCCAAACTTCATACGTGCGGGTGTTGCCCTTTTCGAGGAGGGTGTTGCCCGTGAGGACGAAGGTCACGCGGTCGCGGTCGTCGAGACCAGCGGCCGAAGCGACTTCCGTACCAGCCGCCTTCAGCTTGAGGTTGGTCAAAGCCGAGCGGGAGATGTTGCCGCTCTGGAAGAGCGTAACGCGCTTGATGTCGAGGTCCTCGGCGGCGCCAGCGGAGAGCTGGAACTCGGCGAGCTTGACATTCATCTGACCGACCTTCGGGTTCGTGAGCGAACCGGACTTCGCGATCGTGACAGAACCGACAGTCGCCGAAGCGAGCGTCATGTTGTTGCCCGTGACCGGGAGACCGGAAGCCGACGAGGAACCGCTCGAAACGGCGGTGACCTGGAAGGCGTTCACGTTACCAGCGCCAGCCGAGCTCGACATCGTCGCGGCGACCCACAGGGTGCGAGTCTGACCGGCGGAGAGGGCGAGGTTCAGGCTGTTGAAGGTGACGTCGTTCGACGAGCTGTTGACGGAACGGCCCGTGGTCAGACGGGAGTTGCCCTCATACAGGTAGACGTTCGAGAAGTCGGTCGAAGCACCGGCGCCCACGCGATGGAGGACGACGGAGTCGACGACGACCGCAGAACCGGTGCCGTTCGAGACGTTGAACTTGACGAAGTTCACGCCCGTCGCGGACTTCGGCACGGTGGCCGAGGCCGGAGAGTCGGAAGCGAGCGAGACCGAGACGCCAGAGAGGGAGCCAGGGCCGGAGCTCAGGTTCTTGTCCTGGTTCACGGTCTGGGAGCCGCTCATTTCGGCGGTCTTGTCGTAGTCGCCGGCCGAGTTCACCGCGTTGCCAACCGTGTAGTTGGTGAAGAACGCGTCGGAGATGTCGTCGATCTGCGTGTTCCAGTTGGAACCATACAGAGCGGAGGCGACAGCTTCAGAACCGATCGGGCGGAGGACGCCGCCATGCGAGATGGCGTAGACCTTCGGGTCGGACTGAATCTTGATCATCTTCACACCCGGGCGATAGGTGACGTTGCCACCGATCTGGATGGAAGCGAGGTCAGCGTCGGAAATCGTCATGACACCCGAGAAGTTCGAGTACCACGTGAAGTACGCTTTGTCGTTCGTGAAGACGTAGCGCTTCATGTCGGCGCCGCAGTAGTACACCGCGGAGAGAGAACCTTTGATGAGACTACCGCTCGTGCAGCCGGCGGCAGAGGCCTTCAAAGGAGCGACGAGGACGGTCGCCATCACGGACCAGAGAATGGTCGAGAGGACGACGCCCAGCGTCAGAGCCTTGCGGCTCATTTTGAGGACATCGGTCATAAGAGATGAGATCCTTTCTTCAAGTTTAGTATGCAGTAGCTCGGCCTTGCGGCCTCGACCTTGTAGTGCCACTGGTGCCCAATGGGCCCGTCCGGGAGGTTCCTCCTGGATCGGAGACGGCTCCTCTATAAAAGAGGAGGCCTCTTCGATCCGAGAGGTTCCGAACGGTTTGTTAATAGAGGAGGTGCGTTACGGAGCGCTGGTCGCGCTGTCTGTGACTTCCGCCGTCTCCGTCGTGGAGATCGTCGGGTTGGCCGGCTCGTCTTTGACCGTTTCGGCCTCGGAGACGAGATCGGCGCCTTCGCTCACTTTGCGGACCGCGGCGCGGAAGTCGCCTTGCTCGAGAAGCTGCTTGGCTTCTTCGACGGCGACCCTGGCTTTGGCAGTCAGGAGCAGGCTTTGCGGAGCGAACGTGTCGCCGTTGTAGTTATCCTGAGCGGCGGCGACATGGGCCGCGAAGGAGTCGATCCTTTTGCCGACCGAGGAGGTCAGCTCCGCTTCTGGTAAGACGTTGGCGGCGATACTTTGTTTCTCAACCAGGATTTCGAGCGCTTTGACGGAGACTTGGTCGAGGTTCAGGAGCGCCATGCGGAGCGTCGGTCGTCCGACCGAGAGGCCGCTCTTGAACAGCGCTTGGTACTCGTCAGCTTTCGCATCGACCCTGAGCGCGACGCGCACGACCGTATCGGTGTCTTCTTCCTTTTGAAGGTCGGAGAGGTCTTTGCGGATGCCGTTCATTTCGTCGGAGAAGAGCGCGGCGACTTTGGCGATCTTGGCTTCTTTGCCGGGTTCGGCGCTGGCCGAGAGGCGCGCCATCTCGTCGAGCCGGCGCCCGGCGATTTCGACGCGGCGTTCGGTCCGCTCGATCTTCGGAGCAAAGCGCAGGCTGACGGCTTCGGCGGCGAGTTTCACTCCGTAGAGCGCGTCGCCCGGAAGCGTGTTGTGCGCGGCGGCGACCACTGCTTTAGAGGAGACGCCGGTGCCGACGGCCAGGAGCAGCATCAGGGCGGGAACCGCCATCGCGCGCATCAGGTTTTCAGGAAGGAAGATGCGCAGGTTTTCAGCAAATGCACGAACGCCGGTCCGCCGCTCGTGGCTGACCGTATTCCCGATCTGCATCAATAACGTCTCTCTCGTGGACGCAAGCCAGCGCGCGTCCGGGCTTCCGCCCGCACGCTCATCTTTCAGCGCTTTCAATTGCCTCACGATTGAGTCTTTCATGGTCGTTGGTGGATTCAGCGGCGACCAGGTCCCGAATGGCATCCAAGGCGCGGTGCAAAAGCACGCGCACGTTTCCTTGGGTCTTGCCGAGGATCCTGGCGATCTCGAAGGTCTCGAGCTCGTCCAGATATTTCATCACGAGCACTTCGCGATATTCGTCCTTGAGCGAACGCAGATGCCTTTCAAGCATCGTGACGTCGATCTTGGCGTCCGTTTTGTGTTGCGACGATCGGTCGTCGGCAATCCTCTCTTCCGCTTCTTCCTGAAGAGGAAGCGTCTCGCGTCCGGACTTCGATCGGTAATGATCGATGACACGGTTGCGAGCGATTCCATACAGGAGCGCGCTCAAGTGCCGGACGTCTTTTCCTCCTTCATCAAGAAGGTAGGACCAGACCTTCAAGAAGACATCGGCCGTGAGGTCTTGCGCCTCTTCGACTGACGAAACCTTGAAGTAGATGAACCGGTGAATCTTGTGCGCGTACAAATCATAAATTTTCCCGAAGGCTTCGGGATCCTTTTTGACGCGTACTCGGTACAGCAAGAGTTTCTCTTGCAGCGGATTGCTCATGGCTTTAGACGGCGGACAAGGGGAAAGCGTTACAGTCCACCTAGGATGTGGTTCAGACTATCATGTAAAAGGCCCGGGGTCAATGATAACCCTATAAAAATAAGGCTACGGGCAAGATCGGTTTTGGTAACGCCATCCACAGGCTTGCTTGCCAAAAAAGGGATAGTTGTCTACACTGGAGTAGACAACTAAGCTACTAGGCATCGTATGGAAACTCCTAAGAACATTATCCGCGTGTCCGTGTCAGAAGCAGCCAGGCTTTTCGGGATTTCGACGCGCACGATCCGGCGCGCTTTGGCCGACGGCGAGGTCGCCTATGTGGTCGTTCGCGGAAGGTATAAACTGAACTTTGAGAGCCTCGTAAAGTGGTCGCAGGTGCGCCCGACCGTGCGCAACAAGCTGGCGACCAACGGCATCGGACAATTCGTCGAGCACTGGAAGATCCGCAACAAATTGTACAGCCCGAACCCCAAGGCGTTCGAGGCGAAGGAGGAAGAGAAAAAGAAGGGGTCGAACGGTTGACACGCGGCCTCAAATCTGGTACGCTCGGCTGTTTAAAAATACGCCTCATGCTGAACGCGCGCGCCACCTCCGCACTCGCCTCTTTCACGATTCTCGCAATCGTGGGATTCAGCGTGCCGCGGCCGGCGGAAGCCGCCAGGACGCCGGCGGACAAATTCGTCCGCGTGGCCAACAACTACATGCGCGCGGGAATCACGCTCCCCTCCTCCGAGTGGGACGAGCTCGCGAAATACGACGTGCTCGTGCTGCCGGTCGAGGCGCAGATCTTTAATCCGGATTTTTTCCCGAGCGTCCGCCGCATGAATCCCGACGTGGTCATCTTGGCGTACGTTCCAACCAAGAGCTACGCGAAAGTCTGGAGCGAGAACCCTCTCGACACGCTGCATCCGAAACTGAAGGCTCGCACGAACGACGCGATGCGCCTGCGTTCTTCCGGCGGACAGATTCTCTCGGTGTGGCCGGGCACGGAAACCTACAACGTCTCGACCGGATGGGCGGACGCGCTCACCGCCTTCGTGCGCGACGACGTCATGTCGTCCGGCAAATGGGACGGCATCTTTTTCGATGAAACGTCCGCCACGATTTCATGGCTGAACGGCGGCGATGTCGACGTCAACAACGACGGGCGCCGCGACGACGCGGGCACGGCCGACCGCCTCTGGAAGGAAGGTATGATTCGCCTCTTGAAGAACACGCGCGACGGTATCGGCGCGGATGCCGTCATTGTCACGAATGGCGACTCCGATCGCGATTTGCAGCCGTACGTCAACGGCCGCATGTTCGAGACCTTCCCGACGCCGTGGGAATACGACGGCACGTGGTCGACCGTCATGAGCAATTATCTCGGACTGCAAAAACAGGTCGGCTATCCTCCCCTCTTCATCATCAACAGCAATACCGGGAACACGGGGAACAAGAACGATTTCAAGAAGGTGCGTTTCGGCCTGGCCTCAACCTTGCTCGGCGACGGGTTCTTCGAATTCGATTACGGCGATCAGGATCACGGCCAGCTTTGGATGTACGACGAATACGAAGCCTATCTCGGCCGCCCGGTCGGCGAAGCGCGCAACCTTACGGGTTCCACGAATCCGGTGCGCCCAGGCGTCTGGCGTCGCGATTTCCAGCACGGCACCGTGCTCGTGAACTCGTCCGCCCAAACGATGACCGTCGATCTCGACGCCGATTTCGAGCGTTTGCATGGCACGCAAGACCCGCGGACGAATGACGGTTCGATTTCCAGCATGATCACGATCCCGGCGCAGGACGGCCTGCTGCTCTTGCGTCCGCTTGAAGAAGTAAAAGACGCGAGCTATAAGAACGGCGCGTTCATGCGCGTGCTGACCAATACCGGAGCGGTACACCGCAACGGCTTCTTCGCGTACGACGACGCGCAGAAGGGCGGCATCGATCTCGTCAGCTTCCGTGACGCGTCCGGCGCGTACGTTACGGTCGCGGCGCGCGGCAACCGCCTTGAAACCTACGACGCGAACGGGCGCATGACGCGCAGCGTGGCGCCGTTCGGGGAAACATGGAACAGGGCGTTGACGATCGGTTACGGCAAAGCCGGCGGACGCTCGTATGTCGCGGTCGGCGCCGCTTCCGGCGGCGCGCCTTGGGTGCGGATGTATAACGAACGTCTCGAACCCGTGACGGAGGCTTTCCACGCCTACGACCCGCGTTTCCGCGGCGGCGTACACGTCGCCGTCGGCGACCTCGACAACGACGGCTCGCCCGATCTCGTCGCCGGCGCCGGCGCCGGAGGCGGTCCCCACGTACGCGCCTTCAATCGCAGCCAGGCGATCATGGCGCAATTCTTCGCCTATCATCAGAAATTCACCGGCGGCGTCTACGTGGCGGTCGGCGACGTGGACGGCGACGGACAGCAGGAAATCGTGACAGGACCGGGCTTCGGCGGCGGACCGCACGTGCGCGTCTGGAACCGCTTCGCCGAGGTAAAAAACCAGTTCTTCGCCTTCGATAGCAGGAAAAACGGCGGAGCGCGCGTTTCCGTGGGCGACGTGGACGGCGACGGCCGAGCGGAAATCTTGGCCATGACCAACGACGTCTTCACTCTGGCCTTTGGCAGCCGCTCACTTTTCTAAACGTATGAAGATTCTCATCCAAAAGGCGCACGGCCACGCGAAGAGGCATTACCACAAGCACTACAAAACGCGGTATCAGGAACGCGCGCATTTGGTGTTCCTGCTCGACGCCGCGCTCGTCACGATCGCGCTCGCGCTGCTCGGACTCGCGCTCTATTTCCGTTTTGCCTATCATCCGCTGCGCGACGACTTCAAGCTTTCGCTTATTACCGAGCAGACGATCGTCTCCGGCACGGAGACGGCGTTTTCCGTACGCATCGTCAACAGCGGAAAGACGAAGCTGCACGGCGCGAAGATGGCCGTCCATCTCCCGAAAGCCTTCGTGCCGACCGAGGCGCCCGACCGCTATGACGCCGCGAGCGGCGAAATCGCGATTGGCGAGATGGTCGCCGACGTTTCCAGCGAATACCGTTTCCGCGGAACCTTGCTTGGCCCTGCCGGATCCGCCGACGTCTACGTCCACTTCACGGCGCAAAACGACGAAGGACAATCCGACGAAACGCTGACCAAAGGATCCCTGCGTTGGGAATCGAACGCGATTGAAACGCGCTTTGACATGCCGGAGGCCATCGTTCCCGGACAGGCCGTCACTTTCGCGCTCCGCGTAAAAAACGGATCCGCGCTGACATTCGAGAACGCGGCTATCACGCCGACATGGCCCGAGGGTTTCAAGCTGCGCAATGCCACGCCGCCGCTTTACCGCGGCACGGTCGCGCTTGGCCTTCTTGAGGCCGGCGAAGAGGTCGAGGTGAAATTTTCCGGGCGTTTCGACGGCGCCGCGGATCTCTTCCGCTTGGGCGCGGCGCTGCACGGCACGCTGCGCAATGAGGCGTTCGTTCTGTCCGCAACGCAGGCCGACATCCGCATGGCTGCCGTCGATTTGAAACTTGAAGCCGCGTTCGCGGAAGACGCCCCTGTCTTCGTGCGCCCCGGTCAGGACGTCGCGATCCTCGTTCGGTATCACAATGACGGAGTTGAGACGATCAGGAACCTTTCCCTGGCGATCGCACCGGACGTAAACACGTTGGGCGAAGTGCTCTGGGAGACGTCGAACCGCATCGCTTCGCTCGGCGCGGGCGAGCGCGGCGAGCGCAAAGCCTTCGTGCGCGTGCGCGAGGCCGTCTCGCGCTATGCCGTGAACCCCGTGTTCCGCGCAGTTCCGCAGGCGACGTTCTCGATTGATGATCCGAAAATCGTCGACGCGCGCGTCAGCGGTTCGGCGGTCGAAACGAAAATCTCCGGCATGGCGCGGCTGCGCGCCGTCGCCCGCTACTATACGAGCGAAGGCGACCAGATCGGACGCGGCCCGCTTCCGCCCCGCGTCGGAAAAGTGACGAGCTATTGGATCTTCACCAGCCTTGAAACGGGCGCGACGGAAACGCAAGACGGCATCGTGACGTTCCGCTTGCCGCAAAATGTCGTTTGGACCGGACGCGCCGCCGTGACGGTCGGGCAAGATCTCGCGTCCGAAGGCGACCGTTTGGTTTGGCGCCTGGGCGCGACCGACCCGCATGCCGGCATCCTGCACGAAGCTCCCAGCGCCTCCTTCGAAGTGGCGCTCACGCCGTCTTCCGATCAGCTCGGAACGGCTCCTGGCCTCCTGTCGGAGGCCGCCTATTCCGGCCACGACACTTGGACGGACGACGTCCTGACGTCGCATCAGGGCGCCCTGACCACGACCCTTACTGGTGATTCTGCGGTGGCTGGGCGAACCCACGTCAAGCCATAATTTGCTGAAATAAGCCAAAAAACCGGCCTTTTACGGGCCGGTTTTTGGTATCGGGGCGACCTTGACAAAACCGCCACTTTCTGGTAGAGTTTTCGGTTAATTCAGCTGGGTTATCCCCATAACCCGACGTCTTATGCGTATTGCCATCATCGGCTCCAAAGGTATTCCGGCTCGCGCCGGAGGCATTGAACGGCACGTTGAAGAGCTCGCTCCGCGTCTCGCGAAGCGCGGTTTTCGCGTGACCGTGTATACCCGCCCGTGGTACACGGGCACTCGCAAGACGTCGCACGGCAACGTGCGGCTGGTTCCGCTTGCCTCCATCAAAACGAAGCATCTCGACGCGATCACACACACGCTGCTCGCGACGCTGCACGCGATGAAGGAACGCTTCGACATCTACCACTACCACGGCGTCGGCCCCGCGCTGCTCGCTTGGATCCCGCGCGTCTTCCGCCCTTCGGCGAAAGTCATCGTGACCTTCCACTGCCTCGACCGCCGCGTCGAGAAGTGGGGCGCGCTCGCGCGCACGGTTCTGAAGTTCGGCGAATGGGCCGCCACGCACTTCGCGCACAAGACGATCGTCGTCTCGAAGTCGCTCGCGCACTACTGCCGCGAAGTCTACGACTGCGCCGCCGTCTATATTCCGAACGGCGTGAAGGTTTCGAAGCCGCTCATCAAAGACAACGCCGTGCTTGAAAAGCTCGGCCTCAGCAAAGGCCGCTACGTCGTGATGGTTTCGCGCTTGATTCGCTCCAAGAACGCCGACACGCTTGTCGACGCCTGGAAGCGCCTCAAAGCGACCGCGACCGATCTCCGCGTCCTGGGCATGAAGCTCGTGATCGTCGGCGACGGCGACGCGAACGACCCGTACGTCTGGGAAGTGCGCGCCAAGGCCGCCGGCTCCAAGGACATCGTCCTGGCCGGAGCCCGTTACGCGGGCGAGCTCCACGCGCTGATCGCCGGCTCGGCATTCGCCGTGCACCCGTCGGCTTCCGAAGGCCTGCCGATCGCCGTCCTCGAAAAGATGGCGCACGGCAAAGCCGTGCTGACCTCCAACATTCCGGAACACCTGGAAATCGTCGAAGGCCGCGGTTTCACCTTCCGCCTGGAAGATACGCGCGACCTGATGCTCCAGCTCTACTGGATGCTGACCCATCCGCGCGCCTGCGCCGACATGGGCCGCGAAGCGAAGAAGCACGTCGCCTCCTACTTCAACTGGGAGAAGATTGCCAAAGAAACCTCTTTGGTGTATACCACGCTGGCGCAGAAGCCCGCGAAGAAGAGCGTCCGCAAGGCCGCCTTCCCGCTGGCAGGCGCCCGCCGGGTCTCGGCCGCATAAAGCGGTCGTGCCCGAATAAGAAAAGCCCCACGCTGCACGTGGGGTTTTTCTTTTACTTGGACATGAATTCCTCGACAACGTCCTCGTTGACCGGATGTGTCTTTTCATGACTCAACGCCTCGCCGACTTTGACACGGAACTGTTTATTAAGGTACTGCGCAAGATCGCTTTGATCCATGCCGGTTTCTTTAAGCCCCTTCACGGCCCAGTACAAATTGTTCAGCTCGTACAACGTCCGATCAGCTTTCGTTTTCGGCTGGGCACCGACGGTGTCGTACTCCTTGTCGTGAGGCTCGAAGAAGGCGATGGTACCAACAGGGCTTTCCATATGAAGCCCGCTTGCATCCCGATGCCCAGCGGAATCGAGACAAGCAAAGCCGGTCACTTCGACCTCTCCGAACTTATCATCGCGCACTTTCCGATATTTCACTTGGCATTCGGCCCAGCGCTCGTCGCCTTTGACCTTCGGGTCCGGGTCATCCATGACATGCACGTCGAGCACGCGTTCCCGCAGGACGTTCGCGGACTCTTTATCGCCCGTGCCGATGTGCTCCCCTTCGTAGACCGTCACGACCTTGCCGTCGGAAAGCTCCTTTACCATCTCGTTGTCTACAACGAGATCCTCCGCGCGCTCGATGCCGGTCATCGTTCCCGTATACGCAAACTTCTCGACAACCTCTTTACTTTTCGAGTTCTTCGGCCCCGCTTCAGCGTTCTCGGCGCCGCCGGCAAACGCCGCAAGCGCACCCACCCAGACAAGAGCCTTTCGGCTGATGCCAGGACGGGCAGCGGAACGTTCCTCTTTGCGCTCAGAAGGAGATTCAAACGACATGCGAATACAATTATTTCTTCAACGCTTCCTTATAGATACGATGGATCTTTCCAAGATGCAACCCCGGATTGTACTCGGTCTCGGCGAGGCGGCGGCCGGCGCGCCCCATGCCGTCGACGCGGGCGAAGTTGCCCTCGAGCCAGCTCAGGTGCGCGGCCAACTCTTTCGGCTCTTTCGGATCGAAGAGCAGCCCCGTCTCCCCTTCCCGCACGACTTCGGGAAGCGCGCCGATGCGCGAGGCGATGACGGGCTTGCCCCAGGCGTAGGCTTCGAGCGCCGTGAGACCGAACGTTTCGTATGATTGCGATGGAATGACGACGGCTTTGGCGCGGGCGATTTCGCGTTCCAGCGCTTCATCGTAGAGCGATCCGAGGAATTCGACGTTCTCGAGTTTCAGTTCCTTCGCGAGCGCGTGCAGCTTTTCCTTTTCGGGTCCATCGCCGATGATCGCGCAGGTAAGGCGTTTTACCTCCTTCATAGCGCGAAGGAGCACGTCGACGCCCTTTTCTTCCGACAAGCGCCCGATGAAAACGACGCGCGCCTCGGATTCGAAGTGCGGCGTGCGGCCTTCGAGGTCGATGAAATGCGGCACGACTTCGATGCTTCCTTCCGGAAGGCCGTAGGCCACGAGCTTTTCGCGCACGAACGCGCTCGGCGCGATGAACGTCGAAACCCAGCCGTAGGCGTCGAGCGCGTGATGCAGCCAGCCCTCGAAGGCGCTGAGCGCGCTTTTGGCGAGCGACCCGCCGATCAGGCGGCGGCGAAGCGTGTCCCAATACGGGTGGCGCACGGACGGCTCGACGATCTGTCCGCGATCGAACATACCGTAGTTCGGCGAGACGAGATGATAATCATGGACCGTCATGACGACGGGAATTTTCCGCTTCTGCGCCGCATCCAAAATCGACGGCGAGAGCTGATGATAAATATTGTGCGCGTGGATGATGTCCGGCGGAAAGGCGGAGAGGAGGCCTGCAAACTTTTTGGCGGCTTCAAACGACCAGAGCATCCGCTTGGCCGTGCGCAGGCCTTCGCGATCGAAACGCGCGCGGTCGGTTTTCACTTCCGAAACGAAAAAACGCTCGTACGGAGACGACAGGTTCTTGTCGGAACGCATCGCGAACGGCACGACCGTGTCGCCGTTGCGCGTCAGGATTTTCGACAACTCGAACACGTAACGCTCGGCGCCGCCTTTGAGATAATGGAATTTGTTGGCTTGAACGACGCGCATAGGTCAGAGGATTTTTTCCCGCTGCCCGAGCGCGACGATGAACGCGCCGAACATCCAGAAGTACAGGCTGATCGTGCGGACTTCGAGGTACGTGCCGAGAAAGGCTTGAAAGGCGAAGGCGAGCGTCGCGCCGAGATAGCCGAGCGCCAAACCGCGCACGAGCGGATCCTTCGTTCCGCGATAGACGGCGTGCGAAGCGCGGAAGAGCAGGGCGAACATCCAAATATAGAGCGCCAGGCCGAGCGTGCCGATCTCGCCCCAAAGCGAGAACCAGTTGTTGTCGATATAGCCCTCGGTGCCGTAGACGCCGAACGGGAGGCCGAGTTTGTCGTAGACGCCGGTATTGCCGAGCACGGCCGCCGCGCCGCCGCCGTAGGAACCGGGTCCGTGGCCGAAGAGCGGCGAGGCCGGCACGACCTTGAGCGGCGTGTTCAGCATCCAATAGACGCGGCCATAGCCGTAGTATTCGCCGCGCCAGCGTTCATACGAGAAGGCCTCGAGCAGACGCGCAAGCACGGTTTGTTCAGGAAGATCGGTCAGCGCGCGCACGACGACGCCCGTATAGAAGGTGTAGCCGACGATGAGCGCGACCGTGGCGAGAAACGCCGCCAACACTTTCTTATCCTTCTTGATGCGCACGGCGATATACAGGAAGCCGAGCAGAAAGCCGAACCACGACGCGCGGGAGTAGGTCAGCATGAGCGCGAAGGATCCGATCGCGAAGAGCAGGAAAAAGTAGCGGTGCCAGCGGCCTTTTTGGATTTCGTAGACCCAGCCCGAAAGCAGCAGAAGGAAGAAGCAGAGGAAGGTGCCGAGCTGGTCGTAGCGGCCGAGCGTCGCGAAGACGCGCTGTCCCGGCGCCCAGAACTGCTCCGTGCCGCCCGTGAGCGCGAGCGAGCTGTAGAAACGGCTTTCGCTCGGCAGGAGGAGGGGGTCGATCGCGCCCAAGGTTACCGCCTGCAGCATGCCGAGCAGGCTCTCGAACAGCACGAGGCCGAGCATCAGCACGACGAGTTGCCGCAAATACGCGCGCGGCGGCGCAAGCATCGCGACCGCGAAGAAGAGCAGCATGAAGCGGATGATCTGGCGGGTGCCGAGAACCGCGATGCCGGGATCAACGAAGTTTGAAACGGCGGACGCGATCGCCACGAGCACGAGCAGCGCGAACGGCAGGTCGAGCGGCGTCGGCGCGCGGCGTTCCCCCGCCAGCACGCGGCGAAGGAGCGCCGAGCCGAGCAGGAGGTAGATCAGGATTTCCGAAAAATACTTGGCGTAGATGAACAGCTCGTCCGGCACGAACTTGAGCGCGAAGGGTTCGAGCGGAATGAACACGGCGAGGACGGCCAGCATCCAAAGCGGGCGGGCATACACCGCGACCAGAAGCCCGATGCCGAGGAAAAAAGCCAGCACCTTCCACGGCGAAACGAAGACCACGGCAAGGCCGAAGAACGCCGCGGCGGCGACAAAAAACTTCATCAGACGCTGCCAAGGCACGTCGGGGATTTCGTAGAGCTTCCGTATCTCGCTTTTCAGCGCGTCGACGAGCGACATATCCCTTAAAGAATAGCAGAAAAAAGAAGAAGGGGCGACTCGCACATGCGTGCGAATCGCCCCTCTGAGGCCGACCGGTCTAGTTCACGACGATGCCGCCGCCGGAGACGTGGCAGTTGCTCGTTCCTAGGCCGTTGTTCTCGTTGGTGAAGGTCCAGGCAGCGAGGTTGAACCAATCGCCGCCTGCGACCGTGTCGCTTCCGCTCGCCACATCGTCGTTGTCGACGATGAAGAAGTTGAAGCCGTTCAACGAGACGTCTGCGTAGAAGACGTATGACTGGCCGTTGCCGATCCACGTCTGCTGCGGACCATTGGTATTGATCCGGATGTTCTCAGGCGTCGTAACCGGCGATCCCTCCGAGAACGTTCCGGCGATGATGCCGTTGCCGTTGGGAGTGATCGTCACCTCGCGCTTCGTGACGCCGCCCACGTCCCAGAGCCGGCAATGGATGTTGCCGACGATGGTGGTCGTGCTCAGCGTGTGCGTGAACGCGTTCGACGTTTTCGAGCAGGTGCCCGAGACGTTGAACTCGCTCACGTCGAAGGGAAAGGCATTCCCGTTTACGTCCCGCAACCGGAGGTTGAAGGCCGTAACCGTGTTCCCCATCGTGAACGTGTAGGTCGCGCCGTCGCCATTCCAAGACAGGGTTTGGGAACCGCCGTACTCGAATTGCAGCAAGGACGGCGAGTAGCTGGGCGTGCCTACGAGGTGCGCGAGGATCCCGTTCGAGACCGTCACGGTCGTGTTCGAGCCCGATTCCGCACAGTGCAGACTGCCGTTGCCGACAGATTGCGCCGTGTGGGTGAACGCGCCCGTCGTCTTCGAACAAGTGCCCGAGACGTTGAACTGGTTCACATCGAACCAGTGATCGACGCCCGCGGTATCCCGCACGAAGAGGTTGAACTCGGTCGTCGTGTTCGGCATCGTCAGCACATACGTGGTGCTGTCCGACACCCACGACTCCCAGTCGCTCAACCCGTAGCCGAAGCGCAGGGACGAAGGCGTGAAGCCGTTCTGGTTGAAGACGTGGGCCAGGATCCCGTTCGAGATCGTCACGTTCGTGTCCGAGCCCGACTCCGCACAGCTGATGCTGCCGTTGCCGACGCTCGTCACGGCGTGTGTGAACGCTCCGGTGATCTTCGAGCAGGTGCCCGAGACGTTGAACTGGTTCACATCGAACCAGTGATCGACGCCCGCGGTATCCCGCACGAAGAGGTTGAACTCGGTCGTCGTGTTCGGCATCGTCAGCACATACGTGGTGCTGTCCGACACCCACGACTCCCAGTCGCTCAACCCGTAGCCGAAGCGCAGGGACGAAGGCGTGAAGCCGTTCTGGTTGAAGACGTGGGCCAGGATCCCGTTCGAGATCGTGACATACGTCTGCGAACCCTGCTCCGTACACGAGACCGTCCCGTTGCCGGGGTCGGTCGTCGTACCGCCGGGCACCGTGTGGGTGACGGCGGTCGCGTTCGGAGCATGCGAGCACGTCCCGCTCACGTCGAACTCGTTGAGATCGAACCAGTACTGCTGGCCGTTGCCGTCCTGGAGGACGAAGTTGAAGAGCGCGACGGTGTTCGGCATCACGAGCACGTAGCTCGCGCCGTCCCCCGCCCACGCCTTCGCGTCCGTGCCCCCGCTCCCGACGCCGAACCGGACGCTCCAGTTCGAGTTGGGATTCAAGCCGTCGCCTCCGATGAGGTGCGCCAGGATCCCGTTCGAGACCGTGACCGTCGTCTGCGTCGATCCCGAAGGATCGCTACAGACGATCGTGCCGTTGCCGCTCGGAGGCGGCGGGGGCGGCGGCGTGGTCTGCTCTTCGCAGAGGTTCTGCGCGTTGCACACCTCGCCGCTGTCGCAGCTCGAGACGTAGGAGCACGCGTCGCGCACGCACGTGCCGACGTGGCACGCGGTCGGACCGTCGTCGCAGTCGGCGTCGGACTGGCAGCCGTTCGGCTGCGGATCGTTCTGATCATCGTCACCCTGGTCGTCGGCCGTCCCATCGGGACGGACGGCGCAGGACGCGATGGCCAACACGGCAAGACACAGGAGAGAATGAATGACCTTCACGGGAAGCTCCTTTGGCCTAGGGCCGGTAGGACGGGAATCGGTTGTTTGCGCTGAAAAGAGGCAAGCACGCCTCTGGCAGCGTGACGACACTCTAGCATAAAATGGCTAATTTGTCAAGTATTTCAGGCAAAATAATAGCCTTATTTTGGCAAAAAGAAGAGGCGGAAGACAGCCAGTATTGGCAATCTTCCGCCCTGAGAAACCGCACGCACTAAAGCGCGATACGGATGATCCCTCCGCCTTCGGGCGGGTGGACGACATGGCAGCTCGAGATACCGATCCCGTCGACCGTGAAGCCGTCGGAGTCGCCATCGTCCACCTTGATGTCAGCCCAGCGCACCGCGCCGTTCGTGTAGACCACGGCGATGTTGAAGTTCTCCACGTTCTCGGAGAACCGCAGCCGGTTCGCGGTACCAGGCTCCCCCATCCAGGCGGCCTGCGGCTTGGCCGTGCAACCGCTCGGATACGGGATGAGCCAACGGTTCGCTCCGTTGCAGCTCGACTGGATCGCCGACGAGTCGAAGTCGCTGCCGTACGCGATGTACGACGGCGTTGCCCCGGAAGGAGCGTCGCCGAGCAGGCCGTAGGTGATCCAGCCCGTGAAGTCCAGCACGCGCCAGCGTACGCCGTTCGAATCGGTGTCGAGCGAGCAGTGGATGTGCGGGCGGGGCTGGCAGCCGTCGGGCGTGAGCACCTGATCGGACGGGCACGTCATCGCGTCGGGAGACGCGTCGGGCGCGGAACCGGCGTCGGTTCCAGCGTCGTCATCGACGGCGCCGTCGACATCATCGCCGACGGATCCATCCACATCCAGCCCAAGCGGGGCACCGGAGGGATCGAACGCGCAGGCAACGAGAAACAGCGAGCAGACCAAGATGAGCTTGTGCATGAGCGAACCTCCGTGGCGAAGAGCCACAAACAGCGGGTGGTCGGGACGAAACGAACGGTTGCCGTTACCCATATCCAGAATGGACATGGCGGCAGCCGACCAAGCAGGATAGCAGAAAAAAGCGGTTTTGTCAATATTCGCACAAAAGAAAACGACCCCAGTCAGATGACTGGGGTCGAGGGGGTCGGACGGATGGACGTTCAGTTGGGGTACATGTTGTACGGCCGCGGCATGTGTCCCGTCACGGGGACGAAGAACATGCCGCAGGCACGAACACCGCCGCGCGTACCGCACTCGCGGTAGTCGCCGGCGATCGCATCCGAGACCGTAGCCTCGCCGTACTGCGCCCACAACACGTTGCCGTTGGCGTCCTTGAACGCGAACGTCATCTCGCAGTGCTGGCTGGTGCTGGCCGAGGCGGGAACCTCGACCTCGTACCAACCCTCGTCGTTCTGCGTGACCGAGATCTTGCGGCCGTTGGCGCCGTAGTAGCCGGTCAGACCGAGCGCCGGGCACTCGCCGACGAAGTCGGCGGTGTCGGGCGCGGTCGCCAGGAAGTCGGGGTTGCAGGCCCAGTAGGCCTTGCCGCCGCGGAACGAGCCGCGGCAGACCCACTTCTCGCTCCCGCTGGGCGGGAGCTCGTCGGCGTCGCAGTCGTTCGGGCAGGACGCGTGGTCCTCGCCCGCCTCGCAGACGTCGTCGTTGTCGCAGACGGTGCTGGTGCAGTCGTCCGGGCAGGACTGAGCGGACTCGCCGTTCTCGCAGGTGTCGTTCCCGCAGACGGGACCGCCACCGTTCTCACCGCTGCGCGAGGCGCAGCCGACGAGGACGAACGTGAGCACGAGCAGGAACGGGAACAGGATGCGCTTCATGAGAATCTCCTTGGAATCGTGAACTGCGGAAAGGAGAGGGCGACCGTGACCGCACTCTCCCGAGAGGAAGAAGGGATCACGGTCCCGCGTGTTCAGAACTTCAGAGAGCCGTTGAACCCGCCCGTGAAGCCGGCAGCGAACTGGGCTTCGTCGTCGTAGCCGTCGAGACCGACCAAGAGGCCGGCATCGACGCTGACGTCGATCCACTTGCTGTCGACCAGCACGAGCTGGGCGGAACCCATGCCCAGGACGCTCTGCCAGAGGGCCTTGTTGCCCTCCAGATTCCAGCCCTGGTATTGGATTCCGAATCCGAGACCGAGACGCTTGTTCAGCGCTCGATGCCGGAGCTGTCCCGTGACGACCATGTTGCGGTCGCCGCCAGGCGCCCAGGCGATGCCGAGCACGAACTCGACCGTTGGCGCGAGCCAGAGTTCGAGTTGCGCTTCCGGAGCGGCGCTTGCGCCGACCGGACGATTCTCCGACCAGATCGCGCTTGCGCGCAGACCGAGGCCGAATTGGACGCGGGTATCACCATTGAGACCGGGCCGCCCGGCGCTGCCGGGCTTGCCGTCGCACACGACGACGTCGCCGATCACCTCGTCCTTGTCCAGGTCGAGGATGCCGTTGCCGTTGAGGTCCGTCCAGTTCGTGGAGCGGCTCCCCCCGGCGGGGCAGTCGGCGTGCGACGAGAAGCGCACGGATTGCGTGGTGTAGGAGTTCGCGCCGTTCTTGCCGGGCTTCCCCGGCTTTCCGGGCGCGCCATCCTTGCCGTTGCAACCGGACTGGAGCTTCTCGATCACCTCGTCGGCGTCGAGCTTCCCATTGGCGTTCTTGTCGAAGCCGACGGGGAGCTTGAAGCTTCCGTTCGGACACGCCGCGTTGGGCGCGACCGGTTCGGACTCCCCGTAGAGGGGAACCTTCACCTCGACCGTGACCTTGGTGGCCTTCGGAGCCTTGGGCTTTCCAGCCCTCGGCTTCCGCGGACGCCGCGGCTTCTTGGGCGCATCCTTGCCGGTACGAGCCGACTCGAGGATCTCGTTGTCAGGCATGCCCGCGATCAGCGGGCACTGCTTCTTGGCCCAGTCGATCAACATCTCCTGGTCCTTCTTGCACTGGTCGAATCCCTTGTTGCACTCCTGCTCCTTCAGGGAGCACGACTGCGACGCGGGGTCGGTGGCAGGAGCGGACGTGGCTGCCGGCGGCGCCGGCGGACTGACGCCCGCATCCCCGGGGGGATTGGTCATCTGAGCCGAGGCCGAGGTCGAACCGAGAATGCTGGCGAGCACGAAGCAAGCGAGAGCGATGATGCGAGTCTTCATGACTCACCTCCGTGGTTGTGGATGTGTCCATCCGTTGACTTGTCAGAGAGCCATGTGCACCGCAGCACCCTTCCCTCTCCCGCACGATGCGGGGACGAAGAAGCACTGGAATCGCCCGACGGACTCCGGAAGACAAGGAGGAGGTGTCTCCCGGCTCCAATCGGGCGATTTCAACGCTTCTTAGGCATGATCGTCCATTCCAATGGACTGCAGAGTACACCATGATTCTGACGATTTGTCAAGGCCTTTAGGCTGGGGTTTCTTTTCCGCCTTAAAAACCGAAAACCGGCCCATTAAGGCCGGTTTCATCTTCTTTTCTCAAAGGGGCGGGGCGCCTGAGAAGCGCACGCGGCGATGGCGCCTGGCCTCCCCCACCACCAGGTAGAGGGCGCTCAGGACGACGCCGATCACGGCTCCCAGGAAGGCGTTCAAGGGCACGTTCGGCCGTACCGGGAAGCGCGACTGGAGCGGGGTGTCGACCAGCTGGATCGCGAGGTCGTGGCCGCCGATGTACTGGTTGCCTTCGGTTGTGAGGACGTAGGCAATGGCACGCGCGATTTCAGAGGCCTGGTCTTTGCTCTTGTGGTAGACGGAAATTTGGAGGAAGCCGGTCTCATGCGTGACTTGCGTCGAGACCATGCGCGACCACTGGCGGCGCTTTTTCGTTTCGTTGGCGTTGAAATAGCTTTTGTCGATGCGGAAGCCCGCGCCCGTAACCTTGTCGAAGAACACCGACGTGTAGATGACTTGACTCAAGTTGTCGGCGATGCTTTCGGCCGAACGGATGGCGGTGTACGGGTCGAGGCTCTGGCTGGCGCGCTGGATGATGAGCAAGCGCATCGTTGAAGAGTACTCGAGAGGACGCACGAAACTGAGCGCTGCAGTGAGCACCATCATCGCGGCGGCGGAAACGGCGACCGTCTTCCAATGCCGCTCGAGCAGTTGCGTGATGTCCAAGGTCATACCTCCTTCTTCAGTCTACCTCTTTTCCCCGTCGAGCGTCACGTCGACCGGCCGTTCGGCGCCGTCTTTCAGGACGTCGAAGCGGATTTTGGCTCCGGGCTCAAGCGTCGCGATCAGCTCGCTCAAATTGCGGCCATCGGTAAGATCGGTGCCGTCGACCCGCAGAATGATATCCCCTTCCTGCAACCCGGCTTTGGCGGCGGATGATCCCGGACGCACGGCGGGCAGGCCCAGCGCGCGCGAACCCGTGATGCGGGCGCCGTTCACGCCGCCGAATCCCCCGTCGGCGTAGGCCGTCACGTCGAGCGGCAACGTTTGGACGCCGAGCGTCGCCCGCACCGGAACGTCGCCGCGGAAGATCTGCGTCAGCGCGGCGCTCACGAGATGCATCGGCACGAACGTGTCGGATCCGGCTTTCTCCGGAACGACGAAGCCTGCGAGATCGCCGTCGGCGGAAAGCACGGCGCTGCCGGCGGAGCGCGATCCCCAAGCGCCGTCCAGATGGAAGGCGCGCACGAAAAGGTCGGAGTTTTCCAAATGCAGCGCTTGCGACCGGCGGTTCACAGGCGTCGTCCCGGCAAACGCGGTCGCGACGAACATGCCGCCTTCGTCGAAGGCGTAGAGCGGCGTGCCCGGACGCAAGCCTTCCGTCTCCTCGAATCCACTGACCGGCAGCGCCGTTGCATCGACTTTCAAAAAGACGAGGCCGGTGCGCGGATCGGCAATGCGCGTTTTCGGTTCAAGCAACCGGCCGCCGACGGCAACGCTGACCTGTCCGGCGGCGACGGACGGAGCGGTCACGAGCCAGCCGTCCGACGTGAGCACCGTCGCGAATCCGACCGCCTCCGAAACGCCGCGGGCGCGCTGAGGCAATTCGGAACCTGCCGCGAGCCGCGGATAGACCGGCGCATTCAAGCGGTGAAGGCGTTCGGCGATTTCCGTCTGCGACAAGGCGCCGTTAACGGCGGTCGGCAGGCGGCCGATCTGCAGAGGCTCGACGGCGGTTGCCGAAAGGCCGGCGAAATACGATTCGACGATCAAGGCACCAGCCAGGCCGGCAACGAGGCCGAGCAGGGCCGGAACGAACATCGAGCGCACAATTTCTCCCGTGGTGGTTTTTTTGGTGAAAAACATATCAGACCCATCGAGCGGTTAAGAGGACGAGCGCAAGCGCGCCGCCGGCATACAAGACGTATTTGCGAACCAAGCGTTCCGGCACCGTATCCGTCGCGCCGATCGGAAGCAAGTTGGCTGCCAAATAGTACACGATGCCGACGACGGCGCCGCCGACGAACATCGAGGTCGGCAGGTTGAGCGCGACGAGGTACGTCTGGACGACGACCAGGGCCGTGAGCAAGGTGCGTGAGCGCGGACGGACGCAGTGCGAAGTGCAGGCGAGAAACAAGTGCCAGCTCCACAGCAGCGCGACGACGATCATCGGCGGAATCGTCCACCACGTCTTCACGGGCAAGAAGGCCGGCACGCCGACAGCGACCGAAGCGACGAGAAACATGGAGCCGATATTGACCATGCGCGCGAACTCGGAAATCGTCAGGCGCTCTTCCGTCGCATGCGCGGCATCTTCGCGGCGCACATGCTCCAGGAACAGGAACAGCACGAAGCCGAAGACGGCGATAAACACGTGCCGGTTGGCCACCAGGTCGAGGAAGAGCAGCGAAGCGATCGTTGAAACGGCGATCATGAGCACCGCCGGCACGGCCACGGGCGTCAGACGGCTCTTCAGCTTGCCGTGAACGAGCGCGAAGAAGATGGTCAGGATCCACGCCGACGTCAGCAGGCTCCACCACAAGAAATCGTGCGGGCGATTAATCGAAACTTCGCTGAGCGCGATGAACCCGCCGCCGCCGAGATACGGCAGGATCGGAGAAATTTTGACGAGGCGGTCGTAGAACGACGACATATCAGCGGTTTGATTTCAAGAAACGGAAGCCGTCCGCGACGACGATGCCGAGCATCATCGCGACCGGAATCGCGAGCAGCGCGCCGAGGAGGCCGGCGACTTTCACGCCGATCAAGAGCGAGAAAATGCTGACGATCGGGTGCAGCCCCGTGACCTTCTGCATGACTTTCGGCACGAGGATATGGTTTTCGGCCTGCTGGATCACGATGCACATGATGCCGACCAGGAGCGCCTTGAGCGGCGAGTCGGTCAGGGCGATCAGGATGGCGGGAATCGCGGAGAAGATCGGCCCGATGTACGGGATCGATTCGGCAATGCCGGCCGTGAGCGCCAACACAAGGGCGTACTTCACGCCGAGAATCTTGAGCATGAAGTAGAAGGCGACGCCGATCACGAGCGAGAGGAGCATCTGCCCGCGCACCCAGCTGCCGATGCTTTTCTCGATGCGCTGGAAGAGGTCGACGAGATACGGCTGGTAGGCTTCGGGCGCGAGATTGCGGAACAAGCGCTTCAGCGCGTCTTCAGAAACGACCAGATAAAACGCGACGACGAGCACGATGACGAGCGACGCGAAGCCGGTGACGATACCTGTCAGCGTGGCGAAGACGCCGGCCGCGGCCGCGCCGACGGAATCGGAAGCGCTGGCGGTCGCTTGCTGCAAGTCGGCGCTCAAGCCGTGCGTGGCGGCGAATTCCTTGAGCGGACCGAACGTCGAAAGCATCTGCGCCCAGAGCGATCCCGAGTTGGAAAGAAGATCGCGCGATTCGAGAAGCACCGCCGGGACGAGCATCGTGAGCACGGCGGCGATCAGCGCGATGATGCCGGCGTAGAGCAAGAGCACGGCGAGGCCGCGGCTCATCTTCTTGGATTGGAACCACGAGGCGAGCGGATTGATGATCGAGGCGAGCACCAGCGAAACGAAAAACAGGGCGATAATGTCGCGGATCATGTACAGGAAGCCGCACACCAGCAAAAAGACGGCCACCTTCACGATCGTGGCGGTCGAAATGGTGATCACCTGCGGCTGGCGCTCCGGTCCGTTTTCCTGCATACTTCGTTGGAAATATAGCAGGAAAACGGTACACTGACCAGCGTCCAACCGTATGAACGCCATTCTCGCCACGAACGACAAAGCGCGGTACGACTACGAGTTCCTCGAGAAGATCGAGGCGGGCTTAGTGCTCTCCGGCCAGGAAGTGAAGTCCGCCAAGACCGGCCACCTCAAACTCAAGGGCGCGCACGTCACGTTCCATCGCGGCGAAGCGATGCTGACCGGCGCGCACATCGCCCGGTACCCGAAAGCCGGCCCCCTCCCCGACTACGACCCCGAACGCTCGCGCAAGCTCTTGCTCCACAAGAAGGAAGTGAACCGTTTGCGCGGAAAACGCGAGGAAGACGGATTGACAATCGTGCCGATTCGTGCTTATATAAAGGGCGGCCGCATCAAAGTGGAGCTCGCCGTCGCGCGCGGCAAGAAGCAATTCGAAAAGCGCGAGGCGATCAAAAAGCGCGACCTCGAACGCGAGGCGCGAGGCCGGATGAAGATCCGGCGGTAATTCTCGCCGCGGCTCACCTGATGGTGGGCCGCGACGGGGATGACTAGATTCGATGGAGTTCGTTCTCAATTCGCGCAGGTTGACGGAGCCTTCCCGTCATGAATAAAAAGGCAAACGACTACGTGCCAACGTTCTCGCAAAAGTGAAGACGGCGTTCGCTAACGCGTTCGCTCCGTCCTTCGCTCCGGTCCTCGCCTAAGCGCGACTGACCCATCGCCCGTCGACATCTTCTAGACGGATCACGGTGTTATAAGAAGGTCCGCCGCATGTTCCGCCGAGAGGCATGCGATACGGTTGGATCCAGGCACGGACGCATACGACTCGTCGCCTCTATGTATGTGCTCCGGTCCCTCACGGGAAAACTCGAGACGACTACGCCTGTAGTGCGCATTGTCCTACTTCCTCCAGACCCGGGTGCGAATCCCGGCATCTCCACCAAAGAAAAGTGTCTCTCTACGAGGGGTATTTTTCTTTTGAATTAACAGTGAATAAAAACCATCCTGAGACTACCAGGATGGTTTTTGTCTCCTCCTTGCGCCCCCCATGCACTTATTGCAGTAGACGCCCAGGTTTTTAAGGGAGTGGTCCTTGGTACTCCTCAGGTGAATAACATTCAGATCCTTGCCGAACCGTTTCTTATGTTCAGTTCTTTTCAGACCACACTTTTCACACTTCTCCCCCGCCGCCATCATGGCTTTTTCCCTATTGCCACCAAAGTCACGGTAGTCGTAGAAGCATCGTAAACAATATCCATGTTGGAAGTGTTCATCAGTGGTCGTCCCACATCCGCGGCATTTCTCGTATTTACGTGACCACCTATCCCCCAAGCTATTAGACTTGGACATGTTCCTTTTGAACATGCATGAACTACAAAGCACGATAAGATTTTCGAGGTCGCTGCCATCTCCAACCTTTTTTACGACGTTGAGGTCGTTGCCCGATTTCTTGTTGTACTCGTCTCTTGAGATTCCGCAGTCCTCACAACTCTGCCGAGCCCGCTCAAGCGCCTTTTCTCGATTACCTCCAAAAGCGATTGCATCGTACCAACAGTTCGTGCAATACCCCTCTCTGAGATGCTTATACTTTGTCTTTCCGCAAAGTCTGCAACGTAGGTAGTTTCTCGCCCATCGAGACTTCACCTCTCGCTTTAACTTTTGATACTTTTCAAATACCGCTGGTACATACTTCTCCAGCTCTTCTTCCGTAACGTCGTATTGAAGCAGGAACCGTCCGTGGTGCGTGAAGGAGTCGATTGCCCTGAACATCTCGTCTTCTTTTTCCAACAGACGCGCACCCTTCACACGAGTCCTTGCGTCTTCGTGCGTCTTTTTTTTCGCCTCCACGAATGCCTTGAGATCAATCGCGAAGCCCCTTTCAACCATCGCGTTCACCTCGTCGTGCCAAAGTCTGTTCAGCAGCTGTCGAATGCGCTCCCGAGAAAGCCCAAGCTTGTCCCCGATTTCCTGGAACGTGTGGCCTTGCGCATAGAGGACCCCGACTGTGGCGTCCCGCTGGCTGTCTTTCTCAGGGGGGTTCACACGGCGCGCTTAGCTCTCAAGACTGAAGGCGTCATCCGTCAGGAATGCCGACAAATCCTTCGACGCGGCCGAAAGGACACCGATCAGCATGTTGTTGACCGCTTCATCTACTCGAGCCGCGTTAAAGTTCTCCGGCTCCTTCCTCTCAAGCTCGAAGATGAGGTCCTTTTGGAAGATTTCCAAATACCGATTGAAGAGGAAGGTGCGGAACTGCAACGATTTCGCTCCGTATTTGTCGAGAATGTACCTCGCCATCGGATTTGCCGTGTTGATCCAGTAGATGCCGTGGGCAAGATCTTCCCTTCTTTGGAAGACGACCGTGTGACGCGGGGTAAGCTCCACTGGACCATTCACGATGCCAAGTGGATCCACATCATGATTCGAAAGAAGCACTTGTTGCGGCTTGGGGCCCTTGGACTTGCCCGAAGAATCATCTTTCACCACGCGAACGACGATACGCGCCTCGTGTCCACCGACTTCCGCCGTGATTTCCGAAGTCGCATCCAGCTTCTCGCCAGTCACAAAAGCCTTCAGTACGCCGACTTGCGCACCGCTTGCTGCAATCTTCAGGTCGTCGCTCGAGACCACGATGGTGTCGGAGTCCATCGTGACATCAGCACCACTGCTCTTGAGGGCGATAACCGCACCGACAGGGATCTCCTCAGGACTACGAGTCTTCAAGATGAGCGGGTATTTAACCTTCAGCGGGATGTCGATTTCGGACACCAAGAACTCCAGTGCGCTTTCGGGCTCTTCGAGCGTTTTCTTTTTCGTGCCCTTGTTTCCTGATTTGTCGCCGCCCTCGGAACCCCCGATGGTCTCCTCAATCAGCTTCCTCATGACCTTGTCCTTCCAGTCGTTCAGGAACTTGTTGAACTCCGAAGAGATTTTGCGGTCGTTTTCCGCATTATCCTTTCTATCCTTCTCAGCGATTTCTTTCGCGAGTTTGTCTACCTCTTGGGCAATCCAGCTCAGGAGCGCCCTGGTACGTTCGTTGTTGACGAGTTCCACGCGATCGTTCTGCACGCTGTCGTGTTCCGCGCTCTCAAGAATCTCGCAGTTTTCAAGTTCACCCCAGATGTGGTTGGCTTGCGGGAAGTTCTTGATTTCAAGCCTGCCGAAGGGATAGGAGGCGATGCCGCCGACCTCACCAATGACGTCCAAACGATTCAGTTCGCCGTACTTGCTGCCGTCCAACGCGATCTCAGACGTGTGCAGCACGAGGCGCCCCGCGGAATACTTCGCAGACCCAATCACCACTTCGCCCTCCCCGTCCGTATTCGCCAACGGCAACTTATCAGGAACGGTGACGATTTTGGGTGTTTCGAATCCTGAGTAGGGTTGCAGCTTCTCCGGAACGAGCTTTCCGTAAAGAGACTCACCGTTCTTGAATACAGATAATGTGATGCGGTTCAGCACCCGCATAAGCTGCGGGTGGTGCCTGAGTTTTTCGATAATCTGTTCGGGAGCCTGTGACTTCTTCCTTTTCGCAGAATCTTCACGCTTTGGGGAGTACCCCCAAACGATCGTAAAACCTGTCTTACCTTTCTCAAGGAGTTGCCTGGCAGTTTTGGGAATATTTTGCTTCTGGATGTTCCCAAGCTTCAAGGCCGCATCGAGTGAAAGCTTTCGGCCCTGATATCCTTCGTCGTATCCGTACCTTCGGTCTTCATTGAACCCGAATACACTGATTTTGCCGTCCTTATAGGTAACGAAATGCGCGTGCTCGAACATCTGCCTCATGTAGAACTTCCCCCCGTTTCCATGGCCACCAAAGGTTTTCACATCCTTGCCACGCGTTGCGGCAAGGGCGCTAAACCATTTCTTGAAAGCCGATTCGATGTCCGTATCATCCATGCCAACAAAATCGAGACAGCCCACGGCTTCTTCGCCATCCAAATCGTCCTCAAAGAGGAGGATTACCGAGGTGTCATCGTCAGAAAAATCCGAACGCTTATAAGCGTCGATGGAGTTCTTGATCCATTCGGCGATTCCTTTGGGGTGATTGAAGCTGAACGCCTGACCCATGAAATCGAGCGCGCGCTCTTCGTCCAGAATCGCTCTCTCTGCCTTGATGACAAAACCCTTTTTACTTTTCGGCATAACTTCAGCTATCTCACTACGTCAAATACGGCCTTGCCGAGTTTTTTCTGCAAAAACCCGTAATACTCTGTGAGGCTTTTTACGAGCTTCGGCTCGAAACCACTCTTCCTGGCCTCATCGAGTGCTGTTCCTACCACGGCAATCCGTCCAGTCAGTTCCTCTGGTTTGGTTCTCACGCTTACTCCCAGGAACGAGTAGAGATCGGCCTCGATGATGTCGTCCGTCTTTCCGGTAAGATAGAGCGCAAATCCTTCAAGTCCTTTCATACGCAGAATCTCGGTCGCCGTAGAACGAGAAAGCCGGCTCGTGTCGTTTTTGACGGGCTTACTCTTCCCGGAAAGCCTTCGCGCCTCGTCCAAGCCCCTAACAGTAAGGGAGAACATCTTGTTGGACGAACGGAGAAAGCCCGCCTTCTTGAGATTCGTATAGAGCGGCTTGTGAACCAGGTCACCCGAATCGGGGTACTGCCGGTAGCCTTTCAGGTGGAAGTTGTCTGGGAAGAGCTCGTATACCTTGACTACTATGTCCTCATACCTGAGCGATTTGGTGCTGTCCTTGGACAACTCAAACATCGCCAGGAGGATTTTTTCCGATCTCGAGAGCGTGTCGTTGCTCATATCACAGGCTGAAACCGTCGCCGTTTTTTGAACTCGTAAACCTGTCTTTTACCATTCGGAGCTCCCTATCTACTGCAGAAAACATCTTCCTGACTTCAGCCTCAGTATAGTCATACTGGCTCTTATTCGACAGATTACCGAGGCTTTTGATGCGCCTTAGGATGTTGTTTACCCGCAGGGTTGCGATACGCTTAAACTTGTCCGATTTTGTCTCTTTATTTTGCGACATATTTGGAGAATATTTGTCGAATATTGTTGCGCTATCTTTACCAAATATACACAAATCCGTCAAATATGCCCGAGCCCCCTTAACGAGAGGCAGTGTCCATTGCCCTTTTCATCTCCTTCGCGATTTCCCTGATAACCGGAACGGCGACCGAGTTTCCAAGGAGCTTATATGCCTGCCTGACCGTCACAGGCATCTTGAACCCCTTATTAAAACCTTGTAGCGCCTTGCATTCATTAACCGTTAGACGTCTGATGCCCAAGGTATTAATCGGGCTTTTCAAGTCCGCTCCTTCGCCGCCATCCGAAGGAAGAATGCGGTCTTTCACAAGGTTCCTTTCCCTACCCATATTGCCAGCCACGAACGTATTGGCGATACCTTCGGGATCCAACACGCAATATCCGAAGTTGCTACCCGCATCGGAGTGCCTCTGCTTGTGCTTAATCAAACCGTCCATGTACTGCTTACTCAAGTAGTGGGACGGATGTGCGCCTTTCTCCAAAATCTCCTTCAATGGTTTTGGTGCTTTTCTTTTAAGATTATTGAAGCTGAAGTCTATTTTTGGGTTTTTAAATCCAACAATAAAAACTCTTTCACGTTTTTGTGGTACTCCGAAGTCCTTGGCATTAAGTACCGCGACGTGGACCTGGTAGCCCAACTTCACTCGTAGAGACCGGAGTATCGTTTTGAGTGTCTCTCCACCTTCGTGTGAGACCAAGGCTTTCACGTTTTCAAACATGAAGGCCTTCGGTCGAGTCCTGTCGATTAAGTGCTCTAACACGAAAAAGGCGTTCCCACGAACGTCTTCGAAACCATGTCCCTTTCCTGCCCTCGAGAAGGGCTGACATGGGAAGCCTCCGAGCAATACGTCGTATTTAGGAATCTCGAGTAAGTCAACCTCTTCGAGCGGCTTACATACGATCGGACCGTGGTTTGCGGCATAGACAGTTGCAGCATGCGCATCCATGTCGTTGGCAAAGACCGTCTGGAAGCCAGCCTTCTCAAAACCTAAACGAATACCGCCGATTCCGGCGAATAGGTCGATGCATCTATAGGCCTTCTTCATACCGCTACAGTATAGTTCGAGCTTGATTTAGTGTCACTTTTCGGCGTTCAGAGCCCGGGATTGTTGGGGCGATCATGACGGACGGGTCCAAAATCAAAGACAGGATCAGAGATGATCCTGTCCGATGACTTTTTGGTACGGTTAGAAGGCGAAGGAACCGCTCTTGGAGCTACAGACAACGATGGTCACCTCTTTAGCCAAGTCGTCGATGTAGTGCCCCACCTCGTCTTCTTTCTTGTTTCTAACCTTAAGGGCCACATGCCCATCTTTCTTTCTACTTGTAAGTAACTTTGTGAACTTCTTAAACTTTTTATTGTGCTCAACAAAGTTGTTTCGATAGTACTCAATAAAAACTCCCTTAACCAAACCTTTCGGCGTTAGATACAAGGAGATTTCTTTGTTGACGTTGTAGAGGCGTGCATTCCTCGGCATTTTTGGCAGACCCCACTCCAAAGAGTCCATTTCTGAGTCATACTCAAAAACCCAACCATCTTTTTTGGCCAGTGAATCGAGATGGAGAATCTCGCTTTTAACAGTTTTGGTTACGTCGTGGGTCATATGATTTGCGGCTATGGCCATTTCCCGTGTACGCACGTCGTCTGGCCGTGTTCCCTGGGCTCGATTGCGTCGTCGTAATAGGTAGTTCGAACTGCGGCGGGGCTCGCGCCACTGATCTGGACAACGACCTTCACGAAGTTGTGACGAACCTGCCCGGAAGGCGTTACTTTGGTGCCAAGGGACCGATAGTAGCAGAGGGCGCCGGCGACCGACAGACTTTCGTAAACCCACTGCGGTGATACCAAGACGAGCTTCACCTTCTTGAGGTAGCTCTTATGTGCGAGGTATGGGCGCTTTGCAAGGTGATTCACGCGATTCACCTCATGGAAAACGACCCGTCGCCCTGCATAATCAGTGCAGTCTAAGCAGTTGCTCGGGGGCATACGGAGACGCTATGGGACCACGACCTCGGGCTGTTGTCAAATGGCTGTGGCGGACACTACTGCGCTCATAATAGCATAATCGCAGACCAAAAGCAGGACCGTTCCCGATCCTGCTGTGGCCTGCTTGGTGCCCATCTGGTGCCCAAAATCCGTCGTTGGGTGGCGAACCCTGTCGACATCTGGCGAAGGGTGAAACGGGTCATTTCCGCCAACCTTCGGTCAGAATCGGTAGTTATCGGCTAACCATAGGCCTTGTCAGGTTTAGGCGAAGGGCAGGTGCGAATCCCGGCATCTCCACCAAAGAAAAGCGCCCCTCTCCGAGAGGCGTTTTTCTTTTGTCATGCTACACTTACCCCAAGACACCTATGAAAGACTCTCAAATCGAACTCATCGGCTGGTACGGAGCATTCGCCATTCTCTTGGCCTATGCGCTCGCGAGTTTCGGCATTCTCGAAACGCGAGGCGTCCCCTATCAGCTCCTGAACCTCTTCGGAGCGTTCGGCATCATTCTCGTTTCCATCAAAAAGAAGGCCTATCAGCCCGCCGCGCTGAACGTCGTGTGGCTGTGCATCGCCGCCATCGCGCTCATCCTCGCCCTATGAACCCCATCCGCCTTTCGCGCGAAGAGATAAAAAAGCTCGTCTACGGCATCGAGAGCTTGAACCAGGATCAACGCGCCCTGATCCGCGAAACGCTTGAAGCGTTGTCGCGCAGCTCGGACGCGCGCATCTCCCCGGAAGAACTCCGCAAGGCGTTGTCGCGCCTGCGCGCCGAGTACAAGATTTCCGAAATCGACGCGAAGGCGGTCACGCGCGCCGTGTTTCCGTCCTGAGACCGTTGACGTCCGTCCGAATTCCCGTATGATGCCGGGCACGGTCTGCCCAGGAGGATTTCATGACCGCACCGATCCTTTTCGAACACCCGAACCGCTTCAACGCGGCGACCGACGCGCGCGGCATTGCCTGGCTCGCCGAAACCGAGCTCGAACGGCTGGGCTTCCTGATGCGAAGCGTCGACCCGCGAAAGCCGTGGGGCGCCGAGATCAAGCTGCGCGGCAGTCCCGAACGGGCCATGAAGTTTCTCCTGTACTTCTTCGGCGACATCGACATCGCTCGCGAGCTGACGGATCCCGTCACGCCCAAGATCCTGCTCATCAAGCAGGCGGAGCGCTTGTCGTGGCACGTGCACGAACGCAAGCACGCGCATCTTCGCGTCCTGCACGGCCATGTCGGCGTCAGCTTGAGCGATACGGACGCGGAAACCGTTCCGAATGTCCATCTGCCTGGCGCATACGTGAGCGTCCCGCCGCAGAAGCGCCATCGCCTTTTCAGCCTGAGCGGCTGGGCGGTCGTGGCCGAGATCGGGCGCGACATCGTGCCGGGACAACCGTCGGACGACGAGGATACGCGCCGGATCCGAGACGATTACGGACGGTAGACCGAGAACTCTCGGTCTTTTTCTTTTGAACGAAAAGACCCGCCGTGAGGCGAGTCTCTTTCGGATCGGCGCGTCTTAGACGCGGCGGACACCGGCGGCGCGAGGGCCCTTTTCGGACGGCTCGACCTCGAAGGTGACCTTGTCGTCAACGCGGAGCTCGTCGAAGGTGACGTCGACGAGAGCTTCCGAGTGGAAGAAGACATCCTTGGAGTTGTCTTCCGGAGCGATGAAACCGAATCCCTTATCCGTAAGGCGCTTGATGATACCGTTCATGTGCGTGTACAAATGATTAAACGCAACGCCGCTTGGACGGAAATTGGCAACATTCCCGCGCAGAAGTCTTTGCTAAGCGAAATGATACCACAGTTCGCGGTTTTTTACAAGCCCCCGACCCCCGTCGGGTGCTACAATGGCTCCGCTATGCCTTTCTCCGGATTCAGCCCGTCCGATCTCCGATTGTTCCGCCGACTCGACACGCCGGCCAAGGTGCAGGATTTTGTGAACGCGATTCCGATCAACCGCGAGCCCGAAGGCGACACCGTCCTCTCTCCGCTCCGCGTGCTTCGCGAGAACCGGGCGCACTGCATCGAAGGCGCCATGCTGGCCGCCGCGATTTTCCGTTATCACGGCGAGAAGCCGCTCATCGTCGACATGGAAGCCGCGTCGTGGGACCAGGATCACGTCATCGCCGTCTTCAAACGCGACGGTCTCTGGGGCGCGATCTCGAAAACGAATCATCCCGTCCTCCGATACCGCGAACCAGTCTATCGCACGATCCGGGAATTGATCATGTCGTATTTCCACGAATACACGCCCGTGGGCGGCGAGAAAAAATCGCTGCGCGCCTATTCGCTGCCCGTGGATCTCACGCGTTTCGACAAGATCGGCTGGATGACGAGCCCGGAAGACGTCTGGGACGTCCCCTACTATCTGTGCGAAGCGAAACACTTTCCGATTTTGACGCGCTCGCAGATCGCAGCGCTCCGCAAGCTCGACCCGATTGAAAAAGAAACGAGCTCGCGGGAAGAATGGCCCAAATGAAAAAGCCGCGCTGAGCGGCTGGTCGCGCTTACCAGAGATAGCGGTAGACGGCACGAAACTCTTTCACGTATTGGAGATTGGCCTTGCTGAAGCCGTTTCCCGGCTTGTCCCAGGCGTCGGGGTGCTTGGCGATGATTTTTGCAGCGCCGTAGAGGCCGTGGTTGTACGCCGCGGCGAGATAGGCGCCTTGCTCGTTCGCGTCGGACTGCAGCCGCTTCAGGATCGTCGCGTCCAGCCGCGCGAGCGTGAAGTCGACGTAGCAGTACTGCGCCATGACGCCGTTGATGTGATCGCGCACGCCCGCATAGAACTCCGCCTTGAGCTTGGCGTCGGGATAGTCGTCGCGTATTTCCGCGTACGTCTTGGGGCGGAATTGCGCGAGCCCGCCCGCGTCCGCGTCGGAGAAGGCGTGATCGTACGCGTCGCCCTGATTCGCGCCGATCAGCGAGAGGACACGGTTGGCCGTCGCTTCGGCGCCGCGCGCATCGAAGTCGGGCGGATCGATATGCTCGATAACGAGGAGCGTGAGAAGCACGCGTTCATCCACCATCGCCGTCACCAGCGTGTCGGGATCGGTTCGCGAACGCACGTCTCGCGCTTGCAGCTTGGCGATCGCGCGCGTGGCGATATCGTGAAGATACGCGCGTCCGCGCCGCCGCATCTCAGCGGTGTCGAGGTGCGCGCCGTACGGCGCGTAGATCACGGCGACGGAACGACGTTTGCGGCCGAGCGGCCGCTTTTTCACGTTCGTCTTTATCGCCAACACGACAAAATCGCTCGGCGCGTCGACGCGGTACTCCGAATTCACGCCGTTCCGCTTCAAGAGCGTCACGCGGTACCCCTTCGTGACGGAGCGGCCTTTCCGCACCTTGACCACGGCGAGCTTCGCGGTGCCGGGCTTCCAGACGGCGAGCACGGCGTTATCGCCGCCGACCTTCGAAGTGCCGACGCTTTGGCCGGCGAGCTTCTTCTTGGCGCGCGCGATCATCTCGACTAACGTCGGCGGCGAGACGGTCTTCGGCGGCTTCTTTTTGCGTCCGGCTTCGGCCGTCGCGGCGGTCAGGCAGCACAACAGAAAAAAGAACGCGATCGTCCGCATGCGGTTCCTCCTGGCGGGACCACGCGAGTATGCCAGCCGACGACGGATGATTCAACCGAGCCGGCGGCGGTCCGCAGCGCTTACGGACGCGCGCAGGCCTCCGGCTCGACGAGCTTTCGCGCGAGGCTGAATGTCGAAAGAAGAACGAGCGCGATGCCGAGCCAGGTGAATTCCTGCCCGCGGAGCGGGAGCGCGGCCAAAGCACTGCCCGTGCCAAGCAGGCTCGCGAACAACGCCGAGCCGCAGGCGGCGCAGCCGACGCCCAGAAGACCGACGAGCACGCCGAGCGCGCTGGCGCCCGCGGCCCGATGCATGCGCACTTGGCGGCGCATGTAGCGCACGATGAACGCGACGTTTATGCCGAAAAGCACCGCGAGGGCGAGCGTCAACGGGCCGCCCTTGTGAAGAAACGTGACGCGCCCGCCCCACAAAGTCTGAAGCGCCGCTTTCAGCTTCAAGCCGAGGCTGAAATAGTCTTCTTGCGCGATGAAGCCGAGCAATTTCAAGTTTGAAAGCACGGCTGCGAACAGCAGGATAAAGGCAAAACCACCGAAGGCGACGAGCCATCCTTCGGTGGTGGAAAACGTTTCTTTCAAAGCGGAGAGGAGATGCCGAAACCTGGCGGAAATGCGGTTGACGATGGTCATACGCGCATGATAGCTTCGCACGCAGAAGGAGGCAACGTGTCCGATCCCGCCCGTATCGAAGCGTGTCGTCGCATCGTCACGCGTCTCTATCCGCTGATCCTTGCCCAAGTCTGGAGGCCGACGACCGCGAATCCGCTCGAAGGACACGACAGCTGGAACGCTGAGCGTCCATGGTGCGGCCAAAGCGGTTCCACCTCATGGCTCGTCCGGAAGCGCCTCGGTGGCGCGATCGTCTTCACCGACCATTGGCCCCACCGGCATTTCTACAACCGGTTTCCCGACGGAACGTACGTCGATTTCGTCCGAACGCTCGCGACCGGGATCGCGTATCCGAATACGCGGGCGGCGGATGAAGCTGCGTACCTGGCGTCGGAAATCGGCATCGAGGAACGAGGAGAGCTTCTCGACTTCTCGTTCAGCGCCATCTTGCGCTCCGCGCACTTCGGCGACGATCCTTCCGGACTGCGTTTGGAAGAGGCCGAACTGATCCTCCGCGTTCACAATCAGGCTCCCCCGCACGTCGATCCAGGCTGATGCCGCGCATCACCTGGTTTTTTATTTTTCCTTGGCAATGAAGCGTCCGTCCCAATCCGGGGCCGGCGGTTCGGCGCGGAAGACGCGGCAGCGTTCGACGTACAGACGCGACGCGTGGTCGTCAAAACGCTCCGAGAGATCCTGGAACGCGGCTTCCGCTTCATCCCAGCGACGGGCGACGTACGAAACAAGCGCGGCATCGAAGCGCGCGGCGAGCTCGCGCGTCTTGTCGTCGACGCGGGCCGTTTCCCCCATCAGCTCGTAAACGGCGACCGGCTTCTCTTTTCCTTTCACCGTCACGAGGTCGAGACGGCGGCAGAAAAAATCTTCGCCGAGTTTCCGGCGCACGGCTTCGGAAATGAGAATCGTGACGCCGTAATATTTCGTAAGGCTTTCGAGGCGGGAGGAAAGGTTCACCTCGTCGCCGATCGCGGTGTAATCGAAACGCTGCTCGGAGCCCATGTTGCCGATGACGACGTCCCCGCAGTTGAGGCCGATGCCGACGCGGACGTCCGGCAACGCGCGCTCTTTCCACGAAGCGCGGAGCGTTTCAAGGCGATCGCGCATGCCGAGCGCCGTGCGTGCCGCGCGGACGGCGTGATCCTCTTGCGCAGCGGGCGCGTTCCAAAACGCCATGATCGCGTCGCCGATGTATTTGTCGACGACGCCTTCGTGGTCGAGAATCACCGTCGTCATCGCCGTCAGGTATTCATTCAAGAGCGCGACCAGCTCTTCCGGCGACAAGCGCTCGGAAAGCGTCGTGAAGCCGCGGATATCGGAAAACAAGATCGTCGCTTCGCGGCGTTCGCCGCCGAGCGCGAGCGGCACCTCGCCGGTTTCGATGCGGCGGATCACTTGCGGCGCGAGATAGCGGCCGAAGGCGTCGCGCATGCGGCGGCGTTCGCCGCGCTCGCTCACGTAGCGCACGCACAACTCGACCACGGCCGTGCCGATGATCACGAGCAGCGCGTACCACACCGGCAAAAGCCAGCCGCGGCTCGACAGGAGGAGCGCGACGAGCATGTAGGCGAGCACGCAGCCGAACGCGATCAAAACGCCGTAGCGCAAGCGCACGGGCGCCAAGAGCGCGGTCATAAACAACGCCACACCGACGTACAACGCGGCGGCGAGCGGAAGCGGCAGATGGAATAGGATGCGGTGCGGATCGCCCGAGCGGATGATGCCGACGTAGTTCGCCTGGATCTCGACGCCATGCATCAGCCGGCCGTTACCGAACGGCGTCAGCGCGGCGTCGTGGAGATCGGGCGCGGTGGCGCCCACGAGAACGATCTTTCCTTGGAACGTTTCGGGAGGGACGCGCCCTTCACGTACGTCGATAAAGGAAGCGCTCGGAAACGTGCCGGGTCCGCCATAATACGCGACGCGGAACGCTTCATCGTAAAGAGCGGGCCGGCCGGCCACGAGCTCGGCAAACGATTCAAAGAAATACGGCGAGCGGACGACGCCGTCCGAGTCGGGATGCAGCGTCGTTTGTCCGACGCGCCCGTCGACCGCGTCCGCAAAGCGCGGCAACGGCTTCACGTACGTCTCCGTCACGCGCTCGTCGGGCAACACGACGTTGCCCGCGCGCCGAAGCGCGGCTTCAAGCGCGGCATCATCCGCTTCGTTCGACGGTTCGGAAAACGTCACGTCATAACCGATCGTCGACGCTCCCGCCTCCTTCAACGTATCGATCATCTCGGCGTGCACGGAGCGCGGCCACGGCCAACGTCCGATCGCCGCGATGGAAGCGTCGTCGATTCCGACGATCACGATGTCGCTTGGCGGATCGCGTTTCTCCACGAGCTGGTCTTGAAGCCGCGCTTCAAACGCGCGCCAATAGCCCAACTGCTGCAGCAACAGCACGCACGCGACCCACGCCAAAGCGCCCGCAAGCGCCAAAAGGCGGCTGCGGCGGCGAGAGCGTTGCGTGAGATTCGGCGCGAGCGGCATGGCGTCAGTTGATAATGGGGAGATCGGGCTGGACGACGCGGAGCGTGTCGGTGCCGGTAAAAATGCCGAGCGCGTGCGTATAAGACGCGATCAGCTTGGTCTCGCCCGCGCGTTCCATCGCGGTGAAAAGATTGCCGCGCATCTGGCCAATGGGCGTCGCCGACGCGCCGAGCGACCAGACGACGTCTTTGGTCACGTCTTCCGTACGCCCGTCGCTCCAGCGCAAAAAGGCGCTGAAGGAGCCGGACTCTCCGAATCCGAACGTGAAGCGCTCGCCGGACACCTCAAGGCGCTGCGGAAGCGGCGTCGACGGAACGGAGACCGGCGTCGGCGTCGGCAGGCCGTCGACGCGAATCTCGAACGCCGCATCCGAAGCGGCGTCGGTCGCGGCTTCGAGTACGGCGGGCGGCGCCGCTTCGAACGTCGCACGGCGGTCAAGAACGCGGTGCAAGGTCTCGGCCAGGTCCGGCGAGACGCGAAGCGCGACATCGCGCAAGAGCGGCGTCAGCTCCCGGTGATGCGAGACGTATTCAATGACGCGCGGATGGATCCTGCACTCGAGACCGCTCCTCCGCACGTACGCGCAGAACTGCTCGGCGCGATCGAGCGTCGCTACGGCCCCGCGCTCTCCGCCGGAAAACGAAGCCACAAGAAGCGTCTCCGCGGCGAGGCGCGTCATCTCGCGCGTGGCGATGCGCTGCGCGTTCGGCGGATGCTTCGCGATGGCGGAGCGCTCCTTCGCTTCGACACGCACGCTCATGTCCGGCCGCGGCACGAAACGTTCGAGGTCGCCCTGCAAGCGTTCCTCGACGCGCTTCCTGAACGAGACGTCCATTTCGAGGTTTCCGCGTACCCAAGCGTCCTCCGACAGTTCTTTCGCGTCCTCAATTTTCCAAGCGCTGGCGTTCAAGCGCGCGGTCGCGCCGGCTTGCGGCACGATGAGCCGGAGTTTCTTGCCCGCAGCGACGTCCGCGGCGTCGCCGCCGCTCGCGGGAGCGACGCGCACGAGATGCTCGGCCACGTAGACGTCGTTCGCAGCCGCCGAAGCATCCACGAAGAACGCCGTGCCGCGCACAGTCGCCACGAGATGCGGCGTACGGACTTCATATGCCGACTCCGGCGCCATGAAATCGAGCAGGCGCGACCACAGGCGGCCGCTCTCAAGCAGGATTTTTCCGACAAAAGAATTTTTTTCTTGGTCCCAGGCCAAATCCTCCAGCGTGATCGTCGCGTTTTCGTCGAGGCGGGCGACGCCTTGTTCAAACAAGTTCAGGCTGGCCGAAGCACCCGCGCCGGTACGCACGGCGTCGCCTTTTTCAACTTGCGTTTCGGCCGTGATCGCGATCCACGCTTCACTTCCGGCTTTGCGGATCTCGACGGTCCCGCGGTGCGGCATGACGAGAGCGCGGTGCGGAACCAGTTCCGGCGTCGATTCGGCCAACGAAGCGGCGGCCGAGTTGAGCAGCGCGCGTTCGGCAAAGAAGCCCAGCACGAGAAGCGCCAGGATGCCGAGCAGGATTTTTTTCGCGTGTTTCAACATAGGTTCAAACGCCAAGGATCGCACGGAGCTCTTCGGACGGTTCCCACGGCGGATCGAACGTCACTTCGATGTCGACGACGCGGAGCCCGAGCATGAGCAGGCTTTGCTTCAATTCCCCCAGGAGCTGCGGGCCGTACGGGCAAAGCGGCGTCGTGAACGTCATCTTGACCTTGAGCTGCTCTTCGTCCTCCGAAAGCTCGAAGCCGTAAATCAGCCCGAGCGTCCAGATGTCGATGTGGAGCTCCGGATCCTGCGTATGCTTGAAGACTTCCGTGATTTTTTCTTTCATCGTCATATCAGTTTGCAATCGCTTCGTATCCCTCTTTGCCGATCCGTTCCGCGAGCTCGTTGCCGCCCTCCGCCACGATCTTGCCGTCCTTCATGACGTGCACGCGATCGGGCCGCAACGCCTCGAGCAGTTTCGGGTTGTGGCTGATGACCAGGATGCCGATGTTCGGCCCTCGGAGCCGCGCCAGGCCGTCGGTCACGATCTTGAGCGCATCGACGTCGAGGCCGGAATCGGTTTCATCGAGCACGGCGTAAGCCGGATCGAGCACCGAGAGCTGCAGCACTTCGGCGCGCTTCTTCTCGCCGCCGGAGAAGCCGGCGTTCAAGTGACGGCGCGCGAAGGCCGGGTCGATTTTCAAATCTTCCATCCGCGCCTGAAGCAGCGCGTGGAACTCGAGCACCGAAAGCGGCTGCTCTTTCACGGCGTTGAAAGCCGTGCGCAAGAAACTTGAAAGCGTCACGCCCGGGATTTCCGGCGTGGATTGCATCGAGAGGAAGAGTCCGGCCTTGGCGCGCTCGTGCGGCGCGGCGGCCGTCAGGTCGCGTCCGTCGAGCGCGATCGTACCGCTTGTCGCGACGTACGAAGGATGCCCCGCGAGCGCGTTGGCGAACGTCGACTTGCCGGAACCGTTCGGTCCCATGAGCGCGTGCACTTCGCCTTTCTTCACTTCCAAAGAAACGCCTTTGACGATTTCCTTGGCGTCGCGCGCCACGTGCAGATTGTCGATCTTGAGAGATGCCATATCAGTGTTTTTCATTCAGCGCGGACTTGAGCGTCCGGAGCGAGAGCATCGCGCATTTCATGCGCATCGGGCCGACGTCGATGCCGAGCATCTCCAGGATATCGCGTTCCGAGAGCGCGAGCACCTCCGCGAGCGGCCGTCCCTTGATGCGGTCAGTCAACATCGAGACGCTGGCCTGACTCACGGCGCAGCCCTTTCCGTCGAACTTCACGTCCCGCACGCGGTCGCACGCGTCGAGCGACAGGAAGAGCTCGATCACGTCGCCGCAGCTGGGATTGAGTTCACGCGCGCGCAGCGAGGCGTCTTCAAGCCGTCCCGCGTTATGGGGATGCTTGTAGTGGTCGAGGATATTTTCCATGTAGAGATTCTCTTCCATATCAGAGTTTCAGCGTCGCCCTGGCAGCTTGAATCGCTTCCACGAGCGCGTCGACATCTTCCTTGCCATTATAAATCCCGAAGCTGGCGCGACAGGTGCCCGTCACGCCGAGCTTGCCCATGAGCGGCATCGCGCAATGATGTCCGCCGCGCACGGCCACGCCTTCGCGGTCGAAGATCGTCGCGAGATCGTGCGGATGCGCGCCGGCGACTTCGAAAGAGATCGCGCCGATGCGCTCCCCCGCTTCCGGCCCGATGATCTTCACCCCCGGAACCGCGGGAAGCTTTTCAAGCGCGTACGCCGTGAGATCGCGATCATGCGCTTCGACGGCATCCATGCCGATCGTTTCCAAATACGAAATCGCCGCGCCCAGTCCGATCACGCCCGCGATGTTCGGCGTGCCCGCTTCGAATTTCATCGGCGCGTCGTTCCAGGTCGAGGCTTCATACTTCACCTCGCGGATCATGTCGCCGCCGTACTGCGCGGGCTCCATCTTTTCCAAAAGCGCTTTCTTGCCGTAGAGCACGCCGACGCCCGTCGGGCCGTAGGTCTTGTGGCCGGAGAACGCCAGGAAATCGCAATCGAGATCACGGACATCGACCTTCATGTGCGGCACGGACTGCGCGGCATCGAGAATGAAGAGGGCGCCGATCGCATGCGCGAGCGCCGCAAGCTCTTTCGCGGGGTTCACCGTGCCGAGCGCGTTCGAGGCGTGCGCGATCGACACCGCTTTCGTCTTCGGCGTGATCAGCGCGCGCGCCGCGTCCATGTCGAGACGGTACGCCTTCGTGATCGGGATATATTTCAAAACGAACCCGTGGCGCTTGGCGGCTTCCTGCCACGGCACCAGGTTGGCGTGATGTTCCATCTCGGTCAGCACGACTTCGTCGCCGGGACCGAACGTGCGGCCGAGCGAGGTTGCGAGAAGATTCAACGCTTCCGTCGTGCCTTTGGTGAACACGATTTCTTCCGGCGCCGAAGCATTCAAAAACTTCGCAACGATGCCGCGCACGGCCTCGTAGCGCTCCGTCGCCTCCCCCGCCGTCTTGTACATGCCGCGATGCACGTTGGATCGGAAGTTCTGGTAATAGTCGTTCATCGCTTCGAGAACGGAAACCGGCGTGAGCGACGATGCGGCCGAATCCAAGTACGCCCGCATGCCCATGGCGTGGAGCGAAGGAAAATCTTTTTGGATGTCGTGTGGCAGCTTCATATCAGGAAAGTTTGGCGAGGTACGGCTCGACGAACGCTTCAATCAGCATCGCTTCGGCGGAAGCTTCATCGAGACCGCGCGACATGAGATAAAACTTTTTTTCCGCATCGATCCGGCCGACCGTCGCCGCGTGCGAGCAACGCACGTCCTGGTTCTCGATCTCAAGCATCGGCACGGCGTCGATCTCGGCGGTGTCGGCAAGCAACAGCGTTTCTTCTTTCTGGCGGCTGACGCAACCCGAAGCGTCCTTCTCGACGCGCACGAGGCCGCGGACGATCGCTTTGGCGTCGCCCGAAAGCACGCTGCCGACGCGCAGGTTGGAAACGGTGCGGGACGCCGCGTGAATGATCTCATGTTTCACGTCGAACCGCTGTTGCTGCGCGCCGCGCAAGAGACTCGTCGCTTCAACTTCGGCTCCTTCGCCTTCGAGGCGCGTCACGAACGACGCGCGCGAAAATGCGGGCGCGGAGCACTCGTCGATCCATTCGAGTTTCGCGTTCTTCGCGAGACGCGCTTCGCGGCGCACGAATTCGACCGAAGATACCGACTTCGCCACATAAACGACGCGGGCGCCCTCGCCGATTTCAAGCCGGATCTCGGCATCGCGGTCCCCTTCCGCATCCTCAACGATCCGCATGACCGCGCCGGCCGGCACGTCGATCGTCTTCGTTTGGGCAACCAAAGCCGCCCGATCGAACCCTTCCGGGGACTCAGGCATGAAAATGCCGATGCCGTATTTGAGAAGCTTGGTCGCCATATCAGCCGATAGAGCCTTCCATTTCGAGTTCGATCAGCTTGTTGAGTTCCACCGCGTATTCGAGCGGCAGCGACCTCACGATCGGCTCGACGAAACCGCTCACGATCATGCGCATGGCCGCGTCCTGCGAAAGGCCGCGCGACATGAGATAGAACAATTCTTCTTCGCCGATCTTGCCGACCGTCGCTTCGTGCGCGACGTCGACTTTATCGGTCGTCACTTTCATGAACGGATAGGTGTTGGAAACGGAACCTTCATCAATCAAGAGCGCGTCGCAGGAAACGCTCGACTTCGAACCTTCCGCCGCGTGCGTCGCGCTGACGTAGCCGCGATACGACGAAATGCCGCCGCCTTTCGAGATGCTCTTGGCGCGGATCGTGCTCGTCGTGTTCGGCGCGGCGTGAATGACTTTCGAGCCGGTGTCCTGGTTTTGGCCAGGACCGGCAAAGGCGACGCCGAGCGAATGCGACTGCGAGCCTTCGCCGCGCAAAATCGAGCACGGGTACAGCATCGTGACGCCCGAACCCATGTTGCCGTTCACCCATTCGACGACGCCGTTCTTATCGACGACCGCGCGCTTGGTGTTCAGGTTGTAGGTGTTCTTGCTCCAGTTCTCGACGCTCGAATAGCGAATGCGCGCGCCTTCATGCACGTGCAGTTCCACGCAACCGGCGTGGATCGAGCTCGCGTTGTACCGCGGCGCCGAGCAGCCTTCGATGTACTGCACTTCCGAACCTTCGTCGGCGATGATCAGCGTGTGCTCGAACTGGCCGCCGCGTTCGGCGTTCATGCGGAAGTACGCTTGAAGAGGCACGTTCACCTTCACGCCCTTCGGCACGTAGATGAAGGTGCCGCCGCTCCAAACCGCGGCGTGCAGCATGATGAACTTGTGGTCGTGCGGCGGAATGCAATCCGTCATGAAGTATTTCTTCACGAGCTCCGGATACTTGCGCACGGCTTCATCCATGTTCTCGAAGATGACGCCCTTCTCTTCCCATTCCTTTTTCAAATTGTGATAGACGACTTCGGAGTCGTACTGAGCACCCACGCCCGAAAGCGCGTGGCGTTCCGCTTCCGGAATGCCGAGCTTCTCGAACGTCTCGCGGATCTTGTCCGGCACCGTCGCCCACGACTGCGATTCTTCCGCGTCGGGACGCACGAAATACGTGATCTGATCGAGATTGAGTTTCGAAAGATCCGGTCCCCACGAAGGCATCGGCGTGCGCTTGAACATCTCGAACGCCTTGAGGCGCAGCTGCAGCATCCAGTCCGGCTCGTTCTTCGACGCCGAAATTTCCCGGACCACCTCTTCGGTGAGCCCGAGCTCGGCCGCGTGGCGCGTCACGCCTTCGGCCGCCTTGTCGTAGACGTCGCGAAAATCTTTATCAGCCATATTATTTCGCCACGTCGGCAATCGTCGTATTCATGAGCGTCGCCATCACTTGGCCCTGGACCTTCGTGAGAATACCTGCGTCGTGATGATGTCCGACGGCCGTGCACGCTTCGCGCTCCATCGGACCCTCGACAGCATTCATCACGTCGGCGACGGTCAGCGTCTTCGGGTCGTGCGCCAAACGATAGCCGCCGGCCGCGCCGCGCACGCCTTCGACGATCTTCGCGCGCCGCAAATCACCGGCGACTTCCTCCAGGAACTTGCGCGACTCCCCGCTCTTCTTCGCCACCTCCTCAATCGAAAGCGGCCCGGCATCCTGAGGACGCTGGGCGAGTTCCGAAACGAGGAGCAAGCCCAACTGGGCTTTGCGCGTGACTTTAAGAAGGGATTTCACAATTCCTAGTGTCTTACTGGGAATTGATACCATGACGGAAAAATAAGGTCAAGCCATTGACCGAGCACGGTGAACACCCGTAGGCTGGCCGAGGAGGATTCAATGCGCGCACCGACTCGTTTCGCCCTTGCGACGTTCGCCATCATCGTATTGCTTTCCGGCTGCGACTACTTGCTCAAGACGAGTCCATCCGATCTTGAAATCGGGACTACAGCCGCTGCACGGTCTGGGTATCGCGTCGAGCATGCTGTGTGCATGAACGCCGTTCACCTGTCGGAACCTTCCCTCGTCCACTGTGGCGAAGCCGACTATTTCATCCTTGGTTTCGAAACGCTGAATCGCGCGAACGAGCGCGTGTATCTCAGGGTGCACTGCAAGAGAGAAACACGGGACTGCGAAGTCATCGTCGAAGACTGGCGCGCCACATACCTCAGGAACGGAAACTGATTCTCACGGCACCCGCGACGCAAAGAGCACCCTCGCTCTCGCGTCCGGGTGCTCTTTGTTTTCAGAACGGCTGGCGTATACTCATGTGCGGAGGTACGCATGGAACCCTGGCACCTGGATCTGTTGGCCCGAGCCCGACTGCCGGGCGATCTCAATCGGCTGATCGGACAGCGGATCGAGTACGCGTGCCGAACGGACGGCAGCGATAGGAATGTCCGCACCATCCGCGGCGTCGCTTTCGGCGGCATTCCCGACGACGATCCGGTCGATCCCGATGACCGCGTCGAGGCGGTGCTCTTCCTCATCCTCTCGGATGACGGTCCGTCCCGGGAATCGCGCGAGCTCTTTCCCGCGCTCAGGTTCGATGGCGCGCGCTGGACGGTCCGGTCAAAGGATCCGCTCAACATCGAAACGACCGTCGTCGTCCTCTCCGTCCGCTTCCCGTGACTCCGTCGCGGGTTTTTTCTTTTAAAAGGCAACGGCGCGGACAGAGTCCGCGCCGGAGGCTGAGGGTTGAGGGCGAACGCTCCGCTCATCGAAGCGTTCGCGTCGACGTCGCCGCCGCGCTACACGAGCGCGGTCGCGTCGCCGATGTCGTTGATGCTGCCGTCCCGGATGACGCCTGTCTTGGTGACGCCAGTCTGGGTTGAGGAATCGTGGGCGTCGTCGTTGACCCCGATGTTCCACGTGATGTGGGTGCCGTTCTTGGGAACGGCGGACGGATGGATCTTCATCGTCTCTTTGCCTCCACTTGGAGTTTCTTCACGACCCGGCATGGGTCATGTCAAAACCCAAGCTATCAAAACTTTTTGGAACCGTCAATGCGCATACCCGCCAACCTTGCTTGTTTTAGGCCTTTTCGCTATAGTGGCTCCCGTAATCAACTTTCCGAGATCGGCCTCCCAATGCGTATCCATCCGAAAAAATTCCGCCGCCCCGTCGAAGTCGCGCCGCTCTATCGGGCCAACTTGCAAATCCAGGCACCCGAAGTCCGCGTCATCGATGAAAACGGCGTAAACCTGGGAGTGCTGCCGACGGCTCAAGCCGCCGCGATGGCCCAAGAACGGGGGTACGACCTCGTCGAGGTCGATCCGCGCCCGCAGCCACCGATCTGCAAGATCCTGAACCTCGGCCAATTCAAGTACGAACGCGAGCGCGAAATGCGCAAGCAGAAGGCCAAGGCCAAGCAGGTGGAAGTCAAAGGCATCCGCCTCTCCCCCCGCATCGGCGCCCACGACCGCGAAACCCGTTTCCGCCTCGCCGAACGGTTCCTGGAAGAGGGCGATAAGCTCAGGATCGAAATCATCCTGCGCGGTCGCGAGAAGGCCCACGCCGAACTGGCCAAAGGGGTCATCCAGAACTTCGTGAAGTCGCTGCAGGAGAAATACCCCCTAAATATCGAGCAACAGATCGCTGTCCAGGGGGGCCAGTTGACAATGATCGTCGGAAAGAAGTAAGCTACGCCCGCTATGAAAGCCAAAACGAAGAAAGCCTTCGCCAAGCGCATCAAAGTCACCAAAAATGGCAAACTTTTGAAGCGCGCAGCCGGCCAAGACCATTTTAACTCCCGTGATACGGGAGTGCAGACCAAGCGCAAGCGCCGGGATACCAATATGTCGGAATCCTACCGCCACTCGCTCAAGAGCCTGCTCCCTAACCACAACGTCTAAGTATGCCGCGCGTCAAACGAGGTCTCGTCCGCGCCCGCAAGCGCGCCCGTATCTTGAAAAAGACGAAGGGCATGATGTGGGGGCGCAAGAGCAAGATCAAGCTCGCCAAAACCGCCGCCACCAAGGCTGGCGCCTATGCCTACCGCGATCGCCGCACCAAGAAGCGCGACATGCGCTCCCTCTGGCTCCTGCGCTTGAACGCCGGTCTCCGCGAACTCGGCCTGTCCTACAGCAAGTTCGCCGGCATGCTCAAAAAGGCCCAAATCAGCCTCGACCGCAAGGTCCTCGCCGACTTGGCCGCCAACCATCCCGCAATCTTCAAGGCCTTGGTCGAAACGACCACCAAACTGGCCGCGAAATAAGCTCGAATCCAGAAAGTCAGGGCGACCCCAAAAGCCTTGACTTTTTTGGTATTTTGTGATATCTTGGCATGTCCCTACAAAGTAGGGTCCTTCCGTCAAAATGGCGGTTGCCAGCCTATTCTCGAAGAGAACCACGTTCATTCCATCAACCACACCCTGAAGGAGGTGGCCACATGAGCCACGAAAAGGATCACTGTCCCAAGTGCAGTCTGCACCTGAACACGCACACTCTGGAGTGTGGTGAAGGCGGTTTCCGCTTCGAGTGCAACCGGGATCCCGCGCTCGGCATCGACGCCTGCGCGGTGAAGATCTGGAAGCTCCTCACACTGGAGGAGACGCACGACGCGGACATGGCGAAGCTGAAGAGCAACCATGCCATCGAGCTCAGCGCCAAGCAGAAGCTGCTCGACGATCAGATGATCGAGCTGCAGAGCGCCCGCGCCAAGGCCGACGACGTCGAGCGCATCCTGCAGGTCCAACTCGGACACGCCCGCACGGCCATGGAGGCGACCCACAAGGCCGCCATCAAGACCGTCGAGGAGGCGAAGGACGAGGCAATGCGCATCTTGCGCGAAGGACAGCAGGCTGCGTACAACGAGCTGGAGAACCGGTACAACGCGAGCCAAGCGATGCTTCGGGGAACCGAAGAGAAGGTTGCAGCTCGCGTCGCCGACATCGCCCAGCTCGAAGCGCAGCTCAGCGCGCAGCGAACGACTCACGCAGAGGAGCTCGCCGCCGCCGATCGTCGCTACCGCGAACTGGACGATCGCCTCGCGGAGACGCTCAAGGCTCTCGCCAAGGCCGAAACGGAGCGTGACGCCGCACTGGCTGCCAAGGCCAAGGCGGAGAGCCACGCGCGTGCGGCCGAAGGCGAGGAGGGCATCGCGAAGGACGAGGTTCGAACCATGAAGGTGGAGCTCAACCAGCTCCGCGCCATGGCTCGACGCCCCGGACAAGCGGAGCTCTATCGCCTGCAGGAGGGGTTCAAGTGGTTCGTCGAGAACTACGGATCGCTCCCGGCTGACGTCGAGAAGCAGATTCTCGTCGGCATCCCGGTCGTTTCGGAGAACGAGACTGCTCCGCCGCCGGTCGTCGAGGCGCCCGAGGACGATTCCATCGTCCCTCACGGCTCCGAAGCTTCCGACAGCGTGGTGACCGCAACTCCCGCGGAGTCCGCGATCGAACCGCCGTCGACGAGCATCGTCGATGACGCGCAGATCGTGGCCGAAGCGGCTGCGAGCGGCCACCAGCCCGTCGAGGCTACCGCCTCGGCGATCGAGCTCAGCATGCACGGTTCGCACATCATCCGCGGGATCGACGAGATCCTCGCGGAGCTCGGAGCCCCGACGGACGACGCCGGAGCGGACGAGCTGCCGACGTGCGAGTCGCCCGATGGGTGCACGAACGCCGTGACGAAGGTCGCGACGCTCATGTCCCCCGACGGCGGCGAGCTCAAGGTGCACGCCTGCGACGACTGCGCCGCGCATCCGACCTCGTTCGTGTCCGGGCTCGTCGAGCACGGATTCGACATCGACGAGGACGCGCTGCGCGAGCTGTTCGTCCAGACCGAGAACGACCTGTTCCTTCCCCCCGATCCTTCAACCTTCGACGCTCCCCAGGAGACCCCCAATGCCTAGCATGGACGATCCGATCTTCCAGGCTCCGCCGAGGACTTCGCCAGACGAAGCGCATGCCGGTTCCGGACGCCGCAAGGTGATCTGGGTCATCGTGCTCGCAACGCTGGCGATCGTCGGCTACGTCGTGATCCGCAGCGCCCTGAGCTCGGATCCGTCGGTCGCAGCGACCAAGGCCGCCGCGGCCAAGAGCGACGCAGTCGAAGCACCCGGTCCGCAGGACCAGGTGCTGCTCGCCAACGGCATCTACTGCGCCGATCACGCCAACGATCCAGAGATCTTCCCCCGCTGGTACTGCACGGAGTTCCGTGTACAGGCCGAGCGGACGGAGGAACGCCTCGGGAAGCTCGAAGCGCGAGAAGCGCCGAGCAACACCGCGCTCTGGACCGTCATCGTGATCCTGGGAATCCTCCAGATCTTCACCTGGGCGACCATCGCCAAGAAGAAGACCTCGGACTCCTAGGAGCTCAGCTCGAACGGGCCTGGTACGTCATCTGACGTGCCGGGCCCTTTTACTTTTCTTCAAAAATCAAGGGATGCCGGAGCGCTGGCGAAACCTTGCTCGGGAGCGCCGAAACACGCGACGGCTTGTCGGTCGGCCCAAGCATAGCCGACCCGCCTGCCCTCCAAATCATAGAGCGCGTAAAGCGGCTTTTTTCCCAGCTCGCGGCTTAGCGGATCAAAAGCGCGATAGCCTACGAGCGCGCCTTCCGTATTCGCTACGGCGCGGCATCGAAGCGCGCGTCCTCGCTTGCCGGAACACACGATGAACATCGGATGCCGCGCGCGCGTCACCGCGCGGAACAACGGCTCGCCGGCACGGAGATCGTCGGTACGCAACGGAGCCGCTTCAATCCCCAGCGCTTCAGCGAAGGATACGGTTTCAGCGTGCGGATGCGCGGCCAGCGTTTCCGCAAGCGCCTCGGCCATGAGGCGTTCCGCTTCTGATGCGCGGGGGTCATGCGACCGCCGTTCCAGCGCCTCGGCCGCATCCGAAGCCGCGACGTGCGAGAACCGCTCGTGCCACTGTTCCGGCAGGCGAAAAGCGATCGTCGGCTGCCCAACGCGTCCTGGAACGGGCGCCGTCACGCCGCCACGGCCCAATGCCGCTGCCGTCGCGGCCGCGCCAAGCAGGCGCACGTCATCGGCATCGTAGCCATCCCAAAAACGAAGCCGGACGTCATTCTGTTCCGCAAGCGCGGCGGTGAGCGCCGAGAGGGCGGTTGTCCGTTCCGCGGCCCGCTCGCGTCGCAGCAAGCACGAAGCTCCCGCACCGAGCGTGAGCGCGAGCGCGCGGTGCGCATCGTTGGCGCACAAAGCCTCCCCTTCCAGAATCGCGGCGGCAGCCATCGCGCTGAGGGCGGCGCCTTCGCGCGTCGCGCCCTGAGCCCGCGCATTCCCCGCGACGTGGCCGAGCAGTTCATGCCATTTTTTTTGCCAAAAAGAAACGCCGCCTTCGCGCCGAAGCGTTTCCTGCCGCGCGGCAAAATCCGGCGTGACGGCTTCACGAAGCGCAATCACCATCGCGCTCGCAACGGCTACGTCGGCGCCTTCATGGCTGCGCGGCGGCGTACGCGGATGACGGGGAGCCAGCGAGCCGAGCAAGCGCGCGGACGTCCAGTTTCCGCTCCTGAGCAGCGCCTCGGCGGCTCGCGCACGCTCGCGCCATTCCCCTCTCGCGTGCCGCAACCGCATGACCGCATCATCAGCCGCCGAACGATCATCAAGAAAGACGGCCGCGCGTTGCGCGATCCGTTCACGGTCGGCGGATCCGGCTTCGAAAAAACGCTCGCGGTCGGCGAGGCGGTCGACGACGGCGCGCATCGCTGAAACCAGCGCCGCTTCGTCTTGGGCAGCGATGACGCGGTCGAGATCGTCGTTCGCAAGCACGCGGCGCACCGCCTCGGCGTTCATAGGTGCAGTTCGTCGCGCAGGCGCGCGGCGCGCTCCAAGCATTCCCGTCCGAAGCGATCAAGCGCCGTCCGCACGCGCTCTTGGGCGTCTGGCACCCGAACATCGAAGAACACGATGAGTTCGTCTTCGGTGGCGCCGTCCGCAGCCATCTCCCGGAACGTCGCAAGCGAATGCGGATCGATAGCGTGCATGAGCTCAAAGCCGACCCGGCGCTGCGCCTCGGCCGTCAGGGCCGTGACCGTTTCCAGGCGCTCTTCCGCAGGCGCATGCGCGAACCCGGCCTTGGCGACCAAGGCTTCAACGTAGGCGCGGATCGGGTCGTGGGCGAAGACGGAAACGAGCGGGGGGTGCATACCTGAACAGTATAAGGCAAAAACGGCTCCAGGCGAAGATGATAAAGGATCTTGCCTGCTGAAAAGGCCTGTGCTACACTTGGGCAGTCAAAAAAGGGGCCAGTAGCGCAGCCCGGTTAGCGCGTCTCCCTGTCACGGAGAAGGTCGCGGGTTCGAATCCCGTCTGGCCCGCCATGAAAGAACCGCCCAACAAGGCGGTTTTTTCATTTGCGCGGCTAACCTTGGCAATTCTGCCACCAGGGGTACACTGGTGGCATATGCGTGTCCCCATTTCTCCACAGGCCCTGCTCGAGCGATTGGCCGCCGTCGCGCACCTGACCCAAGGCATCGAGGCGTTGGGCATCATGGCGTTTATCACCGATCCCGACGGCCACATCCTCTTCGCCAACGAGGCGACGGAGCGGATCACCGGCTTTACGCGCAAGGAAATGATCGGTCGCAACCCGGGAGACCTATGGGGCGGGCAGATGCCCGAAGCGTTTTACGTCGATTTTTGGAAGACGATCAAGACGGACAAAAAACCGTTCGTTGCGGAAATGCACAACCGCCGAAAAGACGGCGTGATGCACTGGCAAGAGATGTTCGTGACGCCGATTATGGCGGAGAACGGTGACGTGGAATTTTTCATCGCGGTCGAACCCGATATCACCGAACGCAAAGAACGCGAAAAGTTCCGAGAGGAATTTACGAGCATCTTGAGTCATCAGCTCAAGAATCCGCTCACGGCCGTGAACTGGACGATCGAACTTCTTCTGGAGCGCAACGGTTTGCGCCCGGACCAGAAGGCGGCTTTGCATGACGCCTATGAGGGCAGCAAAAGCATGGTCGGCCTGATCGAAGACCTCGTCACGATTTCCCGCCTCGGACAAACACCGGCCCACAACGACAGCGTGAACATCGTGCAGGAGCTGGACGAGGTCGTTGCGCTCGCGAAGCGGCATCATCCGAAGGTCGTCGTCGACTATCAGCCGCCGGCCGCAACCAACTTCGTAACGAGTCGCGTCTTGATGCTCCAAGTACTGTCGAACATCGTCTCCAACGCGTTCGAATATGCGGATGCGGAGGCGCCGAAGGTGCGCATCGCGATGCATATTTCGGATCGCATGATTCGCCTCGAGGTTGAAAACAACGGCCTGACGATCCCGGCTGACGCGAAAGAAAAAATCTTCGACAAGTTTTACCGCACCGAAGCCGCGGCGGCATACAAGGCCAGCGGCACCGGCCTCGGCCTGTTCATCGTCAAAATGATCTGCGACACGTTCGGGTGGAAGATCGGCTTTGAAAGCCCGCGCAGCGAAAAGGGAGGAACGATGTTTTACGTAGAGATGCCTCGCACATAAAAAAACCGCCCGGCAAAGGGGCGGCGAGTGCGCCCCTTGGCAATTTCGGCGGAATCGGCAACACTGGCCGCATCATGCCCTTTCTTCATCTGCATTGCATGAAGGATACTTCGGTTTCCGACATGGAGGCTTCCGCGATCGCCGAGACGGCCGGAATCCCGCTCGGAGCGCTCCGTTCCGCGAGGCCTTTCGAAGCGCCTGTCCCCTCCGCGGCGCTCGATGGCGTTTCCGGACTGCTCATCGGCGGCTCGGCCTGGTCCGTCTTCGAAGAGATTCCTTGCTACGACGCCTTCGTCGCGCTGCTTCACGAAGCCCGTCGACGTCGGCTGCCGATGTTCGGCATCTGCTTCGGCGCGCAGGCGATCGCCCACGTGTTCGGCGGCCGCGTCGTGCGCGATCACGACCGCGCGGAATACGGAACGATCGACGTGCATCGGGAGGACGACGTCGACGACCTCTTTGCGGAGCTGCCGCTTCGTTTCCGCGCCCAGGCGTGGCATCAAGACCGCATCGTCCAGCTCCCGGCAGGAGCGGCAGCGGCCGCTTGGAGCCAGGACGCGGTTCTGCAAGCCTTCGCGTTTCGCGACGCGCCGATCTGGGGCGTGCAGTTCCACCCGGAACGCACGCGCGAGACGTTCGAGAAGCTGCTCGAAACGCGCCCAGCGCCTTGCGAAGCGCATCCGATCGAGCGTATCCGCGCTTCGCTGGTCCCGACGCCGCGGGCCGCCTCCCTCCTTGCCCGATTCGTGCGCTATGCGCAACGCTAAACCAAAACGAGGCTCTCGCCTCGTTTTTTTCTTTTACTTGCCGCCGGTGGCCCATATCTTGAGCGTGTCGTAGTCGACCGCGCCGCAGAGGCGCGCACCCGTTTCTTCGTTGACGAAGAACGGCACGCCGCCGCACATGTTGTCGACATCCTTCTCGGCGCGCAGCTTGTTGTTCGCCTCGTCGTGCCAGGTCTCGAGTTTCTTGACCTCGACGCCGAGTTCTTTTTCAAGCTGCTCGACGAGCGGCGCCATGCGGACGCAGTGCGGACATTCCTTTCCGTAGAATTCGAGGAGGGCCATGGAAATGCATGAGGAATCTTATCCACACGGTATCGCAGACGCGGCTGGACGGCAAACCCGCGCGCCGATACGGTAGAGACGGCAAGGAGGTACCGCGATGCCGCAGCCGAACAGTCGTCTCTTGTTCCTTGTTTGCTCGATCTACTCGGTCATTCATCTCGGACTCATGCTCGACGCCTTCCTGAGCGAGCGCGACCAGGTCGCCTACGCCATGATCGTCTTGCACGGCATGCTGCTTGCGCTCTACGTCGGCCCCAAGGAGGCCGGACGCTGGTTCAAGAATCATGGGTCCTCAAGCCGCCCCGGTGAAGCGCTGGTCTTCCTCTGGATCGGAGCGCTCGTCTTCATGGGCATCGTGAACCACTTCGCGCCCCGCTACCGCGTTCCGGAGGGCATGCTCGACACCGTCTTGACCCTGGGCGTCATCCTCTTCGGCTCCGAGATGTCAAAGCTGATTCACGGCTGGCGGAAGCCCCCATGTCCGGAAAACGAAAAAACGACGCCGTAAGCGTCGAATTTTTTTACGATTTCGCCGCAGGGAGCTTCACCGTAAATACGGTCTCCTTATTCGGCACGCTTTTGAACGAAATCGTTCCGTTCATACCTTCAACGAGGCGCTTGACGATGAACAGACCGAGACCGCTGCCCTCGACGCCGCTCGAAGCCTTGGCGCGCCAGAACTTTTCAAACAAGTGCTTTTGCTCGGCCGGCTCAATGCCGGGCCCGTCATCAATGACGTCGTAGCGCAGATACGGGTCTTCGCGCGTAATGCGAATGCGGACGTGCCCGCCGTCCCTGTTGTACTTCACGGCGTTCGAAACGAGGTTCGTGAGCACTTCATCGACGCGCCGATCGTCGGCCAGCGCCATGGCCACAAGCCCGTTTTCCTCCTCGATCTCGATCGAGATCTTTTTCTTGGCGGCGATCGGTTCCATCTCCTTAACGATGCCTTTGGCGGCATCGAGCAGGTTCACGAACTCCTTCTTGAATGGAATGCGCTTGGCGTCGAGTCGCGCCATGTTGAGCAGGTCCTCGACAAGCGTCGCGAGATTCTTGCTCGCGCTGACAGCGTCCTCAAACGCCTGTCGGATTTCGGCGTTCATGCGGCGGTCGGCGATCGATTCAAGGCTCCAGCGAATCGACGTGACCGGCGTGCGCAATTCATGGGCCGCGACGAACAAGAACTCGTCTTTCAGCTTCAAGACTTCCGTCTGGCGCTCAATTTCTTTTTTCTGCGCGTCCTCAAGCGCGTGCGTGCGCTCTCTGACCTTGTTTTCCAGCGACACGCGTTCGGTTCGGAGGGCGGCGGCCATCGCGTTGAACCGCTCGGCCAAAACCTGCAGTTCATCCCCCGTCTTCACGGTCATGTGCACGTCGAAATTCCCCTTCATGATCTCTTCGGTTCCATGCGTCAAAAGCGCGACGGGACCGAAGATCCGCGTGATAACCATGTAGGTGAAATAGCCGGCCAAGACCAGCGTCGAAACCAAGATGATGGCGATCAAATTTTGCCGATCGAGGTTCAGGATGTGCGAATAGGTCTGCTCGTCGAAAATGATCTGCGTGACGATCATGTACGTCACGATCAGCAGCACTTCAAAAAAGATGACCGTGCCAGCCACTTTCAAACCGATATTCGGCCGTAAGCCCAAACGTTCGCGCAAGGTCATACCGTTCCAGTATAGCACCGATTCATGGAAGCTCGCGGATTTCAACGCGATCCGACAGGGCGCCGATCGGATCTCCTCCGATGACGACCATCTTTTCGCCCGAATCCGCCAAGCCGCGCGACTTCACGACTTCCGTTACAGCCTTGAAAAAAGCCTCCGCATCCTTGCTGCGCTCCATGCAGACCGGCAAGACGCCCCAAGAAACGTTCAGCTGGCGCTGGATGCGTTCGTCGTCCGTTACGACCAGGATCGGCATTTCCGGGCGGAAGCGACTCACGATTCTTCCGAGATCGCCTTGCGGCGACGCCACGGCAACCAGCCGCACGTCGACGTCGCGCACCAGGACGTTGGCGATTTCCGAAACCGCCTCGTCGACCGACCGCGCATCGCCGCGTCGATGTTCGACATCGATGTCATCAAACGTCGAGTCTTCCGTTTCCCGGACGATCTTCGCCATCATTTCCACGGCTTCAAGCGGGTGCGCTCCGCCCGCCGTCTCGCCGGAAAGCATGACGGCGTCGGCATGATCGATAACCGCATTTGCGACATCGGACACCTCGGCGCGCGTCGGGCGCGGATTGCGGATCATCGAATCGAGCATCTGCGTCGCCACGATCACGGGTTTAGCGGCCGCGCGGCATTTTGCGACAAGCTGTTTCTGCACGATCGGCACGCGCTCCGGCGCCATCTCGATCCCCAAATCTCCTCGAGCCACCATAATCACGTCGGACGCTTCGATGATTTCGTCCATCGCTTCCACCGCTTCGCGCTTTTCGACTTTGGCGATAATCCGGATCGCGGATCGCTGCGGGTGCTGGGAAATCTTCTCAGCATGGGCAATGATCCCGCGCAGCTCTTCGATCTCGCGGGCCGAGCGTACGAACGACAAGGCGACAAAATCGACGCCCTGCGCGACGCCGAACACCACGTCCGCCTTATCCTTTTCGGTAATCGGAGAGATCGACAATTTCGAATCCGGAAAATTAACCCCTTTGTGTGACGTGAGCGTGCCGCCGTCGATCACCTCGCACACCACGTCGCGGCCTTGTACCTCCACCACCTTGGCTGACAACAACCCGTCATCCAGCAAGATGCGCTCTCCTACTTTCACGTCTTTATGCAAAAACTCGTACGTCACGGGCAGCCGCATCGCGTCCACTGCCGACTCCCCCGTCGTGAACGTCACGCGCGCGCCCGCCTTGAGTTCAACGCCTTCTTTCGGCAAGACGCCGGCGCGGATTTTCGGGCCCTGCAAATCCTGAAGGATCGCGACAGGCTCGCCGACGGCATGCGCGGCGGAGCGGATCGTTCGAATCAGTTCCGCATGCTCTTCATGCGTGCCATGGGAGAAATTAAGCCGTGCGACGTTCATGCCGGCGCGCACCATGCGCTCCAACACGTCGGGCGACGAAGACGCCGGACCGATCGTGCAAACGATTTTCGTGCGCTTAAAAGCCATAGGTCAAAGAGGTTCGTCAGGCAGGACGCCCAGTGTCACCGGAAGGACGCGTTCGGCGCCGTCGCGCAAAATGCGGACGTGCACCGTTTCTCCCGCGCGACGCTTCGCAACCATGCTGGAAAGCGGGTGTTCGAGATCCAGCCTCGCGCCGTCGATATCAAGCAGCACGTCGCCGGACGCTAGACCGGCTTTCTCGGCGGGAGAACCGGGGACGATCGCCGCCCCCTCCGCCTGCGTCGTGCCTCCGACGAGCAACGCGCCGTAGTCCACGTCGAACCCGTTGCGCTTGGCCGTCTCGGGGGTCAGCATCGCGTACCGCACGCCGAGCCACGGACGAACGATCTTGCCGTGCGTTTTAACGCTTTCAATGACGACTTTGGCGGCATTGATAGGAATGGCGAATCCGATCGATTGTCCGGAACGGTTGACCGCCGTATTCACGCCGATCACCTTGCCCTCAAGGTCGACCAGCGGTCCGCCGGAGTTGCCCGGGTTGATGGCTGCGTCCGTCTGGAGAGCCTCCTCGATCACTTCGGATTCTCCGGAACCGTTGCCTGCGACCACGCGGCGGTTGACGGCGGAAATGACGCCCTTCGTCACGGAATTGCGGTACTCGGACAAGGAATTTCCGATGGCGATGACGGTCTCGCCCGGCGACAGAAGATCCGAGTCGCCAAGCGGCGCGACCGTGAGTCCGGTCGCTTCGATTTTCAAAACGGCGATGTCGAGAATCGTATCCCGGGCGAGCACCTTGGCGGGAAAGACCTTGCCGTCGGCCAGGACGATTTCATAATCCGCTTCCGTATCGGAGGCGACGTGCCGGTTCGTGAGAATCAGCCCGTCTTCGGAAATGACGAATCCCGTTCCGCCGCCGATTTCCTGTTTCTGGCCGGGGGCGGAGGGCGCGAGCGGAATTTCAAACCCGAAATACCCGAACGGACCAGTGCTTTCGTACAGCTTCGCGAGATCTTTCTTGACGACGACGCTGACCACCGCGGGCGAGACTTCACGCACCGCATCGATCACGCGCCGATCCTCGGCCGAAACCGGCTGTCGATCGGTGAAAGCGGCCGGATCGGCCGGTTCGCGCCACGGATAATATTTTTGATTCAAAGAAACGGCGAAAAGGACGCCGAATGCTGCTCCTGAAAAGCTTCCCAAAAGAAAAGCCGCCACGATGACGTAGGTCAGCGGGTTGCGGCGAAGGCTCTTCTGTGCGGACATGTCCTCCATACGTCCGTATCAGCGTTTTTTCTTCGACTTGGCCAAATGCTCGAGGGCTTCTTGAAAGGTCTTCACGTCTTCGAACGCGCGGTACACGGACGCGAAGCGGATATAGGCAACGGTATCGACGTGCTTCAGGCGATTCATGACGATCTCGCCAACCTCACGGCTCGTCACTTCGTTTTTCTTCCGACGCTGCAAATCGCGCTCGACCTGATTGACCAGGTCCTTGAACACTTCCGCAGTGATCGGTCTCTTTTGAATGGCTTTGCGCAATCCGGACTCGAGCTTCTCGCGCATGTACGCCTCGCGGCGGCCATCGCGTTTCACGACGGTGAGGTCGAGAATCTCGCTCTCTTCGACTGTTGAAAACCGAAAATGGCACTTGAGGCACTGGCGGCGACGGCGAATGCTCATTCCGCCCTGCGAGAGCCGGGAATCGACGACTTTGGTGTCCTTATGATTGCATGCGACGCACCTCACAGCATCTTCTTCCGAATGAAGGCGGGGATATCCAGTTCTTCCTCTTCGGCCGTGCCGGCCGGCTGCGGCGCGGGCGCGGACGAGCGGAAGCGCTGCGGTTCCGGTTCGAGAGACTTGATACGCTTCGGCACGGACGCGACAGGCTTGGCCGGTTCAAAGACCGGTTGCGCTTGCGGCTTCGCCTCGATCGGGCGCGCCGCCACGGCCGGCTTTTCTTCCACAGGCTTGCTCGCGAAGACGGACGGCTTTGCGGCAGGTGCCAGGGTCCCGGCCGACAGAATACTCTTCATCGAGGAGGTCATTTGCGTGCGCTCCTGGCCGTCAAAGCCCGTCGCCACGACCGTGACCTTAACTTCGTCCTTCATCGTTTCGTCGATCACGGCGCCGAAAATAACCTTGGCGCCTTCGTCGGTTTTTTCGGTAATGACGGCTGCCGCATCGGCGACTTCCTTCATGCCGAGGCTCTGGCCGCCCGTGACGGTAAAGAGGATGCCGCGCGCGCCGTCGATGGAAACCTCGAGGAGCGGGCTGGCGATCGCTTGCTTGGCGGCTTCAACCGCGCGGCCTTCGCCGGAACCGCGGCCGATACCCATGAGGGCGGAACCCTGGCCGAGCATGATCGCTTTGACGTCGGCGAAGTCGACGTTGATGAGGCCCGGAACGGTGATGAGTTCGCTGATGCCCTGAACGCCCTGGCGCAGCACGTCGTCGACGATCTTGAAGGCGTCGAGCAGCGAGGTGGTTTTATCGATGAGGCCCAGCACGCGGTCGTTCGGGATCGTGATGATGGTGTCGAGCCGGTCTTTGAGTTCTTTGTACCCGACTTCGGCCACTTCGCGGCGCTTCGCGCCTTCGAAAGCGAAGGGACGCGTCACGACGGCGACCGTCAGCGCACCGAGGTCGCGAGCGATTTCCGCGACGACCGGGCCGGCACCGGTACCGGTACCTCCGCCGAGACCGCAGGTCACAAAAACCATGTCGGCATCTTTCAATGCTTCGCGGATTTCGTTCGCGCTCTCTTCCGCGGCGCGCTTGCCCATTTCCGGATCCATGCCGGCACCAAGGCCGCGCGTGACGGTTTTGCCGATATGCAGCTTCACCGGCGCATGCGAGTGATGCAACGCCTGCACGTCCGTATTGACAGCGATGAATTCAACGCCGCGGATTTTCGACAAAATCATGCGGTTAACGGCGGAGTTACCAGATCCGCCGACGCCGACGACTTTGATCTTCGCGAATGTTTCGACCGCGGGTTTAACTTCACCCATAGTGGCAGTTGCGCGAGTGGTTATATTTCTTCCCTTACAGCGTACATAAAAAAAGCAGCCTTCTCAAGGCTCCTTGAACATGATTATTGTTCACTTTATGCCCATCTCAGGGCAGAAGCGAGCGTAACAGCTTTTTGAAGCGGCTTCCGACCTGTAAGTCGCCGAATTTGCCCGCCAAACCGCTCTGGCTGCGGGCATTGTCCGAAAGATGGTGCCCCCACAGGACAAGGCCGACTGCGGTCGAAAAGGCGATGTCGTTCGTGCGGTCGGTGATGCTTGAAACGTTCACCGGGTAACCGAGCGCCGCGGGGAGACGGAGTTCCGTCTTGGCCATGTCGACCAGGCCGTTCAGTTTCGCTCCCCCGCCGGTCAGGATAATGCCTGCCGGAAGACGTCCGCTGCGGTCGATTTTTTTCAGTTCCTTGTCGATTTTGCCAAAAATTTCCTCGACGCGGGCTTCGATGATTTCCGCGACGAATTTCTTGCTGACCACTTCGTCCTCCTCCGCGCCAAGGTCGGCCAAACGGATATCCTCGCGCTTGGCTTCGCGCGACGAGGCGAGGCCGTGCTCGACCTTCACGCGTTCTGCGACTTCAATCGACGTGCGCAGGCCGATCGCCACGTCGGACGTGATGTGATCGCTGCCGATCGGGAGGACCACGGTGCGCAACACGTCACCGTCTTCATAGACCGCAAGCGAGGTGGTGGAGCTGCCGATGTTGGCGACGGCGACGCCGAGCTCCTTTTGGCGAGGGCTGGCGACCGCTTCCGAAGCGGCCAAGACGCCGAGCACGACGTCATCGATCTCGATGCCGGTGCGGTAGACGCACTTGGAAAGATTTTTCAGCTGCGACGAAAGGCTTTGGATGATTTGCGCGTCGACTTCCAAACGAATGCCGGTCATGCCGACCGGATCCTTGATGCCGGACTGGCCGTCGACGATGAAGCTTTTCGGAAGGACGTGGAGAATTTCGTAGTTCAACGGGGTGGCGACGGTGCGGGCGGCTTCGAGCGCGCGTTCAACGTCTTCTTCTCGGATTTCGCCATCGGAACGCGAAACCGCCACGACACCCTTCGATTCCTGGGAAACGATGTGGCTGCCGGAGATGCCGACGAATGCTCGCTCGATCTGCACGCCGGTCATGCGCTCGACTTTTTCCAAACAGGTCGAGACCGAAGAGATGGCGTCTTCGATCGAGGTAATGACGCCCTTGTTGACGCCGACAGACGGCGCTTCCGCCGCGCCGATGATCTGGATCGATTCGCGCCCGCCCGAAGAGCCGCGCTGCCCTACGGCAACGCGCACCGACGATGAGCCGATGTCGAGACCTGCGACGATTTCGTTGGAGGAAGATTTCGCCATGTCGATCGTTAGAAGACGTGCGACCAGAACACCAAAACGCCCACGAGGAGCGCGCCGACGGAACTCACGAGCACCGCGCCGGCCATCATATCCTTGATTTGCTCGGCATAGGCGTGGATGCGCGGCTTGAACAGATCGACAAGCCGCTCGACGGCGCCGTTCAGTAATTCTAGCACGAGCGTCATGACAGCGACAACGACGAGAAGAGCCGTTTCGGCGCGCGAGAGGTTAAAGACGAAGATCAGCACGGTAAGCACGAGCGCGGCCAAGAGCTGGATCCGAAAACTCTGCTCTTCGCGCGCCAGCGTGACGATCCCCTTCACGGCAAAGCGCAGGCTGCGGAGAAAACGGCGCACGTCAAGCATATGTTTGCGATTTCAGGATCCTGCGTTGCAGCGCGAACATAACCTTCTCATCCTTCAAAGTCTCGTGATCGTAGCCGAGAAGGTGCAGGACGCCGTGCACGAGCAAAAGCGCAAGTTCGGAACGAAGCGTTTTCTTGGCTTCTTTGGCCTGTTTTTCGGCCTGGGCGACCGAAATGACGATGTCCCCAAGCAAGCCGTGGGCTCCGTCCGCGAACGACAGGACGTCGGTCGTTTTTTTCTTGTTGCGGTGCACCGTGTTCAATTTCGTCATCTCGCGATCCGACACGAAAACGACGCCGACCTCCGTCGAAGCTGTTTTCTTGGCACCGCGCAAGGCGGCCGTCACCATTTTTTTGATCCACGCGTCGCTGACCGGCGCCTTGACGCGCCGCGCGACGGGAACGGAAACGGTCATGGCTTCTTGCTGAAGCTGTTCATGAACATCACGAAGGTCGTGCGGAAGGCGTCTGGCCGAGACACGCTCTCCGTCCCGCCCTCCACCACACCCTGCGCATGCGCGAGCCGATATATCATTCCGTCAAGGCTCACGTACGCGCTCATGGCGTCTGAGGATCGAATGCCTTCAAGTCCGGATTTCGTCACGAACTGTTCAACTTGCGTCGGCGAGACCCCGGGGTTTCTCGTCAAATACCAGTCGAGAACCGATTGATTTCCAGGATTGTCTTCCCTTGCGATCTCGAAATAATCGTTCGCCGCAATCACGAAAACGTACGCATTTGAAAATTCTTGGAAGCTTCCGGCTTCCGGCGCCAAAACCGTGAAGGCGTCATCGGCAGCGACAAACTCGACAACCAGGTTCGCTTCTACAAGTTTCGTAGGCTTGAATCCCGTCGGATTGTAGAGATTCATCACCTCCAGACCGTCCGAATAGCCATCACCATCCGTGTCGCTGTTGAGCGGGCCGGTGCCATACAGCGTTTCCTCCGCATTGGTCAACCCGTCATTGTCCGGATCCAGCGCTTCATCGTTCTGCGGAGTAACCGCGGGGGGCTCAACCTCGGGTTCTGGCTGCGGTTCGGGTTGCGGCTCAGGCTGCGGCTCGGGCTGCGGTTCGGGTTGCGGCGTCGGCAGCGTCACGGACGGCGCAACAGGCTGCGGCGTCGCCGCCGGCCGCAAGAACCACCAGATCGCAAAACCCATGCCCGCCAAAAGCACGACGGCAAAGATCGGTATCAGGAGCCACTTCTTACTCCCCTTCCCGTCGGCATGTTTCGTCGGCGGCGCAGACCCCGTCGCTGCAGGCGTCGGCGCGTTCGGCTGCGACGATGTAGGCGCTGGCGCCCCCTTCGGCAGCTGCGCCTTTGCCGCGACGCCGTAAAACTGCTCCGGGATCGTATAGATGACCGGATCCTTCGGCGCGGCGGATTGCGGAACTGGCTGCTCGGGCATAACGGTCGGATGTTACGGCGCGGGCGGGATTTGCAGGAGCTTGCCCGGGCCCTTTGGATCGTAGCCGTTTCTTACTTCATCTCCGTCCGAGTACGTGTCGCCGTCCGTATCCGCGTTGACCGGGTCGGTGACGTAGACCTCGACCTCTTCGCGATCCGACAGACCGTCGCCGTCGGTATCGACCATTCCGGCATTCGTTCCGATCTGGGCTTCGCGCGCATCATTCAACCCGTCGCCATCCGTATCGACTTCAGGTTCGGGCTGAGGTTGCGGTTCAGGCTGGGGCGGTTCCGGTTGCGGCTCTGGCTGCGGCGGTTCCGGTTGAGGTTGCGGCGCCGGTTCAGGCATCGGCACTCCGCTTTCCGGCACGGAAGGAGGCGTACCGCCACGCAAAGCGAAGTAGGCTGTTGCACTGCCGCCGATCAAGACAACCGCAAGCACGGCGATCAGGATCCATTTGTGCCCGAGACTTGATTGTTCCAACGTCACGCCTGGCGCGGCCGTTACGGAAGGCGGCGCGGTCGGCAGTCCTTGCGGCGGCGAAGCCGGAGCTTTCTCCGAGGGAATTTCCGCGAAGATGTCGGCTGGTTCAGTTTTGTCGTCAAAGAGGAAGAAAATCATACGCGTTTATTCTACACAAAAACTTGGTCGCTGTCCTGCGGCAGCCGCTTCCTGTTCACGTGCCGCGACCCAAGCTTTGTCCTGTGTTTTCCCGTCCGTCATCGTCTTGAGCGGATCCGTGCAGTACGTACGCACCTCTTCGAGATCGCTCAGGCCGTCCGCGTCCGTATCCTTGCGCGAAGGGTCGGTGCGCAAGGCGGCCTCCTCGCCATCAGACAATCCGTCGGCGTCCGTATCGCGCAAGGCCGCGTCAGCAGTCACTGGCGGCGCGTCTTTTTCAGGCGGCACGATGCCTTGCGGCTTCGACGTCGAAGATGGCGAGCCTGGCGTGACGGGCCGTGTGCCCGCACCGCCAATCGGCGTCGTTCCATCCGACGCGGGCGGCGCGATACTGGCCGTGCGGGCGCGGCTGATGATCACGACGGTCGCGATGCCGGCAAGCAGCACCGCGACCACGCTCAGGATAATGACGAGTCGCTTCATATTAGTCGCTCGCGTTCGGACCGTCGGCCCTGTTTACGTACTTGTTTTTCATGGTGAAGCGTCCTTCCGGCGAAGCGGCCGTCTTGTCGATGCGTCCGATGTACCACATGCACGGATTGCCGGAGATATCCGAGACGGACGAGAGCAGGCGCGTCGTGCCGCTCGTGACGCCGGAGACGCTCGCGTCCGATCCCGATTCGATCGTGAAGATGGAATTGCTCTTGATGGTCGCGCTGGCCGCCTTCCACCAACCGCTGTTGCGATTGAATTCAGGCATGTTGGCGTAGTTGCCGTCCACGAAACAGCTGCCGCCGTTCGCAAAGACGTGATAGGTGCCTTGGGGCAACGACTGGGTTGAAAGCACCATGATCTCAGGATCCGTGGCGTGCGTGCCTCCCGTCACGTCCCAGAAGAGACGGATGTGGTCGGCCGCGAAGTTGCCGTTGCCGACGTAGCGCGTATCTGCAGCGCTCGCTTTCCAGCCGAAGTACTTGGTCTGCCCTGCGAGAGGCCCTGAACTGTAGACAGCCTTCACATAGAGGTCTACTTCGTTGGCGGCATTGTGAGGCGTCGGCCACGAGATCTTGAAGCGGAAGTCGCCGGGCAGGAGCGTACCGTTGTCGCAACCGCCGGTATAAAGGCCGCAACCCCTGGAGCACAGGACCTGACCGGCTGTGCCGGCACCCTGTGAAGCGCAGCTCGGTGCCGATCCACCAGCGAACGTGTTGTTATCGCAGACTTCACCGTAGGCCGAATGGATGATGCCGTCACCGCAATAGCCTCCGTTCGGATCGTAGACGCAGTCGTTGCGGCAGACGTAGGTCGTGCCTTGACCGCGTGCTTGCGGATCGCCCTGGCCATCGCACTGTTCGCCGAATTGCGTCTGTCTCACGCTGTCTCCGCAGAATGCGGGACTCTTGGCGTTCGTGCCGAAGCAGGCGTTCGAGCAGTAGTTGCAGGAGCCGTCCATGCGGTAGGCCACGCACGGGCCGTTCGCGCCGCATTCAGCGTCGTTCGTGCACAAGCGACCGTTCACCTTGCACTTCCTGGCCGTCGCCGCCGCCTGCGTATTCGTGTAGGGCTCGGGCTGGCACTGCGTATTGAACGCGATGCATTGACCCTCGCCGCCTTGGCAATACTGGCCGGAGACGCAGTCGGAAGCGCTGCGGCACGGCGCACCTTCAGGCGCGCTCGTTCCCGTCCCCGTATACGGAGTGTATCCGGGGTCGAACGACGTGCCCGTATCGCCGATATCCACGCGCGGCGGACCACCGCCGGACGCCGTTGTAACGGTCAGGTTTTGATCGCGCGTCGACATGTTGCCGTTGCCGTCGAAGGCGTCGATCGAGATGACGTGAATGCCGGCCGAAAGCGCGCCGACGTTGACCGAGCAGGCTGCCGAAGCGAGACGCGGATTATAGCGGCAGGTCTGGCGCAGCACTTTGACGCCGGCTGTCGTGAGGTAGATATCGATGTTATCGACAAGTGCGGCGGCATCCGTCACGTCCGAGACCGTAATAACAACGCTGTCAGCCGTGTTCGGGCTCGTAGGCGCCGTGGTGATCGGACCGATGACGGGAGGCGTCGTGTCGCCGGGGACTCCGGCGTTGCATTCGCCGGGACCGCAGGTCGCGAACGTCGCGATCGTGCCAGCGAAACGAAGCGCGGCTTCGCCAAGAGGTCCGTACATCGGGATCGCGACGTCGGAGCGCGCAAACCTCTGCTTTGACGGAGCAGCGGCCGAAGGCGTAGAAGCGCCCGGATAGTTGCGGCAAACGCCCGGCAAGCAGTCGTTGTTCGTCGTGCAGCCTTTGACTCCGCTCGTGTCCGCCGGGTTCTGGTAGGTGCGGCTGCACCAGGCCGTGACGGGACCAGGGTCGCACGTTTCCGGCGGCGCCGTAATCGTCCGGTCGCCGCAGAAGGCGCCGGAGATCGTTTCGATCGAGCAGTCGTTCTTGCAGTAGTTGCAGACGGAACCGTATTGCGGCGTGCAGAGGACGCCGTTGGCCGCGCCGTTGTCGCACTGTTCGACGCCGGAGCGCACGAAGCCGTCGTTGCAGACGTTCAGGCGGCAGGACGTGAGACATGCTCCGTTCGGCGAATTCGCCGCGCCGTCGTCGCACTGCTCCGCGCCTTCGATCACGCCGTTGCCGCACGCGCCTGACGGACGGCAGACGGACCAGTCGTTGAACGTGCAGGCTTCGCCGACCGGTTCGGTCGCGGGTTTGCAGCTCTTGGCGCGCGTTTGCGGGAGGCCGCCCGGCGTCACGGCGCACAACGCGCACGTTTCTCCGCTGGCGCAGTCCGAATTGCTTGAGCAAGAAGCGTAGTTGCTCGACGCGCCGTTCGTGTCAGCCAAGGAAGAGCCGCTCGGAATGCAGACGCCGGGTGCCGTCGCCTGATTGCCGTCGCATTCTTCATCGCCATTCGTCTCGCCGTCGCCGCACCGCGGGCCGGCGCCGCGGCAGTCCCAGGCGCAGAAGCCGTACTCGCCGTTGTTCGCGCCGTCATCGCAGGTTTCGCTGCCATTCCTCACGCCATCGCCGCAGAAGTTCATGCGGTCGGTGCAGACCGAAGGGAACGGCAAGCCGGAGCAGTCAGAATTCGTGGCGCATGCCTGCGCGAGATCGCAGCTGCCGTCGGCGCAGTTGCCGTCGAAAGCCGCGCGCTTCGTAATATTGACGCAGCGTTTCACGCAACCCAGGCTGCCGCTGCGGCAGCGTCCGTACTGGCCGTTTTGCGCGCCGTCGTCGCAGCTTTCACCCGCGAAGGTTTCGAGCGATCCGTTACCACAAGCGGCCGGTCCTGGGCAGGCGGTTTGCACCTGCCATTCGCACGCGGCGTTGCAGCTTTCGAGCGATTGGCCTCCGCTGGCGCAAGCGACGTTGCGCGTCTGACCGATCTCGCAAGCTTCCGTGCCTTCAAGCAAGCCGTTGCCGCACGCGCCGCCGGCCGCCGGGCCGACGAGCGGTACGCCGATCGGCATGCAGACGTCCTGTACGGAGCACTCGGCGGACGCGGTGCAAGCGGCGCCGGTGGTGAGACACGCCTTCGGAGCCGTTGGCGAGGGCAGGCCGGCGCAGACCGGCGTGATCGAAATGCGCGTCGTGCAGTTTCCGGTCGTCGGACCGGTCGGAATCCACGAGCAGCCGAGCGCGGCTTCGCAGCTGAAGAGCGAAGTTTTCGCGGCGCACGACGTGCCGAGCCATTGGTAGGTGACGTACTCGAAGTCGACCGACATGCGGTAATCAATGCCGCCGATCGAGCGGTACTGGTAGACGTGCGAATGCGCCGGGCAAGCGAATACACCGAGCGTATCGTTGTAGCAGGTTTCCGCTTCGAACGTCGGGCGGCAGACGTCGCCCGCGCCGCCCGCGCAGTCGCCATCGGCGGCGCATGCAGTGCGGCTGATGGAGCACTCCGAACCGAAGGCTTCACAGCGGTTGAACGCGTTGACCGGATCGACGACGGCTCCGGCCGCGCCGAGTTGCTGGCTCCAGGACGGCCACTTGGACGTGGTGAATCCGCGCACGAAGCTTCCGGACTCGACTTTCGGATAGAAGCCCGTCTGTTCGCGCGTCGTTTCCAGCGCGTTTTCGATGACGCGCATATCCTGCCAGCGGCGCATGTCGCGGCGGATCTTGTCCTTGTCGGAATCGCAGCGCATGTCAGCCGGTCCTGCCGGAAGCGCGCGCACGCAATCGAGGTCGGTCGAGCACATGATCGGCGCCGTCGATTCCGCCGTCAGGTGGAGAATCTCCCCCGCCGCGTTCTTACAGACGTTGGTCACGCGATCCGAAGGCACGAGGTTGGTATTGAAATTGACGTTGCCGACCAGGCGGTTGAAGATTTCCGCCGTGCGAGGATCCGCATTGTCGTTGTACGCGAAGACGTAGATGTACGAGCGGATGTCCGGATCGCCGTATTTGTCGGCCGCGCCGACGTACACGGTGCGCTCGTCCTTGATCGCTTGGTAGCCGTCGACCGTCGCCGCTTCCGTCTTGCCGGAGAACCGCTGGGCGACGTACCACTCTTGCGGCGTCAAACGATCGTAGTTCTCATACACGCGCATACCGATCGCGTCCGAAACCCGCCATTCCGGCTGGAAGCGGAAAAGCAGATCTTTCGAGCGGCAGGTGTCACCCGCGTTGCAATCGGCATTCGAAACGCACGCGCGCGGCTGCGAGAAGTCCGTCGTCGCGGCGCAGAAGCGCAGGAGACCCGAACCTCCGACCGACTGGCCCTGCACGGGTTGCGGCATGAGTTCCGGAAGCGACGTGCCGGCGTTGTCTCGGCAATAGTAGAACTCGAAGTGGGTCTGCGGATCGACATACGGAGCCCAGGCGCCCGTCAAAATGTTGCGGCGCGGCCACGGCATCTGGCAGAGCATGATCGTGATCGAGGATTTGCCGATCTTGTCGCTGCCGGCGGTCGAAGGCGTGAGGGCGGTATCCGTTTGGATGCGCGCCGTCGCCGCGACTTGCTCCTGGCCGTTAATCCCCTTGGTGGCTTGCACGGTCGCGGAAGAAGCGCCCGCAGCCGCCGTCAAATCGAGGAGCGCGCCAACTGTCGCGTTTTCGGGAATCGTCGCCCAGCTCCACGTCCAGTCGTACACGCCGGGCACCGGCGCGATCGCCTCGAGGCGGCCGCCGCGGTCCGTCATGGCCGTCGCCGTGATCGTGAGCGGGATTGCGGAGTCTTGAATGAGCTCCGTGGCCGGCGTGGTTTGCACGACGTCGAAACGGCAGACGTCCGTGCCCGTCGTGAAGTCCTGGATCGTATCCACTGTTTCCGGATATCCGACGCCCTTCACCGTTTTCACGCCCGTCTGGCCGCCGCGCACCGTGACGCGGTACAGGCGCGACGAGCTCAGCATCTGCCTGGGCGCGAACGTCGAAAGCGTGCGAACCGTGCCATCGGGCGCGGTGACGTTCGTGTGCGTGAAGGTGCCTTCAACCGGCGCGCAGATGTGCGATGCGGAAACTTCCAAGCCCACCAGCGAGCGGAAGAAGCGTCCGATCGATGAAGCCGCGCGCGCGAACCAGGAGCGCGGACCGTTTTCGTTATACGCATGGCTCGGGCAGGATTCGACGATGAGGCCGCCCTGGAGCGAGCCGGTATTCATCTCTTCGCCGAACTGCACGCTGATCTGCACGTTGCGGCATTCGTTGCCGCCCTTGGGATTGATGTCGGGAGCGTCGGGACGCGGGTAGCAGCAGGCGCCGGCGCCGCAAGAAAGGTTCGAACCGAAGGCCGAACAGTCGCTGTCGGCGCGGCAGGAACATTCGACGTTCACGCTGCCTTGTCCGGAGACGGTGCCGATTGCCGCCGTCACCGAGGCGTTGCAGTTGTTCCTGGCGTCGCACTGGTTGCGAGCCTCGACGACCTGCGTCGGATCGATGTTCGCATCGAGCGCCGGCGCTTCGCATTCCTCACCGCCGCCGTTCTGAATGCCGGTCAACACGTCGGCGGGCTTCACGGTGACGACCGTGTCGCCGCAGAAGGCGCGGAGCTCCGGATCGGAACCCGTTTTGGTGCAGCGCGAGCTGCAGCCGGAAGACGGATCGCCGTTTTCAGCGGCGGCGTCGCAGTTCTCGCCCTTGGCCGGTTCGATCACACCGTTGCCGCAGCAGTTCGTACCCGCCGTGCAGGTTACCGGGTTTCCGCGCAAGAGACAGCTTTGGCCGCAAGCGAAATTCGGACGCGTCGGATTGCGCTCATCGGACGCGCCGAGCGCGACGGACGGACGTCCGGCGACCAGAATCTGCGTCGCGAGACCGCCCGCGCCGAGGATGTAATCGCATTGTTCTCCGGGTTCAAGCGCGCCGTTGCCGCAGACATAGACGTTCTGGCGGGAACCTTCAAGCAAGCAGCGCGAGCTGCAGCCGTCTCCACCTTCGCTGTTACCGTCATCGCACGCTTCGCCGACGCCGGTTGAGGCGTTGCCGCAAGCCGAGAGGCCCGGCGTCGAACCGACGAGCAAGCAGGCGGTCGTGCAGCCTGCGGCCGCCGTGCCGTTGGCAGGACCCGCATCGCACTCTTCGCCGCGATCCGCCTGGATCGCGCCGTCGCCGCAGCCATTGGCAAGCGTATTGCCGGTCAACAAGCAATTGGCGTTGCAACCGTTCAAACCGGGCGTGTCGCAGGCTTCGCCGCGCTCGAGGGTGCCGTTGCCGCACGCGGGCGTACCCGGCGGCTGGCTTCCCGTCATGAGGCAGTTCGTCGAACAGCCGGCCGGAAGGACGGGGTTGGTATTGATCAATGTTCCCGGCGGCACGTCGGGCAAGAACGAGAAGGCAACCGGCGCGGCCGGGTTCTGCGCCTTGCTCCAAGCCCAGTTATAGGAAGCCGCGCTCAGGATCTGGCCGCCCGCCGCGCACGCATCAGGAGAGCTGAGCGGGAGCGCGTTCACCGCCGAAACCTGGCCGATGTAACGCAGCGTCGTCTGCGAGGGTTCCACAATGACGCGCTGCGGGCCGCACGGATCGCCGGTAAGGCGCGTGCGGAAAATCCAGCTGAAGGCGTTGCCTTCGTAGTTCAATCCCGTAAGCGGCGCCTGGCTCGTGCTCATAGCCGTGCCGAGAATGACCGCGCGGTACCAGGTATTGGCCGCCAGAACCGGATTGCCGAACGTCAGGAGGCGCGACGCCGCGGTGTAGCTCGGAGCAAGCGGCACTTCGCCCTCGAAGGCGAGGCACGATTCGTTGCGGCAGCGGTACAAGCGGACATTCGAAAGGATGCTGCCCGGTCCGCTCTCGATCATCGGCGTGTTGAAGTACGCGAAGCTCACGGAGTTCACGCAGGCCTGATCGCAATCATGCGGCCCGTAGTCCACCACGCGCGGGTTGGCGTAGTCGATCGTCAGCGTGCCCGCATCGCTAAAACCGTCGACGGTCGAGCGGATCTGGATCGGCGGACCAGGGTCTGTTTCGGAAACCGGCGTCGCGACGGCTTCGCATTGGCGCGAGCCGCCGAGCGAGACGATCGTCGCTTTTCCGGGATCGGTCGAAACCCAGTTCACCGTGCGTCCGTCGCACGAAAGAATCACGCAGCGGCTTGAAAGCGGGAAGGCTTGGTAGTCTTTGGTTTCGTCGGCGGCGGAAATCAAGGCGTTGCCCGGCTGTACGTCGACGCCCGAGAGCGTGCAGGGGCCCGCGCCCGTCTTAAAGGACGTAACGTAGGCGCCGCCCGCACGGCTGTCGTAGTTGCCGTCGAGCGGTTGCGCGCCGCGCTCCGGCGTTCCCAAGCTTTGCACCTGGTCGCGGATCGTCAGGCGGTACCACGTGTCCGGCTGGAGGCCGTTCACGGGCAGTACGAGCTGCGAGCGGCCATCCGTGTCGTAATCGACGATCGAAGGCGCGCCGGCCGAAGCGACGGGCGTGCAGGTGTTGGAAATGGTGGCGCCAGTGCCGCAAGCTTCGAAAATGACGTTGGAAGCGTTGATCGTGGCCGGATCCATCGGCAAGCTGAAGCGCGCCGTCATGGCGCCCATGTCGGTGCAGACGTCGGTCATGCCTTTGAACGGATTCGGGCTCGGCATCGCCGACGGCGGCGAGACTTGGCACGTCGCGTTCTCCATTACGATCGGGAAGATCGGAATCGGGCCGGTTGAAAATTGCCACGCGAAACCGCCGGCAGCCGCGGGAGCGCCGCACGACGCGCGGCACGCGCCGTCATCGCAGCAGCTGCGTCCGCTGCCGCAAGAGGCGTCGCCACCGCTTTCACGGCAGTCGCGTACCTGGAAATTGACGCCGTTCGATTCAGCCGGCGTGGCGCCGACAAACGTGCGCACGCGCACGGGGCCGGTCGTCGCGCCATCCGGAACGGAAGCGGCGATCGACGAAGACTGCCACTGGCCGATCGAAGCGGCGTTCTGGTTCTCATTGAAACGGACGGCATCAGGATGCAGCGCCGTGAAGGCCGGGAGATCGGCGGCGGAAATCGTGCCGAAGCCGTCGCCGTACAACGTAACCGACGTGCCGACCGGACCGTTGTCGGGGTCGACGCGGCAGAGGCCGGGCGTGAGCGGGTCGGTGTTGATCGTGAACGGCACGGCGTTCGAAGCGCGGCCGTCGGAACGCACGACCGTGACGTTGTAGGCGCCGAGCGCCACGGCAGTGTCAGCCGGTGTCGTGAAACGCGCCGGCACTTTGACGGTCACGCTGGCGTTCGTCCAATAGCCCGCCGCGCATTGCGCCGGGAAGCTGATGTCGCCAACCGCCTCGCCGGCGGCGTTCCGGAAACGCACCGTGCCTCCGGATCCGAAGTTGGAACCAAAGACCGAAAGATACGTGCCCACGGAACCGTCTTCAGGCGTGAGGTATTCGATGCGCGGTTCCGTTCCGGCCTCGGGAGGCTCGACGCGGATGCATGCGGGGTTCGAAGGCTGGCCGCCGACCGTCACGCGCAACAAGAAATTCGAGCCGTCAAAGTCGGTTTCGACGTTCGGAATGGTCGGCGAGAACGAGGTTTCGCTCCACGGCGACACCTGCGAGGCCTCGGCAGCCGTCGCCCAGTCCTGGATTTGCGAGCAGTCCGAACCGGCGCGCGTGAGCTGCACGCGCGAATCGCCCTGTCCGCCGCCGAAGGCGACGCCCGTCACCGTGACGGTATTGCCGGTTTTGACCGAGGTCGGAGCGACCGAGCAAATACCCGGGCGCGCAACGTCGTTCACTTGGAAATCGGTGATGATCGGTCCGTAGGCGTCGTTGGTCGCGTCTTGGCGGCCGCCGGAAGCCGTGACGCGGATCGGTCCCGTGACCGCGCCTTGCGGCACGAGCACGACGATACGCGTATCGCTCCAAGCGTTGGCACATTGCGCAACGGTCGCATCCTGTTCATCCCCCGCCGCGGCCGTTCCCAAGAACGTGACGGTTCCCGCCGTCGAGCCGAAGCGGTCGCCCGTGATCGTCACGAGGTTGCCGGGACGGCCGTCGCGCAACTGCACGTCGGTGATTTGAGGATTCTCGACGCACTGGCCGTTCTGGCAGAGGCCGGAAGCGCATTGGCCGTTCTGCGTGCAAGCGCCGCCGGTGCACGCGCCGCAGGAGCCTCCGCAATCGACGCCGACCTCGTCTCCGTCGCGCACGTTGTTGAAGCAGAACTGCGGACGCACCGTGACGCGCACCGCGCTTGAGCTCGCGTTGTCGCCGTCGATATTGAAAGCGCGCGCCGAAAGCGAAACGGTGCGAACCGGCACGAGTCCGGCCGTGTCCCACACCGCCTCGCTCGAGTAGGTTGAGGGCGCGATGTTTTGCGCATTGCCGTCCGCCGTGAAGAAGGCGCCGTCAGCCAAGTATTCGACGGAAGCGATGCCGGCCTCGTCGGTCGCGATCGCCTGGATCGGCACGAGATCGCCGGCCGGCACGGACTGTCCGTCGGTCGGGCTCGAAATCGTGATCGTCGGCGGTTCCGTCAGCACCGTGTCGCCCGTGCGGAAGCTCTGCGAGCAGGTCGCCCCGAGACCGCAGCTGATCGTGCGCGGATCCGATGTCGAGGCGTTGCGAAGGCCGGCGCTCACCGTGATTTGATAGTCGGAGTTCTGTTCGAGGCAGCGCCGGTCGGCGTTCGGAGCCGGGCACGGCGTAACTGGACGCAAGCGGATCGTGAAATTCTCGACGATCGGCTCGTAGTCGACGTTCGTGCGCGTCGTGCCTTCGACTTTTTCAAGACGAATGTTGGCGCGGATGTTCGTCGCGTCGTCGGTCGGCGCGGCGCTGAACGTGACCGCCGCCGTGACGTCGTATTTGGCGAGCGAACCTGCCGGCTGGATGGCCGTCGGGCGGAAAGCGCCTCCCGTACCGCCGCCGAATCCGCCGCCTCCCCCGCCTCCGCCACCGCCGCCTCCCCCGCCGGGGCCTCCGGTCGTCGCGGTGATGAGGGCGCTCAGGACGTAGGAAACGATAGCGAAAGCCGACATGATGATCACGAGACCGATCACCGCGCCGGAGAGCGTCTTTTTCGCCCGTTCGATCTTGCTTTCATCCCCCGCCGCGGTCATCCAGGTGAAGCCCGCGTACAGGATGAGCATGAGCGCAATCGTGCCGAGTAGGCCGAGGCCGACGCGGATGATGCGCGCGATCGTGATGCGGATGTCGGCCGTGCCGGTGCCGATTTCGGCGCCGATCTGTCCGGGCAGGAGTTCGTTCGACGTCACGCTTTGCGCAAGCGCCGCGTCATGAGACGCGAACCACAAGCACGGCGCGAGCAGCGCCAGCGCAATGATCCATGATCGATGACGTCGGAAGAACGCGCACATAGGTTATGGGAGGAAACCGCAGGCGACCTGCGAGGGTACGCCGTTGCAGCAGAACGCTTCGTTTCCGGTGCAGACCGTTTGGCCCGCGCCCGGATAGAAGCAGTTCTGACGCAAGTCGCGCAGGCCCGAAGTCAGGCTGAGCGCGTACGGCTGGTTGATCGACAAGAGATCGTGGTCGATGATGCCTTTCGTCTGGTCCGGATCGCCGCCGGCGACCGAAGAAACCGACTCGGTCGCGAGCGAGAAGTTGGTCGGAGCGCCGTTCGCGCCGGGCACGAGCTTCGCGTTATCGCTCGTGAAGCTCGCCGAGCTCATGAGCTTCGAGAACGTCACGGACATCGGCAGATCGCGGGCGATCGAGCCCTGCAGCACCGCCGGTTCGTGCGAAACCACGACAGGCGGCACGAGATCGATTTCGTTGGAGGTGCGGAAGTCGTAGTCGTAGTCGTCGTCCGGAGAACCTTGCGCCGCGCCGTTGCCGTTGCCGTCGAGCGAATTGCCCGCCATGTCGGTGATGCCGTTCGGAGGATAGATGCCGAGCGGCGGCGCGGCCGTGAGCGCGTCGGCGCGGACGCTGACGTTGATCTGCTGGTTGGCCGGGAGACAGAAGACCTGCTCGCCGCACGAGTTCGTGCCGCACGATTCGTCCGTGCGGAATTCGACGGTGCGGTAGGCGTTGCCGATTTGCTCCCGGCCCGCGACGACGTTGCCGCCCGACCGCGTGATGGAGAAGCCGGAGCCGACGCTGACCGGATCGATCGCTTCATTGAACGTGACGTGGACGAGCGAGTTGCGCGGAACGCCGCTCGCGCCGTCGGCCGGCACGACGTACGAAACCTGGGGCGGCGTAAGATCGAGTACGGTCGACACTTGGAACTCCCAGAGATAGCCGGAGTTGAACGTGCCGGTGAAGGCCGGAGCACCCCCGTCGCGCCGCACGCCGTCGGTGCCGCCGCGAAGCGCGATCGTATAGAAGACGTTTTCCGTCGGGCTGCCGAAGCAGTTTGCCGGACAGTTGCGCTGCAGGAACGTGAAGCTGCGGCCGTCGGCCGAAACGGCGACGTCGATGTCCGCGGCCGTCAGGCTCTGGGCGAATTTCTGAGGGAATTGATTCGAAGCCGCGCCCACGTCGACCGATTTCAAGATGGCGACCGTGGCATTGGCTCCGCCCACGACGATCGAGGCGGGATCGATGCGCTGCTTGAAAGTCACGACAACGCGCGTGTTGCGCGCGACGCCGGTGGCGTTGCGATTCGGGTAGTGGCTTTCGATGATGCCGTTGCCCAAGGCGCCCGCCGGACACGTCGCGGAAAGGCCGATGCAGGCGATATCGTTCGGCGCGCTGGAACCGCCGCCCGTGCCTCCCCCGCCGAGCGCGCCGCCCTCGCCGAGCAGCCTGCTGATGACGAACGAGGTGATGGCGAACGCCGACAGCATAATCACGAGGCCGATCACGGCGGACGTCAGGATTTTCTTGGCGCGATCGACCTTCTCGGGATCGCCGGCAGCCGTCATCCAAATGAAGCCGGCGTACAAGACGAGGAGAAGCGCGATCGTGCCGAGGAAACCGAAGAATGCGCGAATGATGCGCGCGATCGTGATGCGGATGTCGCCCGTGCCGGTGCCGATGACTTCGCCGATCTCGGTCGGCAGCACTTCATTCGACGTGACGCCTTGCGCCTGCGCGACATGCGCGAATGCGTAAGACGCAAAAACCACCAACACGAAACTGGCGACCGTGAAGGTGGCTTTGACGAGCGTTTGGGAGAGTGACTTCCTTCCTGAGAGCATGGGACAGGAGGGTAGGGTTTCCCGGAACTACGCTTTGTTTTGCAAGAACTCTTTGACCTTTTTGCCGACCAGGCCGCCGTCGGCCTTTCCCTTCAATTCTTTCATCATTTCGCCCATAAGGCGACCGAACGCGGCTTCGCCGGAGAGTCCGAGCTCGGTGGCTTTTTTGACCACGGCGGCTTGAACGTCTTCTTCGGAAAGCTGCGCAGGGAGAAACGTTTCGAGGAGCGCGAGTTCGGACTGCGTCGATTCGGCCAAGTCCTTGCGATCGGCCTTCTCGAAATCCGAGAGGGCATCGCGCAATTTTTTGACTTCGCGTCCGATGACTTCGATCGCCTCGTCATCGCTCAGCTCTTTCACTTGCTTGTCGATCTCGGCATTTTTCATGGCCGAGCGGAGCATGCGAAACGCGGATACGGCCGGGGCGTCCTTGGCCTTCATCGCTTCGACGAACCGCTTTTCGATGTCGCTTCTGAGAGACATAGCTTAACGATGAGTACGTTTCTTGGCGCGGAGGTCTTCTTCTTTCAGCTTGCCGCTTTTGAGCAGATACTCGCGGCGGGCGGCCAGGAACTGGCGGCGGAGCGCGGCGTCGCGCTGGCCGTTCTTGTTCTTTTCAGCCGTGTGAAAACGGGTTTTCTTGGCTTGCAGAACGCGGCCGGACTGCTGAATGCGGCGGCTGAAACGACGAAGCAGAGCTTCAAAGCTCTCTCCCTTTTTGCGTTTGACTTCAACCACAACAATACACCTTCCTTTCTACTTAAAAATAGTGAGACCGGGTCTCACAAGCACAGTACCAGAGCGGGAAACGAAGGTCAATAAGGCAAAAATCCGCCGGTTAAGGCGGATTTTTGGGGAGATTCTCAAGTAATTTTGCCTATATCAACCGCTAGTCCTGCACGAGGAATACGCGGCATATATCATGCCGCCTACAACAGACCCCTATTTTCACGCAAGTCTAAGGTGTCCCTTTGGTGTCAGGTACGGATACTTGCAACCTGATAGGACAACGCCGTCGCCCCGTCATACTCATGGCCAGCGAAAGCGCGCTGACCGACACCTACTCCGGTTTTTTCGATGGTTTCGACCATGTCTCAAACGGGTCGCTCGGTCTTTCGCGCTTATGGAATCATGGAGCCATTACACCGACATCAGTTGATGAAGTGTCAACCAGAACCCATAAACACTTACCAGTGCAACAACTAACATTGCAGTATTCAGTATTAAGTATTTGTTTCGATGTATCACGATACTAGTAATCGGCAGGGCGAGCAGGACAAGGAAATAGATACTCACCACCATGACTCCTGCCGAAGTGGCATAAGTGGCCACGGCGAATATTGAGACAGGAATGATGGCAAGGGTTTGAAGAATCTCACCACTCCAGAGCGAAGCAACAAGCAAGATGGCGTGCATGACAAGCAGGATAACCTCGAAATCAACTAGAAGTCTTTTATAGATGTCGCGCATATGTGCTGTTAGTAGCCGAAGAGTCCCGAGAAGAGTATGCCGAGGAGACCACCGTTCAACGCACCTACACGCTGTTGTTGAGTCGTCGTATCGCGGGGAGAATTGCCCCAAGCATACCACGGTGCCATGTCCATAGCGGCATGATTTCCGTTGGTATCGGTACCTGGTACTTAGGGGTCAGGTGAGAACCGCGTGGTACTCACCAATCTTTGATACGCACTTTGGCGCTCTAGGTCGGTTGCACCGAGCGTTTCGTAAAAAGGATCGACGGTCACGAGCGGATCAGTCTCTCCAAAAGCGTACACTCCATAGCTTGAATAGTGCCATTTTTCTGGCGATGCGACGAGTTTGGCGCGGACTGGGTTCATTTCAATGTAATTTCCACAGGCAAAGAGATACGGATCAGTAGCGACGATCAGGCTTTTGAAGCGCCCTTGCCAAACATGCCCCACAAACTTGTATTTCTTGCAGTACCGCTTAGCGAACGGCATCTGCACGGCGTGCATGAAGGAGGAAAGGTCCGAAGTGGGCTTCGCCAAGATGTGCACGTGGTTTGGCATGAGGACGTAGTGATAGATCGTCACTCTGTGATCCTTGGCCGCGTTCAGTAGGTATTTAAGATACGCATCGTAGTCGTCGGCGTCATGAAAAACACGCATCTTATTGTTGCCACGTACGATGACGTGATAGATGCCGTCGGGGACGACAACATAATTCCGGAGCGCTCTTGGCATAGCGCTCCGGATCTACAACACGGTACTCAATTCATGCAAGCCTCACCTGGCACCTGGGTACCAGGTACCGATACACGATGACGCGATTGGGCGAATCAGGATACGGCGAGCAAACGCCATTAAGCGCGTTCCGACGCTTCATATGCGAAATGTCGTCGATGAGGCGGTGCGGCAATTCAGCGCGTCGGTACGGCGAGGGTTGGTGAAGTTCAGGGACGACATTCCCGGGTGGCAGTTCATCAAGAGCCATGTCGAGAAGGTGATCTATCACCGCAGCAAGGTGACGCTGATCGGCTCGGTGCCGATTGGTGACGATGCGTCAGAGGCCAACAGGATTCCGTTTAGGATCGACGGGCAGATCCAGCGACACATGAGACGCGATCCGAATGCGATAATCGCTTAGGCTGCGATGAAAAAGAGTGCCCGCATCTGTGGGCACTCTTTTTCTCAACGACTACCGACAACGCGGCACTATCCGATAATCTCTGCGGCCTCCAAAATTTCGTTGGGGATTTTTTTGCTAGCCGACAGCACCTCAATTCCTCCAAGCCTTCCTTCCGCATTAAAGTCGAGGTTAATCATGCCATCGACTTCCTTCGGATCGCAGGAGTAGGTCTTTTTAACCCACCCCGGCTGCTTATCTCGCGTCTCAATCAGATAGATGTAGGCCGCATCAGCGGACTTGTCGTAAGTAATTTTCATGGCTTTTTCAGCTTTAGATTCTTTGTATCCGTGCCTGACACCAGAGGGACACGGTTGTGGCTGTGCAAGCGTGCCTGGCACCGAGGTGCCAGGCGCAGATATGAAGATTCTCATCACCACCTCATCCAACTATTTTTTTGGCACGAGCATGAGGAGCAGCACTGCTTGGAGGACTGCACCAACGAAGAACCAAATGGCTCCAAATTGGAGCCATGCTCCTGGGCTTTTCGGCACAGAACCAAGCCTTTTAGCATTCCGTTCCTGCGCGTCTTTCGATAACGAGTCGGTGTTAATTTGAATCTTGGAATTAACGTTCAAGAGCTCTTTGTGTAGAGCGTCGATGTTTTTGGTACTCATGAAGTCCACCACGAAGCCACGCACCTGCTTTGCATTATTCTCTTCATAGTGAACAAAGAGCATTAATGCCAATCCGGTAAACTGGTAGGAGAGCGAGCTTATCTCACTGATCGGTACCATCGTCTTTCTAAAAAGTCTTGTGATCTGGAGTTGGTCTTTATCGATCACAAGATATTCGCACCTGTAGTAGACGAGAACGGCTAACGGCGTCGCAGCGATCATCACCAACGCGAGCACGAAATCTCGAACGCTGTACGTTTTACCCTGGACGAGAATCGTGAATGGAAGAATGGGCGCGAGGAACCCGAACAAGAAACTGGCACTTCTACAAGCCTTGTACGGATCAACTCGGAAAATGTGCATACATTATTTACGTTTTTTCTTGTCTTCAATCGATCTCTGAATACCCGTGCTCATAACCTGGCCCGGAGCTTCGATGGTCCAACCGACTGCCTGTTCTGTTACTGAAGTATACCACTGGGGTGTTTGTGCCAATCCGTTTGCGTTAACAAGCGCATTTCCAGCAGCACCAGCGACAGTAGAGATTCCGATGGATGACCAATTTGTACCACCTTGTCCGAAAAGTTGTTGGCTAGTCCAATTAGATGCACCAGCATACGCACCTTGCGCATACCAGGGACCAGGGGCAACACCCATGGCGGCACCGGTTAACCCCGAATACAGGTATTCGGAAGCAGGGGCACTCCTGCCCTCGACTTTAGCGTTGAGTGCAGTGTTCGTAACATTCAATCCGGCACCAGCCCCAGCTCTTATAGCCTGACCAGCCGTGATTTGAGGTGCGATAGAGCCAACTGTTGCGGCGATTGAGGGCGCTGCAGCGACTGCGCCATATGCCGCAAGCGGTGCTGCACCGACGGCAGCGGGAACGTACGGATGATCCATAATGAACGCCGCAGTCGAATTGCTTGCATAAACGCGGTTTCCCCAGTCGCCAACGCTGATATAGGCGGCCCGCAATGACGCAGGAATGGCGATGTTGCCGTCGGGATCGAGGTACGCGAGCGGGTTGTTGCGCGCGTAGGCGTAGGCGTTGAGCTGCTGCGGATTCGAGAGGAACGCTTCCACGACCGGAACGACTCGTCCCAGTCCCGTCACTTGCTCTGCTTTAGGACACGATCCACCCCGAAGTCTTAAGCGCGTTCATCATCTGGTCGAGGTTTATCACCCAGAAACGGAGGTTGCGCGGCGTGCCGGACTTGCTGTTTCGCAACTTGATTCCCCATGCAACAAAGGGCAGATAGATCTTTCGCTCAATAGAAACGACATCGTTATGCGTCAACACATGTCTTCTACCGAGCAACTTGTTCTCGAAGACCAATTGATCGCGACCTACTTCCAGAGTGCAGAAGGGCCATGTCGTAGCCAGCATTCCTTCCCACATCCCACCGCGAAACCTACTGCTTGCGTTTGTCATATTTCGAGATCTTATCAATGACTTCTGAGACGAGGTTATTTACTGCCTGCCATGCATTACTGATGTCGTTCTTGATGTTGCCGGACGTCGTAATGTACGTACGCTCGAGCCCGCCATGCAGATAGACCGGCGATGACACCCCTACGCCGACCCCGATCTCGGCCCCGTCGTACTTGCCTTCTGAGAAGTTCGCGTTGGCTTCAGGTCCACCGACTAGCTTACCACCTGCACCAACGTAGTTGCCACGGCCACCAGTCTCTGACCATGAATCGGCCTTTGAATAACCGGCTGCCAGACCGGCAGACAGGTCTGCGCCCGCTAGACCACCCACGTGATAGCTCGTAGATGTTCCATACGTGCCGTCAGTGGCGAAGCCAACAGACCAGGCGTTCCCGGCCTCGGCGCCGATGCCGAAGTTCGTGTTGAACCGCAGATAGAACGCCAACTCTCCAGTTGGATCAATTGCGTTTAATGGGTTGTTGGAGACGTAACTGTAGCTGTTGAGCCTCTGTGGTTCTGAAAGTAGCGCTTGGACAAGCTCGTTTCGCCGGCTGTCGGTCATATCGTTTCGACGTGGTACACGGCCGTTCGCGGCGAGCTTCGTGCGTTCGATAGTGTCAGCCAAGGCCTTGTTGTTGCCGATTTGAAGAAATGCTGGATCTTCATTCAGAAAGCGACCAACAGCCGCGTCGTAATATCGCGCACCCATGTACGACAGCCCGCTCGCGTCGTCGAACTCGTGCCCCGCAAACTTCCTCACCTCCGAATACCCTCCCACCTTCTCATCAATCCTGATCCCGCCATACGGGTAGTAGTCCATCAACTCGACGACGGTCCCTGTCGCGCTCGAAACGACCGAGCTCCCGGTGAGGTGATCGGTGTGGACGAAGCGCGTAACTGCCGTCGATGTCGTACCTTCAACCGTAGCGACGAGGAGATTGCCAGCGAAGATGTGCTTTGTTGGGAGGCCATCCTTCACGGAGTAGCTCTTGGACGGGTACGCCGTCGTGGTGGCGCTTTCCGTCATAAGGACGCGTGCGCCCGTATGGTCGTAGGCGTAGCTCGATGCAGTGCCGCCAACATTCGCACTGAGCATCCGGTTCTTGTAGTCCCAGGCGTACGTATCGGACGCGCTTGAGACGAGGTTGCCGTTGTTATCGTAGCCGTAGGAGATGCCAGCAATCGTGGTCGCGGCATGAGGATTCGCGTAACTTGCGCCTTGGTTACCATCGAACAGGTACAATCCGACGTCCGAGCGATTCGTGAGATTTCCGATCGGGTCGTAGACGTAGCTCTGTGTGTAGTTGCCGCCAGAAACAGCGTCGGTCGAAGTGGCGCCGGAGAGGCGGTTCAGGTCGTCAACAGATCATTTCTGGATTTGTTTCTTTCGATGAATGCAACGATTCTCTTGATCTCTTCTGAACCGTAGGCACCGACACTGAGGCTGAGTTCTTTCTCAGCTGTGGTTCCATTTGGTTTGTACGATACGTATAGGGCCTTACCGGCACCAAAGCCCTTAATACCGTTCCTGAACAAGTAGTCCTGCTGGTATCTTAGGATGTTTCGCACATGAAAATCATCCTTAATCATACCCCCAACCCTCAATACAATCCGACCGTCGTCATACAGCTCTAGACGTGTATAGCTAATGAGCAGTATCAAGAGGATCGGAATTATTACTGGCGCAGTAATCAAGAGTAACGCGGTCCCATAGCTCAGTTGCTGTGGCGGCAGTGCAATAGCTGCCGCCCAAATAGATATAACGAAGAGTACTCCCCACAACTGCTTGCCAATTTTTGGCTTAATCACTACGACGCCCATATTACTTCTTTTGCTTATCTGGTCTCTTCGTCTGAAGGATATCAGACGTGTTGTTGGTGATACTGATCAGGTTCGATTGTATCACGGCGGACATGGTCTCAACGCCTAACTTCATGGCGTCACTCTGTGCATGCTTTCCAACTGCAAACGCGCGCGTTCCGAAGTTGGGCAATCGTCCTGGCACTTTACTTTGGTGTCAGGCACCATGCCGTCTTTCTAAAAATCCCCACCAGAATGGCGGGGATTTTTCTTTATTCTTCGTCTTTTTTCTTCTTCCCCTTTTCCCCTTCTTCTTCCTCATCCTCATCAACCTTCATCGGTTCCTCCGCGAGGAGGGGTTCTTCCGGTTCCGGCGGAGGCGGCGGGGTGACTTTCGGAGGGGCGGGCTGGGCGAGCTTTTTCTTGAGCTCGATCGCGCACTTCTTGAAGTCGACGATTTCCTGGATGCCCGAGTCCATGTCGCGGATCAGGGCGGTGCCGTCGAGCACTTCCTTCTGTCCGAGAATCACGGTGAAGCGGACGCCGAGGCGGTTCGCGATTTCAAGCTGCTGCTTGAGCGCATCGCGCGAGAAACTTTCGGCCACGCGGACGCCGTCCTTGCGGAGCGCGTTGAAAAGCGCGAGCGTCTTGCGGCGCGCGGGCTCGCCGAGCTGGGCGACGAACACGTCCGGCACGTGAATTTCGGGAACGGGAATACTCTTGTCCTTGAGCGCGAGAATGATGCGCTCGATGCCCCACGAGAAACCGACGGCGGGCGTCGCGGTGCCGCCGAGCGTTTCGATCAGGCCGTCGTAGCGGCCGCCGGCGGCGAGCGCCGACTGCGAAGCTTGCGATTCGGCGTCGGCCGCGAGGACAACTTCGAAGACGGTGTGGCTGTAGTAATCCAAGCCGCGCACGAGGTGCGGCTGGAGCTGGTACGGCACTTCGAGCTCATCAAGATACTCGAGCACGCGGATGAAGTGGTTTTTCGATTCTTCGTTCAGGAAGTCGACGATCTGCGGCGCTTCGGCTTTGACCGCGACGCAGCCCTCTTCCTTGCAGTCGAGGACGCGGAGCGGATTGCGCTGGAGACGCTTCTTGCAGTTCTCGCAAATTTGCGAGCGCTTGCTGCGGTAGTAGTTGACCAACTCGTTCTTGTAGGCCTCGCGCGAAGGCGCGTCGCCGATCGAGTTGACCAGGACGAGCGCATCGAGACCGAGTTCCTTGAACAGGCAGTGCGCCGCGAAAATCAGGTTGGCGTCGATGACCGGGTGGCGGTCGCCGAAAACGTCGAGGCCGGCCTGGGTGAACTGGCGGTAGCGGCCGGACTGCGGACGCTCGTGGCGGAAGACGCGGCCCCAGGTGAACCATTTGATCGGCTGCGGCTGGTTCCACATGCCGTGGTTCACGTAGGCGCGCGCGAGCGGAGCGGTGAGCTCCGGGCGGAGCGTCATCGATTCGCCGCCTTGGTCGACGAACGAGTACAATTCTTTTTCAACGATGTCGGTCTGCTTGCCGACGCCGCGCACGAACAGCGACGTTTCTTCGAGCGTCGGGGTGTCGACGCGTTCGAAACCGAAACCGCTGGCGATCGATTCGACGGCGCCGCGAATCAGCGACCAGTATTTCTGTTCGCCGGGCAGGACATCTTTCATGCCGCGCAGAAGGTTCGGCGGCGGCGCGGTGCGCTTCGGCTTCGGCGCCTCGACGCTTTCGGTCGCAGCGGGCTTGGGCGCCGCTTTCGCGGGCTTCTCCCCCGAAACCTTGGCGGAGGGCGTTTTTTTGGTCTTGGGCATGCGTGCGATTTTAGCGGTCGTGATTAGGGGGCGCGGAAGACGGTGACGCGGTCGAGCGGCCAGCCTCGGATCCAGACGCGGCCGACGATATGCGAGAGCGGGAGCGGGCCGAAGGTGCGCGAGTCGAGGCTGGCGCTGCGATTGTCGCCGAGGACGAAATACTCTTCGGGACCGAGCGCGACCGTCCGATCGCCGCGCGTCGGCACTTCGGCGGGCAGGTAGGCGCTTTCGTCGAGCGGCATGCCTTGGGGAAATTCCTCGTTGATGATCAGGACGCGCTCGCCGGAAATTTTCACCGTCTCGCCGGGCAGGCCGACGACGCGCTTGATGAAGTACTGGCGCGGATCGAGCGGATAGCGGAAGACGACGACTTCGCCGCGCTCCGGCGCGCGGAAGCGATAGCTCAGTTCGTCGATGATCAGATATTCGTGATCATCGAAGGTCGGCTCCATCGAAGCGCCTTTGACGTAAAACGGCTGGATCAGGAAATACCGAATCGGCAAAATGATCGCCAAGGAGATGACGACGATTTCGACCAGTTCGAGCGCGAAGCGTCCGACGGCAGCAAAAAAAGACGGCGTGACGTCAGTCGGGTCGGCTTGCATCGGCGGCTGCGGATCCGTAGTGGGATTGTTCATATGGTGGACGTTGGTGGATTCGAACCACCGACCTCTGTCGTGTGAAGACAGCGCTCTAACCAACTGAGCCAAACGTCCGTGGCAAGGAGGTCGAACGGCTGGACAGGCAGCCCCTTTTCCTCTACTATACACGGGTAAACAGCAGTTTAGCAGGCTTTTCGCCTCTGAGCAAGTCCCAATGCGACCACCGAAGATCAACCTGCTCTCGCCCGGCGACGCGCCCCGTCGACGTTTTTCGTTTTGGAAGGGCGCTTTGGTCGCTCTTGCGACCGTCGTGATCCTGGTTCCCACCCTGTTCTCGCTCGCGGCCGGACGCCTGATCAGCGCGGCCTCGAACCTCAACCCGAACGCGAAAGACAACGAGAAGGTTTCGATCATCGACCAAGTGCGCCGCCTGGTCGGCAACGGCGAGAAAGAGCTGCGCGGCGAGGAACGCGACCGCATCAACATCCTCGTCCTGGGCGAAGGCGGCGAAGGCCATGACGGCCCGCACCTGACCGACACGATTCTTTTCGTGACGATCAGGCCGTCGACGTCCGAGGTCGGCATCCTGTCGCTCCCCCGCGACTTGTGGATCCCGCTGCCGGAAGGCGGCAACGGCAAGATCAACGCCGTCAACGCGTACGCGGAAGAAGACCGCACCGGCTCGGGCGGCGTCGCGGCGCGCGACGCGATTTCGCCGCTGCTCTCGCAACCGATCGACTACTACGTCCGCGTCGACTTCTCGGCGTTCAAAACGCTGATCGACGACGTGGGCGGCGTCACGGTCGACGTCGAGCGCACCTTCACCGACTTCGCCTACCCCACCGACCACGGCCTCTACAAAAAAGTGCATTTCGAAAAAGGCTGGCAGACGATGAACGGCGACACCGCGCTGGAATACGTGCGCTCGCGCCACGGCAACAACAACGAAGGCTCCGACTTCGCTCGAAGCCGCCGCCAGCAGAAGGTCATCCTGGCGCTCAAGGACAAGCTCGTGTCGTTCGACACGCTGCTCAACCCCTCGCGCGTGGCGAGCGTCCTCGAAACGCTGCAGTCGCACGTCATCACCGACATGGAGCTTTGGGAGATCGTGCAGCTCGCGAAGCAGATGCGCCATCTCGAACGCGAGAACATGGTGCACCACGTGCTCGACGACGGTCCTGAAGGCCCGCTCTATGCCACGACCGTCACCGTTTCGAACGGCGACGCGTACGTGCTCCTGCCGCGCAAAGGCGACTGGAGCGACGTAAAGCGGCTCGCCGAGCGCATCCTGGAACGCCCGGCATCGGAAACTGCGGCCGCCGAAGCGCGCACCGTGCGCGTCGAGATCCAAAACGGCACCACGTTTTCCGGTCTCGCCAAAAAAACCCAAGACCTCCTGACGAAAGTCGGCTACGAGATCGTCGCAATCGGCAACGCCAAAGAAACGAACCGCGAGCGCACGACGATCTACGACCTCACGAACGGCGGTTACCCCGAAGAGCTCCAGACGATCCGAAACCTGCTCGGCGCCGAAGTCGCGCTGACCTTGCCAGGATACCTCGGCTCCGGACTCACGCCGTCGAACATCGCGCTCTCGAACGGCCAGCAACCGACAACGAAAGAAGGGGCCGACTTCCTGGTCGTCCTCGGTCAAAACGCCGCAAACTGATATGCCCGTCAACGCCACCGTCCACGCCACGCCTTCGGTCGCCCTGGTGGGCCGAAAGAACGTCGGCAAATCGTCGCTGTTCAACCGCCTGATCGAAAAAGATCAGGCGCTGGTTTCCGATATTCCCGGCACGACGCGCGACGTCGGTCTCGGCATGTCGCGCTGGCGCGGACAGCTCCTCACGCTCCTCGACACGGGCGGCCTCGACATCGTGAAGCGCGATCAGATCGAAGTGAACGTGAGGAAGCAGGCGCTCCGCGCCGCCCAGAAGTCGCACGTGATTCTTTTCGTCGCCGACGCGCTAACCGGCCCTCTTTCGACGGACATCGTCCTCGCCAAGGAGCTGCGCAAGACGAAGAAGCCCGTCATCCTGGTCGTGAACAAGGCAGAGAGCGCCGCCGTGCGCCGCGAGATCGGCAACCAGTGGAAGAAGCTCGGCTTCGGCGAACCGATCGCCGTCTCGGCCGTGAGCGGCATGGGCACGGGAGATTTGCTCGACCGCGTGTTTGAAGAAATCGCAAAGATCGAATTGCCGCTCGAGGAGATCGTTCCCGACGCGACCGTCGCCCTGATCGGCCGCCCGAACGTCGGCAAATCGTCGCTGCTCAACGCCATGATCGGCGAAGACCGCGTTATCGTCTCCGAAGTACCGCACACCACGCGCGAACCGCAAGACACGCTTCTCTTTTACAAGGACAAGCCGATCCTGGTCGTCGACACCGCCGGCATCCGCAAGCGCGCCAACATCGAACGCGGCCTCGAAGCCGCCTCGGTCGGCAAGAGCCTGACCGCGATCAAGCAGGCCGACGTCGTACTGCTCGTGATCGACGTGCAGGACGGCATCCTGGCACAGGACAGCCATTTGGCGGGTCTCGCCGCCGAGTCCGGCAAGGCGATCGTCCTCGTGCTCAACAAATGGGACACGCTGACCTCGAAGACCACCAAAACCGGCGACGAGGCGCGCGAGGAAATTTATCTCTCGCTCCCCTTCCTCCGCTGGGCGCCGATGGCCTTCGTCTCGGCCAAGACGGGCATGCGCGTCCACACGCTGCTCGATCTCGTCCTCAAGGCGAAGCAGAACCGCGAACGCGTGCTGACGGAAGAAGAGCTCGACCGCTTCGTCGCCAAGCGCGTGAAGCCGTATCTCGAGTCGCGCATCTCGCACAAGAAGACGGCGATGGGCGTGAAGCGCAAACAGACCTACGTCTACGGCATCCGCCAGCTCTCAACCGCGCCGCCGAAGTTCATGATGATCGTGAAAGACAAAAACTTCACCGATCCGACGATCACCAAGTTCGTCGAGAACCGCCTGCGCGAAGAGTTCGGACTTGATGGCACGCCGATCAATGTGAGCTACCGCGAGATCGAGAAGTAGAAGGGAAAACCGCCCGTACGGGCGGTTTTCTGTTTCTAGGCTTCCGGAGCGGGCGACGGCGGCTGGCACCGCGCGTCGAGCACGCGCTTGGTGTACCGCAGCATCGTGACTTCGACTTCGTTCGTCCCCTCGCACTTTTTCAAAATCTCTTCCGTCTTCTCCGCCGCCCAGCCAACCATGCTGAAGGTATACCGCTCGCCTTCAACGGTCGTGATGTACATCTGCGCCCAAATGCGAGCGCCGCCTCGGATACGCGTGCTGCGGTCGACTTCGATCTCGGCGACGCCGCGCGTAACGAACGGGCCGTTGGCCAAATCCCTGAGCGGATTGAGGGAGGCTAACGTGCCGACGGCGGCGCAAGCGAGAACGAAGATCCACGGCCCCGCCTTGCGGAATCCGATGCTTCCCAACTGCGCATCGGATAAAATCGTGATCGCGAAGAACAGCGCGCCGCCGAGCTGCCAGGCGACGCGCACGGCAAGCGCCCACCACCACGTTTCGGGCGTCGGCGAAGAAAAATGCGTGACGAGGAATCCGACGGTGAAGCCGGTCGCGACGATCGTGATGGCGGCGAACGTCGCGAGCGCCATGCCGATCGGGGTGCCTTTGGCGCGGTACGAAACGCCGACGCCCACGACGATCAAAAACACCGCGAGCGTGATGATCCAAACGAGTATCAGCGGGAGGTTCATGGAGCCATGTTAGCAAGAAACCCCACATACGATACAATGGAGCGGCTATGCACCTCATCGTCGGCCTCGGCAATCCAGGGACGAAATACGCAAAAACGCGGCACAACCTCGGATTCCGGGTTGTTGAACTTTTGGCGGAACGCTGGGCCTGCGACCACTACGACAGCGCCTTCCAGGGCGAGCTGGCCAAATGCTCGGCGCTCGGCAAGAAAGTCCTGCTGCTCAAGCCGCAGACGTACATGAACCTCTCGGGCGCTTCGGTTTCGGCTTGCGCCAAGTACCACAAAATACCGGCGTCGCACATCTGGGTGATCCACGACGATCTCGATCTGCCAGTCGGCCACTTGCGGCTGCGCGAGGGCGGTTCTTCCGGCGGCCACAACGGCGTGCAGTCCGTGATCGAAAGCTTGGGCACGCGCGAGTTTACGCGTTTCCGTCTCGGCATCGGCCGGCCGGAGGCCCCGACGCCGATCGAAGACTACGTCGTCCAGCCGTTCGCGGCCGAGGAGCGCGAAGCGGCCGACGCGATGGTGCTGCGCGCCGCGGACGCGGTCGAAGCCGCGCTAAAAGACAGTCCGCAAAAAGCGATGAACATCTATAATCGCTGACATGGCTACGCACGCCGATCATAGCCTTTGGGAAAAGGAGCGCGCTTTTTTGGATCGTGAGCGAGCCGAGAAACCGGAATTGTTCAAAGTCGATCCGACGACGCGCGCCGGCATTTTGGCGTCGATCGGCATCACGGGCCTCCATCCGGATCTGCCGACAGGCTACATCCGCTACTCCCCGCTCGATTTCTTGGTGGAAGAAATCGCGAGCAAAGGCGAGGTGGTCGAAATCGCCGCCGAGCCGAAAGCCGGGCGCTCCCACGAAACGGAGCGCGGCACGGTGTACGCCGATTTGGTCAAAATCGGCATCTCGACCATCGACGCCGTGCAGCGCGTCACGGCCGGCCTCGGCCTCCTGCAAGACCAGGTGAAATACGCCGGCATCAAGGACGCCACGGCCGTAACGGCGCAGCGCATCAGCATCCGCGGTTCGTCGCTTGAAGCCGTCATGAAGCTCGACGTGCCGAACGTCATTTTGAAAAATATCCGCGAAGGCAAGGGCGCGCTCACGACGGGCATGCTCGACGGCAACCGCTTCACGCTCTTCGTGCGCGTGCCGCCGACCTTCGACGCGACCGTCTTTTCGAACCGCTTGTCGGACATCAACCACTACGGCGTCATCAACTACTACGGCCCGCAGCGTTTCGGCGTGCCGCGCCACTTGTCGCACGTTTTCGGTCTTCACATTTTGCGCGGAGATCTCGACGGCCTCCTGCGCGCCGTCTTCTACGGGCCGAGCCCGACCGAGCTCCGCTACCACGCGCAGATCCGCGAACGGATCGCCGACGCCTACGGCGATTGGAAAGCGATGCGCGCCATCTACGCGCCGCTCCCCTACAGCTTCCGCCACGAACTCGCCATGCTCGACGCCATCGAAGCGGGCGGAGCCGACGGCCCGGTGCGCGCCGTCCATGCCGTCGAGCAGCAGGCCAACCTCTGGGTGCGCGCCTACGCCAGCTACCTCGCCAACCACCTCCTTTCCGACTGGGGCCGAGATCCTCAGAAGATGCCGGCCACGCTGCCTCTTCTTCTCTCGCTGGATCCGAAGGCGCGCGAGCTCTACCTCCCGACGCTCAAGGCGCACGGCACGGACCGGTTCTTGGAACGCTTGCGACCCTTCCGCTTCATCAACATCGGGCGCAACCCCGAAATCGCCACGCGCGTCTTCCCGAAAATGCGCGGCGTGAAAGTCGTGCCGGAAGGCGTCGCGATTTCCTTCGAGCTTCCGAAGGCGGCGTACGCCACGACAGTACTCATGCATCTCTTCGAAGCGATCACCGGTTCGCCGATTCCCGAATGGATCGATCCGAAAGAAATCGACACGAAAGAATTGCTCGGCCTCGGATCGATGACGGAAATTCAAAAAACCTTCCGCAAGGAACTCGATCTTGCCGCCTCGATGCGGAAGGGCGAGTCCGAAGAATCGGAAGGCTGAATATTCCCCAGAAAAGTCGAAAGCCGCCTGTAGAGGGCGGCTTTTGAGCTGAGGGTTGAGGTTGTGGGTATTGCTACCCGATGTTGAAGCCCGTGTAGTGCTTCGCGTCGAGCCGCAGGGCGCGGCCGGCGTTGGCGTTCTTGGCGCCGGGCGGCTGGCCGGCGAAGCCGTTCAGGGTGTCCAGGCGGTAGACCTGGTCCTTCTCGTCCAGCTTCGGGTTCGACCAGTGGTTGAAGCCGTCGACGTACACGTCGTTCAGGAAGGTCCGGATCTGCTCCGGCATCTCGACCTCCTCGCCGACGAGGCTGAAGGTGAACTCCAGCGCCGGATCCGGCTGCTTGCGGCGGCCCTGTTGCGCCTGCTTCTGGCGCCAGCGGCCGCCGACGTACTTGTAGCCAGCGGCCTTCATGTCCACGAGGAGCTGGCCCAGGCGAACCCGGGACTCGTTCGTGCACGTCTGCGCACCGGTGTGGACCTTGCCCTCGCGATCGCGGAAGGCATCGGGATCGATGCCGAAGTGCGCGGCGATCTTGAGGTGCTCGTCCTTCTTGCGGGAGTTGTCGCCGACGTACTCGGCCTCGGGCAACCCGAGCTTGTTCTTGCTGTTGATCTTGATCAGGATCACTCTGGGGAGACCCAGGGTGTAGACCTTCTCGCGGGCGGCCGCGTCATCCGCGAAGGCGGTGGCGTGGACGTCGTTGGACAGCATGCGGGGCTGACGGGTCTGGACATGGTTCTTCACGGTTGGCCTCCTTGGCCGAGGGTGCGGGCTTTTGGCCCTGTTTGTGGGCTTTTGGCCCGGAAAAGGAGCGGTTCGCACGGAACGAACGATGGATGCAGTCTAGCACAAAATATTGATTTTGTCAAGGCTAACTAACAAAATAACCAGGCATTCAGAATGCCTGGTTGAAGCCGGTTTTACGGCTCAGAACTCGAGCTCGATCGTGCGCTGCTGATCGCTCCTGACAACCTGGGGGATGTCCCCTTCCAGACTGCTGGAGAGCGAGGCGAGCGCCGCCTCCGACCCGTGGCAGAGCACCGCCGTTTCCGGACGGTAGCCGCGGAACCACTCGAGGATATTCCCCTGCGAGTCGTGCGCGCCGATGCGGATCTGGAGCACCTTGCAGCGGAACGGGAGCCTTTCGACGCGCGGCCGCCCATCGGGATCCTGATCCTCGAACGCCAGCACGGGATTCACGCCGGTCCGGCGACGTTCCGCATCCGCTTCGAGGATGCGGGCGCCGTCCGTGTCCGGAGCGAGGTACCCGGTGAAGACGAGGAGCGCGTCGGGATTCGGCAGAACCTGCCGCTTCCAGAACGCCGCCGCGCCGCCGGGGCCGCCCATGCCGGGAGTCGAAACCACCGCATAGGCCCGAGGCTGGGACGCTTCGTAACGCTCGCCCTTCTCGCGTCCGATCCAACGCACGCCGTCGACGTGCAACAGCGTGTCGAGCTCGGACCAACGGCCACGATCGCTCATCGCGATCTCGGTGTAGGTCCGGCACGAGCCGTCGAGATAGACCGGTGCGAGGTTCGGTACGCCATGGCGGCTGAGCTCGTGGATGACGGCGCCACCGCGGTGGATGCCGAAGCTGCAGAACAGCACCGGCGCACCAGCGCGAAGCGTTGCCGCGCACTGCTCGAGGCCGCGATCCATCTCCTCGCGCCAACTACGGCGGTCGGAATCCGGATCGGCGCCGTACGTGCAGTCCGAGTTGGCGATCACGTGCGGATACCACTCCCGAGGGAGCAGCTGCGCGCCGCGAATGCCGGGCTGATCGTGCGAACAGCGGTCGCCGGAGTAGTGCACCCGCTTGCCGCCCACGAGCGTCGTGAACGAACACGCGCCGCCGATGTGACCTTCGGGATGAACGTAGTCCGTGATCCCGGGAAGGATCTCGAACGGTCCAGGCTTGAAGATCCGACGGATGCGCAGGTGGACGTCGGCGACGTCGTTCTCGTCGAAGAGCGGACGGACTCGAGCGCGCTCGAACGCCTTGAGGCCGTCCTCGAAGACGTTCGGGATCATCGCTTCCGATGGTGACGTCATCCAGACCTTGGCCTTGGGGCCGAGATACTTGGCGAGCGCCGGCGTGAAGCCGGCATGATCGCCGTGGACGTGCGTGAGACGCACGGCGTCGATCGGCTTGCCGTCTTCGAAGAACGACAGGTCGGGCACGTGCCAGCTCGGATCCTGTCCGGGCTCTTGGGCCCGAACCGGAATGAGTCCGCAGTCGGTGACGATGCGGTAGCTCTCCGAACCCTTCTGGATATCCATGACGCCGCAGGAAGGCTCGATGCCGTCGGGAGTGCGGCGGGCGCCGAGACGGGTCAGACGAATGCGAATGGACATGGTGCCTCCGTGGGGCGGTTTCGTGGGGGGATGTGAGAAGAACGCCTGTCACGCACCATGCGCACAGGATTGATCAAAATACGCAAAAAAGGCAGCTTTGTCAAGCTGCCTCGTGTCAGGCCGCGCGCCTGGATTCGTCGAAAACGTGCGCCTCGAAAACCGAGACGAGAAATTCCAAAACGGCGCGCGTGTCCTCGGCGTAGACGCGGTTCATCATCATGGCGACGCCCGTGAGACCGAAGGCGCGATCGAGCGGGTCGGTTGAGAGCGTCCCCTTCTTTTCAAAGTCGCGCTTGGCGTACGCGAGGAGCTTGCGGAGTTCCGGCCGGTCGGCCACGCCCAAACGGACGGACAAGACCGCCGAAGCGCATTCGCCGCGGCGCTCGACGAGATAGACGCCTTCCTTCAGCAACGCATCCGGCGTTTTTCCGGCAGGCACTTCGCCGCCAAAAACAATTTCCGCTTCGGCGACGCCTGGATAGAGTTTCGCGCCGTGCGTGCGCAGCAAGTAGACCGCGCAGGCGGCGTCCGGCATGACTTTCGCCGGCATGAGCAATGTCTTGATGACCGTCGGTTCGGAGACGGTTTTGGGAGTCGCAGGAGCCGCGACTGACTTCGGTTCCGGTTTCTTTTCTTCAACGACTGGCTTCGCGGGTTCGGCAGCCGGTTTCACCGAATCGCCGGCAACCTTCGGGGCTTCGGGAATCGGAATGCTCGACGCGGCGGCCGGAGCCGGAGCGGCGGGTTTCGTTTCTTGAGCGACCGGCTTCGGCGCTTCCGCGCGTACCGTTGGCGTCTCGACGACGGCTTTCGGTTCCTCGGCTTTCAAGAACGGCGCTTCAACAACCGGTTTCTTTTCTTCAACGACGGGTTTCGGAGGTTCGTTTGCGGCTTTGGGCGCTTCCGCAGGTATCGCTCCATCTTCGACAAACGCGTGCTTCGAAGCGTTCCAGAAAAAATGCCGCCAAGCCGCGCCGTCGAAGCCGACGAACGCCAAACGCCCCTTCGCTTCGAACGGCTGTTTGAGCGGTCCGCGCTTCGGCTTCTCAAGCGCGAGCGGATCGACGCCGCCGATCGTGAGATGCAAGTCGCGGCAATTTTTTGAAGCGTCATAAAACGGCGCGGCGACGACACGGCCCTTGAGATCGCCTGCGGCGCGCGCGCCACCAGGAGACGGCGAGAAGTAGGCGTAGGTACCCGGCGTGCTTTCGAGGATGCCGTAGCCGTCGAACGCCAAGACCGCTTCCGCCAAAGAGACGCCCGTTTCCGTTTCGGTGCGAGCGACAAGCTCGTTCAGCGCTTCGAGTTCGACCGATTCGAAAGACGCCACCTGCAGGTGGTATTCGCGCTCGCCTCGTTTTTCGATGCCTTGGCTCCTGAGCGTCTTGACCGCCGGGTGTCCCTCGATCAGATCCGGCGAAAGCGCGTAGCCGAGCCAGCTTTTGGTGAACGTCATGCAGGAAGATCTTGCCAGAAAATGCGCGTTCTTGCTAGACCCTTGGGGCTATGGAAATTTCCTGTCTCCGCCCGGGTGATGCCGGCTGGCCGCCCGACTTCGGACAGGCCTCGCCGCCGCCCAAGCGCTTGTTCGTCCGGGGGCGTTTCGCTCCCGCGCTTGGCGTCGCCATCGTCGGCACGCGGCGGATGAGCGCCTATGGACGCGCCTGCGTTGAATGGCTTGCTCCGGAAATCGTCCGGCTCGGATTGCCGGTCGTGAGCGGTCTCGCGCTGGGTATCGACGGCGTCGCGCACGAAGCAGCGCTCGCGGCGAACGGAACGACGACCGCCGTGATCGGCAGCGGCGTGGATGACGCCTCCGTCTATCCGCGCGCGCACCTAGGGCTCGCGCGGCGCATTCTTGCGGGCGGGGGCGCGGTCGTAAGCGAGTACGCGCCTGGAACGCCCTCGATGCCGTATCACTTCCCCGCGCGCAACCGCCTCATCGCGGCGCTTGCGCGAGCCGTGCTGGTCATCGAAGCGCCGAAGAAATCCGGAGCCATGATCACGGCGCGGCTGGCGCTCGAAATGGGGCGCGACGTCTGGGCCGTGCCGGGCGCGATCACGCAGCCGAATTCCGAAGGTCCGAACAGCTTGATTCAAAACGGAGCGACGCCGATTACCGGCCCTGAAGACATCGCCGCCGCGCTCGGTCTCGCGCCACGGCAAGCGGCTTTGCCAACCCTGAACGACGCGTCACCCGAGGAGCGTCCGATCCTCGAACTTTTAGCCGCCGGAACAGACACGGCGGACGCCATCGCAAGAACGCTGCAGAGGCCGATTCCCGCCGTTTCCGCGCTTCTCACCGGGCTCGAACTCCGCGGCGCCGTGCGCACGGTTGGCGGCGGACGATATACCTTATATACTTGACAACACGATCGCTTGATTGGTACCTTCCGCCCCGATATGAAACTCATTATCGTCGAGTCGCCGACCAAGGCGAAAACGATCTCCAAATTCTTGGGGAAGGGCTATAAGGTCCTGTCCTCCTTCGGACACGTCCGCGACCTCCCGACCTCGACGATGGGCATCGACATCGAGCACGATTTCACGCCCAAATACGTCATTCCGAAAAAGGCCACGAAGGTCGTGGCCGAGCTCCGCGCCGCCGCCAAGCACGCCGACGAAATCTACTTCGCGACTGATGAAGACCGCGAAGGCGAGGCCATTTCCTGGCACCTGCGCGAGCTTTTGAAAGTGAAGCCGGACAAGGTCAAGCGCATCACCTTCCACGAAATCACCAAAGGCGCGATCGAGCACGCTCTCGAAAACCCGCGCGATCTCGATTTGCGCATGGTCGACGCCCAGCAGGCGCGCCGCGTCCTCGACCGCCTGGTCGGCTACGAACTCTCCCCCTTTCTCTGGCGCAAAGTCGCCCGCGGTCTTTCGGCCGGACGCGTCCAATCGGTGGCCGTCCGCCTGATCGTCGAGCGCGAGCGCGAGATTCAGGCCTTCAAGGCCGAGGAATACTGGTCGATCGAAGCCGAATTCGCCAAGCACGGCGCTCCGGAAATTTTTGGCGCCAAGCTCCACAGCAAGGACGAGAAGTCGCTCGACAAGATGGCGATCACGTCCGAGAAAGAAGCCAAGGAAATTTTGAAGGCCTTGGACAAGGCTTCGTATGCCGTCGAGGCGGTTGAAAAGAAAACGACGCACCGCTCCCCCTCCGCGCCGTTTACGACCTCGACCTTGCAGCAGGACGCCAACAACAAGCTCGGCTACTCCGCCAAGCAGACGATGATGATCGCGCAGCAGCTCTACGAAGGTGTCGAGCTCGGCGACGAAGGCTCGGTCGGTCTCATCACCTACATGCGTACCGACTCGGTGAACCTCGCGCAGAAATTCCGCGACGAAGCCGCCGACTACATCAAAGCCAACTTTCCGAACGCCGTGGCGGAAGAGCCGCGCGTCTACAAGACGAAATCCAAAGGCGCGCAGGAAGCGCACGAAGCCATCCGCCCGACGGAAGCTTCGCGCACGCCCGAATCGCTCGCCGCGCATCTCGACGACCGCCAGCTCAAGCTCTACGAGCTGATCTGGCGCCGCGCCATCGCCTCTCAGATGAAAGATGCGGAAATCGAAACGACGGCTGCGACGATCTCGACCGGAACGCCGTACCGTTTCCGCGCGACCGGCTCTATCGTCGTCGCGCCCGGCTTCATGAGCGTCTACCAGACGGAAATGAAGGAGAATCTTCTCCCTCCGCTCGAGGAAAAGGACGCGCTCGAAGCGAAGAGCGTCGAACCGAAGCAGCACTTCACCGAGCCGCCGGCGCGCTACTCCGAAGCCACCATCGTCAAAGCGCTTGAAGAACACGGCATCGGCCGCCCGTCGACCTACGCGCCGACGATCTCGACCGTCATCGAACGCGGCTACGTCGAAAAAGACGAACGCCGCCTGAAGCCGACCGATCTCGCCTTCCTGGTCAACGATCTCTTGATCGAGCACTTCGCGAAGATCGTCGACCTCGACTTCACCGCCAACATGGAAAACTCCCTCGACGACGTCGCCGAGGGCACCAAGGAGTGGGTTCCGGTCATCCGCGATTTCTACAAGCCGTTCCACGAGAACTTGGAAGTGAAGGACAAGGAACTTTCCAAGAAAGCGATCACCGAAACCGCCACTGACGAAACGTGCGAGAAGTGCGGCAAGCCGATGATCATCAAGTTCGGCCGCTTCGGAAAGTTCTACGCCTGCTCCGGCTATCCGGAATGCAAAACGACCAAGCCGTACGACGAGAAAGACAAGGCCGCGCAAGACGCCGCGCAGGACCAAGCCGCCGGACAAGTCTGCGAAACCTGCGGCGCGCCGATGATGGTGAAGCGCGGACGCTTCGGCACCTTCCTCTCGTGCTCGAAGTATCCCGACTGCAAATTCACCAAGCAGATCCAGAAAAAGACGGGCGCGAAATGCCCGAAGTGCAAGGAAGGCGACATCATTGAGAAGCGCTCCCGCAAAGGACGCAACTTCTACGCCTGCTCGCGCTATCCGGAATGCGACCACGCCATGTGGTCGAAACCGACCGGCGAAAACTGCCCGACCTGCGGCAATCTCCTTGTCTTCGCCAAAGACCACAAGATCGCCTGTTCCGACAAAGAGTGCGGCTTTATCAAGGAAGCGCCGCAAAAAGAAGAGTGACGACTGCCGAGTTTCCATTCCACCCAAGGCGAGCGAACGGCGTCTTGGAGCGAGCGAGGACTGTCTGAGGCAGGCGAGCAGGCATGCGAGCCGGTTCCTCCCGACGTACGTCGGGAGGAAGCCGGGTTCCGCAGCTCGCGGAAAGACGCCGTTCGCGAGCCGACCGCCCTTCCCCCGGAGGGCGGTTTGGTTTAGGCTGAGAATCTATGGGGCTCCCGCGCCTGCTTGAAGCCGTCAGGGAATATTCGCCGAAATCCGACCTGGAGACGGTCGAATTAGCGTACGATTTCGCGGCCAAGGCGCACGAAGGCCAGAAGCGGGCTTCCGGCGAGCCGTACATCAACCACTCGGTCGAAGCAGCGATCACGCTGGCCAAGATGCGCTTGCCGGAAAACATGATCGTGGCCGGACTCTTGCATGACGTGCCGGAAGACACGAACGTCACGCTGGAAGATATCGAAAAGAATTTCGGCGAAGACGTCGCCTCGATGGTCGGCGGCATCACCAAGCTCGGCAAGATCAAGTATCGCGGCATGGAGCGCTACGTCGAGAACCTCCGCAAGATGTTCGTGGCCATGGCCTCGGACATCCGCGTGATCTTGATCAAGTTCGCGGATCGCCTGCACAACCTCTCGACGCTCGACGCCCTGCCGCCGAGAAAGCGCCTGCGCATTGCGCTCGAAACGCTCGAGATCTACGCGCCGATCGCCAACCGTCTCGGCGTCGGCTTCATCCAAGGCATGTTGGAAGATTACTCTTTCAAATACGTGAACCCGAAAGAGTTCGCCTGGGTCTCGGGGCTGGTCAAAGAGCGCTATCGCGCGAAAGAGCGCTATCTCAAGAAGGTCGGACAAAAGATCGTCGACGAGCTGAAGAAAAACCATGTCGAAGTGCTCGATATCCACGGGCGCACGAAGCATCTCTACAGCCTCTTCAAGAAACTCTTGAAGTACGACCGCAACATCGACAAGATCTACGACCTCGTCGCCCTGCGCGTGATCGTTCCCACCGTCGCCGACTGCTACGCGACGCTCGGCATCATCCACCACATGTGGAAACCGCTCAAAGGGCGCATCAAGGACTACATCGCCCAACCCAAACCGAACGGCTACCAATCGCTGCACACCACGGTCTTCTGCGACGGCGGCGACATCGTGGAGGTCCAGATCCGCACCGAGCAGATGCACCAGGAGTCGGAGTACGGTATCGCGGCGCATTGGCAGTATGCCGAAGCCGGCAAAGAGTCGTCGGAAACCGCCAACGTGCAAATCGCTTGGGTCAAGGATCTGATCAGGCTTCAGCAGGAAAAGCTGGGCGATTCCGACAAGCTGATGGAGTCGTTCGAAAACCTGAAGATCGACGTGTTTCAAAAGCGCATCTTCGTGTTCACGCCGAAAGGCGACGTCATCGACCTTCCGGAGGACGCGACGCCCGTCGACTTCGCCTACGCGATCCACTCCGACATCGGCGACCGGTGTACGGCGGCGCGCATCAACAACGAAATCGCTTCGCTCGACGCCAGGCTCTACTCCGGCGACATGTGCGAGATCGTCGTCGACAAGAATCGCAAAGGCCCCAACCCCGACTGGCTGAAGTTCGTCAAAACGAACCACGCCAAGGACCGGGTCAAGACCTACGCCAAGAAAAAACGCCTGCACTGAGCAGGCGTTTTTTCTTACGAACGCAAGCGGTTGATAAGTTCCTTGAACTCCTCGTCGGAGTAGAATTCGATGGTGATGCGGCCGTTCGGGCCTTTTTTCTGGACTGCGACTTTGGTGCCGAGCACGCGGCGCAATTCCTCTTCGACTGCCAGGAGGTTCGCGTCGCGCAGCGAGCTCTTGGGCGCGGGCGATCCGCTCTTGCGTTCGCGCGCTTGCGCTTCCGCCTCGCGCACGTTGAAAGCGCCTTCGAGCATGCGGTCGAACATCGCCTTGCGTTCTTTGACTTCATCCATGCCGCAAAGGACGCGCGCCATGCTCATCGAGATCCGTCCGTCGGCCAGCGCCATTTGCATCTCGGCCGGAAGGTTCAAGAGGCGCAGGGTGTTCGCCACGACGGAACGGCTCTTGCCGACGCGCTGGGCGACCGCTTCCTGGGTCAGGCGGAATTCCTCCATCAGCTTGGCGTAGGCGTGCGCCTCTTCAATGGGCGAGAGGTCGGCACGCTGGATATTTTCGATCAGCGCGAGTTCGAGCTTTTCCTGTTCGGTGGCGGTTCGCACGAGCACCGGGACTTTCTTGAGGCCGGCCTCGCGCGCCGAGCGCAGGCGCCGTTCGCCGGCAATCAGCTCGAACATGCCGTTCGCCTTTTCGGTAACGACAAGCGGCTGCATGATGCCGAACTCTTTGACCGAAGCGATCAGTTCTTCCAGTTCTTCAGGATGGAACTCGCGACGCGGCTGAAACGGGTTCGGCACGATGTCCGAAACGGAAACGTGCAAGATCCGGTCGCCGGTCGGCACGGTTTCGACGGCATTCTTCGGCAACGCCGCCGGCGAGGCGACGGGCGTCGGCGCTGGCGCTGGCGCGGCTGCAGGCGCCGTGGCGGCCGCAGGCTTCACGGCTTCCGCCGTGCGGTTCGGAATCAACGAAGAAAGACCCCTCCCTAATCCTCCCTTCATAGTGCAGGTGCTTCGACGCCTTCGACGGCGGCAATGATTTCTTCAGCCAGACGCTCGTAGGCTTTGGCGCCCTTCGAGTTCGGATCGTACTCGGCAATGACTTTTCCGTAGGACGGCGCTTCGGCCAAACGCACGTTGCGCGGCACGGCGGAGCGGAAAATCTTGTTCGGGAAAAACTTGTACAACTCGGCCATGACTTCGTTCGAGAGTTTGTTGCGGCTGTCGAACATCGTGATGACGGCGCCGAGCACGTCGAGCTCGGGCTTCACATGCTGCTTCACGAGATCGATCGTCTGCATGAGCGCGCCCAGACCCTCGAGCGCGAAATATTCCGCCTGAACCGGGATCAGCACCTGGTCGGCCGCGATCAGGCCGTTGATCGTGAGGAGGCCGAGCGAGGGCGGCGAGTCGATGATGATGAAATCGTAATCGTGACGCACGCTCATGAGCGCGTCGGAAAGCTTGAACTCGCGGCGGTCAGCCGTCACGAGCTCGACGCCCGCACCCGCCAAGTTCGGCGTAGCCGGTGCGACGCGGTAGCCTTCGATCGGCGTCGGCAAAATGATGTCGCGGAAGTCCGCGCCACCGGTGATCGCTTCATACACGCCCTTTTCGAGGGCGCGATGATCGTGCCCGAGGTTGGACGTGGCGTTGCACTGCGGATCCAAATCGACCAAAAGCACGAACTTCCCCTGTCGCGCGAGATACGCGCCGAGGTTCACCGCCGTGGTGGTCTTACCGACTCCCCCTTTCTGATTGACGACTGAAAGAATGAGGGCCATACGTTTCCAGTCTATAGGAGCATGCCGAGCACGGCAAGGCTCGATTGACAAGGGGTTTTCCCCGGCATACCATATGCCTGCGTTCGCCCGAAAAAGCCCGCCACGGTGGCGAAATGGCAGACGCAGGGGACTCAAAATCCCCCGATCGCAAGGTCATGAGGGTTCAAGTCCCTCCCGTGGCACCAAGAAAACCTCCGGCCTCACTGGTCGGGGGTTTTCTTGACATGCAGAGGTTTTTCGTGTGGAATACAGGCCAGTTCCCACCACAACGAAGGAGCCCGTCGTGACCGCATCGGAAAAACCGTCTCTGTCGAAGGCTGTCGAGCCTCCCCGTCCGCGACCGACTCAGCCGTCCGCGCCCCGCTGGTTGATCGCGTTTGCCGGCATGATATCCATGGTCGTGCTGGGAGCCATGACGATCGCGATCGCGCATCGCGACTATGGCCTGACCCCATCGGATCTCGGCGAGCTCGGCATGATCCGTACGCCGAGCCGATGGACCGATCATGACCGCGTGACCTACCGCACCTGGGAAGCGGACACCGTGATCGTGGCCGCGCCACCCGCACCCGCCAGCGAGGACGGGCTCGAGTACGGCGATCGCTGCTTCGTGCAAGGGTCGACCGTCGTGCGGCTGGAAGCCTTCCACGGCGGCGACGCGCTGCTCAAGATCGAGTGGTTGGCCGATCTCCAGGCCGAACCCGAAGAGGGCGACTGCCCGCTCGGCACGCTGTTCATCGCTTCTGAGGAAGAGGCGCATCGCATGCTGATGACCTGGCACATCTACGCCGCTCAGCGCGATCGCGACCTCATCCTGCTGAACGGACGCCTTCCGTTCAAGGCCATGCTCGACTGAATCAAAATCCCCCGCCGCGTACGGCGAGGGACTTTTCTTTTAACCAATGACGGCGATCTTCACGAGCACGAGCGCGGCGACCACTTGGTACGCGACACCCCATTTGAACGGGATATCCTTGCCCTTGCGGAACTTGCCGATCCATTCGTGATGATTTTTGTGGTGGTAGGCGGTGAAGCGGCGGAAGAACGGCTGGATCTTCGTGAGCTCGTAGACGCCGACCACGAGGTCGGGCAGGATGCTGCCGATCAAACCCCATTTCATGGCGCCGTGCAGATGCGCTGGCGCGTTCGAAAGAATGAGGAGCGTGACGTACATCGCCACGATGGCGTCGATCGTCACGTAGGCGATCGCGCGGCGCACCTTGTCGCCCGACTTGTAGCCGTCGAGCATGTGCTCGTCGCCGTGCGGGATGCGGTCGACGAGGAAGTGCGAAAGGAAACCGAGGCTGAAGGCGAGGTACGGATTAGGCACCGCGGCTCCGACCAACGCGCCGATCGCGGCGTGGGTGGTTACAAACATACCCGCCCAGAGTACCACCCCATGCCGCTTTTGACAACGCTGGGGATTTCCCATTATATGGGTCCAGGCCTTTCATCTCCCTTATTTCAGGGCGACTATCGAGGCCGTCGGAGGAGCACCACATGCGCAAGATCGCTCTTACGCTACTTATCGGTCTCCTTAGCCTTACGTACACGGCCTGCGGTCCCAAGGTGGTTTCGGATAGGGACGACGACGCGTGTCCTGAGGGCTTGAAACGCTGCGCCTGGGATGAAGAGGGTGAGCCGATCTGCGTCGACGTGGCGAGTAACGCCGCACACTGCGGGGACTGCAACCAGCGGTGCGACGCGCCCGAAGCGAACGCCTGCGTCGGCGGCCTCTGCGCGTGCGCAGACCCGAACCGTACGCGCATCGCCGACGCCTGCGACGGAGAGACGATCTGCGTCGGAGAGACCGGCCAGTGCATCCTCCCCGCTTTCGATTCTGGCGAGACCTGCGACCCTGTCGACAGCGTGCCGTGCGAAGACCCGCGCAAGCTTTGCGTCGGAGGACTCTGCACGTTCGTCGACTGTATCGGACCGGAAGTGTGTGACGGACTCGACAACGACTGCGACGGCCACCTTGATGGCACGGGTCCGTTGCCGGGAACGTTCACGCGCCTCTCGATGCCTTGTTACACCGGGCCTCCGGGCTCGGAAAATCAGGGCATCTGTCACGCCGGCGGCCACGTCTGCCTCGGTGCCAGCGGTTATTCGCCGACGTGTACCAACGAGCAAGCGCCCGTCGCCGAAAACGGCATCTTGAGCTGCGACGGTATCGACAACGATTGCAACAACTGCGCGGACAACCACTGGAACGAGGAAACCGGCGAATGCGAACCGTTGCCGCCCCTCAAGGCGGACATCGTTTTCATTATCGACCGTTCCGGCTCGATGAGCGGAACGATCGCCGCCGTGGTCTCCGCCGTTCGCAGCTGGGCGTTGGATATCGGAACGAATCCGAACATCCGATTCGCGCTCGTCAATCCGACGACGATCGGCGATCCCGACCACGTCACGGTGACGCAGGGTCTGACCAGTTACATCGTGTTCAACGCCGTCATGAGCGGCGTCTGGGCCAACGGCGATGCGACCGAGCCGATGCACTATGCGACGCAGCTCGTGCTGGACGGGTCGCTCGACACATCGCTCGGTTTCGCCCCCGACTCGATTCGCATCGTAATCGCGATCCACGACGAACCGGCGACGGACTACTTCAACATCGTGAGCGGTTACGACGAAACAACGGTCTGCGCCGCCGTCCCGTCGAACACGGTTCTGGCCGTCATCACCCACGCACCGCAGTTCGCGGACTGGGACTTGTGCACGTCGAGCACGGATATGCCGCCAACGGCCATGCCGCTCTCGACCGACCCGGCGACCATGCTCGAGAATCTCAATCTCATCGTTGAGAACCCTTGCTTCTGAAGCCTCGACACATGTCGAGGTTTTTTCTTTCAAGAATAAAGAAAAGCGCTCCATCACATGAAGCGCTGTTCTTGGTAGCGGGAGAGGGAGTTGAACCCTCGACCTTGGGCTTCAGCGGGGCGTAGCGAAGCGGAGCAATCACGAGGACCAAACCTTGCGCTCAAGCCCAAGACAATAAAGAAAAGCGCTCCATCACATGAAGCGCTGTTCTTGGTAGCGGGAGAGGGAGTTGAACCCTCGACCTTGGGCTTATGAGTCCCACGCTCTAACCAACTGAGCTACCCCGCCGGGACGGCTCTTACCGCCCGTATGCTAGCAAAAAGCGTTCGGCCTGGCAAGCTTGACGATACCCGCGTATTCTGATACGAAGACCTATCGTTCCTTCCCACACTCTCAACGATCGGAGACGTTCCATGACCCGCATTACGCTCAAGACCCGCCCTCTTCCGGGACGCGTCGCCCGCGCCAAGCGGTCGAAGAACGTCCCCGCCAAGGCAAAGAAGGCCACTCGGCCGGACAGGCTCCTGCTCCCCAAGAAGCGCAAGAAGTCGGAAGGCCGCGCATCGCGCTACAAGGGAGACTTGAACAGCTACTTCAGCGACATCGCGCGCGGAGAACGGCAGCTGACGCCGGACGAGGAGCTCGAGCTGAACAAGAAGCTCCAAGACTCCGTGCACGCGACGACGAAGAGGCTGATCGGTCTTCTCAAGCAAGATCACGCACTCCTCAGCGGTGCAACGAAGCCCCGCCTGCCCAAGGCGAAGCTGGAGGCCCTTCGGGTTGAAGCGTCGCGCCGCATGCGCAGGCTGAATCCGGAGCGACTCCGCGGCAAGGCGCTGCAGCAGCAACTCCTGGATCGTTTCTTCGACCTCGAAGGACTGGACTTGTTGAAGACGTACGATCCAAAGGGCGGCGGTGCCGTGGTTGAACGGATGATCAAGGCAAACCTGCTCTTGGTCGTCTCGGTGGCCCGCAAGTACTACCGTCCCGGTACCAGCACGCCGCTCGGCGAGCTGATCCAGGAAGGCAACATCGGCCTGATCAAAGGCGTGATGCGGTACGACTACCGCCGCGGCAACCGCCTCTCGACCTACGTCACCTGGTGGATCCGCCATGCGATTAGCCGCTTCATCGCCGACAAGGGTCGCGAGATCCGCGTGCCGGTCCACATGATCGAGCTCATCCAGAAGATCGGCAAGGTGCGCGCCAAGGCGACCGCGAAACTCGGCCGTACGCCGACCATCGAGGAGGTCGCCGACCAGTACCTCGCGAACAAGCGCTCCGAAAGCAGGTACAAGCCGCCGGCCACGCTGGAGGCCACTGCCAGACAGCGCGTGCAGATGATCGAAAGGCTCCACAAGATGAGCGTGCAGACGCAGCTACCCGTCTCGCTGCATACGATCATACGCTCCGATTCCGACGATACGGAACTTGGCGATCTCGTGCCGGCCGAAGGACCGGAGGAGCTGAAGCCCTGGTCCGGTCTCGAGGACGGGCACTTGCAAAAGGCATTCCAGAACTTGAGGCCGATCGAGCAGGAGATCCTGTCCCAGCGCTTCGATCTCGCGAACAGCGACAGCGAGATCACGCTCCGCGAACTCGGCGAGAAGTACAACCTGAGCCGGGAGCGGATCCGCCAGCTCCAAACGCAGGCGCTCCGCAAGCTGAAGAAAGAGCTCGCACCGCTCATCGCTGTCTGACGCAGGCAGCGATTTTTTATACAACAAAAAATCCCCACGTTGCCGTGGGGACTTTTTGGTTGCGGGAGCGGGACTCGAACCCGCGACCTCGAGGTTATGGGCCTCGCGAGCTGCCAACTGCTCTATCCCGCGTCGGGATAAAGGCACCCTATCCCAGCAGGCAGCGTATGTCAAGCCGCGCGCGCGGCGGCCTCATACACCTCGAGCGTCTCCCCCGCCGTCTTGTCCCAACGGAATTCCGTCGAGCGTTCGAGCCCGCGGCGGCCAAGCTCGATGCGCTGCGTCTCATCTTCAAGCAGATGTTTCAAAGCACGCGTCAGTTCCGACTGGCTATTCGGATCGATCAGAAGCGCCGCGCCGCGACCGCCGATTTCCGGGAGCGACGAGAGCGCCGACGTGATGACCGGGACGCCGACATTCATCGCCTCAAGGACCGGAAGGCCGAAGCCTTCGTACCGGCTCGGAAAAACGAACACCTTGGCCTTGGCGATCAGCGCATGCTTCTTTGCGTCCGGCACGTACCCGAGCACGCGAATGCGCTCCGAGCCGAAGGCACGGTTCGCGTCGCGGATCGCATCGAAGGTCTTGTCCGATTTCCAACCTCGCGCGCCGGCGATGACGAGCTCCGTCTCGCCGATAACTTTCGGGTGCCGCTCGACAAGCGAGGTGTACGCCTGCACCAGACCGATCACGTTCTTGCGAGGCTCGATCGTGCCGAGAAACAACAGATAGGGCTTCTTGAACGCCGGATCGTGTTCCCATGAGTCAGGCGGGGGCGGTTCAACACCTTCATGCACGACCGCGATCTTTTCTGACGGCACAGCGAAAATATCCTGCAAGTCGCGCTTGGTGGAATGCGAAATGGCGATGATCTTGGCGGCACGGTGGACGCTGGCGGGCACGACGAAGCGGCGCGAAAAAAACTGGCCGCTCGGGAACCACTCGGGATGCATGTAAATGGCGAGGTCGTGCACCGTCACGACGCTCGTCTTGCGGTACCCCATCGGCAGACTGCCTGTCGTGCCGTGATACACGTCGGCGCCGCACTTGGCGATGGCGGAAGCGACGAAGCGGTGGGAATAGGCGTACGGCAAAAAGCGCTTGAAGCGGGAGAGCGGCAGCTTCTTCGCCGTCACGTTGCGATGGCCGCCGATCAATTCGCCGATCGTTCCCCTCGTCGCGCGCTCGTCAAAAAACAGGATGTATTCGTTCTCTTCATCGATGCGCAAAAGATGCTTCACCAGGAAGCGGACGTAGTGACCGATGCCGGTCATCTCTCCTTTTTCCGGACTGACGACTGGTCGGCAGTCGATGGCAATGCGCATACCCTCCTATTCTACCACGTCACCACTCGAATGTTTTGAAACCCCAGAACAAGAGCGATTTGGCGTCCTGGAAACGGTCGTCGGACGTGCGGCTTCCGAGCACGATGCTGATCACGTCCGCCTCACCCTTCTTGGCGCGCAGCACGAGCGTGTATCCAGCCTCTTCCGTGTAGCCGGTCTTTCCGCCGACGATTTGGAACTCGCCTTGGTTCAAAAAGCTGTGAAGGAGTTCGTCCGTCGCCGGCACGCGGCGTTCGTGCCCAAGCGCGGTTTTCACGACGACCTCTTTTTCCGTCAGCGCCTCCCGAATCTCCTGGTGACCGAGCGCCGTCGCGGCGAGCCGGGCGACGTCGAGCGCCGAAGAGCGATTCTCGGGCTTGTAACCCGTCGGATCCGCGAAGTTCGTATGGACGAGTCCGAGCACCCTGGCTTTCGCGTTCATGCGCGCGACAAACTCCTCGCGACTGATACCCGAAGAACGCGACAGCGCCATGGCGGCATTGTTGGCCGAACCGACCAGCATGACGTCGAACAAGTCTTCGGCCGAAAGCGTATCGCCGGTTTTGAGATACGGAATCCCTTCCAGCGCATTGTCGCCGGGCTCGATCGCGATGCGCTTGTTCCAATCCGGCTTGAGCTCGAGCAAAACGATCGCCGTCATCAGCTTGGTGATCGAGGCGATCGGCACGACGCGATCGTCGCCCTGCGAGAACAGCACCTCGCCGCTCCTCATATCGATCAGTGCCGCAGTTGGCGCCGTCAGTTTCACGCCGAGACTGGCGGAATCGATTTTTCGCGGCGGCTCGGGCGCGACAAACAGTTCCCCTTCCGGAGCGGCGGACGCCTCCGCCGGAAGAATGATCGCCGGCGGGCGCAGCAAATCGGGCCTGGACGTGACGCCAGCGAAAACCGTCTTGAGCAGCAAGTGCAGCAGAAACTCAACCATAGCTATTCGGTCGCAGGCGTTTCGGGAGCGGCCGGCTTGCCGGCGGCGGAAGCCTCAAGCAGCTTTTGGAGATTCTCGTCGGAACTCAGCGCTTCGAAATCGGGCAGATCGTTCGTCTGCCGGATGCCGAGATATCTCAAGAAGTCGAAGGTAACGCGGTATGTGGCCGGCGCGGACGGATCGTCGGCCTTGCCGCCCTCGGTCTCGACCAAGCCGCGGATCATCAGGTTGCGAAGAATCAAGCTGCAGTTCACGCCGCGAATCTGCTCGAGCTCGGCCTTGGTGAGCGGGCCGCGATAGCCGACGATGGTGAGCGTTTCGAGCGCGGGGCGCGTGAGCTCTCCGAAGGTTTCGTCTTTCAAAAAATTTTTGACCATCTCAGCATGGTCGGGGCTCGTCGCGAGCTGGACTTCGTCGCCGTTCCGCAGCACGACAAAACCCGACTCGCCGCGCGCGTCGTAGTCGGCGAGAAGCTCGTCCAGAGCCGATTGCACTTCTTTCTTGTCGCGACCCGTCGCTTCCGCCAAGCGCTTGATGGTCAGCGGGCGGCTCGAGACGAACAACAGGCTTTCGATTTCGGATTTGACGCTCATACTTTCTCAAGGTGAATCTCGCTGAAGCTGTTTTCTTGCTTGACGCTAACGTGCCGCTGTTTGACCAGTTCGAGCAGCGCCAGGAAGGAAACGATGATCTCGCTGCGCGTCTCGGCGTGCTTGAGCAGGTGATGGAAGCTGACCTTGGCGTGCTTGGTGATCAGGTCTTGGATGTGCCGGATCTTTTCGTGGATCGAAACGGTCTTTTCGATCACGCCTTCGGGCGCCTTGACGACCGGCACGAGCCTGCGGAGCACCTCGCGGAAGAGTTCGGCCATCTTCTCTCCCGTGAAGTCCTTTGGCGGAGCGAAGCCGAGCGCGGAAACCGGCGGCTTCTCGCGGACATAGATGTGCCGCTTCTTGCCGAGCATCGCTTGGACCTTCTTGGCCGCCTCGACGTACTCCTTATACATGCGGAGCCGCCGTTCAAGATCGCCTTCTTCCTCGTCCTCGCCCCAATGCAGGAGCGGCAGCAGCATTTTCGATTTGATGTACAGAAGCTTGGCGGCGGTCACCAGGAAGTCAGCCAGCTCTTCCGCCGAAATCTCGGGGAGCTTTTGCAGTTGTTCGATGTACTGGTCGGCGACTTTCGCAAGCGAAACTTCGGTAATATCAAGCTCCTCCCGCTCGATCAGCTTGAGCAGGAGGTCGAGAGGCCCTTCGAATTTCTCGATCTTGATCTCGTACACGTGTTATCGCTTCTTTTTCTTCAGGGCTTTTTTGGCTTTCTTCACGGTCTTCTTGGCGACCTTCTTCGCCTTTTTCACCGCTTTCTGCAGCTTCAGCTTGGCTTTGTCCCCAAACTGGCCGAGCGTCGCCCCTTCCTTGACATGAAGATCGTTCATGCGGACGCGGAGCGCCTCCGTGTGGGCGCCGGCCGAAACCAAAGCCTGCTTCGTCTTGAGCAGCGCCTTATCAAGGAGAATCTCAAGCTTATGATAACCGCCGAACGGCGTAATGGCGCCGGGGTTCAGCTTCATCTTTTTCAAGGTCTTCTCGACCGCCATCTCCACTTTTTTGGCCTTGAGCTGCTTTTTGATCTTCTGGAAGTTCGCGCGATACGAAGCCGGAATCACCAAAATAAAGTGCTTCCCCTTCTTGTCGACTTTCGGCAGCTCGACCTTCACGAGCAGCGTCTTGGCGATACCGTCGAGCTTCTCGCCGAGGGTCTGCGCCAGGTCGTAGGCGGTATAGACCTTCTTGTGCGGCACGATCTCGTACTTGATCTCGGCCTTGTCGAGATATTTGAGGAGGGGTTTGGCTACAGCCATAGCAAGGGGTTACCTGTTGAAAACTCCCTTCAATATTAGCCCTTTTTCTCTTTCGGGGCGAGGGCGAGAATATGCGCTTCCTGAAGCTGGACTTCCGGGAGCGGCGAGGGCGCGCCCATCATGGGATCGCGGGCGTCACCTGTCTTCGGGAACGTGATGACTTCACGAATATTCGGCTCGCCGGCAAGGATCATGGCGACGCGGTCGATGCCCGGAGCGATGCCGCCGTGCGGAGGCGCGCCGTATTCAAAGGCTTCAAGCATGTGGCCGAAGCGCTCGACAATTTCATCGTCAGCCAAGCCGAGGATCTGGAAAATCTTGTTCTGCGTTTCCCGGTCGTGAATACGAATGGAGCCGCCGCCGATTTCGTAACCGTTCAGGACGATGTCGTAAGCCTTGGCGATCACCTTCTCGGGCGCGGTCGCGAGCAGCTCCTTCTGATCGTCGCGCGGCGCGGTGAACGGATGGTGCGCCGAAACCAGACGGCCTTCGGATTCCGACTTTTCGAACAGCGGGAAGTCCACGATCCAGCAGAATGCCAGCTCGTTCGGATCGTCCTTGTTGACGCGCACGTCGGGCTTGTCGTTGCCGTACTTCTCCATCGCTTCGGCGTAGGACAGGCGCGGGAACGGCTTTTGCAGAATTTTCTTTTCGGGGGAAACCGTTTCGACGAGCTTGATCAGCATTTCTTCCACCAGCGAAATGACGTCCTCTTCGTCGACGAAGGACATCTCCATATCGAGCTGGGTGAATTCCGGCTGGCGGTCGCCGCGCTGGTCTTCGTCGCGGAAGCAGCGCGCCACCTGGAAGTAGCGCTCCATGCCGGCGACCATGAGAAGCTGCTTGAACTGCTGAGGCGATTGCGGCAGCACGTAGAACTTGCCGGCGTGCAAGCGCGAGGGCACAAGATACTCGCGCGAGCCTTCCGGCGTGCCCTTGGTGAGAATCGGCGTCTCGATTTCGAAGAAACCTTTCTGTTCCAGGAAGTCGCGGAAGAATTTCGTGACCTTGAAACGCAACTCCGTATTCTTGCGCATGCGCTCGGAGCGGAGGTCGAGGTAGCGGTATTTCAAACGAAGCTCTTCGTCGACCGCGCTGGTGTCGGCGTTGAGTTCAAACGGCGGCGTTTTGGCGGCGTTCAACACCGTAAGCTCGAGCGCTTCGAACTCGACCGTGCCGAGCGGCTGGTTGGCCTGCACTTGTTTCTCGGGACGCGCATTCACCTTGCCGCGAATGGCGACGACGTATTCTGAACGCAAGTCGGCCGCAGCCGCGAGCGCCTCGGGGTTGCCCGGGTGGAAAACGACTTGGATGATTCCGGTGCGGTCGCGCAATTCGATGAAAATCATCTTGCCCATGTTGCGGCGCACGTGCACCCAGCCTTTCAGCAAGACTTCCTCTCCGATCCGGTTCAGGGTTTCTAAAACAAAAATGCGTTTCATATGCAGTATTTCCTCCGAACTTTACCACGCGTTTCTCACTTCAGCAACCCCGGCCAAAGTACGAAAAAATGGCTTAGGTAAGCCATTTATTTGATGTCGCTCAATGCATCTCGTCACGCTTGATCTTGTCGATCAAGGCCTCGGGCTCGATCCGAACCTTGAAGGTCGGGCTGATGAGGGCGTCGTACGTCACGTGATGCGGACGTTCGTGCTTCTCGAACACGACCTGCTTGCGCGCGAACGAGGCAACGAGCTCTTCGACCGAACCGCACGTGGGATAGATCTCGATGTGGTCGAACCCGCGCTTCTGACTGCCGTCCTTCTTCTGATCGGACAGCTCAAGGAACGAGATCGGGCCGAGGAACGTCGGCAGCGCGGGATCGAACTTGATCACGGCGATGCGACGACCTGAGATCCAGGACTGGTAGAGGAACCCGTCCGGCCTCTCGAAGAACGACCGTACGCGTTCGAATTCGCCGTCATCTTGGCAGCGATAACACAGGTGATCTGCGGTCGCGAACGGATTGAGCCTGCCCGCCCACGCATCGAACAGTTCCGTGGCATGATTCGCCTCTCGCATGAACGTTTCCAGCGTCAGTCGTCGCATGCTCTTTCCTTTCAAAAAGGAGCCTCCGTCACTGTAGGACGAAGGCTCGTGCGGGGTCAACTACCTCCGAGGAGCTCTGCGACTCATATCACGGCGTTCGCCGAGCGTTGCGAGGCTGAGATACCACTTCAGCATGAAGGCGGCGGTACCTGTCGCCCGCTTCAAGGAGCGACGCACGTTCCCCTCTCGGTCAAAGCAGTCGGGAAGCCGCTCTACCAGTAGAGCGACACGACGCGCCGATCCCTGCGAGCGATCCGGCCACGGATCCTTCCGACGCGCGCGCTTGACGAGGCGCCGCATTTCTTTTCCGATCTCGCGCAATGGGCGCAGTTCGCCGCGAAGCTTCTCGATCACCTCCGGCGTAGCATCCCTTCCCCTCTCCATACTCTCCAGGAGGGAATCACACGGATCCTTTCGAGGATGCATGAACGCATGGATCGCCATGTTATACAGCAGCGAGCCCGAGCCGGGCGCAAGAACGTTCGACGTACCCATGTCGTGCCTCCAAAAAGAAAGACCACGCCCATCATAGGAGCGCGGTCTTGCTTCGTCAATCACGGGTTCAGGCGGTTCAGGAGGCGTGCGAACGGGATCGTTTCGCGGACGTGCGGGAGTTTGCAGATCCAAGCGACCGTGCGCTCGAGGCCGATGCCGAAACCGGAGTGCGGCACGGAGCCGTAGCGGCGGATGTCGAGATACCATTCGAAGGCTTCCTTCGGCAGACCGTGCTGCGCGATGCGTTCCTCGAGGAGTTTCAAGTCGTCGATGCGCTGCGAACCGCCGATGATTTCGCCGTAGCCTTCCGGAGCGAGCATGTCGTTGTTCAAGACCTGCTTCGGATTCTCCGGGTCGGGCTTCATGTAAAACGCCTTCACTTCCACCGGATAGTGGTGGATGAAGATCGGCTTGTCGTATTGCTGGGTGAGAATCGTTTCGTCGTCGGCGCCGAGATCGTCGCCCCACTTCACGTCGCTGCCGAGCTTCTGGAGCTGCGCAATTGCTTCGTCGTAATGGACGCGCGGGAAACCGCCGGCGACGACCGCTTCGAGAGGCGCCGTGTCGCGTTCGAGCGTTTTCAGATCTTCGCGGCGGTTGGCCAGCACTTTTTTGACGATGTGCACGACCATATCTTCCTGAAGCTGCATGTTCTCCGCGTAATCCATGTAGGCCGCTTCGGCTTCAAGCATCCAAAACTCCGTGAGATGACGGCGTGTCTTGGATTTTTCGGAGCGGAAGGTCGGGCCGAAGCAATACGTCTTGCCGAGCGCGGCGGACGTCGCTTCAAGATAGAGCTGGCCGGACTGCGAGAGGTACGCTTTATCGTCGAAGTATTTCACTTCAAAGAGATCGGTCGTGCCTTCGACGGCGTTCGGCGTGAAGATCGGCGAGTCGGTCAGGGTGAATCCCCTCTCGTGCATGAATTCGCGCATGGCGAACTCGATCTCGTCGCGGACGCGCAGGATTGCCTCCTGGCGCGAGGAACGCAGCCAGAGGTGGCGGATGTCCATCAAGAATTCGACGCCGTGCTCTTTTTTGCCGATCGGAAATTCTTCGGTCGGCAGCGCGACGACGCGGACAGCCTTCGCCTGGATTTCGTAGCCCGACGGCGCACGCGGTTCAGCCTTCACCAGCCCCTCGACTTCGACCGAAGCCTCGATCGAAAGCGACTGGCAAGCGTTCCACGTTTCTTCAGAAACCTCTTTCTTGGAGATCACGGCCTGCAGGCGGCCGGAGCCGTCGCGGAACTGCAAAAAGAAGATCGATCCGGACGATCGGAAGTTATGGCACCAGCCTTTCAGCAGGACTTCCTGACCGTCATATTTCGCGATGTCGCGGACGAGCGTGTGTTGCATATCGGCCTTACCTTAGCCGGAAATGTCCGGAAAAACAAGACCCGCCGGGAGGGCGGGTCTGTCGGTATGCGCGTTCCTATATTGGAAAATACAGGAGCGTATCGTAAATCTCGCGCATCACCTTCAGGACGTTCTGCTGGGGGTCTTGAGAGACGATCACGCAGTTGAACCCCGTCTTGGCGAGCGATGGGCTGTCGGGTTGGATCAGGATGTAGCTCAACTCTTTCGCATCGCTTCCTGGGGTCGGCGTACCCTCCCCTAACACGACCCGGATGGATCCTCCAGGTCCCGAGATGTTCTTTTCCTTGTTTTTGAATTCCCATTCTTCGAATGCAAAGACGTCGGGGGCCGGGCACGTGAACTGCGCAACCGCTTGTGCGCCGTTCATGAGCAAACCCGATGATCTGTCGTACCGATCCAACGTCAGCTCTGGATCGACCTCGAACATATATTCTCCGAGACGATGAACCCGAGCCGCGCCGGCGCCGATCTGACCCTCCTCCAAAAGACCGACCTTTTCTGAGACCTCGCCGACGACCTTTCGAGTCTGATCAGATGACGACCCCGCATCAAGGATCATTGCCTCAAGCTCGCCTCTCATATTGTCGACATACAACCAGCCGCCGATCACGGTGGCGATGAAAAGAATGACCGCCAGGCCGGCAATCGGCTTCGCTGGCACGGCTTTTCCGGACAAGGGATTCATTGGTTCCATAGGCATTTAAAATGCGAGTCTTGCCTCCAGTGTAGCACGCGCGGGGGCGAGATGAACACGCACGAGCGGCAAGCACGTAAGCGGGCGGTCAAGCTGGGATTCGAGCAGCGCCAGGCTGGAACGGATCGTGGCGTGATGAAGCGGCATCTTTGCCGCGCCTTCCAAAACCGCGAGGATCTCCGCGTGGGCTTGGCCGTCGAGCGTTTCCGCTCCGGCGAGCGCGCGCTCGTCGAGCGGGCACAGGCGGCAGGCGGCGGAACCGCGGGCGGGCAGGAAGCGCGAATGCTCGTAGCGCAAATCTTTTCCGCACTCGCAGCACGCTTCAAGCTTCGGATGGTAGCCGAGATGCGACAGGAGACGCCACACGAAAACGGAGAGACGCGGCATCAGGCGGTCTTCCGGCAGCACGGCCGCGTCGGCGTACCATGATTCGACGAGGCGCCACAGCTCCTCGTCGCGTTCGCCAAGTTTCACGAAATGATCGAGCGCCTCGGCGACAAACGAAGCGGCGACATAGCGGCGGTCGTCGGCGACGAGCGGCTCGGGCGAGCGCGCCATGATGGCGCCGCAGAGCGTGTCGAGCTTGCGCCCGCGCGCGAGATGCAAATCCACCAGCGTGAACGGTTCCAAATGCGGGCCGAGTTTCGAAAGCACTTTGCGCGTGCCGCGGCCGACAGCCAAAAGCTTGCCGCCTTCGCGGGTATAGAGCGTGTACAGGCGGGCGGCGTCGCGCCACGTTTCGCGGCGCAGCACGATGGCGCGGGCGTGGTAGGTCGACATTATTCCGTTTTCATCCGATCCAGGAAGGACTGCAGGAACAGGGTCGCGGCGGCAGTATCACGATCGAGTCCGGAGGCTTTCCAAGCTTTCTTGCCGCCCATCGCTTCCATATGCGCCTCGATTTCGCGGCTGGAGAGGCGTTCGTCTTCAAGAACGACCGGCACGTCGAGCGCCTCCTCAAGCTTGGCGGCAAAAGCGCGGGCGATCTCCGTCTGCTCGGTGGAACGGCCGTCTTTCGAAATCGGCAACCCGACGACGACGTGGTCGACGCGCTCCGAAACGATGACAGCCTTGATATCTTCAATCAGCGCGGCTTCGCCGTGATGATCGAGCAGTTTGAGCGGCGCGGCAACTCCGGCGTCGGTCGAACCGATTGCGAGACCGACGCGCTTCGAGCCGTGATCGATGCCGAGCACGTTCATATCAGATCGGCAGCGGAGTCAAAATTTCGTAGCCGTCGTCCGTGACGGCGACGGTGACCTCCCAATGCGCGGCCGGCTTCTTGTCGATCGTTTTGATCGTCCATTGGTCGCGGGCGAGGAGCACGTCCCAGCTGCCCATCGTGACCATCGGCTCGACGGCCAAGACCATCCCTTTTTTGATCGTGACGGCCGGCATGTCCGGATCGTCATAATTCGGCACGTTCGGCTCTTCATGCACGTGGCGACCGACGCCGTGCCCGACCAGCGCGCGCACGACGCCGAAACCGGCCCGCTCGACGACCGGCTGAACGGCTCTTCCGACCTCCCGGATTTTGACGCCCGGACGGATGACGTCGATGCCGGCAAGCAAGGATTCTTTCGTAACACGCACGAGTTTCTGCCACGATTCCGGCACTTCGCCGATCGGCAGCGTGACCGCCATGTCGGTGCAGAGGCCTTTGTAGCGCAGTCCGATATCAAGAGAAAGAAGCATTCCCTCTTCCAATGCGCGGCCGGGATGCGGCGGCGCGTGAACGACCTCGTCATTAATCGACGTGCAGACCGTGCCGTTGAACGGCACCGCGCCTCCGGCCTTGTAGCCCTTGAAGGACGGCTCGCCGCCGGCATCGCGCATGCGTTTTTCGGCGTGCGCGTCGAGCTCGGCCGTCGTGACGCCGGGTTTGGCCATCCGCGCGAGTTCACCCAAAATCTCCGAGAGGAGGCGACCCCCTTCCCGGAGCTTGGCGATATCTTCGTCTGTGTAGTGCTGGATGGCCATTGGATCTTTAGGAATTCAGAATATACCCGGTAATCGTCAATACCGCAAAGGTCACAACGGCCAAGGCGAGGAAAATCAGCCCCCACAACTTGAGCCGCCGCGCCCGCGCTTTTCGGTGAAACAGATCCTCCAATTTCAACTCGGCTTCATGGGCGACCTCGGCGATGCCCTTGCGCGCGTCGACCAGGACGAGCTTCCCTCTCGCGGCGAACCATTCCTTGAGCGGTTCGGTGACTTCGTGATAGTGCCGGAGGCGTTCTTCGACGAGTTCCGGGGTGTCGTCGCCGCGCCGCACGAGCTCTCCGCCGCACTTGTCGCACGTGCCGTTCGGGCTGTGCGGAGGCTGCGTGATCAGGTTGTAGTTCGTCTTGCATTTCGAGCAGAGGCGGCGGTACGAAATGCGCTTTTTGGAATCCTCGTCCGGCACTTCCAGATAGAGCACGGCGTCAGGCTTGAAAAAGCTTTCGCACTTCTTCGCCTGCTCGACCGAACGGGGAAATCCGTCGAGAATCCACCCCTCCGGATGCTTGGAGACCCAGTCCTTCACGAGCGGCATGATGATGTCGTCATCAACGAACGCGCCCTTGGCCATTTCGATTTTCGCCGTGTGGCCGCGTTTGGAATCTTCGTTCTGCAACTCACGAAGCAATTCGCCGACCGAAGCGGTCTGCACGCCCATGATGACGCTCAGGATGTGCGACTGCGTGCCTTTACCGGAGGCCTGCGTTCCGAGCACGGCGACTTTCATCCGCTTCATGATGGAAAAATGAAGAATGAGACGATGTAGGCAAGGGAAGCGCCGAGCGCGATGGGTGGCAGCGCCGGAATCGGCCTGCGTCGCGGTTGGGCGAGAAACAACATGAACATGAGGGCGAAACCGAGCGAGGCGCCAGCCAGCGTCGCGACCGCGTGCACGGGTCCAGTACGAAGCGCCGCGATGGCGAGCATGACGGGCAGCGCGACGTCGCCCGTGCCGAGCAGCATGCCGCGCTGTTCCGAAGAAGGCGCGGAGAGCAGCGCTCGCGGCGTAAGCGGCGTGAGCACGAACGCGAAAACGACGCCGTGCGAAGAAAGGTCGCGGAACATTTTGACCATGTGCTTCGTGCGGTACACGGCCACAATATCGTAGAAGGAAAGCACGGTCAAAAGCGCGAGCATGGCGACGGGAGACATCTCGAGCGCCAGGCTCGCGGCGATGCCGGCGATGCCGACGACCAAGACCGCGTTCGCCGCGCCCGCGGCTTTCCACAAGAAGCGCAGCAGGATCACCGCTGATCCGAGCAGCAGGGCGATTCCCGGAGTGAAAAAGATGTCGGCCAGGAACCAGGTGCCAGCCAGGACCGAGAGCACGAAGAGCGCTTCAAAGACGATCGGGTTCTTGAAGGCGCGGAGCGCCAAGATGAGCATCGCCGTCGCAAACAAGATCAGCATGAGCACGTACGGCACCGACACCGCCGCCGAGGGTACATACCCGCCCCGCACGATCGTTTTCGCTCCGGCGGCCAGCGCCAGTCCGCCCGTCACGAAAAAGATGAGTAGCCCGTGGGCAAGAATGCTCCACTGCTCCCCCTTCGGCAGCGCGGCGACGGGATGATGGTCGGACATACGCAGGCAGTGTACCAAAAACCCGGCTATTAGGCCGGGTTCGAGAGGACTACCGCTTCGTCGATGAGGTCTTGCGGAAGGCGTACACATAGGTCGTTGTACCATCGCCGCCGCCCGACCCGCCGTCGAAGCCTTGATCGAGGAGATAGGTCTCGGTATCGCGAGCGTGCTGATCGTGACCAGCGTCGTTAAAAATCCACGCACCGTTCTCGGCCACGCCATGATCTTCGAACAGGCGCTTGCGCGGATTGGCAGCAATCCCGACGTACCAGTTTCCGAGCTCGCAGTCCACGCCGTCGCAGCGAGTGGCGTACTGTTTGATAGCCTCGACTATTTTCCAGTCAGTCATATCGGTCATTGGGTTATGCGGATAAAAATCGGACAAGGGTTTCAAATCGGGCCAGGACGGGGCATAATAATAAAGGGACGCCCCTCGACCTTGTCGTGGCCGGATGTTCTACCTGCGTTAGCCTCCTCCAGCCGCAAAACTTGGGGAGGCTTTCGCTATTTTTGAGGCTATCACGACGGGTCACTCCGTACAACCTCAAAAAATTGAGGTTTATCCACAGTTGACGATACCGCCGGCGTAGAGTATCTTTTCCACATGGACGAAATGCGCGCGTTCTATCGGCCTCTCGGGGAAGCTCTTCGAAATACTCGAATCGAGCTAAATTTAACGCTGGAGGAGACTTTGATTCGAAGCGAGCTTGGTCTAAACAAGTCTTCCCTGGTCAACATAGAAAAGGGACGGCAACAGATTTCAATTTTTCAACTTTATAGACTATGTAAAGCCTTGCGGATCTCCCCTACTCATTTTCTTGAACAAGTATTCGAAACCCCTGTTAATCTCGATTTAGGTATTTTCCTGAGTGACGGATCGGAAAGAAAGAAAATGATTGAACTGATCAACAAGTATTAGCATGTTCTACAATCAGACAAATGAGCTGCGAAGCAGGGCTAGTAAATTAATTGAACTTTTGCCTTTGGAAAAAAGGATACCCGTTGCGGTTGAAGATCTTCCGGGTCTTTTGGGAATCAATGTAGATTATTCTGATAGTCTTCCAGACGAAATATCGGGCTTCTTTAAAAGGAACGGAAAGGGAAATACTCCTGTAATTGTGATCAATAGCGCACACCCAAAGGAGCGCGGACGTTTTACGCTCGCTCATGAGATTGGACATTACCTACTGCACGCGCAAAAGGCAGTCACTATTAATACACTGCATTTCCGGAAAAGAGATAGCAGCCTTTCACTTGATCTTGAAGAAATTGAGGCGAATCAATTTGCTGCAGAGCTATTGATGCCCTACCATTTGATGATTTCAGAAATTACCGGTAGCGATTTATTAAATCATGATTCCGTGAATAAACTTACAACTAAACTTTCAAAGAAGTTTCTGGTAAGCGAACAGGCGATGACTTTCCGTATTGCCAAGCTTTTTTTCTAAAAATTTGTACTAAAAGAACCGCCAAAGGGCGGCTCTTTTTTTCTTCATCCTCGCGTACTGATTATGACATTCGACGCGGTGCGGGTACTGCCCTGGAAACCCGTTGTTTGGAGGGGTATTACTCGTGCTGCGTCAATACCAAAAGAACCCCGACATGACGTCGGGGTTCTTTCTTGGATCTTATTTGATGCTGTCGTAGTCGTACTCGCGCATCGTCATCTGACTCTCGACCTGCCGGACGATTTCCAGCACGACCGAGACGATGATGAGGAGCGAGGAGCCGCCGACGACCAGGTTCTGCGAGCCCGTGAGGAACTGCTGAACCAGGAGCGGCAGGATGGCGATCGCGGCGATCGCGGCTGCGCCAGCCAGGGTGATGCGGTTGACCGTATACGTCAGGTAGTCGGCCGTCGGCTTGCCCGGGCGGATGCCCGGAACGTAGCCGCCCTGCTTCTGCAGGTTTTCCGCGATACGCTCCGGTTTGAAGACGATCGCGGTGTAGAAGTAGGTGAAGGCGAAGACCAGGACGAAGTACGAAATGCCGTACACGAGCTGGTTTTGCGAAGCGACGAGCACCCAGTTGGCGGCATCTGCGAGCCATGCCGTTTTGGCACGGACGAAGAACTGCGCGACCATCGGCGGGAACAGGACGATCGAGATCGCGAAGATGATCGGGATCACGCCGGCCATGTTCACGCGAAGCGGCAGGTGTGTGTTGGCGCCGCCCGCCGTGCCGTTTCCAACTACGCGCTTGGCGTAGGTTACCGGGACGTTGCGCTGGGCTTCCGAGATCACGACGACGCCGGCGACCGTCAGCACCGCGACCAAGAGGAACGCGATGTAGATCGGCAGCTTGGACGGATCATACGTGAGCAAGGCTTGCTGCGTGAGGCGCGGCAGGCTCGTGACGATGCCCGCGAAGATCAGGATCGAGATGCCGTTTCCGACTTTCTGCGCGTCGATCAGTTCGCCGAGCCAGACCAAGAACATCGTACCGGCCGTCATCGCGAGCAGCGTCGTCGCCAATTGAATGGCGTCGAGGCTCGTGATCACGCCCGAGGACTGCTTGAGCAGGCTGATCATGGCGTAGGCCTGAAGCACCGCGAGCGGCACCGTCAGGTAGCGGGTGTACTGGTTGATCTTGCGCTGGCCTTGTTCGCCTTCCTTTTGAAGGTCTTCAAGGGCGGGAACGATCATGCCCAGGAGCTGCAGGATGATGGAGGCGGTGATGTACGGACCGACGCCGAGCGACACGAGCGAGAAGTTGTCGAGCGTGCCGCCGGAGAAGACGTTCATCAGGCCGAGCAGCTGGTTCGACTGGAAGAACGCCCGCAGGTTCGCCAAATCGACACCCGGAATCGGGATGTGCGCGGCGATGCGGAAGACGACCAGAAGCAGCAGCACCTTAAGCAGACTGGCACGGAGATCCTTCTGTTTCCAGATTTGGGAGAATTTGGCCCACATAGTAGTGGCAGTCTACCGTAATGACGAAGGCTTAGGCAATCGAACCGCCGGCTTTCTCGATCGCGGCTTTGGCGCCGGCCGAGACGTTGAGGCCCTTGAGCGTCAACTTGCGCGACAGCTCGGAGGAACCGACAACTTTGAGCGGCGCGCGGGTGTCGGTGATGACGCCGCGCTTCGCGAGTTCGGCGCGCGTGACGATGCCGCCCTGCGGAAACGCTTTCACGAGATCGTGAAGGGTGATCGTGCCGTCCTTGCCGTACTGGCTCTTGAAGCCGCGCAGCTTCGGAATGCGGCGGATGATCATCTTCATGCCCATGAGGCGCAGCTTGTTGCGGCCGCCCGTGCGAGCTTTCTGACCCTTGGTACCCTTACCGGCGGTTTTACCGCGGCCGGAACCAGGACCGCGGCCGAGCCGGCGGGTCGAGGTCTTTGCGCCTTTGGCAGGCTTGAGAGAGTGGAGTTTCAGCATATTAGGCGTTGACGACCACTTTCTTCAGGCGAAGCTGCTGGAGCGCGTCCAGGGTCGCTTTCGTGTTGTTGATCTTGTTCTTGCCGCCGAGAAGCTTGCCGATGATGTTCGGCACGCCGGCGAGTTCCATCACGACGCGCATGGCGCCGCCGGCTTTGACGCCGGTACCTTTCGGGGCGGGCTTCATCAGCACCTTGGAAGCGCCGAATTTGCTCTCGACCTGATGCGGGATGGTTTCGTTGACGAGCGGAATGGTCATGAGGCGCTTCTTGGCCTGCGTGACGGCTTTGTTGACCGCAGCCGAAACGTCGGCAGCCTTGGCGACACCGTAACCGACGCGGCCCTTGTGGTCGCCGATGATGACGGTGGCGCGGAAGCGCATGCGCTTGCCGCCCTTGGTGACGCGCGTGACGCGGTCAAGAGCGAGAATGCGCTGATCGAATTCCTTCGGCTCTTCCGGACGGCGGCCGCGCGGCGGACCGCGGCGGTCACCGCCACGGCCTCCACCGAAACCGCCACCGCGCGAGTCGCGGGACGGGGCGGCGCTGGTCGTCGCCGGAGCTGCGGATTTTGCGTTGGTGTTCTCCATAGTTCCGGTTAGAATTGCAGGCCTCCGGCGCGAGCGCCATCGGCGAGAGCCTTGATACGGCCGTGGTACGAGTAGCCTCCGCGATCGAAGACGACGGCGGTGATGCCGGCCTTCTTGGCTTTCTCGGCGAGATCCTGTCCGACGGCGTGCGCCGAGGCGATCTTCGCTTCCATGCCTTCGACCTTGGCCGCCTTCTTGGACTTGGCGTCCGTGGCGGCGGCGAGCGTCTTGCCGGTCGCGTCGTCGATCAGCTGCGCGTAGATGTGCTTCGCGCTGCGGAAGACCGCGAGGCGCGGGCGCTCCGCAGTACCGATGACGCGGGCGCGGATGCGCGCGCGGCGGCGGGTGCGGGTTTCGTTTTTCTTCTGGCTAAGAGATTTCATAGGCGTCGATTACTTGGCGCCGGCCTTGGCCGACTTACCGGCCTTGCGGCGGATGACTTCGTCGACGTACTTGATGCCCTTGCCCTTGTACGGTTCCGGCTTGCGGATGCGGCGGATGCGCGCGGCGGTTTCGCCGACGAGCTGCTTGTCGATGCCGGAGAGCGTCAGCGTGTTCTTGTCGACTTTGGCTTCGATGCCGGCCGGGAGCGGGAAGTCGACTTCATGGGAGAAGCCCACGTCCATCTTCACGGTTTTTCCGGCAAGGCTCACCTTGTAGCCGACGCCGACGAACTCGAGACCCTTCTCGTACCCCTTGGTGACGCCGACGATCATGTTGGCGACCAAGCGGTTGAAGAGGCCCCAGAGGGCGCGGTCCTTCTTGTTTTCCTCGCTCTTGACGGCGACCGTCAACACGTCGCCCGCGCGCTCGAGGCGCACGTGCGGGTGCAGAGCGAGCTTCAGCTCCCCTTTCGGACCTTTGACGCGGACTTCCGTTTCGGAAATCGCGACGTCGACGCCCGCGGGGACCTGGATGAGTTTTTTACCGATACGAGACATAGTCGCGGGATCAGTAGACTTCGCACACGACTTCGCCGCCCAGGCCGCGCTTGCGCGCTTCCTTGTTGGTCATAAGACCGGCGGAGGTCGAGACGATAGCGATGCCCTGGCCGTTCAAGACGCGGGGCAATTCGGTCTTCGTCGCATAGACGCGAAGTCCGGGTTTCGAAACGCGGCGGATGTCGCGGATAGCGGCTCCGTTCTCGTCGTAACGCACCTTGAGCTTGAGCTGCCCATGATGCTCGTCCGTTTTCTCGACATTCGAAAGGTAGCCCTCTTTCTCGAGGATCTTGGCGATCTCGAATTTCATCCGCGAGAGCGGGAGGACGACTTCCTGTTTGCGCACCATGGCGGCGTTGCGCAGCCGGGTGAGCATGTCAGCGATGGGGTCGGTCATCATAAGTTACCAGCTAGCTTTCTTGATACCCGGGATCTCGCCACGGTTGGCGAGCTCACGGAAGCAGATGCGGCAGAGGTCGAAGTCGCGCATGAAACCATGGCGGCGACCGCAGCGCCAGCAGCGGCGGACGATGCGAGTCGTGAACTTCGGCTTGCGGTTGGATTTGGCGATCTGATTTGCTGTTGCCATAGGGGTGCGGCCTTAGCCGTGGAAGGGAAAGCCGAGACGTTTGAACAATTCCAGGCCCTCTTCACGGGTTTTGGCCGTGGAGGAGACCGTCACCTGCACGCCGTGCAGGCGTTCGATCTCGTCGGAGCGGATCTCCGGGAATGCGATGTACTCTTTGAAGCCGATCGAGAGGTTGCCCTGCTTGTCGACCAGTTTCGGAGAGATGCCGCGGAAGTCGCGGATGCGGGGCATGGTCACGTGGATCAGCTTCTCGAGGAAGTGCCACATGCGGTCGCCGCGGAGCGTGACCTTCATGCCGATATGCTGGCCTTCGCGGATCTTGAAGCTCGCGATCGACTTCTTCGCCAGCGTCTTGACCGGCTTCTGGCCGGTGATGCGGGTGAGCGTCGACTCGACGGTCTCCGGGATCTTGGGATCCTTGAGGAGGTTGGTGGACATGCCGACGTTGACTGAAACCAGCTTCAGCTTCGGAACCGCCATGCGGTTCTTATAGCCGAAGTGCTTCATCAGGTCGGGAGCCACTTGTTTTTCGTAGATTTCGCGAAGCATATCATTCGATCGTTTCACCGCTCTTCTTCATCACGCGGACCTTGCGGCCGTCTTCCAAGACCTTGTAGCCGACGCGTGTCGGCTTGCCGGACTTGTCGACGAGCATGACGTTGGAAGCGTTGATCGGGCCGTTGTATTCGATCTTCTGTCCCTTTTCTCCCTGCTTGCGGGTCTTGGCGTGTTTGACGGTGGCGTTGACGCCCTCGACCACGACCTTGCCCTCCACGGGGAAGACTTGGAGAACCTTGCCGGTCTTGCCGCGGTCTTTGCCGGCCATGACCATCACGTTGTCGCCTTTTTTGATCTTCATATGGATGGTGATCAGACGACTTCGGGAGCCAAGGAGATGATCTTGCCGTAGCCCATCGAGCGGAGCTCGCGGGCGACGGGTCCGAAGATGCGAGTACCCTTCGGTTCCTTGCTCTCTTTGTCGATGATGACGGCAGCGTTGTCGTCGAAGCGCACGTAGGAGCCGTCCTTGCGGCGGGTTTCCTTGTGGATGCGGGTCAGGACCGCGTGAACGACGTCGCCCTTTTTGACCATCCCGTGCGGGACAGCCTCTTTGACGGCGCACGTCACGATGTCACCGAGGACCGCGTAGCGCTTTTTATAGCCGCCGAGCACGCGAATGACCTGGAGCTTTTTGGCGCCGGTGTTGTCGGCGACCTTCAGCATTGCACGATGTTGAACCATAGCGCGTGGGTTAAGCGGCTTTGCCGATCACGCGCCAGCGCTTATCGCGCGAGTACGGACGGCATTCTTCGAAGGCGACTTTGTCGCCGACCTTGAATTCGTTCTTTTCGTCGTGAACTTTAAAACGCTTCGACATGACGTACTGCTTGCCGTATTTGGCATGCGTCTTCACGGTGTCGACGTTGACGACGATCGTCTTCTGCATTTTGTCGGAGACGACGGTGCCGACGAGTTCGCGGCGGTTGTTCTGTTTCGTAGTCATACGGCTTACTTACTGACCTCCTTTTTGAGGAGGGTCAGGATCCGCGCGATCGTCTTGCGAGCGTTGCGGACTTTGCGGACGTTGCTCTCTTGGGAGGCAGCGATCGCGAAGCGCGTGGCACGCAGGTGCTCGCGCTGTTCACGAAGCAGCTTTTCCAGCTCCGCGAGAGGCTTGTCCTTGAGTTCCTTCAGCTTCATAGAGCGGAATTAGTCGTGCTTGGTGATGAATCGCGAGCGGAACGGCATCTTGTGGGACGCGAGGCGCATGGCTTCGCGCGCCGCCTCGACGGCAACGCCGTCCATTTCGAAGACGATCGTGCCGGGGCGGACAATCGCGACGTAGTGGTCGACGCCGCCTTTGCCGCCGCCCATCGGGACTTCGAGTCCTTTGGTGGTGACCGGCTTGTCCGGGAAGATGCGGATCCAGATCTTGCCGCCGCGCTTGATGTAGCGCGACATGGTGCGGCGAGCCGCTTCGATCTGGCGCGAGGTGACCCAGGCAGGCGTCAGGGCCTTGAGGCCGAATTCGCCGAAGCTGAGCGAGAGCTTGGTGGTCGCCTTCTGGAGACCGGAGCTCTTCAGCTTGTGCCACTTGCGATGTTTGACTTTTTTCGGAATCAGCATAGCGGTGGGTTACGCGGCTGCCTTTTTAGGAGCAGCGGCGCGAGGAGCCGGGCGGCGGTCGCCGCCTCCGCGCGGGCGGTCGCGATAGGCGCGTTCCGCGGCGGAGAGAGGCGCTTTGAGCGCCGGAGCGATGCCGTCCTTGTCGAAGATTTCGCCGCGGTAGATCCAGACTTTGACGCCGATGGCGCCGAAGATGGTGCGGGCGAAGTCAGCGGCGTAGTCGATGTCCGCGCGAAGGTTCTGCAGCGGGACGGAGCCCCACGAGAGCATTTCGCGGCGGGCGATTTCAGCGCCGTTCAAGCGGCCGGAGACCATGACCTTCACGCCGAGCGCGCCGGCCTTCTGGGCGCGGTCGATCGTCGTTTTGAGGACGCGGCGGAACGGCATGCGCTTTTCGAGGTCGGCGATCATGTTCTGCACCGTGATCGCGGCCGAGAGGCTCGGGCGCGCGACTTCGACGATGTTGAGCTGGACCTTCGACTTCTTGCTGCCAGAGAAGAATTTGTCGGCGAGCTTCTTCTTGAGGTCTTCGATGCCGGTGCCTCCGCGACCGATGACGAAACCCGGCTTGCCCGAGTGGATCGTGATCGTGATCTGGTTGCGTCCGCGGTCGATTTCAATTTTGTCGACGGCCGCTTCGCGCAGCGCGGTGCGGAGGAATTCGCGGATCTCGACGTCCTGGCGCAGATTGGCCTTGTAGTCGCCGCGGCTGAACCATTTCGAATCCCAGCTGTAAATGGTGCCGATGCGGAAGACTTTCGGATTGACTTTGTGTCCCATATTACTTCTTCTTCGCGGCAGCTTTCTTAGCGGCGGGCTTCTTCACGGCTTTCTTCGGCTTCTCTTCGTGCGCGTGGTCGTGACCGGCGTGGTCGTGAGCGTCTTCCTTCTTCAGGCCCGTCTTCGAAGCGAGGACGAGCGAGATGTGGCAGGTGCGCTTCAGGATCGGCGCGGCCGAGCCCATGGCGCGCGGGCGCCAGCGCTTCAAGGTCGGTCCTTGGTTGACCAGCGCCGACTTGATGAACAAGCCGCTGCGGTCGAGTTTGAAGTTGTGCGTGGCGTTGGCCACGGCGGACTCGAGGAGTTTCTTGACCGGACGGGCGGCCGCGCGCGACATGAAGGTCAGCTGCGCGAGCGCCGGGTCGACGGCCATCCCGCGGACAGCATCAACCACGAGCCGCACCTTGCGGGGCGACATGCGGAGATAGCGGGTGTGAGCTTTGACTTCCATAGACGTTATTTCTTGGCAGCGGATGCGGCGGCCGGAGCGGCAGTCGCAGCCTTGGCGGCCTCGATTTCCTTGGTGAGTTTACCGCCATGGCGCTGGAACTTGCGCGTCGGAGCGAATTCGCCCAGACGGTGTCCGACCATGTTTTCTACGACGGTGACCGGCGTGTGCTGGCGTCCGTTATGAACGCCAATCGTGTAGCCGACCATCTCCGGCGTAATGACGGAAGAGCGCGACCACGTTTTCACGATGGTCTTGTCGCCCGGCTTCACCTTGGAGAGTTTTTTGAGGAGTTTGGGTTCCGTGAACGGACCCTTCTTCAGTGATCGGCTCATATTACTTGCGGCGCTTCACGATGAATTTGGACGACTGCTTCTTGTGCTTCCTGGTCTTCACGCCGAGCGCGGGCTTGCCCCACGGAGTCTTCGGATGCTTGAGACCAATCGCGTTCTTGCCTTCACCACCGCCGTGCGGGTGGTCCACCGGGTTCATGACCTTACCGCGGACGCGCGGGCGGAAGCCCTTGTGGCGCATGCGGCCAGCCTTGCCGAGACGGACGAGCCAGTGGTCGGGGTTCGAGACGACGCCGATCGTGGCTGCGCATTCCTTCGAGACCATGCGGTACTCGCCGGACGGGAGCTTGAGCTGCGCCATGTCGCCTTCGATGGCCATGAGCTGCGCGCCGTTGCCGGCGCCGCGAACCATTTTGCCGCCGGAGCCGACGTAGAGCTCGATGTCGTGGACCATGAGACCGATCGGGACGTGCTTGAGCGGCATGCGGTTGCCGTTCTTGCTTTCAATCTTGTTCTGGGAGGAAACGATCGTCTCGCCGACTTTGAGGTTGGCGGGAGCCAGGATGTAGCTCTTCACGCCGTCGACGTAGTTGAGGAGCGCGAGGCGTCCGCCGCGGCCCGGATCGTATTCGATCGCGGCAACCTTGGCCGGAATGTCATAACGGCTGCGCATGAAATCGACCACGCGCACCATGCGCTTGGCGCCGCCGCCACGATGGCGAACGGTGATCTTGCCCTGGGAGTTGCGGCCGTCGATGCGCTTTTTGTGCACCAAGAGCGACTTCTCGGGAGCTTTTTTGGTCACGTCTTCGAACGAATCGACGCTCGCGCCGCGGCGTCCGAAGGTGATGGGTCGGTAGGATTTGATCGGCATACGCGGGAATTAAGCGTTGGCGTACAAGTCGATGCGATCGCCCTTCTTCAGGGTCACGATCGCCTTGCGCCAAGCGCTGCGGCGGCTCTTGCCGGCGCGGGTGCGCACGGGCTTGCCGGCGATGCGCATGACGCGGACGTCCGTCGGCGTCACGCCGTAGACAGCCTTCACGGCCTTGCGGATCTCGAGCTTATTGGCGTCGGTCGCGACTTCGAAAGCGTACTGATTGTCCTTGCCAAGCAAGGTGCTCTTTTCGGTGACGATGGCGCGAACGAGCACGCGATAGGCGGCGCCGGTCTCGCGCGGAGCGCTGACGGCGACGGCCTTCTTCGGCTCTTCGGCTTTCGCCTCGGCCTTCGGCTTGTCAGCCTTGGTGGCCTTGGCGGGCGCTTTCTGGCCTTCCTCGTTTTTCTTGCGGTTGAAGAATCCCATATCAGTTGCTGTAACCCTTTTCGATAAGGGCGATCGTCTCGAGCGGAGCGACGACCGTGGAGGCCTTGAGCACGTCGACGAGGTTGAGGTCGCCGGCGGTCACGGTCCAGATGTTCTGGAGGTTGCGGGAAGCGCGGATCGCCATCTTGTCGGCCTTCGGGAGGACGAGCAGGACGTTGCGGCCGACCGGGAGCTTCTTCAGCATGCCGGCCATGAGCTTCGTCTTGCCTTCTTCCATCTTGAAGGCGTCGAGACCGATGAACGATTCGCCGCGGACCTTGTCGGCGAGCACCATGGCGAGCGCGGCCTTCTTGGTCTTGCGGTTGATCTTCTTGGAGAAGTTGCGGTTGGAGCGCGGACCGAAGGTGATACCACCGCCGACCCAGATCGGAGAGCGGGTGGAACCGTGGCGAGCGCGGCCGGTGCCTTTCTGCTTCCACGGCTTCTTGCCGCCGCCGCGAACTTCGCCGCGGGTTTTGGTGTGCGCGGAAGCGGTGCGGCTGTTGGCCATCTGCGCTTCAGCGGCGAGGTGGACGAGGCCTTCGTTGACCTTCACGTCGAACGGCTTCGGAGCCATTTCGCGCTCGGACACGACCTTGCCCTCCATGTTGTAGACTTTGATCTTCGACATATGTTTATTCGGTCACGGCTGCAGCTTCCGTAGCGGGAGCCGCTTCCTGCGCGACCGGCGCCTCTTCGGCCGGCTTCTTCGCGGAGATGTATTTCATCGCGCCTTCCGGAGCGACGACGAGGAGGGTCGTGCCGCGCGCGCCCGGAACCGCGCCTTTGACGGCGATGAGTCCCTGTTCAGCGTTCACGTCAACGATCTCGAGATTCTTCACCGTCACGCGGTCGCCGCCCATGCGTCCGGCCATGCGCTGGCCCGGATGCACGTGCTGGTGGCCGCCCGCGCCGATCGAACCCGGCATGCGGAGGTTGTCCTTGTGACCGTGGGTCGCAGGACCGCCGCCGAAACCGTGGCGCTTCACGACGCCCTGGAAGCCCTTACCCTTCGAAAGGCCCGTAACGTCGATGACGTCGCCGGAAACGAAGGATTCAGGATCGCAGACCGCACCGACTTCGATCCCTTCGACGGAATCGAGGCGGAATTCGCGGAGCGTGGCGAGGTCGCCATGCTCGGCAACGGGCTTCAAATGCCCGACCTGCGGCTTGGCGAGGTGCTTCTTAGAGCCCGTGCCGACCTGGACCGCGACATAGCCGTCCGTGTCGGAAGTCTTGACCTGCGTAATGACGCAGGGCTCGACCTTCACGAGCGTCACCGGCACCACTTCGCCCGAAGGGCGGTAGCGCTGGGACATTTCGAGTTTTCGTCCGATGATGAATTTCATAGTTCTCTTAGGCAGAGGAACACTTAGTTATGTTCGATGCCTGTCTCCGTTTCGCTTGGGATCCTCCCCCGTCCTGCGCAATAACAGAAACAAGAAGTTCCGGCGCCGATCCTTCCGAACATGTTCGGGGGATATCAGCGAAGAAACTTCTTGCATCTGTCACGTACGCGTGGCTTGGCGTTGTCGAGACAAGTCAGGTTGTAGCGGGAACTCTCACTCTCGCGAAGGATGCATCCAGAGGTTTTGGCGCAGTAGCCACCAGGAAATCATGCCATCTTTCTCTGCCGTTCCATGCGAGGTTGAGTTGTCACTCGGGCTCGGACCGATCTTACATTTTGATCTCGACGTCGACGCCGGCCGGGAGGTTCAGGGACATCAGCGATTCGACCGTTTTCGGAGTCGGATCGACGATATCGATGAGCCGCTTGTGCACGCGCATCTCGTACTGCTCGCGGGCGTTCTTGTGAACGAAGGTCGAGCGGTTGACGGTGTACTTGTGCTTTTCGGTCGGAAGCGGGACGGGACCTTTGACGGAAGCGCCGGTGCGCTGCGCCGTATCGATGATCGTGCGCGTGGACTGGTCGATGACCTTGTGGTCGTAGGCGCGGATCTTGATGCGGACGCGGCTGGCCGCCGTCGTTTCGTCAGTCTTGGTTTTCTTCTCCATAAAGATCGTTTTCAGCAGGCAACCCCGGCCCCCTTAATGGGGGTCGGGGTCGGTGCATTGTTACTTGATGATTTTGACGACGACACCAGCGCCGACGGTCCTACCGCCTTCACGGATGGCGAAGCGCATCTTGTCTTCGAGAGCAACCGGGGAGATCAGCTTGATGACCACGTTCTGCGTGTCGCCAGGCATGACCATTTCGACGCCGGCCGGAAGTTCAATCTCGCCCGTCACGTCAGTCGTGCGGATGTAGAACTGCGGCTTGTAGCCCTTGAAGAACGGCTTGTGGCGGCCGCCTTCTTCCTTGGTGAGGGCGTAGACTTCGGCTTCGAATTCGGTGTGCGGCTTGATGGAACCCGTCTTGCAGAGAACCATACCGCGCTCGATTTCTTCCTTCTTGGTGCCGCGCAGGAGCAAACCGGCGTTGTCGCCAGCCATACCCTTGTCGAGCTGCTTGTTGAACATTTCGATACCGGTGACGACCGTTTTGCGGGTGTCGCCGAGACCGACGATTTCGACTTCTTCGTTGATGTTGATCGTACCGCGCTCGATACGGCCAGTGACGACCGTGCCGCGGCCTTCGATCGAGAAGACGTCTTCAACCGGCATGAGGAACGGCAAATCGACGGCGCGTTCCGGCTGCGGGATGTACTCGTCGAGCTGCTTCAAGAGTTCGCGGACCGGACCGGACTTCGCTTCGTCCTCCGGGTTGTTGAGCGCTTCAAGCGCCGAACCGCGGATGATCGGAGTGGTGTCGCCCGGGAACTGGTACTTCTTGAGCAGGTCGCGAACCTCTTCTTCGACGAGGTCGATCAGCTCTTTGTCCTCAACCATGTCGCACTTGTTGAGGAAGACGACGATCGACGGAACGCCGACCTGGCGAGCAAGCAGAATGTGCTCGCGGGTCTGCGGCATCGGACCGTCCGTCGCGGACACGACCAACACAGCGCCGTCCATCTGGGCGGCACCCGTGATCATGTTCTTGACGTAGTCGGCGTGCCCAGGGCAGTCGACGTGCGCGTAGTGGCGCGCGGCCGTTTCGTACTCGACGTGCGCCGTGGCAATCGTAATACCACGAGCCTTCGACTCCGGAGCTTTGTCCAGGTCGTCGACTTTCTTTTCCTGGGCGGTGTTACCCATCGCCTTGGACACCGCGAGAATCGCGGCCGTCAAGGTGGTTTTGCCGTGGTCAACGTGGCCGATAGTGCCCACGTTCACGTGCGGCTTGGAGCGATCGAACTTAATGTCAGCCATACGTATACTAATAAAAAAGTTGACGTGTGTCGGTGGGGAGTGTAGCAGAGGCTCAAAAAGCGGTCAAGTGGTCCTTTTTGGCCTTATCTCAGGCTTAAGCGGGGCGTAGCGAAGCGCAGTACAGAGGATGACCTAACCTCTCGCTCAAGCCCGCAGGGCTTATTCCAGGGGCTCTAAGTAGAACTGTTCCTCCCCCTCTTGGTCCTGTGCCGCATTTTGCGGGGTGGGAGGCGGTTGGAGGGGGTTCGGGCGGGGTTCCGGCGCCAGTTTCGGGCGCGGTTCCGGAGGTTTTAAAGCTTCCGGAGCTGGCCGTTCATCGATCCGGGGCCGGTCCTGAGCCAGGCGTGGGCCGGGTGGCGGAGGCTGCGGCGGAGCTTTCCAAAGCGGGATTTCGCGTTTTGGAGGCTTATTATCGGGGAAACTCGTGGAAATCGGCAGGGTTTGCGGCGGCGCCGGGTCGCGTTTCATGACCTCAGGCTTCCACTCGCCGACGACCAGTTTTTCGTAATGGTCGAGCCCCATGAGCACGAAGGGGTTCTCTCCCGCCGGGTCGGTGATGACCAAGCGATCCCCCGTTTTTTCAATCAGGGAGAGAAGGCGTTTGAGTGTTTCTTCCTTCATAGGCAAGGCCGTTAAGTGGCCACACTGTAGCGCGTCCGGGCCGGGTGTCAACCCATAGAAAAAACCCGTCACCGCGAGGCGGAACGGGGTGGCCGATACACGGTTCGCGCCTTGGGGAGCGGCGCGCGAGCGGGCGGTCGAACTTCGAGAGCGTCGCGCTTGGCGAACACGTGCTGCAGCACGACGGCCAGGGCAATCAACATCACGACGGCCGCGAGAATGATGAACGCGGACACGAAGAGCACCAAGAGGGCAGCAGCCAGGAGAGCGAAGAACAGCATCGGTGTCTCCTTGCGCACGGACGGCGACAATGGGGATATCGTAGCAGCAAAATACGAAGAGGTCACGCCAGAAAGAAAAAAGAAGGCGTTAGGAAGCCTTCTCTGCGCTCGTCGACTCTGCTGGATACAGATCGTCGATCGTCGCGTTTGCCAAGATCAGCAGGAGTTCGAGCTGGCCGTCCGCGAGCATTGCGGCCTGGCCATTCTCTCCCCCGCGTATCGCCCTGCGACGCGCGCGGGCTCGAGCGATCAGGGCCTGGTAGTGCAGATCACGCAGCTCGACCCAAGTCGTGCCGATCGCTTTCCAGTCATATGCGTGATTCGCTTTTCGCAGGTGCTCGGTGAGCTCCGGGATGCACGTGAGCGGTTCGTGATTGTTCCGACGCAGATCCTCAAGGAGCTTCATGGCCGCGTTCAGATGCGCATTCCATCGAAACTTCTCGAGCTCGTCAGGATGTGTGCCGATATCTTCGTACTCCAGGCCGTGCTCGCTGCACGCGTTCTTGAGGTACTGCAGGTCGTGAAGCGTCTCGTTCCCGCGCATGGCATGCACGCGCCTGCGGAGCAAATCGCGTTCCGTGATCCGCTTTCTGCTTTGTTTCTCACGAGCCTTCTTCCGACCGACGAGAAACCAAAGGGGTACGACGACGACGCAAAGCGCGGCAAAAATGATTGCAGAGAGAACGAGCGGATGCATGAAATCCTCCTCCGATGGCGGAAGAATCGCATGGTGTATGCGCCGTGTCAATATAAAAACGCCCCGGACAGCAGGGCGCTTACTCGAAGATTGCGGACAGGCGGCGCGCCGCGCGGCACGCACGCCAGGAACGTATCCAGTCCCCGACGAGCGTATGGCATATCGCTCCGCCACTCAGCGGCAGCAGGCTGAAGATCGGAAGGAACGTCGCTTTGGAAGCGAGGGAGATCCTCGGATCCGACGCGAGCGCGTACATCCCGTTTGCGCCGAAGCCGATGTAGAACAGGCCGACGAGCACAAGAAGAACCTCTCCCAAAATGCGCGTGTGCATCGGCATGCGTGCCTCCGTATGGAAACGGTCGCATGATCGCATACGTGCGTCAACAGAAGAAAAAAGCCGACACTAGGCCGGCTGCAAGGCGTTTTTTCGATAGAGATCATGGGCTTCGCGCCACATCCGCAACGTCTGGTCCCAACGAAGGGGTTCGATCGAGTAGAGATGACAGCGCGCGCCGTTCCGGCCGAGGAGCAAATCGTACTTCAACGCGTGGTACGTGCCGACGATGACGACGTCCGGCCGTTCGCGATCAAGCACGTCGAGACTGTGTCTTTCGCGACGAATCGAGGTATAGGCCGGCTGAAGATCGTTCCATTCCAGGCTCTCAGCCCACTGACTTTCCTCGACGAGAGGGCTCGCCCTGTCTTGCATGACCCACGCCTGGAAGTCCGGATGCTCGAGCGGCAGGATTTCCATGCCCGCGTCGATGCAATGAAGCATCCCCTTGTGGCTGCCGGACAATGAACGCTGGTAGCTCCTCAGATCGTCGACCAATTCGTCCGACGGCTTTTCGCCTCGGATCGTCTTGTTCGCCGCATACTCCTTGGCACACCGCAGGAAGTCGCTGAGCCACTCAAGCTGCTGCGGCATCATTTCCGCACCGATCCGCAAACGCCGTTCCGGCAGGACTCCGCCGAACGATTCAGCGATCACTTTCGGGAAGTCCCATGGGACGTCGTGGCTGTTGCCGATAATGAGCGGATCGTACCCTTCCCGCTTCATGCGCTCGACGGCCGGCGGATAGATGCCTTCGGTGATGCGAGAGAACTCTTCCTCCAGATGCGCCGGCGCGGCGTCGCCGAACTCCTCGAAACAGAACTTCGGTGCGTACGGCATAGCTCCTCCTTTTGCCGACTGAAAAAGATACCTGGTTGAAGCTCGCATGTCAATGCAAAAACGCCCCGCGGATGCGGAGCGTTTTCGGGAAAGGCTTAGCCTTTCTTCTTTCCTTCGAGAATCGCCATTTCGACGTTCTTCGGCACTTCTTCGTAGTGGTCGAAGGTCATCGAGTAGGAGGCGCGTCCCTGGGAGATCGAGCGGAGCTGGGTCGCATAGCCGAACATTTCGGAGAGCGGAACCATCGCGTCGACGACTTTCACGGCGCCGCGATCGCGCATTTCCTGCACTTGTCCACGCTTCGAGTTGATGTCGCCGACGACGTCGCCCATGGCGGACTCCGGCATCAGGACTTCGACTTTCATGATCGGTTCGAGAAGGACGAGGCCCGCTTTCTTACAAGCGTCCACGAACGCCATCGAGCCGGCGATTTTGAAGGCGATTTCCGACGAGTCGACGTCATGGTACGAACCGTCGTAGACGGTCGCGACGACGTCGAGCAGCGGATAGCCGGCGAGCACGCCCTTCTGGGCGGTTTCGACGACGCCTTTTTCGATCGGCTTGATGAATTCCTTCGGAATCGAGCCGCCTTTGATTTCTTCGACGAACTCGACGCCCTTGCCGCGCTCGTTCGGCTTCACGCGCAGCCAGCAGTGGCCGTATTGGCCGCGACCGCCGGACTGCTTGATGTACTTGCCTTCGGCTTCGGCTTCGCCGCGAATGGCTTCCTTGTAGGCAACCTGCGGCTGACCGACGTTGGCTTCGACTTTGAACTCGCGCTTCATGCGGTCGACGATGATGTCGAGATGCAGCTCGCCCATGCCGGCGATGATCGTCTGCGCGGTTTCTTCGTCGGAGCGGACGCGGAAGGTCGGATCTTCTTCGGCGAGCTTGGAGAGCGCGACGCCCATCTTTTCCTGGTCGGCCTTCGTCTTCGGCTCGATCGCGAGCGAGATGACGGGCTCGGGGAACGTGATGGACTCGAGCAGTACGGGGCGCTTCTCGTCGCAGAGCGTGTGGCCGGTGAAGGTGGACTTCAAACCGACGCCCGCGGCGATGTCGCCGGCGTAGACCTGATCGACCTCTTCACGCTCGTTGGCGTGGAGGCGGACGATGCGGCCGAGGCGTTCGCGCTCGCCCGTCGAGGTGTTCACGACGTACGAACCGGCCTTGATGGTTCCGGAGTACACGCGGAAGAAGCAGAGCTTGCCGACGAACGGGTCGGACGCGACCTTGAAGGCCAGCGCCGTGAAGGGTTCGGCGTCGTCCGTCTTGACCAAGACTTCCTTCGACGGATCGTCGACGTCATGCGCCTTGAGCGGCGGAACGTCGAGCGGGTTCGGGAGATAGTCGACGACGGCGTCGAGCATCATCTGCACGCCCTTGTTCTTGAGCGCCGAGCCGCAAAGCACCGGAACGATCTTGAACTCGATGACAGCCTGGCGCAGCACGCGCTTCAAATCCGCGACGGAAATTTCTTCTCCGGCGAGGTATTTGTTCAGAAGCTCCTCGTCGTTCTCGCAGATAGCTTCGACGAGCTTGGAGCGCCATTCCGCGGCCTGGGCGGCGTACTCGTCCGGAATGTCGGTTACGTCGACTTTCTGACCGAGGTCGTCGCGGAAGAAGTGCGCCTTGCGCTCGAGCAGGTCGATGATGCCGTTGAAGCCATCTTCGACGCCGATCGGCAGCTGGATCGGGTGCGCGTTCTTCGTGAGGCGGTCGTGGATCGACTGCAAGTCCTTGTAGAAGTCGGCACCCGTACGGTCGAGCTTGTTGATGAAGCAGAGGCGCGGGACTTTGTAGTCGTCCGCGTAGTGCCAGTTGGTTTCCGACTGCGGTTCGACGCCGGCGACGCCGTCAAAAATGACGCACGCGCCGTCGAGCACGCGAAGCGAGCGCTTCACTTCGACCGTGAAGTCGATGTGCCCGGGAGTGTCGATCAGGTTGATGCGGTGATCCTTCCAGAAGCAGGTCGTGGCGGCAGCCGTAATCGTGATGCCGCGTTCCTGTTCCTGTTCCATCCAGTCCATCGTGGCGGCGCCTTCGTGCACTTCGCCGATCTTGTGCTTCTTGCCGGTGTAGAAGAGCACGCGCTCGGAGACGGTGGTCTTGCCGGCGTCGATATGGGCGATGATGCCGATGTTGCGTGTCCGTTCAAGGGAATATTCGCGGGGCATAAAGAAGAGCTAAAAGGGAGACTCGCGATTAGCGAGCGAAGTGGGCGAAGGCGCGGTTCGCCTCGGCCATGCGGTGGACATCCAGCTTCTTCTTGACCGCGTTGCCTTCGCCGGCGGCGGCGGAGACGATCTCGTTGCCGAGCTTCTCGGACATCGAGCGGCCCTTCACGGCGTTGGCGGCATCAATAATCCAGCGGAACCCGAGCATGATGCGGCGTTCGCCGCGCACCGGGATCGGAATCTGGTAGTTGGCGCCACCGACGCGGCGAGATTTGACCTCGACCTGCGGCATGACGTTCTTGAGGGCTTCGTCGAAGACTTCGATCGGATCCTTTTTCGTCTTTTCGGAGATGAGTTCGAGCGCGCCGTAGACGATTTTCTGGGCCGTCGACTTCTTGCCGTCGCGCATCACGTAGTTCGTGAGCTTGGCGACGGTTTCGGAGCTGTACTTGGCGTCCGGCTTGATCAGACGCTTGGGGGCTTGTTTGCCTCGCATAGGAATTCTATTTCAACGTCTGATTTAGGACTTGACCTTCGGACGCTTGTTGCCGTAGAGCGAGCGGCCGCGGCGGCGGTCGGCGACGCCCTGCGTGTCGTAGACGCCACGGACGATGTGGTAGCGGACACCCGGAAGGTCCTTCACGCGACCGCCGCGGATCATGACGATCGAGTGTTCCTGGAGGTTGTGGCCGACGCCCGGGATGTAAGCGGTGACTTCCATACCGTTCGAAAGGCGGACACGGGCGATCTTACGAAGAGCCGAGTTCGGCTTCTTCGGGGTCATGGTGGTGACCTTCACGCAGACGCCGCGCTTGAACGGAGAGCCTTTCGGCATGAACTTCTTCCGGCGCTTGATCGTGTTGTTCACGGTCTGCATTGCCGGGGACTTGGACTTGACCTTCACCGGACGGCGAGGGTTCTTGATCAATTGATGAATGGTAGGCATGAGAATGGTTACAAAACGCAACTCACGAAACCATGAGGGGTTTCGTGCTTCGTATCGCTTCCTCCGCAGCTATGCAGGATCGGCGACCATATTCACTACATCGCCGGGACAGCCTTTCCCTAAAGAAAAACCGTTCCGGTCGAGTAATTCGACAAGCGGAACGGTATCATTTGAGGGTAAAGGCGTCAAGCTCAGCCGACGGTGAACTCGCGAATGAGCTCCGGGTCGCCGTACCGGACGGGCTTGAAGATCGTGAGGGCGATGCGCGGACAATTGCGCCAAACCGCCTCATCCGCAGACGCGCTCCGAGCCGTAAGCCAGGCTTGCACCTGGTCGTGCAGATCGTGCGCGATCCGATGAAAATCGTTCACGTCTTCGCCGGTTGCCGACCAGCTCTTGCTCGCGCCGATCTTCAGATCGACGCGGGGCGGCTGCGACCAGTACGACGGTTCGAAGCTGTGGATTTGTCCGGCGGGAAGCTTCAGCGCGCTGCGCAGGTCGCACATCGCGTCGTGCAGACCACGATACGCTTTCGCGTCACGCGCCAGCGCTTGGATCAGCGGATCGGCGTCGAGGTCGCGCGAACTTGAAACCCCAAGATTGCTGAGCGGTACGTGTTGCATGATCGCGCCGAGCGCCTGGATCTCCCGGCGCTCGAATTGCCGCGCGAGCCCTTTCCACATCGTTGGAACGGCATCCACGCCTCCGAAGTATTGCATCGACGGCGTCTTTTCGATGAGGAGCAAGATGCCGCGCATGGTGCGATCGCGATGCGCATGGTGTTCCTTGGTCGCGCGAAAGGCCTTCTTCAGAAGATCGTTGCCGCCTTCGTCTTTCCGCACCGATGCGTCAACAATCGCCGTGAAAAGCGCTTCCGCCTCCTCTTCCGAATTCGTCTCCCGCCAGCGCTGCACGATGATCTCGAGCAATCGCTGCTTGTACACAAGGAGCGTCGGATCCTTGATTTTCCAACTTTCGTACGTGTCCCGGTCATGCGCCGTGCCGTCGCGGTACTCAGGCGACGCGCGCCAGAGCTCCATGGCCGCCTGCGCCTGAGCGGCTTTGACCGCCTCTTCATGACGGCGCTGGCGTGCACCCGCATTGGCTTCCGCAACCGACACGCTCTCCTTTCGGAACGCCTCCGCGTGAACGTCGTCGATCGCAAGCAACAGGAGCTCAAACAGCGCCAGCGCGCGCTCGTCATCATGCCGCTTCACGGCATGGTTGGTGAGTGGGGCCCTGAGGAGATCCGGGCGCTCCCCAACCGCATGACGCTTGAACAGATCGATCTCCATCCAACGCTTCTCGCCTTCCAGTTTCTTCAAGAGCTTCTCGTGCATTGATCTCTCCTTGCGGCCTTGGCCGCCGACTTCTCCCTCGGGAGAATGAAAGAAACGCGAGCCTTGGCCCGCGTTTCTCTCTTAGCAGATTGCGATGATGTGTTCAACTCAAAACCCCAGCACGCGGAAGGCGAGGCTGGAGAGCCCGTGGATGATCGTGCCGAAGAACATGCTGTTCAAAAGCAGCGCGTCGATCAGGATCGCGAAGAGGAGAGCGGTCGGACCGCGCGTTTCGAGCCAGACGCGGGCATGCAGGTATTTCGGATGCTGGAGGAAGAGCAGTAATAATTTCGATCCGTCGAGCGGCGGCAGCGGGATCAGGTTGAAGGCGAAGAGGACGACGTTGACCGCCATGAGCGCGCCGAGGAATCCGGCCAAGGCGCTGTTGACCGACATGACGCCGGCCGTGGCCAGGGCGCGGTACGTAAGTCCCACGACGAAGAACAGGAAAAGATTGGAAAGCGGCCCGGCGATAGCGACCCAGACGGGGCCCCATTTTTGATCACGGAGGTTGTAAGGGTTGTACGGAACCGGGCGCGCCCAGCCGAAACCGGCGAGCAGCGCGGCGAGCAGACCGATCGGGTCGATGTGCGGAACCGGATTCAGCGTGAGGCGCCCCAAGCGCTCGGCCGTGTCGTCGCCTTGCATCTTGGCGACCAAGCCGTGACAAAATTCATGAAACGTAAGCGCGGTGATGAAGGCGAAGACCCAGGCAAAGGCTTGCAGCGGATCGTTGAGGAGGTTGAACAGCATACGGTTGCAGGATAGCCCAGAAAAAAGAAAAAGAGTAGCTGGGGCTACTCAATATCCTCCATTGACCGCACGTGCAGGATCAGCCGATCCCCTTCCCCGCGGTACTCGCCAGGGGCGTCGACGACTTCTGCCCAGATCGGGGAACTTCCAGGAACATCCGGAACGATCAGCACTTCTTCGGCGAAGATTTTCCGAGGGTGGAGCGCACCGGAGCCGTCATCGATCATTAAGATGAACGCGCCCGCATCCAACATGCGCACGGAGCGCACGTTCGTGATGCGCGTCTCGGTCGGGCGGACGCAGCCGAAATACAAGAAAGAGCAAAGAATGATTTTCTTCATGAATTCCTCCTGGCCGCGGCCTACCAAACCCCGCACCGCGATGTCAACAAGCACCCTTGTCAATCTTTCCGCCCTGTGTTACAGTCCCGGCACACTAAAAAGAACCCGATCGCTATGGCACGTCGCTGTGACGCCTGCGAGCGCGGCCCCCTCACCGGGAACACCCGCTCCCACTCCAAAATCGCGAGCAAGACCCGCCGCCTGGTAAACCTCCAGACGAAGACGATCTCCGGCGTGAAGATGAAAGTCTGCACCCGCTGCATCCGGACCCTGGCTCCGAAAGAAAAAACCGCCGCCTAACGGGCGACGGTTTTTCTTTTGCTAGGCGGCCGGGCGTTTTGCGACCAGGTGGATGCGGTGCTGGAAAATCTCCTCGCCGCTCACGAGCGGCCACGGGCCTTTGTATTCGTTCATCGCGAGCACCTCCCAGCCGGACCAGAGCAGCTTGAACTCTTCGAGCATCCAGAAGCTCATGTCCTTGCGGTTGGCCCAAGCGTGCTCGAGGCCGTAGACGGAAAGCACGACCGCGCCGCCGGGCTTGAGCGCAACCTTGATGCGTTCAAGCAACGATTGGCATTCCTCTTTTTTCAAAAATGGCAGCGAGTTGATGGCGACGGCGAGCGTGTAGTAGCCGGGGCGCAGTTCGAACTCGCGGAAGTCGCCCTGGATCGCGTCGACCGTCAGGCCTTGGCAGCGCTCGGTCGTATAGGCGATGGCGGCTTGGCTCTTGTCGATGGCGTCGACCATCATCCCGTTCTTGGCGAGGTATTCCGCTTCGGCGCCGGAACCGCACCCGAGGTCGAGGGCGATCCCGCCGTGAATATCGAGACGCGGAAACCAGTCCGTCAAAAGGCGGGCGGCGGGGCGCTGCAGGATGCGCTGCTTCAAATCGGCGATGGGGTCGCTCATGCAGGCAGTATAGCAAAACGGCAAGGGAAAAAGAAAAACGACCGTCTTGAACGGTCGTTTTCCATGGTCGGGCTGACAGGAATTGAACCTGCTGCCTTTCCCACCCCAAGGGAACGCGCTGCCGATGCGCCACAGCCCGGTCTTTGTCGGCACGGGGAACTCTAGATGTTTTTGAGTGATCCGGCAAGGGTCTTTGGAAACGCAAAGGCTCCGCGGCGGAAGGCATGATTTGGCGAGTGAAGTCATGTGGGCTCCCCGGCGGGTGCCGGGGCGGCATCGGAAGACGGGCTCTTGAGAATCCCTGACGGGCTGCCCAAGAGGCGTCTTCTTCCGCTCTTACCGCTGAAGCCGTCGGCCTAGTCGCCACAGCGACAGGTCTCTTCGGCCACTCTGCCAAATGATTGTCCCAAAACATGTTCTTCCGGGCACGGAGCCAACTCCAGTATACCGCCCGCCACATACCCTTTCAAGACAGAAAAGAACCGGGAAAAACCCGGCTCTTTTCGGAAATCGCGTCTACTTTTTGATCGTGAACTTGGTGTAGGACGGGTCGTGCGCGACGAGTTCTTCCGGTTTGAACCAGACGCCGAGCTCGACTTCCGCTTCTTCCGGCGAACCGGAAGCGTGGATGAGGTTGAAGACGCCGATCTGCTTGTCGTCGGCGTACTTGAACGAAACGTGCGCGTAGTCGCCGCGGATCGTGCCGGGTGCGGCGCTCTTCGGTTCGGTCGCGCCGATCATCTTGCGGACGACTTCGACCATCTCGATGCCTTCGAGCGCGATCGCGAGGATCGGGCCGGAGGTGAGCATCTCGACCATCAGCTGGCGGACCTTTTCGCCGCGGCGCTGCGCGAGGTCGTCGGTGTAGTGCTTCATGGCCGTGTCCTTTTCGGAGACGAGCAGCTTCATGCCGACGAGCTTGGCGCCGACGCGCTCGAAGCGCGTGACGATTTCGCCGACGATGCCGCGGTCGAGCGCATCGGGCTTGAGGAGGACGAGGGAGCGTTGGATCATAATCGTATTCAAATTGATGCCGGCAGCATAACGGAGCGGCCTTCACTTTGCAAGATGCAGGCGTCCGCCCGCGCAGGCGTAGCGGATCGTTCCTTCGCGATCGGTGCGATGGATGGAAATGCCGCGTTCAAGCAGCGCCGAGAGGACGCGCGGCGTGGGGTGGCCGTAGCGGTTGCCCGCGCCGGAAGAAATGACGGCCTCCTTGGGACGCACGGCATCGAGAAAGGCTTCCGACGTGGAGTAGGCTGAACCGTGATGCGCCACCTTGAGAAGTTCGGCACGCAGGGCGGACGCATCATCGAGCAGCGCGGCTTCGACGTGCGCGGAAATGTCGCCCGTGAAAAGCGCGCGCGACGCGCCGCACGAAAACGTCCCGACGATTCCGAAATCGTTGGTACCGCCGCCTTTGGCGCTCGAAGTCGCCGGCGGCACGATCCTTCCCCGCATCTCTTCGCGCGGCCAGAGCACTTGGAACGACGTTCCGTCGGCGAGGTCGGCGCGCTCCCCCGCCTGCACGAAACGCTGCGCGATTCCCTTCGCTTCGACCGCCGCGACGAACCGTCGCGCCGTATCGGTTGTTGGTGCCGCGCCGTTCCACCAAATTTCTCCTATCTTATATTTCTGCAGGACGCCGAAGAGTCCGACGTAATGATCGGCGTCGAGGTGCGTCACAAGCACGACGTCGATCGTGCGGTCCCAAAAGGGCATGGCGTCGGACAAGCCTTCGAGCACGTCGGCGCCCGGCCCGCCGTCGATCAGAACATCTTTTCCTTCCCTGTCGCGAATGAGCACCGCGTCGCCTTGGCCGACATCGAAAAACCAGAGCTGCGCCGAAGCCGTCACGGCCAGGCGGCGCTGCTCGATGATGCCCGCGAGCGAGAAGGCTCCGGCGAGCGCCAGGACGATGAGAAGGATGTGGTGGCGTTTCAGAAACGTTTTATTCATAGACAGCATAGCGGAGCGAGGCGCGGCGGCGCCAACGCCATAAGAGAAATATCGAGGCGAACTCGACAAGCACCAAGAGCGCGAAGGCGGTCAGACCCGAAACCGAAGCGGCGCGCCACGTGGCCATCTCGCGAATCAGCGCGAGAGGCAGCATGAACAAACCGCGCGAGACGAGCGCGAGCGCGAAAGCGAACGGTATTGAAATGAAGCTGACGAATACAAGCAGCGCTCCGCCCGCCATGAGCGTCGGAATGAAGGCGGCGACGGCGACGTTGGCCGGAAGGCTGACGAGCGAGTACGCGCCCGACATCCAGGCGATGAGCGGCGCCGTGGCGATCGAGGCCGCGAGCGTTTGGCTGATCCACTCGACGGGCGCCCGCGGCCAAGCGCGTGGGAACGAAGCTTCAAATGCCGGCGCGATCGTCGCAAGGCCGAACGCCGCCATGAACGAGAGTTGGAATCCCCGATCGGCCACGAGACTCCTCGGCGAAAAAAGTCCGATCAGCGTCGCTGCGAGCAAAAGCGCGCGCAACGGTTTCACCGGGCGTCCAAGGTAGCGTCCGGCCTCGACAGCACCGATCATGACAGCCGCGCGGACGACCGATCCTGGCGCCCCGGTCAGCAACACGAAAGCGACGATCGATCCGGCGGCCAGAAGCAATCGCGCGCCGCGTCGAAACGGCAGGCGCAGCAAAAATGTTTGCGTCGCCATGATCACGAGCCCGACGTTATATCCGGAAACCGCCGTGAGATGACTCGTCCCCGTGCGACGAAACGCGTCTTTCCATTTTTGAGAGAAGCCATCATCTGCGCCAAGCAGAAGCCCCGCCACCCACGCCGACACGGGCGGATCGAACACGTCGTCGATTTGGCGGACGATCATACTGCGCCAACGATCAAAAATCCCGTTCGTCTTTTGCGGACGCGGAAGAAACGCGCCGTAGATACACAAGAGCGCGAGCAGCACGCCAACGCACGCCTCGAAGACGAGCGAACGCTTCGGAAGATCGTTCTTGAACCCTTGAAAACGCATAACGCCGTCGTCCTAACGGAGACGGCGTTCTTGTGTCAACGGGTTAAACGGCAACGATGTTGACGAGGCGTTTCTTCACCACAATCACCTGCTTCACCGTCTTCCCTTCAAGCGCGGCTTTCACTTTTTCATTCTCCATCGCGAGGCGCTCGAGCTCTTTGTCGTCGGCGTCGACCGGGACGGTAATGCGATCTTTCACTTTACCGGTGACCTGGAGCGCGATTTCGACTTCGCTGTCGACGGTGAGCGCGGCGTCGTAGGCCGGCCACGGGGCGAGGGCGATGAGCTCTTTCTGGCCGGACGCTTCCCAGAGCTCCTCGGTGATGTGCGGCGCGAAGGGCGAGAGGATTTTCAGGAAGGCTTCGTAGTCCGCGTTCGAAAGCTGGGCGCCTTCGTTTTCGTTCACGAAAATCATCATCGTGCTGATGGCGGTGTTGAACTTGAAGGCTTCAATGTCTTCCGTGACTTTCTTGATCGTCTTGTGGAGCAGCGAGCGGAGCTTGGCCGGAGTTTCGGCGGCGCCGGACTGCATCTTCCAAACGCGCTCGAGGAAACGGCGCTGGCCGATGATGCCGGAGGTGCTCCACGGTTTCACCTGCTCGAAGTCGCCCATGAACATTTCATAGAGACGGAAAGCGTCGGCGCCGTGCTCGGCGATGACGTCGTCGGGGTTCACCACGTTGCCGCGCGACTTGGACATTTTTTCGCCGTCCTCACCGAGGATAAGGCCCTGGTTCTTGAGACGCGTGAAGGGTTCTTTGAATTTCACGAAACCGGCGTCGAAGAGCACCTTCGTGAAGAAGCGCGCGTAGAGAAGGTGCAGCACGGCGTGCTCGGCGCCGCCGACGTAGGTGTCGACGGGGCACCAGTAATCGACTTTGGCTTTGTCGGCGAAAGCGCTTTCGTTCTTCGGATCGCAGTAGCGCAGGAAGTACCACGAAGAATCCACGAACGTATCCATCGTGTCGGATTCGCGCTTCGCGGGCTTGCCGCATTTCGGGCACGCCACGTCGTGGAATTTTTTCGAGCGGGCGAGCGGCGACTCCCCCGTCGGGCGGAAGTCGACGTCGTCGGGCAGCGTGACGGGGAGCTGTTCCTCGGGCACCGGCTGTTCGCCGTGCTCGTCGCAATAGACGATCGGAATCGGCGCGCCCCAATAGCGCTGGCGGGAAACGAGCCAGTCGCGAAGATGATAATTCACCTGCTTGCGGCCTTTCTTTTCGGCTTCGAGCGCAGCGGTGATTTTTTTCCTGGCGTCCGCCGAAGCGAGACCGTCGAAGGCGCCGGAACCCGTCAGGATGCCGTCGTCGGTGTAGGGACGGTCGAACGCGAACTTCTGGAGCACGTAGGCGTGCAGCGGGTCGGACACTTTCGTGGCGGCGTCTTCGAACGACAGCCACTCGACCGTGAACTTTCCTTCTTCGTTCGCTTCAAGCGCCGTCGATGCACGGCGATCGCTCTTCAAGCGGAAGTGGAGGCCGATCGCGTCGATGGCGCGGGCGACGTTTTTGGAGTGCGCGAAATAGTTGTGGTGGATCGTTTCGGACATGCCGACGAGTTCGAGATCGGCATACCCCGTCTCTTCGAGAATCTCGCGGCGCGCGCAGGCTTCCGGATCTTCGTTTTCGTCGCGTCCGCCGCCCACGAGCAAATGTCCGCCCATCGAAGAGCCCCAGTTGATGGAGAGCACTTTTTTGCTCGAAGGATCTTCAACAAGCGCCACGATGCTGCGGCGGTATTCCGGATTTTCCTGCGGCGTGCCGGTGACCGGCTCGACGACCGTCGTGATGCGAAGGCCGTACGTTTTCGCAAAGGCGTGATCGCGCTCGTCGTGCGCGGGGACGACCATGACGGCGCCTGTGCCGTATTGCGGCAGGACGTAGTCGGCGACATAGACGGGAACGTCTTCGCCCGTGAACGGATGCTTTGCGTAGGCGCCGGTGAAGACGCCCGTCTTGGCTTGGTCGGTGCCGGTGCGCTCGATTTCCGATTTGCGCTTGGTCGCTTCGATGTAGGCCGCGACCGCGCCGCGTTCCGCTTCCGCGGTCAGACGCTCGACGATCGGGTGTTCCGGAGCGACGACGACGGCTGAAACGCCGAAGAGCGTGTCGGGGCGCGTCGTGAAAACGGTCAGGTCGAATTCTCCCCCGTCCGGCGTGTGGCCGCGGAAGTCGATCTCGGCGCCTTCGCTGCGCCCGATCCAGTTGCGCTGCATCGCCTTGATCTTCTCCGGCCATTCGAGGCTGTCGAGATCTTCAAGCAAGCGGTCGGCGAAGTCGGTGATCTTGAAGAACCACTGCGAAAGATTTTTCTGGACGACCGGGTTCTTGCAGCGTTCGCACTTTCCGTCGACAACCTGCTCGTTGGCCAGCACGGTGTGATCGAATTCGCACCAATTGACCGGCGCCTGTTTCTTGTAGGCCAAACCGTTCTTATAGAGGAGCAGGAACATCCACTGCGTCCACTTGTAATAGGAAGGCAGGCTCGTGTTGATTTCGCGTTCCCAGTCGTACGAAAAACCGATCAGCTTGAGCTGGCGGATGTAATTGGCGACGCTTTGCTGCGTGATGTCGTGCGGATGGCCGCCGATCTTGATGGCGTAGTTTTCGGCGGGCAGGCCGAAGGCGTCCCAGCCCATCGGATGCAGCACGCACTTGCCGTCCATGCGGCGCTTGCGCGAAAGGATGTCGGTCGCGATGTAGCCGATCGGGTGCCCCACATGGAGACCGTTCGAGGACGGATACGGGAACATGTCGAGGATGTAGCACTTCTCTTTGGAAGCGTCCTCCTTTGCCGCAAACACGCGCTCAGCATCCCAGCGCGCTTGCCACTTCTTTTCGAGTTCCCGGGGTTCGTATTTCGGCATAGCAAAACGACGTTAGCACGGACGCGAACGTCCGGCAACGCCGGTTATTCCATCAACTTATTGTAGGCGTAGCGGCCGAGTTCCACGACGACGCCCAGGCCGAAACAGGTGACGTAGAGCTGCATGAACGCGACAAACGGCAGGAGGTTCATGACGCGGCCGAATTTGGCGAGCACGAGGAACAGGTAGGCGGCCTCGGCCAGGAAAAACCCGACCAGACCGAACCAAAACAGGAGACGCAACTGCAGGCGCCCGGCGACGAACGGCAAGAAGGCAGCGGTGAAGAAGCACGTGTAGACGAGCGATGATTGCGTGAGGAGCAATCCCCAATCGAGATCCGGCTGCCAGCGGTATGCCAAGGCCAACCACAAGCCGAGCTTGGCGATCGCGAGCGTCAGGCCGTATTTCCACCAAACGCCTTCAAGAAATTTCGCTTCGAGCACGAGCACCATATAACGGCAGTATACCATAGGATTGACGCGTGAAGTCTCCCATGTAATGCTGGGCGTAGTCCTGTACCAACAGACCAGATATCCCAAAACCGGGGGGTTCAGCCATGCGCACGTTGTTGTCCGTTGTTTTCGTCGCGCTTAGCTTGATGCTCTGTGCTCGAACCGTCCGCGCTGACACGTTCCACCTGCCTTGCGACCCGACTGCGGCCATCTCGGTCGGCGGCGGCTTCTTCAAGGGCAAGACCACGGCGGACGGCGTCGGTGATATCACGTTCGACCGCTGGATGATCGGTATGCCCCGCCTCGAGCTCACGTTGCTCGAGAACTGCGGTCGCGACAGCGAGGATCACCCCACGGTGACGCGCTGGTGGCTCGGCCGGCTGAACGTCTTCGGTTCCATCATCCCGGAGCAGAACTCGCTCACGCTGCGCAACACGCCGAAGACGATCGTCGTCACCGACGAGAACGGGGAGCCGCTTCTGGATACGCTCGGCAACCCGGTTACCACGACCGAGAACACGCTGGTGGAGGCCGGCCTCAACGGAGGCACGTCGTACTCGTACACGCTCGGCGCGCGCGCTTCGCTGCTCGATGCGACGCACTTCCACGTCGAAAGCTACGTCGAGTACACCTCGACGTTCGGCTGGAACGGAAGCGACGCCGGCACGGTGATCGCTCACGTGAACGGCAACGACATCGACGTCTCTCCTTGGATCGACGAGTTCGCCGACGTCATGTACCGCTACAAGATGTTGTCCTACGGCGTGACGATCGGCGTGCCGCTTCGGCGCAACACGCTCCCGAACTGGCGCTTCACGCCGTTCGCCACGGCCGGACGGACGCACTTCAGTGCCGACGTCGAGGCGCGCGTCGATCGCACCCTGCTCACGACGCTCGAAGCGTTCGGCGTCGAGCCGGAGACGATCACGCGTCGCCGGAGCGTCACCAAGAAGTCCTGGTCGGGATTGGGAGGCGTGCGCGCGGACATCCGCCGCAACTTCTCGATCGAAGGTTCGTTCTCCTACGGAGAAACGGAAAAGACCACGATCAAGGTCTTCATGATCATGACCACGGTACGCTTCGACATCGGGAACCTCTGGGAGATGAGCAGGCACCCGATCGCCGTCGACAACTATCCCTTCTGACCGTACGCCCGTCGCGCAGCGACGGCGTTTTTTTATGGCCGCATCGAGCCTCCCGGCTTGCCCTGCAGGTCGATGCAAAAACCGGCCGGGTCTTCGAAAAATCCTTCAGGGCAGTCGCAGGCATTGTCGCCAACGGCGCCTCCGGACTTCACGCAATTCTCTTCGTTCACGCCGGGCGTGGCGTCCTCGGGAATCACCGGTTCAGACGACGCGCATCCGGCACCCAGCAAGAGACCGACCGCCATGATCAAAAAAAGTTTTTTCATAGTGTTCCGCGATGACGCATCGCTTCGGATATTTTTTGAATCGCGCTGATGAACGCCGCGGTGCGGAGCGTGCCGCCGTACTTCCCCCGCGACTTCAGCACGTCATCCCACGCGCGCAGCATTTTCTCTTTCAGCTTGTCGTTCACGGCTTCTTCCGTCCACTCCTCGCGCGTCAGGTTCTGCACCCATTCGAAGCACGAGACGGTGACGCCGCCGGCGTTCGCCAGCACGTCCGGCACGACGGTGACGCCGCGACGCTCCAGGACCTCGTCGGCCTCCGGCGTCGTCGGCCCGTTGGCGAGTTCGAGCACGAGCTTGGCTTGCACGCGCTCCGCGACGTCGGCGGTGATTTGGTTCTCGAGCGCGGCGGGCACGAGCACGTCCCAATCGCACGTCAGCAATTCCTCCTGCGTCAGCGTCTTCGGTAATTCCTTGAACCGCGCGAGATCGATGCCGTTCGGATCATAGACACCGCCTTTGGAATCGGAAACGGCCACGACGCTCCATCCGGCTTCGGCCGCGAGCTTCGCGAACCAGAAACCGACATTGCCGAACCCCTGAATCGCGATGCGGCGCTGCGACGATCCGAGTCCTGCTGCAGCAGCAGCGGCATCGAGCAGGAAAAAACCTCCGCGCCCCGTCGCGGCCTCGCGGCCGAGCGAACCGCCGAGCGAGAGCGGTTTTCCCGTCACGACGCCGGGGGGCGGAACGACCGATCGTCTTTTCATATTCGTCGAGAAACCAAGCCATCTCGCGGCCGGACGTGTTCATGTCCGGCGCGGGAATATCGAGATCGGGACCGACATGCGGCGCGAGCGCGCGGGCGAAAGCGCGGGTCAGGCGCTCGAGCTCCGCCGCCGAGAGCGCTTTCGGATCGACGACGATCCCGCCCTTGCCGCCGCCGAGCGGGACGCCGACCACAGCCGTTTTGACCGTCATCCAAAACGAAAGCGCTTTGACTTCATCAAGATCGACGGCGGGCGCGTAACGGATGCCGCCCTTATACGGGCCGCGCGCGCGGTTCCATTGCACGCGATAGGCGGGAAACGTTTTCTTCTCGCCGGAATCCATTTGCACCTCGAGTTCGAAATGCAAAACACGGTCGGGCGTTTTTAGTTTTTCAAGCACGGCCGCGTCGAGCCCCATCTTCGCGGCAGCCGTGTCGAGCTGCGCCATGGCATTCTGAAAGGCATTCATATGCCTCCATCCTACGCTTTCCGAAAAAAAGAAAAAGCCCCGCGAAGCGGAGCTACTTGACGAGAATGGCGATGACCCCCGGCTCGGCGAGCACGGCGCCAACGGGCATGCAGCGCGAGAACCAGCGCAGGATCGGCTGGAAGCGCTTCAGCATCACGTCGTCATCGACGGCTGCGGCCATGATGGCCATGCCCTGGAGCTGGAGGTAGGCCAGCATCGGATCGGTGAGCACTTCCTTGCGCACGGGATCATCGTCCGACGGTTCGGGAAGGGCGGCGTCGAAGGCTTCGAGCAGCGCCTGGGACAGGCCGTCGGAAACGCGCCAGGCGCTCCAAGTCTCGAGATCCCGAAGGAGAAGATCGAGATCGATCAGGCTCCCGTCGAGCGAACCGAGCTCCGAGGCGACGCGCTCGGCATACGCCTCGTCGGCTTCGTCCGGCAAGCGCGCGAGGAGCGCTTCGAGCGACAGCGGGCGAACGGCGGTGACCGCGAAGCCGAACAGCGTTTCGAGGGCCACGCGGATTTCTTCGAGGTCGCCGTCGACGAGCGGACGGAACGTGTAGTCGCGATTCGCGAACGAGGTGAGAACGGGCAGCACGGCCTCGCGGGCCTCAATGCGGCGCCAGTCGTTCTTCACATGAGCGGACAAGAAGTCGAGGATCGGTTGCGGATCGAACGGCATCGAATCTCCTTTGTTGAACGCGCTTCATTCCAACAGGAAACATCATGCGCGTCAAGACAAAAGAAAAAGCCCCGCGAGGCGGAGCTAGAGAACGAAAATGTCTCGCTTGATGCACATGAGGCCCGTGAGGCCGACGAGTCCGCTGAGCAGCGCCGCGAAACACGCGCCGAGCGCGACGGCCTTGGAGGTCGTCGCGAAGGCGAGTGCAGCCGCGATGCAGCCGAAGAAGCCGCCGAGAACGAGCCCGCCCATGACCATGGCGATCATCACGAGAGCAAAGAGCTGAGCGATCCACCTCAATACGTTCATGATTCCCCCTGAAAAATGGATGGAGATGTTCTATCAGAAATGCGGCTGTCGGTCAAGACAAAAGAAAAAGTCTCGCGGAGGCGAGACAGCTTGCCGTCGTGCTTCATGAGCGAGGCTTGCCGAGATCGATCGCGCGATCCACGGTGATGACGCCGACGATGACACTGCCGACGAACCCGGCGAGGACGTCGAGACCGTCGCGACGGCCCGTGTGGCCGGTCATGTAGAGCAGGATGACGGCAAGGGCCGACAGGAACGCCAGGACAGCAACGAACGAGAGAACGACGCGCATGCTTCCTCCAAAGGTGGGCGGTTGGCAACTTCATATACGTAAAACGCCTCCCTGTCAAGGGGAGGCGTATCCTTATTTGCCGTTGTTCTCGGAAGCGCCGAAGCCTCGATGCGTGAGCAGTCGTTCCGCTTCGAGCGCGGCCATGCAGCCGGTGCCGGCGGCGGTGACGGCTTGGCGGTATTTCTTGTCCATGACGTCGCCGCAAGCGAAGACGCCTTCGATTTTCGTTTTGACGTCGCCCGGGCCCGTCGTCACGAGATAGCCGAGCTGATCGAGATCGAGCTGGCCTTTGAACAAGTCGGTGTTCGGCACGTGGCCGATCGCGGCGAAGAGGCCGTCGATCTTCATTTCGGATTCCTCGTTCGTGGCGACATTCTTGATTTTGATGCCGGTCACGTGTCCAGCGTCGACGCCGAGTACTTCGGTGACGACGACGTTTTCCATGAACGCGATCTTCGGGTTGTTCTTGGCACGATCGAGCAGCGGTTTCGAAGCCTTGAATTTGTCGGAGCGGTTCAGGATCGTGACCTTGTTCGCGAACTTGGTGAGGAACGTCGCCTCTTCCATCGCGGAGTCTCCCCCGCCGACGACCACGACGTCTTTTCCTCTGAAGAAGAAGCCGTCGCACGTGGCGCAGGCGGAAACGCCCTTGCCGAAGAGCGCCGTTTCCGAAGCGAGGCCGAGGCGGCGCGCCGAAGCGCCCGTGGCGATAATGGCCGTTTCCGCTTCGTAGGATTGCTTGTTGGTCGTGATCTTGAGCGGTTTCGAGGAGAAGTCGACGGACGTGACGGTTTCATCCGAGACGCGCGTGCCGAATTTTTCGGCTTGCGCCTTGAGCTTGATCATCAAATCCGGACCCATGACGCCGTCTTCGGCGCCCGGCCAGTTTTCGACCTCCGTCGTGGTGGTGAGCTGTCCGCCGGGTTGCGGTCCGGCGAAAAGCAGCGGCTTGAGATCGGCGCGTCCGGCGTAGATGCCGGCGGTGTAACCGGCCGGACCGGCGCCGATGATAACAAGGCGTTCCATGTGTGGAATTACATCCGCGCCGTCAGTTTCTCAATCAGCGCGTCTTTGGCCGTGACACCGACCATCTGATCGACCGGTTCGCCACCCTTGAAGATCATGAGCGTCGGAATGCTCATGATGCCGTACTTGGGCGCGATGTCCGTGCTCTCGTCGACGTTCATCTTGGCGACTTTGACCGGCTTGCCTTCCATTTCTTTGGCAACTTCTTCGACGATCGGGCCCATGATCTTGCACGGACCGCACCAGGGCGCCCAGAAATCGACGAGCACCGGCACGTCGGATCGCAGGACTTCCGCTTCGAAATTCTGATCGTTCAAAATGACTTCCATAAAAATTGAGGGTAGGAATAGGCGGGATTCGCGCCGTTCCGGAGCCGGACGCGCCGCCAGGCGGTCGGACTCGTACTCGCGCGAAGCGTTTCCACTGTAGACGAAAGCGGCTCACCTGTGAAGGCAAGCCGCTTTGTCTTAGAACCCGAGTTGTTTCTCGCGCTTCTCTTCAGAAAAGACTTCGAGCACGTCGCCGAGGGCGATCGTTTGGCCCTTGCCTTCGAAGCGGATACCGCACTCTTGGCCGCCGAAGACTTCTTTGACCGACTGCTTCTGGCTCTGGAGGTCGGAGATTTTTCCGGACGCGATCGGTTCGCCGGCGCGGAAGACCTGCGCCATGGCGCCGCGTTCGATCTTGCCGTCGGTGACGATGCCGCCGACGATCTGGCCGTCCTTGCCGCTCTTGAAGACGCCGCGGATCTCGAGCTTGCCGAGATCGGTGCGGATGACTTCAGCCTTCAGATTCTTCTTCAGCTCTTCTTTGACGTCGTTCAGCAGGTCGTAAATGACTTTGTACTGGCGAATCGGAATATCTTTGGTGTTGGCGAGGCTTGCGGCCGACGTCGTCGGCGCGACGTGGAAACCGAGCAGCATGGCGCCGGTGGCTTCCGCGCTCAGGACGTCGGCGTCAGTGATGTTGCCGAGGCCTTTGCCGACGACCTTCACGCCGACTTCGGGATGCGTCATGCGTTCGAGCGAACCCATGATCGCTTCGAGCGAGCCGAGCACGTCGGCGCGGATGATGACGTTCGTCCACTGCTTGTCGGCGCTTCCCTCTTCGGACGACGACGATTGCGACGAGGTCGAGACGGTCGACTGCGTGGTGCTCTGGGCGTGCTTGACCGCTTTCCAATCTTTCAAATCCTTGGCGCGTTCCGGCACTTCCAAGACGTCGCCGACCGTCGGCGCGAGCTTGAAGCCGAGAATCTTGACCGGCATGCCCGGCGGCGCTTCGTCGACATTCTCGCCGGTGAAATCTTTCATGGCGCGCACGCGGCCGTAATTCACGCCGCCGATGCCGGCGACGTCGTTCTTCTTCAACGTGCCGCCCTGGATCAAGACCGTCGCGACAGGGCCTTCGCCCTTGTCGACGTGCGACTCGATGATCGTGCCGATGGCGCGGCGTTCGGGGTTCGCGCGGATCTTGTCCTTTTCCAAATCAGCCACGAGCAAAATCGTCTCGAGGAGGTTGTCGATGCCTTGTTTGGACTTTGCGGAAATCGGGACCATGACGGTCTTGCCGCCCCAGTCCTCCGGCACCATGCCGAGATCGGAGAGCTGGCGCTTGACCTGGTCCGGGTTGGCGTCGGCTTTGTCCATCTTGTTGATGGCGACGACGTACGGCAATTTCGCCGCTTCGATGATGCGGACGACTTCGACGGTCTGCGGCTGGACGCCGTCGTCGGCGGCCACGACCAAAATCGCGACGTCGGCCACGCGGGCGCCGCGCGAGCGCATCATGGTGAAGGCTTCGTGGCCCGGCGTGTCGATGAAGGTGATCTTGCGGCCGTTCTTTTCCGCCTGGTAAGCGCCGATGTGCTGGGTGATGCCGCCGGACTCGTCCTTGGCGACGGCCGAAGTGCGGATCGTGTCGAGCAGCGTCGTCTTGCCGTGGTCGACGTGGCCCATGACGACGACGACCGGAGGGCGCGGCTTCAAATTGCCGTCGTCTTCATTCAGCACGGACTCCTTGAGCGTCTCGAGCGCGTTCGTGACCGTCTCTTCTTTTTGCGTTTCGGATTCCTTTACGGCCTGATAGCCCAAATCCTCCGCCGTCACGGCGGCGGTGTCGAAGTCGATACGCTCGTTGATGGACGCCAGGATGCCGCCCTTCATGAGCTCGCGGATGACGTCGGTAGCGGGGCGCTGGAGCTTGTCGGCCAGCTCGCGGATCGTGATGGACGGCGGCAGCGAGATCTTGCGATCCGCCGTGACTTCACCGGCCTGAATCTTGCGGCGCAGCTCCATCTTGGCCTTCTCGTCGGAGAGCTGTTTTTGGCGCCAAGCGAACTCCTGCCAGCGGCGGATGATGCGCTCGCCCTCGCGCTGGTCGACCTTAATAGCCTTGCGGCCGATGTCGAAGCCGAGCACAGGGAGCTTTTGGCGGAGTTCTTCGGGGGTGACGCGCAAGCGGCGCGCAAGTTCGGTGATGTTCATGGTAGGGGCAGCGTACGCTTAAAACATCGGCCTGTCAATAAAAATGCCCCGATCTGCATCGGGGCGTCAGTGTTCGGTCGGCGGATCGTTCTCGGCGAGCAGCTCGGCGACGGCGTGCTTGGCCGTCCGTTCGGTCTCCTCGCGCTCCATTCGTGCGAACTCGGCCTCGAGGTCGACGCCCCTTTCGACGGCGTCGCCTTCGATAAAGTCCATGTCTTTCTCGAATTGTTCGGGCAGCTCGGCCTGAGGGAGCTCGCCGCCGGGGATCGGGAACCAGTGCAGTCTCGGCGCGTTCGTCCGGCGGTCGCCGAAGATATCGCGCGCCATGAGCGCGGCATTGTGTTCCGCAAGCACCCGGGTCGTGCTGAGCCGGCTTTGCGCGTCTGCCAGCAGGCTCTGAATGCGCAGGATCCGCGTGCGGTATCCGATAAGCATCCCGCCCATGCGGCTCGCAATGATCCGCTCTTCGAGATCCGACGTCTCGTCTTTCGCAACGCCGTTTACGGCCACGGCCCTGGCATTGTAGCCCTGCATGATGTGCACGAGCCGCCAACAACTGAGCATCCAGACGTTCTGGAACTCGGCAATCTGCGGAAGCGCGTCCGACCTGGCGCCGGAGCGCTTGGAGGCGACCGTCCAGGTTTGGTTCAAGTTAGCGATGTACTGAAGGAGCTGCTGCGTCGCCTCGTTGTTCGCGGTAACGACGCGCATCGTCGCGATGTCGCGACGACCCTTTCGGCGCACGCGGCGCGTGTCACGCACGCGTCTGACCACGGCCGTCGCGAGTCCAAGCAGGACGCCGAGGGCCGGGTGACCGGCCGCAGCGATCGCGGCGCCTGCGGTCGCGGCCGCGGCAAGATCAGGCGCATGCGCTTTCGCGCCGTGGCGCATGGCGTTGTGAATGAAAGCGGAAACAACGTTGCTCTTCCGCTCCTTCAGGATACCTTCGAGCGTTTCGAAGGGCACGAGGAGCAGGTCATCGATCTCGAGCTGGGCGATGTCGCCGTTGCAGTCGATCGCTTCTTGCTTCCGTGCAACCCTCTCCTGACGCTGCGCTTCGAACGCTTCGGGATCGTGCAGCCAGAGCGGGCCGGGACGCTGATAACGCGGCCTCGGAACTTTTTCCTCTTCCTCAGCCTCGTCGTCCCCCTCTTCATCATCGATCGTCTCGATCGGTATGCCCGACACGTTGCCGGCCGCGTCCGTCACCACGACGGTGACTTCCGCTTCGTCTTCGGCACCATCAGACGGCGCCACGTTCCCCTCGTTGAGGGGCTTTTCTTCATCCCCTTGGGAACCCATGGTCGTCCTCCTTGGTTGTCGGAAGCGCCTTTTCAGGCTAGGCTCACCGTAGCATTTCTCGCCAACGTGTCAATATGGAAGCCATCTCCTCTCCTTCAGGATTTCTCCTGATCGACAAACCCGTCGGACCAACCTCGCACGATATCGTCGATATCGCGCGCCGGGCTTTGCGTACGCGGAAAGTCGGGCACGCCGGCACGCTCGATCCGTTCGCGTCGGGGCTCTTGATCCTCGCGGTCGGCTCCAAAACGAAAGAGCTTTCGAAATTCGTCGGTCTCGATAAGGCGTATGAAGCGACCGTTCGTTTCGGCGCGACCAGCGACACGATGGACCGCACCGGCAAGATCGAGCAAAAAGACTGTTCGCCGGTTTCCCAGGCGGAACTTGAAACTGCCTTGGAAAAATTCCGCGGCGAGATCGATCAGACGCCTCCGATGTATTCGGCGAAGAAAATTGGCGGCAAGAAACTCTATGAACTCGCGCGTGAAGGAAAAGAGATCGAACGGAAACCCGTGCGCGTGACGATTCACGAATTGGAACTCGTTTCGTTCGCTTGGCCGACGGCCGTCATCCGCACGCGCGTTTCTTCCGGCACCTACATCCGCGCACTCGCCGATGACATCGGAAAAGCTCTAGGATGCGGCGCGTATCTTGAAGAGCTGCGGCGCACGAGGATTGGAACCTACGCGGTTGAGGAAGCGGTGAAACCCGAAGCCATTGACGCGATGCGTCTCACAAGCTTAGAGTAGGCGCACCGCGAGGAGGAATCGCACATGAGACAAACATCCGACGCGCAAAAACGCCAAGCGCGCGCCAAGAAGATGCTGTCCGCGAAGTCGGCTGCCACGCAGCGTGAGATTGACGCGGCTGATCTGCGCCGGAAAGTCGCGGAAGCAACGCCTGCAGCCCGAAAGGCCTATCAGCGCTGGTTGAAAGCCGCGCTGCAGGAGCAACGGCGCACAAAGAAGCGAGCGCTGCTTATCGCTTCCGAGATCGTGACATTCGAGAAAGTGCCTGCGTGGTGTTGGGAAGCGGCCGCGTTGCTCCAGCATGCAACGCACGGAAACTGTTCCGTGAGTGTCGAGGTCGTAGAGTCGGAGCATTCGAACATACTCTATGTCCATCTTGATGGCCGCGTCCGCGCCGCGGCCTGATCACGCCGTCACCGCTTTGATCGATGAGGCCCGTGAACATCGGGTCTTTTTTTATTGACGCGCTGGCCTCGCGCTGCTACGGTCTGGCCAACGCCAAACAAGGAGTTATCCGTGAAGAAGCCGCCGTTTACCGCAAGGGAGCTGATCGAGCGCAAGAAGACTGCGGCCGAAAAGCTGCGGCGAGAGACCGAGGAGGCCCTGGGCGCAGCGAAGCCTCGGGTGCGCAGCGAGTACCAGCGCTGCACCAAGAAGATCAAGGCCGTGCCGAAACACCCCTTGAACACGCATGGCGTGTCCTGCGAGACCGTGATCTACAAGTCGCTGAACGGACGTCTCACGCGCACGGAGATCACGCTCATCCACGACCTGCTCCAGAAGCAGGGCTGGGACGTGCGCCTCGCGACGACGCTCGACAAGAAGAAGGGGCCGAAGCCGATCGAGCTGATCTACCACCATCATCATGGCCGCGCATGACCCGTCCTCGCACGGGTCTTTTTCTTGACCTGTTCGCCAGGACGTGCTATCTTCGGCAGTCCGTAACCCGAAAGGAGCTTCGATGCAAGGTTCAGATCTCACGTTCGCCCGTTCCACGCTCAGCAACATCCACAGAGCCAGCAAGTCGACCCGCGAGAAGCGTGCCGAGCTGGTCCGGCACCAACTCGTGCCGCTCCGCGCCAAGGTGGAGGCCCGCCTCCGCGAGTCCGAGAACGCGTTCGCGATCCCCTACCTCGACGAGGTCTTCGACGGGCTGCGCGATGCCGTCGTCGACGGCAAGGACGCCCGGATCGCGCTCGTCGACGTGCTCGAGCACGACATCAGCCAGGAGGAGGCCGACCGCGTTTCGGACGCGATCGTGAACGGCTTGTCGGCGATCGAATGCGCCGCCTCCGCTCACTGGGCGCGCGAGCCCGGCGGACGCGCGCCGCGCACCAAGATGCTCGTCATCGCGCTGTGATCTTCCACACCTCCGCTTCCGCATCCGCGTAGACCCGTTCAAAAGACGGGTCGTTTTTTATTGTCGTAAGAAACTTGTCGCGCTTCGGATCCACGAAGACGTACTGCGCTTCGAAATGGCTCTTGATCAGCGCGGCAGGTTCGCGGCGCCGTCCGTCGCCGATGTCGCGCCAGAGCCAGTAGTGCGACGGGTCGTTGCGATACAGGAACAGCGGATCCATGCCCGCGATGTACCGGTGCGCCGGATCGCGGTAGAACAAGAATGGAAAATCGTCCCACGAAGCGTGGAAGACGATCTCTCCCGGCGGCACGTGCGCTTGCATCCACGCACCCGCGCGCTCGAAACGTACGAACGGCACACGGCGCGCATAGAGTTGATGCGCGTACCAAACGCCATGGATCGCCACGAACGCGAAGCACGCGAGGATGGCCGCAAGCAGCAGGTTGAACCGACGCCCCCACCAAGCGCGCAGGCGCGCAAACGCCTGTCGCGTATCGAGTTGCAACGCGTCGCCCAGAAGCGCGCCCGCAAAGAGCGCGAGCGGCAGGAAATATTCCTTGTGGCGCGCCTGTCTGAGCGCCATGAGCAGGAAAACGCAGGCGAGCGACGCCGCAAAGACGATGCTGCGACGCCGATCTTCCGGCACGGCGGGCGCCGGTTCCTTGCGCCAGATCATGAGCGACAGGTACGCGAATGAAGCAGCGAGAGCGAAAAAGACCGGAACGTTTTCGACAAGGAGCTGACTGATCTCCACAGGACTCCATTCGTTACCGACCTGCACGCCCGCATCACGGCTGCCAAGAACGGCGATCTGCACGATCTGTTCCCAATTGAATAAAAAGTTTTCCGGGAAGAACGGATTGAGCACGAAGCCCGCCGCCAGGCCGCCCATGACGACAAAAAACGTCTTCGGATCTTTCCGTACGATCGCGTGCGCGAGAGCCGCGATTCCGAGGATCGGCCAGCTCCCGTGCAGCCACGCGTACGCGAAGGCGACGAAAAACAGCGCGAAGCGTTTCTTCATTTTCAAGAAACCGAGTCCGAGAAAAAATGCGACGAGCGCGAGCGCGGTCGCTTTGGTCAGAAGGAGACGGAAGAGGAACCCGGTCGAGACGAGAAGCGGCAGCGTCCAAAGCCACGGCCTCCGCACGCCGTAGGCGCCGAGCATCCAGGCGAAGGCGGTCATCGCGAGCGCCGCAAAGACGATCGTGGCGATCTTCAAGCCGTAAAAATCTCCAAGGACGCTCAAAAATGGCATGAGCGCGACGTGATACAAAAAATGTTGGTCGGCAAAGTGGCCGGAAAGCGTCGTGAACGGCAGCCACGTAAAATCGCGCACCGGACCGGACGCGATCATCTGCTTGGCAATGGCCAGGTGATAGTAGGCGTCGGGGTCGCCGAAGCCCGGTACCGCATGAATCGCGGAGAAAACCGCCAAGGCCAGCAAGAATATCGCAAAAACGGGGTATGTACGCATGGGCACAGTATACATCTTGCTTAGGGCGGTACCGCATGATATGGTCGAAGCAGCTCAACATTATCCGCCCGACCCTCCTGAACCGGTTGAGTACGAACGTTGCGCCCACCTATGCCACTTTGGTCCGCCATTCCGGTTGAAACGTCAGAATCCGCGCGCACACCAAGGAAAGCCTAAGCTTTCCCGTTTTTCGTACGCACAACAGAACGGTTCAGTAGGGCGGCATTTCATCGTATGATCGCCACCTTTATTCTGCTCGGCCTGCTCGCGCTCGCCGTCGGCCTCGTGGCCGGCACCTTCGTCCAGAAGAAGCTCTCGGCCGATAAAATCGCGTCCGCCAACGCCCGCGCCGAAGAGACCGTGAACAACGCCCGCGCCAAAGCGCAGGAGATCGAACTCCAGGCCAAGAAGAAGTCCGTCCAGATGCTCGACGAGGCCAAGCGCGACGAAGCGGAGCGCCGCAAGGAGTTGAACGCCTTCCAGCAACGCCTCGAGAAGCGCGAATCCTTGTTCGACAAGCAGCTGCTCGAACTTCAGGAAAAGAACAAGAAGAGCGACGACCGCGCCAAGGAACTCGAGGCTGCCAAGCTCGACATCGACCAACTCAAGGCCGACATCCGCACGCGTCTCGAAAAAGTCGCCGAACTCCCGCGCGAAGCCGCGAAGGAGCAGCTCTTCAAGGCGGTTGAAGAGGAAGCGCAGGACGAAATCCTTTCCCGCATCCGCAAAATCGAGCGCGCCGGCACCGAGGAGTACGAAGTGAAAGCGCGCAACATCCTGTCGACCGTCATTTCGCGCGTCGCCTCTTCGCACTGCGCCGAAACCACGACGACCCAGGTCCAGCTCCCGAGCGACGACATGAAGGGCCGCATCATCGGCAAAGAAGGCCGCAACATCAAATCGCTTGAAACCCTGACGGGCACCGAAATCATCGTCGACGACACGCCGAACGTCATTACCGTCTCAGGCTTCTCCCCCATCCGCCGCCAGGTCGCGCGCCTCGCGCTCGAGTCGCTCATCAAGGACGGCCGCATCCAGCCGACCAAGATCGAAGAAGCGATCGAGGAAGCCAAGCGCACGCTCGCGCTCGACATCAAGAAGGCCGGCGAAGACGCGATGATCGAATGCGGCATCCCGCTCGGTTCCGTCGATCCGAAGCTGATCTCGATTCTCGGCCGCCTGAAGTACCGCACCTCCTACGGCCAGAACGTGCTGCGCCACTCGATCGAAGTCGCCTTGATCGGCAACTACCTCGGCAAGGAACTCGGCGCCAACGCGCAGGAACTCTTGAAGGGCGGCCTCTTCCACGACATCGGCAAGGCCGTCGACCACGACGTCCCCGGCGCGCACCCGGAGATCGGCTACAACATCATGAAGAAGTTCGGCTTCCCCGAAGAAGTCGCCTACCACTCGCTCTCGCACCACGAGGACAAGCCGCGCAACGTCGAAGGCTACATCTGCAAAGCCGCCGACGCGATCTCGGGTTCCCGCCCGGGCGCGCGCAAGGACACGCTTGAGAACTACGTCCGCCGCCTCGAGGACCTCGAGAAGGTCGCGACCTCCTTCCCCGCCGTCGAGCACGCCTACGCCATCCAAGCCGGCCGCGAAATGCGCGTGTTCGTTTCGCCGCAAAAAATCGACGACTTGGGCGCTTGGCAGCTCGCCAAGGACATCGCCAAAAAGTGCGAGCAAGAACTCCAGTACCCCGGCGAAATCAAGATCAACGTCATCCGCGAAATGCGGGCGATCGAATACGCACGCTGATGCTTACCGTACTTCTCTTCGGCGACGTCGTCGGCAAAATCGGCCGAACGGCGCTTCTCAAAGCACTCCCGAGCTTGAAAGCCGAGTACAAGCCTGACCTCACCATCGTCAACGCCGAAAACCTCGCGCACGGCAAAGGCGTCACCAAGTCGATCATCGCGGAACTCAAGGACGGCGGCGTCGACTTCTTCACGTCCGGCAACCACATCTTCGCCAACCCGAAAGGCGTGCACGACGTGTGGGACGACCCGGAGCTCGGCAATCTTCTCATTCGGCCCGCCAACTTTCCCGATGGCACGGCCGGCGTCGGCGAAAGCGTGCTCGATCTTGGCGGCAAAAAAGTGCTGGTGGTAAACTTGATCTGCCAGGTCTTCATGCGCGAGCCGTACGGCAACGCGTTCGAAGCGATGGAAGCGATTCTCGAGCGGCACAAAGGCGAGAAGCTCGACGCGATCATCGTCGACCTGCACGGCGAAGCCAGCTCGGAGCGCATTGCCTTCGGCTTCCACTTCGACGGCCGCGTTTCCTCGGTCACCGGCACGCACACCCACGTCCCGACCGCCGACGCGCGAATCCTTCCCAAGAAGACGGCGTATCTCACCGACATCGGCATGACCGGCGCGCGCGTCTCCGTTCTCGGCGTGAAACCCGAAGGCCCGATCAGCCGGTTTGTTCCGGGCGAAGCGATCCCCTTCGAGATTCCCGAGGAAGGCGCCGTCGACCTGAACGCTGTCCTGATCACGATCAACGACGACGGCACGGCCGAACGCATCCAACAGATTCAAAAGATCATCGAGTAACCATATGAACAAAGCAGAACTGGCGGTGAAGCTCGCGGAGAGAATGGAACTTCCGAAAAAGCGCGGCGAGGAAGTCATCGAAGCCCTGACCGACCTGATCATCCAAGAACTCAAGAACGGCGGCGAAGTCACGATCGCGGGCTTCGGAGCCTTCTCCGCCCGCACCCGCGCCTCGCGCATGGGCGTGAACCCGCAGAAGCCGACGGAAAAAATCACGATTCCCGAAGTGAAGGTGCCGAAGTTCAAAGCCGGCAAGACGCTCAAGGATTCGTTGAAAGGAAAGGCGTAAAAGAAAAGCGACGGCGAGAGCCGTCGTTTGCGTTTCCGGACTCCCCGCTCTCAAGAGCGGGGTTTACGTTCCTGTGCGGCGGCGTCTTCCGCGCGCTTGGCTTCGAGCCGCATGCGCCAGAAGGCGGTGTTGCGCTTGCGGCGCGCACGCGTCGCCAAGCGGCGCGCCTCGCGTTCCGTTTCCGTGACGCGCTCGTTGCGATCGATCACCTTGAGGAAGCAGAACAGGGTCAGGCTCATCATGCCGAAACAGGCGGCCCAGCCCTGGCTGACGTGCGTCCACAAAAGCTGAAAAACGACCAGGAGCGACAGGAGAAACAGCGCCGGACGCGCCCAACCCGTGAAAATCCAAACAGCGAATCGTTGCACGGTTGACCTCCTCCGAACGGTTTGGGCTTACGCCTTCAGCCACTCCACCACGAGAGCGGCCAAGCGATCAAGGGGAACGGATTCCGCGTCGGCTGTGCCGCGCTCCTTCCATTCGACGGCATTGGCCGCGAGGGTCTTTTCGGAAATGACGAGGCGGAGCGGAATGCCGATCAAATCGGCGTCGGCGAACTTCTCGCCCGCGCCCTTGTCGCGATCGTCGACCAGCACTTCAACGCGCTGCGCCGCGAGGTCGCGTTCGATCGTCGAAACGGCGGCGTCGATCAGCTTCTGGGTTTCTTCGTCTTTCGATTTGAGCGCCACGACATGCACGTCGAACGGCGCCACGCTCTTCGGCCAGACGATGCCCTTGGCGTCGTTGTAGGCTTCAACGATCGCGCCGACGAGACGCGAGGTGCCGATGCCGTAGCAGCCCATGAGGACGCGCTCCTGCTTGCCTTCGTCGTTCATGAAGTTGAAATCGAAGGCGTCGGTGTATTTGGTGCCGAGGTCGAAGATGTTGCCGACCTCGATTCCCTTCATCTTCTTCAGCGTGCCGCCGCAGGACGGGCAGGCGTCGCCTTCCTTCAAGGTAGCGATCTCGCTGTTCTGGCCGAACGAGCACTTCTCGCAAGCGATCAGCGCGTCTTCGCCCGACTCGGTCAAAGCCTGGAACTCATGCGAAACTTTGCTCGTGAAAATGCCACCCGAAGCCTGCACGACTTTCACGTCGAGGCCGCAGCGCGCAAAGACTTTGACGTAGGCTTCCAAGGCGCGGGCGTAGAACGCCTCGAGATCGGCCTGGTTCGTGTGGAAGCTGTACATGTCCTTCATGCGGAACTCGCGGCCGCGCAGGACGCCCGACTTGGCGCGCAGCTCGTCGCGGAACTTGGTGTTGATCTGGTAGACGGCAAACGGCAACTCTTTGTACGAACGCGTGAACTTCTGCGCGAGCGGCGTGACGACTTCCTCGTGCGTGCAACCGAGCGCGTATTCCTTTTCCGTCTGCGATTTCAATTTGAAAAGCACGTCGACGCCTTCCCAGCGCCCGGTCGTTTCCCAGTATTCCTTCGGCTGGAGCGACGGCATGAAAACTTCCTGGGCGCCGAGCGCGTTCATTTCCTCGCGCACGATCTGCTCGACTTTGCGCAGCACCGAAAGCCCGAGCGGCAGCCACGAATAGACGCCGGCCATGACGTGCTCGACGAAGCCGCCCTGTTCGAGCAGGCGGGCGTTCGGCGAATCGGCATCCGACGGGGCGTTTTTGGAAGTTTTTCCGAAGAGTTGGCTGTAGCGCATAGTAGGCTCAGCTTAGCCTTGGAGAACGGTCAGGTCAAGAAAAAAGACCCCGGCGAGACGGGGTCAGGAAACGCGATCCGCGATGTCGGGCGTAAACGTGATCTTGGGCTGGTACCGTTCGAGCCTGTCGCCCATCCACCAGCCGGCCATCCGGTAGCCTTCGCCGAAGCAGGGGCCGCGCAGGCAGCCGAGAAACCCACCGTCGACGGCGGACTTCCAGCGCTGAGGATACGTGTCAACCTCCGGTCCGTCCGCGCAGACCTTCACCATCTGTCCGGGCACGATCGCGTGACCGCAGTCGCAGCAACGCCTCGTGACTTCGAGAAGTTTCGCGAGTATGCAGGAGCCGCATGCCTCCCCTGCCCGCCAGCCGCGCTTGTCGTACAAGGTCCGGCCCCACAGATTGATCCTGAAGCGCACGTGATCAACGTGGCCGCAGCGATGCCGCGCGCGACGCCCTCTCAGGTCATAGACCCGGCAGGATTCCGTCGCCAGTACCGCGTCCTCTTCCTCGGCCCTCTGTTCCTGCGCCGCTTCCTGCCAGGAAGGCCAGACGAGGAAACGGAACGCGAGCGCGGCGACAACGAAAGCGACGAGCGCCACCGTGAGCGTGATAACGGGATCGAACATGCGTACCTCCTGCACACAGGAGAAACGAAAACGGCGCCCGTGTCAAGGCGCCGTCTTCGTTATTTTCCCGCCGCGCGCTTTCGGACGTTGGAGTCCAAAATCGTTTTGCGGATGCGGATGTTTTTCGGGGTGATTTCGACGAGCTCGTCGTCGCCGATGTATTCGATGGCGTCTTCGAGACCCATGATGTGCGGCACATCGAGCGCCTCGGCCACGCCGTCGCCCTTCGAACGCATGTTCGAGAGCTGCTTCAGCTTGCAGACGTTGACCTCGAGATCTTCCGGTTTGGCCGTCTCGCCGACGACCATGCCGGCGTAGACCTCGACGGACGGGCCGATGAACATCTGGCCGCGTTCCTGGGCGCCGAGCAGACCGTAGTTGGTGGTCGTGCCCGTTTCGAAGGCGATGAGCGAGCCGTGCGGCATGTTCGAGAACTCGCCGCGATATTCCTCGTAACCCTTAAGCAGGCTGTTCATGAGGCCGAGACCGCGCGTGTCCGTCATGAACTCGCTGCGGTAACCGATGAGGCCGCGCGTCGGAATTTCGAACTCGAGGAAGGCGGTCGGACCTTCGACTTTCATGTCTTTCATTTCGCCGCGGCGCTGACCGAGCTTCTGAATGACGGCGCCGGAGTGCTCTTCAGGGCACTCGATGGCGAGCTGCTCGATCGGTTCGAGCTTCTTGCCGCCCTCTTCCTTGAAAATGACTTGCGGGCGGGAGACTTCGAGCTCATACCCTTCGCGACGCATTTTTTCGATGAGGATCGCGAGGTGGAGTTCGCCGCGGCCGGAAACGACCCAGCGGCTTTCGACGTCGGTGGAAGCGACTTTCAACGCGACGTCCGTTTCGAGCTCGCGGTCGAGGCGTTCCTTGATTTGGCGCGAGGTCGTGAATTGGCCTTCCTGGCCGGCGAAGGGCGACGTGTTCACGCCGAACGTCATTTTGACGGTCGGTTCTTCGATGTCGATGGTCGGGAGCGGGCGCGGGTCGTTCAGATCGGTGATCGTTTCGCCGATCGAAACGCCGTCGATACCGGAGACAGCGCAAATGTCGCCGGCTTCGGCGCTTTCAATGTCGACGCGGTTCATGCCGACGTAGCCCATGAGGCTCACGATCTTCGCTTTCTTGCGAGCGCCCGTGCGGTCGATGTGCAGCACGTCCATGTTCTTCTTGAGCGTGCCGGAATACAAACGGCCGACAGCGATCTTGCCCTTGAAGTTGTCGTAGGCGAGGTTGACCGTCAGGAACTGGAGCGGCGCGTCCGCGTCGATCTTCGGAGCCGGGATGATTTCGAGAATCTTCTCAAAAAGCGGCTCGATGTCTTTCATCTCTTCGAGCTTCTCCGTCATGCCGGCCTTGCCCTGCACGCCGGAGGCGTAGACGATCGGGAAATCCAGCTGCTGGTCGTTGGCGCCGAGCTCGACGAACAAATCGAACGTCTTGTTGACCGTCCATTCGGTGCGGGCGCCGGGCTTGTCGATTTTATTGATGACGACGATCGCCTTGTGGCCGGCCTGGATGGCTTTGCGCAGCACGAACTTCGTCTGCGGCATCGGGCCTTCCTTGGCGTCGACGACCAAAAGCACGCCGTCGACCATGCGCATGATGCGCTCCACTTCGCCGCCGAAGTCGGCGTGCCCGGGGGTGTCGATGATGTTGATTTTCGCATCCTTGTACTGGACCGAGGCGTTCTTCGAGAAAATGGTGATGCCGCGCTCGCGTTCCAAGTCGTTCGAGTCCATCATGAGCTCCGTGACGGCGTCGGATTTCTGCTTGAAATTGAAAGACTGCTTCAGCAAAGCGTCCACGAGCGTGGTTTTGCCGTGGTCGACGTGGGCGATGATGGCGATGTTGCGGATGTCCATAAAAAATAACCGACGGAGTCGGAGTTCAATCGTGGGCAGATCCTACCTTTTTTTGCCCGTACTGTCAAGAAAAAACCGGAAAGGGTCACTTTCCGGTGGAGCCGTAGCGGTCGGCGCCGCGGGCGGTCTCGGGCAGGGCGTCGACGTCGGAGGTCTCGGGGACGATGAGTCGGTAGAGCACGAGCTGCACCAGGGACTCCCCCGCCGGAACGACGACCTTCCGGCGGCCGCGGTTGCGGAAGCGCGGGTCGAGCGGGCCGGTGTAGCCGTTGTCGATCGGTGCCGAGCAGAGCTCGAGCGTCGGGTAGCGCAGGTAGAGACTGCTGCGCGGCTCGATCCGGGCGAAGCAGCCCTTCGGCAGTTTCACGCGGATGCCGGTCGGCAGATCGACGGGCGGGCGCAGGCCGGGCGGAATGACGGTCTCTTCGATGCAGTAGAGGTTGTATCCGGCGTCCCCATCCTTTGAAGGACGGAACTCCGGCTGCAGCGCCTTGGCGCGCGGATCGCGGAGAATCTGGAGCAGCTCCTCCAGATCCGAAGGCGTCTCGGATGCGGACATGGGCTCCTCCTAGTAAGAACCGGCACAATCTTAGCACAAGGAAAAAGGGTGATATCCACAGATAAAAAACACCGCTCTCAGGCGGTGAAAACGAAGTCGATGCCGATCAGGTCGCGGAGCAGCTGGAAGAGCGCGGATTCGGAAGCGTAGCTCTCGCGGAGGGTGCTCATGGCGGCGCGAAAATTGCGGGGATCGAGAATCGTCTCGCACAGGAACGGCTCGATGTCCTCGTCGCGGATGCAGAATGCCAGGAGATCGGAGCCGAGCGGCGACGGAAAGGAGCAGTTCTCATGTCCGGGGTAGGACGTGTGCAAGCCGATCAGATACGTCAGTGCGCCGAGCGCGATGCGCGTCGTCGTCACGACGTGGTGATGCACGATGAAGACTTCCCGCAACCCGCGTTCCGGCACGTAGGACGGATCGATGACGCGACCGGCTTCGATCTGGGCGAGCGCTTGCGCATAGCGATCGTGATCCGCCTGCGTGTACACGCCCCATTCATGCCGACCGCCCCCTTCGTCATACGTGACGTTCGGGCTGCCGATCGGCCCCGGCTCATGCAACTTGCTGGGATCGCCCGGAGCGCGCACGCCGGCACGCACGAGCGGCGCTAGGATCGCTTCCATGATCGGACGAAGCTTCGCTTCGAGCATCCGTTGCGCCTCGAGCGCGCGCGTGAGGTCTTGCGTGTCGGGCATGGCGATCTCCAAGGAACGTGTTTGGCCAGTAAAGCACGCGCAACAAAAAATCTCCACATCCGTGGAGATTTTTTGGTGCGTCGGCTGGGGGTCGAACCCAGGACCTTAGGCTTAAGAGGCCTCTGCTCTACCGGCTGAGCTACCGACGCGCGGACTTTTCTACAGACAGGATGCTACACGGATCTCTTCAGGAAATCAAGACCCTGGTGCGGGCGAAGGGAATCGAACCCCTATCACTGGTTCCGAAGACCAGCGCTCTATCCGTTGAGCTACGCCCGCGAGCCCTGCCAGCGTAGTCGAAACGGCCTTTTTTTTCAAGCATAAAAGAAAATCCCCGCGACCAAGGTCACGGGGCGAGCGGGCCGAGCGTACCGCAGGGCGGCAGGCAGGCGGACGTCGGCGAAAGCCGGGGCGAGGAAGGAGCATCGTGCGCCGTGAGATCCCAGGCGAGATCAGGGTAGTAACGCGAGACGCCGTCGACCGTGAGGCGGTAGGAGCACCAGCCGTCGTCGGTTTCGAAGGGCAGCGCGCCGAGATTCTCCACGTCGTAGGCGAGGAGATAGTGCACTTCCGGCGGATCGACGCGTCCTTCGAAGGACGCAATCAATCCCTCGGCCTCCGAACCGTCCTTGGCGTAGGCGCGACCTTCCGACCAATTGACGAACCAGTCGCCGTAGCGGTCGCGGATTTCGACCAGCGTTTCCGACTGGGCGATCACCGTGATCGGCGTTTCGTGGGTTTCCTCGGTGCCTTCGCACTCACTCCAGAAATGCTGCTGGGCACGGTAGTCGCCGGAGACGGCATCGAGACTCGCGACGCGTTTCTTGCCTTCAATCGTGTACGCATGATGGCAGTTCGTCGATTCGCCCAGCGGGGTCAAGCTCATCGTCAACGCATCGAGATCCGCCCGGAAGACGCCCTTGAGGCGCATCGTGAACATGTCGATGCCTTCCCACGAGACGGTGAACCCGATGCCGGACCAGTCCAGAACGCCTTGCGCCGGAAGGTCGGTAATCGCGTAGATCATGCCGTCGAGGTTGAGTCTCAGTTCCGTCGTCGTCGGAACGACGTTGAGAAGGAAGACTTGCGAACCAAGCGGCTCCGCGGGAAGCGGCTCGTCGCCGCAAACCTCTCCGTAGTACGAGAGGCGCGTCTGGTGAATACCTTCGAGCGCCGTCGCGTCGTGAAACGCGCGTGCCGGACCGCGAACCCGGACTGTTCTGGCGCAATCGACCCTCTCGTTGCCTTCGTAGCGATACCACGCTTGGTTGAACGTCAGGTCGACGGCCTCCATCGTGAGCGTGCCGTCGATCTCGTAGTTGAACGAACGCTCGGCCAGCTTGGAATCGCGGGTGGCACGGTATGCGACCGCGCCGCCTTCGGCAACGCGCAGATCGGGATAGCTGTACGGCTCCGGAATCCAGCCGCCGTCATGGCGGAGTTCGACGCGGCCGTCCGCATGCAAGAGCGCATCGAGCTTGGGGAGGTTGTCGGCCGGCGGCACGCTCTCGTCGCAGGTGTCCACGATCTCATCGACCTGCACGAGGTAGGTCATATCGACGGCATCTGGCGGCGCGAGGTTGTCGCCGCAAGCGGCGAGCGTTGTCCACGCAAAAATGGTGATGAACACGGCTCTCATCGACGGCCTCCTTGGGTAGTGTTGGCCGGATCCACCGTAGCAAAGTCGTGCCAAGGCGGAAAGTCCGGCTTGACGCTCGGGCACACACTATGGAAAATAGCCCCATCGCTCCTTGGAGGTTCCCATGAACACGTGGTTTTGGATCGTATTCGCGATCTTCGGGATTTTCTGCGTCCTGCTCCTGCTGCGACGCCGCGCGCCTCGACGCGCGCACGCGAACGAAGCGCCGGCACGCCAGCCGCCTCCCTCCTTGCCCCGCAAGCTCTACAACGTCAACGCGTTGCCGCCCTTGCGGCCGATGCCCGACGACGATGCGCTCGGGATCGTGCGAGGAAGCGGCGGCCGCTGCATGGTGCTGCCGTGCGAGCACCACGAACGGCCCCGTGCCGTGCGCTACCGCGTCTTCGGACAAGAGTTCATCTTCCCCGTCCCCTCTCGGTGTCCGGAGTGCATGCAGGGACTGCTCGAAGTTCTCAGCGAGCACTGCGCCGTGTGCGGCCTCGGCATTCCTCCGTCGTGCAACGTCGCGATCGCCTGGGTCGGCGCTCCGCACCCGTTCACCCACATCGAATGCGCCGAAGCGCGGACGCTCTTGTGCGGCATGTGGGGCTGGGGCCAGCTCATGCCGCTCAGCACGCTCGATGCGAGGTTCAATGTCGGCGCCACGACTGCCATCGAAGACGCGCTCATCGATGAAGCGCGGGAGCGCGAAAACGCGTCGAACCCGAGCGAAGCGGCGCCCGACGAAGAGTCCGAGGAAACGACGGATCCGTCCGTCGTGCCGAAGCCCGGAGCCAACTAGCAGCTCGTTGAGCTGCCTTTTTTTATACAAAAGACCCGCCGGAGCGGGTTACTTTTGCGCGTCGCTTGAAGCGAGCAGATAATTCTCGGCGACCTCTTCGGCCAGAAGGCCGTCTTTGACGAGGCGTTTCAGGTCTTGGGCGTAGGAAGTCATGCCGATCGCGGCGCCGGTCTGGATGACGTTCTTGATCTGTTCGACTTTGTTCTCGCGGATCAAGTTGGCGCACGCCGGCGTATTGACCAGGATTTCGCGCGTCGCGACCAAGCCGCCGCCGAGCCGCGGCAAGAGCTGCTGCGAGATGACGCCGCGCAGCGTCATGGCGAGCTGCAGACGGATCTGCGTCTGTTGGTGCGGCGGGAAAACGTCGATGATACGCGAGACGGTTTGCGGCGCGCTGAAGGTGTGGAGCGTGGCGAACACGAGGTGGCCCGTTTCGGCCAGGGTGAGCGTGGTCGCGATCGTGTCGAGGTCGCGCATTTCGCCGACCATGACGACGTCCGGGTCTTGGCGCAGCACGTGCTTCAAGCCTTCGGCGAACGAGACCATGTCCGACTCGAGCTGGCGCTGGCGGATGATGCTCTGCTTGGCGTCGAACAGGAATTCGACCGGGTCTTCAAGCGTGATGATGTTGAGGCGGCGCTTGGCATTGATGTCGTCGATCATGGCCGCGAGCGTCGTCGATTTACCGGCGCTGGTCGGACCGGTCACGAGAATCAGGCCGTGCGACAACTCGGTGAAGCCTTGCACGACGGGCGGCAACTCGAGCTGGTCCATCGTCGGGATGATCTGCGGAATGGTACGAGCAGCCAGGCTGATGTGGCCGCGCTCCCACGACAAGTTCACGCGGAAACGGACGCCTTCGTTGGCATAAGCCAAGTCGAGTTCCTTCTCGATGCGGAAGCGCTCCATCTGCTGCGGCGTCACGATCTGGCTCAGGATCTTCTCCATCGAAGCCTCCGTGAGAACCTCCTCTTTGTCGAGATCGTACAATTCGCCAGAAATACGCAAAACGGGCCGGTGACCGACGATCAGGTGCAAGTCGGACGCGTTTTTTTCGGCGGCGGCGCCGAAGAGCGACTGGGCGGTGAGCATATGCGACTAGTATACACCAAAACGAAAAGAGCCGGGATATCCGGCTCTACCACCCCTTCGTTTCCAACGCCTTCCGGGCGGCTTCGATTTGCGCGTCTTGCTTGGAAGAACCCTTGCCCGTTGCGACGAGCTCGGACCCGAGAAAAACGCCGACTTCGAATTCTTTGGCGTGATCGGGGCCGACTTCGGAAAGCACTTTGTAGTTCGGCGTGACGCCCGCCGTCTCCTGCGCCGCTTCTTGGAAACGGCTTTTCGGATCGACGTACAATTTATGCTCGAGAATGTGATCGAGTTTCGAAAGGACGAAACGCTCGATGAAAGCGCTGACGACCTCCCACCCGCGATCGAGATAGATCGAGCCGATCAGGGCTTCGATGGCATTCGCGAGGATGTACTGACGGGCTTTTGAACCGGAGTCTTTCGCTTCGCCGCGCGACAGGTACAGGTACTCGTCCATCCCAAGATCCTCCGACGCGATGGCCGAAAGCGTGTTGGCGTTGACGAGCGAGGCGCGCCAGTTGGTGAGCTCGCCTTCCGGATTTTCGTACCGCTTATAAAGATACTCCGTAACGACGAGTTCGATGACGGCGTCGCCGAGAAATTCCAAACGCTCGTTGTGGCCGAGGCGGAAATCGGGATGCTCGTTCAGATACGAACGGTGCACGAACGCTTGGACGAGAAGATCCTTGTTTTCGAACTGTACTCCGATCTTCTCCTCGAATTTCGAGAAGTCTTTCATGGTGCGCTTTTGCGCCTTTCAGTCGCGGCACATGCCGTACGTCTCCGTAGCACGGAGGGCGGCAGGTATCGCGGCTGAAACGCTAGACAGATGAATTATGTTTCCTCTGGCGGTGAAGATTTTTTCTCTTCGCCATCCTCCCCTTCTTTCTTTTTCGGTTCCTGCTTGTCGACCTCCTTGATGCTGCCCGCAGCGATCATGTCTTTGAAGATCGCGCCGAGAACGCCGTTCACGAACTTGCCGGACGACTCGCCGCCGTACGTCTTGGCGAGCTCGATCGCTTCGTTAATGGCCACCTTGGAGGGAACGCTGTCCGAATGCTTGAGTTCAAAAACGCCGATCCGAAGAATATTCCGATCGACGATCGTGATCTGCGGCAGCGGCCACGCAGGCGCGTACTTGGTGATGACCGCGTCGATGTCCTTTTGATGCTTCAGCACGCCGTCGACGAGTTCCTTGGCGAAACCCTTGTCGTCGAGACCGGGCGCGAACTCTTCCAAGTTGCGATCGGTCAGGGCGGTCATATCCTCGACCTTGCCATCATGAAAATCGCGCTCGTACAGCGATTGCATGGCAACGGTGCGGGCAAGATGGCGGTTCGACATAAAAGGACGGGCTACCTTCTTCCTCCTAAAGAAAGTTATTTCGAGGCTTTGGCCTTGGTCACCTGGCGGCCCTTGTAGGTGCCGCAGAAGGCGCAGGCTTTGTGAGGCTGGACGGGCTTTTTGCACTTGGCGCACTCCGTGAGCTGCTTCTTGCCGAGGGCAAAATGCGCGGCGCGGCGGCGTTTATGCGAGCTGGTCCGGCGATGTCCGGGAAGACCCATATCTAGAATATCACTTAAAGGTAGGGACAGTATAGCGAAGCAAGCCATTCTTGGCAAGGGGCACGCGGCGCCCCGTCTTGACAATGAGGCCTTTTTGTCTCACAGTATTCCAATCGCACCTTGGAGGTTCCATGTTGAACGCAAAGCAGCGCCGCCTTTCGCTCATCTTCGGTCTCGGCGCCTTCGCCGTCCTGATGTGCCTGTGCGCCTACTTCAACTTCGCCGAAGCACCGGCGGATCCGGAAGCTCCGCTCGCCTGGATTGCGCTCGCGCTCCTCTGCACCGTCACGGTCGGCATCGGAGCCTGGGTGGCAACGCTCCCCATCTTCCCCGGGAGCGAGTCGCAGAGCATGGTCTTCCTGACCGCCATCGGCGCGCTCATACTCTTCATGGCGGTGATGGCGCGTATCGAGACGGGGGTGCAAATCCTCTTCGCCTTCCTGACCGGACGGCAGGCGTTCATCCTTCTCTGTGCGCACCTGCAAGAACGCGCGCCGCGCGTCGTCCTCCCCTCCGCGCGCCTGATCAAGTGATCGGGCGTTTTTCTTTTCCAAAAAAGAAAAAGCCCCGGCGAGGCGGGGTCAGGAGCGAATGAAGTCGAGCGTCGGTCCGCGCTCGATGGTGATGACGCGCCCCACGTCAGCGGCGGAGTACATCTCGCCGTCGATCATGAGCGGCGTAGGATCCTTGAAGCGCAGGACGACCTTGGTGACGATCTCGCTCGTCGCGCCGCCGTGCAGCGGCCGTCCCCGGAACATGTTCGGCACGTTCAAGAGCGTGCGGCCGATGCCCATCGGAGAAAGAACGGCGTGGAAGTGGTCGGGCCACTCTTGCGCGCGATACGTCAGCCTGCAGCCGAGGCCGATCTGCTCGATGGAGGCCATGATGATGCCGGCGAAGCGGCCGTCGAGATGCGCTACGCAGGCGTCATCCGCCCAGAGCTCGTACTCCACCTCGAAGGGGTCCGCGATCGAACGACGGCGCCAGGGCGGCAAGAACCGCAGGAACTCGTTCCAGCAAACCGCGAGCGCGGTCCGAACCGCGCACCAGAATCCCCGGGGCGGATCGTAGGCGTAGTAGCGTTCGAGAAAACGGACGGGCAGACCGAAGCCGACGATGAAGCCGTGGGCGAGGAACGCATTCTCGCCGCTGATCCGGAGGACGTCGCGATGGATGATGTCGAGTTCCCGTCCGCGACGGATCTTCTCGAAGATCTTGTCGCGCGCTTTTTCGGGATCGGAACCCAGCAGTTCAAGAGCCTCTTGAACGGCGCCGACGGTGCCCGCATGCACCGCCATGATCAGCGGTATCCGCTTGCGCGCCGCCTCGAATCGCTTGATGACGCGGTCGAAGGTCTTCTGCTTCGTACCGTCGCCTCCAATGACGATGATCATCGCAGGAGGCTTCAACACCATCTCGTCAATCACCCGATCGAGATGACCCAAGTCCTTCGTCTCGCGATGGCGGACGTCGACTTGCGTGTCTGGCGTGAAGAAGACTTCGACGAGCTTCGCCAGCGTCTCGGGGGCGATCGTACGGTTCTTGCCCTTGCCCGCGTTGGGATTGGTCAGCACGTCGATGCGATCAACAGGCTTCCTTCTCAGGCGTGAGAATCTGGACACGTGGTCCTCCTGCGCGGCGTGGCAGCCGCGCGCTCACGGTAAAAGAAAAAGACCCTCCCGGCAAGGGAGGGTTTACGCCTGGGCGGCAACGAACAGCGTGCAGACCGTTTCCGCCGGAGGGATATTCTCGGGACGCGCGTCCAGTCGCCCGCCGCGCAACACGCCGACAATGCGATTCGACACCGTCTCGACGACGAGATACGACTGACCCGTATCCGCATCGCGGAGCTCACGCACTCTCAAGCGCGCCGGAGCCGTACCGAGAATGATGCGCCACGACGACATGGCGCGCGCCTCGCGCTCATGAAGCTTGCCGTCCGTCCTCTCCAGGGCGGTCGACGGCGATTTCTTCTTTTTTCCCATCGCTTCCACCCTTTCCCGGGACGTTGTTGCCCCGCACGTGCGCATCGTAGACGATCCAGAGAAGGATCAGCCAGTACAGCACGTTCGGAACGGTGCCGAGGTTGAATCCCGCGGCGCTCAGGATCGCGTTGAGGACGATCGGGGCCGTCGCGGCGTACGCCGAGGCGATAAAGGCGCGCTTCCACGGCCATGCGCGCTTCACGAGCTTGAGCGCGAACCACAAGAGCAGGCCATGCAGCGCGACACTGAGCAGGAATCCGACCCATGTCGCCCCGAACACCATGAGCGTCATGAACAGCGCGCCGAGGAACAGCGCGAGCGGCGTCCAACGGGCGAACTCTCCGAGCGCTTTCTCGCGCGACACGGAAAAATTCGGGATCTTCTTGAAAGAAGAGAACCGCGCTTCGTGATCGCTCGTGCGCTGCATGATTCCGTCGTAGCCGATCACGATCGTGTTGATCGATCCTGCCTCATACGGCGGAAGCGCGGCGGTCGCCGTCGCGGTATCGATCACGACGAACGATCCGTCATCGGAGAATTTGAGCGGCTGCTCGAGATTGCTCGACAATCGGCCGTCCTTCATTTCGAAGACGGTGCCGGCCGGCACGCGGGCAAGCACGTTCTCCGTCGCGTAGCGCAGCGCGCGCGGCACTTCGACGAAGAAGATGATCAAGAACGGCAGCGTCCAGAGGAACAACGAGAGCAGCGCGAGATGCGCGGCGGCTTCGCCGGGCTTGCGGTCTTCGAGGCGACGGTAAAAGTCGGGGCGGCTCGAAGCGGCGACGGCGGTACGGATCCAGTGACGGAGCCAGGCGAAGAATTTCATGTTAGACCAGGGTTACGCTCGAGACGGAGTCTTTCTCGGCCTTGAAGCGCATGACGCGCACGCCCTGCGTCTGTCGGCCGAGCTGCGGAACGGTCGCGAGCGGGAAGCGGATGACTTGGCCCTTTTCGGAGATGACGATCACGTCGCGGTCATCCTTGGAGTTGATGAGAAGCGCCTGGACGATCGGTCCGGTCTTGGCGGTGACTTCGGCGGTCTTGATGCCCGAACCCGCGCGTCCCTGCACCTTGTATTCGCTCAAGTTGGTGCGCTTGCCGAAGCCGTGTTCCATGACGACCATGAGATCGAAGGCTCCCTTGTCGACCGACTTGCCGTCGACGACATCCATGCCGACGATGGCGTCCTTCCCCTTCATGCGCATGCCGGTCACGCCGGCGGCCGAACGGCCCATGGCGCGCACATCCTTCTCGTTGAAGCGGATCGACTGTCCCTGCGCGGTGACGAGAATAATGTCGTCGTTGCCGCCAGAAGGCTTCACCCATTCGAGGTTGTCCTCGGGGCGGATCTTGATAGCGATGAGGCCCGAGCGGCGCACGTCCTTGAATTCGGAAATTTCCGTCTTCTTGATGACGCCGTTCTTCGTGACCATCACGAGATATTTGGCGTCGACGAGTTCGGAAGCCGCCATCGAGGAGGAAACCTTTTCGTTGGGCGCGAGCTGCAAGAAGTTGACGATGGCCTGGCCCTTCGAGGTGCGCGAGGCCTGCGGCACGTCGTACGCCTTGAGCTGGAAGACGCGTCCGCGCGTCGTGAAGAACAAGAGGTCGGCGTGCGTGTTGGTCGTGAACATCTGGCTCACGATGTCCTCTTCCTTGGTGGCGATGCCGGCGACGCCTTTGCCGCCGCGCGATTGCTGCTTGAAGGTGTCGGGATGCACGCGCTTGATGTAGCCGTCGGCGGTCAGCATGACGATCGTCGGCTCGTTGGCGACGAAGTCTTCGGCGGAGAATTCCTTCACGCCGTGCGCGACGATCTGCGTCTTGCGGTCGGTAGCGTGCTTGTCGCGCAGCGTTTTTACTTCATCCTTGATGATGCCGAGGATGCGCTTCGGGGATTCCAAAATCGCTTCGAGCTCCTTGATGAGCGCGAGCTTCTCTTTCAGCTCGTCCGTAATCTTTTTCGCTTCGAGGTTGGCGAGCTGCTGGAGGCGCATGTCGAGCACGGCCTGCGCCTGGATGTCGTCCAGCTTGAACTTGGCTTTCAAGTTCGCCTTGGCTTCGTCCTTGTCCTTGGAGGCCTTGATCGTCTTGATGACGGCGTCGAGGTTGTCGAGCGCGATCTTCAAGCCCTTCAAAATATGGGCGCGTTCCTTGGCGCGGGCGAGGTCGAAAGCGGTGCGGCGGCGGACGACTTCTTGGCGGTGCTTCACGTAGGCTTCGAGCACCGCTTTCAAGTTCATGATGCGCGGCTGGATGCCGCCGTCGAGCGCCAGCATGTTGACGTGGAACGTCTCCTGGAGCTGCGTCAGGTTGAAAAGGCGGTTCAGCACCTTCTTCGGATACGCGTCGCGCTTGAGTTCGATAACGACGCGCACGCCGTCCTTGTTGGATTCGTCGCGGAGATCTTTGATGCCTTCGATTTTCTTCTCGCGGACGAGATCGGCGATCTTCTCGAGCAGCTGCGCCTTGTTCACCTGGTACGGAACTTCGTTCACGATGATATTGAAGCCGCTCTTGGTTTCGACGATGTCCGTCTTGGCGCGCATGACGATGCCGCCCTTGCCGGTCGCGTAGGCTTTTTTGATTTCCTTGGCGTCGTAAATGATGCCGCCCGTCGGGAAGTCGGGGCCTTTGATGAATTTGGTCAAATCGTCGACGGAACAATCCTTCTCGTCGATGAGGTGCATGACGGCGTCGCACACTTCGCCGACGTTATGCGGCGGAATGTTGGTGGCCATGCCGACCGCGATACCGAGCGTGCCGTTGATGAGCAGGTTCGGGAGCTTGGCGGGAAGCACCGTCGGTTCCTTGTGGGCGCCGTCGTAGTTCGGCACGAAGTCGACCGTGTCGCGTTCGATGTCCTGCAGCATCTCTTCGGAAATGCCGTGGAGCTTGGCCTCCGTATAACGCATGGCGGCGGCGTTGTCACCGTCCATCGAGCCGAAGTTGCCTTGGCCGTGGACGAGCGGGGCGCGCATCGCGAAATCCTGGGCCATGCGGACCATGGAGTCGTAAATGGCGGAGTCGCCGTGCGGGTGGTACTTGGCCATGACTTCACCGACCACGTTCGCCGACTTGCGGAATTTGGCGCTGGGGCGGAGTCCGATCGACCACATCGCGTACAGGATGCGACGATGCACCGGCTTCAAGCCGTCGCGCACGTCCGGAAGGGCGCGCGAGACGATGACGGACATGGCGTAGTCCAAATACGAATCCTGGACTTCGTCCACGATGGAGCGAGGTTCGAGGCGGCCGACATTCAGTTCGTCGATGGAAGTCTGTTCAGGCGGTTTCATAGGATTCAGGGTTGGTCCGCCAAAGCTTCATCGGCGGCGGACGTTTCGTTTTCCGTTTCAGGTGTCGTCGTGGCGGCTCCGGCGGCGATCTTGGCTTTGAGCGTCGCGAGCGCTTCGCTTTGCGTTCGTTGCGCGCGCACGATCGAGCCAAGCGCGTCCGAGACCTCAAGGAGCGTTGTCTTGATCGGCATGGCTCGCGTGACCACGCCGTCGGCCAAGACCGACCAGCGCGGCGCGTCGCTTGGCTGCGTGCCGAACTTCTGATACCGCAGCGTTAGCGCGTACAAACCCGTAATGGCGAGCATCGAAACGCCGACCAAGACTCCGAGCAGGAGTTCCTGCTGAGCCTTGGTGCGTCCCGCGCCGGGCGGCGCGGCGTACGGCGGTTTGTGCGCTTTGCGCGGCATCAGGCTTTGGAGAGAAGAACGATGAACGTTTCGTCTTGCGGCAGATCTTTTTTCGTAACCTTCCACTTGTCGCTTTCGATCGTCTTGGCGCCGAGCTCTTTAACGAACGGCGCGACGTCGCCAGCCGTGAGCGCGAGATCTTTCATCTTATAGTGCATCGGGATCACGACGCGCGGCTCCATGCGCGTGACGAGGTCGGCCGCGGCCTGGGCCGCGAGGACGTCTCCCCCGCCGACCGGGATCATGAGCACGTCGACTTCGCCGATCTGCGCGAGCTGGTCGTCGGTGAGCGGCTTGTCGAGGCCGCCGAGGTGCACCACGCGCACGTCATCGACGAGGAAATGATAGATGGTGTTGCGGTGATAGTCCTTCGATTCGCCTTTCTCGTGCGCCGCGGGCGTGCCGTAGATCGGAATGCCGCGAACTTCGTATTCGCCTGGATGCGAGACGAGGAACGCTTTCTCCCCCGCCGCTTCGACGTTGTTGTGGTGGTCGTGCGTGCGGCGGCTGATCGTCAGGATGTCCGCGTTCAGGTTGCGCGGAAGCTTTCCGACTTTGTCCGAATAGGGGTCGGTGACAAGACTGACTTCCTCGTTACCGATTTTCGTCGTGATCTTGAAGCAGGAAACCCCGAAAAACTGGATCGTCATGTGAGGCGAGTGAGGCTGTTTTTACGGGTCTACTTTAGCATCGACGCGCGGGCGCGGCAAGGGGTCGCCGGGACGAAAAAACGCCCTTCACCAATCGAAGGGCGCCCGGGGCAGAAGCGGCGGAAGGCCGGCGAAGCTGACGGCGAACTGCGTGAGAGAGATCGCGCAAAGGACGATGCCGGCCGCGAGGTACGCGCGCCGGTATGCGCCGCGGAAGCGGAGGCACGCGATGCCGCAAAGAGCGGAAAGTACGGCGAACGCGATGACGGGAAAGAGAAAGGCGGGCGGTACGACGACGAGGCTGGCGAAGACGTTCCGCCATCGGGAAGCGGGCGCGCGTTGCGCGGTACGGCTGAGCACGGGCATGCGCGACTCCTTGGCGGGTTATCTTCAAGGTAAGGCCGGGTAACGTTCGCGTCAACGCAAAACCCCGCCGAAGCGGGGTTTTTGTGCGGTTACTTCAACGCACCAATCTTGAATGATGCGAGTCTGTTCTCCTGAAGCGCGGAACCGCCGTGCTGGTTGTTGAAGGTGGCACTACCGTCTCTGCCGCAGAGCGACAAGATGGCGCTCTCGCCGCCGGGGTGTTTGCCGATCCACGAGGTGAGGTCGTAGACCGAGCCGTTGATGGCGGACCAACAGCTGGCAGCGCCGGCGTGCGCCGCGACTTCGGCCATCGTATAGGTCTTCGCGCCGGTTGGTTCGTCGGAAACCGGAGGCGTCGGCTCGGGTTCAGTCTCCGTCTCCGGAGGCGGACAGCATGGCGGTTCGGGTGTCGGGGTGGGCTCGGGCGCGGGTTCGGGAGTCGGCGCCGGGGCAGGCTGCTCTTGAGCGGCGGGCGGCAGCGTCGTCGTCGAGGCGCAGCCTGCGCCGACGAGAATCAAAACTGAAGCGAAAGAAAGCAGGATTTTTTTCATAGGTAATAACAAGTAAGGAGGTCTTCGGCCAGTATAACAAAAACGCCTTGAGACAAGGCGCGTGGTCAAGCGGACTTTCGGAGGAGGTCTTTTCCGGCGTCGGTGAGATGAAACTTGTGGACCTTGAGATGCTTCAAGAAGCCGTCGATCGTAACAGGCTCGATATCAATCGTGCGTCGCACGTAGCCGGCATCCTCAAGCTTCGTGAGAAAATGGTACGGGAAAGCGATGCCTGTGACGCTGCAGATTTCGAGACCGGACATGCCCTCCAACGGCGCGCCGCGCAGCACGTAGAGCACGAGACGGGTCTGGCCTTTGCCGCCGACCCAGATGAACATGGCGACGTGGTAGACGGTCCAGAGCGCCGCGAACGCGATGAGCCAATTGACGTGAATGTACATGAACCCTCCTTGGGCATGTGCACGCTCCAAATATCACGGGCCGGAGAACGCGTCAACGCGCGTAGAAAAGAAAAACGCCACGTTCAGCGTGGCGAGATAGCCGCTTCGATGCGGTCTTCGATCAGGCGTTCGAACTCGGGTTCCGGTTGCGCGAGAGCGCGGCGAATCTCGTTCGCGTCTTTCGCTCCGGCGGCGAAGAGCAGCGCGTAGCGCCAGTGGATGGCGATATCTTCGCTCCCGCGTTTCGGAAAGAGCATCGCGTCCTTCTCGATCGAGGGGCGAAACTGTTTGCTGCAGCGCAGGAGATGATCGCACTGGTCGGGATCGACGCGACGGCGCAGGTGCGGATGGCGCGTGTAGTACCACACCGCCTCGCGAATGAAGCGCAGCGCTTCCGCGCCGCCTTCATATGTGAGCGTGACGCGCGCGCCGTTCACGGTCTCGATCAGCGTGAGCTTGTCGAATCTCACTTCGCAGACGCGCGGCGCGCCGAACTTCATCTGCCGCATGAACGCGACGGACGCCTCGCCGGTCGGACACGCCACCGGCGTGCCGGCGGCGCAGCGCCAAGCGTCGTTCGCGGTGGAGGTGAGAATGTCGATCACATCCGCTCCACACGGTAGCGCGCGAGTTCTCTCCGGCCCTTGGCCGTGAGAACGCACCGATAGATGGAAACATCCAGCGCCCTGCCGTCGCTCGTCACCGTCGTCCTCTCCTCGACGACGTGCTCCAAGTACCCGTCTTCCAAAAGAGAGCCGAGCGCAACGTGGGGCGCCGTGAGATAGAGCGCCTTGCCGATCTCCCTGCCCGTGCAGCCCTCCGGCTTCTTCTCGATGATCGAAAGGATCCGGGGGCGCAGCCAGAGCTGGTAGCGATACCAGACGTAGCCAGCGAAGCCGACGCCGAGCAGCACGCCGAGCACCGTCCCGAGAACGGGACCGAGCGCCATGCGGAGCGACTGCGTCGCGATGATCGGGAACAGGAACAAGACGAGCAAAATGTGTCTCTTTTTCACGGGTGTTCCTCCTTGCTGACCGGGAAAGATATATCGCAAAAAAGCGTCAGCGTCAAGGCAACGTGCCGAGCCGTTGTTTGGCGTAATTCCCCTTCCTTATATGCGCGCCGCTTTCCTTCTCGGCGCCGCCTGGCCGGCGCGGCCGGGGAGGACTTGCCAAATACGGGGTTTTTACCTATACTCCGGACGGACGAAAAGGAGCCACCGGGCGGCTCCCTCATTAATTCTTAAGAGGCCCGGATTTATTTAGGAAAACTTTATTCTTAACCCCCGTATGTCAGAAACCAAAACCGCTAAACTCGACCTGAAGGCCCTGCTCGAAGACAAGAGCTGGCTGAACATCCCGAAGGTCGGCGACGTCGTCAAAGGCGTCATTATCTCGCTCTCCAAGAACGAAATCCGCATCGACATTGACGGCTATAAGACCGGTGTCGTTCGCGGTCGCGAACTGTTCGCGGAAGCCGTCGAATACGCCGATCTCGCGGTCGGCCAGGAAGTCGAAGCGACCGTCATCGATCTCGAAAACGAGCTCGGCGAGGTCGAATTGTCGTTCCGCTACGCCGGCCAGCAGAAGGCCTGGGAAGTCCTCCGCAAGCTCATGGACTCCGGCGAACTCGTCGACGCCAAGATCATCGAAGCCAACAAGGGCGGCTTGCTCGCCAACGTGAACCACGTGAACGGCTTCCTCCCGGTTTCGCAGCTCTCCCCCGACAACTACCCGCGCGTGTCCGGCGGCGACAAGATCAAGATTCTCGAGAAGCTGAAGAGCTTCGTCGGCACCACGATGAAGGTCAAAGTCATCGACGTGAACGAGCGCGAAGAGAAGCTGATCGTCTCCGAGAAGTCCGTCTGGGAAGAAGCCCAGAAGGGCGTGCTCGACAAGTACAAGCTCGGCGACGTCGTCGAGGGCACGATCACCGCGATTGCCGACTTCGGCGTCTTCGTGAAGTTCGACAACCTCGAAGGCCTCGTCCACATTTCCGAAATCGCCTGGCAGCGCATCGACCACCCGCGCGACCTGGTGAAGGTCGGCGAAACCGTCAAAGCCGAAATCATCGGCATTGAAGGCTCCAAGATCTTCCTCTCGATGAAGAAGCTCATCCAGGACCCGTGGAAGACGGTCAACGACAAGTACAAGATCGGCGACAAAGTCGAAGGCAAGATCCTGAAGATCAACCCGTTCGGTTTCTTCGTCGAACTCGACCGCGACATCCACGGTCTCGCGCACATCTCCGAACTCTCGAAAAAACCGGTCAAGAACGTCACCGAAATCGCGAAGATCGGCGACACCATGACCTTCAAAATCGTCTCGATCGAGCCGGAACAGCATCGCCTGGGCCTCTCGCTGAAGGCTCTCGAAGAAGGTGGTTCCAGTGAGGCCGAGGCTCCCAAAGCCAATGCCTAAATACGTTGTCCGCAATCTCATCCTCTTCTTCCTCGTCTTGATCGGCGTGGGCGTGGCTTTCTCGACGCTTTCGCTCTCGGGCGGCAAGCCGAAGGACGTGGACCTCTCCACGCTCGCCAAGCAGATCCAGCAGGACGAAGTGAAATCGATCGACATCCAGGGCAACGAAATCAGCGCGACCTTGAACGACGGTACGAAAGAAAAGACCGTCAAGGAATCGGGCGACTCGCTCGTTTCCGCGCTCCGTGACTTCGGCGTCGAAGCCGAGAAGCTCCAGGGCGTCGAGATCGCGGTCAAGCAACCCGGCGGCTTCAGCTACTGGGCCTCGGTGCTCCTGCCGATCATCCTCCCCTTCCTGCTCATCGGCGGCTTCATCTACCTGATGATGCGCAACGTCCAAGGCCAGAACATGCGCGCCATGATGTTCGGCCAGTCGAGCGCACGCGAAGTGCCGAAGGATGGAAAAAACCGGGTCACCTTCAAGGAGGTCGCCGGCGTGAAGGAAGCCAAGGAAGAACTGGCGGAAGTCGTCGACTTCCTGCGCAACCTCAAGAAGTTTACGGCCGTCGGCGCCAAGATCCCGAAGGGCGTCCTGCTCATGGGTTCGCCGGGCACGGGTAAAACCCTGCTCGCGCGCGCCGTGGCCGGAGAAGCCAACGTCCCCTTCCTTCATATCTCCGGTTCCGAGTTCGTCGAAATGTTCGTCGGCGTCGGCGCCTCGCGCGTCCGCGACCTCTTCGCCAAAGCGAAGAAGACCGCGCCGTGCATCATCTTCATCGATGAAATCGACGCGGTCGGCCGCCAGCGCGGCGCGGGCCTCGGAGGTTCGCACGACGAGCGCGAACAGACGCTCAACCAGATCCTGACCGAAATGGACGGCTTCGAGCCGAACGCCGGCGTGATCGTCCTCGCGGCGACCAACCGCCCCGACGTGCTCGACCCGGCGCTCCTGCGCCCCGGCCGTTTCGACCGCCGCGTGGTCATCGACCCGCCGGACCTGAACGACCGCGAAGAGATCCTGAAGATCCACGCCAAGAAGAAGCCGCTGGCTGCCGACGTCAACCTGCGCAAGCTGGCTGAACGGACGCCGGGTTTCTCCGGCGCGGACCTCGCCAACCTCATGAACGAAGCCGCGATCTTGGCCGCCCGCAAGGACAAGACCGAAGTCTCGGAAGCCATGCTTCTCGACTCGGTCGAAAAAGTCATGCTCGGCCCCGAACGCAAGAGCTACGTCATGAACGACCACGAGAAGAAGGTCACGGCCTACCATGAAGCCGGACACGCACTCGTCGCGCACTTCTCGAAGCACGCCGACCCGGTCCACAAGATCTCGATCATCTCCCGCGGTTTCGCCGCCGGGTACACGATCAAGCTCCCGACCGAGGACAAGCGCATGCACACGAAGAGCGAGTTCATCGACGACATCGCGGTCATGCTCGGCGGCTACGTCGCCGAACGCGAGATCTTCAACGAGCTCACGACCGGCGCCTCGAGCGATCTCCGCAAGGCGACCTCGCTGGCGAAGGATATGGTCACGCGCTTCGGCATGTCGGACGTCCTGCCGCCTCGCACCTACGGCGAGCACGAGGAAATGATTTTCCTCGGCAAGGAAATCCACTCGCAGCGCGACTACAGCGAAAAGATCGCCCAGCAGATCGACGAGGAAGTCGCCGCCCTGATCCAAAACGGCAAAGCGCAAGCGGAAAAAGTCGTCCGCGAGCAGCGCGCCAAGATGGACAAGGTCGTCGAAGTCCTCCTCAAGAACGAGACGATCGAAAAAGAAGAGTTCGCTGCCCTCATGGCGGCGTAACAGAAAAGAACCGGCTCCCGAAAGGGGCCGGTTCTTGCGTTCTAAGGCGAATTCGCTACCATGCCGACATGAAGATCTACGTCGGATCGCTCAATCCCGCCAAAGTCGACGCCGTGCGCGAAGCGCTGGCCGACTATCCCGTCTTCGCCGCCTGCGAAGTCGTCGGTTTTGAAGCGTCTTCCGGCGTGTCGGAGCAACCGAAAACGCTCGACGAAACGATGCGTGGCGCGATTGCTCGGGCCAAGCACGCCTGGCAGGAAGGCGGCATCGGATTCGGCTTGGAGTCCGGGCTCATGCAGGTACCCCACACTGAAACCGGCCACATGGACGTTTGCGTCTGCGCGATCTGGGACGGCGAGAAACACGTCGCCGGCATCTCCTCCGCCTGGGAATGCCCGCCGGAAATCACGAAGATGATGCTGAGCGAGGGTCTGACCATGAACGACGCTTTCTACAAATCCGGGCGCACGGACGATCCGAAGATCGGCAGCTCCATCGGCGCGATCGGTTTGCTGACGGAAGGCCGCGTCGACCGCAAAGCCTACACCAAGCAGGCGATCCACATGGCGATGATCCATTTGAAGAAGCCGGAATAAAAAAAGCGACCTGCAGGAGGTCGGATCAGAAGATGGACGATTCGTCCTTGAACGTGAACAGCGGCTTGCGCTTCTTGCGGCGCACACGGTACGGATACCCTTCCTCGATGCCGAGCGTGACGGTTTCATAGCCGTCATCTTTCTTTTTCGGAGATGGCGGCGCTGCGCTGGTGGACCTCTGCGGCGGTGCGGGTGCGGGCTGGATCGGGTCCGTCTTGGGTCCAACGACCTCTCGCTCTTCGGTCTGGCGCGCAGGAAGCGCGTCCCGCACCGTGCGAACCGGTGGCAGCTTCTCCATGAATCGGGAGGCGCGTCGTCGACGCAGCTCGTTCAACGCGATCAAACCGATACAAAAAACGATGGCTGCGAAATACATGCGCGGACTCCTCGAATGACCTGACACAGGTTAGCCAGAAATCTATGCGCCCGTCAAGACGTTCCTCTGCACCGCAGAGTGCGCTATACTGGAACCACTATGTTCGACTCACATGGAGGAGGTATGACCAAGAAACCGTCCGGCACGTTTTATCGTCACATTTTGGCCGACGCCTGGCGCACCGTGCGCGCCAACAAGGCGCTCTGGCTCTTGGGTTTTTTCGTCTCATTCCTCGGAAACGGCGGCGTCTATGAGCTCCTGGTGCAGGGCACCGGCCGGCTCGGGCTCCGCGAAGATTTCGGCGGCTTCGCCTCGCTCGGGCTCCTGCCCGGCTGGGGGCGCTTCTCCTCGAGCCTTGCAGGGCTCGATGCCGGCAACGTCGTCGTGATCCTGCTCGTGGCCCTGACCGCGATCGCCATGACGGTGATCGCCTTCTGGGTCGTCATTTCGTCGCAAGGCGGCCTCATCGTCGGCGCGCGCGACGCCCAGCGCGGGCGCAAAACGACGTTCGGCTCGCTCTTCGCCGCCGGCAACGAAACGTTCGGCTCGCTCCTCGCGCTCAACATCCTCTCGCGCTTGGCGGTCATGGCGTTTTTCTACCTGCTCCTGGCGCTTACGGTACTCTACTTGGCCGACGCCAACATCTGGAGCGTGCTCGCCTACCTTTCCGGCTTCATCTTCCTGGTACCGATCACCTTGATCATCGGCTTCGTCACGATCTACGCCGCGTGCTATATCGCGCTCCAGCGCCTGTCGTTCGTCGCCGCCATCGAGTCGGCCATCGCGCTCTTCCGCAAGTACTGGCTGATCAGCGTCGAAACCGCGCTCATCCTGTTCGGCGTGAATCTGCTCGCCGCGCTCGGCATCGGTGCCGTGACCGGAGCGGTCGGCATCGCGCTCATCCCCTTCCTGATCGGCGCCTCGCTTCTCAAGAGCGCCGCGGTCCTCTCGCTCGTGGCGGCCGTGGCCGCGCTGATCGGCGTCCTCTTCCTCGCCTTCGTCGGCTCGTTCCTGGCCGCTTTCCAGTACGCGGTCTGGGTTTCCCTCTTCACCAAATTGCACACGCGCGGCCACGGCGGCGCGTCCAAACTCGCCCGCTGGTTCCAGCGCTTGCTGAAATAAAAGGCCCCGGCTCTTGCTGGGACGCGAAATCGGATGCCTGGCGACAACCCCTCAATTGAAGACCTGCTGAAGAAAACCAAGCTGCCGAGCGTCTCTACCCCTGACGCCCAGGCCAAGTTCGCGGCGAAAATGCGCGATCTTGATACGCAGGCCAAGGAACGCGAAACCGCCAAGCGCGGCGCCCTGCTCGGCGCTTCCTACATCAACCTCAAGGGGTTTCCGATCTCTCCGGAAGCGCTCGTCCTCCTGTCGCAAGAACAGGCGGAAGCGCTCCAAGCGGTCGTGTTTTTGCAAACCGGCGACGAAGTCCGCGTCGGCGCGGTCGATCCTTCGCGCCCCGACGTAAAGGAGGCGATCTATCAAGTCGGCGAACGGGCGCATGCCAACGTCGGCACGTACATCATCTCTGAAGAAAGCTTCAGACACGCTTTCAAGCTGTATGACGCGCTGCCGAAGGTGCGCAAGATCGTAAAAGGCATCGAGATGACGGAGGAGGACCTCAAGAAGCATCAGGCGCGGATGCAATCGTACAAGGACCTCGACAGCCTCATGAAAGGCGCCGACGTGACGGACGCCGTCACGATCATCATTGCCGGCGCGCTCAAGGGCGACGCTTCGGACATCCACGTCGAGGCTGAAGAAAAGGACGTCGTCGTCCGCTACCGCATCGACGGCGTGCTCCAGGACGCCGCCCGCCTGGAACGCGGCATCTGGCCGCGCATCATTTCGCGCATCAAGCTGTTTTCGAGCCTCAAGATCAACGTCACCAACGTGCCGCAAGACGGCCGCTTCACGATCTTCATCGGCGGCAAGAAAACCGAAGTCCGCGTCTCGACCGTGCCGACGTCCTACGGCGAATCGGTCGTCATGCGCTTGCTCCGCCCTTCGACGATCAGTCTCGGCTTCGAGCAGCTCGGCATCCGCGGCAAGGCGTTCGAACAGCTCAAGCGCGAAATCGACAGGCCGAACGGCATGATCATCACGACCGGTCCGACCGGATCCGGTAAGACGACCACGCTCTACGCCATTTTGAAAAAATTGAACACGTCGGACACCAAGATCATCACTCTCGAAGATCCGGTCGAATACAGCCTCGAGGGCATCAACCAGTCGCCGATCGACCTTTCGAAGGACTACACCTTCGCCAAAGGCTTGCGCGCGATCCTGCGCCAGGACCCGGACGTCATCATGGTCGGCGAAATCCGCGACCTCGAAACGGCGGAGACCGCCATCCAAGCCGCGCTCACCGGCCACTTGATGGTCTCGACGATCCATACCAACAGCGCGGCCGGCGCCATCCCCCGCTTCTTGTCGATGGGCGTGAAGCCGTTCTTGCTCGCGCCGGCCCTGAATGCCGTGATCGGCCAACGTCTCGTCCGCCGCATTCATGAAGACTGCAAGATGGAAGCGGAACCGGACGCCGATCAAATGAAAAAAGCCAAGGCGATTCTCGGCGCGCTTTCGCCCGAGAGCGGTGAGAAACGCGATCTCGACAAGATGACGTTCTGGAAAGGCAAGGGCTGCGACGCTTGCGGAGACTCCGGCTACAAGGGCCGCATCGGCATCTACGAAATTTTCACCATGAGCCCCGAGATCGAGAAAGTCATTCTTTCCGGCAACGTCTCGGAGTACCAGATGCAGGAGATCGCCGCGAAACAAGGCATGATCACGATGGCGCAGGACGGTCTCCTCAAGGCGCTCGACGGCCTGACGACGATCGACGAAGTCCTGGCCGCCGCCGAATAGAAAATGAAAACCCCGCCGTGCGTACACGGCGGGGTTGCGCGTTTGAGCTAGGCGCTGCCGACCTGATGATGCTGCGTGTAATACGCGAGCACTTGGTTGCGGCCGTCTTCCGACAAATTGTCGGGGAGATTCTTGCCGCTCGCGAGAACGCCGGCGTACATCCGCAGCTGCTGCAGCTTGAACGGGCCAGCGGGCACGCGGATTGTCTTCGCGTGCACGGGAACGAGAATCGCGGGTTCCGGCGGCGTGACGACGGCCGGCTTCGGCTCGGCGCGTTCCTCGACCTCGTCGATCCAGACGTTCCGCCACTTGGCCTCCTCCGGATCCGGCGGCTCGTCCGCGGCGGTTCCGTGCACCATGGCGCGAAGAGCGTCCCGATAGGAGACCTCGTTGGAATCGAACAGGCGTTCGAAGAGCGCGTTGACCGCCGGCACGTGCCCCGACATGCGGAAGGCGGCGTGAAAGAGGTGCTCCGAGTACGTACGTTCCATGAACACGTGGTCGTCGATCTTGAACGCGATGCGCAAGCACTGGTGCTCGGCTCGGGAGATCCTGACGACGAGATTCCGGCGCGGAGCCGGCTGTTGATGTCCGAAGAGGTAGTCGGCGATCACCGACAGGTGGAGGGTGATGTGATCCCACGCGCCGTTGCCTCCCGCATCCACGAAGCGCCGGTATTCCGGATCTTCGAGGATAAACCGGAGGCTCGGGTTGCGATCAGGCTCCCACATGAGATCGAGATCTTCAGCAAGAGCGAAGCGCAGCGACTGCACGATCATGAGCGGCTCCTTGCGATGAAATCTGCGGTCGGCAGATCGAAGTCGACGGTACCAAAAAAAATGCTCACTGTCAAGGTACGCCGCTGCGCAACAGCGCGGCCCGACGCAAATAAAAAGGCGCCGCGATGGGCGCTTTCAAGGGACAGTCGGATCATCGTCGATGCGGATGTCGGCCAAGGCCTCTTCGACGGCGCTCGGCGTGTCGTCAACGATGCCGTAGCGTTCAAGAAGCAAACGGCCTTCATCTTGGTCGGCGCATTCCTCGAACGGTTTCGAGAAGTCGGCCGCATGCGTGCGCGCGTGACGGTATTCGTGGTTCACGACCACCATGAGCCAGCGCGTCGAGCTGAACATGCTCTTTTGGACGTAGATGCCGAGCGGCGTTCCGTCACCCGACTTGAGCACGAAACCCTCGATGGACTGGAGCTCGTCCCCGATCGCCTCAAACGGGAAGATCGGCAGCTTCACGTCGGGGTACTCCCGCCGTATCGCATCGAAGACCAGGCGCGCTCGCGACTTTTCCTTCTCGTTGAGATCGACGATCTTGTACGTTGCGCCCTCGATAATCCTCGGCGCATAGTCGTTGGCCTCGGGAACGCCGCAGCGCATCAGAAAGTCGCGCAGCGTCGGCGAGGTAACCGTGACGGGCTTCTTGCCCAACGAGGAACGCACGTATTCGTCGCCGAATCCGGGGTTCGATATGACGGCTTTGTCGCCATAGGCCGTTTCCCATACCGCGCACCACGCGTCCTCGCCCGCGAGCTCTTCGAGATGCGCGGTGTGGGAAAGCGCGTGCTCCTCGAACGGCGCCTTGCCGTCCTGGATGGCGCGGAGAACCTGCAGCAGTACATCTTCGTCTTTCATCGAAGCCAGCACGATGCCGATCCATTGATAGACCGTGGTCATGTTGGCAAAGACGCGCTCTTCGGTCAGCAGCCCTTCCATGTCGAGGCTGTAGTCGAAGCGCGAAGCGTCGGCGCCGTCTTTCGAGCAGTAGGCCAGGGTGCCGTGCGCGAAGAGGCGCGTCGCGCCGTCTTCCGACTTCGGAAAGATGCGCAGCATCACGACGTTGTTCGTCGTGATGGAGAAGAGGTGCTCCGTCGCGGCGAGCCACTTGAAGTAGCGGTCCGGGTTCGCCATGATCGCCTCGTAGTCGGCAGTCTTGCGAATGAACACGGCGTGCGTGTTTTCCGGCGGCCAATGGATCTGCGCATGCTCGCTCAGCACCGGACCGTTCAGGTCGTTGCCGCGCGCGTTGTTCAAGTACTCGCGCCAGATCGGAAACTCCGCGAGCGGATCGTCTCCGATCGGATTGCTCCAGTTCTTGTAGGCGCTGTCGACGCCGAACGGCATCGGGATTTCCTGCACGTCGCCCCCTTTGGGGCGCAGCAGGATCACGAACTGACGAAGCGTTGCGTCGTCATCCGCCGTCCGCGCTTCATAGCGCATGCTGTAGGAGCCGGCGTCGTCCGACGACATCACCAAGACGGGCAGGTCGTGCCGAAGCGCGACAAGCGGCGCGATCTTGGCGCCGGACTGGAAGATGCTGTGAGGATTCGAGCGGTCAACCTCGACAGGCGTATCGGAAAGCCCGAAGAACGTGAGGCGTTTTCGCGGGCATCGCCCACGATTCGCAATGCGAACCCAGACGGTGTCTTTCCCCATGACGTACTCCTTGGGACGGGTTGGCGAAAAGGCCTATTCTGACGCTAACACCCCTGCGCGAAACCTTCAACCGGCGATCGTGATGGAGCGCGTATCGCCGCCGCGGTGCGCCAAACGCACTTTGATCAGTTTTTTCGGCAAAAGCTCTTGAATACGGTCGGCCCATTCGACGAGCACGATCGTATCGGGATGGCGCAAATACTCCGCGAGGCCGACAGCCTTGAACTGCGCAACGTCGCCGCGATAGGCGTCGACGTGCAGAAGCACCTTCGCCCCGCCGCGTTTCGGCAGCCGATATTCTTGCATCAAAATAAACGTCGGGCTTTGGACGCGCTTCTTCACGCCGAGCGCCTTGGCCAGCGCTTGCGCGAACGTCGTCTTGCCGGCGCCGAGATCGCCGTAAAGCGCTATTGTCTCTCCCCCGTGCAGGCCGGCGGCCAGTTCCTTGGCAATCACCGCCGTTTCTTTCGAGGTGCGCGTAACATATTTCTTCATACTAGTTCAAACCGAGTTCCCACGCCGGATCGGCCAGCATCCCCTTCCACGGATCGGATTTCTTTTTCGACAGCCGGAAATAGCCGGCCATGGCGATCATGGCGGCGTTGTCGGTGCAATACTGCAGCGCGGGAATGACGGCTTCCGTTTTCGGAAGCTCTTTTTTGACGGCGGACGCGAGCGCCTCGCGCAGCGGCCCATTGGCCGCGACGCCGCCCGCCAGAAACACCGTTTTGGCCTTCTTGGCCTTGGCCGCGCGGATCGTTTTCGCGACGAGCGTGTCGACCACCGCGGCTTGGAACGAAGCGCAGATGTCGTTCACGTCTTCGGCCGACCATTCCTTCTTGCGCTGCAGCGTATAGAGGACGGCCGTTTTGAGTCCCGAAAAACTGAAATCGAAATTCGGCTGACCCAGCAGCGGGCGCGGGAACGCGAATTTTTCCGGATCGCCGAGCGTGGCGCGTTTCGAAACGGCCGGGCCGCCCGGATAGCCGAGATCGAGCATCTTCGCGACCTTGTCGAACGCCTCGCCCGCCGCATCATCGAGCGTCGAACCGATGCGTTCGTATTTGCCGAATCCTTTCATCAAGATAAGTTCCGTGTGTCCGCCGGAAACGACGAGAACCAGCGCCGGAAAGGCGTAGGCGCTCGCGATTTTTTTGTCGATCCAGTTGGCGGCGATGTGGCCTTCGATGTGGTTCACGCCGACGATCGGGAGCTCCCAGCCGTACGCCAAGGCGCGGGCGAAGTCGGTGCCGACGCGGAGCGAGGTGATGAGCCCCGGCCCGCGCGTGACGGCGATGCCGTCCAAATCCTTCTTCGAAACGCCGAGTTCGTCGATCAGGAGCGGGAGCGTTTCGACGTGCAGGCGCGCGGCCACTTCCGGCACGACGCCGCCGTACTCGGCATGTTTCAACACCTGCGAAGCCGTGAGATGCTTCTCAATCCGAGCAACGCCCTTGCTCACATGGAGCAGGGCGGCCGAGGTTTCGTCGCAGGATGTCTCGATACCGAGGATGCGCATAGGATTGACAGATCCGATTCTTGATGATAGAAGGTTTACACGGATACTTCAAGGGGAGGTCGCCATGGCGGATCCGAAGATCGAAGCGTTCACGCGGGAGTTCCTTGCTTACCGCCCGTTCCTGGAAAGCCAGACGCGGCGGTATCTGCACGACCGGGAAGACATGCGCGACGTGCTCCAGAACGTCTGGATCAAGGCCTCGAGAGCGATCGAATCGCTGCGGACGGATCATCTCAAGGCGTGGATGGCCACGATCACCCGGCGCGAGGCGCTCAACTTCCTCCGACGTAAGTCGCGCAGGTTGCAGATGGAACTGCCCGGCCAAGAGACGACGCTCCATGCGCGTCCCGATCCGAGACCGCTGCCGAACGAACTGGCCGAGCGACGCACGCTCGCGACCGCTCTTCGCAAGCTCGCGGAACGCTCGCCGAAGCAAGCCGCAGCCGTCTATCTCGTCCACCTCGTCGGACACACGCACACGGAAGCGGCAACTGCCCTCGGCGTCACGGAAGGCACCGCCAAAAGCAACGCCTTCAAGGGCGTCGAGCGGATGTTTCTCACCCTCACGGCCGAAGCGGCCTGAGGGTTTTTCATATCGCCGCGATCTTGACGAAAACCGGCTTTTGCTCTAAATTACCCATGTTCAACAAACCCGCGGCCTCATCGTCTAACGGTTAGGACAGCTCCCTTTCACGGAGCAGATAGGGGTTCGATTCCCCTTGGGGCTACCAAAAGCGACCTTCCTTCCGGGAAGGTCGTTTTTATTGCAAAGATTGGCGACAAAGCGGTAGTTCCAAATTTGTTTCCGTCGAAAGTCAGTCTTTCCTTGAAAATTAGGTTCTGAAAACGGATACGGGCGTGATGATTGCCTTCAAGGCCCATCCATGTCTTGGCGGGCTGACCAATAAATTTAAAGCAGTAGTCCATAGCCCCCTGCAGATCAAAGTCGTCCTTTCGGTTATCTTCTATCAGCGAGTATTGGACGTCGAGCCTCTTGCTATTCAATGCCCGCTGCTCCTGAAAATCCTCATCACTATATTTTCCGTTTCGGTGTAATTCAAAGATTTGCTGACGCTCGATCTTCAGCTTTTCAATAATCTGTTGTACGGCAGCCTCTCGTTTGTCAAAACGTCGGTGATTGGACTTCCAAATGTCCATAACAACCGATTTGAACAACTTCTCGTATTTCTGATCGGGAGCGATTGTAGAAAGGTGCTTAACAAAAGTACTTTCAAATTTATCTTTTGCGATTGTTTTTTTCTTGGAGCACGCACTATTGGAGTGGTGGTAATAGGGGTAGCGCTTACCTTTCCACCCTCGCGTGTTGCTACCAGTTAGTGGCGACCCGCATTCAGCGCAGCAAATAAGTTTCCGTAGTGGAAACATAGAATTATCAGTTTCCCGAGGTACGGACCAGCTGGAACGTTGGCCCGTCGGCTGCTGGCACGCCCGGAAAAGTTGCGGGGCAATAATAGGTTCAAAGCCGCCCACCCATTCCTCACCAAAAGCTTTGATAACTCCGCAATATGCCGGGTTGCGTAGCAGCTTTTGGACCTCTTGCGGCAGGATGGGTTTCTTACGTTTCGTGAGCAAGCCTTGCTTTGTCAAGAAATCCGCCATTTCCTTATAGGTCTTCTCCCCCTTCGCGTATTCTTCAAAACCTGCACGCACAATGGGCGCCATGATCGGATCAGGAACAATATGCGTTCTTTTACCGCGCAGAGGTTTGTAGTACCCCAGAGGTGGTATCCAAACCCAGTACCCCTCCTTTGCACGTTGGATCATTCCATTTTTTGTTCGATTGGCACGTTGCGCATTATCGTATTGAGCAACAAGAGCATGGATACCTCCCATGAATTCACCCTCCGGGGTTTCGTTGATCGTTTCAGATACGGACCGCAAGCTCGTCCCATGCTTCAACAAGATTTCACGCACCCCTAAATGCACCTGCGCGTTGCGAGAAAAGCGGTCCAACTTATGGACGATGAAGAAGGTGGGCTTGTTTTTCGTGCAGTAGTCAATCGCTGCCATAAACGCAGCGCGGTCAGCCGTTTTGGCGGATTGGCCACCCTCAACAAAAACCTTCAGGACGGTAATCTTGTTTCGCTGAGCATACTCGCGGCACTGCTCCTCCTGCGTCTCCAAGCTGGTCCCCTCAACCTGCTCTTTCGAAGAAACGCGGACGTAGATAATACATGTTTGGTTGGCCTGTGGGTTCATAGCTCATTCCGTACAATACCCAATTTTTCGATGTTGGAGCCGACCCCAAGGGGTTTTTTGGAAAGATGATCTATTTTCCATCCCCGAGCATCGAAAGCTAGATGTCCGATGCCATACAAGATTGCTAAAATACCCTCTAACTGCTCATTAGTGAGGTCTTTCAAGGCCGGATCGACTTTTCTAGCCTGTTTGGGCGAGAGCATCAGGAATAGCAACAAAAAAGCGTGCATGCCCACAACCCAAAAATAGGGGTTGTGAGGCATACACGCTTTCCGGCGATCCGACGTTATCGGACCGTACCCGGCTTCGGCGCTCGGCAAATTGCCGACGGTTGGGAAGACCTTATAGCGACAAGATTATATCTTTTTTGCACCCTATGCAAGTGCTGGTGTTATGCGGCTAGCTGCTCAAACACTGGGTCCAAACGTTCGGCTGCTACCCTTTTGGCACCGACCATTTTTGCCAGTTCCAAACACGCAACACCATATCCAATATTCTTCGAAGCAATATGGCGTTGATAAAATTCCTTCAACATGGCTTTGCCGTGAAAACGATCTGTGGCCTTTCCCTCCGCCAATATTCCATCAACTACTTCGGTGGCATCAAGCACATAGCGCCCTAGGTCCGTGTCGTTAGGCAGCAATGCTTGAATTTCAGCCACCGCGCTTCTGTGGGCCTCCTTCACCTCCGCAACCGTAGCACCATTAAGACGCACCGTCCGAGTTTTTAACTTTTGACGAACGCGCCGTGCAATCTCGCTATTCTTCATGCTTGTAGCAATTACAACAAGCTCTTTCGAGAGTGCCGCTTCATCCGCAAAGGTATTCACTTCGATACTCAACAAGTACTGTTGCAGAATTTCCGGGTCTAAAAGGAAATTTTCGATCATGCATACAGGTAGCTGAAAAACGCCTGGGGTGCTTCCGAGAGATTGATCTGCGTCTACAAGACCCCTCACACGAATTCTATAGACGTCTTCGGGAACATGCTCGCGCAGACGAGTGACCGTATTAATGACATTCCCCTTACCACCCACTGGAACCAGTGTGTATGCAGTTGCCCTTGGATAAAAGATTTGAAGCAATCGAAGGTCGGAAGGCTCGTCGGGCGGTGCTGTCTCGCCTTCAATGCAAACCAGCGCTCGACCAGTGGTAAGGAAATAGGTACTACCAGCGAGTTGCTTTAGGGCCTCTAAGCGCTCAAGGCTAGATGCAATGCGCTTGAGTTGGTTTTCTTCCGGATCAGCTGACGGATTGGACAACAGGTACAACTCGTTGTCGAACGTCTGATCTAAGATGGTGGGTGAATGTGTAGTGAGAACGAATTGAGTTCTTGCAGTTGCTGCTTGGTTTCGTACGTAAGCAAGCAATTTTGATTGTAGGTCCGGGTGCAAATGCTGCTCTGGCTCATCCACTAAAAAAACCCGATCCTCCGGCGCTCGAGCGGCCGGAGTGCTGCCAGACCCAATAGTTTCTAATTTCTCCAAATTCTCACGAATAGCGTCCTCCAGCAGGGGAAGGAAAAGAACGATGATCGATTTTTCGCCCGAACTCATGTCGTCAATATCAACCTCGATGGTGCCGCTGGCATCCTTACGAGCCCAGATACAACGGATATTTTCTTCGTCGGCAAAATCAATCCTATCGAAAACGAGGTGTGGCAATAGATACTTAGTCAGGTTTTCTAGGGGTTCGTAGATGCGCGGCAATGTTGCCGGATCAATAGTTTCCCCATGACGTTGCTTTGCATCAACTACTCCAGCAATGATTGCCTGCCGCCGATTTTCGATCTTCCCTAGGGTATGCTTGATCGTACTACCAGCTTCATCGACGTTTCCGGGCGTGCGGGCAGAGTTATGAAAACTCAGGCCCTCGTAACCAGAAACATCATTGCCAGAAATCAAATCCGCAAGTGACCTAAGACCGCCGGACAACCATCCACGCCTTACTTTAGTGGCGCGAAGAACACGGTGGGGCGGTTGATAAAAAATACGCGTGTTACCATCCGTGGTATTAGCACCTTGTTTAATGGCATATAAAAGCGTGGACTTGCCCACACCATTCGGACCAGCAATAACCATCACAGCCGGAACCTCTGTCGCTTCAGCTAGACGAATGGACTTGTTATTTACGACCCTGAAAGTTTTTAACCCCATGTTTATTTGCTTGCTGACTTACGTTGGACAGAAGCGCCTTCACACGCTCCTTTTGATCATTGGACATCCACTGTGCCCAATACCCCTGATATGAGGCAAGTTGTAGATAGGCGTTATACGCCGCGTCACCAGCGAATAGCTGTTGTGCCTGCGGTGAGCGGGTAACTAGTGTGGGGCTGTTGGTAGTGGCACGCAGCACCAGTCTTTGCGTGTCGGGCTGGTTATTTTCAGCGGTTTCTAAGCACCACTCAATATGGTCGAGCAATGCTCCATGCTTTGCGACATTATCACTGATTGGGATGCGAAAAAACATACTTCAGTTCTCGGTTCTCTCATTAATGAGCTCGCCTAAACATACAAGGTAAGCGACGCTAATGCCTACCACGAAAGCACGTTGTACCATTCCGCCACCGAAGACGTAGCCCAGAAGTGTGCCGCCAACAAACGCTGCGACCTGCTGAAGAATGATCCTGCGAATTGGTGCCTCGCCTATTCCATACCAGCCCCAAAACCCTCTCTCTTTTTTCATACCCGTGGTTGGATTTATTGGCAGGACGCACAAAGCTCCCCGCCAGCGATGGCTTGCGCCACCCATGCAAGTTTCCCTGCATGACCAACCACGGTGCTCTGACGAGGAGCCCTATACCGTGGTTGGTTTAGATGCCGTGCCCAGCGTTTTAGGCTGGGGTTAGGCACTATGAATTGTGGTGGTAATTTATCACATCTGGACCAGAAAGCTACAATGCTCGCTCCAAGACGCCTACTTTCAAAATTCGCTAAACATGGCTAGGCTTGTTAGCAACACCCCCCCCTTCACTCAGAAGACAATGATTGAAAAAACTGAAATAGAGGCCAAGGCAAAGGAGTTTGAGCTACACGTCGCAAATGTACAACGTGACTATGTTTTTGGTTGGCTACTTTTTGGTATTTTTACTTCAAGCAAATTAAAAGATCAGATTTTTTTGAAAGGCGGAAATGCATTACGCAAAGGGTATTTCCGTGACACACGCTTTTCAAGCGATTTGGACCTCGGTATTCCAAATGACATTGAACAGACTGTTTTGCTCGATGAGTTCAATGCTGTCTGCGCCTTTGTTGAGCATCACGCGGGGATTTCATTTGTTACGGATGAAAATAAAGTTGAGGAGAAGTTTGCCGCCGCCGAAGCGCCGATCCCTGGGTTGCGGGTCTATGAGGCCCGGATTTATTTCAGGGATTTCTATGGTAAAGCCGATCATTTCAAAATAAAGGTGGCGATGGACATCACCCGTTTCGACAAGGTTCTATTACCGATACAATCGGTTGATTTGATACATCCATACTCTGATGCCAGCGATGTCGCCTGCAAAATCCAGTGTATGAAGTTGGAGGAGATCATCGCCACGAAATTGAAATGTCTTTTGCAAAGGGAGCATGCTCCTGATTTGTTCGATTACGTATATTCAATCAAACAGCTGGGCGGCGAGCTCAACAAAACCGAGGTAATTACGACGCTGGTTCAGAAAACAATTTTCGGACGCAACCCACATGTTCTGAAATGTATTCTACGAAATACACCTTTTGACTATTTCAAAAGCTATTGGGCAACGACCGTTGTGTGTGCGAAACAATTTATCTTTGGAGTAGAAGAAGCAATTACGTTTTTTCTTTCTGACCTCGAAGGCTTGTTCACCATTTACCCGGATAATGGCTTCGAAGCGTTTGCTTACTTTGGACCAGAATTGAGATTGCCGATCATGAAGGCTGGGAGAGAGCAGACACTGCTCAAAATTTGCTATAAGGGAGCGGATAGGCTGGTCGAGCCCTACTCTCTGAAGTACATGCAACGTAAGGATGGCGTAGAGAGAGAATATCTATACGTCTACAATCTAAGCGGCGGAGATAGCGAGCCCGGAATACGTTCATTTGTCGCGGAGAAAATTGAAGCAATCGAAAATACGAATGAAAAATTCGCCCCTCGGGCGCAAATCGAATTATCAAAGGCTGGAGAGCTACCAGAAAATCCATACCTTTTTGACCCAGATAGGCCAACTCCCGCTCCACGCCCCCGCCATCGCGTCAGTAAGTTGACCCGAGGCTGGGGAAGCGCGGCGTCGTCAATCAAATACATCTATCAGTGTAGCTATTGCGGTCGAAAATTTTCTAAATCGAAACATGACGGATCGCTGCGAGAGCACAAAGACAAGGGAGGCTATCGCTGCGGAGGTAGGCACGGCTTCTATGTCGACACAAAATACTAAACTTGTTTCCGTTGATTTCGTTCCACGATAGCTCGTATATCTGCCGAAATCTGTGCCAGGCCGGGAAACTCGAGTTGTTGACGTTCGCCCCACCCCTCAACCCATTGAAGCCACAGCTTACGGTCTGCGGAGGCACCCGAACTTGGGCTCACAGCTCTCTTGTAAAGAGCCTGAATAACGTCGGGGGTTTTGTCTTTGGTCCAAGCAGCCATTGATCTTCGGACGCGCTCATCAAATCCGGTGACGAGCCTCCAATCAGAGAGTGTCGCCGGATCAACATCCAAAAGCACTGCCAATTCTTTCTGATTACGTGGACGTCGCAGAGGTGTAGGAAGCGCACACCACGCAACAAATTTCTCGAATTCGACTATCTTTTTTGTAAGAGACATAATTGGCTTAAATTGGCATAGCGACGCCCGTTCCATCACCTCGTGGCACCTAGTGTGTAGGAACGATAGTCCTGCGAGGAAGGCTGTCAGCAAAGAGCTTCCATTGTTTGAGCTCGGCCACGATTTCGTTCCAGATTTCAGTGGTCCGGGCTACCACCAAAACACCCGCCTAAACGGCGGGTGTTTTGTTTTTAAAAATTAGGCGCGAATCTTGACGTTGTCGGTTTTCTCTGCTATTTTCCGATCACATCATTGATGGTTAGAGGAGGCTCACGTGAACAATGACGTAGTGGTCTTTCCAAGAGACTTCGCCCCGGCTCACGCCTTGCAGAACCCCGAAACGCTGATCGCCTGCGGCGACGCGGTCTCGGCAGGATCGGTCTCGGGCGACACCATCGAGGTCGACGTGGGTTCACGGCCGCTTCGGCTCGTCCTGCGGGGCTTCAAGATCATGGATCCCCCGAGGCCCGCCCGATCCAACGGCTCCAACGCCCTGTACCTGGCGAGCGGCAAGGACAAGCGGGACGGACTCCTGCTGCAGTACCTTCCGCCGCACGCGACGACGTCGCTGCACTTTCACGCCTGCACCCGCGAGACGTTCCACCTGCTGGCCGGCCAGGCCGCCCTCAGGACGCCCTGGGGTACGGAAGTTCCCCTGAACGTGCGCCGCAGCGTCACCAACGACGAGTTCGTCCCGCACCAGGTCGTGACCGCCGAATCCGCATCGGTCATCCTGCTCGAGATGGCATTGCCGTCCGAGTCCACGGGCATGAAGGATCACTTCTACGTGGACGCGAACACCGCGCTCGACATCCATTCCAAGGGTGCGTATCCATCTTCCGAGCTGAGCAACTTCGCAGCGCACGGCTTCTCCATCGACGGCGTCGACTGCGCTTCGATGGAGGGGTTCCTCCAGTCCCTCAAGGAACCCGATCCGGAAGTCCAGCGCATGATCTGCAAGCTCGTCGGCGGCGAAGCCAAGCGCCGCGGCGAGAAGTTGAACCTGGCCAGGCTGCCCTCGGATCCGCTCCACTGGCAGGGTCAGGTCATCGATCGTCGATCGCAGTCATACCAGCAGCTGCTGGACCGAGCCTACGCGGAGCTGGCGAAGAGCGGCAGCTTTCAGAAAGCGCTGGCGGCCACGGGGGAAGCCCTGCTGGTACACAGCATCGGCAAGAAGCTGCCGGAAGACACGATCCTCACGGAGACGGAGCTGTGCTCCAGGCTGCTGCGGATTCGATATTCGCTGCAGTCGTGAACCAATCCATTTCTCCTCATGCACGCGCCTCGACAGGCCGAGCTCTCTTGCTCACCCTGTCTGCAGGCGCTTTTTTGTTTGATTGACGTATCTTTCCTTTGAAGAAAATGATCACCTGACCCCTAGGTACCAGGTACTCGTCACCTTCTGCAAAAAGAAAAACCCGCCCGAGGAGGACCCTCGAACGGGCACACATGCTAGTTCAGCCTGCGAATGAGCTTCTGAAGCGGGCGACGAGCTTCGTCGACCAACTCTGGGGAGTGCGCGTCGACCAAGCCGCTAGAGAGATGATCTCGCAGATTGGCCGCGAGCGCTGCAACCTCGTCGGTATTGACCTGCTTCTCACCTCGCGCGACCTGGGAAGCCACATCGAGCAGAGCCTTGATCGAAAGGGCTTGCGCCGATGCGTAAGAAAAACGCTCGGCCTCGTCAACCTTCCTTGAAGGATCTGAGGGTTGGGGCGCCATCTCGGGCTGCGTCGCAAGGTACTGCTTGAGCACCTGCTCGCGCTGCGCATAGGCCGCGCGTTCCGCCTGATCCTTCGTATGCCAAGCCGTGGTCGAGGCATGCTGGTGCGCCGTATACGCCGCGCTCCGCGCAGAAGCATGGCGGGTATACGCCGAGCTACGTCTCTGCGCATGACGGGTATAGGCCGCGCTACGAGCCGTTTGATGCGTCTGGTAGGCGGATGCATCGAACGGCTTGCTCGAGGCGGATTGCCGTGCCGTATCCGCCTTGGCGTAGGCGCGATCGCGCTCGGCATCCGCTGCAGCATATTCCGCATCGCGCTCCCTGTCCGCTCGAACATAAGCGGTATCCCGCTTTTCCTGAGCATCGATGAGAGCAGCTTTGTATTGACTCTTGGCGTCCTGGATCGCCCCGACGTAGGAGGCCTGCGCAGCGCGCAGGGGCGCAGCCGGACCGAACAAGAGCTTGGCACGCGCCTCTTGCTCTGCTTTCCACGACGACTCGAACGGCTTGAGTTGCTCTTCGAGCGTTTGAAGATCGATCGAGCCTGCAAGCATACCGCCCCTTGATGTTCTCGAAGATCGGCTTTTCAGAACGAATAGGACTACGAGGGTCGTGAGCGCAGCCGTGACTGCGGAAACTACGATGGGGAGATAAAAAGAGCTCATGGCCTAGCGATACTCCTTTATGGACCTTTTTGTCAATAGCCCTGGGTTCCACGCTCTCGCGACAGCCTGCCCCTTTAGTACCAGGTACCCATTTCAAAAAAATGACACGACCGATAGTCGTGTCACGAAGCCCTGCGTTGTAGGTCTAGATCTCGCTAATCCCGAGAATCTCGAGTGCGCGCTCCTCGAGCTGACGCGCTCGTTCTCGAGTGATGCCACCCATCTCCTCGCCAACCTCTTCCAGGGTGCGATAGGTGGACGGCACGCTTCCATCGAGACCGAAGCGCAGCTCGATCGCTCGCCCGAAGTTCGCTTGCGATGAGGAGGCAAGAGCGCGGAGGCGACCGTCTCGCCGAGCGGCGACAAGTTCCTTCAGCACGTCGAGGCGCGCGAGCGGCAGATTCGCAGGAAGCGCGGCGAGACCGAGCTCTTTGGCAAGCGCCTGCCGCTGCTCAGCGGACTTCAATAGCGGTCGAAGTTTCTCGACACGGCGCTTCAGCATGGCCGCCATCTGCCTCGAACGCTTGTTGGCTGGAAAACCTCCATCGAGGTAATACAGGATGCCGTTGATATACGCCGAGATTGCGTGCTCGAGAATCGGCGCTAGTCCGAACATCGGACACAGCTCGCGTTGCGGTATGTATTCCTCACCGTCCAGGCAGAAGTACCTGGCCGTCATGAGCGCCGAGTCCCAGCGCATGGCGACAAGCTCCTCGAAGAGCGTTCGCTGCTCTCCCTCAAGTCGAAGAAGAAACTGCCGCTGAGGCTCATACGTCTTCGAGATGATCCGACCGGGCTCCCAGGCCAGCTCAGGCCTAACATGACCCGTCTGCACCGCGACCCCGCGCTCCGCAAGAAGCTTGAGCGCACTGTCGGGATGAAGCCTGCGGTGCATCGAGGGCAGGACCTGGAAGGTCTGGAGATTCGGTGCACGCTCCAACACCAGCTCAACTGCCCAGAGCATTGGCGCTCCGTCGACGTGAACGAACGTCACCTTGTCATCCAACGTCCTGAAGGACTGATCTTCCTTTCCGAACTTTGGACGGACGACATGAATGCCAGCCTGGAGAAGCTGCTTGGCATTCACGGCGCTGTTGCCGAACTCGGTCTTGACCTCGGAGCGAGCCGGCATCCGGGAAGGCTTGGCCTTCTCGGAGGGTGAGCACCGGGAACAGAATTCCTTGCGCAGTCCATGGGGACAGCGTTCCATTTGGAACCTTATTCGCCACCGGGGAAAGAACCTATTCGGTCGTTCCGGGACGAATACGGCTGGTGATGGCTCACCAGACAGACTCGTCCCAGAAACAACCCATACAATCAGAAACAGGGGGTTTTGTCAATCAAGCCGTCTACCATAAGAAACGCTCCTCCACGGAAGGTCTCTTTTTGTTGTAGCGTCTAGATACTTGACGGCTTGTCTTTTTGATGATGAAGTCCACCGTTCACGCGCCGTACGCAGTCTGATCCAGACCGCTTCGTGCGCGTGCGCAGTCATCACCAAGGAGGATGCGATGGCTTCTGGAGATACCGAGACCGCTCTGCAGCTCCCAGCTGCCCGCGCCATGCGGAAGACGCATTGGTTCATGGCTCTGCTCGCATTCTGCTTCGGCTGGATGCGGAGGCCCTTCGCTCGCAAAGCGCTCAAGGGCACGAGCGAGCCCAAGCCGCTGCCGCCCGCGCCGCCGCAAGAGGAAGTGCTGCTGCCAGCTCCACCTCTCGATCCCAAGATCGTGCGCGGCCAAGAGCTGTGGAAGAAGCTGCGCGATCATCCCGCATCCGGCTGCACGTATCGGGGCTGGGATGCGGACAAGCGCTGCAAGATCGATCGTGAGCTGCCGGGATACATGGGCGCGCAGGGGCTCACGCCCGAGGATCTGGGAATCAGCTTGGCTGATCTCAAGGCCGCCGCTCGACGCATCCCGATCGCTCACACCCGAGGCTACATGGAGCGCGCGGGGAGGGGCGATTTCGGTCCAGCCTTCACGGACGATCTGGAGAAGCGCATCACCACGCACAAGCTCACGCGCGAGGAGCTGGGCGTGACGCCTGAGCAGATCGCCGCCATCTCGCGCGCGGAGAACATCAACGCCGGCATGACCGTGCTCCGGCTGCTGCGCGAAGGGCACATGACCCTGGAAGAGTTCCGCAACTCGTTGCGATGGCGCAACCTCACCGCCGCCGATCTCGGCACGACCGAACAAGAATTCGTGCTCTATCAGTAGCGCCTCTGACGCCGCACCGGGCGGCCTCGAGGCGCTTTTTTAATCCCCTATGTCCCCGACATAACCTGTGCTAAATTATCCGCCGACCTCTTCTTAACAAACTTCAGACATGAAAAAATCTTCCCTCGTTGCCGTGATCGCGCTGCCGCTCTTGTTCACCGCCGTCATGGCTCAAGCTGCGGGAAGCAGCCCGTGGACGGCCGTCTGGTCGGCGATCGACGAACTGCGCGCGCAAGTTGATGCGCTCGCGCCCGTCCCGGGGCCGCAGGGCGAACCTGGGCCGATGGGTCCGCAAGGTCCGCAGGGCGAAACCGGACCGATGGGTCCGCAAGGCGAGCCTGGTGCCGACGGCCAGCAAGGTCCGGCAGGGACGCAGGGCCCGGCCGGCACGTCGATCGATCGCTCGCAGCTCTACACCAAATTCAGCATGGTGGAAGTCCCCGGCATCGGAAACCCCGGAGTATCCTTGCAGGTCGCTTGCAACGATGCGAACGACATCCTGATCGGTGGCGGCTACTGGGTGCAGCACGGAGACATCCGCGTTCTGAGCAGCTATCCGTCACGCCCGCAGTTTGCCAACGCTCTTCACATGTGGGCCGTCGGATTCACCTCCTTCGGCGCGGCCGGCCAAGCGCAAGTCATCGCCGACTGCTTGCGCGTCGAGTAAGTTTCAAAAGAACGCTCCCCCGGAGCGTTCTTTTTTTAGAAAAAAACGCGCCGTGAAAGCGCGTTGTCAGTGTGCCGCCGAGGATGGCGGCGCGGATTGATCGGATGAAGACGTGCCGTCGCGCGGCTTCGCCTTGATCGTGAGCAGACGGGAGATGAACGAGATGTGGGCCGCCGACAGGAAGGCGATCGAGGAAAGGCACCACACGGCGGCGCGTTCGTCCTTGTTCCCGGTGAGTTGCCACGCCAGGAACGGTCCGAGGACGAAATGGTAGGCCACGAACCGCCAGCTGCCGTAGACGATCGGGACGATGAAGACCGTGATCCAGTACGACAGGTAGTTGGGATCGAAGTTCGACAGCGTGAGCCGCCAGGCGATGTGCCACTCTCCGTGGTACGAACAGGTGTCGAGCCCGCAGAGCGCCTGCTTAGCCACGTTGCAAACGCCGAAGTGGCCTTGCCCCGTGAGCATGGAGAGCATGAACGCCGAACCGACGATGCACATCGGCCAGACCCAGCGCGCGGCCTTGCGCCGCTCGGCTGGCAGCCACGAGAGCGCGAACATGTTCACGAAGAACGGCTGGAAGCAGATGTGGATGTACGAAAGGTACGTGAGCGCCGTATTGGCGGGCAGGCCGCATTCGCCGATGACCGCGTAGGTCAGGCCCTGCAGCGTTTCCATAACGCTGAAGTACGCGAGCGGCAGCCATCGGAACGTCTCATGCCCCTTGTGACGGGACCAGTACGCGCCGGCGAATCCGCCGACGGCCAGGGCGAACGAAGCTTCTCCGGACCAACACATAGCAGACTCCTCCCCAGACGCGTGTCGTGCGCATGGACGCAGCGATCGTAGGGCGCGAGCGCCCGCTTGTCAAGACGCGTTCGTTGACGCGGCCCGTTTTTCATGGCACGCTGCACAGACTATGAAACAACGTCCGCTCGCCGTTATTTTCCTGACCGCGCTCGTCGACCTGATCGGTATCGGCATTCTGATCCCGGTCATGCCGCAGCTCTTGGCGAATCCCGATTCGCCGCACTATCTGTTCCCGGGCGCCATCACGGTCGGACGCGGTTTCATGCTGCTCGGCGCGCTTACGGCCGTTTACCCGCTCATGTCGTTCCTGTCCGCCCCGATCCTCGGACAGCTTTCCGACCGCTATGGCCGCCGGAAGGTCCTGGCCGTTTGCTTGGCCGGCACGTCGATCGGATACGCGCTTTTCGGCATCGCGATCCTGCTCAAGAGCATCCCCCTTCTTTTCCTCTCGCGCATCATCGACGGCATCACGGGCGGCAATATCTCGGTGGCGCAAGCCGCCGTCGCCGACATTTCGACGCCCGAGACGCGCGCGAAAAACTTCGGCAAGCTCGGCGCCGCGTTCGGCCTTGGTTTCATTCTGGGTCCCTTTATCGGCGGCAAGCTCGCCGATCCGAGCGTTGTTTCGTGGTTCAACGCCACGACGCCGTTTTGGTTTGCGGCGATCTTGGCCGCATTCAACTTCGCTTCGGTCATGCTGTTCTTTCCGGAGACGCGCAAGTTCGACCCCGTCGCCAAAACCTTCAACTGGCTCCGTTCGGTCGGCGATATCGGCCGCGCCTGGCGCTGGAAAGAATTGCGGAGCCTGTTCATTGTCGGCTTTCTCTTTTTCTCCGGTTTCTCCTTTTTCGTTTCCTTTTTCAACGTCTATCTGACGAACCGCTTCGGGTTCACCGAGGGCCGCGTCGGCGAGTACTTCGCGTACGTCGGGTTCTTCATCGTGCTGGCCCAGGCGCTCTTGATCGGCCCCGTGACCAAGCGCTGGAGCGAAGCGCACATTCTGCGCGTCTCGATGCTCGGAACGGCGCTCACGGTCTTCTCCATGCTGCTCGTGCGCGAAACGTGGCAATTGTTCCTTATTCCGCCCTTCATGGCGGCCTCAAACGCCTTGTCAATGTCGAGCCTCGTGAGCGTCGTAAGCAAAACCGCCGGGCCGGAACGTCAAGGCGAAATCCTCGGCTTGAACGCCAGCATCCAATCGCTTTCGAACGCGCTGCCGCCCCTGCTCGCGGGACTGATTGCCGCCCGCCTTACGCCCGAAGCGCCGATCGCGATCGGCGCCTTCATCTGTCTGGTCGGTTGGATGGCCTTCGGCCTCGCGACCCGCACGGCGAAAGAAGCGTAAACGAAAAGCGCGTCTGACCGGCCGATGCCGATGGAAGACGCGCTTACGGTTCCAGAATCTCGTCGGTAGAAGTGGCCGACTCGGTTGAGCTGGCCGAATCAACCGGCGTCGTTGTAGCAGAATCGTATTCCGATGTCGAAGACGGCGTTTCGTATTTCCACATCCGTACATCGAACAGCGCCGGATGGGGGCCGACGACGCACTATCGCGTACAAGTCGACACGAAACCGCCTGAAGCGTTTGCCGTCACGGTCGAAACCGGCCTGACGACGCTCCTGAAAGCCGCGGCGAAAGACGCCACGTCCGGCATCGCCTCGTACATCGTGCAGGTCGATGACGGAGAGAGCGTCGAGGTCGATATGAAACAACTTGAGGCCGGCACGTATGTTCTTGAGAACTTGCCGGCCGGAGCGCACAGCGTCCTGGTAACGGCGTACGACAAGGCCGGCAACTTCACGTCGACAACCGCGAGCTTTACGTCCGTGACCGCGCAAGCGCCTGTGATTGCCGAATATCCGGCAGAACTGTCCGACGGCGACGTTTTGACGCTGAAAGGCACGACCTATCCGAACGCGCAGTTGTCGATTTGGCTGCAGCGGGACTCAAAGGACATCCAGCGCTATACGCTCAAAGCGGACGAAAACGGCGCGTTCACGTTCGTCGGACCGGATCGCGTCAAAGGCGGTTTGTATCAGGTTTGGATGGAAGCCGTCACCGACCAAGGCTTCCGCACCGACGTCTCCAAGCCGATCTTCGTGAACGTCAAACAGACGGAGTTCTGGAGGCGGCTGGCCGAGTTGCAGAAGTACCTCACAGTCATCGTGCCGATCGTCGCCCTGACAATGACGCTCGTCTTGGTCATGCTGCACGGCGTGCAAAAAGCCGTCCGCCTGCGCCGCCGCATCCACCGTGAAATCGGCGACGTGGAAGGCGAGATTCATAAAGCCTTCGACACCCTGCGCACCGACCTGCGCGACCATCTGAAATCGCTCGAGAAGGCCAGGAACCAGCGCGAGCTGACGCCGGATGAGGAGAAAATCGCCGCGCGACTGAAGAAGAATCTTGACCTCGCGGAGAAGGCGCTCAAAAAGACGGTGGAAAAAATTGAAAAAGACGTCTAAACGAAACGCCCGCTTGCAAGCGGGCGTTTACCGTTTCACTTCTTCCGCGATCGCTTCGTCAAAGGGTCGTTCGAGCTCAGACGACTGGCGTTCCCACAACTGTTCCAGCGACGCGATCGGTGATCCCCAGTCATACGCGGAGACGTACGCATCACCGAGTAATGGGAGTTCGGTCATCCAATCTTCCGCAAGCGCACGTTCCTGGACACCGGGCAGGATTTGCCTCAACCGCCTGCCGCTATCGATCAGGTAGGCGTGATCGTTTCCGTACATGCGCACGACGGTTCCCGGACGGTAGCCGATCGAAAGGCCGAGCGGGAGTTTTGCCAGTTGATATTCCGGTACGGTTTCGATTTCGTCGTGCAATCGCCAGCTTTCGACAGTCGCCGCGTCCAAGAACACATGCCGCACTCTTTCCTTGTCGAGATAATAAGCCGTCGCCGTCCTCGTTCCTCTAAAGACGTCGCCGGGATGGGCATGCGGGACGCGCGACGCCTCGCACAATTCGGGAAACGCGGTGAGGTCGATGGATTGTCCGCGCTCGTAGACGCGCGTATCCCTGAGAATCCGCACATCTTCAATGACAGCCCCGTCCGCGAGCACGCGCACGCGAATCTCGTGGCTGTACCCACCCGTCGCTTCAATGTGTACATAACGCCGATGATTGAGACGCTCGATATGAACGACGATATCATCGTCCGTTCGCCCGCTGAGCTGGTCGAAGACGTACGTGGTCTCGATATCGGTGAGCCGCGCCACTCGAGGGCGCTCCTCAACGCCGCTCTCGCCGCCCTGAAGATTGATAAGATACGGCTCCAGCGACATGTGTTCGTAGTCGGCGCGACACTGCGGCTCGACGCCGGGCGCGATGATCTTCTCGCCGTCCGGCGTCCTGATCGTTTCATGCGCATGCGGCGAATGGCACTGGTCGGCCGCATCCAGCCGCACGGCAACGACCTCGGGTTCGGACATCAGCCCGAAGGGGCTCATGAATTGAACGTACGCTGTTTTCAAGCCGTCGCCCTCCGACAGCACAAACGGCACCGCCTCTACGCGCAACACGTCGCCGTAATACGGAATCCATTCTGAACCAGAAAATTCTGGATCTTCGCTGATGCGCACGCGATGCGCGTTGTGGGCATGCACGAGAATCGCGATATTTCTTGTTGTTGTGCACAGTTCCGGATCGGTGGCGATCTCGATGTTCGTCGGCAAAATCGCGCCGGAGCCGCCCTGATACCCCGGCATCGTGATGATTTTCGCCGTGTTCGACCGCGCGGATTCGTTTCCGCTCGAATCGGACGCTTTCATCGCAAAGTAGTAGGTCGCTTCGGGGGCCAGACCCTCGATCGACATCGTTTGGCGCGTACCCGCCACTTCCGGCACCGGCACGCCCGTGATTTGCCGCGCCACGACAAAATCGGTCTCAGTCACGATCGGCGTAAGCGCGTAGCGGATATCGTATGAAAAAGCGGTTCCGACCACACCGTCATCACCGGGAGCCGTCCATGCCAACTCGACGACCGATGCCGCCGGATTCACGGCGACTAAATCCGCAATCGCTGCGGGAGGCGTCGCGTCCTCTTGGAAACGCACAATGTGCCCGCGCCAGCCCACGGCAGCACCGGAGACCGCAGTCACGACACCTTGAAGACCCGGGCTATTGGCGAGGTTATCGCCCGCCGCGAATGCCGCGTCGGGAGCCGTACCGGGACCTGAGGTATTGAAGTCTTGCCGCTCGACGAATCCCTCGCTGCCATTGCTCCACGAGGGGTTAGTCAACGCTCTTGATGCACCGATCGTGAAAGCGGCAAAAACTAGTTCGTTCGCTTCCGTCGTCGTCACGTTTCCGGAAAAAGGCGCGCGACTGTTTCCTTCCGCCCCGCTCGATCCGACATACGCCAGCGAGCCCGCGTATTCATACACGTGCAGTCCGATAGAACCCGGATTGGAAGCAGCCGTTACGGAGACCGATTGCTCTCCTCCAACCGCTCGCTTGAAAAATACGGCCTGACTGATCGCGCCAGCTTGATTGATTGCGGTATCCCAACCGTGCGGTTCCGCAATTGCCGCATTTCCATTCGCTCCGACCACGGCGATCAACATGTGCCCGGACGATACGGCCGAAGAAAAAACAGTGCTGACGGTTGTCGGGTCAGCCTCCGTTGCAAGCTTCACGCCTTGCGCGGCCTGCACGAATGTCGCCGCCTGCGTAGGACCCGCCGAAAACAAAAGTGCGCCGCCGAACGTGAAGAGCGCAACAGCCGCCAACATCCGACGCGCCGTCCGCGTGCGGTTCTTTTGTAAAAGCCGAAGTTCCGTATGCGGCATGGTGCAAAATACCCTTATATCATAGCAAAAAAATACCATTTTGTCCATTCTCTTCAGCAAAAAAACGCCCCCTTTCGGGAGCGTTTTTTTGGAACCGGGTCGATTAGAGTGCGGTCAGGTCGACGGTGAATTCGCAGCCGGCAGGGTTCGTGAGATCAACCCTCCAACCGCTCAAGAAGTCGCTGTCGACGTTGCGCATGTTGACCAAGTTGACCGTGTAGCCGGCTTGGCCGCGGATGCTCAGGTTACCCGCGCGGATCGAGCCGTCGGCCTGAACGGCCGGTTGCGTCGGCACGTGCACCTGGAAGGTGGCCGACACGCCGGGTGCGACCTGGCAGGTATCGTGCACGCGGAGCGTGTTGCCCTGGAAGCGCAGGTCGCGCAGCCACGACTGAACGTAGCTCGAGTTGCGGGAATAGGCCGGTGTCAGGTTCGCCTGGGCGGTGACGACGTCGCCGGACCTGGAGTACGTCATCGAAGAAACGGATTCGTTCTGTTCGATGGCCGAACCGTTGCGGTCGAAGCGGACGACGTTCTGACCGACAACGCTCATCTGGATGCCGCTGTGCGACCAGATGTTCGAGGTCGCGGCGAGCCAACCGTTGCGATACAGCGTGAAGGCGCCCTGGTCGTGATGCGCGTGCGATTCGTCATACGGACCGGCGACGAACGACATCCAGAAGGCGTCGCGGTTCCACGAGTTGCGAGCGAAGAAGTGGCCGACGCCCGTGGCGTGGTATTCAAGCGCGGTTGGCGGCGTCGCGACGTCCGAGATGGTCAGCACGCCGGTGCGGCGGTTGAAGCCGTCCAAGGACGAATCGGAGTTGTTCTCGAGCCACCAGACGCCGCGGCGCGCCTGCTCGGTGCCCGGGTTGAGGGCAACGGCTTCACGCACGAGGTTCTCATGGTAGTCGTAGATTTCCGGCTGCGAGACGCGCGACTGGTCGCCGATCGGGGCGAAACGGTCGAGCGTCGGAACGGTCGCGTGAACCCAGTAATCGATCGTATCCCGGGCGTGCGTCGAGAGGCGCGAGAGATCTTCGCCGGTCGAAGCCTTCCACATGCGATAGTTCTCGAAGAGATTCTTCTGCGCCGTGCCGTATCCGGTACCTTCGCGGCTACCGCCGCCGCTGATGCGGGCGAAGTAGTTCACGAGGGGCGGGAACTTGTTCTGCTGGAGGAAGTTGATCCACGTCATGTTCTTCGAAGCGAGCGCCCAAAGCTGGGTGGCTTCCAAGAAGCTGAAGTGGTAGTTGTTGCCCGGGTTATCGATCGACCAGCCGCTCCACGGAGCGGAACGGGTGCCCCATCGGGCGGTCGACGGATTCCAGACGTTATAGATCGTCTGGTCGGCATACGCGATCCAGCGCGCGCGCTGGGACGGCGTCATGCGGTCGTAGCCGCGGTCGAACGTAAGCGCGACCTGTTCGATGTTCCAGCCGACTTCAAGGTACGAGTCGCCGGCGACATCGGGGTTCCGTCCGGCGGCGATCGCCGCTTCCGCAGCCGCAACCATGGCGTCGACCCTCGTGATGGCGTGGTCGATATAGCTCGTCGTACCCGTGAGGGCGTACATCACGGCAGCGTCGCTCGGCGTGTAGTCGTAGCCGGGAGAGCCTGCGACAGCGGCATCCACCCAGGCCTTAAAGCTGGCGTAGCCTGATGCGGACGTGCTGAAGTTTTGAAGCGAGATGAAGGGGCGGTTGACCGGAAGGGTATACGTGTACCCCGGATAGACAGAACCGGTCGAAGGCGGCGTGCACGTCTGCGTGGTCGCCGGGCTCGGCGTGGTGACGCCGGCGCAGTCGGTCGTCATGGTGCACGAACGCGTCTGGCTGCCGCTCGCGGAGCAGGCGTTCCAGGCAGTACACGTCCAGGTGTCGGCGGTGCAGGAAGGCGTCGTCGTGGGCGGCGTGCACGACTGGGTCGTGGCCGGGCTCGGCGTGGTGACGCCAGGGCAGTCCGAGGTCATGCTGCACGAACGCGTCTGGGAACCGCTCGCGGAGCAGGCGTTCCAGTCGGTGCAAGACCACGTGTCGGCGGTGCAGGAAGGCGACGTCGAAGGCGGCGTGCACGACTGGGTCGTGGCCGGGCTCGGCGTGGTGACGCCGGCGCAGTCGTACGTCATGAGACAGCTGCGCGCTTGGCTGCCGCTCGACGAACACATAACCCAATCGGTGCAGGACCAGGTGTCCGCGGTGCAGCTCTGCGTCGGGGCCGTGCTCGATCCTTGCTGCACGACATACAGGTGCGCGTCATCAACGGTCGCAGTAATCGTGCCGCCATCGTCCAGCTTGAACTGGAAGTAGACGCGGTCGAGGCGCTGGCCGTTGGTATTCAGCGTCAGATAGACGTCGACAATCTGCGTGCTGACAGGATAGTCCTGGCACGTTGAGGACGGATCGCTCGAGGTCATCGTGTACGCGATCGAACACACCTGCAGGCGAAGACCCGAAGCCGAAGCGCTGTCGACGCGCATTTTTGCCTTGACGGTGAGCGAGTTCGCGATCGGGCCGCCGTTATACGGATAGGCCTTTTCAAAGGCGACGCGGCCGTACGAGTTCGCGGTGACGCGCAGGCTGCTCGTGCCTTGAATGGCGTTGGCAGCGAGACGCGAGACGGTACCGTCCGAGCTTCCGTTCGGCTCGAAGCCGCCAACCGTCGTTTCAAAGCCGTTGTCGGTAATAAGGTCGACGAGTTCATAGCCCGAAGGCACCGTCGGCATCTGGCCGGTGGTCGCCGGCGGAGTCGTCGTTGCAGGCGGCGTGCAGGATTGCGTGGTGGCCGGACTCGGCGTCGAAACACCCGCGCATTCGTTCGTGATGATGCAGACGCGCATCTGGCTGCCGCTCGAAGAGCAGGCGTTCCAGTCGGTGCAGGACCAGACATCAGCGGTGCAGGAAGGCGTAGACGAAATCGGCGTGCAGGACTGGGTCGTGGCCGGACTCGGCGTAACGACGCCGGCGCAGTCTTCCGTCATGGTGCACAAACGCGTCTGGCTGCCGCTCGAAGAACAGGCGTTCCACTCGGTGCACGACCACGTGTCGGCCGTGCAGGAAGGCGTCGTCGTGGGCGGGGTGCAGGATTGCGTGGTGGCCGGGCTCGGCGTAACGACGCCGGCGCAGTCAGCCGTCATGGTGCACGTGCGCGTCTGGGAACCGCTTGCGGAGCAGGCGTTCCACTCGGAGCACGACCACGTGTCGGCCGTGCAGGAAGGCGCCGGAGGAGGCGTCGTGCCGGTCGGAGCGTCAGGAAGAGGCGCGGTCGGCGTCAATGCGCCCAAATTTTTGTCGGCATTGATCGTCGTGGCGGAGGCGAGTTCCGCATTGCGGTCGTAGTCGGAAGCGGAAACGATCTGGGAGCCGATCGTATAGTTTACGAAGAAAGCATCCGGAATATCGTCGACAAGCGTGGCCCAACCGGAGCCGAAGATGGCCGCAGCCACGGACTCAGACGCGATATGACGCAAAACGCCTCCGCGAGAAACCGCGTAGACTTTCGGGTCGGTATCGATCTTCACCATGCGGAAACCCGGGCGGTAGGTGACGTTTCCGCCGATGCGCGCTTCGGTCAACTCAGCGGCCGTGACGTTCTGGACGCTGGAAAAGTCGACGTACCACGTGCGGAAAACACGCTCGTTCGGAAAGACGTAACGCCGGCCGTTGGTGGCGTAGTAATAGACGGCGGGATGATCGGCGCGCTTGATCAGCGAGCCCGGCGCCGGGGCGGCGTGCGCCAAAGGCGGCATGCCGAGAAGAGACGTCGCGAGCGTTATAAGAAGGATCAAGGCACGGAACGCGTTCGTCTTCTTCATAGGCTTTTGAGTTTCAAGGCCTTCATTGTATCAAAAAAACGTCAAGAGTTCAAGAGCAGTTTTTGCACTGTTGCAACAAAAAAGACACCCGCGACGAGTTGCCGCGGGTGTCTTAGGCTTATTCTCGATTACCAGATGCTCCGGCCGCCGAGCGCCCAGCCGATGACGGGGGCGTTCTTGTACTGCCAGAGGAACTTGCGAGGCGGCGTCGTGCGGTAGATCGCACGTCCGGCGTCCCTGGTCGCCTGGTTGTCGCGCGTCCAATACGCGATCGATTCATCGTGCGTCAGAAGCAGTTCGCGAGCCATGGCTTGGAGATTCGCCCGCTGGGCCATGTCTTGCGTGAGGTACGCGCCGAGCGCGATAACCGAGCTCACGTCGAGCGCATGCTCGAAACCGTCAGACGGATTCGGGTCGGTATCGCCTGGCGTACCGAAGCTGCGCGCGATGTAGTACGGGTACCAGCGGCCATCGCTCATCGGGCCTTCGCCGCCGACGGGCTTGGAGGTGATGCCGCGCGTGACTTCGCACTGCGCGAGGTCGACGATCGCAGCCGGAGCCGAGGAGTACCCCGTCGCCTGATACCCGCGGAGGAAGCCGTAGCCGAGAAGGCTCGACATCCACGGAGAGAACGTATTGGTCTCCCCTTCCGGCGGATAGTTGAAGCAGCCGTTCGGCTGGTTGCCATTCAAGGGGGACGTCTGGCGAGCACGCATCACTTCCATGGCGTTCGTGGCATAGGAACGCTGGTGAGCGCTGCCCGTCAGCTCGGCGTCGATCGCGTGCGCAAGCAGCGCGTAGCCGCGATGACGTTCCGTGTCGCCCGTACCGAGCAAGTTGTGGTGGAACTGGAAGCCCCACGAGATGTAACCGATCTTGCGGAGAACCGACGCGTCGCCCGTGAGCAAGTAGTTCGAGAGCAAGCTTTCGCTGTACGAATACTTCATGTCATGGAACGAACCGGTCGCGTTCGGGTTCTTCAGGCGGAAGCTGCCGACGCAGTACGGGTAGTACGTGCTGGAGCAGTTTTCTGGACCGTAGATATTCTGCGCGTAGTGATCCGCGGCGCGATGCGCTTCGCGGAGCATATCGACGTTCCCGGTACGGAAGTAGCCGTTATAGAACGTTTGCGTACGGTCGTAGAGCCACGGCTCCGGATCCGTGTAGAAGTTGATGTAGTCCGACGAGCTCGTGACCGGCCAGCTCTGCTTCTTCGGGTACTGCTGGTTGATCAGCGAGTAGAAGAAGTCGTCGGTCGCCTTGTCGGTGGCGGCGAGGTACGGCTGCGTGCCGACGGCATTCACCATCGGGAACACGTTCGTGCAGTCGAGATAGCGGTGATCGATGGCGGCGAGGACGGCCGGTTCGCGAATCGTAAGGCCGCTCGTGTTCACCGACGACGCATAGGTGCCGTCGTTCGCGACGCGGTACGTGTCACGCACTGCCGTTTCGCTGGTGAGGCTCTGCGTGCGGGCGCGGTTCAAGCCGATCGTAACGTTGACCGGGCTCGTGCTCGAGAAGGCCATATCGAACTGCACGAGGACGCTGCGGATACCCGGGTTACCGGAAGCCGTGAGGCCATTGCAGAGCAAGCGCTGATCCGGCATCCGTTCCCACGCGCCGAGGCTGCGGACGAACGCCGGGATTTCCTGGCCGGCCGCGTTGGTCACGCGGATATTGTTGGTGTTCACGAGCGTTCCAGGCGGCAACGGGAAGCCGAAGGAGACGCGGCGCGTCTGGCCGACGGCGTCGGCCGCCGGGACCAAGCGCACCGTCACGTCTTTCGGCGTCGTATTGACCGCGGCGCCGTTCGAGGAGACGTCGTTGCGCAAATCCATTTCGGCGGTCATCGAGCGCCAGGTGGTCGGGCGGCTGTTATAGCCCGAAATTTCAAGGTTGGTGGAGTCCGAAGCCGGAGGCGGCGGCGTGCAGGACTGCGACGTAGCCGGGCTTGGCGTGGTCACGCCGGCGCAGTCGGTCGTCATGGTGCACGAGCGCGTCTGGGAACCGCTTGCGGAGCAGGCGTTCCAGTCGGTGCACGTCCACGTGTCGGCCGTGCAGGAAGGCGTCGGCGTTCCAGGCGTGCAGCTCTGCGTCGTAGCCGGGCTCGGCGTGGTCACGCCGGCGCAGTCCGAAGTCATGGTGCAGGTACGCGTCTGGCTGCCGCTCGTGGAACAGGCGTTCCAATCGGTGCAAGACCAGGTGTCGGCCGTGCACGAAGGCGTCGGCTCGGGTGCCGGAGTCGCGCTGCCGCGTTGAACGATGTAGAGGTGCGCATCGTCAAGCGTCGCGACAAGCGTGCCGTCATCATCCAGCTTGAGCTGGAAGTAGGTGCGCGCAATCTGCTGACCGCCGACTTCATACGTCAGGAAGACGTCTTTGACCCCCTGGTTGACCCGGAAGTCCTGGCACTTCGTTCGCTGGTTGTTGCTCGTTTGGAGATAGACAACCGCGCAAATCTGCAGATTCTTGTTGGAGGCCGAAGCGCTGTCGACGCGCACTTTCGCCTTTACGGTGACGGAGTCGGCGATGGGGCCTCCGGCGTACGGGTATTCCTGCGCGAAGGCGATACGGCCGTAGCGGTTGAAGCTGGCGCGGAGGCTGCCGGTTCCCGCGATCACGTTCGTGGTGACGCGCGAGACGCTTCCCGAAGAGGCGCCATTGGGCGCGAAACCTCCGGTCGACGTTTCAAAACCGTTATCGGTGATAGCATCAACGAGAATGGAGCCGCTCGGAACCGTCGGCATCGGGCCGGTGGTCGGCGGAGGCGGCGGCGTGCAGGACTGCGACGTAGCCGGGCTCGGCGTAACGACGCCGGCGCAGTCGGTCGTCATGGTGCACGAACGCGTTTGCGTGCCGCTAGCAGAGCACATGTTCCAATCCGTGCACGTCCAGGTGTCGGCCGTGCAGCTCGGCGCGGGCGGCGGAGTGGGCGTCGGATCAACGACGTCGCCAAGGCCTTTATCGGCATTAATCGTCGTGGCAGAAGCCAATTCGGCGCTCGGGCTGTAATCAGAAGCCGAGGTAATAGGGGCTCCGTCCGTGTAGTTTACGAAAAACGGGTCGGGAATATCGTCGACGAGCGACGCCCAGCCGGAGCCGAAAATAGCGGCCGCTACGGCTTCCGAGGGAAGAAGCCTCAAAACGCCGCCGCGGGAAATCGCGTAGACGCTGGGGTCGGTGTCGATTTTAATCATCCTCAAACCCGGTCGATAGGTGACGTTGCCGCCGATCGTGATGGCGGCAAGCTCGTCAGCCGTGACGGTTTGCACGGTGGAAAAGTCGGCATACCACGTGCGGAACACTTGTTCGTTCGGAAAGACGTAACGCCGGCTGTTTGAAGCGAAGTAATAGACGGCGGGATGATCGGCGCGTTTGATCAGCGACCCGGGCGTCGGCGCCGCTTTCGCCGTGAAAGGCATCCCCATGAAGGACGTGGCGATCGTGAGCAAGAGGATCAAGGCGCGGAACGCGTTCGTCTTCTTCATAGGCTTTTGAGTTTCAAGGCCTTCATTGTATCAAAAAATGTCAAGTATTTCAAGTGCATCTTTTCTTGAAAAAAACGCGCTCGATGCGCGAGCGCGAGTGGTGCGTGGTGTTGACTACGACTTCGACTTCTTCTTGCGGACGGCCAGGTGGCCCTTGAACTCCTTCTTGCGGGCGCTCGTCCGGTCGTGGCCGGTCGTGCGCAGGTGCGCCTGGTACTGCCCGGGGTTGTTGGTCTTGTAGTGGCACTTGGGGTCGGGGCAGGGCCGCATCGTGTTCCATCTCCTCAGTCGAAGATCCAGCTGTCCGAGCTGGGCGGTTGTCGTTTGACCGAGCCTTCCTATCAGTTTTCCGCGGCGTTGTCAATATCCTTCAATTGAAAACGCGCCTGCTGAGCAGCAAGCGCGAGGTTCGTTCGAGTCCTCAGTCATCCTCGACGACTTCGACAAGACCGAGCGCGGCCATGCCATGCATGTGGTGCGGACGCATCCGGTGCATGGCGTCTGTCCCGGCCAGTTTGCCAAGCAGCTCGGCATGACGCTCTTCGTCCGGCAGGATCTGTTCGACGATCGGACGGAAATCGGCGGGCAGGAGTGGGTGCCTGGCGATCACGCGAAAGCGGTTGCGAGCGAGCATCTCTCCGAAGGCGCCGGCGGCGCACGCATCCTCGAAGGACTTGATCCAGGGCCAAATTTGGCCCCAGTACCGTTCCGGCTTGGGTGCGGACGGGACGGGTATGCCTTTCTCGACAAGAAGGTGCTCCACCAGACCGGCGTGACGAAACTCGTCAGCAATGATGCCCGCATAAGAGTTGAATGCGTAGCCCCGAGGCTGAAAACGGCCGACGATCTCGCCGAAACGCAGCGCTCCGCCGCGTTCCGCCCAGTACAAGCTGGGCAGCCAGCCGGTATACAAGCTGTCCGTGCGAACGAGCGTTTCGAACCACTGTGACGTGCGTTGATGGAGCTTGGTCATGATCTCCTCCTGCCCTATTCTGTGCACAAAAATCGCGTCTCGTCAATCCTTTGACGTCCGAACGCCAAGGTCGTAGGCTTATGCCCATGACCAGCCTCGCTTCTCTCGCCACGAAACACGTCGGCGACATCGTTACTCTCGCGATCGAACACCACCCTTCCCGCAAGGCGCTGGTCGTTTTCGATGCGCGCTCCCCCCTCTCGCGCCTTTTGGCCGACGCCTATAAGGAGGCGCTCCCCCACGCGACGTTCCTCGACTTCGACGCCGTCACGGCCGACGCGATCATGGACGAGATCAAGAAACTCGAGCCGGGCGACCTGACGGTGCTGATCCAATCCTCCAATTTCCGGCTGAGCGAATTCCGCATCCGCATCGAGCTGTTCCAACGCGGACTCTCCGTCATCGAGCACGTCCATCTCGAACGCGCCACGGACGAACGGCAGATCGAAATCTACGTCGACGCGCTGGCGTACGATCCTTCCTATTACCGCACGCGCGGACATCTTTTGAAGAAGCGTATCGATGCGGCCGAGACGATCAAGGTGATCGGAAACGGCACCGTGCTGACCTACGAAGGCGGCATGGAGGAAACGAAACTCAACGTCGGCGACTATGAGGGCATGAAGAACGTCGGCGGCACGTTTCCGATCGGCGAAGTGTTCAGCGAACCGAAAGATTTTAATTTGCTAAACGGCGAGGCGATGATTTTCGCCTTCGCGGGCACCGACCATCTCGTGAAGCTTCACACGCCGTTCAAGATCCGCATCGAAAAAGGCATCTTGGTTTCGCATGAAGGACCGAAAGAGTTCCAAGACGTGTTGGATCAAATTTCCGCGGAAGAAGAAATCATGGTGCGCGAATTCGGCGTCGGCTTGAATCCCGCCTTCAGCAAAGAGCGCGTCGTGAGCGATATCACCGCTTTCGAACGCCAAAAAGGCCTGCATCTTTCCCTCGGCGAAAAACACGGCGTCTACGCCAAGCCCGGCCTCGTGCCGAAAAAGACGCATTTTCACATCGATATTTTCGTCGACTTCGAACGCATTGAAGCCGACGGCCAGGATTTGCTCCGCGAATAAAAACCCGCGCAGCGCGCGGGCGAGGGTCAGTCGATCAAGAATTCGTACAGATCTTCCGCATCGACATCGTCGACCGGAACGGCCGCCGCGAGCCGTCCCGCCAGCACGAGGTAGCGTTCGCGCGTCGGCTGATGCGACAGCACGTATTCGCGCGTCCGCTCTTCGAACACGAGGCCGGACGTATCCGCGTCGCCGAGCTGGGCGCGCGTGAAGTCGTGCCGCGTGCCGTCGTCGAGTTCGTTGATGTAGTGCGACCGCATGTGCGCGAAGGCCGGAAGCGCTTCGAGCGAAGCGCGAAGCAGCTTGCCGCCGAAGAGCTTCTGCGCCGCCGCCGAAACGACCGCACAATGGCCCCAAAGCGGATTCTCCGCGGTCCAACCGTCGGGATCGGCGCTGGTTTCGCGGATGCAGACGTCCGGCAGCAACGCGGCGAAAGACGCTGGCGTCAGGTGCGCAGCTTTCATCGATTCCTCCTGGCTCTTGCTTGAGCACGCGCATCCTATAGAACCATGCGCTCGTGCGCAAGATTCCTTTCAAAAGAAAATCCCTGCACCGCGTGGTGCAGGGTCAGTTGAACTCGTGATCGAGGCTGAACACGGACGTGCCGAGCACCGTGCCGATCCCCCGCGCGTAGGCGGAGAAGACCGGCCAGTCGACCTGGACGCAGCCGGACAGCGTGAGCTGCACGCCAGCGACCATGATCTGCTCGAGGCCGCTCACGTCCTCGGCGAGCGGGCTGACCGTGATGCCCTTGCGCGCGGCGTCGATGGCCACGATGTAGCGGGCGCCCGGCAGGTTGAACAGCGCGTAGGCGAAGCCGCGGCGCTCGTCCACGTAGAAGTCCTGCGCGGCGATCCGCCCCGAGCTGAGCTCGTCGAACGACTTCCGTCCGACACGGCTCTTCGCGAAGGCCTCGCGTGCGCGCATCTCCGCCTTGGCGAGCGCGTCCTCGTCCCAGAGATCGACGTTCGCGCGGAACAGCGTCCGGTAGCGCTCGAGGAGGCGCGTCCGGTGGAAGGCGTGCTCGGGGTGCGGCTGGAGCGCGGGCCGGCCGAAGGCGATCTGCGTCTTGGCCGCGATCGCGTTCTCCTCGGCGCGCTGCTCGTCGGTCTTGGGAAGGAACCCGTTGGCCAGGAGCGGCTTCGAGGTGTACAGCTCGGCGAGACCGTTCTCGTCGATCCACTCGAGCACCGACAGCTCGTCGATGATCTCGTGGACCAGCTCGCCGTCCTTCTCGCCGGCGTGGCGGCCGCCGCTCTTCGGGTGGTAGAAGTTGAGCGCGAAGGCGCGCTCGTCGTAGCCCTCGGGCCGCTTGCCCGCCGCCTCTTCGCGGCGGTCCGGCGGGATCCAGCCGATCGTGAGATGGCTGAAGCCGAGCTTCCGGAGACGCTTCGTCTCGGCGTTCGTGCCGGGGATGCCGACGATGCCGCGGGCGATCTTCGCGTCCTTGTGCGGGACGATCACGAGCACGCGTCCGAGCGCGCGCTCGTCGTAGATCTTGCCGTGCAGGTCGAGCTCGAAGGCGGAGTTGCGCTTGATGAACAGGTTGCGCACCTCCCCTTTCAGCCCGTGGGGCACCGGAACGTTGTAGCGTTCCTCCCGCACGAACCGCACGATCCGTCCCTTCTCCGTCACCTCGCGCGCCTCGATGCCGTCCGAGGACAGGCCTGCGAGGCGCCCGTGACCGCTGCGCGCGCGATGGCGCGAGTGATCGAGGGCGGAAGACGAACCCTTGGCGTGACCGGTGGTCGGTTGCATCCGACTCTCCTTCTTTAATGCTCTCTGGTATGTATGGGAAAGACCCCGTTCCGGGTAGAGAGCAAAGCCCGAAAACCCCACTTCATACGCGATTTTTGGCGTAATGTCAAGGCCGCTTCGGCGTCTAAGCTGGTATACTGGCCTCACCATGCTTCGCCGCCTTTCTCTCATCCTCATCTTCGCGATCGCCGCCTCCGTTTTCGCGGCGCGCCCGTTTGCGTTGGCGCAAACGTCGAGCGAGATCCAGGCGCAGCAAACCGAACTGCAAAAGCAGCTGAAAGAGATCGAGCGGCAGATCGCCGATTACGAAAAGCAGCTGAAAGACGTCCGTTCCGAAAAGAACACGCTGGCCAACAAACTGAAGCAACTGAACGCCCAGCGCGCCAAGCTGAATCTCCAAGTCCAGCAGACGAAGGCGCTCCTGAACGAAACGCTCGGGAAACTCGACGCGACGCAGAGCCAAATCGCCGTCCAGGGCGAAAAACTCGAGATGCTGCATCGACAGATGGGCGTGGTGCTGCAAGAACTCCACCGTCAGGACCAACGCGGTCTGATCGAAATATTGCTTTCGGGCAGCGACCTCTCCGGTTTTTTCGCGCAGGTCAACGGCTACGCGCAGATCAACGAGGGACTCTCCGTCCTTCTCGATCAGACCAAGCGCCTGGAAGCCTCGCTGAAGAAACAGGAGGAAACGCTCGTGGAGCAGAAGCAGCAGCAGGAAAACCTGGTCGCCATCGCGCAGCTGCAGACCCAGGAAGTCGCCACGACCATCAGCGCGCAGGACGCGCTCCTGCAGCAAACCAAGGGAAAGGAAACGAACTACCAAAGCGCGCTCTCGGATACGAAAAAACGCGCGAGCGAAATCAAGAACCGCATTTATAACTTGATCGAGGTCGGAAAGAAGGTGACCTTCGGAGAAGCCGTGGCCGTCGCGGATTGGGCCTCGTCGCATACCGGCGTCCGCTCGGCCTTTCTGCTCGCGATCCTGACGCAGGAGTCGAACCTCGGAAAAAACGTCGGCACCTGCAACCGCGCGAACGATCCGCCGTCGAAAAGCTGGCGTGTCGTGATGAAACCCTCGCGCGACCACGAGCCGTTCAAGAACATCACCTCGTCGTTGAATTTGCCGATCGATACGACGCCAGTTTCTTGTCCGATGAAAGACGCACAGGGCAACCAGGTCGGCTGGGGCGGCGCCATGGGTCCGGCGCAGTTCATTCCTTCGACGTGGGCGAGCTATGCTCCGAAAGTCGAAGCGATCAGCGGGAAAACCGCGAACCCTTGGGACATGCGCGACGCCTTTCTCGCCTCGGCCATCTATCTGAAGGCGCTCGGCGCCGGAAACCAAAGCGGCGAATGGACGGCGGCGATGAAATATTTTTCAGGATCGACGAATCTCAAATACCGTTTCTACGGCGACAACGTCGTGAAGCTCGCGGAGCAATATCAGGAAGACATCGACGAGTTGAAGAAATAAAAGAGGCCGCGAGAGCGGCCTTTTACGTATGCAGTTTCACCAGCGCCGTGTCCGCGCGCTCGGCCAGGAGCGTAAGCTTCGGGCATACGAGGCAGAGCGCGTAGAGCGCCTGACGGAAGGCGTGGCTCGATGATCGGCCAAGGCCGGGAAACTCCCGGCTGCCGACGACGTACGCGGCGCGTCCGCAAGCGCACGGCGCGCGCTCGGCCTCGCCCGCCGGACCGAACGGTCGCGCAAGCGGCATGAGCGGCGGTGACCATCGCATTCCGTTCACCTTGTCGGTGGTGCGCCGCTTCATCTCGTCCATCTTGCCCCTGTCATCGATGACGCAGGTCTCGATCCAGAAAGGATCGTAGGCGACCGGCCTGCCGTTCTCGATGCGGTGCGATCGGACGAAGAAGTGAATCTGCCCCGTACCGTAGCCGGGCATCGACGCCGGCCAGCCGCGCGGCAGATACCGGAGGAACTGCCCGAGCTCGCTCTCGGCATCAATGCCGAACAGCGCGATCTTCATGTCGTGCAGGTTCATCACACCCTCCAGGGCTTGTCCTTGTCGTCGTTGTCGAACTTCTCCCCCTTCGCGAACGGTTCGAGGATCCACTCGGCGCCCGTGTCGGACGGGCGCGCGCGGTACCCGTAGATGAGACCGGGCGAGACCTTGAGCGCGGCGAAGAGCCAGGAGATGAGGCGCGGAACGATGAGATCGTTGCCGCCCTCGTCGCGATTCAGCTCCCTGAATGACTGGAAGTCTTCGAAGGGCGCCTTGCCGGGCGACGGCCGATACACGTTCCAGGCATCCTCCCAAAGGCAGCGCCCGACGTGTTTCACGATCGAGCTGGCGGGAATGGCCGTGCCGGGACGTCCTGGAATGAGGAAGGAGCCGGCTTGCGTCATCAGGAACGTGCACGGCTCTTCGCCGCGGCGGTGATAGCTGCGCAGCGTCATCGCGATCGTGTCCGCCGTGCGGAACGCGACCAGCGGACTGAGCCGCGCGCTCGGCAGCGCGAACTTCTCGAACTCGAGCTCCGGGTGACGGGCGATGAAGCCGGCCACGGTCGCTTCGAGCGAACGCGTCTCCGCCTCAACTGCGGCATTCAGCCGCACGATGTCGGACACCCGTTCATCAAGCGCGTCCTCGGAATCGTCGGCGTCTTCCATGAACTCGAGCAGCTTTATGGAGAGGGCGACGACCATCATGCCAGCCAAAGCGATGTCCGTAACCTCGAAGAGGTCGGCGTTCTGGCACGTCTCGCACTCGATCACATGCGTGCGAATCGCATCGGCCTCCACTTTGGCGAGGCGGTCGAACTCGGGTGCGTCAATGTGTTGCACAAGATCGGCCAGCAAGGCCTTCCATCGGTTGCAAAGATCGGACATGGCGACCTCCTTGGTCGGACAGGCCGACAGTAGCGCGGGCGACCGCCTGCGTCAATCCGTTTTCCGAGGCGGTCTGATATACTTAAGGACATGAGCCACATCTTTCTCGAACTCACCCTCGTCCTCGCGCTCGCCACGGGTTTCGGCATGCTCGCGCGATGGCTGCGGCAACCGACCATTCTCGGATACATCGCGACAGGACTTATCGTCGGGCCTCTTGGTCTCCTCCAGCTGAACAGCCCTGAAACGCTCGATGCCATGGCCGAGCTCGGCATCACCTTCCTACTGTTCTTGGTGGGCATGGAGATGCGTTTCAAGGATCTCAAGCACGTCGGAAAAGCCGCGCTCTTGACCGGCATCGGCCAGATCGTTTTCACGTTCGTGATCGGCTACGGCCTGACGCGCCTGCTCGGATACGGCGAGCTGGCAGCCCTCTACATCGCCGTGGCGCTGACCTTCTCTAGCACGATCATCGTCGTGAAACTCCTTTCGGAAAAGCGCGAGCTTGAGAGCCTGCACGGCAAAATCGTCATCGGCTTCCTGCTCGTGCAGGACTTCGTAGCCCTTCTTTTCCTGATCCTCCTTACCAGCCTTTCCGGATCCGAAAACGCCACTCTGGCGACGCTTCCGTATGCGGCCATCGGGTTCGCCTTCCTCAAAGGCGCCGCGCTTTTGGCTGTTTCGCTGGCGATCGGCCGATGGATCATGCCGCGCCTCCTGCGCTCGGTCGGCCACTCGCAAGAAGTACTCTTCCTCGTCTCGATGGCATGGGGCATGGGCATGGCGGCGGTCGCGGCGCTGCCGCAGGTCGGCCTGACGATCGAGATCGGCGCGTTCTTGGCCGGTATCGCTCTCGCCGGCAGCATCGAACGCCACCAGATCACGAGCCGCATCAAATCGCTGCGCGACTTTTTCATCGTCGTATTCTTCATCGTGCTCGGCTCGAAGATGGTCCTGAGTTCCGCCGCCGCCGTCACGACGCCCGCGATCGTCCTTTCCCTCTTCGTCCTGATCGGCAATCCGATCATCGTGCTCGTGATCATGGGCTTGCTGGGCTATCGCTCGCGCACGTCGTTCATGGCGAGCGTGACGGTCGCCCAAATCTCGGAGTTCAGCTTGATCCTGATGGCGCTCGGCTCGCGGCTTGGGCACGTCAATTCCGAGGTGGTTTCGCTCGTCACCGTCGTCAGCATCGCCACGATCGCCATCTCGTCCTACCTCATCATCTACAGCGAGACGCTGTACGGATGGTTGAAGACGCCGTTGAAAATTTTCGAGTTCCGCGCGCAGAAGGAGCGCCGCCCGCATGACGAGGCGCGGCGCGGGCACATCGTGCTGGTCGGCTGCCATCGCATGGGCCACAACATCCTCGCCTCGCTGGAGGAAATGCATAAGGATTTCACCGTCGTCGACTTCAACCCGGAAGTCGTCGAGCGCCTCGCCAAGCGCGGCATTCACGCCGTGTATGGCGACATTTCCGATCCCGAAATCGCCGAGCTCTGCGGCCTCGATCACGCGCGGCTCGTGATTTCGACCGTGCCGCCCGTCGAAGACTCTCGCGCCATTCTCGCGTACACGCGCAAGCACAACCCGGGCGCCAAAGTCATTCTCACCGCCGACAACGAATACGAATCGCTCGACCTCTACGAAGCCGGGGCGGATTACGTCCTGCTGCCTCATTTCATCGGCGGCATCCAGCTGGCGCGGCTTCTCGAGGGCGACACGTCGCTCTCGTCGCTCGTCAAATTGCGCGAGCAGGATATCGCGATCATTACCGGTCACCCCTAAACGTCGCCCGAGACGCACCATCTCGCGCGTCCGTGCCGGTGATCCGCATAGAGAAAAGCCCCGTCCTGACGATCGTCAGGTACGGGGCGTTTTATCGTTTGCACTCACTGCCGTCGACCGGCCATTCGACGGCGCACTTCGGAGCTTTCTTCCGCTTCAGCTTTTTCATGGGCGGAAGCGGCTGGCGCGCGCGCCAATCGTGGTACCCGTCGGCGGCTTTGCGAGCCTCTTCCTTATCGATGAGGTCGGGATTGCGTCTGGCAAGCCGGTGCGCGATCACGAAGTCTTCCGCGTCGAGCGCCGCCTTGAACGCCAGTGCAGGACCTTCCTTGCGAAAGGCGTCGTCGCAACCGACCTCGGCGATGATGGTCGCGTCTTCATAGAGTTTGAGTTCCAGCGCACGGTCGAACGCGCGGCGAACCCACTCTCCAGTCTTGGCCAAGCGACCGACGATGCGGACTTCATCCAGCGTCAATGCGATCGCGAGCGCGTGCTCGTGCTCTTCAGGGTGCCGATCCAAGAACGCCTTGAGGCGGTATTCCCAGTGCCCGCGCAGCATGTGCTGAAAGAGCTGTGCCTTCGCTTCATCACCCATCCGCGCGCTTGCGGCAAGGGCCAGGGCGATATCGTATTCCTCGGACTGCATCGCGGCGAAGAAGTACTGTCGCGCCTCCTCTTGGGGAAGAAGCCACTCCGAAGGGTCGAACGTGCCCTCCTCGCAGTCCGCTTCTATCAGCATCTTCACGACGTTTTCGGGCGGCGGGCGCAAAGCGCTCACGGCGCGCAAACCGCGATCGCAGCCAGGGTAGACGTATCCCCACTGCCCGAAAGCGGACACGTACCCCGTCGCGAAATACTCGGCCACGAACGCGGATCGTTTCTCCGCATCCCACTTCGCCTTCTCGATCTGCTCGAACGCAAAGTCGTCGAGCTTGTCGGACGCCGCCGCGTCAATGATATCGTCGCGGAGCTCCGGCTCGACCGGGCAATCGAATTGCAGCAGGAGCCGGCGAAGCGCTTCGTTGTTCACCTGCGCATGCGCTTCGATCACGTCGTCGATCGCGAGCGTACCTGACGCTTTTACCGGCCCGTATAGGCAGGCGATACGTACCTCGACTTGGAAGGCCCTCCAAGCCTCCTGACGCAAGTCTTCATCGAGCACGCTGTAGCCCTTGGGGTACGCCGCGAGCTTGGCCTGCGCCGCCTTGCGCGCTTCTTCAAGCGCGAGACCGATCAACATCGGATCCAGCTTGGCTTTCCAGGCGGCCTCAGCCGCCAGAGCGTACTGGCCAGCCAAAAAGTGCTTCCTCCACGCTCCGCCCGCGGCGGAACGCTCCAGCGTTTCCGCGGTCGTTTTCGTGGTCGTATCCTTCGGGCTGTGCAGGCACCCGGCCAGAACGAAAGCCGTCATCATCCATGCACGCATGAGTCCTCCCTTGGCAAAAAGGCCTCGAAAATCACCGTAACCTACCCCAACTCTTTGCGCAACGCCGCTGCTTTTTTGAGAAAATGGAATCCCGTCGAGAAAAGCCGAACCTTGCTCGGACCGGCGGCGCCGGGGCGTTCCGTCCAACGAATGCCGATCTCGTCGATGCGCGCCTGGCTTTGACGCAGCCGCGCGAGCAATTCCGTATCGAAGAAAAAACCGTCGTCGCGGATCGTCGGCAACGCGTCGTTGCGCACGCGGACGGAGAACGCCTTGCAGCCGCATTGAGGATCGCGCACGCCGAGTCCGAGCAAGGCGTTGGCAACGGCGGCGTAGGCGCGCGTCACCGCTTTCCGCACCAGCGGACGTCCAACCTCGGAATCGGACGCTCGGCGCGAACCGATGGCGCAATCCGCGCCCTCGGCAACGGCGCGGATGAGCCGCTCGGCGGAAACGAGGTCGGCGGAAAGATCCGCATCCATGAAAAGATAGACGTCCGCTTCGACGGCGGCGGCGGCCCGCTTGATCGCGCCGCCCTTGCCGGCGACGTTCGTGCCGAGCGCGATCGTGCCCGGCAGCAATTTTTCCAAAAGTTTCGCGACCCACGCCGTGCTGTCATGCGAGCCGTTTTCCGACAGCACGAGCGTAAAACCGTCGCCGTACGCCGCCTTCCCCCACTCCCAAACCCGCTTCGCGTTCGCTTCGAGAATCGCGGCTTCGTCGTGAGCGGGAATAAGGACGGCGACGCGCATCGGTCAAAATCCGTCGAGCGGTACGTGCGGGTCGGCGAGATCGCTTTCGCGACCCGCGACGGAAACGCCAGAGGTGATCAATGCCGCGGCAGCGGCGCGCTGGTCCACCGCGTTCAAAAGCGTCGCGCCGATCACGCGGCCGCCGAGCGTGCGGAACTCAACGATCTTTTTTCCATCCTCAAGCACGCGCTCGTAGCGCTGCGCTTCCGGCAGCATGCGGGATTCGCCGAGGAACAGCAGGCTCGCGCCGGGGAAGACGGCCGTGCTGTAGCCCGTCAGCAAGACGAACTTCTCGTGCCTGCCGAGGAGCGCCTGGCCGACGTGCCTGCCTTGGGCGATCGCGTTGGCCCAGTTGCCGACGACGCGGCGGAAGCCGACGACCTCGTCATCGTATTCGGCGCAGTCGCCGGCAACCCAGACGTTCTCATGGCTTGCTTTCAAATACGCGTCGGCGAGCAGGCCCTGCGTGCCGCGAAGGTCGCCGAACGGCTCCATCGGAGTTTCGATGCCGATCCCGACGCCGACGAGGTTGCAGGGAACCGTCTCGCCGGTTGAAAGCGTCACGCCGGAAATCCCGCCTTCGACCTCGACGGCCGCGACTTTCGCGCCGTTGCGCACCTCGACGCCTTTTGCCTCGAGCGCGGCTTGCACCGCATGGCCGATTTTTTCTCCGAGCGCGGACGTCCAAAAGTGCGGTCCGCGGTTGATCAGGGTCGCCTTCACGCCTTTTTCAACGCACGCGGCCGCAAACTCGATTGCGATGAATCCGCTGCCGACGATCGCCATGCGCATGTCGGGCACGAGGCGCTCGCGCAGCTTGATAGCGTCTTCATACGTCTGAAGCTGGAGAACGTCGGCGTGATCGGCGCCGGACATCTGCCACGCGCGCGGCTTGCCGCCGACCGCGATCAGCAATTTTTTGTAGGAAATTTCTTCGTCGCCGTCGAGCGTGGCGATGCTGCGCTTGTAGTCGACGCGCAGCACGGAGCGGCCGCGCATCAGCTCGATGCGCTTTTCGGCATACCACGCTTCGTTTTTCAAAAACGCCTTCTCCGGGGAGATCTTGCCCTTGGCCGCATGCGGCAAGAGCACGCGCGAATAGAGCTGGTGCGCTTCGTCGCTCACGATGACGACGTCGCCCTGGCCGCCGCCGACCCGGTAGGTCTCGGCCGCCGTGGTGCCCGCCGCGCCGCCGCCGATGATCAGAATCTCGACTTCCCGCATATGCGAAATCTACCCGCGTTACGGGTAGACTTGGTTGCCGTCTTCGTCGTAGAGGAAGATGGCTTTCGTCGGGCAGGATTCCGCCGCCATCTTGATCGTCTCGGCGTCGTGGCCGTCGATATCGACGAGATAGGCTTTGTTTTCCTCATCCATCTGGAAGGTGCCCGGCGCGATCACGACGCACGAAGCCGCCCCGATGCAGAGGTCGCGGTCGATGACGATCTTGGTGATTTTGAGCGGCTTGGTTTCTTCAGACATATCGCGGACAGCGTAAATCAAAACCGCCCCTTCGGCAAGGGCGGTTCCTTCGAACTATTCGTATCGCAGCGCCTCGATTGGATCGAGCTTTGAGGCCTTTCTTGCCGGATAGAGGCCGAAAATGACGCCGACCGCCGTCGCGACGCCGAAGGCCTTGAGCACGGCGTCGATCGGCACGACGAAGACCCAGCCGTCGATCATGTTGGCGACGATTTTGGAACCAAGCCACGAAATAGTGGCGCCAAGGAGGGCTCCGAGGAGGCCGCCGAGCATGGTAAGCAGGATCGCTTCGATCAGGAATTGCGTCATGATGTCGCGTCGTCGCGCGCCGAGCGCTTTGCGCAGGCCGATTTCGCGGGTACGTTCCGTCACGGAGACGAGCATGATGTTCATGATGCCAATGCCGCCGACGAAAAGCGAAATCGAGGCGATTGCCGACAAGAAGACGGTCAGCGCCGACGAGATCGCGCCGAACGTTTCGGCGGCTTGCTCCTGCGTCGTTACCTGGAAGTCGTCCTTCTTGCGATCGCCTTCCGGATTGTCGATATCGTGCCGATCGCGCAGGAGGAGCCGGATGTCTTCCGCGCCGTATTCCGGATTGCCTTTGAGGCGGGCGGTAATAAAGGTCAGGTGATCCTCGCCCTGCAGCTCCCGGCGAGCCGTGGTGATCGGGATGTAGACCGATTTGTCCAAGTCTTGGAAAAACAGGACGCCGAGCTTCGGCAGCACGCCGATCACGAGAAACGTCTTGCGCTTCACCGTCACCGACTGGCCGACCGGATTATCGTCGCCGAAAAGGTCTTCCGCCGTCTTGGAGCCGAGCACGATCGAGCGCAGCGCACCTTCGACGTCGGACTCGTCGAACCAGCGGCCTTGCGCGGCCTCGAACGAGTTGAGCTCGGCGTACTCGACCGTCGTCGCCACGATTTGCGGAGAGACGTTCGTGCCGGCGCGGCTCACGACGCCGTCGACGTACTTGATCGGCGCGGAAATCTTCACGCTGTCGAGATTGTTGATGGCCACGAAGTCGTCGTACTTGAGGGCGTTCAGCTGCGCGAAGTTCGGCGGGCCCGCCCCGTCGCCGCCGCCGGGCTCGACGAAGACGGAGTCCTGTCCGAAGCTTTCCAACTGATTCAAGATCAGGCCTTCAACGCCCTTGCCGAGCGACGTCATCAAAATGACCGAAGCGATGCCGATAATGATGCCGAGCATCGTGAGCAGCGTGCGCAGCTTGTGCCCGAACAAGGTCTTTACTGACGAGTGGATCGTTTCAAGATAGCGCATATCACTTCTGCAGGCCGTTGCCGTTTTTGGAGCTCTTGCGCGTCTGCACGGCCACGTCCCCCTCGATGAAGCCGTCGCGGATCGAAAGAATGCGGCGCGCGTGCTCGGCGGTCTCCTTCTCGTGCGTCACGAGAATGATGGTATTTCCCTTGTCGTTCAGATCTTCAAGAAGTTCCATGACGACGCCTCCGGACTTCGAGTCCAAGTTGCCCGTCGGTTCGTCGGCAAAAATCACGGCCGGCTTCGAGACCAGGGCGCGCGCAATGGCCACGCGCTGCTTTTCTCCGCCAGAGATGCGCGTCACGGAGTAATCACGGCGATGCGCAAGCCCGACGTCCGCCACCGCTTCTTCGGCCCGCGCGACGCGCTCGTGTTCGGGAATGTCGTGATACGCGAGCGCAAGCTTGACGTTTTCAAGAACAGAAAGTTCCGGCAGCAGGAAAAAGGATTGAAAGACGAAACCGACGCGCTCGCGCCGCATGCGGGCGAGGTCGTCGTCGACCAGGCTGCTTACGTCCTGGCCGTCGAATTCATATCGGCCCTCCGTCGCGTGGTCGAGGAAACCGAGGATATGCATGAGCGTCGACTTGCCGGAGCCGGACGGACCCATGATGGCGATGAACTCCCCCTTTTCGATGCCGAACGAGACCCCCTTGAGTACGGGCGTCTCGACCTCGCCGCTCACATAGCTTTTTTTGAGCCCTTCGACGCGAATGAGGGGCGTTCCAGTACCGTTCGGCATGCGTTTAGCGTTTGACTTGTCCGTTCTCGCGGATCGAGAGGATGACTTCCTCGCCGCCCGCGAGCCCTTCCAAGACTTCCACAAGACCGTTGTCGCCGCGCGTGCCGAGCTGCACGTCGAGGCGCTTCTCCGCTCCGTCCTCAAGAATGCGGACGTACTTTTTTCCGTCATCGTCTTCGCGCACCGAGCGCTGCGGAACGATGAGCGCTTCAGGCCGCTCGATCGTGACGACCGTGACGGAAGCCGTCATGCCCGCGCGCACGGAATGGCCGTTTCCGACGAAGCGGAAACGCGTCTTGTAGTAGACGACGTCTTGAATGACGGTTTGCGCCGTATCGATCGTGGCGAGTTCTCCCGCGAAGATCACGTCGTCGCCGTACGCGTCGAGCGTCATTTCCGCTTCCATGCCGACGCGCAGCTTGGCGATGTCGGTTTCCGGCACGTCGGCCTCGATTTCGTAGACGTCGTTGCCGTGCAGTTTCAGGATAACCTCGTTCGACGTGACGGTCGATCCGATGCGTCCGAGCACGGCGGCGATCGTGCCGTCGTACGGCGCGCGGATACGCGTGCGATCAAGGGCGATCGACGCTTCGCCGAGCGCGGCCGAAGCCTGGGTCACGCTCGCGCGCGCGGCCGCGAGATCGTACGACGTCGCCGGCGCCTTCTTGAGCGCGAGCGACGCCTTGGCGCTTTCAAGCGCGCCTTCGTACGTGCGGACGTTTTGTTCCGCGGCGTTCAGCGCGGCGGAATTGGAGGCGATAATGCTGGCAACCAGCTGCCGTTGCGATTCAGAGGCGTTCACGGCGCTGTTCATATCAACCCAGGCGGCACGCACGTTCGCCTTGCGGGTATCGAACGCGGCCTGCGTGGTTTGGCTATTCGGCGTCGAGATCTGCATCAAATCGGTCGCGGTCTGGGCGGCTTGCCGGACGCTCTTCGCTTCCAGGAGGAGCGCCGCGAGAAGCGCGTCTTTGCCGGCGCGGTTCGCGAGACGATAGGCCGCGAGATCGGCTTCCATTTTTGCGAAGTCGTTGCGCGCGTATCCGTAGTTCAAGGCCGTCTGCGTCGCCAGCATCGTGTTCGTCGTCCAAAAATCGGCGCGCAGGTTTCCAATCCCGTCAAAAACGTCGCTCCTCAGCACCTGCATGACGGTTGAGGCCTTGAGGAAGAGGGTTTCGATCTGGCCGTCCATGTCGGCATGCGCCTTCTGAAGGCTGGCGGCGTTCGACACGTTCGTGTCGGCAAGAGCCTGCCGGGCTTGTTCAAGCGCGATTTCAGCGTTGGAGACCGCGACTTCCGCCACGCGCACGTCTTCCGGCGTCGCGCCGTTCACGAGGCGGTCCAGATTCGCTTGGGCGGACTGGAGCGAGGCTTGGGCGGACTGCACGCGCACGCGCTCATTGCGGTCGTCGAGCGTCGCGAGGATCGCGTTCGTTTTGACGGCGTCACCGACGCTCACGTCGATCGACCTTACGCGTCCCGAGCCTTCAAATTTCAAATCGACGTCGGTGGACGAAACGACCTCGCCCGTCACTTGGACGGTTTGGCGAAGCGTGCCGCGCTCGACCGTGTGCGTATCGTACTCGATCTTCGGGCCGCGCTTCGCGAAAACGCCGATCACGAGCACGGCGCCGATCACGACGCCTCCGTACGTCGCAAGACGTTTCCAATTGAGTTTCGGCAAGGTCATGGCAGGATTTTTTCAAAAAGTTTGATCATGAGGTCCTGTTCCTTCGTCGAGAGCCGCCCGAGGATGTGCGCCATCTGACGATCGACTTCCGCGAAGCGCCGGCTGATGAACGTTCTCCCCTTTGCCGTGAGACGCAGCCGGATGCTGCGGCGATCGCTCGCGTCCTGCTGGCGAATGAGGAACCCGGCGGCGACGAGACCGTCCGTCAGCGCCGTCGCCGAAGGCGGAGCGATGCGGAGAAACGAGGATAATTCCTTCATGGTCGGCTCGCCGCGCTCGCGCACGTATCCGAGCACGAGGAGGCGCGGCAGCGTCGACGGGTCGAGCGGGAAGCTTTTCTTTCCGAGGCGCTCGTGGAGCGCGCGCTTCATCGCAAGCATCAATTCGATCAGCCGTCGAAGGCGGGCAGTCTGCGGCATGCCGAAAACGAAAGAATAGTTAGGTCTCCTAACTATTCTTTCACCTTCGCGACCTGCCTGTCAACCTTGCGGCGGCGGCAGGGGCGGAGGCGGCGAGGCCTTGGGTTTCAGGGCGTGCCTGGGAATCTGCAGTTTTTTGCCGGGACGCAGCGTATACGGGGGCTTCAGCCGATTCACGCGCACGATTTCTTGCCAGCTCACTTCAAAACGACTCGAAAGCGTCATGACGGAATCGCCCGGCTCGACACGATAGGCCAGTGAGCGCGAAAGCGGTTTGAGCTTCGGCAGCGGCTTCGGTACCGCTTTTTTCGCCGGAGCGGGCTGTGCCGGATCCTTTCCCGTCGCTTTCGCAAAAACCTTCGCAAGCTTCACGTCGCGAGGCCGCATGAGTACGTGCACGATGGCGAGTCCGGCGACGAGCGCGGCGGCGGCGCCTCCGGCGACGGCGGGATTCGGCAGCAGCCAAAACGCGTGAGAGGAGATCGTGGCGGACGCGCTTCCTTCATTTAAGATAATCGTCGCGCGGAGCTGTCCCACGATCGGCGCGTCATGCCAGCGCACGCGCACGTCGACAGTGCTGCCCGGCGGCACGACAACGTCCTCGATCGGAAGCGAGGCTGGAAGCGAGGTGCCATACACGCTGATTACAACCACGCGACCGCTGGCCATCACGGCCTGCGGACGATCGTTCGCGATCGTGAACGTCAGCACGCGGTCGACGCCGTCGGGTGCCTGCCGCACGGCGCGTACGTTGAGCGGAGAAATATCTTGCGCCAACGCGGGCATGGCGAGCGCCCAAAACAGCGTCGAGAGGATGAAGAGGAGCCTGTTGAACATATCTGACGATATTGTACCGTATAGCCGAGGTGCCGTCATGAGGAAGTTTGTTCTCACTCTCTCGCTCCTCGCGTTCCTTTTCTCATCGATTCCCGTTGTTGAGGCGCGTGGCCGGGCGCAGAAGCGCCAAAACGCGGCAGCCGACCGGCACGACCTCGATCGCATCCGGGATATCCCGCATCTCAAGCGGCTCATCGCCGGCGGGTACCTGGTCAAAATCGATGGAAGCGATACCGACGCCTACGCGATCGCTGACGAGCTCGGCGAGGAGGATCCCGGAAACCGCGCGCTCTACATGCATGGGCGTCCCTACACGAAAGCGTTTCTCAAAGACCTCCTCGGCAGGGCGCATCGCGAGTTCGGCAGGGAATACAAAGTCACGTCGCTGACGCGCACGTGGGAGTACCAGCGCCTGCTGTGCAAATCGAATGACAACGCCATCTGCGGCGGCAAGGGCTGGAAGCGTTCATCCCATCTCACCGGCGCGACCGTCGACATTTCCTACGTCGGCTTCTCAAAAAGCGAACATCGCTGGTTCCGTCGTGAGTTGGATGCGCTCCAAAAGCGCGGCACGATCATCTACATCAAGGAGTACGCTCAGTCGTGCTACCACATCATGGTGCTGCCGACCTACGGCAAAGGCAGCAAGGCGAAAGCCACCAAGAAAGCCAAGCCTACCAAGAAGGCAAAGGCCAAGAAACCTCAGAAGAAGAAAAAGAAGCGCGGAAAGAAGCGCAAGCGGTCCCGATAACTCGGGGCCTTTTTTATGCACATGAATGTAAAGTTGACTTAACGTAAAGCATACTTTACACTCAGGACATGCCTGTACACATCATCAATCGTCTTCGCGAGCTGCGCGCTGAGCACGCCATGACGCAAGAAACGCTGGCAGAGGACGTCGGCGTTTCCCGCCAAACGATCATCGCCATCGAAAAGGGACAGTACACGCCGTCCCTGCTTCTGGCCATGAAGATCGCCTCCCGCTTCCGCAAGCGCGTCGAGGATATTTTTGCCCTCAAATAATCCTATGGAGATGCAACCCATGCTCGAAATGATCCTGCCGACCTTGGCCGCTGTGGCCGCCCTGATCGTCCTGGCCTTCGGCCTGGCCGAGGGGCGGGGCGACGAGCGCGATGCGCTTCACCGCTACTTGGCCAGTCGCACCGGTTTCTTGCTCGCCCTGCCCGTCTTGGCCGTCGGTACGCTCTGGCAAACGTACACACACACGCTGGATCCCTGGCTCCTCGGCACCCTGATCGCCGCGACGCTCGGAAAAGTTATCGGCCTCCTGTACGGACGCGTTACACACTAACCTTCTTCTATGAAAAACACGTTCGCTCTCACGCTCGGATCCGCTCTGTTCGTTCTGGTAGGCGCCGGCTGCACCACAGCCCCCGTCGTGCCGGATCTCCCGACCGAACCGCCCGCGATGATGCAGGAAGAAAAAGAGGCTGACGCGATGGAAAAGAAAGAGGACGCCATGATGGAAGGTGAGAGGGACAACAACGTTATGATGGAAAAGGAGGGCGACGCCATAATGGAAGACGGGGGTGGCGTGCGAATCGGAGGCGCAATGCTGACGGAAGATGAAGCCGAAGTCGCGAACGAAATGATGGCGCCTGAACCGCGCCCGTACTACATCGCGTATACCGAGACGGCAGCCGCATCGGCACTGCAAAAATCGCGCGCCGTCGTCTATTACTTCTGGGCCTCGTGGTGCCCGATCTGCCGCGCCGAGGAACCGAAGATCAAGACCTGGATCGAGAACTCCAACCTGCCTGTCGCCGGTTTCCGCGTGAACTACGACACGGAAGCCGCTCTCAAGGCCAAGTACAAAATTCCCTATCAGCACACGACCGTCTTCCTGAACGCCAAGGGCGAGGAAGTCGAGCGTTTCAACGGCCCCGTGGAAGAAGCGACGTTCATGGCGGCGCTGAAAAAGGCGACGCAATAAGGTATGAGCCTGTTCTTTCTTGCCATTGCCGCCGGGTTCCTGACGATTCTCGCTCCCTGCATCCTGCCGGTTCTCCCCTTCTTGCTCGGCACGTCGGGCGGACGATCGAAGTGGCGCCCAGTCATGATCATCGTCGGTTTCGTGGGCTCGTTCACGCTGATCGGCGCGGCGCTAGCCACCGCGGGAACCTTCCTCGGCATCTCGAACGACAATCTTCGCATCCTGGCAGGCGTTCTCCTCATCCTGTTCGGAGCGGCTCTCTTCTTTGAGAAAGCCTACGAACAGCTCGCGATTCGTCTCCAACCCGCGCTCGCCAAGCTCGGCGCGAACGTCGCGCACGGTTCGGCCACCAAGTCCGACGCCATGTCGGGCCTCTTGGTCGGCTTCAGCCTCGGCCTTGTCTGGTCGCCGTGTGCCGGACCGATTCTGGGCACGATCCTGACCTTGGCCGCGCGCAGCGCCGACTACGTCACGACGGCGCTCCTCTTCTTCGCCTACGCGCTCGGTGCCGGCATTCCGATGCTGGGCATCGCCTACGGCAGCCACCGCCTGCAGGAACGCCTCCGCTCCGTCGGCCATCTGCAACCGATACTCAACAAGATCTTCGGCGCGCTCGTCATCCTGACGGCCATCGCGATTCTCACGGGCTACGACCGCGTCGCGCAGGCGTGGCTCGTCGAACGTTTTCCGCTCGAATCGATCTTGAAACTCTGACGCCATGAAGACACGCTACCTCTTCGCCATCCTTGCGGGCGCCGCCGCGCTCCTCATCGCCGCCTATGCCGTGTCGGTACGCACCATGGGCATGGCCGATCTGATGCCGACGAGCCCGTTCGCCAAGCTCACGGTACCGACGAGCGAAGCCACGCTCCCCGTCTTGGCCGAGGCCATGCCGGAATTCACGAACATCGCGTCCTGGCTCAACTCCTCGCCGCTCGCCGTCGACGATCTCAAAGGCAAGGTCGTGCTGATCGATTTCTGGACGTACTCCTGCATCAACTGCATCCGCACGCTTCCGTACGTCACGTCGTGGTACGGAAAGTACGCCGAGAACGATTTCGTCGTGATCGGCGTGCATACGCCCGAGTTCGCGTTCGAAAAGGAAGAAAAGAACGTGCGCCAGGCGATCGAACGGCACGGCATCCGCTACCCCGTCGCGCTCGACAACGCCTACGGCACCTGGACCGCGTACGGCAACCGCTACTGGCCGGCGCACTACCTGTTCGATGCCGAAGGCCGTCTTCGCTACTACCACTTTGGCGAAGGGAAATACGACAAAACCGAAGCGGCAATCCAATCGCTCTTAAAGGAGAACGGCCAGGCGGCCGCCATGCCGCTGACGGAAGGGACGACGCCGGACTTCGCGAAAATCGGCTCGCCGGAAACCTACCTCGGCTACGATCGCATGAGCGGGCTGGCGAGTCCCGAAACCGTCGCCCGGGACGCCGCGCGCACCTACACGTTCCCGGAGTCGCTCGCCCGCAACACGTTCGGCCTGAGTGGAACCTGGACGGTCGAGGACGAACGCGCGATCCCGAGCGCCGGCGGCGCGCTCCGCTACCGCTACTCCGCTTCAGCCGCCAACCTGGTCCTCGCGAGCCATCGCCCTGACGGTCCGGCGCTCCGCGTCGAAGTCCTTCTTGATGGAGGCCCCGTGCCCGAGGCGCTGCAAGGCGCAGACATCAACAATGGCGAGGACGGTACGACCTACCTGCTCGTGCAGGACGAGCGCCTGTATGAGCTCACGAATGCCCGCGGAACCTACGGCGAGCACCTACTTGAACTGATTTTTAGCGAGCCTGGCGTCTCCGCCTACGCATTTACATTCGGTTGAGCTACGATAGTGCCGTATGCATGAACAGTCACCCATGCGAGATACGAACGAGGCCGAACAAGACGTCACGAGCGAGACGGGCGCGAGAAAATCCTCACCAACAGCCTCAGGAGCTCCGGAAGCGACTTGGCAAGGCAAGATGTTGGAGCCGGATCTTCGCATTCCCCTCTCGGACGCCGACGCGCTCGATCAGCTCAATCAGGTGCACCACGAACTCGGCTCTCCGCCGGAAGCCGGCGAATCCGAAACCGTCACGCCTGAAGACGAGCGCGATCTCGAAGCCGCTTTCGCCAAGCGCGACGCGCAAAAGAAAGAAGCTGACGAAATCCGCGAGGAGTTGTTCGGCTCTGGGTCTCGCGCCTTTCGCGCCACCGAAGACGCCGCGCTCGAACTGATCCGTCTCGTCGGAGCCGGGTTTACCAAACCTGAGCTTGAACGCATCGCGGGTTCTTTGGCGGACACGATCGCGAAGACGCACGCGAGCGACGAAGGTTTTACCTCGCGAGACGCGACACTCTCCTATCTCAAACGTCGCTACGAGCCCTACTATAAGGAGACGCCGGACGAGCCGGACGAGGATACGGATCCGACCAAAAACAACGAGTAGTATGAAATACTGCGGCACGACCGCAGTATTTTTTGTCGTAGCACGTTTGACTTTAAGGCCAAAAAATGGTATTCTGTACGAAGTATATGAGCATTTGGGACAAGATCGGTTTGGGAAAACAGAAGAACGAATCCCAGAACCCCGCTCCTGCAAAGCAGGATCAAAAGGAGCGTATTCCTGATGCTTTTCGCGTTCTCGTACCGGGCAAAGGCTCTCTCAAATCGGAAACCGCTTCAGAAAAGGAAGGCCGCATCTCCAAGCACGTCGAAAGGTACTTGAAAGACGTCGTGCCTGACGCGAAAGCGGGTCAGGAAAAAATCTCCAACGCGCTCCGCGACTTCTCAACGCCCGCCGCGCAAGAAGACTACCTGCGCCGCTATACCAACATGGCGATCGTCCCGGGGTATCAGAAACCGTCGTTTCAAGAATGGGTGGCGAATGAGCGGGAAAACTTGATCAAGGGATTAAGCAACGCTGAAGACTACCGCGTCGTGACCCAGCACATGGACGAAGCCTTCCGCGAAGCCGGCAAGAACCCTGAACAGGCCATCGCGCTTCTTGAACAAAAAGCCGCAATCATCAATACTGAGGTTGCCGGACTCGAACGGCAAGGCGGGAGCGCGGACCGCGTCAACCAACTCCGGTTGAAAGCGAAGCGACTCTACGCCGCAGTCAACAAACTGGACGAACTTATCCAAAATAAATAACAGCGCCTTCCAGAAAGGTGTCCACGCTATGAGCGAAATGTTGTCTCAATCCTCCGACGATTTGCAGCGCCACGAAGCTGGTAATCCGCTCGCGCAGGAGCTGGAGACGGCAATCGCGCAGGCGCAGGAACGCCTCATGGACAAGGCCGGCGGTTCGAAGAAGCACGCGGCGGAAGAGCTCGTGCGCCTCCGCCTTGTCGCGAAAGCGCTCCAAGAATCCGAGAACGACCCGACGGCCGCCTTCGTCTGGCTGAACGAGCAGGCGAACGGCGACGAACTGGACGACGTCGACGACGGCAAGCGCCCGAATATCGACGCGCACAAGGCCGCTGCCAAGTGGCTCCAAGAACGCCTCGGCAACTGACCGGTTCCCCGCGCCGCACTGCGCGGGGTTTTCATTTCGGGCGTGCTATGATAGAACACAGCGTTATGAAATCGCCGCTTCGTTTCGACATCCTGACGATCTTCCCCGGCATGCTCTCCTCGTACCTCGACGAAAGCATGATTAAGCGCGCCAAAGCGCAGAAACTCTTGGATATCCGCGTCCACGACCTGCGCGCCTGGGCGAAGGACAAGCATCGTAAAGTCGACGACCGCCCGTTCGGCGGCGGCGCCGGCATGCTGATGAAAGTCGGCCCGATCTACGCGGCATTGAAGGAATTGAAGGCGCTCAAGTCGTCCAAGAAGAACCGCCCTTACGTCATCCTGCTCTCCCCCCGCGGCACTCGTTTCACCCAACGCGTGGCCGAGCGCCTCGTGAAGCACAAGCAGATTGTCTTCATCTGCGGCCGCTATGAAGGGATCGATCAGCGCGTGACCGACCACCTCGTCGATGAGGAAATGTCCGTCGGCGACTACGTCCTGACCGGCGGCGAACTTCCGGCCATGACGATCCTCGACGCCGTCGCCCGCCTCGTTCCCGGCGTCGTCGGCAAGGAAGCTTCCATCGTCGAAGAGTCGCATTCCGCGGACGGCTTCATCGAGCACCCGCACTACACACGCCCCGAAGTTTTCTCCCCCAAGAAAGGCGTGAAGTGGGAGGTCCCCTCCGTACTTCTTTCCGGAGACCACAAGAAAATCGCCGAGTGGCGGGCCAAGCACGCCAAGCGCGCGAAGAAATGAAAAACCCCTAGTTGATCAGGGGTTTTTTCAATCTTCCTTACTTCTTGCAAGCCTTCATTTCGACTTCGTACGCCTTGCGGGCAGCCTTCGTGTCTTCATGATACGCGTTCGAGATCGTCCTCTTTGCTTCCTTAAAGGTCTGCTGCGCCTTTTTCACGGCTTCCTGATACGTCTTGCGCGCCGCCAGTTTGAGTTCGAGGCTGGTCGATGCGGAACCGGTCGTGCCGGAGCTGGAAGCGGAGGCGGTCATGCTGACGCGGAACGCGTCGCGCGCCGCTTTGAGCGAAGTGAGGTAGGCCGTTTGCGCCTTCTTGTATTCGGTGTCGCGCTCCATGCGGGCCGCTTTGAGGTCCGTCTGGTATTCAGCCTGCGCATCCTTCTTGCAGCGCTTGCGGTCGGAAACTTCCGTGGACACCGTCGCGCTCGACGTCGACTTGATCTTCGCCGATTGCTTGAGCTCCTTCCTTACTTCCTTCAATTCGTTCCGAATCTCCTTCTCGAGCTCGCGCGTTTCCTCGGAGAGTCCGATCTTGGCGCCGAGGCCGAGGCTGAGACCGAGGCGCTTGCCGCGCGATTCGAGCTCGTCGGAAGCCAGGGCCGGAAGAGAGGACACGAGCATGACAGCCGTCATGGCACCGACCGCCAGCTGCTTCTTGATCGCAAACCGTTTCTTGAGTTGCATAGCCAGTTTATGGGGTTATGCCATCTTAGACGCCGAAAAAGGCCTTTTCTTACAGGCTGCCCTATGGTACGACATGCCCAGGAGGCCCCATGCCGAAAATCAGGTCTGATAAGCTCCAGGTCCGCGACGTCATCAAGTGCGCCTACTTCCAGAACGCCTACTGGCCCTCGAAGAGCAGCAACGTCGCCATGGTCGGCGACCCGAGCAAGGGTATCGCCGCGGGCAACCCCGAGCGCGCCAAGCAGTGGTTCATCGTCGACAACATCGAGCAGAATGGCGATGGCTTCGACATCATGGTGCAAGCCCTGGCGCCAAGCGGCGCCCGCGACCCGAAGGGCGAGCGACTGCTGCTGCATGTCCTCGGCGGCACCGTCTGGACCTTCAAGTACTGGGGCCGGATGTCGAACGACGGACGGACGATCACCTACGAGATCCGCTAGCTCTCCGCGACCGATCCGCCGAAAACCTCGTGTTTTCGGCCTTTTTATTTATTTTCACCATCTAGGCGTGCGCCCTTGACAAGCTCTTGACACCCTTTTTTTCCTCCTGTATAGTACGCCCATCGTCACAAGGAATCGGGCCTGCAAATCCCCGCAAAACGGGGATTTGACAACAAAAAAGTCCTTCCCTATGATGTGCCCGTCTTTGACAATCTGATCGTGAGAATGATCCACATCTGCCGGAGCCCTTCCCTGGGTTGCCGGCAGGTAGAGCTACGTCAATTCCAATGACAGAGGCCTAGGCTACGGTCTAGGTACTATATTGAGAGTTTGATCCTGGCTCAGGATGAACGCTGGCGGCGTGTCTAAGGCATGCAAGTCGAACGGACTACTGGATTCAGCAATGAATGTAGTGGTTAGTGGCAAACGGGTGAGTAACACATTAGTAACCTGCCTCGAAGTTCAGAATAACGGTCCGAAAGGACCGCTAATACTGGACGTGATTCTCGGATGATGTCCGAGAAGGAAAGCCCAAAAGGCGCTTCGAGAGGGGCTTATGGCTTATCAGCTAGTTGGTGAGGTAATGGCCCACCAAGGCTATGACGAGTAGCAGGCGTGAGAGCGCGACCTGCCTCAGTGGAACTGAGACACTGTCCACACTCCTACGGGAGGCTGCAGTCGAGAATCTTCCCCAATGGGCGAAAGCCTGAGGGAGCGACGCCGCGTGCGGGATGAAGGGCTTCGGCCTGTAAACCGCTTTTATTTGGGAAGAAGCGCAAGCTGACGGTACCAAATGAATAAGAGGTTGCTAACTCTGTGCCAGCAGCAGCGGTAATACAGAGACCTCAAGCGTTATCCGGATTTATTGGGCGTAAAGCGTCCGCAGGTGGTTCGTTAAGTCAATGGTTAAATCACGGGGCTCAACTCCGTAACCGCTGTTGATACTGACGAGCTTGAGGCCGGTAGAGGTAAGCGGAATTACAGGTGTAGCGGTAAAATGCGTTTATATCTGTAAGAACACCAAAGGCGAAAGCAGCTTACTGGAACGGTCCTGACACTCATGGACGAAAGCGTGGGGAGCGAAAAGGATTAGATACCCTTGTAGTCCACGCCCTAAACGATGTGTGCTGGATATTGAAAGTATCGACCCTTTCAGTGTCGTCAAAAAAAGCTAACGCGTTAAGCACACCGCCTGGGGAGTACGGTCGCAAGACTAAAACTCAAAGGAATAGACGGGGACCCGCACAAGCGGTGGAACATGTGGTTTAATTCGACGGTAAACGAAGAACCTTACCAGGGCTTGAAATTGTAGGAGTATATCCTGTGAAAGCGGGATGGACCGTTAAATCGGATCCTATGACAGGTGCTGCATGGTTGTCGTCAGCTCGTGCCGTGAGGTGTACCCTTAAGTGGGGTAACGAGCGCAACCCCTGTGTTGTGTTGCAATTTCACAACAGACTGCCTCGGTCAACGAGGAGGAAGGCGGGGATGACGTCAAATCAGCATGGCCCTTACGTCCTGGGCTACACACGTGTTACAATGGTTGGTACAATGGGCAGCCAAGTCGCAAGACGGAGCTAATCCCACCAAAGCCAATCTCAGTTCGGATCGAAGTCTGCAACTCGACTTCGTGAAGCTGGAATCGCTAGTAAACGCCGGTCAGCTATACGGCGTTGAATACGTTCTCGGGTCTTGTACTCACCGCCCGTCACGCCAAGAGAGTCGGCAATGCCTGACGCGGCCCTTTGGGGTCACCAAGGCAGGGTCGATGATAGGGGCGAAGTCGTAACAAGGCATCCCTAGCGGAAGCTGGGGATGGATCACCTCCTTTCTAGGGAGTATTGCCATGATGAAATATTCTGGCCAATCCCAAGTCGGCCCGATCGTAAAGATCGGGTGGTCCGCACCGCAAGGTCGGACAAACTTCCAGCGAATGTTGGAAGCAAAGCACTCCGGGGTTGACGTAGGTCAGGGTCACTTCTCACGATCAGATTGCAAAAGACGCCAAGAAGCGCCGAAAGGCGCTTCTTGCGTTGCAAAAAAACCATGGCTTTAGGCCATGGCTGCGGCGTGATCGGGTCCGAGGCGAGTCCCTCGAATTTCGAAACGTGTATCGAGATGCACCTTCCTCCACGCGGGATAGAGCAGGAAGAGGACGTTGCCGACGAGCGCCGGGTACATGCCGGTCACGACGAAGGTCGTGAACCAGGCAATCTCTTTCAGCACCCAGTAGTGGTCGGACATGCGGTAGCACGGTACCGTCACGCGCTCCGTTACGGCCTGCGCCTCCATCATCCGCGAGGCGACCTTGGCATGGCCGAACGAGAAGAAGACACCAAAGGCGGCGGCCCAGGCTCCCACGATCCCCCGCCAGGCCGACCAGTCGGTCGTGAACAGGGCGACCGGAAGAAGCAGGGCGGCCACGAAAAGAAACTCGTATTTCCAGGTGTGCCACTTCCGCCGATCGGACAGAAGCCAGCGCGAGACGGGCCGCATGAACGGCCGGAGCAGCCTTGAAAGGGCATCGGTCAGACGGTCCATGCGCGTCACCTCCGGCCGGAGTACACCATAAAAAGACCGAAAGAGCAATGGTTTGGGAGGCTCCGAGCCTCTTGTCAAAGATGAGGCTATTTGCTACATTTTCCCTGTTCCCTCAACGGGGACGCGTAGCTCAGTTGGTTAGAGCGTCACACTGATAATGTGAAGGTCGATGGTTCGACTCCATCCGCGTCCACCACAGCGATAACGATCATCCCATGCTTTTGACAGGGGCTATCACGCAGATCACCGAGAATGACGTCATCGTCCGTCTCGTTTTGGCAACGGTCCTTTCCGCGCTGGTCGGCGTTGAACGCGAGTTCCACCACAAGCCCGCGGGACTCCGCACCAACGTGATGGTCGGCATGGGTTCCTGTTTGTTCACTCTTGTCTCGATCCGCGTGCTCGACCTGTTCCCCAATACCGTCGTCGATCCGACGCGTATCGCCGCGCAAATCGTGACAGGTATCGGTTTCTTGGGCGCAGGCACGATCCTGTTCGAAAAAGACCGCTCGTCCGTCATCGGCCTCACGACCGCCGCGACCCTCTGGGTCGTCGCCGCCGTCGGTACGGCTGTCGGCATGGGCTTGTACGTCGAAGCGATCGCCGGCACACTACTCGTCTTCTTCACCTTCATGGTGTTGAGCAAAGTCGTGAACGAAGTCCGCAAGCGTTCCTCGGGACACGAGCCGCACGTGGACACCGCCCGCGAAGAAGGCCGAAAGCTCCTGTAATCCGCAAAAGTAATCAGCAAGGCAACGAGCCGGGGTAGCTCATCGGTAGAGCGAAGGCCTGAAGAGCCTTGCGTGGTGAGTTCGACTCTCACTCCCGGCACCAGAAAAATCCCATCGCACGATGGGATTTTTCTTATGAAAGAAAAGCCGACCCGGTTATGGGTCGGTCAACGATTGAGGCTGAAGGACTTGCAGCCGCGCTGAGCCGCATCGCGTCCACGGTAGAAATCCTCGATGGTGCAAGCGTCCGGCCACTCGGCCTCGACGCGATCCAGATCCATGATCTCGCCTCGGGCAGGGTCACCCCCGAAGAGCTCGCCGTCCTTGCGCATCGCATCGGCATCAGTGCCGATCCAGTACGTGTACGTGCCGTCGGGCCTCGGAAACCGAATGCAGATGATCCGCATGACGAACCTCCAGGTATGCGGTTGGAACTGGAAAAACCTTACCGAAGGCTTTCGAAACATGCAACCCTTGATTTTTCCGTGATTTTCGGCTAAGATGTCCGGGAAGTCATTCTTATGAAACCATTGGAACAGATCCAACCGGACGGCGAGGAGCAGCACTGGGAGGCCGGAGAGCAGGCGAAGGGCAACCGCCTTGAAGACCGCTCAGGCGTGATCGAAGATCCGTCGGCAAAGGCCGAGGCCGCGAAGGAAGCGTCCGAGTTGCGCGCGCAGTTGGAGGAGATCAATCCGAAGATTGAACAGCTGAATCGCAAGATGGACGCTGTCATGAAATCGCCGCTCACGGACGCCGAGAGCGCTGAACGCGACGCGTACGTCCAAAAGATGAAGGCGGATGCCGAGCGCGATGGATCGCATCCGGAAATCACGCAACGCATCGGCGAAGTCGCGCGCGAGCAATTCGAGAAAAACGTCCGAGCGCGCCATATCACGGAGTCGCCGCAGGGCCAGGAACTTGAGCGCCTCAAGAACCGAAAATTCGACATGGAAGAGCGCTTGCGACAGATCGAGTCTGGAGAATAACCATTTGCCGGCCGCTGAGCGGGGTGTGGCCTAGTGGCTAAGGCGTCTGCTTTGGGAGCAGAAGACCGTGAGTTCAAATCTCACCACCCCGACCACAGGCCGGCAAATGAAAACGATCTTCCTTGGCGGGAAGGTCGTTTTTATATTCCTAGAGTGAGCGGCACCCGCGCCGCTTGCGCAGCGAGGACTGTCTGAGGCAGGGCGAGCCGCGATTGGCGAGCCCGGTGCCGCAGGCAGCCGAGTTCCGCAGCAAGCAAGCGGCGCGGGTGCCAGCGAACGGCGCACCTTGACGGGCGGGCCGTTTTTCCATAAGGTCGGGGCGTCCGTATCACACGGAAGGAGTCCGTCATGGGAGCCCTCGCACGCAAGAAGTACGACGCTATCGTCATCGGTGGCGGCCACAACGGCCTGGTGTTCGCGACGTATCTCGGCCAGGCCGGGAAGAAGGTCTTGCTCCTCGAGCAGCGGCACATTCTCGGCGGGGCCTGCGTCTCCGAGCCGTTCTCGGGATTTCCCGAAGCGCTCCAGACGACGGCGTCCTACGTGCTCAGCATCTTCCCCCGGAAGATCATGTACGATCTTGGACTGGAGGAGCGCGGCCTCACGCTTCTCGATCGCGATCCCAACGCGTTCACTCCGCTTCGCGATGGTCGCTACCTCATGCGGTACGACGATCCAGCGAGAACGACCGCGCAGATCGCGAAGTTCTCGGAGCGCGACGCGCTGAACTATGCGGCCTTCGAGAGATCGATCGCGCGGGTCGCCCGCTTCGCGGCCGAGATGATGTTCATGACGCCGCCGGATCCGTTCCGGAAGCGCGACTGGTTCAAGCTTCTCAGTCTCGGACGCAAGGTGCTTGGCCTCGGACAGGAAGACTTCAGCACGCTGGTCGAGCTCTTCAGCGTCAGCGCCTACGACTACGTCCGGCGCTACGTACGAAGCGAGCCGCTCGTCGGCACGATCTGCTCGGACGGCATCATCGGCACCTGCGGCGGCCCGCGCGCGCCCGGCACGGCCTACGTCCTCTTGCACCACGACATCGGCGACCTCGCCGACGAACCGGGCAAGTGGTTCTACGTGCAGGGCGGCATGGGCGGCGTGGCCGACAGTCTCGCCAATGCCGCGCGCGCGGCCGGCGTCGAGATCGTCGTAAACGCCGACGTGCAGCAGATCCTCGTCAACAAGAACGGCGTCGAAGGCGTCGCGGCGACGATCGAGGGAACCCCCGTCAACATCGCCTCCAAGGCCGTGGTTTCCTCGGCCGACGCCTATCAGACGTTCGTGCGCATGCTGCCGCCCGGGTACTTGCCGATCGGCTTCCTGGGCGACGTGAAGCGCATCGACTACTCCTCGCCGACCTGGAAGGTCAACATGGTCGTCGAAGACAACGCCGACCGGCATCTCAAGTGGTTCTGCAATTACAAGGGCCCGACGCCGCCCGGCACGATCCACCTGATCGGCGAGGGGGCAGACGACATCGAGCGTGCCTACGACGACATGAAGTACGGCAAGCTCTCGAAGCATCCCGTGCTCGAGATCTGCGTACCGACGACCAGGGACATGACGCTCGCGCCCCGCGGCTACCACGTCCTTTCGATCCTCGGCCAGTACGCGCCCTTCGACACGCCGCGCGAGCTGTTGCTCGAACGGACGCTCGCCACGATGGAGCAGTACTGCAACATCCGCGACGTGCTCGTCACGGCCGACGTGCTCTCGCCGAAGGACATGGAGGAGCGTTTCCGTCTCACGGGCGGCAACATCTTCCAGGGCGCCATGCCGCTCAAGCAACTCTTCAGCATGCGGCCGCTCCCCGGCTGGGCGCGCTACCGCAGCCCGGTCAAGAACCTCTGGATGTGCGGTTCCGCCTGCCACCCCGGCGGCGGCGTGACCGGCATCCCGGGCCACAACGCGGCCCGCGAGTTCCTCAAGAAGGGTTGGTAACCGTCCGCTTCGGACGGTTTTTTCTTTGTTGCAAAAAGGCCGGTCCCCTGCCACAATGTGCGCACTATGGAACTCCACAACTCCGAGATCGCGCCGGCGATGCGCGCCTCTCGCCCCGAAAAAAATCATGATTTTCTCGCCCAAGCCATGCTGATGGGGCGCGACCCCGCCGGCGAAATGGATTGGGTCGAACGATACGCCGGAAGGTTTAGGGAACTGTACAAAACGGAGGACGACTTCCGCGACCTGGTTAATTCAGAACTGACGGAAGAAACATTGACCCGCATCCAGCAATACTTGGATCGTCATTCCCAAGACAAAGCGGCATAAGAAAAAACCCGGCTCGTGGCCGGGTTTTTTCATGGAGCGGGCGAACGGAATCGAACCGTCGTGGCCAGTTTGGAAAACTGGAGCTCTACCATTGAGCTACGCCCGCAAACCGACATCTTTGTATCAAACGCGGCGCTTCGCGTCAACCATCGAGACCGCGGCGCAATACGCGATCGCGAGCGCGTCTGCGGCATCGTCCGGCTTCGGAATCTCCTTGAGCGACAGGAGGCGCTTCACCATCTCCTGCACCTGCCGCTTGTCGGCGCCGCCGTAGCCCGTCACGGCAACCTTGATTTGCATCGGCGTAAACTCGGATATCGCCATGCCGCTCCCCTGCATGGCGAGCAATACGACGCCGCGCGCTTCGCTGACCGTCATGGCCGTCTTCACGTTCTTCTGGAAGAACAATTTTTCGACGCCGACATGTACCGGCTGATGCTCGCTGATCAGCGCGTTCAAAGCGTCGTGCAAATACGACAAGCGTTCCGGCTGCGGCATCCCTTTCGGCGTTTCCAAACAGCCGTGCGTCAAATGCGTCAGCTTGGTTCCGTCTTTGCGGAGAACGCCGTAGCCGAGACGCGCCGTGCCCGGATCGATGCCGAGCACGATCATAGCTCGACGTTGGTATGTACGGCTTTGACGTCTTCGTCCGCTTCAAGCGCGTCGAGGAGATCCGAGAGCGCCTGTTTCTGTTCTTCCGGCGCGGTGAGCGTTTCTTTGGCGACGTATTCGGCTTCGGCGGAAGCAATTTTAAAACCGGCCTTCTCGATTTTGGCGCGCACGTCGACGAGATCGGCGAACGACGTCACGACCGTCCAGCCCTGTTCGGCGCGCTTGATGTCCTCCGCGCCGGCTTCGATCAGTTGCATCTCGACGTCGTCCGGATCTTTTCCTTCAAGTTCCTCGGCAGGAATCGCAATGACGCCCTTGCGCTCGAACATCCAGGCGACGGAACCGGTCGCGCCGAGGTTGCCGCCGTTCTTGCTCAAGTAGTTTTTAACGTTGGAAACGGTGCGCGTGCGGTTATCCGTGACAGTTTCAATCAGGAGCGCCGCGCCGCCCGGGCCATAGCCCTCGTAGTTGAGTTCCTCGAGCGCTTCCGATTCCAGCTCCCCCGTCCCTTTCTTGATGGCGCGCTCGATGTTGTCCTTCGGCATGAAAGCCTCCTTCGCCTTCTCGATCGCCGTGTACAACTTGGCGTTCATGGCCGGGTCTCCCCCTTTTTCTTTCGCCGCCATCGTGATGGCGCGTCCGAGCTGCGTGAATTTGGCGGCGCGCTGCGCGTCCGCCTTGCCTTTGCCGAGCTTGATGTTTTGCCAGTGGCGTCCCATAGGTGTGTTTGTGGCCAAAGTATCCCAAAATAAGGCCAAATCGTCAATAAAAAAGACCTCACGAGGGTTCGTGGGTCAGAGACGCGCGGAAAGATGGTCGAGGCCGAGCTCGTGCAGCAGGGCGTGCCGGCGATCGTCGTAGGCCGACGCGGTCAGGCGCGTGGCCTTGCGGCGCGCGAAGGCGCGGAAGTCGTAGACGTTCGGGAAGCCGGTCAACGACCCCTCCCCCTCGAAGGCGCAGACGGTACACATCCGCCGCGGCGGGATCGTCTCGGCGTCGCTCGGGGGCGAACCGATCGTGTCGATCTCGCGCTCGAGGATCTCGCCTTCGTGCGGGCAGTCCTCCTGCATCAGGTCGGTCAGGCGCTTGCGCTCCCGCTCGGCCATGCTGATCGTGCCGTTCTGGGTGCGGATGTTCCTGACGTACAGCTCGCGATCGAAACGGGTTGTCGACATGCCAGCTCCTCTTCGGTCTTTTCGTATCTCAGCGAAAATCAGGCATTTTGTCAATAAAAAACCCCTCCTGAAAGGAGGGTGTTTACGGTTTGCGCTCGCAGCGCACGCGGATCGGTCCGCGGCCCATGCCGTAGAGGCTATGCGGAAACGAGAGGGTCGCGAATTGGCCGAGCGCGGACAGATCGGTCGAGACGTGGCACAGATCGCTTGTACGCATTTCGAGTCCAAGAGCGGAGAGCGAGGTCTGCGCCAGATGCTCGATGATCCGTACAATCTCGGGTGACGGAATCTCGAAAAGATTCAAACCGCGTTCCCTGCCGCGAATCATGATGCGCGGCGTCGGATCGAGCTCGGAGATCGGATCACCCGAAGGCGTCAGCAGGACGTCCCGCGCGGCATGGTACTCGCACGTCGCCGTACCAAGCGGAAAAACCCTCAGGCACATCGCCTCGAAAACGACGACCATCGGTTCATAGACGGCGTCATAGACTTTTCCGGCTCTGATCCACGTGTCGCGGAAACCGGCCCTGCCCGTTTCGTCCCACGGGACGCGGGCGCCGTACTCCTCGTGAATCGTGCGAATGATCGGCGTTCCGAAGACCTCGGCGCAGTCGTCGATCGTCTTCGACATGGCATCCAAAACTTTGGCGAGGTCGAACCGAAGCCCGTCCTCGACCAAGACGGCCTGGCCGTCGGTAAAGGTGGGCATGCTTTCCTCCTGCCTCCAGCATAGAGGAAGCTCAGAACCGCGCAAGTCCCTCGCGCACGCACGAAAAAACGCCCTTTCGGGCGTTTCTTCTCTCCATTTAGGAGCGGGGGTCGAGGCTGGGAGAGATGATCTGATCGACCGTAATCGCCGCTTCGCCGGGCTTGTGGAAGCCCGTACCTGCGGGGATGAGGCGGCCGATGATGACGTTCTCCTTGAGGCCTTCGAGCTTGTCGAGCTTGCCGGAGACGGCAGCGTTGATCAGCACCTTGGCGGTTTCCTGGAAGGAAGCGGCCGAGAGGAAGCTTTCCGTCGAGAGCGACACCTTGGTGATACCGAGGAAGAGCTCGTCGGCTTCCGCCGGTGTCTTCTTCAAGGTCTTCACGCGGGCGTTCTCTTCTTCGAAGACGGCGCGTTCGACGGTCTCGCCCGGAAGGAGTTCGGTGTCGCCGGCTTCCTTCACGTACACGCGCGAGAACATCTGCTTGATGATCACTTCGATGTGCTTGTCGTTGAGCTTTTGGCCCTGCGACGAGTAAATCTTCTGCGTCTCGTGGGTCAAGTACGTCTGAACCGCTTCGCGGCCCTTGTACTTGTAGAGCTCTTGGAGATCGAGGTCGCCTTCCGTGAGCTGGTCGCCCGGCTCGACGGCCTGGCCGTCCTTCACGTAGAGGACGTAGCCCGGAGGAATGACGTACTCGGTGTCCTTGTTCGCTTCGCCGACCAGCGTGATCGAGGTCTTGGCGACCTTGACGACGCCGCCGAAGGGCGCCCATTCCTTGGTGCCGTCCTGGCGGTTGATGAGCGACTGGCCCTGCGCGACCTTCTCGCCGTCTTTGACGGCGATCTCGTCGCCCTTGAGCGCCTTGAACTTCACTTCGGCTTCTTCGGTGTGGCTGATGCGGATCACCTTGGAGCCGGAGAGGCTGTCGACGATGCGCTCGCCGGTGGCCGTCTCAATGATGCGGCGTTCGACTTCCTGGATCTTGGCGATGCCGGCGACGTCGGCCATGAAAGCCTTGCGCTTCGGCGGGCGCGCTTCGAAGAGTTCTTCGACGCGCGGGAGACCCTGGGTGATGTCGGAGCCGGCGACGCCGCCGGTGTGGAACGTACGCATGGTGAGCTGGGTGCCCGGTTCGCCGATGGACTGCGCGGCGATGATGCCGACGGCGGTGCCCATGCGGACGAGCTTGTTGTAGCCCAGGTCGTAGCCGTAGCACTTCTGGCAGACGCCTTTGCGCTCCTTGCAGGTGAGCACCGAGCGGACTTTGACCGAAGGGATTTCGAGCTTCACCATCTCGCGAGCGTTGGCTTCCGTGACGATGTCGCCAGCTTTGACGATGGCCTTGCCCGTTTCGGGATGTTTGACGGTTTCGAGCGCCGTGCGGCCGACCGTGCGGGCGGCGACGGTCTCGCCCATTTCCTTCGATTCAACCGCGGTGATTTCCATGCCTTCCTCGGTACCGCAGTCTTCGCTATGGATGACCACGTCCTGGGCGACGTCGACGAGACGGCGCGTGAGGTAACCGGCGTTGGCGGTACGAAGCGCGGTGTCGGTAAGACCCTTACGCGCGCCGTGCGTCGAGATGAAGAATTCGAGCACGTCGAAGCCTTCTTTGAAGCCCTTCTTGATCGGCAGCTCGATAATGTCGCCGCGCGGGTTGACCACGAGACCCTTCACGCCGACCATCTGGGTCAGCTGGGACCAGGAACCGCGAGCGCCGGATTCGATCATGGAGGCGACCGAACCTTCGCGCGGGAGCTGTTCCTTGGCGAGCTTCGTGATGCGGTCCTTGATCTCCGTCCAGACCTTGATGATCTGGAGGTAGCGTTCGTGCTGCGTCAGCAAGCCTTCGCCGTACTGTTCTTCGACTTCTTCGACGCGCTTCTCGCCTTCCGCGAGGAGATCGGGCTTGCCTTTGATCGTCGGCAAGTCGTCCATGCCCCAGGAGAAGCCTGACTTCGAAGCGTAGTGGAAACCGAGCTCCTTGAAGTCGTCGAGGAGCGCGGCTGCGCGCTCGGCGCCGTGGAACTCGAGGCAGAGACGGATGAGGTCAGCCGACTTCTTGGTGTCGAGCGCTTCGGAGATGCGCGGCAAGCCTTCCGGCAGGACGCTGTTCAGGAGAATGCGGCCCTGCGACGTCTCGACCGGCTTTTCGCCCTTGTCGACGCGGCAGATAACCTTCTCGTTCAGCTTGATGTTGCCGGTCTGGTAGGCCAAGCGGACTTCCGACGGGGACGCGAACGTTTTGACGGTACCGTCGGCGCGGTCGGTGAAGCGCGAGAGGTAGTGGATGCCCCAAACGATGTCCTTGTTCAACATCGCCGGCGGCGCGCCCGTGGCGGGCTTGAGCAGGTTCTTGGAGGAAAGCATGAGCTCGCCCGCTTCGCGCTTGGCCTCTTCGGTCAGCGGAACGTGGACGGCCATTTGGTCGCCGTCGAAGTCGGCGTTGAACGCCGGGCAGACCATCGGGTGCAGCTGGATCGCCTTGCCTTCGATGAGCGTCGGCTGGAAAGCCTGGATCGAAAGGCGGTGGAGCGTCGGAGCGCGGTTCAGCATCACGTAGCTCTTCTTGGTGATCTGTTCGAGGATGTCCCAAATTTCCGAGCGGCCGGATTCGATGAAGCGGTTGGCCGAGCGGATGTTGTGGCAGAGCTCGAGCTTGATCAGCTCGGCGATGACGAACGGCTTGAAGAGCTCGAGCGCCATGCGCTTCGGAAGACCGCACTGGGAGAGCTTGAGGCGCGGACCGACGACGATGACCGAGCGGCCGGAGTAGTCGATGCGCTTACCGAGCAAGTTCTGGCGGAAACGGCCCTGCTTGCCCTTCAGCTGGTCGGCGAGCGACTTCAGCTGGCGCTTGCGGCCGGTCGTGGCGATGACGGTCTTCGACTGGCGGGCGCTGTTGTCGATGAGCGCGTCGACCGCTTCCTGGAGCATGCGCTTTTCGTTGCGCGAAATGACTTCAGGAGCGTTGAGTTCCTGGAGGCGCTTCAGGCGGTTGTTGCGGTTGATGACGCGGCGATAGAGGTCGTTCAGGTCGGAGGTCGCGAAGCGGCCGCCGTCGAGCGAGACCATCGGGCGGAGATCCGGCGGGATGATCGGAATGGCGGTCATGATCATCCACTCGGGGCGGATGTTGTTGCGATCGAGGTTGCGGAGCAGCTTGACGCGGCGAACGAGCTTGTCTTTCTTCGCGCCAAACGCGTCGACCAGCTCGGCTTCGAGCTGCTTGATCGTCTTCTTGAGATCGACGGCCTTGAGGAGGTCGTAGACCGCCTCGGCGCCGATGCCGGCCTCGAAGAGGTGGCCGAACTTGAGCGACCACGTCTGGTAGACGTGCTCGGAAATGATGCGCATCGGTTCGAGCTCCTTGAGCTCGCGCATCGTGTCGTTGTAGTCCTCTTCGAGCGAGGCCATCTTGGACTCGTTGACCTCGAGCGCCTTCTTCAGCTCCTTTTCAGAAGCGTCCTTGGCGCGGAGCTGTTCCATCTGGCGCTCGGCTTCGTTCTCGAGCATCTTGCGCTTGCCCTTGTACTCCTGCTTGAGCGCTTCGATCGTCTGGAGTTTGCCCTCCATGTCGACCTTCGTGATGATGAAGTTCGCGAAGTAGATGACCTTTTCGAGGTTCATCACCGACATATCGAGCACGAGACCGATCTTGCCCGGGATCGAGCGGAGGAACCAGATGTGGGACACCGGGCTCGAGAGATCGATGTGGCCCATGCGCTCGCGGCGCACCAGCGAGTGCGTGACTTCCACGCCGCACTTTTCGCAGACGATGCCCTTGTAGCGCACTTTTTTGTACTTGCCGCAGTAGCACTCCCAGTCCTTGGAAGGACCGAAGATTTCCTCGGCGAAGAGACCGCCCTTTTCAGGCTTCTGGGTGCGGTAGTTGATGGTTTCCGGTTTCGTCACCTCGCCGTACGACCACTCGTGGATCACTTCCGGAGAAGCGATCTTGAGGCGGATCGCGTCGAAGTCGATGACCTTGGCTTCTTGTCGCATCATATTGGTGTGGCTTTGCGTGATGCGTTAGAGGCTGCGGTCGCCGCGGAACGGCGACGGCGGAGCGGCCGGGTCTTCGGAGTCGAGATCGACTTTCTCGTACTGCCCGTCTTCGCGCTCCTTGAGGAGTTCGACGTCGAGGGCGAGACCCTTAAGTTCGCGGACGAGGACGTTGAAGGATTCAGGGATGTTGAGCTTCTTGATCTGTTCTCCCTTGATGATCGCTTCGTAGGCGCGGCTGCGGCCCGGGACGTCGTCCGATTTGATGGTGAGGATTTCCTGGAGCGAGTGCGCGGCGCCGTAGGCTTCGAGCGCCCAGACTTCCATTTCGCCGAAGCGCTGGCCGCCGAACTGAGCTTTACCTCCGAGCGGCTGCTGCGTGATCAAGGAGTACGGACCGATCGAGCGCTGGTGGATCTTGTCTTCCACCATGTGGTTCAGCTTCAGCATGTACTTGTAGCCGACCGTGACCTTGTGGTCGTAGGCGGCGCCGGTGCGGCCATCGTACAAATGCATCTGTCCGTCTTCGGTGAAGCCGGCTTTCTTGAGTTCGCCCTTGATCTGCTCTTCGGTCACGCCGCTGAAGACCGGGGTCACGACGCGGTAATTCAACGCGTTCGCGGCGAGGCCGAGATGCGTCTCGAGGATTTGACCGAGGTTCATACGCGAAGCGACGCCCAGCGGAGACAGGAGAATGTCGACCGGGGTGCCGTCTTCCATGAACGGCATGTCTTCGATCGGGACGATGCGCGAGATGACGCCCTTGTTGCCGTGGCGGCCGGCCATCTTGTCGCCGACTTGGATTTTGCGGAGGTCGGCGATCGAAATCTGAATGGCCTGAATGACGCCCGGGGACAATTTGTCGCCGGCTTCGCGGGAGAAGACCTTGATGTCGATCACCTTGCCGCGCTCGCCGTGCTCGAGGTAGAGCGAGGAGTCGCGCACGTCGCGGGCCTTTTCGCCGAAGATGGCGCGGAGAAGTTTTTCTTCCGCGGAAAGTTCGGTTTCGCCCTTCGGCGTGATCTTGCCGACCAGGATGTCGCCCGAAGCGACTTCGGCGCCGATGCGGATGACGCCGTTCTCGTCGAGGTTGCGGAGTTTTTCTTCCGACACGTTCGGGATGTCGGCGGTGACCATTTCAGGGCCGAGCTTCGTTTCGCGCACTTCGACCGTGTAGTTCTCGATATGGATCGAGGTATAGCGGTCGTTGTGCACCATGCGCTCGGAAAGGATGATGGCGTCTTCGTAGTTGTAGCCTTCCCACGAGAGGAACGCGACCAAGACGTTCTGGCCGAGCGCGAGCTCGCCGCCGTCGGTGGCCGGGCCGTCCGCGAGCGCGTCGCCCTTCTTGACCTTCTGGCCCGGGAGGACGATCGGGCGCTGGTTGATGCAGGTGGAGTGGTTGGAGCGGACGAACTTGTTCAGGGCGTAGGTCTTGCGGGTACCATCGTCGCCCGTGAGTTCGATCGTGTCGCTTTGGATCTTGGTGATTTCGCCGTCAAAGTCGGCCAGGACGACGTGGCCGGAGTCGCGCGCGGAGCGCATTTCCATGCCCGTGCCGACGATCGGCGCGTCCGGCTTGATGGTCGGGATCGCTTGGCGCTGCATGTTCGTACCCATGAGGGCGCGAACGGCGTCGTCATGTTCCAAGAACGGGATGCAGGCGGTCGCGACGGAAATAATCTGGCGCGAGTTCACGTCCATGTATTCGATGGCGTCGCTCGGCACCGTGGCCGGTTCGCCATGGCGGCGGCCCGGGACTTTTTCCTGGATGAAGTAGCCCTTCTCGTCGATCGGCGTCGTGGCCGCGGTCGTGACGACTTTTTCTTCCTGGAAGGCGTTCAAATAGACGACTTCGTCGGTGACGCGCGTGCGGCCGTCCTTCTCTTTCACGACTTTGCGGTACGGGGTTTCGATGAAGCCGTATTCGTTGATACGGGCGTACGTCGAAAGATGGCCGACCATGCCGATGTTCGGTCCTTCCGGAGTGGCGATCGGGCAAATGCGGCCGTAGTGCGTGCGGTGCACGTCGCGGACGTCGAAACCGGCGCGCTCGCGGGAGAGACCGCCGGGACCCATCGCGGAGAGGCGGCGCTTGTGCTCGAGTTCGGCCAGCGGGTTCGTCTGGTCCATGAACTGCGAAAGCTGCGAGCTCATGAAGAATTCGCGGATGACGCCGATGACCGGGCGCGCGTTGATCAGCTTGGACGGCGTGAGCTGCGTGATGTCCATCGTGGACATGCGGTCCTTGATGATGCGCTCCATGCGGGCGAGACCGACGCGAAGGCGGTTCTGCACGAGTTCACCGACCGCGCGGACGCGGCGGTTACCGAGGTGGTCGACGTCGTCGGAGTCTTCCTGCGAGTTGTTGAGGCGGATAATCTCGCGGACGATCATCACGATGTCCTCCTTCTTCAGGATGCGGTGTTCCGGCTTCTCGATCTCGTCCTTGGTGGACTGAAGGCCAAAACGCTGCGAGAACTTGTAGCGGCCGACGCGATGCAGGTCGTAGCGGTCGAAGTTGAAGAACATCGAGTGGATCAGCGAGCGGGCGTTGTCCGTCGTGGCCATGTCGCCCGGGCGGATGCGCTTGTAGACCTCGCGGAGGCCGTCTTCTTCGTTCTTGGCTTCGTCCTTGCCCAACGTCGCCTTGATGTAGGTGTGGTTCGGGTGCGTGTCGATATCGGCAAAAAGGGCCGAGATCTCCTCGTCCGTGGCGTAGCCGAAGGCGCGCATGAGAGCCGTGACGGCCACGCGGCGCTTGCGGTCGATTTTCACCCAGATGACGTCGTTGGCGTCCGTTTCCATTTCGAGCCAGGCGCCGCGGTTCGGGATGATCTTCGCGCCGAAGTATTTGCGGCCGCGGTTCATCTCATGCGTGAAGAACACGCCGGCGGAGCGGACGAGCTGCGAGACGACGACGCGCTCGATGCCGTTGATGATGTACGTGCCGCGGTCGGTCATGACCGGGAAGTCGCCGAGGAAGATTTCCTGCTCGCGCACGTCGCCCGTGCGCTTGTTGACGAGTTTCGTCTTCACGCGCAGCGACGCTTCATACGTCAGGTTCTTGGCCATCGACGTCTTCTCGTCGAACTTCGGCTCGTCGAGGTAGTAGTCCTGGAAATAAAGTTCGAGGTCGCGGCCGATGAAATCCTTGACCGGCGTCACTTCGTCGAACAGTTCGCGAAGGCCCTCCTTGAAGAGCCAGGCGTACGAATCTTTCTGAACCTCGATCAGGTCGGGAAGCTGGAAGACTTCCTTCAGTTTGGAAAACGATGTGCGTTCCATCGTCTTCGGCACGGTACGCGTGATCTGCATACGCAGTCGGGTGGAGTGAAGGTTTTTCTGCAACGACAGAAAAACCAGGGGTGAGTAAATACCCCACTCCGGGCCTCTATCAGACAGTTCAGCCAGAGGTCGGACAGTGGCGATCGCCACCGCGGTTTTTCGCGTTTTACCCTAAAAAACAACAACTCGCCCTTCCGCAGGGAGAGTGCGTTTTAGCTGTGGTAAACGGAGCGGAAAACCACGGTATTGAATTCTGCACAAGACTATCATGGCACTTATCCCCTGTCAAGGAAAAACTGGCGAACGTGTCAAGGGGATAGATAATACCCGCTTTTGACAGCATATAATGACAGGAATTGAGCCTAATTTTAGAAATAATACGCTTTATCTGCCAGAAGGTATTGACAAAATCCGTGTTCCGTGCTAGAGTATCCGGTCAGAAAGATCCTTCCCCCGAGAGACATGGTGGGTTCGTCCCGATGTCGGCTTCGGCCGTTATACGGGGCACAGACGTCTCCTTGCGTGTTTTTCCGGCTTCGGCTGGAAAAGCTCACGAGGCACGGCTGCGGAACGCGACGCTTCGGCGTACTGCGGACCATAACCCTCCAGTTCTGTCGGAGGAAGGATCGCCCCGTGCACGGGGCCGCCTCATTTCCATGGTTGACTTGGAGGAGTGCTATCCCGAAAGGCCCTCAAAAAGCCGGAAGGGACGAGTTCACCTTCGCAGGAAGATTCCGGCTCCGGCTGGAACCCTCCTCCGAGCGAGCTCGCAAGGCGCGTCGCTTCGGCGAATGCGCCAACCAACGCCTCCAAATCAACCGTGGAAACACAGGCCGGCTCAATAGTGAGCCGGCCTGTTGCGTCTACGGGACACCCTGTTCTAGGGTGCGTTACATGTCACGTTCGATGGACGTGGGGTAACACCCACACAACTGCCGACTACCAGCGTCGGCGTAAGGAGGGAGTCATGACGACTCCAGGCAAGATCGCTCGTTTCATCGGTCCCAACGTCGAGCTCGGTCTGTACTCGGACCGCGGCTACCCCACCCTCAAGGTGACCTTCACCGACGCAGAGGTGCGGATGCTCCGACAGGTCGGCGTCAACTGGCACTACTTCGAGCTTCCCATCGGGAAGACGCGGGAGTTCCTCGAGACGCCCGACGGCGTCACCAACTGGACCGAGGTCCTCAAGTGGCGGTACAAGATCCGCGAGGAGAGGACCGGTCAGGACAAGTACTGCACTGCGGAGACGAAGGTTCTCGTGGTCTTGATCACGGAAGCCAGCGGGGAGTTCGTCTTCTACCTGAAGGCGGAGGTCCTGCGTCTCCGCCGCGATGACGGCAGCAAGTTCGTCGTCGAGATCAAGCGGCGCTGCCCCTCCATCAAGGAGGCGTGCAGCGAGCCGGCGAAGCAGGACGTCGCCATCGACGCCTACAACCTCGCCAGCAAGGCCATGCAGCACGACTATCCCATGGTCGTGGACGGCATGAAGCAGGTGCTCGAGATGTTCAACAACCTGCTCGAGGTCGAGACCGTCGTCTACAAGGAGGACGAGAAGACCGAGGAGCGGAAGACGAGCGTCGTGCGCCTGCCCCGGGACCCCGAGGAGATGAAGATGCTCACCGCGATCTGCGGCGAGATGTTCACTGCCCTGCAGAAGATCGACGTGATCGATGGACGCGTTGCGCGCATCGAGTACATGAAGGGCATCCAGGGCGGCGTCGCGGAGTTCCGCAAGGAGCTCGAGGCCAAGGACGACGAGGCCAAGAAGCGCGAGTCGCAGGCTGCGAAGTACGCGCGGGCCGAAGCGCAGCGCGAGCGTGCTCGTGCGGCGCGTGCCAACAACCTGTCGGACAACGGGGCGCAAGCCTCCGAGCCCGCGCAGGTCGCTGCCACGCAGGACACCGCCCAGGTCGTGAACAACGACAGCCAGGCGGCGCCCACCGCGACCGAGGCGCCGAAGCAGGCGCAGATCAGGACGGCGGCTCCCAAGCCTCCCGTCACGACTGCGACCCTCGCGACGGCTCCCAAGGCGAAGTCCTTCAAGGATCTCGCCAAGAAGAAGGGCGGCAACAACGGTGTTGCTCGCCCGCAGCAGACGCTCGCCGAGCAGCTCGCTGCCAAGGGTCTCGTGCCCGCTCCCACCCCCCAGCCGGCCGCTCCCCCGGCCGAAACCCCCGAGGCCGCTCCCGCGGCCGCCGAGACGAAGCTCCCCGAGGAGCCCGTCACCGAGACGACCCCGCCCCCGGCCGACCCCACGGTCGCCACCGAGAGCTGATCGCCTCGCTCAGTCAGACCAAAGCGCCGTCCACTTCTCTGTGGGCGGCGTTTGTACATTCGGCGGGTTTTTTTGTTTTCAGCCACCTGGTACAATAGGCCTGTAAAAATACAGGCTGCATGTCACAGAAATCACGGAAGAACGGCAACGGAAAGAAAGAGAAATCCCAAGAAAAGGGGCCCCGCCCGGACGCGCTGGAATTGAGCGACGACACGAAACGCGGACTCTTCACGATCCTGCTCTTGATCGTCGCGCTCCTTTTTACGCTGTCGGCCTTCGGTCTCGCCGGCGTCATCGGCGAATATTTGAACGGATTCAATCACAAGCTGCTCGGCAAGTTGTACGTGCTCTTGCCGGTCTTTTTGCTCTTTGTCGCGACCGGCCGCATGCGTAGCACCTGGAAAACATTCGATGCGGCCGGCAAGCTCGGCATGGGACTCTTCATTCTCACGCTTGGCGCCTTCATCCACCTCATGATGGCGCGCCCGGAGAGCGTCGTCTTCGGAAAAGGCCTCGAGGAGGGCGGAGGCTACCTCGGCATGTTGATCAGCTACCTCTTGGAACAGGGCCTCGGCTTCTGGGGCGCAGCAATCGTCTTGTCGGGCGGTCTTTTGGCGGCGCTCCTTCTGCTGTTCAAGACCTCGCTTGAACGCCTGGTCTTCCCGCATCAAGCGCTCTTGTCGTTCTTGAAGAAGAAGCCGGATGAAAGCGGCGGCACGATCGGCGCGAGCCCTTCCATGCCGCAGGAAGCCAAACCGTCGTTCGAGGCCAAGGAAATGAAGGACGACGAGGACGATGACGCGATGCCGACCCCGGTCATCGCGGACGGCCATATCGAAGGCGGTTTGAAGAAGAAGGTTTGGCGCAAAGTGACGCTGCCGCTCGATCTGCTCAACAACAAATCGATGAAGCCGACCTCCGGCGACATCGGACGCAACCAGCACATCATCCAAAAGACGCTCGAGAACTTCGGCGTGCCGTCGGAGATGGGCGAGGTTTCGATCGGTCCGACGGTCACGCAGTTCACGCTCAAACCCCACGACGGCATCAAGCTGAACCGCATCACGGCGCTGAACAACGACCTGGCGCTCGCGCTTGCGGCGCATCCGATCCGCATCGAAGCGCCGATCCCTGGAAAATCGCTGGTCGGCATCGAAGTGCCGAACCAGGCCGTTGCCATCGTGAACTTGCGGGAAATCCTGGAGTCGCAGGAATTCCGTTCTTCACGCGCCGCCTTGCGCGTCGCGCTCGGCAAGGACGTCGCCGGCAAGCCGTGGCTCGCCGACCTCGCCAAGATGCCGCACATGCTCGTGGCCGGTTCGACCGGTTCCGGCAAAACCGTTTGCTTGAACTCGATCATCGTTTCGCTTCTCTACAGCCACGGTCCGGACGAGCTCCGCTTCATCATGGTCGATCCGAAGCGCGTCGAGCTCACGGCCTACAACAACATCCCGCACCTGCTCGTCCCGGCCATCACCGACGTCGCGAAAACGCTGAACGCCCTCAAGTGGACGATCGGCGAAATGGACCGCCGCTTCACGCAACTCGCCCGCTACGGCAAGCGCGATATCGCTTCCTATAACGAAGCGGCTGACGAAAAGATGCCGTATCTCGTCGTCGTGATCGACGAGCTCGCCGACCTCATGGTCTCGAGCGCCGGCAAGGACGTCGAAACGTGCATCATCCGCTTGGCGCAAATGGCGCGCGCCGTCGGCATCCACCTGATTCTCGCGACGCAGCGCCCGTCCGTCGACGTCATCACCGGCCTCATCAAAGCGAACTTCAACGCGCGCATCGCCTTTGCCGTCGCTTCCGGCACGGACTCGCGCACGATCCTCGACTCGCTCGGCGCGGAGAAACTCGTCGGCCGCGGCGACATGCTCTTCACCTCCGCCGAACTTTCGAAACCGAAGCGCTTGCAAGGCACCTACATTTCCGATCTTGAGATCAAGAAAGTCACGGACTTCATCAAGAGCAACTTCGACGCGCCGGAATACCAGCACGAGATCGTCGACCGGCTCGGCAACACCTCGAACGGCGTGGCCTTCAACGACGACGGCGGCAACGACGAACCCCTTCTCCAGGAAGCGCAGGACATCGTCGTGCGCGCCGGCAAGGCATCGGCTTCATTCCTCCAGCGCCGCATGAAGATCGGCTACGCGCGCGCGGCCCGCATTCTCGATTTGCTTGAAGAAAAAGGCGTGATCGGTCCCGGCGACGGCGCAAAACCGCGCGATATTCTGATGGCGCGCCCGGCCGGCGTCGAAGAAGAACCTGACGAAGAATCCATCGATGGCGAGATGCCGGAGGATCGTGTAGTCTAGTCCGGTATGGTCGCATTTCAAGAAAAAAGTCTCGACGATCGCACGATCGGCGAAGCCCTTCGCGCCGCGCGCGAAGAACGCGGCGAAACGCTCGAAGACGTCGAGCGCGTCACGCATGTCAGCAAAAAATACATCGCGGCGGTCGAGAATAACGACCTGAAGAAGCTGCCGGAAGCCGTCTACACGAAAAAATTCGTGAGGGCGCTCGCTTCGCATTACGGACTCGATCCCGAAGCCGCAGCCGAAAGCCTCCTCAAAGAGGTTTCAGCCGGTGCGGGCGCCTTGGCCGTGCAGCGCCCCGTGAACTACGTCGAAGGCCGCTCCCTGGTCGCTTCTCCCATCCTGCTCAAATCCGTCCTGATCGCCGTCGCCTTCGTCGGGATCCTCGGATACTTCGCCTTTTCCGTGCGCAGCATCCTGAAACCGCCGAGCGTCACGCTCTACTCGCCGCACGACGACCAAGTTTTCTCGACGGGCCGCGTCGTCCTTGAAGGGCAGACGGAGCGCGAGGTCGATCTCGCGGTGAACGGCGAGCCCGTCTCGATCGAAGCGGACGGATCGTTCAAGGACGTCCTGAATCTCCCACCCGGTGTCTCGACCTTGCGCCTCATCGCCAAGAAAAAGCACTCGCGCGAACAGGAAATTTTCATCAAAGTCGTGATCGACGAGCCAAAAGAACTAGGGAGCGCGAGCGGAACGGAAGCCGAGCCATAAGATATCCCCAGGCGAGCACTTGTCGTGTTCGCCTTTTGTTCATCTACAATGTTGACATCGCGTTTCTGGTTATGAAAGGACGCAACGCGTAAGATGTCTAAGCATTCATTTCTAACGTGCACGTATGGCGAAGGCAGTAGTGGACGAACGGTTCAAAGCAACAGAAGAAGCGATCGATCAGATTCGCAGCAAGTTCGGCGAGGGCTCGATCATGCGGCTTGGCGACGCGAAGAAGATGCAGGTCGCCTCGATCCCGACAGGCTGTCTGTCTCTGGATTTGGCGCTCGGTATCGGCGGCGTCCCGCGCGGACGCGTCGTCGAGATTTACGGACCGGAGTCTTCGGGTAAAACGACGCTCGCCCAGCACATCATCGCCGAAGTCCAGAAGATCGGCGGTCTCGCCGCCTTCGTCGACGCCGAGCACGCGCTCGATCCGGCGTATGCCGAAAAAATCGGCGTGAAGATCAACGACATGCTGATCTCGCAGCCGGACACCGGCGAGCAAGCGCTCGACATCGTTGAAACCCTCGTCCGTTCCGGCGCCGTCGACGTCATCGTCGTCGACTCGGTCGCCGCGCTCGTACCGAAGGCCGAAATCGACGGCGAGATGGGCGATTCGCACATGGGCCTCCAGGCGCGCCTCATGTCGCAAGCGCTCCGCAAGCTGACCGGTATCGTCTCCAAGACGAAAACCTGCGTCATCTTCATCAACCAGATCCGCATGAAGATCGGCGTCGTCTTCGGCAATCCGGAAACGACGACCGGCGGCACGGCCCTCAAGTTTTACGCCTCTCAGCGCATCGAAGTGCGCCGCTCCGCCCAGCTGAAGAAGGAAGACAAAGTCATCGGCAACCAGGTCAACGTAAAGATCGTAAAGAACAAGGTCGCTCCCCCGTTCCGCACCACCTCGTTCGAGATCATGTACAACGAGGGCATCTCGCTCTCCGGCGATACGCTCGACACCGGCGTGCTCCACGGCATCATTCAAAAGAGCGGGAACTCCTACACGTTCAACGGCGAGAAACTCGGCGTCGGACGCGAAACGGCTAAGGCTTTCTTGAAAGAGAATCCGAAACTCATGAAAGCCGTACGCGAGCTCGTCATGAAAACGGTCAACGCCGGCAACGAGGCGGAGGCCGTCGAGGAAGCAGAGTATCGCGCGAAAGTCGAAGAGGCTGCGGCAGCCTGAACAAAAAAGCCCTCGACCTGCGTCGGGGGCTTTTTTGTTACGTCTTCTTTTTTGGTTGATGGCGGTGCTTCTTCGCTCCGCACCTGCAGCCATAGGGGGCAATCCAGTGATCGAAGTAATCCTTGCCGTAATCAACGGTCAGTTCCTCCCCCGCCTTGATGTTTTTCAGGGCGTAATAGAATACCCGCCCGCTTTTCCTGATGCTGTAATCGCAATTCGGCTTGCAGGAATGGTTCACGTAGCGCGCGAGGTTCTTGCGCGTGGAACCATCGATATTTACGTTTTTCTTCACCTCAAAAATATATCGATTGTTCAGCGTATCCGCTTTTGCGTCGCTGACGCGCTTGCCCGTGTATTCGACGATCGTTTGGCCCTTCTTGATTTTTTCAACGCAAATAAGACCGAGGCCGCTCAGGCCCCGTCTTTTCTTGAGCAATTCGACTGGCAGGGGTTCGTAACGCATCAGGCCCAAACGGCGAGAATTCCGCCCATAAGCATGAGACCGGCCAGCTGATACGCCGCGTTGATGACGGCGACCTCTTTCTTCTTGCCTTCAAACAGCACGCTTTGAATGACCATGGTGAGCTGGAAACCGAGCCAGATCCAGAATCCCGCCTGCATGCCCTCCGACCAGGTAACGGAAACGGTGTAGTCGACGAAGTGCGCGAGGACATAGGCCGTGAGCAGCGAGAGCGGCACCATCCACATCATCGCTTTCATGCCCTCTTTCTTTTTCTTGTCGTCCATCGGCATGTTCGGATCCATGCCCATGCCTTTCATCCAAGCCTTGCCGAACAACGGGCCGTACCACAACGAGCCGAGCGCCATGTTAGCGGCGGCGGCAACGACGACTGCGTACAGGTTGATCGTAACGTCAGAAATCATGGTGCTTCGTTATAGAAGAAAATCTGCCTATAGCGTAGCAGATTTTCTTGGGCTGTCTATTGGTTGGCGCGCTCGACGTATTCGCCCGTGTCCGTGTTGATCGAGAGGAGATCGCCTTCCTTGATGAAGATCGGGACTTTGATCTTGTAGCCGGTTTCAAGCGTGACTTCCTTGGTGATGTTGCCGGACGAGTCGCCTTTCACGGCGTCGAACGCTTCCGTCACCTTCAGCACCATCTTCTTCGGCAAGACGACGTTCAGGCACTCGCCTTCGTAGAAGAAGCCCTGGATTTCTTGGCCTTCCTTCAGGTAGTTCGCCTTTTCGGCGAGGACTTCCTTCGGAATGAAGATCTCCTCGAAGCTCGCCTGGTCCATGAAGAACCAGTTCTTGCCGTCGTTGTACGTGTACTGGAGGTTGCGGCGCTCGAGATCAACGAATTCGACCGACTCCGCCGCCTTGTAGGTGTTTTCAAAGACTTTGCCGGTGCGCGCGTTCTTGAGGCGCGTGCGGACGAACGAGCCGCCCTTGCCGGGGTTCACATGCTGAAACTCGACGACGATATGGGGCTCGTCCTTGTACATCACGACAGACTCTTTGTTGATTTCGTTGACGGAGGGCATAGCGGTTGTTTACTTCCCGGCAAGTGTAGCCGCCGGGTTGAATCTTGACAAGACAGAGCGCATTTCAGGTGAGAGAAGGTGCTGTTCTGCGCGATTCCGTGACATTCTTCCTTGTTTCAAGCCTTTTTATCTTGAAACATGACGCCCGCCGGAAACGCGAGCACGCGGCGGATATCCTCCTCCCCCGCCAGCAGCATGACGAGCCGATCAATGCCGAGCGCGATGCCGCCGGATGCGGGCATGCCCGCTTCCAGGGCGGCGAGAAAATCCTCGTCGGGCGCATAGTCGATGCGGCCGAGCTGTTGGCGCAGCGCGCGTTCCTCCTCCAACCGCTTGCGCTGCTCTTTCGCATCCGTCAGCTCGGTGAACGCATTGGCCAGTTCCAGTCCGCCGATATAGAGCTCGAAACGTTCGGCATAGCGAGGGTCGCGTGCTGAAGGTTTCGAAAGCGCGGCCATCGAGACAGGATAGTCGTACAGGAATGTCGGAACCTTTTTACCAAGCTGCGGTTCGACGGCGTTCAGGAAGACGCTGAAAAACGCGTCGTCCCATGCGGTTTCGGCAGGCAGCGCGTGGCCAAGACGGGCCGCGACATCAAGCAAGATTTTTTTGTCGGAAAGCGCCGCATCAAGATCCACGTCGGCGTGGCGTCGCATCGCTTCCGCGACTGTCAGACGCTCCCACGGCTGTCCAAGATCGAGCGTTTCGCCGCGCCACGACAACACCTTTGTGCCGAGAACGCGCTCCGCCGTTTCTTTCACCAACGCTTCCGTTTCATCCATGATGCCGCGGTAGTCGGTTTCCGTCCGGTACCACTCAAGCATCGTGAACTCGGGGTTATGGCGGCCTTCGAAGGCCTCGCCGTTCCGGAAGCACTTGGCGAGCTGATAGATTTTCGGAAAGCCGGCGACGAGCAATTTCTTCATCGCGTACTCGGGCGACGTGATGAGAAAAGCCTCGGAAGCATTGCCGAAGGGATCGCGGACCGTCGTCTGGAACGGCTCGAGGTGCGGTTCCATGCCGGGCTTGGCGACGACGAGCGGCGTCTCGACTTCAAGATAGCCGCGCGCGTCGAAAAAAGCGCGGACGGCCGCGATCGTCTTGGCGCGCAGTTCGAGATTCTTCCGAAGCTGCGCATCGTTCTTCAACTGTTTCCAGCGTGGTTCCATAGATACGGAAATCCCGACGTTTGGCGTCGGGATTTCGCACGTCTTACTTGATGACGAACGGCATCAAGGCAAGGACGCGGGCTTTCTTGATGGCGTTGGCCAGCTTGCGCTGGTGCCAGCCGCAGACGCCGGATCGGCGGCGCGGAACGATTTTGGCGTAGGAGGAGGTGAAGCGGCGAAGCATCTGCGTGTCCTTGTAATCGATGACGTCGATTTGGTTCACGCAGAAGAAGCAGTGCCGTTCCTGTCCCAATGGGGTTTTCTTCTGGGGAGGCATATTAGAAAGGGATGTCTTCGACTTTGATTTCTTCCTCAACGGGCGGGGCGGCCGGAGCAGGAGTCGTTGCGGGCATCTCGCTCACCATGCGCGGTGCGGAGCCTTGCGGCGCCTTGTCGAGCATGATCATGTTTTCAGCGACGATTTCCGTGCGGCTCTTCTTCGTACCATCGTTGCCCTGCCATTCGCGCGTCTGCAAGCGTCCTTCCACGAAGACCTTGCGGCCTTTGCCGAGGAATTGCTGGCAGATTTCGGCCAGCTTGCCCCAGGCGACGATATTGTGGAATTCGACGCGTTCCTGCTTCTGGCCCGAGGCGTCCTTCCATTGGCTGGAGGTCGCGACTCCGAAAGAGGAAACGGTCTGGCCGTTCGGCGTGGTCCGGGTTTCCGGGTCACGCGTAAGGTTGCCGATCAGTTGCGCGCGGTTGAGGTTCATAGTCGTTTAGACGATTTTACCTTCGAGAATCTTGTCGATGTTCTTCTCGACTTCGTCCATGTTGACTTCGACTTTCTTTTCAGCCGCCTTCGGAGCGGCAGCGCCCTGGCGCTCGCGGGTGGCGCGCTCGGCGGAATCGCTGCGGCGCGGAGCCTCGCGGTCGATCTCTTCCATGGCGTTCAGCTTGAAGACCGGCTTGGCCTTCGGGTCCTTGAGCATCAGGCTGTGGCGCAGCACGTCGGTGTGCAGGCGCATGAGCTCGTTGAGCGCCGCGACTTTCGGCGCCTCGAGGTCCATGTCGACCAGGACGTAGTAGCCGTAGCGGACGTGGTCGACCGGGTAGGTCAACTTGATCTTACCGACCATCTCGTTGCGGGAGATGGTGACGCCCAGACCGGTCAGCGCCTTCGTAATGGCGTCGATCACCGGCTGGAGCTCCGTCTCGGCGTAGGTCGCCGGGATGATGTAGAGGAGTTCGTAGCGGGACATGTACCTTAGATTAATAGAATTTCCCGGAACATGGGCTGGTTCCGATGGAAAGGCTTGTATTATCAGGGCTTTCGCCCAGTTGTAAGCAACCGGACGATATCATAGACCCAAAAATCGCGCAAGACCCGGGAGAAGAAAAGACGACCCCCGGGAGAGGGTCGTCAGAGCATCGTGAGGCCGCGATCGTCGAATTGGCAGACCGGGCTCCAAGCATAGACGAACGTCAGGTCGGTCGCTTCGGCGCTTGCGACCGCATGACAGGTCGCAAGGAGGAGCTCTTCATCCGAGTAGGGCTGGTACGGCAAGCCGTTGTTATCGTTCTTGCCGCGCGCGACGGCTTCCATACGAACTCGCTCGAGTTCCGCCATCTGCACGAGGAAACGCGGCGGTCGCGTTGACGCGTCGAGCAGCAGCTCGGGAACCCGTAGCACAACATGGTTCTTCTTGAGCTCGGTCAGGTGCAAAGCAAAAGCCTGCTCGTCCGGATTCCTCTGTCTGCGCGTGCGTTTCTCGTTGGCGGGTTTCGCCTGCGAGCGCTTGCCGGTTCCGTGTTCGTGCGGCAGATCGAGCTCGGCCATCTTGGCCACGAACTCGGGCTTGAGCGTCTTGAAACGCTTTTCGATGCTGAGCCAGAGCCGGCCGTCGTCGTGCGCGCCGTGCGCGACGCGAAAGTTCGCGTTGGCCTCGATCGGGTGGTTGGACCCGTAGCCCTGATGCGCGTGATCGGCCGGCCCGGCAAACGACGTACAGATGTCGTTGGCGTACAGGTACTGGCAAGACGCCGCGCCGAGCATCCGCGCATAGAACGGCATCGGCGGCCGCTCCGCATCGTAGGCTTCGAGCCAGGCGATGAAGCTGCCGATCTCCAACACCGGCGGCGGCGCGTGGCAGGCGAAGCAGAACAGCGTGCGAATCGCCGTCATTTGATCGCCCAGCGCTTCCCACAAGCCGTCTCCCCATCCGAGCAACAAGCGCAGGCGCGGGAAGAAGGCCCATGCGGCAACCGCGCCATCTGGGCGGAATTCCTCAGGCTGAAGGATCGCATCAAGTTCGGCCATGTCTCTCCTCCTGAATGGCTGTCGTTGACCGGGGAAAGTACCAGAAAAAAGCACGCACGTCAACCCTGGAAAAAGAAAAGGCCGACCTGTTCGGTCGGTTTTAACGAAGTGCGGCCTCTGCAGCGGATTCCTTGCTCTTGGCCTCCTCCTCGACACGACTTTGCGCGTCGATCCTCGACGCGGAAGCGGCGATCAGGAAGCGGAGGTGTTCGAGCAGTTCAGGATCGGATGGGCCGTAGAGCTCGAGCCAGCGCCTGGCGAGCTCGAGATCGGCGCTCGATCGGATGGCGTAGCGAGCGTCCGCTGAGCCCTCCAGAACCACGCGCCGGATGACGGCGTGGCAGACGCTGCCGGGACCTCCCCGCTCGCGAAGATGCAGGAAGATACGGTCGAGAGGCATCCGCACGGCAGAAAGGACGTTCGGGCTCCAACGCCTCCACGAAGCGATGAAGCGGAGCTGGTCTTCGAAGAGATCCAGCGGGCGTACGAGATTCCCGTGCATGCACTGAAGGACGCTGCGGGCGTACCAGCTGTCGGCCGCCTCGTGCTCTGCACGCGGCTTCGACCGGCCAGTCAGCTCCGCCTCGACATGTCCACGCATGCGCATATCGATGCGCCGCTGCCAACCTTCGGAAAGCCCCTTCGTGTAAAGGGATTGATCGAAGGTGTTGAAACCGGAGGCTTCTTCCGTGCCCAGGTATGGCGCGCAGCCATCGAGCAGACGGAACCGTTCGAACAACCCCTCGCTAAGGGCCTCGTCCGTGACGATGGCAAGAAGATGGGGAACACAGCTGTTGTACTGATCTCGCGCGTACTCCGGCGCCGTTGCGCCCGCATCAATGGCTTCCAGACAGAAGCGCACGATGACCGCAGCCGGATCAGGCACCTTCGACATGATTCCAGAGTCGACACGGCTCCCGTAGAGTGACGAATCGCGGAACTCCGTGCGCCCACGGCCCCCGAAAGGGTCGAGCTCGGCGTCCCAACAGAGCATGGCCGTCAGCACTCGGACCTTGATCGACTGCCTTGCATCGCTCGTCATCAACTCCTTGAACTCGTGCCAGATGCGCTCCTTGCCGTGCGCCTTGGCCGTCAGCCACGATTCCCAGTCCTGCTGATCCTTCTCCGTACCGGAGAACGCAGCGAGTCGGCGGCCGAGCTCGCTCTTTTCCAACTTTTTGCTTCCGAACATCGATTCCTCCTGTGCGGAAGATGTGCTATTTCGGGCTGATTGTCAAGATACGGTTGACATGTTGCCTTTTTTTCCTTATAACAACCCCATCAACGACGCGGAGGACTGTCGATGCAGATGATCAGAGCGTACCTTCTCGAGCTGCCGCGCGAGGCGGCGATTGCCACATTGGTCAACTTGTTCTTCGCTCCCGGAGCCTGGTTTGCGGACGGGTCGACGCACGCCCTCGCGAAGCGGCTGCCGCCCGAGGCACTGGCCCCGACGGCCGAGCGCATCGGCATGCCGCGCCAGAGCAATCCGGCGGACATGCTCTCCGGCTACACGCTGGAGTCCGACGGCCTCGTCTTCGAGGTCCTCATCCGCGATCTCGATCGGGGCGGCTGGCACCTCTACTTCGGCGTGCGGCAGGGGGACGACGTGTTCCTCAAGCTCGACAGCTTCTACAAGTACGGTCGCGCCAACCCCAACTCGTGACCCCGCATGCGCGGGGTTTTTCTTTTGCCCTGCCCGATTGACGCGGAGCCTGTTATCATCTATAGTAAGACGTCATATGAAGTACGCTTTCGTCCTCGGACGCGAACCTGGGCTTTCGACCGCAGAACTCATCGCCGCGCTCAAAGCGGCCGATGTCGGTTTCGATCCGAAAAACGCGGTCTACTCCCCCGCCATTCTGGTCGCCGAGACGGAAAAGCCGCTCGATGCGGCGTTTTTCCATACGCTCGGCGGCTCGATCAAAATGGCGGAAGTGCTTGGCGCGAGCGAAAGGAGCCTTGAGGACGACCTGTTCAACGTCCTGAACGGCATGGGCAGCGAAACATCGCTCGATTTCGGCCTGAGCCTCTATTCGACCGAAGCCATCCCGAGCAAAAACTACAAATCGCTCGAATACGGCCTCAAGCCGCTCTCGCTCACGCTGAAAAAGCGCCTCAAAGAAAACGGTCGCTCGATCCGCGTCGTTCTGAACGACCAGCCAGCGCTCACGTCCGTGCAAGTCGACAAGAACCGCCTGCTCGCCAAGGGCGGCGAACTGATGCTGTTGATCGGCCAGGGCGCGGCGCGCATCGCCCGCACGATCGCCGTCCAGGCGTTCGAGGATTTTTCCGAGCGCGATTTCGGCCGCCCGGCCGCCGACGCCAAGAGCGGCATGCTTCCGCCGAAGCTGGCGCGCATGATGGTCAATCTCGCGAGCGCTTCGAAAGACGAACCGCTTCATGACGCCTTTTGCGGTTCCGGCACGATCCTGACCGAAGCCGCGACGCTCGGCTACAAGAAACTGAGCGGCTCCGACATCAGCGAGCGCGCCGTCGCCGACACGATCAAGAACCTCGAATGGATCCTGTCACAGCGCAAACTGCGCGCCGAGACGAACGTCTTCTTGTCGGACGTGAAACATCTTCCTGAAAAGCTTCCGAAGGCCTCGATCGGCGCCATCGTTTCCGAACCGTATCTCGGCCCCCCGCTCCGCGGCGGCGAGTCCGATCAAAAAATCCATTTCGAGTATCTCGAACTCATGGGCTTGTACCGCCGCGCCTTCGACGCTTTTTCGAAAGTATTGAAACCGGGCGCGAAGGTCGTCTTTGTCTTCCCTGTTTTCGGCAACAAGCACGTAAACATCCTGCGCGAGCTCGAAGATTACGGCTTCCGCGCGGAGGGCCTCCTGCCGTCCGCCGCCGTCATGGCGTTGAACCTCAAAAGCACCACGGGCCTGCTGTACAAGCGCCCGGACCAAAAAGTGGGACGCGATATTTTCCGCTTCCGCTTCAACCCCTCCTAAACGGATAAAAGGCTTGACAAAAAGCCTTTTTTCGTATAAGGTCACGAATCGTCGGCCTTGGGCCGGCGCACTGTTCCTGTCACATCCCACCCTCTTGGCTCGCGGGCCTTCGCCTACGAGCCTGGTTCAACCAAGGAGCCATCCATGAGCGGATCCTACAGCGACATCGACTCGACGTACCTCGATCTCCCGACCGCATCCACGGACGCCACGAGTGGGCGGAAGACGTACGCGGCGGGAGCCGCAATCATCACGCCCGGCCAGAAGGTGCAGAAGCTCTACGTGCTCGTCGACGGCCAGATCGACGTCGTCCGCCACCTCGGCGAGTCGCGCGAAGATCGCACGTCGTACGCGCGTCAGGGCGGCACCGGCTGGTACCCAACGCTCGGCGGACGCTACCTGTTCACCGGCAAGCCGAGCAGCCTCCACTACCTGGCGCTGCGCGACTGCACGGTCAACGAGATCGACGAGACGCTCATCAAGCGCATGTACGAGGACGGCACGATCGTGAACCTCGTGCGCGAGCTGATCCGCTGCTCGGACATGTCCCTCGAGGACGCCTGCATGGACCTCACCGAGCGCTACACGCTCTACGGCTTCCCCGGCTTCGACCACGCGAACCTCGAGTACCTGCTGCGGCACGATCCGAGCAGGATGCGGGTCGAGAACAAGGACGATCTCAAGGCCGTCGAGCGGGAGTTCATCCACTTCGCGCGGCACATGATGCGGCGCTGGATGGGCGACTGGTTCGCCTCCGACCCGCAGATCTCGAACCTCAAGCTCGCTCCGCAGCCGCGTCCCTAAAACCCGGCCGTCCCAACACGGGAACGACCGGGTTATTATTTTTCTCAAACATTCCTACTGTCCGATCCGGAAGTGCACCACGTCGCCGTCCTGCATGACGTAGTCTTTGCCTTCGGTGCGGAGCTTTCCCTTTTCACGCGCGCCCGCTTCGCCGAGTTCAACGAAGTCTTTCCAGTTCAGAATTTCGGCGCGGATGAAGTTCTTTTCGAAGTCCGTGTGGATCACGCCCGCGGCTTGCGGAGCTTTCGTTCCTTTTTGGATCGTCCAGGCGCGCGTTTCGACCTCGCCGGAGGTGAGGAACGTCTGAAGACCGAGAAGGTTGAAGGCGGCTTTGATCAGGCGGTCGAGGCCGGATTCCGTCATGCCGTAGGTCGACATGAACTCCTTGGCTTCTTCCGGGGAAAGCGTGGCGATCTCCGATTCGATTTTGACCGAAATCGGCAGTTGCTCGTCCGGCTTCAAGAAATCAAGCTTGAAGTTGGCGGCGAGCTGCGTTTCGTCGACGTTCAGGACGTAGAGCATCGGCTTCATCGTCATGAGCTGCGACTCCTTCATTGCCAGCGCCTCGTCTTCGGTGAATTCGGTTTCCTTGGCGAGCTTGCCCAATGAAAGCGTCGCGAAGGCTTTTTCCAGCGCCGTGAGGAGAATCTCGTTCTCGCGATCCTTGCCGCCTTTTTGCGCGCGGCGGACGCCTTCGATGCGCTTTTCGACGGTCGAAAGGTCGGCGTAGATGAGCTCGAGGTTGATGACTTCAATGTCGGCTTTGGGATCGACTTTGTCGTGCACGTGCGTCACGTCCTTGTTTTCGAAGCAGCGCGCGACATGCGCGATCGCGTCGACTTCGCGGATGTTGCTCAGGAACTTGTTACCAAGCCCTTCGCCCTTCGAAGCGCCTTTAACCAGGCCGGCGATGTCGACGAACTCGATGATGGCCGGGATGATTTTGGCGGAGCCGGAAGCCTTGGAGAGCGCTTCCAGGCGCTCGTCGGGAACGGCAACGACGCCCACGTTCGGCTCGATGGTGCAGAACGGGTAGTTGGCGCAGTCGACCTGCTTTTTGGTGATGGCGGAGAACAGCGTGGACTTACCGACGTTTGGCAGTCCGACGATGCCGATTTTGAGCGACATGCTGGATGAAGAGTTTAGCAACGTTCGCGCCCGTCACCTTTTCGAATTCGGCGAAGGCGGGCGTGCGATTAACCTCAAGAAGATACGGCTTTTTGCCCACGATGGCAAGATCGACCCCCGAGAGGCCGTAGCCGAGCGTTTTTACGGCTTTCTCGGCGATGCGGTTCCAGGCGGCGGGCACCACGGCCTTTTCGCCCGATGCGCCGACCGCGACGTTATGGCGGAAGTCCCCTTCCGGCGAAAACTTCCGCATCGCGCCGACGGCTTTGCCGCCGATCACGACGATACGGTACTCGGCTTCGATCTCCAGGTATTCCTGAAAGGTGAAAAAACCGACGAGCGCGTCCGAAAGATACTTCTTGGCCTCCTTCGGCTTCTCCAGGAGGTAGACGTACTTGCCGCGGCTGCCGTGGATGCCTTTGGCCACGATCGGCCAGGAAAAACTTTTCAGATACTTGGCGGATCGATCCAGCTTCAGGGTTTGGATGCTCTTCGGGATCGGCAGACCGGCGTCGAGCAGCTTCCAGTAGTCATAAATTTTACTGCGAACGAAGCTGCCGTCGGCCATCGACGGTTCGAAGACGTAGATGCCGCGCGTTTTGGCCCAGGCGGCCAGGAGCAACGCTTCCGGAATGAGGGATGGCGGGAAGTGCCGAAAATAAATCGCATCATACTGCGCGTCGAGCGGCCTGCCGCCGATCAATACCCTCGTGCGATCGCCGCGCAAATCAAAATCAATCTCGCGAAAACGCCGCACGGAAACGGAGTGCCCGAGCTTGCGGCCTTCGAGGCGCATCCGGCGGTTTTCGTAGACGTTCGGATTGGCGATGACGAGCAGTTTCATGCCACGCAGGCTAACAAAAAGGCCCCAGCGCGTAAAGCGTCAGGGCACGGTCAGGCGCGGACGAGGAGCGACTTGGAGAAGACGAGGTCTTCCCCGGCGCCAAGCCCGTAGAGATCGAGCGCGCCAGCAACGACATAGCGGTGCTGCAGGAGGAACAAGCGGATCTCGCGGTTCTCTCGTTTGGCGTCGCAGAGAATGCGCGTCACGCCGGGGAAATCGCGCAGGCCTTCGATCTCGAGATTGCGTACCAGGAAGCTCGCGACGTAGCGGCCGCGCATGTCGGGACGCACCGTCACGTTCCGGATCTCGAGCACGTCGGACTGCTGCTTGTGGCGCTGGTAGACGACCGCGCCGACGACGTTGCCGCCGTCGAGCGCGACGATCGCGCGTTTCTGCTGCTTGCCGAGTTCGGCATGCACGCGCCCCAGCCAATCGTCGTAGTCCGGATAGTGCCGCTTGGGCATCCCAAGCCTCGGGCCGCGCAGGTAGTCGACCAACTCGTCGTGGCGCGACGGATGCAACTCGTTGGTGAATCTAATATCCATCAGCGTTCTCCCGGTTCTGAGATTGCAGAAGCAGGCAACGTTCGCGGGGCATGATACTCCTCACTTTCCGTACCGCTACGGTGTCGCAATATGAAGGAGGCGTCAACCCAACGCAAAAGCCGCCCGATGAGGCGGCTTTTCGCGATGGTGGACCGTAAGAGATTCGAACTCTTGACCTCTTCCATGCCATGGAAGCGCTCTACCAACTGAGCTAACGGCCCGGAACAGGGGGAAACATACCATTTCCCCTAAAATCGATCAAGACCCCCGTTGACGCTCGCGCTTCCGGTGCCTACACTCGCTTCAGGAGGAATGTTTGATGCCCGAAAAAACGTACGGCCGGAAGCCGGGTGAGCGGTGCGGTGCCTGCGGCGGATGCGGACGACTTGCCGCTCGGTTCCAGGGTCAGCACAACTGCAATCCGCGCATTGGCGGAGGACCAGCGCCAGCCCCGTCGCTCCACCATCTCGTCTGCTCCACCTGTGGACTGTGGTACGAGTCGGCCATCAGCGGCAGTCTCGACGCACTGCTTCGCAAGCAAGTGGAGCGGTTTTCCGCCCCGGAAACGCAACCAACGCATTGTCCGCAGTGCTCGGAAGAGGTATCCGAGTTCACGTTCTCCGACGGGCACTCCGTGCGCCGCTATCCGGGCGACGAAGACCCGCATGAGCGGAAAGTGCTTTGCTGCCGCAATTGCGTGCTCCTGCTCTGGTCCTTCCCGACGCACCTGGAGGAAGTTTTCAAGAAACTCCGGCGCGAATGAGCAGCCCCGCAGCCGAGACGGTCGACGCCATCCTACTCGCGCTCTGGCGGACCCTCGATGCCGGCGGCGTTTCCGAAGGGCGTTCTCGTCACGCAGCGATTCTTGAAGCCATCACGCGCGGGAAATTACTGCCCCGATGCATCCCTGATGAGGGGCGTGCTCCGCTCGAAACGGCGACACAGATTTCTCCCGACACGTCGTACTTCGCCGCATGCGCATTCAAGCGGCCGCCGAGCAAGTTGCGTAAAAAGGAGCTTCTGGCGGTGCTGCTTGCATGGCTGCGCGAGCACTATCAGCAAGAGAGGGAGCGCCATCCGGCATGGCGCCCGGTCGGAGAACACGTCTATCTCAAAACGGCGCTGCGGATCTTGCCGCTTCCCGAAACTGTCCCGCTCCTTCCATTCGAGATCCTGATGCGCGAGCATCAACGACGCCGCCTGCGGAAATACCGAAAACGGCTCGGCGCGCTCTGAACGATCAAAACACCCCCGCACCATCGGTGCCGGGGTGTCTTTTCTTTTACGGCGCTTGCGGCGGCTCAACCGGATCCGGGAGCCCCTCCTCTTCGGGTGCGGTCGCTCCGGACTTTTTCGCCTTGAGACCAGCGAGTCTCTGCTGAACGTCGGCGTTATTCGGATTCGCCTTCAGCACTTCCTCGATCTGGACGATGGCGCCATCGATGTCGCCCTTTTCCTCAAGCATGGCGGCCAAGTACCAGCGGGCATTCGAGTACTGAGCCTCAAGTGCGATGACGCGCTTGAGTTCAGCGATCGCCTTGTCCACCTGCTTGTTCTGGTAGTACAGGATGGCGAGCTGGAAGCCGACACCGAGGTCATTCGGACTGGCGTTGCGCACCGACTCCAGTCTCGAAGCCGCTTCATCCGCCTTGCCCTCGGACTGGAGGAGAATCGCCATCCAGTAATTCGCGGCTGCGTAGTCCTGCTTGAGAGAAAGCGCTTTCTCAAGAGCTTCGCGAGCCTTCTGCTGCGCTTCCTTGATCGTCTTTTCGTACGCGGCCTTCTGCTCGGGCTGCATATCCTTGCCGGTGCCAAGCTTCTGGCGCGCGTCTTCCGCGACCGTCAATTCGATCTTCGCGAGTTCCGTCAGGTAGATCGGATTATTCGGCTCAAGCTCGTTCGCTCTCATGTACGCGTCGCGAGCCGCTTCGATGGCGCCATCGACGGCGGGTCCGAGGTCGCGATACATGCCGGCGAGAGAAGACCACGTCTGAACGTTCGACGGGTTCAGGTCCGTCGCACGGCGGCCGGCGTTTACGGCGTTGGCTGCAAGGATCGTCACCTGGCGCGCCTGGTCATCCGTGGGATTCGCACCAGCTTCGGCGGCAATGCGGTTGGCCTGTACCGCGAGCGCCTGAGACAGCGCACGGAAGTACAGGTCGTTGCGGCCGTTCAGTTGCGTGGCGCGCAAGAGCTGCTGCGCCGCGGCATCAGCACCTTCTTTGGTCGTTACATCCGTCGTGATGCCGCGCTGGTAGTAGGATGCGGCGACAAGGCGCTGGCCCTGGAGATAGACGCCCGCGATCGAGAAGATCACGGCGACGATGAACATGAACGAAAGGCCGAGAGCCGCGCGCGGCGATTGGTCGAAACGCGCTTCGAAACGGCCGTGCCACTGCTGGGAAACAAGCATAGCAGTCAGCATCCAGAACGCGAACTCAAGCGTCATGTTCGAAGAGTAGAACACTTTGCCGAAGAGAAGCGTGACCCACGCCGAGAAGACCGCGAGCGTCACCAGCCATTCATCGTGGCCTCGCCAAAGCTTCAGCTTGGTATACGCCATCAGGAACCCGGCCATGACCAGGAAGGATGCCAGGCCGAGGATGCCGAGCGTAGCGAGCATCGTCAGGATGCGGGAGGTCGAGCGATCGAACTGAACGCTCCAGAAATCAGTGGCGTTCAGATCCTTCGAGCGGAACTGCGTGTAGTCGTAGAGGAACGTGCCCGGGCCTGAGCCGAAGAGCGGCTGACTTGCGAGCGCTTCTCTGGAAATGTTCCAACTGGCGCTCAAGGACGGCATCACTTCCGCCGGAAGACCCAGACTGAACGGGAAGCGGATGAAGATGAACAGGGCGCCGATGACCATCGCGGCCATCGGGATAGCCAGCATGGTGATGCGAAGATCGCGATCGGTCTTGAGCATGCCGTAGGCCACAAGCACGGCACAGCCGATGATCAGCATGAGCCAGAGCGCCCAGAATTGCAGGGCGGCAATGTAGACGGCTCCCATCGCCAAGATGGCGCACATCAAGACCTTGCGGACGATGGAGAGGCTTTCCTTCTTGGAGGGCATGAGCATGCGGCCCATGACAAGCGCCATCGCCATGGCGGCGTAGACACCGACCGCATTGGTCGTGCCGACCGTATTGAAGGCGGCATTGCCTCCGGAGGCGCCTGGCAGGAGCTTCAGACCAAAGGCTTGGGCAAGTGCTTGAACGAGGATAAGAAGCGCGCCGAGCATCACCCAATCAAGCGCTTTTTTGACGTCTTTCGCGTCTCGCAACACGTTGTTCGCGACAAAATACAGGAGCGCGAAGCAAAAAACGGTTACAAGACCCGATTTTTCCTGTCCAAAGTCGCCGACGATGCTGATATAGCGGCTCTTTGAGAACCAGACGGCGCCGACGTACATGAGCACGTACACGCCGACCAACAGGTTCATGATCGACCCGCGCACCTCGAGGCGGCGCGTCACCAGCATCTTGCCGAGCCAAGCGAGGACAGCAACGACCGTCACCAAAATCAAAGCAGTCTGTTTCGGCAATTCGAGCACGTCGCCGAGCCCCGGGAAGTAAAACAGCGGGATCAAAGCGAGCGAAACGTAGATCGTCCAACGCGCGACAGCATCAGCGAACGCCGCGAGCTTCCGCCCTTCGGCGGGAGTCACCAGCGTGTCGTCCGCGCCTCCTCCAAAGACGGGCGAGTGCTCTGACATAGCCTAAATACGAAAAAATTAAGGTCGATGTGTTCGCCTTACAATATAGCACAAAACGCGAGTTGCTGTTCGGAGATATGCACAACAAAACTCCGAGCAGAAGAACGAAGGGGTGGGGCCCTCCGGAATTTTCGTTCAGGAGGGCCCCCTGAGTTGCCCGCGGCCGCAATGCGGCTAGCGGGGATTAGAAGCCGTATCCCATGTCCTGCCAGAACACGATTTCGCACATCATCCCCTGCTGACGCAGTTGGAGAAGCTTCTGCATCTCTTCGGCAAAGACGTTGCCAAAGTCGACGAAGTAGCAGCCCTCCTGCTCAACGGGAGCGGGTGCCTCGTGCCTCTGTTGAGGGCGCGGGGTCGGCGAACCAGAAAAGAACATACAATGAACGGGTAACTACGGGGTGATTTATTTTTGTTTACATCAAACCGCCCCCGTTCTTGGCGACGGGATGTCTTCCCAGGATCTTCCCCCGATCGTGTGGCCACACGATCTTTCAGGGTCGTTCCCGGATTCGGCGCCTCCTCCTTATAAGGAGAAGGGGCCTGATCCGATGACGACGTTCAAGTGCCTTTTTCGTGCCGGCGTATGACGCGGTCCGCGTACCACCTGAGCAGGGAGCGCAGCCCCCAGAACAAGGCGGAAACGCCTCCGAGGAGGATGAGCAGCGTGAGCCAAGGGATGACCCAGAAGCTGGTGGACGCGATCATGAGGCGCTCGTCTTGGCCGTAGCGCAGCTTCATCTCGGCCGTATACCGTCCAAAGGCGAAGTTTTGCCATTGGCGAGCAAGAAGCGAAGCGTCATCCCCGACATTCTTCCGCTGCCATGTGGTGGCGTAGCGGCGTGCCATGCCCGGTAGAACGCTTTTATATTCGAGGCGGTTCATCGCGAGGGTCGCGACTTCGCGTCCAAGGGCATTCTTTACGGTCACCTCGCCATACGGCCTCAGGTGGACCGTGCCCCCGTTCATGACGCTCGCTTCGAACCGCACGGGAAGGCTCGAAGACAGGAGCGGCGCGGAGAAACTGTTGAGGCGCAGGTTTTCGATGACGTCGCCCTCAACCCTGAGAAGCACGAGCGCGGCGGCGCTTCCGGTCACGCCGACGTTTTCTGCCGTCTCGCCCGCCGCGGTGGCAAGCACGACCGCGCCGAAGTAACTTCCGGGCCCGGCGTTTTTCGGAACGGCGACTGTGAACGCGAGTTCGGCGCGTTCGCCCGCCAAGAGCGTCAGCTCGCGTTTCGGGAATGAAATCCACGGAGCGAGTCCTCGACCATCACGCACTTCTTCCGCGGGGTAGAAGTCGGGAATGCCGAGCGCATCGTCGTCGGCCTTTCCGGCAAAGTTCGCCGTGCTGGCCGTGAGCGTAACGGGCGTCGGAGATTCGTTGCGCAGGTGAAGCGTTTCTTGCACGACCTGCCCGGGTTTCGCCACGAGGTCGAACGTCGGCGGCGAGTACGTCAACGCCGAAGCCGTGCCGGGCAGGAGAAGCGCGGCGCTGGCGGAGAGGGCGATAATGGCGGAGCGGAGACGTTTCATAGCGTTAGGATGTTCCCTGACGTTTTCGAGATTCATAGCGGCTGATGACGCGGCGTTCGTACCGATTCAGCAGGAGGCGCAAGAGGAGCGCGAGTACGATCAGTCCGACAAGGATGCTCGCAATCACCATCCACGGAACAACCCAGAAGGTCGTGGTGGCTGAGAGCAGCTTCTGCTCGCCAGAATCTCCGTAGTTCATGACCAGCGCGGCGGAGTAGCGGCCGAAGGCGAAGTTTTGCCACTGCTGAACGTATTCGGGCACGGACTTTGGAAGATTCTTTTTTACCCAGGTTTTTTCGAATCGACGGGTGGCTCCCGGAAGGACGCGGCGCTTGTCGTCGCCGTTCACTTCAAGCGACGCGACTTGGCGGCCGAACGCGTCGGTAATGAAGATGTTGCCGACCGGGATCAGGTGCGTCGTACCGCCGTTGGAGACGCGGATCGTGAAGTCTGCAGGAAGCCGCGCGTAGTACCGGCTGCTCGAGAAGAAGCTTTCGATCGCGAGGTCGTCGCGCGTTTCTCCGTTGACGCGGACGAAGATGAGCGCGGACGTTGCCGCCAGGACGCCAACCTTGGCGCCTTCGAGCTGCTGTTCCTCTTGCAGCGTCCCGACGTGAATCGCTCCGAAGTGCCCGCCCGGCTGGGCGTCGAGCGGGATCGCCAGCGTAAACGGAATGTTCACGCGCTCGCCGGGACTGATTGTGAATGGCGCATCGTCTTTGAGCGTGATCCACTCGGCGAGCTCGTGCCCGTTGCGCGATTCGCCGGCGGGATAGAACTCTGGCGAGCCTGTGGTCTCATCACCCGGCCTGAACGTGAAGTTGAGCAAGCTCGGCTTCAGCGTGATGGCGTAGGGATCCTCGTTATAGACGTGAAGCACGTCTTCGATCACGTCACCGGGACTCGCTGTCAGGTTGAAGTCCGGGGGCGAGATCGTCATGGCGCGCGCGGAACGAGCGGCGACGCCGAAGACGGCGATCGTCGCGAACAGCGCGGTGAGGAGCGTTTTTTTCAGCATAGGTAGTAGTTATTCCCCTTTCGGGACTTCGCAGCATGCCGGCGCATGCGGCGGAGCCCCGCGCCCTCCGGAAGAGACCGGAGAGCTGGGGCACGCACGCGATGGTTTCGCGCGCTTAGAACGTGCCGGTCGCGATGAACGTGAGCACGTCGACGTAGTCGTTCGCGGCCGAGGTGATGGCGGAGATCGCCGCTTTCACCAAGATGTCGGCCGTGTTGTTCGCCGTGCCGTCGAGTGCTGCCGCGTTCGTCGTAACGATGAACTGGGCGGCTGCGGAGTCGACGCCTCCGACGCGGTTGCCGCCGTTCGAGGTGCAATCGCCGTTATACGGCGCGACCGCGGTGGCGGAACCGGTGACGACGTTCGTCGCGGTGACGCACAGTCCGTACCCTTCCGTGCCGGCCACGAGATCGGTCACGCCGCCCGCACCTGCGGTGTAGGTCGTGCCGATCGTATCGCCGCTGGCCGAGGATTCGAGCGCATCGGCCGACCCACTGCCCTGCACGGTCACCAGCGCGCCGCCGGAGGCGTTGGTGTCGAGATCAAGGCAGATGTGGTTGGTCGCGGTCGAAACGGCTGCGGACGTGAGCGTGCCGAGCGAGACGGCGTACGGCGTGTTCGATTCCGATCCGCACGAGGATTGGATATCGATGTCGAAGGTGAGCGTCGGGCTGACCGTCGCGGTTACCGTGACCTGATCATCGTCCATGATCGAAACCGCGACGCTGGTCGAGTGCGCCGATACGACGCCCATGTCGGTCATGGTGACGTCGACCGTTTGTGAACCGGCAGTGCCGGGATTCGTCAGCGTGCCGTCAGCAGCCGTGCCAAGGATCTGGAAATCGATGACAGACGTCGCGGTCGATGACGTATACGAAGCGCTGCATGCCTTCACACGGAAGATATTGGCCGACGTGTCGACAGCTACGCCGACATCGTTGACGCCCGTCCCACAAGAAACGTCCGAGACTCCGGCGCCTTGCGCAACCGTCGTGACGGTTCGACCCGTGCCGTCGATGAACACGAAGTCGCTTGTGGCCCAGGTTCCCGAAGCCGAGCTGGTGAAGCCTGCCGGGAAATCGACGGCGATTACATCACTCGTCGTTGCCGAGCCGCTAAACGTATAGCTCAACGGGAGCGTCAGGCGGATCGTGTGGTTAGACGTGGTCGAGATCTTGAGCCGCGACATCGTATCGCTGGTCGAAGTAAAGCCGTCTGCGCGCACGGGAGCGAGAGGAAGCACCAATGATGCGACCGTCGCGAGTGCGGCCAGAAAGGCTGTTACTCTATTCAGGATCTTTTTCATACGTACGTAATGAATGTTCTCTCAAGTACAATTCGAAGCCGCAATGGCTGCGGAGTCCGCACCTTCCCCTCGATGAACCGAGGAGCGGTGAGTCCGGCGCTTTCCCCGGCACGTGCAGGGGAAAGAGCGATTCCGCAGAAACGGTAATGCGCGCGGTCACGCGTTACCGTCGACCTTTTAGTTCCGGCCTTAGTGGCCGGGAGGAGCCTCGAAGCGTTCGGGGCTCTTCCCGGCCCTCCTGCACCGGACGATGCAGGAGAGCGTTCCGTTCAATACGTTGCGGTGACCGTGATGGTCAGCGTGTCTTGGTAATCGTTATGCGCGGGGGTCACGGACGAGACCGCGGCTTTCGTCAGAAGTTCTCCGAAGGCGTTGGTGACGAAGCCGCTCGAGAACCAGACCGTCTGGTTGGCCGTCGTGAGGGCGCCGACCGCGTGATTCGTCGTGGTATCGCAGCTGCCGTTGAACGGCGTCGTGGCCGTGAAGCCGTTTTGGGCGTTCGAGCTGCAGACGCCGTATCCGGCCGTGCCCGCGACGAGCGTCGCCGTGTTCGAAGCGATGACGTCAGCCGGCGTTCCATTCGAGGCAAGACCCGCGTTCGCATCCCTGATTTGCACCACTTGCCCGCCCGGGGAGTTCGCGCTGACGCGGACGCAGATGCGATTCGAGGCGGTCGTGACGGCGCTGGTCGTTAGCGTGCCGAGCGGCACCGTATAGGGAGGGCTCGACGAGCTCGTCGCGTCGCAGGCTCCGGACTGCACGGCATAGTTCACGGTCAGCGTGATGTCTTCCCGCAAGCACTGATAGCCGACGCAAGCGAGATAACTGGCGCTTGAGAGGTCTTCCCCCGTGGGCGAGGACACCTCGGCGATCGTATCTTCGGCGATATAGCTCGCGGACGTACTGCGTTCTCCGCCGCCAGAGAAGGCGTCGAATGGGATGCGGTAATTTTGAGACGTCATGACCTGTGCGAACGCCAGTGCCGGCCAGAGTGCCTGGCACGCAATGACGGCGATCGTCGCAAATTGTCGTGTTAAGCGTTTCATATATCGGCGTTATGGCGTTTGTTCAGTCGTCGTTCCTGATTCCGTCTCCGGCGGAGGCTCCGGCGCTGCAGGCGGCTCTTCGACAACGGGTTCCGGCGGCGGGGGCTCTTCTTCTGGAGGCGTTTCCGGCGTACCGCTGCCCGATTCCGTCACTCCTCCCGTCGGAGGCGTGCCCGTGCCGGATTCCGTCGGTTCATCTTGCGGCGCTTCCTCTTCAACCGCCGCCTGCTCAAGCAGGCCGTCGATCGGCAAGATCCAGTACGTGAACGGCGTCTCATCGATTGCTCCCTGGGCAAGCTTCAGGATGAACGAACCCTGATGCTTCTCGGACACCCACCAGTTGGAGCCCGGATTGCCTTCGAAGGTGATCACGATGACCGATTCCTCCGTCACGTGCGGGTTTTCCACCATGATCGCGTCGTACCCTGCGCGGAGCCGCGCCTTGCCGACAACGCGGTCAGCCGCCGCATCAGCTCGCAACGTCAGTTTTCTCGTGTTCACTTCCTTCGCCTCGATGTGTTCGGCGACGAGATAGCCGTCCGAGGACACGCTCCAGAGGCCGCTGGTCGAGACGATGGCGGAGACGTTGGAGAGCGTCGAGTTCTTGAAGTCGAGGAGGGATTCGCCCGTGATCGACAGCGCACCGCCTGCGGTCGCTCCCGCGAGCGCGGCCGGGCCGTTCCACCACGAGGGGTTCACGAAGACGGTGATGCGTCCGGTGCCGCTGCCGTTCCAGCCTTCAAGCGCGATACCGATGACGCGTCCGGCTTCCGCCGCCTTCATACCGACGCCAGGCGTCGAGGACGAGGTGATCGGGTCGCCCGGCTTGATCTCGCCGGATTCGGTATTCACCTTGACCGGTACGCGGCCGGCGAGAGCCACGGGCTGGGTACCCGCCGTGCTCTTGCCCGTCAGGAAGCCGGGCTTGGTCGAGATGACGCCGAGGAGGGTGTTTTCGTAGGCGGCGTCGGACTTCTTCACGCCGTAGCCGTTGGTATTCGCCGCGTCGACCATGACGATGTCGCCGGCGTCGAGGTCCGGTGCCGCCGGGAACGTTTCGGCGTAGTCGAGGCCGCCGTTCACGGTGAGGGAACCCGCCAAGGCGAGGTCGCCAGCCTGGTTCAGCGAGGCGAGCGTCTGGCCGTTGTCATTCTTGAAGGTGAGTTGGTAGGCGCTGTCGCTCGTGACGTCGTTGCGGATCGTGATGTTGCGGGTGACGGCGGTGTTCGAAGCGCTGCTCCAAGCGGAACCGCCGAATTTCAGTGCATACGAGGAGAAGGCGGTGCCCGTCGCCGAGGCGATGTCGAGCGGCTTGAAGGCGAAGTCGTCGGCGAAGATCGAGGACGCGCCGTCGTTCGTGATCGAGAGGCCGAGGTGGAAGCCAGGGTTCACGAAGATTTCAATCTTGCCTTCTCCGGGACCTTCCCAGTGATCAAGCGCGAAACCGACGATCATGCCAGGCTTCGTCGCTTTCATGGCGACGCCTGAAATGGACGACGTCGTGAGCGGGTCGCCCGGACGAATCACGCCATTCGCGGCGGTAACGCGGGTCGGGACGCGTCCGATCAGGGCCACGGGAGCGGTGGTCGATGAAGAGGCCGTTACACCCTTACCGAAGGATTGGTACGGGTTGGTGGAGATGACACCGATGATCTTTGCCTCGTACGGAGCGGTCGATTCCGTAAGGATCGACGACGTGTTCGTGGCGTATGTTTCGAGACGCACGCCCGTCAGCGGGTTGAAGAGCTCGTCCTGGTACGAGATGACCGCGTCGGTGGCGATGAGCAGGGTTCCGGTCGGATACGCTTCTTCCAAGGCGTACCACTCGGCAACGTCGGACGGCGTCGAGCTGCACTCCCGGAACTCAACGTCGCCAAAACTGTCGGCCGTGTCTTTACAGACGCCAATCGTCGTGTCGCCCGTAGGGTTAATGTCGAACTCGATGTTGCCTTCGACGTCGAGTGTCGCTCCCGGAGCGGTGCCGCCGATATGTACTTGACCACCCGCGTCGATTGAGAACGGCGTGGAGTCGCTGCCATAGTTGCCGCCGTCGTCTTCAACACGAAGTGCAAGGCCAGTACCGGCGTAATCGATCTGCAGACCAGCGCCGCTCGCTGCCGTGTTGTTCTGCTCCACGCGCAACACGTCAGCCGTATGCGTACAGGTGCCGAGCGTGGTGATACAGCCGTCGGAGAATTCACCGACCGCAGCACTCAGCGTCAACACCTGGGCACTGCCGTTGATGGTGGGCTGACGTACCGCGCGGAAGGTCGAGCCGCCGCTCGTGGTGGTCGTGGTATACGTCGGCTGCTGGTTCAACAAGATCATCGAGCCAGTGCTCATAGCCGCGGCCGTCGAGATATTTTCGATCAAGAGACCGGCACCGGACGAGATATCATCGAGACTCACGGAAATTGCGTTACCCGTCGTGATGGTCTGGGCCTGGAGCTGGAGCGAGTTACTGTTTGTGCGCGTGGTCAGGATGTCGAGGTCGGCATTCGGGGTGCTGTCACCGATACCGATTTCTCCGGAAGAATCAATCGTCAGACGGGCTGTGTCGGCGGTACCAAGGTGCAGAGAGTTGCTGCCGTGAATCTGGAGCGAGTTGGAAAGGACGCCGGACAAGATATCACCTTCATCACCAATACCGATGGATGCGATGAGGCTGCCCGCTTCCGTGTACTCAATCTGGGCGAGCGTGGCGCCGCTGTTAGTGTTGGCGATCCTGAGGGTCGTTCCGGTCGTATCGGAAATGTGCAGTTTGCCTGAAGGAGAAGCAGTACCGATACCGACGCTTCCGGAGCTCGCAATGTAAATGCCGGAAGTTTCCGCATGCTGCGGGCCAATCTGAATCGCCTGGCCGGAGGAGTAGATCTGCGCACGGCGGCCGTTCGTGTCGCGCCAGCCGAGCTGCAGGATCGACGTGCCGCTCGTGTCGTAGGCGATCTTGGCCGAGCCGCCCGAGAGCCACAAATCCTTCCAGCGGCGGTTATAGTCGCCGAGGGAGTAGGTGTTGTCGGCTGACGGCGTGAGGTTGCCGGTGATACGAGCGCCGGTCGTGGTGATCACGTGCGTCGTGGAAGCGGAGCCGACGGTCAGGCTGTTGCGAATCGTCGTCGTGCCCGTGGTCGCACCCATCGTGAGGTCGGTCGCCGCAAAGGCGAATTCAAGCGTTGGCGGGGTCGCAGCGAGCTGGCCGAAGGATGCGCCGATGTCGATTGTGCCGCCGTTCACGGTGAACTCAGTAGAGCCGAACAAGGTGAAGTTGTCGTCGAGAATTGCCTTCGTCTGTCCCGCCGTGATGAAGTCGATGCGGTTGTCGCCGCCGTTCGCGAAACCGGTGTCCGGATCATCGATGAAAGCGATCGAGGCGTCGTTGCCGCCGCCGCTGGCGAAGAAGGCGTCGGTGGCGATCCGCGTCGCGGTCGAGCTCACGGTGAACATGCGGATGCTGTAGTCGCCGGCGGCGTTGGTACGGTTCTGCACCTCGAAGATGTTGCCGGTACCGCCGATGGTATCGCCGATCGTGAGGGCGCCAACGGATGGCGTGATCGAGATTTCCGGAGAACCCGTGGCGGCGAGATACGCGGAGTTGAGCGGTGCCGATGGCGCGCTGACCCACGTCAGCGTGCCGGAGCCGTTGTTCTGCAGGAAGGTCGAGGCGCCGCCCTGTGAAGACGGCCAGGAGTACGGCACGTTATTAATCTTCACGAGGTTACCGGACTGGTTGACTTCGAATGTACTTGTAGCGGTACCAACGGTGAGTTTGTTTGCAGGCGCGCTGTTACCGATACCGACCAGGCCGGTAGGACCAACCATGAACATCGGGGTGCCGCCGACCGTGGCCTGGATCAGGTTTTGAGCGAAGCCGGCTACCGGCGCGATAGAGAGGGCTGGGAACGGCCAGAATTCGTCGGCATCTTGCGCGATTGTGGCAGAACGCGAAAGTTCAAAGGCGCGACCGGCAACGATATTGCCTTGGTGATCGATGGTGAAAATGTCGGTGCCGCCAAACGTCGTAACCCGAACCGCGGTCCCATCGTTATCCACCGTATGTCGGACATGCAGCGTTGCAGTCGGAGCGTTTGAGGAGATAGCGACCGATGTCGCACTGACCGTCAGGTAGCGCTGGCTGTAATCCCCTGCCGCGGTCGTACGGTTCTGCACTTCGAAGACGTTGCCGGTACCCGAAAGCGTATCGGCAATTGTGAGAGCGCCGACGGACGGCGTAATCGAGATTTCCGGAGAGCCGGTGGCGGCAAGATACGCCTGGTTCAGATTGCCGCCGCTGGAAACAACAGACCACGAGAGGTTGCCGCTGCCGTCATTCTGCAGCACCGTCGAGCCGCCGCCCTGCGAGGCCGGCCAGGAGTACGGAACGTTGTTGACCTTGATCAGGTTACCGGCCGCGTTGACTTCGAACGTGCTGGTGGCAGTACCAACCGTCAGTTTGTTGGCCGGCGAAGTGTTGCCGAGTCCGAGGCGTCCTCCGGTGAGGATGAGCGCGCTGCTACCCGATGAGTCGCCAATGCGGAGCGCGCCGGTTTCCGCGTGCAGGTAAAGGTCTGTATTTCCCGTGTCCGCATCACCAATGTAACCGCGACGCGTGGAGTTGTTTTGATCGAAGAACGTTATGTAACCAAGGCCGCTGTTGCCGGTTCCGTTCGATGCCTGAATACGGAACGTCTCTGAAGCGCCTGTGATATGCAAGGGTGCCGACGGCGTGGCCGTGTTAATACCGAGGCGGTACGCCGTAATGTTGTTGCCAGGGTTGATCAAGACGGCCGTCGAGCTGACGGTGAAGTAGCGTCCATCGAAGTCGCCCGCCGTGGTCGTACGACTCTGAACCTCGAAAAGGTTGCCGATGCCGGTTCCCTTATTGATACCGCCCGTAAGCTGGTCGGCGATGGTCAATCCGCCCTGCGTGCCGTTCGCAAACAGTTCTGCCGTGGAAGTTGAGCTGTTAAACGTTTGAAGCATCGTTGAACTGCCGCCACAGCCCGTACACGTGCCGGTCACCGTCAAATTCGTGATGGTCGTACCGGTCGAGCTCACGTAGAAGTACCGATGCGTGTAGCCTCCGACTCCGGACGTGTTCTGAATCTCGAAGATGTTTGACGTCGGGGAAACTGCGTCGTCGGCGACGGTCAAACGTGCGCTCGGCGCATTCGTGCCGATGGCGAGGTTGCCGGCGTTGTTGAGACGCATGCGCTCAACGCTCGTACTCGATCCATTGGCGGTCGTCATGAACGTGATGCGTCCAGGCATGTCGTTATTGCCCGGCGTATCATCGACCGACACCTTAATGAAAGCGGCTGGAATGTATTCATCGCCGTCATAGCCCCACGACGACCAGTTCAAGATGTCGTCGCCATTCTCAACGACGAGCTCGCTGCCGGATGAGCCGCGCGCCTTCTGCACGACAATCTGGTTGCCGTTGTTGTCCGTCGAGAACCTTGTCAGGTACACCGAGGTTGACGTGCTTTGAATATCAAGCTTGCCGATTGGATTCGTCGTGCCGATACCGACAAGACCAGAAGGACTGATCGATATACCTTGGCTATCACCCAAACTCGGCGTGATTTGAATCTGCTGGCCCGAAGAGTGAATGAGGGCGCGGCGGCCGTTCGTATCACTCCAGCCAAGCCTCAAGATCGACGTGCCGCTCGTGTCATATGCGATGTTGGCGCTGCCGCCCGAGAGCCACAAATCCTTCCAGCGAAGCGCCGGGTCACCAAGCGTATACGTATTGTCGGCAGACGGCGTGAGGTTGCCTGTCACGCGCGCGCCGGTCGTTGTCAGCGCGTAGGTGGTCGAAGCACTGCCGATAATCGTCGCGGTCGAGCTGATCGTGAAGTAGGGGCTCGTGTTAAGGCTGTTTGAGACTTCGAAGAGGTTGTGCGTCGGTGTCGCGACAGAGTCGCGCACGGTCAACGTTGCGGTCGGGGTGTAGGAGGATCCGCCGATCAGCACCTTACCGTTCGTCATTACCGCGAACTTCATCGCATTACCGGCAACGTTGTTGGAGTGGACAGAGAAGGCGTGAATGTCCGCCGAAGACGTGTTCGCGATGACGGCCAGCGCTTGTCCGCGAGGCGAAGCACCGGCGCCGCTCGTTGTCGTTGCAATCACGCTGTTAGACGCGACGACCTGGAATGTGCCGGTGCCGATCGGCAGCGGCGTGACGTAAACCGACGTCGAGCTCACCGTAAAGTAGCGGGACGAATAGTCTCCTGCCGCCGTCGTGCGATTCTGAACCTCGAAAATATTGCCCGTGCCCGAGAGCGTGTCGGCGATCGTGAGAGCTCCCTGCGTGGAGTTGGTATAGATTTCCGTCGTACCAGTCGCCGCAAGGTAGGTCGCATTCATCGTCGGCGTGCTGCCCGTCGAGAGCTCCGTGAAGCCCGCTCCGTTGTAGACGTACAGCGCATCTCCCGTGCTATTCCACACGATGTCGCCCTCTGCCGTTCCCGTCACCGCCGTCGGGACGCCGGCGAAGGTCGGGATCTGGAGACCCTGGTTCACGGCATGCGCCGGGGCGATGAGGCGGTTGATGTAGCGCGTCGAGGTCGAAGAAACCGAGAAGAGGCGGTTCGTGAAAGAATCCTGGACTTCGAAGATGTTGTTGGACTGGGCGGCAAAGCCGCGGAGCTGGAACTGGCTCGTCGTCGAAGCGGAGACGGCAAGCATGCTGCCCGTGACGTCGATGTCGCCTTCGGCATCGAGCTTGAAGCGCAAGGAGCCGTTGTTGGCGATCGAGAAGAGCGTCTCGTTGCCGGTCGGGGCCGAGGGGTTCACGTAGACCGTGCCGTTCGAGAGGCCGGTACCCTGCGGATCGCCGTTCACGACCAGGCTGTTGCGGATCCGGGTCGTGCCGGGGCCGTTCGCGCCCATGATGAGCGTCGTGGCCGCGCCGCCGACTTCCAAGATTGTCGGCGTCGCAGCCAGGAAGCCGGAAGAGGCGCCGAAGTCGATGACGCCGCCGTTCACGATGAGTTCGGTCGAGCCGAACAGGGTGAAGTTGTCTTCCAGAATGATCTTCGTCTGTCCGGCCGTGATGAAGTCGATACGGTTGGTGCCGCCGTTCGCGAAACCGGTGTCCGGATCATCGATGAAGGCGACCGAGGCGTCGTTGCCGCCGCCGCTGGCGAAGAAGACGTCGGAAGCGATCCGCGTACCGGTCGCGCTCACGCTGAACATGCGGATGCTGTAGTCGCCGGCGGCGTTGGTGCGGTCCTGCACCTCGAAGATGTTGCCGGTGCCGCCGAAGGTGTCGCCGATCGTGAGAGCGCCGACGGACGGCGTGATCGAGAGTTCCGGAGAACCCGTGGCGGCGAGATATGCCTGGTTGAGGTTGGTGGAACCTCCGGCTGCGGCCCAGGAGAGGTTGCCGTTGCCGTCGTTTTGCAACACTGTCGAGGCGCCGCCCTGAGAGGAAGGCCAGGAGTACGGGACGTTGTTGATTTTCACGAGGTTTCCTGACTGGTTCACCTCGAACGTGCTGGTCGCGGAACCGACGGTCAGGCGGTTGGCGGGATTCAAGTTACCGATTGAAAACTTGTGATCCAGAGCGTTGTTCGTCGCATTGACCAGCGTCGCCGTCGCGCTGACGGAGAAGTACTTCTGCGAAAGATCGCTGTTACCAATCTCAAAGATATTGTTGGTCGTGCCTACAAGTGCCGCAGCCGTAAATGTCGCGTTCAAGCTTGTCGGTGTAAGATTGCCGACGCCGAAACGACCATTCTCCGAGCCCGCAAAGATGGTGCTGAATGCGCCATTTACTATCACGAATTCCGCATTGGAGCCATCGTTGTCACTGTCGAGCTGGAGGATCATGCCACCTTCCCCATAAATGCCAAAGTTGCCGTCACCCGTGACTTGGATGGTGTTGTCGCTCTCAGCCGTCGCAAGCACGAGCGCGGGGCCGGCGGTGTACGTCGTTCGAATCTGGTTTGCAATGGTCGTAGCCGTAGCACTCACGGTGAGATAGCGAGTACTCCAATCACCCGCAGCGGTCGTCCTGTTTTGGATCTCGAAAATGTTACCGGTACCCGATAGCGTATCGGCGATTGTGAGGGCACCGATTGAGGGCGTGAGCGAAATTTCCGGAGAGCCGGTGGCGGCGAGATATGCCTGGTTGAGGTTGGTGGAACCTCCGGCTGCGGCCCAGGAGAGGTTGCCGTTGCCGTCATTCTGCAGCACGGTCGAGCTGCCGCCCTGCGAAGCCGGCCAGGAGTACGGGACGTTGTTGACCTTGATCAGGTTACCGGCCGCGTTGACTTCGAACGTACTGGTAGCAGAGCCGACCGTGAGGCGATTGGCGGGCGCGCTATTGCCGATGCCGACCAGGCCGGTAGGACCAACCATGAACATCGGGGTGCCGCCGACCGTGGCCTGGATCAGGTTTTGAGCGAAGCCGGCTACCGGCGCGATAGAGAGGGCTGGGAACGGCCAGAATTCGTCGGCATCCTGCGCGATCGTGGCAGAACGCGAAAGTTCAAAGGCGCGACCGGCAACGATATTGCCCTGGTGATCGATGGTGAAAAGGTCCGTGCCGCCAAACGTCGTAACCCGAACCGCGGTCCCATCGTTATCCACCGTATGTCGGACATGCAGCGTTGCAGTCGGAGCGTTTGAGGAGATAGCGACCGATGTCGCACTGACCGTCAGGTAGCGCTGGCTGTAATCCCCTGCCGCGGTCGTACGGTTCTGCACTTCGAAGACGTTGCCGGTACCCGAAAGCGTATCGGCAATTGTGAGAGCGCCGATCGAAGGGGTAATGGAGATTTCCGGCGAACCGGTGGCGGCGAGATACGCCTGGTTCAGGTTCACGAGACCGTTGGCTGCAACCCAGCTCAGCGTGCCTGCTCCGTTGTTCTGCAGCACCGTCGAGGCCGCGCCCTGTGAGGACGGCCAGCTGTAGATAACATTGTTAATTTTGCGAATATCACCGCTGAAGTCGACTTCGAACGTGCTGGTGGTGGAGCCGACGGTGAGGCGGTTGGCAGGTGCGCCATTGCCGATACCGACGTTATAGTGCCCCAGGTTATTGAACGGGTTGATGAGCGTTGACGTCGAACTCACGGTGAAATACCGATAACTGTAATCACCGCCCGTATTCGTACGGTTCTGGATTTCGAAGACGTTAAATGTCGGAGACGCGACCGTGGATGCAACGCTCAGGAACGCTGAAGGCGTCAGCGTGTTCAAACCGGTCACGCTCGTCGTGTAGAAGTTCAGTCGATTAGAGCCGCCTGCCTGGATGAAGAGGTTGCCGCCGGAACCGTTCGTACCAATCGTGCCGCTCGTGGCGTCTTGGTTGATGATGAAGCGCAATGTGCCTCCTGTTGCCAAGTTTACGCGCGATTCCGTGCCGTGGTTGATGACCATGGCCGGAAGACTGCCGGCAATATGGAGAGAGTATTGCGGGTTTTGCGTGCCGATACCGACGTTTCCAGCCGCATCAATCGTAATACCTTGATTCTGATTGCCGGCACGCAACGTGAGCGGAACCTCTGCCGGCGTCTTGATCAAGCCGCGCAAACCATTCGTCGTGTTGAATCCAAGCTGCATGATCGTCGTACCCGACGTGTCGTACGCGATGTTGGCGCTGCCGCCCGAGAGCCACAAATCCTTCCAGCGAAGCGCCGGATCGCCAAGCGAGTACGTGTTGTCCACGGAAGGCGTAAGATTGCCGGTCACGCGCGCGTTCGCCGTGTTCAGAGCAGACGTGCTGGAAGATGAGCCGAGCGCCAGGATTCCGCTTTCATCAAGCGTCATGACCGTACCGCCTGCGCCGTTCAGCCAGCTATACGCCTCGCTAGAATCGCCATTTGCATCAACACGGAAGAAGATCGAATCGTCACTGTAAAGATTGAAACCGTTCTCGCCGATGCCGTAGATCTCGACACCGCCGGCACTGCTCGTAATTGCCACAACCGTTCCACCAGCAGGATTCGAGATCGCTAGTGCGCTGCTGATCGAAGCCGACGCCGTGTTAATCAAGGTGTTCGTTGAGCTCACGGTCAAGTATTTCGTGCTCCAATCCCCCGCCGCATTCGTGCGGTTCTGAATCTCGAAAATGTTGCCAGTGCCTGAGAAGGTGTCGGCAATGGTAAGCGCGCCGATCGACGGCGTGAGGGAGATCTCGGCGGTGGAAGTCGAGGCGAGATAGGCCTGATTCAGGTTCACGAGACCGTTGGCTGCAACCCAGCTCAGCGTGCCGGCTCCGTTGTTCTGGAGCACCGTCGAGGCTGCGCCCTGCGAAGAAGGCCAGCTGTAGACGACATTGTTGATCTTCAAGATATTCCCGCTCTCGTCGACTTCGAACGTGCTCGTGCCGGAACCGACGGTGAGCCGGCTAGCCGGTTTCAGGTTGCCGATGCCGACATTGCCGTTATCCTGAATCACCAACTTTGTACCGGTGGTGCCGCTCGCTTTGTAGAATCCGAGAGAATCGGCTGTGCCGTTCAACGAAGACCGGTTCGTCAGCATCATCCATGAGGCGTTGGTGGCTCCGCCCGTCAACCAGAACGCCGCGTCATTACCGTCACCGCCGCTCGCACTGAGCTTAATACGTGCCTCGGAACTCGTGACGTACAGGCGGTCGGAAGCGGTCGGCGGAGTCGCGCCCATGCCGACAGTACCGTTGCCACGGACCGTAAAGGCAGTGTTTGCACCCGCTGTCGTCGTGACGTTCAGTGCCGCATCGCCTGAACTGCTTGTTTGCGTTTGGATGAAAACACCATTGCTGTTGGTCACGTTACTGTTGATGAAACGCATTCCGGCGCCGTTTGCCGAAGTATCAAGCACATCGATCTTGTATTGCGAACTTGGAGCCGTCCCCACCCCGACATTGCCGGCGAGGTACGTGCTGGTGGAGCTCACCGTGAAGTAGCGGGACGAGTAGTCGCCCGCGGCGTTGGTGCGGTCCTGGATCTCGAAGATGTTGCCGGTGCCCGAGAAGGTGTCGGCGATCGTGAGAGCACCGATCGAAGGCGTGAGAGAGATCTCGGCGGTGGAGGTCGAAGCGAGGTAGGCCTGGTTCAGGTTGACGAGGCCGGACGCGTCGACCCAGGTGAAGTTGCCGGAGCCGTCGTTTCGCAGCACCGAACCGAGCGCGCCCTGGGAGGACGGGAAGCGCGCGGGGAGACCGTTGATCGTTTCGAAGTTTCCGGAAGAGTTGACGACAAGCGTATTCGTGGTACCCACGATGAAGCGGGCCCCGGCGCCGACCGAGGTCGCGGTCGCGGAGACCGAGAACAGGCGGTCGGTGATCGTACTCTGCACTTCAAAGATGTTGTTGCTCTGCGAGGCCGCGCCCCGGAACACGAACTGCGCCGTCGAGGAGGCGGCGGTGGCGAGGAGAGAGCCCGTGTGCGTGATGTCGCCTTCCTTGTCGATCTGGAAGCGGACGCCTCCGTTGTCGGCGATGCCGAAGAGGGTTTCCGAAGCGGAAGCGTTCGCGGGGTTGATGTAGAGAGAGCCGTTGCCGACGCCCGTACCCTGCGGATCGCCCGTAATGACGAGGTTGCCGTTGGCCGTGGTACTCGGGATGTAGGCGGTCGTGGAACCGGAAGAGGTGACGTCGAGATCATCGAGGCGGTCGGCGTTCAGGGCATAGGCGGCGGCGGTGAGACGCTTCCGAGGGGTCATTTCGGCGTCCGCGCCGATCGTAATGCCGAGAGTCACGACGTTGTTGTCGAAGAGACCGTCCGGAATCTCGTTGTCGCCCGCTTCGCCGAGCTGGGTCGAGAAGACGCCGTTCGTCACCGTGACGGATTTGGCCGTCGGGGTGCCGCAGGAGCCGCGAGCCGAATACAGACAGGTGCCGTCGCCGTCGTACAGGCGGAAAATGACGGACAGAGCCCCGTTCGGGACGGGTACGCCGCCCGAATCGGTGACCCGGGCTTGATAGTTCAGGACCTTGGGGACGGAGTTGGCGGCGTAGGCTGGCGTCGGGAATGAACCCGACAGCAACGACAAGACCAGGGCGGCCAAAACGGCCGTCCTCGCCGCGCGTTTCAACGCGCGGAGAAGCGTAGCGATGTACGCGGTCTCTCTCATGTCGTTTTCGGGTGTTTTCACCCGGTTCGGTTCCCTGCCAGGCAAGGCGCCGAACCGGATGCCGGAGCGTTGGCTCCGGACTCCGGCTTATTCGGGACGTTTCTCGCGCATGGGAATGTCTCGACTGACCACGCCGGCCTCGCCGCCCTTCTTCGTCAGATCAAGCTCATTCGTCTTCGTGGGCTCGTACCCGGGCTTTTCCACCGTGATGAAGTACTTGCTGCTTCCAACCAGGAAGTTGTAGCGGCCCTTGCTGTCAGCGATACGCGATTCAAGCGTTTTGTTGTATTGCGTTTCGATGATGCGTGCCACCGCGAACGGAATCGGTCTCTTCGTATGCTCGTCGTAGATGATTCCCCAGTTTTTTGGCCTGGGCGTACGCGCCAACCGGCGGAAGAGCAGGTAGAGAACGAGCTGCGCGACGACGAGTATATATAGGTATAGGTGTCCGTAGAGCAGCGCGGCGATAAGAGTCATGACGACGCTCGAGAATGCCAGCACGTTTTGGACGCGGCGGCCGAGTTCTTCCAGGAACAGCCGGCGCGTGGTTTTGATCATTTCGATCGGATCAAGCGGGACGTTGGCGGTAATGATTCCGCCCTCGCTGCTCACGACGATCGATTCTCCGTGATACAGATCGAGGAATTGCGCGTCTTCCTTGCGTCCTGTCAGGTATTTTGTCGGGAAGACATACCCGGGCTTGGTGACTTCAAGGCGGTACTCGCCCGGTTCCACGATGAACGCGTAGCGTCCCTGCTTGTCCGTCACGGCCGTGCGCACGAGGCGGTTGGTCGTCGTGCGGTAGAGGCGGATAGAGGCCAGGTCGACCGGGAGTTTCGTAAGCGCGTTGTAGACCGTGCCGTATCCCTTGCGCTTCCTGCGGCCGATCAGCAGGAGCGGCTGCGTCAGGAGGAAGTAGAGGTAGCTCACGATGCTTGTCGCCTGAACGGCCGTGGCGACGACAGCTGTCGTTACGGCGGCGGCGGCCGGCACGAGGAACTGCGTCGTGGTCGTTTCGACGCGAGGGTCTCTGATGACCTCGTTCGTGAGGATCCTCGTGATGTACTCGCCTTGCGCACCGAGCGCCTTGGCGATGTTCGCGATGTTTTCCGTGACGGGCGCGCCCGGCACATAGACCTCGGTCACGGACGGCGGCACCGCAATCATCTCGAAGGACGCGTTCACGACTTCCGTCGCGAGATTGATCGATGCGCTCTCGTACGTGCGATAACCGTCGCGCGTCGCCTGAATGCGGTATTCGCCCGGAGGCGCCATGAAGGCGTACGTGCCGGCTCCGTTCGTCACGAACGGATTGGCCTGCTGGTACGGCAGCGCATCCCAGTCGATCCAGCTGCCAACGCGTTTTTGCAACTTGACGCTGACGCCGGAGAGCGGGACTTGCTGGTCTTCTTGCGCATGCGTGATCACGCCGAGTGGCTCGACGCGGACCCTGATCGCGGCCGTCGCCGTTGCGCCGTCATCAAAGATGGCGGTGATCGTTCCCGTGACGGGACCGATCGCAGACGGCGATGTAATGTCGGCGACGTAGCCTTCTTCCGGCACTGACAAAGCCGTGCGTTCAAGCAGGTACGAGCCGGAAGCGAGGTTGAGGGTGAGCGTCGTGACGTTCCCTGTTACCGCGGCGATCGGAACAAGAACGGTCATCGAGCGGTTCGGCAGAATGCGATATTCCCCGCTCGCGTTCTTGTGGAGCTCAAGCGTGCGGCTGAGCGCGAATGCCCGGACGAGGTTCGCGTTGAGCGCATGCGTCGGCGTCGGCGCGGCGCAGTCGACGGAGCAGCTGAGATAATCCTCGTTTGCATCGCAGATCGCGTTTCCGCAAGAAGGCGGAGGTGCCGCGCAGTCGGCGGGGCAGCTGAGATAGTTTTCACCGGCGTCGCAAATTGCGTTTCCGCAGACGGGCGCGGGCGCCGTGCAGTCGGCAGGGCAGCTGAGGTAGTTTTCTCCCGCGTCGCAAATTGCGTTTCCGCAAGAAGGCGGCGGACCGGACGGAGTACCGGATGCCTGAGCGGGGCCCGAGAAGTTTCCGGAAGTATCCCTGGCGAAGATCGAGTAGTAGTACGTCGTTCCGTTGACCAGGCCCGTGTCGTTATAGTTCTGGCCGCTGCCCGTGTAGATCGCCGTCCCCTGTCCTGACGTGGCCGGATATCCCGTAACGGAGCGTTGAATCTGAACGTTGGAGAAATCCACGTCGCCCGGATTCGTCCAGCTGAGCGCGTTAACGGAATCGCCGGCCATCACCGTGAAGTTGGAAACGGGGCCTGGCGGCACGGTATCGAACGGCGTGCCGCTGCCGATGGCACCCGACGAGAAGTTGCCGGAATTGTCGTATGCGAACGCCGTGTAGTAGTACGTCGTGCCGTTCACGAGTCCGGTATCGGTCATCGACGTGCCGATTCCGTCATAGACGTTCGTGCCGGCTGTCGGGCTTGCCGGATGAGCCGTCGTTGAACGCTGGATCCTGACGCCGGCGAAGTCCGCGTCACCCGGATTCGTCCAGCTGAGCGCGTTCTGCGCATTACCCGGAGTCACGTTCAAGCTGCTGACGTTCGAAGGCGGCGTGCTGTCGGCAAGCGTCGTAAACGTCTGGTCGGTCGACGTCGCGCCGTTAAACATCGCGTCGGCCGAGCTCACGCTGAAGTGGTACAGCGTTCCCGCTGCCAATCCGTTCAACGTGATTTGGTGATTGGCGACCAAGCTTCCGCTCGAAACAACCGCGCCGTAGGAATCGGTGAGGCCATAACGCACTCTCGAGTCTGCAAGTTCATCCGTCGCCCAGTTAACGCGCGCGGACGTCTGCGTGATCGCGTCCGTGAAAATATTTGAAATCGTCGGAGGAACCGTATCCGCCGTCGTGAAGGTGAAGTCCCCTGATGATGCAGTGTTGTTGGAAGCGTCCTTCGACGTCGCGCGGAAGTGGTATGTCGTGCTGGGGCTCAAGCCGGAAAGATTCACGGTGTGCGCATTCGTCATCGTGGCATTCGACGCGTTGCTTCCATACGAAGCCGTGAGACCGTAATCAACGAGCGCGTCGGCGTCCTCGTTCGTGTCCCACGTAATGCGCGCGGTCGTTCCCGTGATCAAAACGGCCTGCACGTTGCTAATCGACGGCGCCGTCGAATCCGGCGTCGTAAACGTGAAGTCGCCCGAAACGGTCTCAGTCGTACCGACGCCTTGCGAGCGTACGCGGTAGTGGTATGTCGTGCCCGGCGTCAGCCCGGAAAGATGCACGGAATGGTTGAAGGTGTTGCCGGGGGTTGAGGCATTGCTGCCGTAAGCAGCCGTTAAGCCGTAGTCCACCACGCTCGTTGAAGACACGTCAGTCTCCCACAGAACGTCCACGTCGGTTTCCGTAAGGTTCAACGTGCGGACGTTCATGATGACCGGCGGGTTCGGCGTGCCGCCTCCGCCGCCGCCTCCGCCGCCGCCGGCAACCTCGGCCGACACCGTCACCTGATCGTTGTCATTGTTCATCGTGTAGGCGAGGCCGGTATCGCTGAAACCGCCCGCAATGCCCACCGCATGAGCGAAAGCGCCTGAAGGATTGACGATTTGGTTGGCTCCGGCCCCTCCGGTGGTGGCGTTCAAGCCAATGCGGATACGCACGCAGGTATCGGTCGGGATCTCCCCTGCTGCGGCATCCGTCGGCGGCGTGAAGGTCACAACCTGCCCAGAAATACCGACGCCCCACGTCGGGCTCGTGCTGGGCGATGAAGCCAGCGTCTTGTCGGTAAACGATCCCGTGCAGTCGTTGGTCGGCGCGGACGTATCCAGCGCCAGGTCGATGTCACCGACCCCAATCGACGAGAGGTTATAGTCAGACTCGTACGTCACCGTAATGGTGTCGCCTGAACTTTGAACACCGGTCGGTGTCACGAATTTGATTTCGTGATCCGCCGACGCATTTACGGCCAACCTGGTCACCAGGACGGAATAGCCGGTAATTGTTGCCGCTCGTGCAGCAAACGACAACAAAAACACGGCCATGGCCCCGATGAGGACAGGCAGGAACTTGGTTAGATTGTGGGCGCGGCGCTGGGACGACATGCGTCGATTTCCACAAAGCGCGCAGCATTCGGGCACGACGAAAAACTCCGACAAGGGTCGTGATTGGACAACTCGAAAGGAGCCTCACGCGTTATGGGCGCAAGCCTATTTCCTTCACGCAGATACGCCTCCCCTTTCCCCGCTGACCACGGGAATTAGGTACTACAAAAACAATTCTGCGAGTAGGAGGCGGGACTCGCGGCCCCGTTCATTCAGGTCGTCTTTACCTGAACGATTCGCATAGCCACCTTGGTAATCACCCCGTAGTGGATGCGAGAAGAATGCTGCACGATATATTCTCCTCGCACTATGCAAGGGCATAATACCATAAAATAGGGGAAAAGTCAATCCAAATCTGGGCTAACCTTAGCCTATATATTTCTTTTCCACAGGTCATTTATTTGATATTTCACAACTTGTACACAGAAACTCACACTCTATCCACAGAGTTGTGCACAGTTGTGTGTGAGTTGTCTTACTTGTCAAGTATATATTAGACAAGCACCTCTTTTCTCTAATGTTACCACCCAGGTTTTTTAACGTGGTTTACTTATGTTTCATGTGAAACATCCACTTTTCTTTATGTGACATGAGGCAATTTTACCTGAGTCTGAACTTCATTCACTACCGTAGAATGGCCTTAGTGATTGTTTCATGTGAAACACACATACCTAGTATTTCGCGCGACCGTACAAGTTAATTGCTTCCCCAACTTCTACAACGTCACATTTGCACGCCAGGGAAGTCAGCACTGTTTCACATGAAACAAAACACCCCCGAAAGAATCGGAGGTGCTTTGTGGTGGACCAATGGAGATTCGAACTCCAGACCTCTGCAATGCGAATGCAGCGCTCTACCAACTGAGCTATTGGCCCATGGTTTTACTCACAGTTGAGGACAACATGTGGATGAAATGCATCATACACCATGTGTCGCACAATACTTTTTGTCAAAGATAACATGGACAAACATCACTCTAGCAACCACCGAGTGCCCGCAGCCTCCAGGCACACGAGGAGGCGGAGGGTGGTGCCCCCGGCGTGAGTCGAACACACATCCACCCCTTAGGACGGGGTTGTTCTATCCATTGAACTACAGGGGCATGCTGCCACACCGGTGCGGTCGACGCGGCTGGCTGTCGCCTCGTTGCTCGCGCTATAGTATAGGCACGATTTTTTATCTGGTCAATTCCCATGACGACGTTCCTCCTCATTGTCGGCCTTGTTCTCCTTCTCGCACTGGCATTCGTGTATTTTGCGCTCTCGAAAAAACTGGATGGACTCGGCGAGCAATCGGCAGCTCGACTGATCAACGACAACATCCAGAAGATGAACGATCGTTTGAACGACCGGCTCACGGAAGCAGCCAGGTACATCGGCTCGCTTGGCCAGGAGCTGAAGTCGATGCAGACGATCGGCAAGAACATCGAGGACCTTCGCGCCGTCTTCATGAACTCCAAACTGCGCGGCAACTTCGGCGAGCAGGTGTTAAACGACATGCTGACGAACAATTTCCCGAAGGAGCAGTTCGAGCTCCAGCATAAGTTCCGGGACGGCCAGATTGTTGATGCCTTGATCAAAACGAAGGACGGCGCGATTCCCGTCGACTCGAAATTCCCGATCGACAATTTTAGGAAAATGCTGGCTGCGACGACGGAGGAGTCACGCGAGTCCGAGCGGCACGAGTTCAGAAAGGCCGTTAAAAAACATATCGGCGACGTTGCCAAAAAATACATCTTGCCGGGCGAGGGGACGGCGAATTTTGCCGTTATGTACGTGCCATCCGAGGCGACGTTTTACGAAATCATTTCGGGCAGCGAGGAGCTGGGGGATTACGCCAAACAGAGCCGGGTCATGATGGTCTCGCCAAACACCATGTCCTACTTCCTCCATATCCTGCGCCTGGGCCACGAGCGTATCCGCATCGAAGAGAACGTCCAGAGGGTCTGGGAGCTTCTCGCGGGCTTCCACCAGGAGACGGTGAAGTTCGGCGAGCAGATGGGCGTGCTGGCCCGGCATATCACCAATGCCAAAGGCGCCATGGATACGGCCATGACCGAATACGGCAAGTTGGCCGGCAAAGTTGAGCAGATTCGCCAATTGAAATAGGGGGTGGTCGCTCCGGAAGAGCAGGCCCGCGTCTCGCTGGCGCCGGGAATAAGGGACTATCGCCAGGCCTTGACGTTTTCCACGTGGTAGCTTATAACTATACGCATTAGCGACTAAATAGAGACCGACCCATGCCTACGAAAGCTGCCGCCTTCAAGGCTCTTCGCCAGACGAAGAAGCATGCCGCGCGCAACGTCCTGGCCAAGCTCAAGCTTGGTGACGCCCGCCGAGCCGTCCGCAAGGCGATGGAGCGCTCCGAAGCCGACAAGGCCAAAGACGCCGTCAAAGCCGCCATCAAGATGCTCGACAAGGCCTACAGCCGCGGCATCATGAAGCTCAACACCGTCTCGCGCCAGAAATCGCGCCTGATGAAGAAGCTTCAAGCGATGAGCGCCAAGAAGTAAAAAACAACCCGGTTCGCCGGGTGTTTTTTTAAAATAAAAACTGCACCGATCGGTGCAGGCGCGGTCACTCTTCTGATTCCTCGAGCACCTCGCTGCGGAACTTCAGGATCTGCTGCATGAGCTTGTGGCGGTTTGCCATGATGCGTGCCTTCTCCTTGTCGGAGCCAAGCGCGCCGCCCAGTTCTGCGAGCGCCACATTGAAAGCCACAGCTTCTCGCTGCAAGGACTCCGACTGCTCGATGAGGCCGGTCAGCTTTTCACGGCTTTCGAGGCGTCGCTTGTGCGCGCGCAGTTTCTCAATCTCTCCTGCAAGGACGGCCCGTTGTTCGGGCTTGTACCTCTCCGCAAGGCTTTCGGCCGCCAGACCCGCTGCTCCCGCGGTCAGAACTCCGAGAAGCACCGCCAGCAGGATCGCAGACCAGACAGCGATCCAGCCGCAGAGCATGCTGCCGAAAATGGCGCCGAGCAAGAGGCCCTCGGACGAAAGTATGAATCGTCGAGCCAACGGGTTGAACCGTTCGCTATGAATGGCGCTCAGGCTCCTCTTCAAAGCCTCGATGGCATTGTCGATTCTCACCATCTCCGACTGCCCGCAGTCGGGGAGCAGGGCGAGGTCGATCGCCTCGATCCTGTCGGGCAGGGAAACACGTAAAGGAACAAGCGCGAGATCGCTCATGGGTGATGATCCTCTCGACGGCAAAAACAACAGCCGTTCCGCGACCAGATATAGGTCCTTTTTCGCTTTCCGTCAAGCTACCGAACGCTCCGCGATGCGTGCCAAAAACAGATCAAGCGCCAGGCGCGGTTTCGGCCAACCGCCACGTTTCAGCTTCTCGTCGGCGTCGATCAGCCAGACATAGAGTGCTTCGAGCTCGTGCGGCTTGTAATAGCGGCTTTGGGAGACGAGTTTGGCGGCGGCAAAGGGGTGAACGCCGAGCTCGCGTGCCAAGCGGTCTTTCGTGGCTTGCCCGAGCACGGCCAGGTCGGCAGCCACGAGGAGGCCTCGTACATGGCCCTGGAGCCTGGAGAGCAGAGAAACCTCCGTTTCGCCCTGCTGGAGAAGGTTCTCCATCTTCTGAATGGCGAGGTCGGGGCGGCGCGTTCCGATCGCATCGAGGAAATCAAAGATACTTTCCTCGGCCTCAAGATGGGCGATTTCTCGCACCGATTCCGGCACGATCTTGCCGCCTGAGGCGCGGGCCAGGGCGGAGAGGACATCGAGCTCGCTCGAGATCTTCCAAGCGTCCGTCCCGGCCAAGGGCACGTAGGCAGCCAGGCCTTCGTTTGAAAACTCAACGCCGCGCGCCTTGGCTTCAGCCACGATCCAGGCCTGGAGCTCTTTCGGTCCGAGCGGCTTGAACTCTGGGTAGAACTTTCCGTCTTTGAGTTTGCGGTATCCCGGGGAGTCCTCGAGGTCGGCGCCGCTCGCGCGCTCGTGGAGGACGAGAATCGAATCTTCCGGAACGCGATCGAGCTGCGCGGCGAGCGCCTCGCCGTCTTTCTTGCCGGCCGCCGCCAGGAAACCTTTGGCGACGATCAGGCGTTTCTTGGCGAGGAACGGCGCGCTGGCAAGCGCGGCTTGGAGATCACCGAGCTCGGACTTCTCGCCGTCGAGCTCGGTCACGTTCAATCCGGACGGATCGATGTCGCGCAAAAACTTAGCGCGAATCTCTTCGAGCTTTCTATACGAACGATAGCTGTCCTCACCGTACAAAAAGAGGATCATTTCACGAAAATCTCGTAAAGCACCAGGATAATATCGATGATGAACAGCCAGATGATGCCCCATTCGAGGCTGACGGAACGCTTGTTCTGCAAAAGATCCAGCACAAGTTCCGAGGTTCCCTGGATGAAGTCGAGGCGAAATTCAATGGCGCGGAAGCGGTCTTCGAGCTCGAACATTTTGCGCATGCTCGTGAACGTCGTCTCTACGTCGCGATCTTCCCAAGTACTGTCCGGTTTGTCGAGTAGGGAAAGCTGCGAGAGCACGTATTGCGTGATGGAGCGCCCGGCACCGATCGTTTTCAGCACTTCGGAACTGCGCGTCCGGATCTTGCCGTCCTTTTCCAAACCCGCCGTGACGCGCTCGAACCGGTTCACGATATCGACGACTTTCTTCTCGACGTGTTCGATCGCCACCGATTGGGCGAGCACTTCGGCGGCCACGTACAGCAGGTTGATGTCGAATTTCGGCAAAACGATGTGTTCGAACTCAGCGGAAATCTTCGCTTCGGGGTCGATGACGACCTTGTAATCCTCCGTTTCGAAACTCTGCGCCGGCTCTTCTCCGTATGCCGAAAGTTTTTTCAAGAGAGGTTCGGCTTCTTCTTTTTTGAAATCGTAGAGCACGACCACCCCAAAAGCGAAGACGACGATGATCTGCCCGTCGATTTTGCCGAACATCAGGGAGTTGCGGCGCTTCGAGAGCAACGAAAAACCTTCCGACTTGCCGACGATCGGCATGGGGAGGGATTTGGCCAAATAATAAGCGTTGATCGAATGGGACTGGGTCATGCCGGAAGTATACCGTGGAAAGAAAAAAACCGCCTCAGGGGCGGTTGAACGCTACTTCTTCGAGCGCAAGACGAGTCCTCCGACCTTCCAGACGATGTATCCGCCTGCCGCGACCATCGTCACGGTCGGGGCGATCATCGTGCCGACGGCGCCGAGCGTAACGCCGAGCCAGATCTTGCCGGCGCCCTGCTTCGCGCCGGAAAGGCTGGAACCGACGCGACGAAGAAGGCCTGGTTTCGAGGGGATGATGGCTTTGCCCATCACTTCTTCTCCTTGTCGTCCTTGTTGTTGAGCAGCTTATCGAAAAACCCTTTCGCCTTGCGGGCCGTGTCCTTCGCGACCTGGCCCGGCTTCTTTGCGGCCGAGCCTACGGCATCCGTTGCCTTCTTGATGGAGCTGTTATGCCACTTGCGGCACGCGATCCAGCCCAGGTAGAAACCGAAGATCAGCGCAGCGAGCGCCACGTACGGTAGAAGCATGGTCGCCTCCCGGCAAAGACCTAGTGCTCGAGGGATTCGAGGCTACCCCAACTCTGGCCGATTTGGACCTTTACGTCAATCGGGACCTTCAACGTCACGGTCTCTTCCATGATCTGCTTGATCCAAACCGCGACGGCCGGCGCGAGCGCTTCTTTGACTTCAAAAACGAGTTCGTCGTGCACCTGGAGCAGCATTTTGACGTCGGCGTCCGGTCCGGTGCCGTAGTCGCGCGCGATCTTTTCCTCAAGGCGCACCATCGCAAGCTTAATGATGTCGGCCTGGGTGCCCTGGATCGGCATATTGATCGCCATGCGCTCGGCTTCGGCACGGAGATAGGGGACGCCGGAGTTGATGTCCGGCAAATAACGCCGGCGCCCGAAAAGCGTCTCGACGTAGCCGAGGCTGCGCGCATGCGCCTTCGACTGTTCCATGTACCCGCGAAGACCCTTATAGACGTCGAGGTATTTTTTGATGAAATTCGAGGCTTCTTCGCGGCTGAGTCCGGCCGAAGCGGCGAGCGAGTTCGCCCCCATGCCGTACAGAATCCCGAAGTTGATCGCCTTGGCGGCACGGCGCTGCTCGAATGAAACTTCCGACTCGCTGATTTCCCACACTTCGGCGGCGGTTGAGGTATGGATGTCGGCGCCCTTTTTGAACGCCTCCATCATTTTCGGATCTTCCGCGATCGACGACGCGATCCGCAGTTCGAACTGCGAGTAGTCGGCGGCAATCATCACGTTGCCTTTGTCGACGATAAACGCCTTGCGGATTTCGCGGCCGAGCTCAGTGCGGATCGGGATGTTCTGCAGATTCGGATCAGACGACGAAAGACGTCCGGTCGCGGCGACGGCTTGGTTGTAATGCGTGTGCAAGCGGCCGGTGCGCGGATGGATGAGCGCCGGGATCGCGGCGACGTACGTTGAGAGCAGCTTCGAATATTCGCGATGCTCGAAGATATCGCGGATGATCGGATGCGATCCGCGCAGCTTTTCAAGTTCGTCCGCACCGGTTGAAAGTTGGCCGGTCGAGGTTTTCTTAATACCCTTCGTCGGAAGTCCAAGCTTCTCAAATAAGATTTGCTGCAACTGAGCAGGGGAGTTGATGTTGAACTCGCCGCCGGCCGCCTTGATGATCGACTTCGAAACTTCATCGATGCGGGCACGCATCGACGTTTCCATCTTCTTCAAAAACGCAGCGTCGACTTTGACGCCGTGCGCTTCCATGACGGCAAGCACCGGAAGGAGCGGGCGTTCGATCTTTTCATATACGTTGCTCAAGCTTTCCTCGGCGATCTTTTTGGAAAGCGTGGCGTGCAACTCCCAGATCCATTTTGCTTCGTCGGCCAAGGACGAAGCGTTCTCCTGATCGAACAGCGAAGCCTGCGTATCGATCGTTTGGCCGGTCAGTTCAAAGACGAGAGCGCTCAAGTCGTGCGCGCGGCTGCCGGGATTGAGCAGGTACGACAAGAGCATGACGTCCTCAAGCGTGCCGCCGAAGGAGGCCCCCGCCGACATGAGTGCAACGGCGTCTTCCTTCAGATCATGGCCGATTTTGACGGCTTTTCCGGCCAGAAGCTCAAGCAGCGGACCCGGCAGTTTCCCGTCTTCGGAACGCCAGATCGCTGCGTGCGCGCCATCGTATGCCGCGATCGCGGACCAGGCCGGCTCGATGCGATTATCGCCAGCGTAGGCGAAACGCAGCGCGAGGCGCTCGGAAGCTTTGAAGTGTTGCGCAAAAGCTTTCGCGTCAAGCGTCTCGACATGAGCGCGCGACGTCTTCTTCGCCGGCTTGTGCTTCGCGGTTTCCGTTTCGACCTTGGTCGTCTTGCGCGTTTTTTTCTCAGCTGGTTTCTTCACGCCGAAATCCTTTTCGACTTTCGGCAGGAGCGTGCGGAACTCGAGATCCTGGAAAACGGCGCGCAGTTTTTCGATATCCGGCGCGTCGACGCTGGTTTCCGCAAAAGAAAACGTGATCGGCAAATCGCGCACGATCGTCACCATCTTCTTGGAAAGCGGAACGTCCTTTTCGCCGTCGATCAGCGCTTGGAGCGTGCGCGGCTTGAAATCGTTCGGCGATTTTTTGACGGCGGCGTAGATCTTCTCGATCGTCCCGTATTTTTTCAAAAGCTCCGTCGCGCCTTTGTCGCCGATGCCCTTCAAGCCTTTTAGATTATCGGACGGGTCGCCGCACATCGCTTTGTAATCGATCATCTGCGAGGGCGTGAGGCCGTAGCGCTCGAAGACGGCCGCTTCATCGTAGACGACGATGTCGGACATGCCTTTGCGCTGCGTGTAGACTTTCGTGCGCGCGTCGACGAGCTGCAGCGTGTCGCGGTCGCCCGTGACGATGACGACTTCGGTATCTTTCGGCGCTTTTTTCGAAAGCGTGCCGATCACGTCATCAGCTTCATAGCCCGGCATCTCGTACACCGGAATATGAAAGCCGGAGAGCACGTCCTTTACCATCGGGATTTGCGCGTAGAGCTCGTCCGGCTGCTTCACGCGCTGCGCTTTATATTCTTCATACGCTTCGTGCCGGAAGGTGCCGCCTGGCAAATCAAACGTCACCGCGAGATGCGTCGGTTTCAAATCTTTCAGCACCTTGAGCAGCATGACGGTGAAGCCGTATGCGGCCGAAACCACCCGCCCGTCCTTGGTGGAGAGCGGCGGCATGGCGTGCCAAGCGCGGTGCAAGACGGCGTTGCCGTCGATGATGACGAAGCGGTTTTTCATACGGCCATCCTGTCAAAAAAAGGCCGTTCGGGCAAGAAAAAACCCGCTCGTTGAGCGGGTTACCTTCGGCGAATCGTCAGCACGAAGTTGCGTTGTCCGTCCTTGTCGCGACGATGCGAGTGCCAGGAGTACTGGTCGCCATGCCTTTGGGGGCCGGCGGTATCGACATCATCGTGTCGGATCTTTCGGTGGTCAACGCCGCGTGCTTCGAACTGTCTGGCGATGATCGACTTGAGCGAGATCTGATCGAACGTGCAGGCCGTTTGGCCCCACTCGAAAACCAGATACGCGCACAGCTTCCTGTTGCGGTCGCCGTACACTGGGTCGTCCCAGGGGTGGCGGAAGTGCAGCGCGCCGATCCCGCAGGCCGTGAACACCTCGAGGTGAGCGGCATCATCGAGCCCGCCAGGGGCGAGCGTTTCGACAAGCGCATCGACCACGGAAGCGTAGCGCCGCTTGGGCGCATTCTCGAAGAGCGCCGCGTCGTCGTACAAGCTCTTGAGTCCGGCGTGCGCCGCCGCGACCAGGCCGGTCAGGCCGTGCCGGGCGATGATCGTCGGGCAGTCGCTCGAGGAGAGCCCGCAGGCGTCACCGATCTTGTCGAGCACGACGCCTTCGGCGTCGACGCCGCGGAAGATGCGCCCGGGCTTCCAGGAAACCTGGAGCGCCTCGTGCGCGGCCACCTCGGCGTTGAAGCGGTGCGGCGACGGCATGTAGAGCCGCCCGATCCGATGCGCACCGAGCAAGCTTTCGACCTTCTCGCCGATGCCGGGGTTGTAGGCTTCGCAGCCCTCGCGCCCGTAGCCTCTCAGCGCCCAGTTGCCCGAGGCGGTGCCGAAGCTATGCACTTCGACCTCGCCGCGAAACAGCGTGCGCGAATCTGTCGGCTTCACTGATCGGCTCCTTCGCTGTGCTCCACGAGCGTGCGCGCCTGCTCCGCTGTCGCGGGAACCGGCGCCGGAAGATCCTGGCGCATCATCGAGTTCCACGTCTTCAAGCACTCGGGCAGGTCGGTGACGTGCCCGGCGAACCGGGCAGCCCACTGGCTGTTGCCGATGCTTTCGCACTCGTTCGCGATCGCGGCATGCCATTGGTAACGGCGGGCCGCCTCGCAAGAAGCCACGTAGGCATCGCTCTCGTTCGCGACCTTGAGCACGCACTGCTCCGCGTTGAGCGGAGTGTTTGCCGCATATGCGGCGTGTATCGTGCGCACGGCCGGGACATGAAGCCACTGGAGATAATGTTCGTACTCGTGCGTGAGCACGGCGAACGCGATCTCCTGGCCGGAGCGGTTGCCCGCGGCGACGAGCAGCGGCGCGTCGATCGTGATGGTCGGTTTGCCGCCGGGGGCGGAAAACGTCCCGTTCGTGGACGCTCCGAGAACGGCCGTATCCAGCACGAGCTTGCCGCTGGCCACGCTTGCGATCAGATCCTTGCGGATCGTCTCGTCGGGGTGCGCCTTGGCCAGCATCAGCAGGCGATCCAGGTCGGTCGGCACGTAGGCCGGTCGACGGGACTGCAGGTAGTGATCGGTCGCGATCAGAAGCACGAGCAGGGTGCCGGCAACCAAGATGCCCAGTTGCGGCCCGGAAAGCGCCTGAAACAACGATCTTTTGTGAGAGGGCACGGGAACCTCCTAAAGAGCCTTTGGTCGCCGACGGCGAATCCGTCGGATCACGCAAAATAGCGCAAAAGTCGTTCTGCGTCAAGGTGCAAAAAAGAAAAAACCCGGGGCTCACCCGGGCGTTTTTTCATGGAGGCGCCGAGCGGATTTGAACCGCTGATGAGGGTTTTGCAGACCCTTGCCTTACCACTTGGCGACGGCGCCATGAACGGACGAACTATAAGTCGACGGGACGGGGCTGTAAAGAGCTACATGAGCTTCACGTCGACAAGTTCCCAGTAGGACGAAAGCAACGCGTACAACGCGTAGAGCACGGCGAATACGCCGATGAATTCCGCGGTGGAAAGAAGGGCTGCGTTCGAAAGAAGCGCGCCGATCGCGGCTGCCGTTCCAAGATTCAGAAAGAGCGTCGTTTCAAGTTGCTGTTCCATGAATTTCACGCGGTCTTTTGTCGAGCGCCGCCAGCTTCCGCAGAATCTCCACAGGAGCGCCCAAACCGATTCGGTGAGCAGCGGGAGCGAGAAATAGAAAACCGCATGAATGACGGCACCGCGGCTCGCGGCGATAATCGCCAACTGCAACAGGACGATTTCAATCAGGCCGAACAGGAGATCGAGCGTGGAATTCCCGACGTCGAGACCGTACGTTTCGTCCGCCGTTTTATACTTCAGCCACCAGTGGACGATGATGGCGATCGAAGTGACGACGAACAGAAACGCTTGCGGGCCTTTCAAATCAAACAGCGCGTCGATACCGAGAAACACGAGCAGCCCGAAGAGCACGTCAAAAAGCAACGGCGAAAACTCCGTATGACGCTCCGCAATGACCTGTTTCCTCCTCAGGCGCATATCGATCGCAGTATAACACAAACCCCGACGTGCAGCGTCGGGGTTTGTTGCGTTAGCGGGCCAGAGCCACTTCAGTCGTTTTCGAGATCGCGAGCGGGCTGTTCCACAAGCGCTTGCCGTGGCGCATCGCCGAAGCGGCATAGCCGTTGTCGATGTTGCAGCCGTTATGGCATTGGATGGCGTACGCGACGTAACGCGGATAGCTGTTGCGCTCCAGGTAATCCAGCGTCCAGTTGGCCGAACACTCGAGGTCCTCGGCGCACTCGACGGAAATCTTATGGAGCTTCACCCAGATCTGGAAGTAGCCGCGAGCCTTACCGCGGTCGCCAACGGCGGTCGCGATATTGTTGGACTCTTTCCAAAGCATGCCGAGCAAGTGCTGGGCACACGCCTGGCCGTAGCCGCGCTCAAGGCAGACCTTGAGCAGGACATCCTGGACCGTCACGGTCGACTTAGCCTCAGGAACCTCCGGAAGGACGACCTGCTCCAGCTCGAACAGGGCGGCAACCGCTTCGGGAGTGGCTGCACGAGACTGGACGGGCTGGAAAGCCGACAACAGGAGGACAATCGCCAGGGGGATGGAAAGACCATTTTTAAGGCCGGAACGCATGGTATTGGCCTTATTTTGGTTCAATTTCATGTTTTTTGGCTAATTTTGGCCTAGAAACTAAATCGACCGCACTAGCAGTCGACGGGCTAAGTTACCACAAAAACCCGGTTTTGTCAATACTCTGGGGCAGCCCACGGACGGACCAAAGGGTTGATATTAGCCCCGGAAAACGGTACCTTACTAGTTGCCAACCCCTAGCGCAACACCATGTCTTATCGCCCGAAAAACAGGCCTATGTTCCAGAAACGAGCAGATGACGAGCTCTCCGTCGCCCAGAAGATCCCTTTCATTGGCGCTCTTGCCGGCGGACCCTCCCCGGAGCGCAGCCGGCGCATCCGCAAGATCCTCCGCGCCGTCGGAACCGTCTGCCTCCTCGGCTTTTCAGCCGGGGTGCTTGGCGTAGCCTTGTTGTTCGCGTGGGTAAGCCGGGACCTGCCGGACCCGAACCGTCTCCTCACCCGCGATATCGATAAGTCGACCAAGATTTGGGACCGCTCCGGAGAGCATCTTTTGTATGAAATCCACGGCGCCCAAAAACGCACGCTCGTCGAACTGGACCACGTCGCCCCACTCGCGGTGAAAGCCGCGCTTGTTTCGGAAGACCGGAATTTTTACGAGCACAAAGGCGTGCAGCTCAAGAGCTTGATCCGCGCGACCTTGCAGTCGTTCCGCCGCGGCCGCGTCGAAGGCACCTCGACGATCACGCAGCAGCTCGTGAAGAACGCGATTCTCACCAACGAGCGCGCGCTCACGCGCAAGGCGAAAGAAATCATTCTCGCGTATCAGATCGAACGCAAGTTTTCCAAGGACGAAATTTTGAAAATGTATTTCAACGAGATTCCGTACGGCTCGACGTCGTACGGCATCGAAGCCGCCGCGCAATCGTACTTCGGCAAGAGCGCCAACGATCTCGATGCGGCGGAGAGCGCGCTTTTGGCCGCGGTCAACAAAGCGCCATCGCGATTGTCTCCGTACGGCTCGCGCAAAGATGAATTGCTCTGGTGGAAAAACTTTATTCTCGACGGCATGGTCGAGGAAGGATACATGACGCAAGAAGACGTCGACGCGGCGAAAGCCGATGACGTGCTCGCGCGCGTGAAACCTCGACGCGACGCGATCGAAGCTCCGCACTTCGTGCTGTACGTCAAAGAATTGCTTTCCGAACGCTACGGCGAAAAGGACGTCGAGTCGGGAGGATTGAACGTCATCACGACGCTTGATTACGAGAAGCAAGGTTTTGCCGAAGAGGCGGTCAAGAACGGCATGGAAGCCGTAACGGCGAACGGCGGCACGAACGCGTCGCTCGTTTCGATCGATCCGAAAACCGGACAGGTGCTTGCCATGGTCGGCTCCGCCGATTATTTCAACGAGGAGATCGACGGCAACGTGAACGTCGCCTTGCGCGCGCGCCAGCCGGGCTCTTCGTTCAAGCCGATCGTCTACGCCGCCGCCTTCGAAAAAGGCTACACGCCGGACACGGTGCTCTTCGACGTCGAGACGGACTTCCCGACCGACAGCGGCGCGCCGTACCACCCGCGCAATTACGACCTCTCGGAGCACGGACCGATCACGCTCAAGAAAGCGCTTGGAGGCTCTCTGAACATTCCCGCCGTGAAGACGCTCTATCTCGTCGGCATCGACCGCGCGATCGATTTTGCCGAGAGTCTCGGGTACGGCACGCTGCAAGACCGCAGCCGCTTCGGCCTCTCGCTCGTGCTTGGCGGAGCTGAAGTCCGGCTCGTCGAACACGTCGCCGCTTTCGGCGCCTTCGCAACCGAGGGCACCTACCGCGCGCCGTCGTACATTCTCAAAGTGGAAAGCGCGAACGGCGAAGTACTCGAAGAATGGAAGGATGAGCCGCGAGAAAACGTCATGGCCGTCGAGACGGCTCGAAACCTGAATGAAGTGCTCTCGAATAACGAAAACCGCTCGTACGTCTTCGGCGAAAGGAATTTCCTGATGGTTCCGGGACGCCAGGTCGCCGCCAAAACCGGCACGACGAATAAATTCATCGACGCTTGGACGATCGGCTACGCGCCGAATCTCGTCGCCGGCGTTTGGACGGGAAACAGCGACGCGACGGAAATGAAGAGTCGTGCCGACGGCAGCCGCATCGCCGCGCCGATTTGGCAGGAGTACATGAAACGCGCGCTCGAAAGCATGCCGAACGAATCGTTCGTCCCGCCGGAACCGATCCTGACCGGGAAGCCGGTGCTCGACGGACAGGCCGGAGAGATCCGCGTCAAAGTCGACCGCTTCTCCGGCAAGCTCGCGACGGAGTTCACGCCCGCGACCGCGATCGAAGAACGCGTCTACCGCCAGGCCCACGACATTCTCTACTACGTGGACAAGGATGATCCGCGCGGGCCGTATCCGGCGAATCCGCTCGACGATCCGCAAGCTCCTTCATGGGAGAGCGCGGTTGAGGACTGGGCACGGAGAAACAACTGGATTACGACGGAGCCGCCGCCGACCGAAGTCGACGACGTGCACGTCAGCGCCGACGCGCCGCACGTGACATTCCTCATGCCGTCGGACAACGCGGTCGTGAGCGAGCGCACGTTCGTCGCTCGGATCCAAGCCGAAGCGACGCGTGGCGTGCGACGCGTCGAATACGCCATCGACGGGTACAAAGTCGCGACAGCGAATTCCTATCCGTGGGACGCGACGATCACGCTGCCGTCAACGTTCGGAAAAGGATTCTACACGCTGCGCGCCACCGCCTTCGACGACATCGAGGTTCCGGGCAGCCAGGACATCACGATCAACGTGACGACCGACGGCGTTCCTCTCACCGCCACCTGGCTCCGTCCTTCCGTCGACGTGACCTACCGCGTCAACAACTTCCCGATTTACATTGACGCCAGCCTCTCGGAAAAAGCCGGCGTCGCCAAAGCGGAAATCTTCGCCACCCCGCTTGCCGGCGAGGAAGGACCGATCCTGATCGGCTCGCTGTCCTACCCTTCGACCAACGGCGTTTCCGCCTCCTGGAACTCCCCGCCGCCGATTGGAAAATACGTCTTGAAGCTCGTGGTTACGCTTCCGAACGACGAAGTAAAGGAATTCCTGGGACAGACCGTCACCGTCAGGAACTAAAAAATCGCCCCGACCTCGTCGGGGCGATTTTTTTATCACTGTTTGATCGGCATGACGATATAGAGGAACTTTTCCTTCTGATTCTCGTCGTCGGCAACCAGGATACAAGCGTTCATTGCGTCGATAATCCTCATGCGCGCCTTCGGCGTTTCAAGGACAGCCAAGCCGTCCAAGAAGTAACGGTAGTTGAGGACGATACTGTTTTGAGGACCAGAGATCTCAGCCTCGATCGTACTGTCGTTCTTACCCATCTGACCTTCGCTTGAAGAGATCACCAGGCCCTCTGTGGGGTCCATCTTGAAATGGACGTCCTGGAGACCCGCGCGGGCGAATAACGACGCGCCTTTGACCGCCTGGACGGCATCAGGGCGACGGAAGACGGCCTCCGAGACATGCTTTTCAGGGATGATGGGACGGTAGTCGGGATAGCGCCCGTCGATCAGGCGGGAAATCAGCTCCACATCGCCGAAACTGAAGGCGACCTGGCCTTCGCTGAAGGCGACCTCCACCATTTCGGCCTCGAGCTCGTTTTCTTTGAACAGCGCCAGGATGCGCACGACTTCCTGGAGAGACTTTCCGGGCACAATGAAAGAAAACGTTTCCTTGGATGAGGCCGAGCCGGCCTTTGAGCCGAGCGAGATCGTTTTTTCCGAGAGTCGATAACTGTCCGTGGCCGCAATCACGAGCGAACCCTGTGCGAACGGGGGATTCACGCTGAACAGCGCACCCGTCAGCTCCGGACGAGATTCGATCGAGGAAATAGCGAAATTCACTTGTCCCAAGGCGCGCTTTAGGACGCTCCCGGAGATAAACAGCGTTTTCTGGCGGTCGACGGTCGGAATCAGTGGGAACTCCGAAGATGGAATGCCTTTGATTTTGGTCGAATTCTTTCGGCAGGCAATCTTCAGAAACGCGTCGGTCGTTTCCATATCCACGCGATCCTCCGGCAGGAGGTTCACGTATTCCATGAAAAGCTTGGATGGGACCGTGTACTCGCCAGCTTCGTCCACCTTGCCGCGCACGATGCAGCGCACGGCGATCTCAAGATTCGTAGAGATCAGTTGAATCGAAGATCCCTCGATCTTGATCATGACGTTATTCAAGATCGGGAGGTTTACGTTCTTACCGGCGACGTATCCCGTCGCGAGGAGTCCGCGTTTCAGGTTTTCCTGCGTGCAGGAGAACTTCATTCTCTTTGTTTAAAAGATATAGATATATACGGAAGTAACAATAAGCGCGTGGATAAGTCCGATTTTGACGTCGGAAACGCGCAGTATTGCCAACGAACATTGGGGATCTTGCCGGTGGATACGCTGGGGAGCATCCGTGCACGGACTGTGGAGGATACGGGGAAAGAAATGCTCTTCGGAAAACAGCCTGGGGAAAGAGTGGATATCGTACACGGTTCATCCACCCGTTTCACCACGGTCGACACACAGCCTGTCCCCACCTAGGAACTCGTGCTGTAGAGGCGCTGGCGGATCAATGTCAGGTCGTGGCGAAGCTTCTCGTCCTCCTGAATGTCGGCAACGATCTTGGTGTAGGCGTGGATAGCCGTCGTGTGGTCGCGGCCGCCGATCATCTTTCCGATCGAAGGATAGGAAGAGCTCAATTCCTCACGCATGAGGTACATGATGATCTGGCGGGGGAAAGAAAGCCTTTTTTCACGGCACTTTCCGAGCAAGTCGGCCACGGCGATGTCGTAGTAGTTGGCGACGGTATCAAGGAGATCCTTCGGTGTCAGGTTCTTCTTGCTGCCGGCCGCGTTATTCATGGTCGAAACGAGCTCACGCACCGTTTCCAGGCTGGCACGCAGGTTTTTGAACTGGTGGTAGGCAATGATCTTGTTGAGCGTGCCCTCCAATTCACGAACGTTCGATTGTACCGCGCTGGCAACGTAGGAAAGGATATCCCTGGAAAGCTCGTATTTCTTCTCTTTGCACTTCGATTCGAGAATGGCGACGCGTGTTTCGAGATCGGGGGTGCTGATGTCGACCATCATGCCCCATTCAAAACGCGAAACCAGGCGCTGCTCGATACCCTGGATCGCCTTGGGAGCGCGGTCCGAGCTCATGATGATCTGCTTGTTGGACTGGTGCAGGGCGTTAAACGTATGGAAAAACTCCTCCTGGGTGCCTTCTTTGCCCGTGATGAACTGGATGTCGTCGATCAGGAGAAGGTCGAGCCCGCGATAGGTGTCCTTGAACTCCTTGCCGCGGCCGTTACGTACCGCGTGGATGAATTCGTTGGTGAAACGTTCGCACGTGACGTAGAGCACCTTGGTGCGAGGGTTCATTTCGACCATTTTGTGGCCGATAGCCTGCAAAAGGTGGGTTTTTCCGAGACCGACACCGCCGTAAATGAACAGCGGGTTATAGCGGCCGGGCTTTTCGGTCACCGCCAGAGCAGCGGCATGCGCGAGTTCATTGGTTTTACCGACAATGAACTGCTCAAACGTATAGCGCGGATTCAAGCTGAAATCCTTGCTACCTTCGGAAACCTCTTCTTCTTGGCTCGAAGCCTGGGTATTCGCAGCGGTTTCGACGGCGGGAGCGCTTCCAACGGAGGTCGGAATGTCTTGAGGTGCCGACGGTTTCAGTTCTACCTTGTAGTGGACTTCGCGAACTCCGTCTTTGGCAACGTTCTGAAGCGCTTTAAGGATGGCTGCGTGATACTTTTTCTCAAGCCAAGCCTTTGTAAAGGTATTCGGAACGGAAACCACGATACGAGCATCGTCGAATGTCGAAATAAAGGTGTTTCGGAACCAGGTCGTGTAGTTCGCTTTCGACAAGGACAGTTCAAGCTCGCCAAGGGCGGCTTGCCACAGCTCGTGCGTGGTCATACGCGGAGAAAATTAAAAAACACTGATCAAAGCCTACAACATCATCCACAGGTGAGCAACTATCCCCACAAATGCTTCACAAAAAATCAAAGTGTTGGTAACCTGTTGATAACTTCTCCTTTCTCCACAGCCGTGGGGATTTATAAATGGCTAACATTAGCAAAATATGCCAAAACGGACATATCAGCCGAAGAAGCGTAAGTACAGCAAGGTGCACGGATACCGCAAGCGCATGCGCACGAAGAACGGTCGCAACGTCCTGAAGCGCCGCCGCCTGAAGGGTCGCAAGCGCGTTTCGGTCAAGCGCATGGGTAAGAAGTAAGAAACAGTGATCTGCTTCCAGCCACGCACCGGCTCAAGCAGGAGAAAGACTTCTCCCTCTTGTCCCGCAGCAAAAAAAGCGCCTTTTCAAAGGCTGTGAGCATGAAAGTGCGGGAGAATGCTCTCCCGCATTCTCGTTTTGGCGTTGTCGTCGGCGTCAAAGTACACAAGCGGGCTGTCAAAAGGAATCTGCTGCGCCGTCGCATCCGGGAGATTTTGAGAAAACATCTCGCCGAGATCAAGCCGGGCTACGACGTGATGGTTCTTACCCAAACAAAGGCTTTGGAGCTTGAATACAAGGAGTTGGAAGCCCAGGTGCTGTCTTGCCTTACAAAGCTTCAATTGATCGCATGACGAGGCTTGTACGGCTTCTGATACGCATATACCAGCGGACGCTCTCGTTGGATCACGGACCGCTGCGCTTTCTCTATCCGAACGGGTACTGCAAGTTCTATCCCACGTGCTCCGAGTATGCGCACCAGGCGTTCGGGAAGCATGGGTTCTGGAAAGGTTGGATCCTTTCGACAAAACGCGTCCTGCGATGCCATCCCTGGAGCCAGGCGGGTCTCGACCCGGTCCCGGAAGCAAAGAAAAAGACCCTTTAGGCAAGGGTCTTTTTCATTTCCTCGATACTTATCCCCTCGATATCCACAAGCTTGTTTTTTGTGGATTTTCCTTTGACAATTTTTATGCGCGCGCGTGGCAAGTCAAATATTTTGGCTAATGTTCGTATCAATTCGTCATTCGCTTTGCCGTCCTCGGGTGCGCTTTTGATCCAGACTTTGAGCAAATTTCCCTCAAATTTTAGCTCAGAACGACCGCTTTTGGGGATAACCTTTACGCTGAGGAAACTCATAGACCGGAACGGATCTTTTTGAGTTTTTTGATGTCAGCTTCCTGTCCTTCAACAGGGGTTTCGACGATCCAAAAGAGATGCGCGAGGCGCGAATCGGCCATCATGGCTTCAAAGCCGCTCAGGCCGATATGGCCTTCGCCCAGGAAGTCATGGCGGTCTTTCTTGGCGCCAAGCTCGACCTTGGAGTCGTTGCAGTGCGACATCACGAGACGCTCGAGTCCGATCTCCTTGTCGAAAGCGTCAAAGGTGGCCGCCACGGCCTTCTTGTCACGCAAATCGTAACCGGAAGCGAACGCGTGGGCCGTGTCGAAACAGACGCCGACGTTTTCATTCTTTACGAGCTTCAAGATATCGCGCACTTCATCAAACGTGTCGCCGATGACCGACCCGCTGCCGGCCGAGATCTCGATCAGGAGCTGCGTCGTGCCTTTATAGTCTTTGAGCAGCTCGTTCACGCCGTCCGCGACCATGCGGATGCCCATGGAAAGGGGAACGTCCCGCGCGGAGCCCGGATGGAACATGACGGCGCGAGCACCGAGGGCCGATCCGCGATCCAATTCTTCCCGAATGATGCGGATGGAACCTTGGCGGATGCGTTCGGTCGTCGAAGCGAAGTTAATGATGTAGGGCGCGTGGATGACCCAGAGTTCCTGCTCGTACTTCTCGCACGCTTCGCGGAATTTCTTGGCGACGTCGGGCGTGATTGCCGCCGGGTTGCCTCCCTGCGGCGGACGCGAAAAGAATTGGAAAACTTCGCAGCCGATCTTGGCCGCGTTTTCCGGAGCGTTCCAGAGACCGCCCGCGGCGGAGACGTGTGCGCCGAATTTCATATGACGAGAGCGTAGCATGTTGTCCGTCGCGACGGAATCATTGACACGGGCCGCAATGTCGGCTTCAATGGCGTGGTACGTTCGTCGGGAACAGCGCCGCGTGGGAGCCCCCCTTCTGCGCCGCCGAGACTGTTGGCCAAGCGCCGGCGACGCCCGTCGGGCGGGTAAGCCGCGCAGTTGCACGCGACGCCGGACGACCGTACGTCTCTGCACGCCCTCGAAGGGGCGTGTTTTCATTGCATGAAAAAACCCCGACGTGGTCGGGGTTTTTATCTTACTTCTTGATCATCGTCTCGCGGATGAACTGGAGCACCTTGCGGTTCTTCAGCATCGCGCGGATGTATTCTTCGCCATCTTCGGAGCGGACGCGGGCCTGCGTCTCCGGATCGTCGGCGTACATGTTGAGGATCTTGAGCTGTTCGTCGAGCGCTTCCTTGTCGGTCGGCTCGAGGTTTTCGCGGCGGGAAATTTCGCGCATCACGACCATCGACTTCACGCGCTTCACCGCGTCGGGGACGAAGTCGAGGAGGAGCTCGTCGTGCGTCTTGCCGATGCTCTTCAGGTAGTCGGCGAAGGCCATGCCTTGCTTGGCGATCGAACGTTCCATTTCGTGCATCATCCTGTGCGCTTCGCTGTTCACGAGCAAGGTCGGCGCGTCTTCGATTTCGGATTTCTTGAGAAGCTCTTCGAGCGCGGCGGCCTCCTGGCGCTGTTCTTCCTTCGTCCTCGCCTCGTCTTCAAGATTCTTGCGGAGCAAGGCGCGGAGCTTTTCCATGTTTTCCTGGCCGAGGCGCTTGGCGAAGAAGTCGTCGAGCTCGGGGTGCTTGATTTCGTGGACGCCCTTCATGTCGACCGTGAACTCGACCTCTTTGCCGGCGAGGTTCTTGTTGAAGTTGTCCTTCGGGAAGGTGAGCGTAAACACTTTCTGCTCGCCCTTCTTCATGCCGAGAATTTTTTCGTTGAGACCCGGGATGTAATACGGTTCGTTCAAATAGATGGCGTGGCCCTTGGTGGTGCCGCCTTCGACCGCGACCTTATCGATCGCCATGGCCATGTCGACCGTGACTTTGTCGGCAGCCGTGGCTTCGCGTTCGACTTCCACTTCGGCGGACTGCATCTTACGAAGCTCGGAAATCACTTTTTCGACTTCCTCTTCTTTTACGGAAACATCCTTGCCTTCGACCTTGATGCTCTTGTAGTCCGCCATTTTCTTGAGGGCCGGATAGAGCGATACCTTGGCGGTGAAGATGACTTCGTTGCCGGGCGCGGCCTTCTCGACATTGATCGACGGCTCGCCGACGGTTTCCAAGCTTTCTTTCTTGATGATCTCGACGAGCTGCTTCTGCACCAGGCGCGGCAGCGCTTCTTCGAGAATGGCCATCTCGCCGACGCGCTTCGCGACGACGTCGTAGGTCGCTTTGCCCGGGCGGAAGCCTTCGATCTTCACTTTTTGGGAAAGATCGACGGCGGCGCGTTCCATGAACGGCTTGATTTCGTCCGCGGCGACCGTCACTTTGATTTCCTTCTCGCTCTTCGGCAGATCCTTGATGTCGTAAGTCATAGGTAAGGAGGGGAGTGAATCCCGGGTAGTGTGGCGGAAAAAGCCCGCTACGTCAAGGAAAAAGAAAAGACCCGTCGGGGCGGGTCATTCAGTGAAGACGAGCCAGCGTTCCGGCTCACTGTAGTCGCGAGGATAACGGCCGATCGGCATGTTGCTGCGGAACATCTTCGTCAGCGGAAGCTGTCCCTCGACGCGGGGCGCGTTCTTTTCGTAGGCGAACGAGAAGAGCCAGCAGAAATGCAGGGCGATATCGCGCTCGAAGATCGGCACGCATCCGCCGTAGCGCGAATCGTAGAGCACCTCGCGCAGACCGCCTCGCAGGAGCGCGCCGACGACGAGATCTTCGAACGTGCGCGGCCGCCCGTTCCAGACCGTCCCGAACCCCTCGCACTCCACGTTCAACTCGTGGAATGGGGTCGGCTCCCTCCGCTGGATCATCATGCCCTGCAGCACCTTTCCGACAGACCCGCAGGTCACGGAGTAGATCAGCATCTGCTCTTCGGGGCCTTTGTTGATCAGCGCGTCGAGGCTCTGGAAGCTGACCTCAATTTCGGAAGCATCGGTCCGAGAAATGCTGCTAAGCGTGGACTTAATGTCGCCGAGGCGGCTTTTCGCGACGTCGAGCGGACGCAGGGTGAACCTGCCGTCGGCTACGCGCGAGATGAAGCTCTCTAAGTCTTCCAAGACCATGCGGATCAGCGGGTTCTCCCAGGCTGCCGGGGAACGCGCAAGATACGCGCGAAGCTCAAGCGTATGCGATAGGCAACGCATGACGCCTCCTTTTTGTTTTGTGGGAACTGCCGCCGTTATAACCCAAAACAAAACCCCCGGCAAGGCCGGGGGATTGGTTCCTTATTTCAGGAGGAAGGGGATCAGGAGCAGCGCGACGATGTTGATGATCTTGATCATCGGGTTGATCGCCGGGCCGGCCGTGTCCTTGTACGGATCGCCGACGGTGTCGCCGGTAACCGCCGCCTGGTGGGCGAAGGAACCCTTGCCGCCGTGGTGTCCGGACTCAATGTACTTCTTGGCGTTGTCCCAGGCCGCGCCGCCGGTCGTCATGGAGAGACCGACGAAGAGACCGGTGACGATGGTGCCGACCAAGAGGCCGCCGAGCGCCATCGGACCGAGGATCAAACCGACCGCGACCGGGACCAAGACGGGCAGGAGCGCCGGCTTGACCATCTCGCGGAGGGCGGACTTGGTGACGATGTCGACGGCCGCGCCGTAGTCCGGCTTGCCGGAACCGTCCATGATGCCCTTAATTTCGCGGAACTGACGGCGGACTTCCTCGACGACGGCGCCGGCCGCGCGGCCGACAGCCTGCATGCCCATGGCGCCGAAGAGGTACGGGATCATGCCACCGATCAGGAGGCCGATCAGGACGCGCACGTCAGCCAGGTCGAACGAAACCGAGGAGAGGCCGTAGAAGCGCTTGAAGTCCTCGAGGAACGAGGAGAACAGCACGACCGCGGCGAGTCCGGCGGAAGCGATGGCGTAGCCCTTGGTGACGGCTTTGGTGGTGTTGCCGACCGCGTCGAGCGGATCGGTAATGTCGCGGACTTCCTTCGGGAGGCCGGCCATTTCGGCGATGCCGCCCGCGTTGTCCGTGATCGGGCCGAAGGCGTCGATCGTGACGATGATACCCGCGAAGGAGAGCATCGCCATCGAGGCGACGGCCACGCCGTAGACGCCCGCCCATCCATAGGAAAGCAAGATGCCGGCGGCAATGACGAGAATCGGGTAGGCAGTCGACTTCATCGAGACCGCGAGGCCCGCGATGATGTTCGTGCCGTGGCCCGTTTCAGACGCCTTGGCGATGTCCTGAACCGGCTTGTACTGGGTGCCGGTGTAGTATTCGGTGATCCAGATCATGAGGCCCGTAACCGCGACGCCGACCAGCGACGAGAGGTAAAGGCGCATCGGATCGATCGACGTTTCAGCGAACATCCACTTCGTGAGCGGATAGAAGGCTGCGGCCGAAAGACCGCCGGAGATGAGGAGACCCTTGTAGAGGGCGCCCATGATGTTCTGCTTGGCGCCGAGCTTGATGAACAGCGTGCCGACGATACCCGTGATGATCGAAACGGCTCCGATCGCGAGCGGGTACAGTACGGCGGCCGGAACATCGCCGAATACGAGGCTTCCGAGCAACATCGCGGCGATGGCCGTGACGGCGTAGGTCTCGAAGAGGTCGGCAGCCATGCCGGCGCAGTCGCCGACGTTGTCGCCGACGTTGTCAGCGATGACGGCCGGGTTGCGCGGGTCGTCTTCCGGAATGCCTGCTTCGACTTTGCCGACCAGGTCGGCGCCGACGTCAGCGGCCTTCGTGAAGATGCCGCCGCCCAGACGGGCGAAGACGGAAATCAGCGAACCACCGAAGCCGAGCGAAACGAGCGCGGCGACGTCGCCCGTGAGGGCGTAGAAACCGGTGACGCCAAGAAGCGCGAGGCCGACGACGAGAAGGCCCGTGACGGTGCCTCCCTTTACGGCCATGTCGAGCGCGGCGGCCATGCCGGTTTTGGCGGCTTCAGCCGTACGCACGTTGGCTTTGACCGAAATCATCATGCCGATGTAGCCGGCCGCGGCCGAAAGCACGGCGCCGACCAAGAAACCGGCGGCGGAGGTGGAGCCGAGGGCCCACCAGATGATAAGGGTAAGCGCGGCGGCCACGTATCCCATCGTCTTCGTCTGACGACCGAGATAGGCTTTCGCACCTTCCTGAATGGCAGCGGCGATCGACTGCATTTTGGCGTCGCCGGCGGGCTGCTTCAGGATCCACTTGGCGAGGAAAAGGCCGTAGCCGACGGCTACGAGACCTGCCCCCAAGGCGTACATGAGAACATTGGACATACCGAGTCCCGAAAACTATGAATAAAACAACGGGAGTACTTTATGAAAATAAGCCGAAACTGTCAATAAAAAAGGCCTGACCGAGGTCAGGCCGACGCGCGCGCTTTCTTGGCAATCATGGAAAGCGCGAAGGGTGTGACGAACGTCGTCAGAATGACGACGATCACGATGGTTGCGAACAAGCGGTCGTCCACGACCCCGAGTCCACGCCCGATATTGGCGAAGATCAGACCAACTTCGCCACGCGGCACCATGCCGACGCCGACGAGCAGGCGATTCATGCCCTTTCCGGCGGCGAGGCCAGCAACGAGCTTGCCGAACACGGCGATCGCGGTGATGACGAGCGCGACGCCGACGATCTTCACGTCGCCGAAGACCGACAGGTTGACCTGGAGTCCGGTGTAGACGAAGAAGATCGGAACGAAGAAGCGCGAGATGTCATCGATGAGGTTCTCGACATGCGCGTGCTCCTCGTGTTCGGCGTGCTCTTCCATCTCCTTACGGGCTTCCATCTGCGGATGCGAACTGGCCCAGGCGCGCAGACGCGTGACGATGGCCGGGGGCAGGAAGTCCTTGAAGTGCACCGGGTCGAGCACGAGGCCGGCCGCGAAGGCGCCGACGATCATCGCGAGGCCCATGAGCGAGGCTACGTAGGCGAAGCCTGCGCAAAAGATGAACGCGATGGCCATCTTCATGCCGTGCCCCGTATGGACCTTCGAGAACAGGGCGCTGATGCGCGGCGAAAGGAACCGGCCGAGCAGGATCGAGCCGCTCAGGAAGGCGAAAGCCTTCGCGGAGATGACAAGAATCTGCGTCGGATCCAGGGAACCCGTCTTGATGATCGAACTCACGACCGCGAGGATCATGAGGCCGAGCACGTCGTCGATGACGGCGGCGCCGAGCACGATTTTGGCCTCCGGCGACTTGGATGTGCCGAGATCTTTGAAGACGCGCGCCGTGATGCCGACGGAGGTGGCCGTCAGCGTCGCGCCGATGAAGAGATAGACGTTCGTCGAGAGTCCCGGCAAGAGCATCTGGCTTGCGAAGAAGCCCGTAGCGAACGGCACGGCGACGCCGATCAAAGCGACAAACAGCGCGTTCTTTCCGACCCTGGCCATCTCGCCGATGTTCGACTCGAGGCCCGCGCGAAAGAGCAGCAAGATGACGCCGATTTCGGCGATGTCTTTCACCAGCGTTTCATGCTTGAGCGTCTCGATCACGCCGAGGCCCGGCACCCACGCCAGCACGCCGAGGAAAACGCCGAGCAGGAGCTCGCCGAGGACGGCCGGCTGGCCGACGCGCTCCGCCAGCGCACCGATGCGCGCGAAGAGGAGCATTACGGCCAGGAAGAAGAACAGGAGCGGGAAGGTCCCGCCATGGCCGCCTGCGTCACTCGCGGCATGCGCCACGGCAGGGGAAAACGCGGCCAGCGCCGCAACGAGCATCGCAACAACTCGCATCATAACCTCCACGTGTTAGTACTCAGGTAGACGTTGTGTCATTTCGAACCGAGCCTTTATACCCCCGCCGTAAAAAAAAGAAAAGACCGGGCAGGCTGCCCGGTCGCTAGCGGTATTCGGGAACGCGAGACTAGTTGAGATGCGCGAGATCGTCGTCGCACGGATCATCGTGGACGTATGCGCCGATCTCGGGGTCGAGCATCGCGGTCTCGTCGGCGTCTTGCGGCACGACGTCCCATGGAAGGATCGCGACCTCGTCCGATTCCAGCAGCTCGTCGAGGCCGAGCTCGATGCACAGGAAGCGCTCGCGTTTCTTCCTGTTCAGTCCGCGGATTTGTCCAAGACCGATCGTGATCTTGGAGCATTGCAAGGAGGTGCCGGAACCCTCGTCCTTCGCGGCCTCGGTCGGTACGCGATGTGCCGCGACGTCTTCAGCCGTCGGCAATCTTCCGTAAGCACGGAAGCTGGGCGCAGTGCGGGAGTATGCCTCCTGCTCGCCGTCGTCATCGCGGATGTCGTCCTCTTCATTCGTGGCTCTCATCAACCGTATCCTTTCGGAAGTGTGGTCTGCGCAAGCCCTCACACAAGGGTGGAGATTAACATCGAAACGAGTTGGTGTCAATATAGAAACACTATGGCTCCCGTGCAGTTGCCAACCTTCAAAGAAGAGCGCGCGCTTCTCGCGCAAGGCTTTTCGATCGTCGCTGGCGTCGATGAAGCGGGTTGCGGCTGCTGGGCGGGTCCGGTGTACGCGGCCGCCGTCATTCTTCCCTTTGATTCCCGCATCGGCCTGATTCGCGACTCGAAAACGCTCTCGCTCGAACAACGGACGCGCGTCGCGGAAGACATCAAGCAAGAGGCGATGGCGTGGGCCGTCGGCACGGCTTCCCCGGAAGAAATCGATCAGCTCAATATCCGCGTCGCCGGAGCGCTGGCTATGCGCCGCGCGATCGAAAGCCTTTCGACGCCCCCGCAGTTCGTGCTGACGGACGCGTTCCGCATCCCGAATCTGCCCATGCCGCAGAAGGCCGTCATCCGCGGAGACCTCACCATCAAGTCCGTCGCCGCCGCGTCGGTCATCGCGAAAGTTTCACGCGACCTCGAAATGGAACGGCTCGACGCGCTTCATCCCGGATACGGCTTCGCGCGCCATAAAGGGTATGGAACAAAGGAGCACCAGGCGGCTCTGCAAGCGCATGGAGTAAGCACGATTCATCGGAGGAGCTACGCACCGATCAAAAGACTGCTCGTTTAAGCCGGCCTCCGCCGGCTTTTTGTTCCTTGACGCACCCCCGGTGAAGACCTACCCTGGATACATCGACTGCAACGGCTGTGCTGGAATAGAAAAGGCTAATTGTAGAGAAAAAACGGCGTTTTCCAATGCCAACTCCCCTTAAAAAGTACTTCGTCAAATTCCTGCTTTTTTTGCTGGTAGGAGCGAAAGCTGTCGGCCGGGTTCTTTTCGTTATTTTAAAGGTCATGGCCGTACCGTTCGTCTTTCTCTGGAAGGTCTTTTTGCGTCGCGCGGCCTTCTTGGCGTACCAAGCGCTCCTGCGGCTCAAGATTTCGGCGACAACGTTCCTCCCTCCGATGCGCAGGACATTCTTCGCCATTTTCGGCCATCGGTACGTCGTGCACGCGGTCGTCGCCGTGATCGCCGTTTTCGTTTCGACGAGCAATATTTACGCGCATAGCGCCAGCACGGATGCCGGGCAAGAAGTGAAGCAGGCCATGTTCTTCGACCTCTTCAACGTGTCGACGGACGAATACATCAGTCCGGATTCAAACGACGTAAACGCGGAGTCCCAGCTGAACATGGTTTTGGACGGATCCGCGACTTCTACGCCGATCGCGTTCGCCGTACCTGAACGGATGCCGCCTTCGACATACGATCAAAGCGGCGTCGCGGTGCCGGGTTTGATCGGCGGTACGGACGAGCCCGTCGCGCCCGAGGACGAGCAGCTCGCGATCTCGAAGCCGAGCATCTACGTCGTTCAGCAGGGCGACACGGTCAGCAGTATCGCGCAGCGCTACGGCGTCAGCGTCAACACGATTCTTTGGGCCAACAACCTTACGGCCCGTTCCGTTCTTCGCCTCGGGCAAAAACTGACCATTCTGCCGGTCACGGGCGTTCTCCATACGGTGAAACGGGGTGAGACGCTTGGAGGCATCGCCAAACAATACGGTTCGGACGTGGAGAGGATTCTCGCGGTGAACCGCGTGTCTTCGCCGTCGCAAATCCAGATCGGAGAAGAACTTGTCATCCCCGAAGGCCGCCCGCCGGTCGTCGCCCGCGCGCCTGCGCCGGCCGCGCCTCCGCGCCTTGGCGACGTGCGTGACGTCTTCAAGCCGCCGGTGGAAGCTCCGCCGAATCAAGTTGCGGATGGCGTCGACCTGGTCTGGCCCACGGATCAAAAGCGCATCAACCAATACTTCAAGGCCAGGCACTCCGGTCTCGACATCAACGGCACGCTATCGAACGCGGTCTACTCCGTCGATGCGGGCATCGTGACCTTCTCGGGATGGAATTCGGGAGGCTACGGGAACATGATCCTGGTCGACCACGGCAACGGCATGATCACGCGCTACGCGCACCATAGTAAACTGTTCGTGAAGGTCGGCGATCAAGTGACGAAGGGGCAGACGATCGGCATGGTCGGTTCGACAGGCCGATCGACCGGTCCGCATCTCCACTTCGAGCTGTACGTGAACGGCAGGCGCGTCAATCCGCTTACCTACTATAAGTAACGTCTATGTTTGATTCTCAGTCGATCGGCATTTCGCCCTGGATCGCATTCGGCATCTTCCACATCATCATGGCCTTCGCCTTGTGGAGGATGGCGGAGCGCACGAAAGAGGAACCCAAGTGGTTCGCGCTCATGCCGGTGCTGAACATGGTGATGCTCCTCAAGATCGCGAAAAAACCGATGTGGTGGCTGATCTTGTTCCTCATTCCGATCGCGAACATCTTCGCGCTCGTTCTCGCCACGATGGCGCTTTGCGAACGGTTCGGTATCGAAAAGTGGTGGGGATTCGTCGCGATCATCTCGCCGCTCAACCTGATTCTCTACATCTACCTGGCCTACGGTACGGATGCCGACCCGATGGCCCCTAAACCGGCCGCGCCCGCATCGATCCTGCCGCCCACGACGCCCAAGGTATGACGACGAACCCCGCTCCCATGAGCGGGGTTTTCATTTCTACGCACGCCTGTTACCGTGGCCTGCAGCACCTTCGCGAAAGGAATGTTCGATGACCTACCCGCCCCAAGACGCGTACCGTGAAGCGAACCAAGGCTTCAGCAAGTTCGTAGTCATGCTCCTCACGATCGGGGCGCTCACCGCGCTCGCGCTGGCGGTCACTCGCTACGCGCCCGCTCAGGACGCCGGCGACCTCGCCCTGAAGCTCGCTGTTACCGGCTTCGTGGGATGGCTCCTGGCGCTCGTCGCCAGCGTCTACACCTGCAAGAGCGGCGGCAGCGGCAATCTCGGACTCGCAGTCGTCTTCCTGTTCCTGCATATCGGCGCGATCATCATGTGTCTGGTGTTCGTCTCGAACGCGGGAACAAGCGGAGGCGTGGCCATGGTTCACCAGGTCTTCCAATGGATCCTGATGGGCTTTCAAGCGTTCTTCCTGCTCCTCGTCACCTACAACTGACCGTCCTCGATCCCGCCGCTCTCGCTGCGGGATTTTTATTCCTGCTTCGGCCGGTATTGCAGCGCTTCGCCGACGTCCGGCGTTTCGATCCGTTCGCGGTCCGCCAAGTCGGCGATCGTGCGCGCGACTTTGAGACAGCGATGGATGGCGCGCGGGGAAAGGTGAAGCGTCTTGGATGCGGCGAGCAGCATCGCCTCGGCCTCGCGCGGTATGGCGCAAACGTTTTTTAAATCGCGTCCGCGGATGTCGGCGTTCGTGATCGCTCCGAAGGCCGCGTTGCGTTCCGCTTGCCGCACGCGCGCCGCGCTGACGCGTTCGCGGACGATCGAAGACGTTTCGGCTTCGCCGGCCGCCGATAATTTTTCATACGGCGTGCGCGGCACCTCGACGTACAGGTCGATGCGGTCGAGCAGCGGCCCGGAAATTTTCTTGCGATAGCGTTCGAGCGACGACGGCGTGCACACGCAGGCACGTTCCGGATCGCCAAAGAATCCGCATGGGCAAGGGTTTCGCGCGGCCACGAGCATGAATGAAGCCGGGAATTCCAAGCTGCCCGAAGCGCGGCTGACCGTGACGCGCCGGTCTTCGAGCGGCTGGCGCAAGCCTTCAAGCACCGGCCGCGGGAACTCCGGGAACTCGTCGAGAAACAGCACTCCGCGATGCGCCAGCGTGACTTCGCCGGGGTGCGGATTCGTGCCGCCGCCGATCACGGCTGCCGTGCTGGCGGTGTGGTGAGGCGCTCTCCAAGGACGCGCCTGCAAAAGAGGTGAGGAACGCGGCAGCAGGTGCGCGACGCTGTGAATGCGCGTCGCTTCGAGGGCTTCTTCATACGTCATCCGCGGCAGGATCGAGGGAATGGAGCGCGCCAACAGCGTTTTGCCGGCGCCCGGACTGCCCGACAAGAGAATATTGTGTCCGCCCGCGGCAGCGATTTCCAACGCGCGTTTCGCTTGCTCCAAGCCCGCGATCGCGGCGAAGTCGTAACCGCTCTCCGCGGACTCCCATGCCGCAGGAGCCGTGGCCGGCTGCGGCTCCAACAGCTTCTCGCCGCGCAGATGGTCGGCCAGCATCGAAAGCGTCGGGACGCCGAAGACTTCGAGGCCGGGTACCAAGGCGGCCTCGCTCGCGTTCTCCTTTGGCACGAACACGCGGTTGGTGCCGAGCTTTTTTGCGAGCAGCGCCGACGCCAAGACGCCCGCGACCGGCCGGAGCGAACCGTCCAGCGCGAGCTCGCCGAGAAACAGCGCGCCACGCACGCTCTCGTAGCTCAATTCGCCCGAGCCGACCATGATGGATACCGCGATCGGCAGATCGTACGACGGCCCGGCTTTTCGCACGTCGGCAGGAGCCAAGTTCACGGTCAGGCGCGTACGCGGAAAAGAAAAACCGCTGTTCTTCAGCGCGGTCTTTACGCGGTCGCGCGCTTCTTGCACGGCGGCGTCCGGCAGGCCGACGATCACGAAGGCCGGCAAGCCATTGGCCACGTCGGACTCGATCTCGATCGGCGCGGCATCGACGCCGATCAGGGCGGCGGAAAGGATGTTGGCAGACATATGCTCGCGGCCTACCAAAAACCCCTTGCGGCATGCAAGGGGTTTCAGTCGTGCGGGTTGTAGAGCCACTCGGCCGTTTTGCTTTTCGCGATATCGCCCGGAGTGATGAATTCCATCTGGTACAGGAAGTTGGTGCCGGCGTTTTCCTTGAACATGACGCGATCGCGTTTCTCAGGCGCGACGCCCAGGTAGAATGCGCGTTGCGTGAAGCTTGAACAGACGAAGTTGTCGATGTTGATGATGCGCTGCGCGATCATGTCGCGCACCTTCACGTTCGCGAGTTTGAGCACGATGCGGTTCAGCATGTAGCCGAACAGCCGCGTGTAGTCGTACGGCGTATCGATTTTATCGAGGAAAAAACCGAGAATGCGTTCGCGCTCTTCATCGGTAATGCCCGGAACGCGCTTCACGCCGATGTCGAAATCCTTCTCGTTCAGATAGGAGTGGAGCCGGTGGATTTCGATGCCCTTGTCGAGCGCTTCCACGATCAGGACCTCGGGTTCCTGATCTTTCTGGCGGATGACTTCAAAGACCAAGGCGCTGTGATTCCAGTACGAATGGCTCATCTTCCGAATGCCCCTGAGCAGCCAGTTCGCGTGCTTGGTGCGCGTCATGATGATATCGGCGACGCGCAGATTGCGGATCGCTTCGCTGCGGTCGGTGTACCGGGCCGCGTCCATATCAATGGCGGTTCCAGATCCACTCGCAGGCGTCGCTCTTCGCGATGTCGGCCGGGGACACGAGTTCTTGCAGTTCGATCGGAGAATCGCCCAGATCGCGGAACGCAAACATGTGGCGCCGTTCCCAAGGAGCGGCATTCCAATACGCTTTCTGGATCAATCCGCTGCAGGTGAAGCGCTGGCGCTTGAGGACGAACTTGCGAATCGTGCGCGAGATGGAAGCAAGCGCCAGGTCGGCGAGCGGCAGGCGGTAATACGGCGCATCGACGTTCATGAGCGTGAACGCGCGGACGTGGTCGCGCAACTCGTTGCTGACATTCATGCAGCGTTTCACGCCGACGTCATAGCGATCGGGATCATTGAGATATCGATCCATCTTGTGCACCTCGACGCCGCGCCGCCAGGCATCAAACGCCTGATACTGGATCGCTTCTGCGATGATGTTGCTCGAGTAACCCTTTTCCGGATTCTTCGTGAAGATGATGAGCGCGGTGTGATCCCAATAGCTCTCGGTCACCTTGCGCAAAAACTTTCGCACAAGCGACTTCTTATGCCTGATCATCACGATATCTCCGATCATGAGCTGCGGCAGCGGTCCGTGAATGCGCTCAAGCGCGCTCAGGTGTTGCGTGTCGTCCACCGTGCCGTGCCCGCGCACTTCATGCTTATGCATAGGTCTGCTACTGTATTTCCATTGAAGTATACCAGTCCCGTATGCCGAAGTCTCGTTCCGCCAAGCACGTTATGATGACATCAAAGAGCCGGGGCGCTTCCGGAGGCCTGCCGCTCGTTTGGCTCACGCACCTTCCGATGCCCTGTTTCGTCTTGGATAAAGACGCCCGTTTCGCCTACGTCAACGAGGCTTTTACCAAGCTGAGCGGATATCGGGAAAAGGAACTGCGCAAGCTGCGCTTCGATACGCTGTTTGCCCGCGCCGGCTCGCGCCGCGGCCTCGACACCCTGCTCGATTTGTACCAGGGTCGATCGGTCGCCTCGGCGCCACACGGCCTGATCCGCAAGAACAACAAAGAAACGAACGTTCTGCTCGATGCGATGCCGGCCTACGAAGGTGGCTCAAAAAAAGTAACGCACGTCTTCGGCTTCCTGGTCACGCAAGCCTAGCGCAAGAAAAAAACGGGGGGTACCCCGTTTTACGTTTCCGACGCTGTTTTCAGCTGGTTCAAGGCTGCATCCCACCCGGAAAGCGCTTCGGTAAACGCCTTGTCGCTTTGCGGCTCCGCGAAACTTTCACGCGCCACGAGGATCGTCATGCCGTTGTGTTCCCGCAATTCGTAGGTGATGACGGAAGAAAGCGCGAAAATGCCTTCGTCCGTTTTGCGGAGCAGATTATGCTTCAAGAGTTTTTCGGGCTCCAGCTTCAAGATTTTCCCGTCGGCGCCGCGACCCTGAATCGAGGCGTCGACTTCCCACGAAGAAGCGTATCCCGCCTGAAGAGCCTTCCACACACGTGAAGCCGGCGCTTGGATGTCGATCGTTTTTTCCAAAAAGAGGTTAGGCATATGATCATTTCTTTCCCGGTGCTTTAAGTACGAGCCACAAGGCTCCCGCCACGATCATCGCGTCAGCCACGTTCACGGCTGAGAGCTGAAAAAAGATCGCGTAATCGACCGTAAATCCGTAGACGATGCGGTCAAAGAGGTTGCTGCAAGCGCCGAGGATAAAAAAGAGATACGCCTCGGCTCGCTTGTAGTGTCTCGTCCGAAAGTCTTTGTACGCCAAACGGACGACAAACGCCAGGATCACGAAACTGAGCAGCCACACGAACGGACCGGAGAAGGGGAGGCTGAACGCGATGCCGCTATTTCGAAACAGCTCGAATCGCAGCGCGCCAAGGGCTGTTTCCGCCTGTGCGCCCGAGAGCGCGAGCTGCTTCAAGACGCGATCCAGGGCGAATGCGCCGAGCGCGATCAGCGTCCATCGTGTCTGCAGTTTCATGAAGTCCAGTATAGCAAAATCCCCCGACAGACGCCGGGGGACTCGCTTACTCCGTAAACAGTTTTTTGCAGTCGATGCAGGAGGTAGACGTCGGTCGCGCCATGAGACGCTTCTCGTCGATGACCTTTCCGCAGTATTTGCAAGTTCCGTAGGTTCCGTCCTGAATCCGCTCAAGCGCCTTCTTCACGTCGCGAAGCGAGGCTTCCAGCGTGCGTTCAACGGTCAGATCCTTCGAGTACTCTGCAACTTCCGAAGCGTTCTCGTCCTCTTTGTCGCCAAGCTGCGGAAAGTCCGCATTGAAATCATCAGCGTTCTGAGGATTTCGTTGAGCGAAGCCACCCAGCTCTTCTTCGAGCTTAGCCTTTTCCTCTACCAGCTTCTCTTCAAGGGTTTTCAGGATGTTCTTGTCCATACTTGGCTAAAAAAACGGGCTTCTGCCTTGCTAGCAGTATAGGGGATTGGTCCGGAGCTGGCAAGGGTTGAACCCTCCCTAAACAAAAGAAAAAGCTCGAGAGCGTGTATGCGGATTTGCCTCAGGACGCCTGTAAAGACGTGCTAGGGCAAATCCGCAATACTCTCGAGCTTCAGAGTGCCTCGCGTTGAGCCTTCTGTTCGCCGCAGCGATCGAAGGACTAGCCAACGGTGGGCGGAAAGAACAACCTCCCCAACCTTCCAACGGTTCAAATCCTCGGGTCAGTGCCGAAGCACGACATAATTGAGGCAGAACCAAGATGCTTTTGATTTTGGTTTTGCAAGGAGAAAAGTAAGGGAGAAGGATGCGCACCCAAGATGTTCTTCGGTAAGCGTCCTTCAAAGGGTCTTTCCGTATTCAGTTGTCAACGTTCTCTATAACCACTATACCCGAAATTAAGGCTTAGGTCAATCGGGATGCTGTGGATGGAATTATCGTTAGTAATAAGGCGAAATAAGCTTATTCACTTAAGGCTAAGAGAGACTGTGTACAAAGGTGTGGATTGATTGTGGATTGGGCTGAATAACGTTATCCACATTTCGCCTAGTAATATCCACAGACTGTGAACAACCCCGTTTCAAGATTCTTTACGGTCACATTGACCTTGGTGAACGCTCCGTATGCGGCAACGGAGGTGCCAGAAAACGTCGCAAAGCCGCCAGCCCCGTCCTTATCGCAGGACGTGTTTGGTGTCAGCGCGTTCAAATTCGCAAGGAGTCCGGCCTGGATGAGCTGGACGTCATTACTGATCCAGGTTTCGCCGATATCAGCGTGAAAAACCAGGATTTTCTGGGATTTACCAGGAGTAGAAAAGCGGAAAAGCTGCCCGTAAGGGTTACGAAGAGCCTCTTTTTGAATGGATTCGGGGTCGTGGCGGAACTCAAGCATCACAGAGTCGTCGGGCAGCGTGACGTTCATGGTCTGTGGTGAGGCTTGAGCCAAAAGATCGCGAACAAACGATTCGACGTCGTTGGCAACATTCTTCTGGCCAACGGTCGGAAGGTAGTACATCAGGAAAGGAAAGAGCGTTTCGCCCGTTGAAGAAGCGCTTACGGCCAACTCGACACGCCCGGGCCATGTCCACGGGTCGGTTAAGCCTTTAAAACGCTGCATAGTCTTCTGGAGGAGCGCCGGTGACTCACCCCAAGAAACACCCGTCGGTTTTTCCAAATGCACCGCTTCCTGATCGATTGATCTGATCAGCTTCCGACCGAAAGCAAAGGGCTCAGGATTCAGCATCATGCCACGGTATCGCCGTCCGACCTCAAAACGCACCAATTTTTGCTCAAAATGAGCCGAGATCGGTTGCAAATGGCCATCCACGCGCAGTGTCCCGACGGCATCGACCTCGCGCGGTACAAGCCGCCACTTCGGCTCCTGGCTTTGCCCTCGCGCCGTGCTCAAGGCTTCAACCAAGCCCCATTGCAAGGCTCCTTCCGGGCTTCGGACGGCGAAAAGCGTGGCGGGGTTGCCTGGGACGGCTTGCGAGACGGCGGCGCGCGCATCCGCGGGAAGGGCGGCGACAAAACGCTGCCAGGCGGGGTCGTCGATAGAGGCCTGCTCGCGATTCAGAAACGAAAGCACGACTTCGGACTGCGGCGGCGCCGTCGGGCTGGTGTCGAGGACGAGGCGATGCGTGTAGAACAGCAGGCCTACAGCGAAAACAAACGCCCCTCCCAGGGGGAGGAGCGCTTGGAGTTTCGTAAGCTCGCGGAGCTTAGGCAGTTTTTGGAGCGTCGGAGCCGCCATTCTGCTGAAGTTTCTCCTTAGCGCGCTTCAAGCTTAGGTTGACGCGGCCCAACTCGTCAATCTTGATGACGACGACCGGGATGATATCGCCGACCTTCACGACGTCGGTGACTTTTTCAACGCGCTTGGAATCAAGCTCGCTGATGTGGACCATGCCCTCTTGTCCGGGAAGGACTTCGACGAACGCGCCGAAGTCGAGGATGCGCGTGACCTTGCCGGCTTCGAAGAACTCGCCGACTTTGAGTTCGCGCGTGAGATCTTCGACCCACCTCTTCGCGGCCTGGAGCTGTTCGAGATTGACGGACGTGATCGTGACGGTGCCGTCGTTCTCGACATCCATCTGCACGCCGGTCTTCTCGATGATCGCGTTGATCGTTTTACCGCCGGGACCGATGACGTTGCGGATGAGATCGGGATTGATTTTGAGAACGACGATGCGCGGCGCGTACGGCGAGAGGTCGGGACGCGGAGCGGCGATCGCTTGCGCCATGACGTCGAGAATCTGAAGACGCGCAGCCTTCGCTTTCGTCAGCGTCTCTTCGACGATCTGCCAAGTGAGGCCTTTCGTCTTGGTGTCCATCTGGATCGACGTGATGCCGTCGCGCGTGCCGCCGATCTTGAAGTCCATGCCGCCCATGCCGTCTTCCAAGTCTTGGAGGTCGGTGATGATCTTGTAGCGGTTCACGTCGTTCGGATCGGTGGCGATGCCCATGGCGATGCCTGCGACCGGTTTCTTGATCGGCACGCCGGCGTCCATGAGCGCGAGCGTCGAACCGCAGATCGATCCCTGCGAAGAGGAACCGTTCGAGCCGAGCGTTTCGGACACGACGCGGATCGTGTACGGGAAGTCTTCCTTGGAAGGAAGCACCGGCACGAGCGCGCGCTCGGCGAGGCCTCCGTGCCCGATTTCACGGCGTCCGCCGCCGCCGAAGCGGCCCGTTTCGCCGACCGAATACGGAGGGAAGTTGTAGTGGTGGAAGTAGCGGCGCTTCTCGGAGAATTCCATGCTGTCGACCAGCTGGACGTCCGACGGCGCGCCGAGCGTCACGGTCGAGAGAATCTGCGTTTCACCCCGGGAAAACAGGCCCGAACCGTGGACGCGCGGAAGCAGCGCGACCTCGGCGGAGAGCTCGCGGATCTCGTCGAGCGCGCGGCCGTCGCAGCGCTTGCCCTCGTCCAAGATGATCTGCGAGACGACTTCTTCGACCCACTTCTGCATGGCGTCGAGCGCCCACTTGCGCTTGTCCTTGCCGACCTGTTCGGCCTTCAAGTATTCGTCGAGCGTGTGCGCGAGCGCGACCTTGGCGTCGCGGCGCTCGCCCTTCGTCGCTTTCGGCGTGGCAAAAAGATATTCGCGGATCTTGGGGAAGATGAACTCGCGCGACTTGGCGATCAGCGCTTCCTTTTCTTTCGCGGTTTCTTCGTCGAGGCCGATCAGCTCGTTGACCGAACGCTTCGGCTTGCCGATTTCGGCGACGATTTTTTCGATGAAGGCCTGGACTTCGGAAAGATGCTTCGCGCCGAAACGCATGCCGGCCATCACGTCTTCTTCTTTTGCTTCGTTGCTTTCCGCTTCCACCATGGTGGTGTGCGTCGGCGTGCCGACGATGACGACGTCGATGTCGCTCTTCTCGCGCGCTTCGTACGACGGGTTGATCACCCACTCGCTGCCGACGCGGCCGACGCGGATGCCGCCGACCGGACCGTCCCACGGAATGTCGGACATACCGAGCGCGATCGAAGCGCCGACCATGGCCGGGATGTCGTAATCGTTTTCCTTATCGAAAGCCAGGGTCGTAAAGACGACTTGGATTTCGTTGCGGATCTTCTGGTTGAAGAGCGGGCGGATCGAGCGGTCGATCATGCGGCCGACGACGACGGCGTCATCCGTCGGTCGTCCCTCGCGCTTCAGGAAGCGCGAAGACTTGATCTTGCCGGCGGCATAGAGGCGCTCTTCGCACTCCACGGAGAGCGGAAGGAAGTCGATGCCGTCGCGAGAGCCCGAGCTCATCGTGGCGGTGACGAGCACCATCGTGTCGCCGTAGCGCACGACGCAGGAACCGTTGGCCTGCTTGGCGAGTTTGCCAATCTCAACAGAGAGCGTTTTGCCGCCCCACTCAAGCGAATACTGCTTGGTCATAGATATCGTCCAACCCGCCACGAGGCCAGTACTCAGTCCTGCGTCGCCGATCGGGTCGGTGAAGCGGGACTGCGAACTGTCTCCTCGGGCGTTTGGAACATGCTAATTGTTAGTCCACCCAGACGGGAGGAGGCAGGCGTCCGAAGGTCGGGCGGCTGCCTCCCCGCATCTGCGGGGAAACGGGCTATTCCTCCTCGTCGCTCAGCATTTTGCTGATATTGGGATCGACGTCGTCGGCTGTCGGAGCGTTTTTTTGGCTGCGCGTGCCGGTTGCGCGGCCGGTATGGCGGGTCGGGATCAGATAGCGGCCCTGGTCGCGGGAAAGATCGATGAAATCATCGGCAACCTCGACCAGTTTGGAGGAAGATGTCTCGCGGAACGCCATGACCTCGGTTTGAACGCCCATGTTTTGAAGGTATTCGACGAGCGGGATGAAGTCGCCGTCGCCCGAGACAAGGACGACCACGTCGAGTTTGGGGGAGAGGCGGATGGCGTCGACCACCATGCCGACGTCCCAATCCGCTTTTTTGGCGCCGCCCAGGAACACCTGGACCTCGCGCTCCTTGGTTTCAATGCCGAGCTTGGTGAGAGCGTCGAAGAACGATTGTTCCTCGGGCACGCCGGCGCGGACGACGTAGGCGATCGCGCGGACGAGGGCGCGGTCGGCGACCGCGGTTTCTACGATATTTCCGAAGTTTACGCGGCAATTGTAGAGGTTCTTCGCCGAGTAATACATGTTCTGCACGTCGATAAAGACCCCGACACGCTGGCTCCGTTGCTTAATAACGGCCATAAAAATAAAGATGCGTATAAAAACCGGAAGCGCGCCGCATGGAACCCGAAGGCTCTAAACGCGACGCGCTTATCATTTACACTTTGAGTTTCTCGGTCAGCTTCGCGTACTCCTTCGGCATTTCGCGCTGGAGATAGCGGAGCAACTTGCGGCGCTCGTTGACCTTGCGCAGCAGACCGCGGCGGGACGAGAAGTCCTTCTTGTGCATTTTCAGGTGGTCCGTGAGGTCTTTGATCTCAGCCGTGAGGATGGCGATCTGGACCTGGGCGGAACCGGTGTCCTGGTCGTGCGTCTTGTACTTCTCGATGATTTTTTCTTTTGCCTTCTTGTCGAGCATACATCGTATATAAGCCGGTGCGCCGAGTAGAGGCCCGCTCGAGGGCCGAAACCGAGCTGCGCGGCAGGAGTTAAGTACGCGGGAACACTAACAAAATGGAGCAAAGGCGTCAAGTATCACGCGATTTAGCAGCTCCGCTACATTAACATGTAGCTTAAGACTAATTTGACAATTATGTGGATAATTCTTGACAAAATCTTATGTTTTTGGTATCATTTACACATGGGCATTGCCCAGGGGCTCGCGTAGCGAGCCGGCAGGGCTCGGGGAAACCCGAGTCTTTTGCTATCTCAGCAGTCTTGGCCAAAACAACTGTACTTAATTCCGTGTGTCGGAAGCTTCTCCGCGGGGAGCACTGCATCGATGACTTTTTTGGCGTCAAACAAAGATAGCCATGGGCGGTAGCCCGGTTCGTACCCGTGCTTCGCCATAGGATACAGAAAAAGGTCGGCGATCTGGATACCGATGTTTCGCTTCTTTTTTCCTCTTGGGTCACCGAGAAGTATTTTCTTAAAATCTGCAGCCGTTAGCGCGCCATATGCAGCAGAATTCGATGGGTTAAAAGGCATTCCGACAGCCTTTAAATCCTTGGAATATTGGATGATCGCCGCGTCTTCGCGCTTTCCACACATTTCGAATCGGATAGCCAGCGTTCCATTGATAGACGAAACATGCTTTACCACTCGCTCAACCAAAATAGAGAAAGCGGTTTTGCACATCCACCAACGCTTTTCTCCATACAAAGGCTCATATCGAGTATTGTACCCAGGCCGGTGTACAACAGCCGCGAAACCGAGCGCAGGAAGAGTCTGTATAAAAGTGTTTAGTTCTTTAAGGAATTTGTCAGCGAGAGCATCGTCTTGAAGCCAGGCAAAATCATTGCGTTTACCACGAATATCACTGGAGTGAAGAGGGTAATCAATGTTCCATTTTGTACAGAAGCCAAAAAAAGCTTCATGGACTGATGCGATATCGGCTTCGGCAATTAGGACACCACCTAATGCAAAATGGTCCATTCCATCAGTTCTCGCCAAAGCAGGCCGTCGATCAGGAAAGCGACTGCCCGAGTCATCGATATACAGCAAGTGCGTAGCACCCATATTGCAGGCACCTTAGCTAATATAGAAAATCGTCACAAGTCTCGGTATTTTTCCTCTTACATAAAAAGAAGCCCTAGGCGGGCTTCGGAAAAAAGTGGCGGTCGTGCACGAGACCGGCGCGGCGCTCCCAGAAGGCGCGGCCTGGAATGTATTCGCGTCGTCGCGGCTCGTAGGTCTTGTGCTCGCGCCAGCTCTTGATGAGATCGACGGTCATCTCTCCCATGGCGGTGCCTTTCGGAGAAGTTGCGGCGATGACACTGGCTTCATGCGGCTCCTTCCAAGCGCGCACGCGTTCGACGAGCGAGCCGGAACGACAGGTATCGTTCAGGACTAATGTCGGACCTCGGCGCTCTTTAAGGATGCGCTCAAGTCCGTCATAGCCCAGCGTATGCCAGACTTTCTTGTTCACCTTGCCGTAGTACCAGCCGTCGTCCCAGCCATGGCCGATATACGCGAGCAAGAACGGCTGACGTTCGGCGCGCGTGGCGTGGATCGCGATGACCGACCGGAGGTCGTCCGCATCGCGATGGGCGGCGAGGATGCCGACGACGTATCGAATGCGGCACACGCGTTTCAGAAAATCGATCAATGACCGACCAGGAGCACTGAAGCAACTGTGATGGCCCATGATGACCATGGCACTTTTCATGCGTCCTCCTTTGCAAGGACACGTGACGTATATGAAAAAACCGCCCTTGTGTCAAGGACGGTCAGACGGGATCTCGCTTCTTCAGGAAGTTCGGGCCGTGGCCGAGCGTGCTGATCGGCACGTTCTGCGCGCAGAGCGGGCAATCGACTCGTGTCCAGGCGGCAAGCTCTTCGTCGTGCAACGAGACGATGGGAACAAGCTTGTGTCGCGCGTTCGGTTGCATGAGTGCCGTGATCGAACCGCGATTCCAGATCGCCCCGATCGCGACAACCTCTCCTCCAGCAGCGGTGATGAGCTGCATCAAGCGCGTCGACGTCGACGCGCGGTTCACGATGTCCTCGGCGACAACGACGGTGCGGCCGCGCACGGCCAACTCGAAACCGCGATGCAGATACAGCTGCGACGGATCCTCCCCGCGATGGGGGTCGCCGTCTTCGGCGTAGATCGAGATGACGGGGCGCTCCGGTTTCCAAAGGTGGTTGGCCACCAGATGCGACATCTTGATGCCGCTCATGGCTGCTCCAACCACGGCTTCGATCGGGCGGCCGCTGAGGGCTTCCTCGAGCTTGATCGCGATCGATTCGCCGAAGTGTTCGGCGCGCCTCGGATCGGAAAGAACGATGTCTTTGTTGAGATACGTATCGCCGTGCTTGCCGCTCGCGTAGACGAAGTGTCCGTCGCGCACGATGCATCCGGCGTTCTCGAACGCGGTGCGAACATCCTCACTGCTCATCGGTCTGCGCATCGGGCGCTCCTTCAAGGTTCTGGTTTCGGACAGCCGCCATGGTACTCGAAAAGGGGTTTCTTCGGTAGGGTGCGCGATAAAAGAAAAAGTCCTACGGGTGTAGGACCTCAGGAAGTACCGTACCGGACGGCATCACGACAGGATGCTGTTCGAAGAACTCCTTGAGCTGCGCGTGATTGAGCTTGCGCTCGCGTCCCCGCACCGGCTGCTGCATGAGGAGGTTGGCGAGCTGCGCGAGCGTTTCGCGGTTCAGCTTCGCGATCGCAAGCGTCTCGGCGTACAGCTGTTCGCGGTAGGAGACGATGTGCCCCTTGACCATGCAGGTCTCGCCGATGAGATCGCTCTCGGGGCACGCGCCGCATTGGCTGCCGTCGCCGTTGCCGCAGTACTTGAGAAGCTCGTCGCCGACCATGTCCTTGTCTGAGTAGTCCTGCTGCGGCTTGGTGCCGAAGACGGCCTCTTCCGCGGCGGCGCCGCCCAGGTAATACATGGCGTCGGCCTTCGTGAGCTCCTCCGGATACAGGAGATAGACCGCGGGGGCCTGTCCAGCATGCGTGAGACCGAGCGTGCCGTTCGCCTCGTCGTATTCGACGTACACCAGAATGTCTTCAAGCGGACGCTCCGGCATGACGGCGACGCTGAGGAGCGCGTGGCCGGCCTCGTGGATCGCGGTGACGTTCTGTTCCTCGGTCGTGCGCTTCTTGTACTTCGTCTCGGAAGACGAATCGTCGCTATGAATGAGGAGCATGATCGTCAGGATCGCCATCACGCAGGCGAGGATCAGTACCAAGCTCACGTGAACGAACGTGACGGAGAGCGGTTCTCGGCCCTGTCGTGCGTCGGACATATGTACCTCCTTGTCCGTCGGTGCGGCGGGATGCCTCTCTTGACGCTATCAATCACGCACGCCTCGGTCAAACGGAAGAAGTGTCGTACAATAAGAAAAGAGGCCCTGTGAGAGGCCTCCGAGAGAGAAAGAACATTTCATTGTCGCAGGCTTTGGTGGTAGCGAACGCTTCCCATCGATTGCTCGACGATTTTCGAACGCACGTAGTCCCACTGCCGTTCGAGCGCGGCGTCGTCACAGACTTCGCCATTGCTCTTACGGAACCAGCTCTGCGCGCCGTCGTCAGCCGTTTTCAACTCGCATGCCTGCCAGTCGAAGATGGCGTTCCATCGGCTGAGCGCCTTGGCGTAGTACACGCCGCCGGGATCCCTGCCGTAGTAGCTGCTGATGGCTCGGCGCCAGGCAGGCACTCCGTGCGCGTGCCCCTTCTTGAGGGCTCGTTCGTACCGGGCGACGATGTCTTGCGCGGCGATGATGGCACCACCGCAAAAGGTGAGAGGATCGAGATCCTGCTCGACGGCCCAGTCGACCACTTCGGCGCCCGAGAATTGGAACGGTCCGCAGCATCCTCCGTAGCCGTACGTCTTCTTCCCGATCACCTCGTTGGTGTCCGGGTCGATCACGTCGACGATCTTCGGGCACGAACACGTCATGCGTTCCAGATTCTCGCCGTAGACCTGCTTCCAGCCGAACTTCTCGGCCATCCGCAGCATGCCGATGCGGTGTTTGGTGCCTGCGGCGCCGTCGCGGCGAGCAAGCTCCTTCATCACATTGCACTTGCCGGAACCCTTTCCGTTGCCGTCGACGTGGCCTGTCTCGATGCGCCAGATGGCGTATAAGACTTCGACGGGCGTGCAGATCGTGACACCCTTGATCACGCGACAGCTTTTCTTGCTGGCGAGGGTCAAGATGTCGAGGATCTGTTCCGGGTGCTCGACCGTGTCGTAGCCCGCACAGATCCCGGCTTGGGGACGCGCTGGCACGTACAGATCGGGCGCCTCGACGGTATTGGAGATGGACATGTGCGCGTCGATCCTGCCTGTCCCATGCGCAGTGCCCTGCTTGTTCTGAGGACGCGTCATGGAACGGGCGGGGAGAGGCTCCTCCTTGTCCTTGAATGGGCCTTCGATCAGGAAGATCCCGATCGTGCATAGAAGAATGCAGATCGAGAATCCAGCCATCCAGTCTTTCAAAGGAAACTCCTGGGTTGTGGGCGGTTCCGGACGCCCAAGAGAAAGAAAAAAGATCTTTCCCGGAACGGCCAATCTTAGCAGAAAAGCAGGATTCTGTCAATACATTCTGACAACTATGGCGCTTAAGGAAAAAGACGATACATTAGCCAAAAAAAGCCAGATTCACGAACTGATCCGGGACTTCGGCGATTATTTGGAAATTGAGAAAAACCGGTCAAAACGCACGCGGGAGAACTATGCCTTTTATCTCGGGCGCTTCGCGGACTGGTCGCTGGAAAAGGGGATCTCGAAGGCGGGCGCGATTACGCTCGATTCCGTGCGCCAATTCCGCCTTTGGCTGAACCGTCTGGAAGACCATCGCGGCGTTCCGCTCAAGAAGAACACGCAGAACTACCATTTGATCGCCTTGCGCGCCTTTTTGAAATATTTGTCGAAGCGCGATATCGAAACCTTGGCGGCAGAGAAGATTGAGTTGGCCAAACAGCCGGACCGTCACGTTGAATTCTTGGAACCGAAAGAGGTCGAGAAGCTGCTCGACGCTCCGATGAAGGCGCAGGGTCCGGATATGGTACGCCTGCGCGACCGCACGATTCTTGAGCTGTTGTGGTCGACGGGCCTGCGCGTTTCCGAGCTGTGCAGCTTGAAACTCGGCGACATCAACTTCAACCGGAACGAGTTTACCGTCAAAGGAAAGGGTTCGAAGTACCGCGTCGTCTTTTTTTCGGAAGACGCGAAGGCGTGGCTCAAAAAGTACCAGGACGCGCGCCGCGACATGAGCCCGATGCTGTTCGTGAGCCACGACCGCGCCTCCAAGGGGCGCGATGAAATGTCGGGCATTACGCCGCGCACGGTGCAGCGCATCGTCGAGCACTACCGGAAGCTGGCCGGCATCACGAAGAGCATCTCGCCGCACACGCTTCGCCACTCGTTCGCCACGGACCTGCTCATGAACGGCGCCGACCTCCGCAGCGTCCAATCGCTCCTCGGGCACGCTTCCGTCACCACCACCCAGATTTACACGCATATCACCGATTCGCACCTGCAAGAGGTCTATAAGGCGTTCCACGACAAGCGCAAAGGCAAGAAATCGTGATAGACTGTAGGCAGAACCATCACGTATGTTTGATACGAACATGTTCGTGTACCTTTTGCCGGCGCTCACCGCGCTCTTCTGCTTCGGAGCGACGATTGCCGCCTTCAATTTCATCCTGCTCAACAAGGGCGCCAAGATGAACGTGACGTGGACGCTCGCCGCTTTCGGCACCACGGCGATCGGCGTGGCCAACCTCTTCGTCGTGCTCAGGCTGTTGCTCGCGCTCGTGCCGGTGATCGAAGTTGCGGGCGCCGCCTGTCTCTTCGCCAGCGCTCTCCACGCGCGCGCTTTGTACAAGAAACTTTTGAAATAGGTATGGCCGAAGCCATCCTTGAAGCCTTCGCGCTCCTTGGCCGGCTTTCCGGCGATTCGGTTTTTGTCGAGCGGTATCGCATTCGAGCCAACGAGACGTTTCTCGATAAAAGCCCGGCGCGCGCCCAGCGCTTCGCCAAGCTGTATCTGGAAGCCGAGGCGGAGTTGGTGCGCACTTCTAAAGGAGCGCTTTCGCAGGAGCAGATTCGCTCGCAGGTTCTCGCCCTGTTCCCCGAGGACACCCCGTACCGCGCGTTCCGCATGCTGCTGCTCGCGCCCGAACCGCAATTGCTCGCGCTCGCTTCGGCGCTGCTCTCCGCGTACGCCGAACGGAGCCGCGTTTTTTTTGGCGAGCGCGTGAGCGAGCGGATCCTTGCCAAGGCGCTCGATGAGACGCCGTGGAAAGGCGTGAAGCCCAATCTTACGCGCGGGATTCCGTATCAGCCGGAACGCATGCGTACGCTGGCCGAATGCAGCGAAATCGTCGCCGCGCTGTTCGAACAATGGTACGGGCTTCTCCATGTCACGCTCGGGCACAAGACGTCGCGCAACTTGTTCGAGATGGCGTATCTCGACGTCGAGGCCGTATACGGATTCCTGCCCGCGCTCAAGAACCTGCTGGGGCTTACGCCGACGAACGTCCTCTGGGCCTCAAAGGTGAAACTCCTGCATGCGCTTGAGCGCGAAACGTCGCTGCAAGCCAAGGGCTTGCGCACCGCCGACCAGGATCTGCGCCGGCAAGCGGAGCACTTGCAGCAAACGGTCAGGGAATTGCAGGAAGCGCGCGAACAGCTTGAAGCGACCGCCCGCGCCCGATCGGAATTCATCGATGTCGTTTCCCATCAATTCCGCACCCCGCTTTCTTCGATTCGTTGGAGCGGCGAACTCCTGGCCGACGCCATGGCCGAAAAGCGGCTGGCGCCCGAGTTGCGCGAGGCCGTCGAAACGGTGCGCCAGCGCAGCGTCTATTTGAGCCAGACGCTCGATCGCGTTTTCGCGACGCTCGATATCGAAACCGGCAAGCTCGTGATCGACCCCAAGCCCGCGTTCCTGTGGGAGCTCGTGCAGAACATTCACGACCGGGTTGAAAAAGATTTGGCCCGACGCAAGCTCAAGTGGAGCTTCGAGCGCACCAAGAGCCAGATCAGGGAGATCCCGATCGACAAGGCGAAAATCGATTTCGCGCTCAAGATCGTCGTCGACAACGCGATCATGTACGCCAAGGAAGGCAGTACCGTGACGGTGCGCATTGCCGACGCGAAAATCAACGGCATCGATTGCCAGGTCTGTTCCGTGAGCGACCAGGGTATCGGCTTTTCAAAAGACAACCTGGAACGCGTCTTTGATAAATTTTTCCGTTCGCAAGATGCGGTCCTCGCGTCCCCGGACGGCACGGGGCTCGGACTTTTTATCGTCAAACATTACGTTGAGGCGCACGGCGGCAAGATTTGGATCGAAAGCGAGGGGGAGGGGAAAGGCTCGACGGTTATTATCGCTTTGTCGGCCGGAACTTCCCAGGCGCGCTGAAAGGTGCTAAGAGGAAGGCATGATCGCACCGGTCCTTCCCAAAACTTCCGAGACGGCTTCGGCTCCTTGCGAGCGTTGCAACGGAGAGAAGTTTGTCCGTACTCCCAGCGGCACCGAACCCTGCATCGTTTGTACTCCGGGCCGCAAATGCCCGATCTGCGCTTCGAAAGTCGTCCGCCATGGCCCATGCGGCATGTGCGGCCACCACGTGGACGTGCCGGAAGAGGGGATTTAGCCAAGCCGACATCGTAATGTCGGTTTTTTTGAAAAAGAAAAACCGCTCGCTTGAGCGGGGGGGGGTCAGAGGAGCCATTCGGGCTTGAGCTCGACCGGTGCGATCTTGGCGTAGTCCGTCGAGCGGACGTACAGGGCTTGATTGGCCATTTTCCAGCAGTCGGCGTAGTCGCGCATCGCGACCGCGGCGATGAGATCCGCGCCCTGGTTCGGCAGCGTGTAGCCGTCCTTCACGAGCTCGAAGATCTCGAAATCGGCGACGTCGCGAAGCCTCGGAGGCAGCGCGGCAAAGTCAGGCAAATCGAGATGCTTTTTCGAGAACGAAATCACGTCGACAAACTCCTTGCGCTCGGCCATCGCCAAGCAGATACGGGCGTACCCGACGACGACGGCAAGGTGAAGCAGCTGGTTCTCGTTGGGCGAAGTGGTCACTGCGGCCTCCTGATCAGTGTTTCGTGACGCCGCAAGTATGCCGGAAAATGGTGAAAAGTCAAGACCGCGCAAAAGAAAGAAGCATCCTTTCAGATGCTTCTTTCATGGGGCGGCCAGAGGGAATTGAACCCTCGTTCGCGGAACCACAATCCGCTGTCCTACCATTGAACGATGGCCGCCATGCTGGTGTCCCCGGCAGGAGTCGAACCTGCAACCCTCGGGATAGAAGCCCGATGCTCTATCCAATTGAGCTACGGAGACATGCAGGTTTCATTGTATACCAGGGGCGCGAACGGGGGGAGAATACCAGTTTCGGCGACCCGTGTCAACGCCTATTCCGGGGTCAGGAAGCCTGATACCATAAAGAAACTATGACCGACCTCCTCAACCTCTTCCTGCATCTGGATGAAACGCTCGGTACGGCTATTGCCTCCTACGGCAACTGGATCTACGGAGTGCTGTTTCTTATCGTCTTTTGCGAAACTGGATTGATCGTCACACCGTTCCTGCCAGGCGATTCGCTCCTGTTCGCGGCCGGGGCGTTTTCGGCGACCGGCGTTTTGAACGTCTGGGTGATCTGGGTACTCTTGTTCGTGGCGGCGGTGATCGGTGACGGCGTCAATTATCGCATCGGACGAAAAGTCGGCGCCCGGATTCTTGAAAAAGGATCGCTGGGCGGCCTTCCGATCAAGAAAGAACACATCGAAAGGACGCAGCAGTACTACGACAAGTACGGCGCCAAGACGATCGTGATCGCGCGCTTCCTGCCGATCATCCGCACGTTCGCGCCGTTCGTCGCCGGCGTCGGCCACATGAAGCCTGCGGTGTTCTCGTTCTACAACGTCTTCGGCGCCGCGCTCTGGGTGACGATCTTCGTCTTCGGCGGATACTTTTTCGGCAACGTGCCGGTCATCAAGAAAAATTTCGAGTTCGTCATCATCGCCATGATCATCATCCCGGGTCTTCCGGCGCTGATTCAGATTATTCGCGAGTGGCAGAGGAGCAGGAGCGCGAAATAAAAAACGACCTCGATCACTCGAAGTCGCAGACAATGCTGAGGCGCGACGACCAGTCGGGCGCGTCGTCGGTGACGCCGGCAGAGAGGAAAAGCCGGAACGAAACGACGTCCTGCTTGCCGAAGACGAACGCGAGGTTGATGCCGCTTGCGAGGCTGTCGTTCAGCTGGTCGAGGTGCGTGCCGATCCAGAAGCGGCCGCCCTCGTCTTTTTTTCCGGCGGTGAGAACGGCGAGGCTGTAGCGGCCCTCGATGAAGGGCTTCCGTTCCTCGTTGGCAGAGAACGGCATGCCGATCAGCACCTCGCCCGACGCCGCCATACGGCGGTGCGTCATGAAGACGCGGAACGCCTCGGACCAGCCGTTCATGCGCTCGCGCTTGAGCTGCGTGACGAGGACCGGTCCGACAGGTTCGGAGCGCCACTCCTGCACGTAGCGAGTAACGAGACCGAATCCGGCCTCGACGCGGAGCCAGTCGCCGAAGTCTCCGCCGAAGCCGAGCACGGCGCCGGCCACCGTTTCCTCGTACTGTTCCGTGCCCCTTCCTTCGAGGCTCCGCGCCTCGCCGAAGAAGAAGACGTTTTGGCTCATCCGCTTGCGGCCACCGAAGGCGCCTTCTCCGTACACGACGGACGGTTCGGCGCGCACTTCGCGCTGGGACAGACAGATGAAAGCGAGAGCAATGCAAATGACCGGTCGGATCATAGTTCCTCCAAGAATGAGATCCGCGCGGAATCTAGCAGGGAAAACCACTTTCGTCAAGATGCGGCAAAAGAAAAACCCGCGATCATTTCGCGGGGTGTGCGGCGCGGAGGCGCTGGATGAACGGCTCGTCGATGCGGAGATGTTCGGCCTCGCCGAGGAGGAATCGGATCTCCGAGCGGATGGGCAACGCCTCGTCCTTGGCGGCACGGAGTCGTTCGACGGCCCTTTGCAGCGCGTCGATGAGCGGACCCGCAAATAGCGTCTTCGGATCTGCGTCGACCGCGCTCGTCAGGGCAGCAATCGTTCGGATGCGCTGCGCGTGCCCTTCGAGGCACCAGGCGGCGATCTCGTCGTTGCCGATGAACATGCTGAGTCTCGTGATCGGCTTGCCGAAGCCGACGCCGATCGAACAGGACGCAAGCTCGGTTTGGTCGCCGAGATCCACGCGCTGCTCGAGCCACTCGAAGAAGACAGAACCGTACCACGGAGCCATACCTCCGTTCACAACGCGGATCTCCTTGTCATCCTCGATGTGTCGGAACATGTGGTCTCCGCGCTTCGCGTAGCGAAGCGTCGGAAAGGTCCAATGCTTCTCCCCATCTTGCGGCGTGAAGCACAAGGCATCACCTGCGAGCAGGCCGAGCGTGAATCCTTCGCGCAGCGGCGTCATCGAGCCGCCACACGGGCCCGGTTGTTGGCCATCACGCTCGATCATCAGAACGCATTGTCCCGTCTTGCCGGCCAGTCGCGCCGCGAGGGTACGATAGGCGATCTCGATCTTGCTGCCAGGCTTGGCGCCGCCCGTCCGTAGGAACGTGCCAAGAGCATCTTCTTTAGGGGCGTCCATCAGCGCTACCTCCATATTCAGGAATGAACCGCCCGTATCGTACTCCCGGCATGAAATTCAATGCAAATGAAAAACGTCCCGGTCAGGGGACGTTGAAGGTGAGGACGCAGGCGGTGACGCGCTCGGTCGCGTGGCCGGCGAGGCCGAAGCTGAAACGCGCTTCGACGCGCGCTTGGCGGTAGCCCAGCCCGGTGCCGATTTGGAATCCTGCGGCGAGCTCGTCGATACCGGCATGCACGAGGTGCAAGCCGACGATGGCGTAGTCGACGCGATAGAAGCCTTCGTGCGACCAGCCGTCGCCACGGCGCAAGCGCTGCTCGACCGCGTAGCCGCGGCTGTGCACGCCCTTGCCGAACGTCGCTTCGTGGAAGGCGGTGAGAATGAACGTATGGCGTTCGCCGCCATAGCCGTACCCGGCAGTCACGTCGAGCGTGGCGTGCGGCCAGAGCTCGCGGGAACCTCCGGCGCTGGCCTCGTAGGCGTCGCGCAGGTCGTCCTGACTGATCACGATGCGGCCCTGCAGGCGAATGTCGAAGGCTTCTCGGAACGGAATCGTGCCGCCGAAGTCGGTCCACGATTCGACCATCGGAGCGTTCGTCTCGGCTTCCTCGGCGGAGGCGAGACGGGGGAGTAGCGAGCACAGGAGCACGAACGTCGCCAAAAGCGCTAGACGCATGCGGACCTCCTCGTCGAAACCGACGTGGCGGCACCGTAGCGCCGAACGGGATCGGCGTCAATCCGCGTGCTATACTCGGTTTCTATGCGCTATTGGCTGATGAAAACCGAACCGGACGCCTTCTCGATCGACGATTTGAAGCGCCTGAAAAAAGACGCTTGGAGCGGCGTGCGGAATTATCAGGCGCGCAATTTCATGAAGGAGATGCGGCTCGGCGACCTCGTGCTGTTCTATCACTCCAGTACGACGCCGCCCGGCGTGGCCGGCTTGGCGAAAGTCGTCGCGCTCGCGCACCCCGACGAAACGCAATTTGAAAAGAAAGGAAAATATTTCGATCCGAAAGCGACGAAGGCAAAACCGATTTGGCACTGCGTCGACGTCGGCTTCGTGAAAAAGTTTCCGCGCCTGATCCCGCTCGACGAGTTGCGCGGCGTGAAAGCATTGAAAGATATGGTGCTCTTGCGACGCGGCTCGCGCCTGTCGGTGCAACCGGTGACGGAGAAAGAATTCGATGGTATCATCAAGCTTTCACAGCTATGAAAGACTACAACGCCGCTTCGCTTGAACTGCACGAAAAACATCAGGGCAAACTGAACGTCACGAGCGTCGTGCCGGTCGAGGATCGCGAAATGCTTTCGACGATCTACACGCCCGGCGTGGCCGCGCCGTGCCTCGCGATCGCTAAGGATCCTTCGCTTGCGAAGAAGCTCACCATCAAAGGGCGCACCGTCGCGGTCGTGACGGACGGCACGGCCGTGCTCGGTTTGGGCGACATCGGCCCGCTCGCCGCGATGCCCGTCATGGAAGGCAAGGCGATTCTTTTCAAAGAGTTCGCGGGACTGAACGCGTTTCCGATCGCGCTCGCGACAAAAGACGTCGAGGAGATCGTGGAAACGGTGAAGCGCCTCGCGCCGACCTTCGGCGGCATCAACCTTGAAGATATTTCCGCCCCGCGCTGTTTTGAAATCGAGCGCCGCCTGACGGAAGAGCTCGATATTCCGGTATTCCATGACGATCAGCACGGCACCGCGATCGTCGTCTTGGCCGGCTTGATCAACGCCTGCAAAGCGCTTGGACGCGATGTGAAAACGGCGAAGGCCGTCTTCTCCGGCGCGGGCGCGGCTGGCGTTGCCGTCGCGAAGCTCTTGCATGCCTACGGCGCGACGGACATCACGCTGTGCGATTCGAAAGGCGTCATCGGAAAAGACCGCGCTGATCTGGACGCGTCCAAATCTGCGCTGCTCGCTTGGTCGAATCCGCGCGGACTCTCCGGCGGCCTTGCGGACGCGCTTCAGGGTGCGGACATTTTCATCGGCTTGTCGAAGGGCGGACTCGTCACGTCGGAGATGGTGCGGAGCATGGCGTCCAAGCCGATTATCTTCGCGATGGCCAACCCGACGCCGGAAATCATGCCGGACGAGGCCAAGGCGGGAGGCGCGGGCGTCGTCGCGACGGGCCGTTCCGATTTTCCAAACCAGATCAACAATCTCCTGGCATTCCCCGGCGTCTTCCGCGGCGTCTTCGACGCTGGCGCGCTGAAAATCACTGAAAAGATGAAGCTTGCGGCTGCCGAGGCGCTTGCGGCGCTTGTGGCTGAACCGACAGCCGAACGCATTATTCCCGACGCGCTCGACAAAAGCGCGACCGCAGCCGTCGCGGCAGCCGTTTCCCGCGCCGCCGCCGAGTAGGATAGAATGTCGGCATGATCGCCGTCATGCGCAAATACGCACTCATCGTCCTCTTCGCCTTGATGGTGTATTTCGGGTATAAGCCCGTCAAAGAAGTCGTGCTCGGTTTTCGCGGGGTGTCGTATACCGCCGGCGTCCTGAGCTGCGATTTCGAAGGACGCGCCTACGGCGAAAGCGAGCAGCGTCAGGCTGATGACGGCTGCAATGTATGCACCTGCGGCACGATGGGTTGGAGCTGCACGAATATTGCTTGCGCCAAGGGTGCTGGAACCGGGACGATTTCAGGTCGCCTCGCGGCGCCGGAAGGCGAGCGTATCCCGGCGCAGCGCGTGTGCGCCGTGAACATGCTCACGCCCGACCTGGAGTACTGCCAGCAAACCACGGACGGCACGAAGGAGTACGTGCTTGCCGCCAAGCCAGGCGACTACTGGGTCTATGCGACGCGCGTGCATGACGAGAGCGGCAAGAGGGCGTATTGGTCGGAGCACGTGACATGCGGCGGCGGAGACGCGTGCAAGGATCATTCGCCCATTCTCGTGCGCCTCGGGGCGGGCGAAGTTCGCCAAGCGGATCCGACGGACTGGCGCGCGAACGTGCAGATCGATCTCCTGAACGCCACGCCCTCGAAATGGGAGTACTCGACGCACAACTATTACCCCGGCTCCGTCTTCATGGTGAAAGGGCGGGGACTCGCGCAGGTACGCGTCATGGCCACGGAGTATCCGCAGAATCCCGACGCGTCGCCGTATGAACTGGGACTCGCGCAGCTCGCCAGCGAACAAAACGGCATCCAGACGTGGACGCTGGAGATCCCGCAAGGGTTTCAAGCCTGGACGGTCTACGCCATCGGCACGGATACCGAAGGGCAGCTGACGCAAAGCCATACGCTCAGAATCGTCCGACCGATCGAAACGACGTTATAAAAAACGCGGGCTAGAGCGCTCGCGTTTTTTGCATTTCGGTTCTGACGTGGGTCATGATTTCCTGTTCGGCCTCAGCCGGCGTCTTGCCCTTCAAGAAACAGCGCGACTGCGTGTGCCCGCCCTCGCCTTCCCAGCGCGCGGTCAGCGCGTCGGCGTCGCGGCGGATGTCGCTCCGGACCAGGCAGCAGACGCGACCGTCCTCGCGCTCGTGGATCAGGACGACGGTTTCGGCGTCGGGGGAGGAGAGGATCAAATCGTCGATGACGTCCGGCAGGGAGGATTCGCTCGCGCCGGCCAGGGCGAAGTCCTGGCGCGTCAGCACGGTCGAGACGAGCTTGAGCGTGGAATCGAATTTCAGGCGGGCGAGCGCGCGTCCCCACAGGCGCAGGACGGGGATCGTCTTGGTGCGGTACAGGCTTGAGACGATCGCTTCCCGCTTGGCGCCGGCGGCGACGAGTTCGGAAGCGGCGGTGAGTGTTTGCGGCGTGATCGCGCCGGACTTGAAACTGCGCGTCTTGGCGACGATGCCGGTCAGGAGGGCGGTGGCAAGTTCGGCGTCGATCGGGCGTTCGAGCTCGCGGAGCAGGCGATAGACGACCTCGCTGGTCGAAGCGGCCGTCGATTCCACGCTGTTGATTTGGCCGTAGCGTTCGTTGGCGATCGAGTGATCGATGTTCAAAATCGGCGTGCGGAAGAAAAAATCAGCGGCCACGTCGCGCACCGCGCCGAGCGAGGCGAGGTCGGGCGTATCGACCGCGATGATCAGGTCGTGGCGGTATTCCGTCGTGCCGGTGCTGACGTGTTCCGCTTCGAGCGAGCCGTTCTTCGGCGTGAGGTAGATGTGCAAAAAGCCGTCCTTGGTTTCGTACGAGAGCTCGCCGACGCGGCTTTTCTGCGTGTCGACGGAAATGACGAAGGTGCGCAGCGCCGAGATTTCCGGACGCACGCGCTTGAGCTGGGGAAGAAAATCGAGGTGGTCGGGAGCGGTAAAGCCGTCGCAGACGATTTCGCACTTCTTGCCGGCGCTTTCGAGGCCGACGGCCAGCGCCACGGCCGAAGCGGCCGTGTCGGGGTTCCAGTCCCTGCGGAACACGATGAGTGGGCGTTCGGATGTCCGAAGCTGTTCAAGCACCTGTTGTCGTTCCGTAAGCGCCATGCCGCAGTATTCGAGATAAGACGCCACCTTAACGCGGCTGCCTGGGAGCGTCAAGAAACGAGGGGGGAACAAAAAAAGAAGGGTCAAACCCTTCTAGCGATCCTTGCCCTTGTGGGACGTGAACGCGGCTGCGTCGATCAGGCTGGGGCAGATACCCTGCGCGTCGCCCTTCATCTCGTCGGTGAGATTCAGGAGCTTGATGATGTTCTCGTTCCGGGGCCCCGGAGCGGCAGGCGTGAGCGCCAACGATCCGTCGTCGAGGATCGAACGGATCGTAACCTCCATGCCGCGGAAGGTGCCGGCTGATCGCCGCCGCAGCGTCGGATCGTGCGGCGTGACGCCCATCTCGCGCAGCTTGGTCTGCGCCTTGCCGATGAGCAGCTCGCAAACCTTCTCTTGCCACGGCCATTGGGAGTGATGCCGCAGCTTCGGGAAGAACTCCTGGAGCTTGGTCTTGTCGATCTTGGTCATCGCCACGTACAGGTCCATGAATGCGCGAGCGGCCGGTCCGGACGTGCGCGTGTGGTTCATGGTTGCGCGGACGTTTTCGAACGCGTACTGCGCCCTCCAGTACAGGACGGGGTCATGACGCTCGCGCCAGAGGGTGCGACCCATGCGGGCACGCGCCTCGCGCACCTGCGGGTCGGTCGGCGAGACATGGTCGAGGAAACCTTTCGTCCAGGCGATCTCGATCCACTGAGCGAGCGGCGTGCCGGCTTCGAAGCCGGCGTCATCAAGAGCGATGTTGTAGTTGCCCATCCAGGCATCGGCGATCGGTCTCAGCGCGTTGCGCTCGGCGAAAGAAAGAACGTTCGTCATCTACTCTCCTGTGATTCGTACGTTGACGGCGCGGAACGTATCAAAAAAACGAGCCGGCGTCAAGGTTGCGCCGGCGTCGTCTCGTAAGGGGTCGCGTCGAAATCGTTGGCGCAACAGTCGGTAACGGACGGTTCGGAGAAGTAGAACTCGTCGGCGACGACCCAGCCGATACCCGCGATGACGATCAGGCCGATCAAGAGATATTTGCTCATAGTACTGCTGTCGTAACAGTTTTCAGTGAAAGATGTCAACGATGTCGCCGATAAAAGAGAACTGACCGGCCCGCAGGCCGAACCGGTCAGTTCTTGATGTGCACGAAGCCCATGGCGCAGGCTTCACCTAGCGCGATTCGGGAGCCGTTCTTCGCGTTCCAAGGAACGTTCAACGCCTCGTTCGAATGATAGGAGACGAGCGGCTCGCCGCGCTCGTTGAATCCCGTGACGACCGTCGAGTGGTTGAACAGGTTTTCGTCACAGCGGTAGCCGTTCTCTTCCCTGGGCAGACGGTAGAAGATCAGGTCGCCGAGCTCGAGATCGCGCGCTCGCCGCCGAAATTCGGCGATGCCGGTTTCGGCCACGAGATAGCTGACCAGGCGGTTGACCTGGCGCCAGCTCTTGCTGCTGCCCGTCGGGATGCAGCCATAGCGGTACCACCAGCCGCGATCGTCCGATCCGGTGTAGTCCATCGGCACGCCGCCCGCCCAGAGCGTCTGCGAGGCGAAGTTCGTGCAATCCGCCGGGGTGCCGTCTCGGAGACCGCAGTAGGCGACGCGCGGGTTCGGATTCTTGGCGTACCGAACGGCGTAGTCGCGCGCCTTGATCCGGTCATAGCGGAATGTGGCCGCCGTTGCCCGGGAGACTTCATCCTCGGGGTAGGGATTGTCCGGCGCGTCCCGATCCGCTCCGGCCGTTGCACGGTCATCGTCTTGGACGAGATCCTCCTCGCTCAAGGCCTGGGGGATGGGGTCGTCCTCGGCCCCGCAACCTGCCGATACCAGGAAAAGAACAAGACACCATTCTTTCGAGAGCTTCTTCACGTCGATCTCCTCTTTGCAGCGCCGGCTCATGCCGGCAGACGGGTTCTAGCAAACCCCTCTAAAATGTGTCAAGAGGCTGACACATTTATCCGTCTTGATGCCCGAAAAAAGGGTAAACAAAGACTCCCTCGGCGCGGGGCCGGGGGAGTCATTTTGCGTTTACAGTTGCAGATCGACGGCGGAGGTGTCGATATCCTCGCGCGCGACCGGCTGTTCTCCGTTGCCGGCGCTGTGCGCGCGGCGGGAGCCTTCCGGTTCGTAGATCTTCAAGTTGACGCGGGCGTTGTTCTTGGCGCCGACGATCTTGAGCAGGGTGCGGATCGAGCGCGCGGTCTGGCCCTGGCGGCCGATGACGTAGCCCATGTCCGCCGGATTGACCTTCAGCGTGATCAAGACGCCGCGCTCGTCGATGGTGCGCTCCGTCTCGACGTCCTCCGGATGTCCGACAATGCCCTTCACGACGTACTCCACGAACTCCTGGTCCATCTCTCTTGCCATACCTTCAGTATGCGGTGATTAGCAGGTTCAGTTGGCGACCGCCGACCTCCATCGGTCTCCGTCCACAGCATAGCAAAGAAAAAAGACCCGGTTCAAGGGGCCTTGTCGGGATCTCTGATGTAGTCAATCGCGCCCTGTCGCAGATGGATCAGACCCACGCGCTTCGACCGGAGGCTGTCGATGACACGCTTGTCGACGCCGGGGTTCGCTTCCGCGACCGCCGCCATCTCGTTCCAGGCCATGATCTCTCCGTTGAGCGCCCACCCCTGGTTGAGCGCGCGCTCCTCCCTCGCGGCCGCAGCCGCGAGCTCGGGCGTCACCTTCGACTCGCGGAAGGCGCGGATGTCGCCGACGACGGCGCGTCCGACCGCCCAGGTACAGAATGAGAGAACGATCGAGACGACCAGGAGGCATCCGAGCGACCAGAGCGGAAACCACGGCACGTGCATCGAGAGGAGGACGAGCAGGAGCCAGCACATCCCGGTGAACGGCGCGGCGGAGAGGAGGAGCAGTGAGTTCACTGCGGCCGAGCTGAGCGCCATCCGGCGTTCTTTCAGCTTTGCGTCGCGTTCGAGGCACCTGTCCTTCGGGAAGTTCTGCGTCGGAACGGGCTTGATGCGCGGAAGCGGGCAAAGGGCGACGGTCTCCATGCGGAACTCCTAGCTGGAGGTTGGGTCTGGAACCAGCGTAGGCTGATTTGTTTCTTGGCGTCAACACAAAACGTCCCTTGCGGGACGTTGTTGCGGCTTACTTGGCTTCGGCTTCGACTTTGTGGGTCGGGTGAGCCTTCACCTTTTCAGACTCGATCGCTTTGAGGTCGATCAGCATGTTGTGGACGGTCGCGGACGGCTGAGCGCCCTTGGACATCCAGTATTTGATGCGGTCGATGTTGAAGTCGATCTTGCGCGGCTTGGAGAGCGGGTCGTACGTGCCGAGCTGTTCGAGCACCTTGCCCCACGGGTCGCGGGTCTTTTCGGTGACGATCAGGCGGTAGGACGGCATCTTCTTCTTGCCGACGCGGGACAGGCGGATGGAGAGCATTGCGTATGAGATAAAGCGTATGAGAAACGCGGGGTGAGAGCTTCCCGCGGTTCTGCAGCGCGAACGGGGGTACTATAGGGGAGATCGGCGCGGGCGTCAAGGCGGGCGTCTTGACGAGCCTAAAATTTCGTGAGAACAATGCGGTGCACCTAAAAGGAGAGCACATTGACGCAAGATCACCGCACGACGGCCGGACCCGACGCATCGCCGCTGGCGCGGCGGCTGCGCGAAGCGGGCTTCATCGTGAACGCTCGTTGTGAGCGACCGACGCTCGAACGCCTCGGCGAGCTGCACTTGCATCGAGAAGATGCTTGCGCGACGGCCTATTGCGTCGCCTGCGTGAAGCCGCTCTGCGCGCTCAGCGAGATCATTCCGAACGATCCTGAATGCGAGGGCGACAGCGAAGTCGAGGTCAACGACCTCTGCCTCGTCTGCGAATACTGCGGCGTCATCTACAGCGATCAGATGCTGCAGAGCGAGAGCGGCGTCCTGAGCTACCTCATCGTCGAAGGGGCGAATCTCCTCGAGGAGCTCCGGCTGTTCGACGGCGTGCCGGCGGAAGACTTCGCGCACGTGGCGATCGCTCGCGTGCTGGACGAGCGTGAGGCTCGGCTGAAGCGCGGACTCGAAGCGATCGCCGAGCAGCGGGGCAAGCTCGCCAAGGGCGAGTATCCCAAGCCGTCCGCCGCCAAGAAGAGAGGGGTTCTCAAGCTCGTCGCAGACGATTCCGCGACGGAACCGGATCCCGGACCGAACGCCGCCTGACCGACCGAAGCCTTTGCGCGCGGTCGGATTTTTTATCCGATACATCTTGACGCGCGCGTTTTTTAGGTGTACACGTGTCGTATCTCGCCACCGCGAGGAGGACATGTGCCACATATCGCTTGGCTGATCGCGATCGGCCTCATCGGAGGCATCGCGCTGATCCTGATACTTCGCGGCTTGTCGCGCCGACGCGCGCGCCTGCACCGCGAGCGCGAGGAACGTTTCAAGAGCTACGAGCGTCCGCTTCCCAATCCGTTCGGCTTCACGTCTTCGTCCGAAGAGGATGACGTCGTCCTTCTCGTGAAAAAGAAGGAGACGCCATGAGCGGCACGGCGTCCTTGGAATCGCAACTCACGCAGATCGGTTACGGCATCATCGCCGGCCTCGTGATCGTTGTCGCGGTCATCATCTGGATCGCGATGCGCGACGCGCGCCCGCGCAAGGACGACAAGGAGGAGCGATAATGTACGCGCTGTTCATTCCCATCGTCGGACTTCTCGCTGCCTTCGGCCTGCTTGGTCTTTGGATCCGGTTCATCACCAGGCCGCGCAAGGCGCTGCTCTCCGGCGGCACGTTTCCGCTGCTTGCCGCCGCTACCACGGAGACTGAACGGCGTCTCGATGCGCAGGATCGCAGTGAGGCGGCGAAGGACAAGGCCGAGCGGCTCAAGCAGCTCCATGACGAGCATGAGCAACTTCGCGTGCAGCTTGCCGCAAACGAGCTGGAAACCATGCGTCTCGACCACGAACTCAACCCGCGCACGGAACGCGACGCTTATCGTGACCGGCATCTCTTGCCGGACGTGGGCGTCCCCGAAGACAAGTCTCCGTAAACCCCGAAGTGACATCGGGTTTTTTTAATCGTCATCTCTACATTGACACACGGGTTCGTACCGGGTACGTTTCCGTCTCCGCGCCGTGCGCGGAAGGAGGGTTCGATGGAGATCATGGTCGTCGTTCTTTACGTTCTCGTGGGCTTGATGATCCTGTTCTGGGGTTCGCGCGTCGGTCCGCAAGGACTGCGCATCACGTTCTTCGGACTCTTCACGTTCTACGAAGCGAATCCGCTCAAGCTCTGGAACACGCGAGAGCTGCGGGAGCTGATCCGCAAGGAGGTGCTGGAGATGTTTCCGTCGAAGGAAGGCGAAGATGAAGAGGAGGATGATGATGAGGCTCCATTCGACGGGCGCGATCTCTGGGATCGGCTCAAGGCATCAGGCTTCACCGTCCTCACAGAAGAGAGGGATCCGCGCGCCGGCGACATCGGCCTGATCGATTACTGGTTCAATCACAAGAAGTCCTGCAGCTATTGCGACGGCCAGGTGGCCTGGGTGTGGGAGGTATGCGCCTCCCCGAACCACAAGTCCGGCCAGGTCATGCGCGCCTTCAGTAATCCAATCGGCCTCGTCTGCACGAGATGCGGATCCTGCGATGAGGACAAGGATGATCCGATGCAGTCGTGCGGCGTGATCGGTCCGGTCATGGAACCGGGAACGAACTTCTTCGACGTCCTCGAGCACTTCGAGAAGCTGCGGAATCCGCAGGCCGAAGCGGAACCGAACGCCGAGGCGGCACAGCCCGCAACCGCCATCGTCACGGGCGAGGCGACGATCTGAACGTACAGACGACCCTGCGAGGTCGTCGTTTTTTTATCTTGACAAAAAGCCTTTTTTCGGGCATGGTGCGGCCATTACACGCACCTTCGCAGAAAGGACTACCGTGCCTACCGCACACACGACCGCCCGAGTTCTCGTCATCGCCGTTCCGATGCTCGCCATGGCCTGGCTCGCGTACCGGAAGTTCTGGCCGCGCGACCCGATGCGCGTCGTCGCCAAGCGGCTCAAGGCCGTCGGCTTCGGCGAATGGATGGGGCCCGACCCGTGGGAAAAGTATGCGGCGACCCACGACAGCGCAAGCTTCACCGTTCGAAAGGAGCGGTGCTCCGCCTGCGGAGGCCGCACCTTCTCGCTCCGCCGGTACAGTGAGGAAAAGGACGAGGATGGGTATCCGCACACCTACGTACAGCTCTTCGGGACCGCCTGCCCGCACTGCCGTCGCCTCGAGAAGTATGGAGAGAATCCCGTTCCACAACGTCTTCGCGATGCCTGGATGCAGGCCGCCGATCTGGACGACTTCCTCGACCGCGCCGCCTGACCGTATCTTCCAAGACGACCTTCCGGGTCGTCGTTTTATATTGACAAGAAGATGAAATACGCGTACGTTTGCCCGTCCGAGACAGGAGGTCTTTCTATGGTTATCGAGACGTTTATCGTCGTTTCAGGCGTGTGCATCGGTTACGCTGTCGCGCGCTTCCAGCGTCGGCACCAGATGCGACGTCAGAAGCAATTGCTGCCCTCTCCGAGACCCGTGCCCGAGCTTCCGCCGCCGGACGAGAGAACGCCGGGAGAATGCAACGCGCAGTTCAAGCGGATGCTTGAAGCCTGCGGATTCCGCATATTCCAGTGGGGAGTGAAGCCCGGCCGTTTTGAAAACGGCTCGCTCACCATCGCCAACCGCGAATTCGAAGCCGTGACGCCCGAAATGCACGGCTGGCGCATCGCCTACAAGCTGCCTGTTCATACGGAGTGCTGCAACCAATACTATTGGTGGCGCCTCGCCCAGCCGTTCAGCCGCGAAGAACGTGTTCCGAACGGATTGATGGACGAGATCGTCAGGCATGAAGGTCCGGGACTTGGCCCGCGCGTCTGCGCCAAGTGCGGCCGCATCGAGCGCGACTACGACGGCGCGCTCGAAGGGGTCGGCGGATTCGTCGGCCGGGCTAAGAACATCTTTCCGGTGCTGAACGAGTACATATGCCGCGAAAGGGTTTCGGCGGATCATGCGCGCCTCGCCATCTTGAGGCAAGAATCGAATGCGCTGGAACGCCGGCGCTACGAGGTCATGTGGGAGCTCGTTCAGCTGGAGCACCGGTTGGGTACGAAGGACAATACTTCCCCCTATCGCGATGCGCTCTCTTCCGGGGTCGATCAATCCTCTTCGAAAGAGGATGATCCCAAAAAGTTGCCTCGCCTTCGAAGCGGTCAGTATGATACGTAAAGACCCCGATCTGATCGGGGTCCTTTTCTTTTACACGGCAACGGTTTTCTGTCCCTTGATGCGCTCCGCGTCTTCGAGCTGGAGCGAGAGGATTGAAGATGTGGAATCTTCGCCCATGGTGACGCCGTAGAGCACCTGCGACTTCTGCATCGTGTAGCGGTTGTGCGTGATCACGAGGAACTGCGTCTTGTGCGAGAGCTCGTCGATGATCTTGGCGAAGCGCGCGGCGTTCGATTCGTCGAGCGCGGCGTCGACTTCGTCGAGCACCACGAAGGGCGAGGGGTTCGTCGTCATGATGGCGCAGATGAGCGCGATCGAGGTGAGGGCGCGCTCGCCGCCCGAGAGCATGTGGATCGACTTCACGCGTTTGCCGGGAGGATTCGCGTAGATTTCGAGGCCGAGCCAGGTTTCTTTCGGCGCGGCGGAAACGTCTTTCTTCACTTCTTCCTCGATGCCGGCCGCTTCGTTGGCGGCGGCCTTCTCGGCTTCGGCGACTTCATCCTCCTCTTCTTCGCGCTCGATTTTTTCCAGAGAAGCGGCACCGCCGTCGAAGAGCTGCTTGAAGAATTCTCCGAAGTGCTGGTTGATGCGGCGGAACGAGGCGTCGGACTGTTTTTTGATCAGGACGTCGAGCTCCTCGATCATCACGACGAGCGAGGCCTTCGTCTTGTGCAGGTCCTCGACCTGGCCGGAAAGGAAGTCGAAGCGTTCTTTGATCTCCTTGTATTCGTCGACCACGGCCTGGTCGATCGAGCCGATCGCGGCGACCTGCGTGCGCAGTTGGTGGAGGCGGGGAGAGAGGGTGAGCGCGTCGACTTTCTGCGCCGGTTCGGCGGAAAGCGCGGCCATGGCCTCGTCGCCCATCATTTCCTTGGCTTCGCGCTCGACCGTTTCTTTGCGGGTTTCAATGCGCGCGCGCTCGACGCGGTGGTCGGAGAGGTGGCGGTCGAGTTCGAAGAGCTCGCCCTGGAACGACTGCATTTTGCGCTGAATCTCGAAGAAGGCGCCGCGCTTCTTGGCTTCCTCTTGGCCCCACTGCTGCATCTGGGTTTGGAGATCGGTCAGCGCTTTGCCCATCGAGGCGATGGCGGCAAGCGTTTCCTCCAACTCTTTCTGCATGGCGGCCGGGACGACGGGCTCTTTCTTTTCCTGCTTGCCCTTGTGGCCGGGCTCCTTCAGTTCGGAGAGCAGTTCGTTGATCTGCTTGCCGAGCTTTTCGAGCTCGTGCGCCGCTTGTTGCGCCTGTTCGAGCGTTTCGGCGTTCAGGATCGAGGAAACCAATTCGTCATGGCGTTCGGAAATCGCCGAGACTTCTTCGACGATGCGGGGGAGCGGCATCGGCAGCGCGGGCGCGTTGGCCGCTTGCGCCTTCATCTGTTCCATCCGGATCTGGTTCTTGAGCTGGATTTCCTTTTCGCGCAAACCGTTGCGCTTCTCCATCTCCTTTTCGTATTCCTTTTGGAGCGCGATCAAGCCGTCGGACTTCGTTTCTTCCGTTTCCATGCCGGCGAGTTCGGCGCGGATCGCTTCGATCTCTTTCTCTTTGGCCTTGCGGCTTTCTTCGACCGTTTTCGTCTTCGCGTCGATCGCGGCAAGCTCCTCCTTGATTTGCTTCCACTGCGTGCCGAAGTAGAGGACCGAAAGCTCCTGGAGTTCTTTTTCCAGATTGGCGCGCTCTTCCAAGCGGCGCACTTGGCGCGAGAGGGAGCGCATGCGCGGTTCGATCTCGGCGAGGATGAGCTCGGCCTGTTTCAAGTTTTCTTCCGAAGCGTCGAGCTTGCGGACGGAGGCTTCGCGCTTCAGCTGGTATTGCTTCACGCCGGCGGCTTCGTCGAAAAATTCCTTGCGCTCCTTGGGCGAAGCGACGAGGATCGCATCGATCATGCCTTGGCCGATGACGGAGTAGGTGCGCTGGCCGAAGTTGGCGCGCGCGAGGAGCAGGATGACTTCCTGCAGCTTCACCTTGTTTTTGTTGATCAGGTACTCCGATTCGCCGTCGCGGTAGATGCGGCGCGTGATGACGACTTCCGGATACTCGATGTCGTTGCCGCCCGCTTCGTTGTTCAGCGCCAGCGAGACTTCGGCGAAACCCGAGCGCGAGCGCTTTTCGGAACCGCTGAAGATGACGTCTTCGGATTTCTTGCCGCGCAGGAGCTTCAAGGACTGCTCGCCCAAGACCCAGCGGACGGCGTCGGCGATGTTGGACTTGCCGGAACCGTTCGGGCCGACGATCGCGGTCGTGCCGCGGTTGCCTTCTTTCGGAGGGAGGAATTCCAAGACCGTGCGGTTGGCGAACGTCTTGAAACCCTGCATTTCGATGCGCTGGAGATACATGGGGAAAGGCGGCTAAATACCTCCTTAAAGTACCTGTAATGGCTTGACGTTTCAAGCGGCGGGGGCGATGCTGGGGGCGTCCTTTGCCAAGAGGAGGAGTCATGATTCGCAAACTCCGCGACCTCGATGAGAGCACGGTTCTTGCCGACGGCCCGCTGTTCGACCTGCCGAAGGCGCTCGCGTGCGCGCTCGCCATCCTCCGAACGCTCATGCAGCGCGCGCAGATGCGCTTTCCGGACAGCGATCCGCCCACGTACATGTTCGCTTCGGAGGGCGTGGAACTGCCGTTCGAAGACGAAAGCCCCGGGTACATCGCCTGGACGTTCGAGGAGTGTAAGTTCACGCGGTACGACGTCGCGCCGCTCTACTACGAGGTGCAATTCGGACCGTTCATGGCGCATTTGTACCTGCTCGGCTTCGACTGCCTGGTCGGGCCGACGATCAACTGCCAGACGCGCTTCGAGCTCAATTGGGATCGTCTCGATCCGACGCCGCTCATGCTCATCATGCCGCGCGAGGGGCTGACGGAGGCTTTCGAGCAAGAGGAGCTCGCATTCCTCACGAAGCACTTCGCCGGCAGCTTGCCTGCGGGCGTCATCTGGAACCCCACGGAGACGGAAGAGGACGGTTCGGCGCTCGCGATCCATTTCCCGCATGCCGCGTTCGGCAAGGGCGAAGGCACGATGCGCATCTACCGGATTCTCGACGTCTCGGAGCTGCTGCAGGAGCAAGAGCCATGATCCGCTTCATTACGCCGACGGATTTTCCCGGTGTTGTCGCGGCCGAAGGGCCGGTGTACGACTTCGAGCGCGTGCTCGATTCCGGCTTCAGGATGTTGCGCGTCTTCCACGACGCCATCCGCGCCAGGCATCCGCGCGCCCGCTGTACGGCGATCGTTCCCGGCGGCCCCAGGTGGCCGTTCTATACCAGCTCGGTCGAGATGATGATGCGCGAGGAGATGCGCGAGCTGAAGAAGGAGTTCGACGTCGCGGGCGATGCCTGCACGCTCGATGCCTGGCCGTACCACGCCGCGTTCTCCCCGATGGGGAGCGAGTCGCTGCTCAGAAGGCACGGCGAGCTCACGACCCCGAACGGCAACAATCCGTCCGAGCTCGATACGGCGCCGCAGCTCGCGGTCATGCGCAGCATGATCGGCGCCGACGGCGTTCCTGAAGAAGGACTGCTGCAGATGCTCGAAGGGATCTTCAATCCCTCAAAGAAGCCGCGGCAGGAGGAGAAGAGCGATCCGCCGCTTCAGCAGGCGCTGCGCGAAGAGGATCACGCGTTCTTCCGCGAGCTCTGGACGCCGTTCGCCGAAGAGGGCGTCGTGCTGACCTACGGAGGCATGGTCGTCCAGGCGCGGTTTGATCACGCCGCCTTCGGCCTCGGCCGCGGCCCGCTCCGCATCCAGGTCACCTGACCCCGTCATCTTGACGGGGTTTTTTCTTTTTCGTATTGTTACCGGCCGTACGTATGCAACATCGCGCCGCGTCACAACAGATTTTCCAAAAGCTTTCCACTGCGCGGAAGCCGATTCTGGTTGCGCATCGCAAGCCCGACGGCGACACGCTGGGCGCCATGATGGCTGTTTTCAATTGGCTTCGCGATCAGGGGCGTGCTGCGCACGCCTTTTGCGTCGACGAGCCGGCTTCGGTCTATGCCTACTTTCCGCGCATTCGTGCCGTTCAAACGGATCCGCAAGTGTTTCAGGATGAAGAGGTCGACATGATCTGCGTGTTCGATGCGGGCGACTTGAAATACGCCGGCATCGACGCCTTCGTCGAGGCGATGCCGAAGCGGCCATACATCGCCGATTTCGATCACCACATCACCAATACGCTCTTTGGCGACGGCAATTTGGTCATCACGAACGCGTCTTCGACGGCCGAAGTCGTGCATGAATTTTTCGACGACAACAACGTCGAGATCTCGCGTTCGATGGCGACGTGCCTCATGACCGGGCTTCTGACCGACACCTCGAACTTCTCGAATCCGGCCACGACGGTGAAGAGTCTCGAGATCGCTTCTGAACTTCTTCTGAAAGGCGTTTCGATCCGCGACATCACGAAGAGGCTCATGCGCAACAAGCCGTTCGACGCGCTGAAACTTTGGGGCCGCGCGCTCGAGCGCTTGCGCTGGGATCCGGAAAAGAAACTCGCGTCGACCGCGCTTTTCCGCGAAGACTTCCAGGACCACCCCATCGAAGACGAATACATGGAAGGCCTCTCGAATTTTTTGAATCATCTGCTCCAGGCCGACGTCGTGCTCGTGCTGAAGGAGACGGAGAAGAACAAGGTGAAGGGCAGTTATCGCAGCGCCACCGATACCGACGTCGCCGAAATGGCCAAAGCGTACGGCGGCGGCGGACACCGCAAAGCGGCGGGCTTCCTGGTCGACGGCGCGATCGTCGAACGTCCCGACGGCTGGATCGTCCAGCAAAGCGATCTCGGGCGGCAATTCGAACTTCCGGCGATTTAAAAAAGCCTCCGCATGTCGGAGGCTTATGTGTTCGAGGACTCGATCTGGACGATCATCCCCATCAAGGAAAGCAGACCTTCCCTTGCGAAGGTGAAGCGCAGACAGTAGTGCATGAGGACGACGATCGCTCGGCCGAGCGGTTCTTCAAGCGTGGCGAACTTGGAGAAGCCGTAGACGATCAGGCCCATGAACTCTGGCGGAAAAGAGGCGTGCACTTCTTCGTCATTTCCACCGCTCTCTTTCAGGTCGGCAAAAGAGTAGCAGCCCTGCAGTAGTGACCCACCTTCCTTCGTCGGCACGGCATACGTATACACGTATGCGCGTCCCTTTCGCGCGGCGCGCCGGTCGAGGTCGTTGCTGCCTTCGCGGGTCAAACCGTGCAGGCATTCTTCGACGAAGCGGGTGCCGACACTGCCGGCGAGGGATTTCAGCAACCTGTTGCCTCGCCACTCAGACGGATGAGGGCGCCGGCCGGCATCAGGTTCGTAGCACGTCTTGCACACGACCTCGAGCAGGAACCGTGCTACCACGGACGGCTCGAGGTTCATGCCCGTCACGTGCGCTTGAATCAGGTCGATGGGCCATCCGTACGACAGCATCGTGATGGCGACGGCGTGCCGGAGCGAAGCCTGATTAATGCGGGTAACCGATTCGTCTTGGTCATCTACGCCATGGGATGGCGTGCGAGCCGTCCAGCCAGGGACCAGCTCCGTGTCCTTGGTGAGCTTGGCGAACTCGGCACGAAGGTTCTGAACGTATGCAATGAACGGGGTAGGCGTCTGCACGATAGCTCTCCTGTGTGGTGCGCGGAAAGCTTAGGAGGACAAGATGCCTTTGTCAAAGCGCCGGTGGGCGCGATATACTGAAACTGATATGCAAAACCCCTACACGATCAATTCATTTTCCGCGAAGAATTATCTCGTCCCGACGGTGGTCGAAAAGACGCCGATGGGGGAGCGCGCGTATGACATTTATTCGCGCCTCTTGATCGACCGCATCATTTTTCTGGGCGACGGCATCGACGACAACATCGCGAATATCGTGATCGCGCAACTTCTGTTCCTCGAAAGCCAGGACAAGGATCGCGACATCAAGCTCTACATCAACTCGCCCGGCGGGTCCGTCACGGCGGGCATGGCGATCATGGACACGATGAATCTCATCAAGCCGGACGTCTCAACGATCTGCGTCGGCATGGCCGCTTCGATGGGCGCGTTCCTTCTCGCCGCCGGCGCCAAGGGCAAGCGCTTCGCCCTCCCGAACTCCGAGATCATGATCCACCAGGTTCTTGGCGGCGCCGAAGGCCAGGCCTCCGACATCAAGATCCGCGCCGAGCGCATCCTGAAGATGAAGGACGATCTCAACCGCCATCTCGCCAACTTCACTGGTCAGCCCTTCGCCAAAATCGAAAAGGATACCGACCGCGACAACTTCATGACGGCGGAAGAAGCCAAGAAGTACGGTTTGATCGACAAAATTATCAAGAAATAGCTGCGAAAAAAAATAAGAGAGCCGGCCCGAGGGGGCTGGCTCTTTGCGTTCCGGCCGAGTTACGGCTGGAACGTCTTGTCGTCGGGTCCGAGTCTGTCGGGCCCGTCGAGCGAGTCGTGGATCATCCGCTCGAAGCGGTCGGTGTCCTCGATGGTGACGGGGATGGTACCGAGCGGCTGATCGGGATCGATGCCGTCGAAGACGGGATCGGCGCTCGGCTCGGCATCGTTCTCCGCGAGGTAGCGGAGGATGGCCTGGTCGAGGCTGTCGTCGGGCGGAACCTGATTCTTCATCGGATGCCTCCTTCTGCGAGGGCGAGGTTGGGCCCGTTCTCGTGGAACGGGACGTTGGTGGCGGGGATCGCCTTGTTGGTCGCCGGGTCGTGACGGCTCAGCTCAGCGTCCACCGTGCTTCCGGTCTCGTGGAGACCGTACGCGACGGCGCTGACCATGAGGAACACCATGACCGTGACGAACGTCTGGATGATCCAGGTGTTGAACTCGGTACGGTACCGGAGTCCGGTCTTCTGGGCGGTTTCGTCCATGTACGGTTCTCCGTGCTAGCGGTTGTCGCGCGGCTTGCTCGTGTCGTAGGCGGCCAGGAGCAAGCTCCGCCGCTCGTCGACGATGAACAAGATCTTGATCTCGAAGTCCTTGAGCATCGTGTTGCCGTTCACGTCCGGGACCTTCTCATCGTTCATGTAGAAGGGTCGGGAGAGACTGAAGTCGCTCGCGAGCTCGCAGATGATCTCGCTGCGCTTCTCCTCGGGGTGAATGATGCCGCGCTCTTCGGACAGCCTGCGGTAGTTCCCGAACGCCTGCATCGTGACGAGCACCGTTCCGACATGCGGATTGGTGACGGTCACTGGCACGTTCGTGAGGCCGCAGGCGAGGATGTCGACGCCGTTCAGCATGAGATGGCCAGGCCGCTTGGGTCTCGGGTTGGGGGTGGAAGCGGGGGCTTCTGTGGCGATGGCACGCAGTGCGGGCATGGTGAACTCCGTCTGTGTGGTGGCGGGCGGTGAAGGAGCAGCCGTTTCAGGGCTCCGGCGTCCGGCAGAATTGCGCGGGCACCAGAGGCTGAAGTGGACACGATGTCCACCCAGAGGAAAGAACGAGGTGCGGCCGCGAACGTCAGGCGACGTTGGCCATCAGGTCGCGGGCGGCTTCGAGGTCGCAGGGATCCGCCATGGCCGCGGCCAAGGCGACGTGATCGGGGTTCTCGGGGTCGAGACCCTCGATCATCATGAACGCGAGGAGATCCGGATCGATCTTGGGCTCCTCGGCGGTGGCGTCCGCAACCTCGTGGGCGGCGTCGGTGTCGGCGACCGTCTCGGGCTCCGCAGCCTGGGGCGGGGTTTCCGTCTCGATGTCGTTCGCCGCTTGGGTCTGCATCACGTCCCGCGCGAGCGCCGCGAGCGGCGTCATCTTGGCACGAGCCTTCGCGCGTTTGTCGAGCTCGATCACGACCTTCTCGGCGAGCGCCATCATCGCATCGAGCTTGTCGAGCTGACCCTGGTGGGCCCGCTCGGCGCGCTCGATCTGCAGCGTATGCCGGATCTTGCCGGCCTCACGCTTGTACTGCTCGGCCAGCACCGTCGGATAGTACGCGGCCCAGAGTTCGAGGTGCGTCGCCCGGCGCTCCAAGTTGGAGGACGTGAGCGCGGCGATCTCGGACTGGAACTCCGCGGCCTTCCGCAGCTTCTTCATCGTACGCGTGTACGACAGCTGGCGCTCCAGACGCGCGATCTCCTGGTCGGTGCGCAGGGCGCACTCCCAGTTGTCGCGCATGCGGCGCTTGAGCTTGGCCGTCTCGGCGTCGCACGGCGGCTTTGCGTAGAACGCATCGAGCTGCGTCTTCATGCGCGCGATCTGCACCGGCGCGGTCTCGATCTCCAACGTGTAGACGGCGAGCGTCTTCAGGTCTTCGCCGAGCTTCATGCCGGTCTTGACGTCGCTGAGAACGAACTCGTCGATCTGGCGGCACAGGTTGCGGAAACGGTTCAGGGTGTTCGTCACGGTGCACCTCGCTTGGTCAATGAACGTTGCGGTTCAGGGCTTCGGCGTCCGGCGGTATTGCGCGGGCGTCGGAGGCTGAAGAGGACACGATGTCCTCCCAGAGGGACGAAGAAAGGAGCGGCTCAGCTGCGCGTGAGCGTCTGTGCGACGGGCGTGCCCGTGATGCTGTGAGCGTTGTAATACCACGTTCCGTCGTTGCTCCAAAGCATACCGTAGCCGAGCGCGCCTCCCGTGAGGACGTTCGCCAGCGTGGTGTCCACGCCGCTTCCGGCCAGGACGCCTTCCGCGAAGCCGGCGACGTCGCGTGCCAGCGTGGTCGTTAGCGTCTCACCGCTTCCGTCAGCGCCGCTGACAGTGAGTCGAAGCTCGAGGCTGACGGTCGTGCCGGCGGCGATAATGATCGGCTGGTCGAACACTACTCCGGCGCAGACCTCCGAGGTGCTGGCGCCAAAGCCGCAGGTCTGCCCGGCATACCCCAGATAGGAGGTTCCGGCAAGATCGCCGCCCATGCCGAGCTCACGAATCCTCGGGGCTTCGACCGTGATGGAAGGATTCGTGTTCACATGGAACGAGAGCTTCTTCACGTGGATGTCCGCACCGGTGTCGGCAGTGATCGCGACGCGCGCAACGACTTGCGTGCCATTGGACAGCACGTTCGTCGGCAGCGGCAGCACGGAAATGACGGGCGTCGTCATCGGGACGGACGGACTGGTCGGCTCGTTGGCCACCAGGTTCGTGAACGGCCCGACAATGCCCGTGTTCGGATGGATATCCTCTACGAGCACCGGCGTTTCGTCGTCGACGCGAACCATGTCACCCAGCATCGGCGAACCGAGTTGGATCTGGATCTCCGTGCCGTCGAGCGCGACGTTGTTCGCCGTATCTAGGTAGACGCACAACTGCGTCGGCCGATGTGCTTCGAGGAGGATGATGTCGACGAGATCGATCGGCTGATACGTATCATTGCCTGTTGCATCAACGTCGCGCGGACCGGCCACGACGTTGATCCCGTACAACACCTTTATGTCGGTGAAGTTCGGGCGGAGCGTCGCGGCGGACGTGTCGACGAGGCCGCCGGCGGCCGTGTTCTCGCCGATGGCGGCGATAAACATCCGCAGGCGGCGTACTTCGACATCGACGTTTGCCACGGCGGTGAAGCAGAACACGGGGATGTCCTGCGCGCCGACGGAGCGCTCGTACTGGAACCCGACGTTGAGCGCCATGTCCACGCGAGCGCGTTCGACCGGCGGACTTTCGGGATCCGGCGGCTCGACCACGACGATGTTGTCGCCGCAGTCCACGGGATCGTCACCTTCGACGGTGACGCAGCCGGTCGCGAGCTTCACGATGGCGATCGCGAGGATGTAGAACGGGAGCCCGCGAAGGCTCCACTTCAGGAGCGTGATCTCACGGGGGTTGGAGCAGACGTTCTTCATTCCGGTCTCCTTGTTGTACGGTACGGCGGTTTTTGTCTGACGATGCGGTCGTTTCCGGCATCGGGCCCCGAAACATTCGGGAGCCAATTGCGGAAGGGGAGGTCGTCACGCTCCCCGAGACTGAGATGAAGCGCGAACGCTTCAGACGACGGCGGCACCGACGCTGATCGCCAAGAGGGCGATCAAGAGCAGGACAGCGAGCACTGCGCCGTGGCCGAAGGGCCAGTTGTACGCAGCCGAGTAGCGGCTGCAGTCCTCGTACCAGGCGGTAGCCCGGATCTTCTCGGTTGAGGCGGTGATCATCTTCATCACGAGGCCTCGTTGAAGGTGCGGATGAACTCTTCGGCGTTCTCGAGCTCCTCCTCGTCGATGAGGAAGGCGCCGTCGATGCCGCGGAGGTCGTGCGGGGCGATCTCGATGATGATCTCGATCGAAGGACCGTATTCGGTCTGGTCGTGCATGGCGTAGCTCCTGGTTGGTGGTTGTTGTGTCGATCTGTCCGACGCTCCTGTCGCACCATGCGGCAGAAGGTCCGGATGAATCGCCCCGCGGTTGCCCGCGGGGGATGAAGCGGATGGAGCGGAAGGATCAGCGCTGGTTGCGGAGCTGCTCGCGGATCTCGCCGTCGTAGGGGACGAGGCCGCGGCCGCGCACGAGGACGGTGACGCACGTCTTGCGATCGGGCAGCTTGCTCCGATAGCGCTGCGCGTAGTTCTCGCACGAGCGCGGGCCGTTGGGCGGCTTGCGCTCGTTGGGCGTCAGGCTGGCGAGCGTCTCGGCGACCTTCAGGCACAACGCGTCCTTGAGGTCCTCCTCGTCCGGCACGTACGGCTCGCTCTCGTCGATGATCTGATCGACCGTTTTGAAGACCGAGGTCTTCGCGCGAAGGTCGTTGTTGCCGTGATCGAGCTCGGCGGCGTCGTAGAAGTGATGGAACGAGGGCGCGTACCGGCTGACGAAGGAACCCTTCAGGTTCTCGGCGCGCAGGCGCCGGTCGTCCATCTCGTCGAGCGGCTTCGCGTTGAGCTTGGTCAGCAACTCCATGCCGGTCTTGGTCTCGGGCTTCGAGTAGTTGGACATGTCAGGCCTCCTGCGGTGCGGGGTTGTGCGGTCGATCCATTCCGGCTCTCCTCATCGCACATGCGTGAGAAGGCCCAGAGTGATCGCCCCGCGGAAGAAGTTCCGCGGGGGAGGTGAGGAAGTGGGATGCGCTAGGCGGCGGCGAGCCAGGGGTCGTCGGCGCAGCCGAGGAAGATCGAGATGTCGTCGGTCAGCTGGGCGCTGAGGTAGCCGCCGTGCTGCTTGAGGATCACCTGAAGATCCTCGTCGGCGCCCTCGATGAGGGCTTCGGCGGCGATCTCTTCGATGACGTCATGGGTGCGCGGCGAGCACTCCTCGAACGGATCGATCTCCGCGAGGAAGTTGTAGACGAGGCTGGCAAAGGGAAGGTGCGCGTGTGCTTTCATGGTCAGCTCCGGTGTGCAGGTGGACAACACTTCTCAGTGGCGAACAGGATTGTTCGATGAACCGAATATAACACAAAAACACGCTTTTGTCAATGGTTTCCGACAGAATAAATGCGGTAAAATAAGGCTAGAAACTGAGTGCTAGCCTTAAAAACGTCAATAAAACATGAAACATATTGTGAAACAGCAGGAGCATTTTCTTGACAGGTTTTATGCCACGTGGTAGTGTGCGACGTTGCTTGAGCACCGCGCTCGACATCCCTGTTACAGCCCGACCGTTTTCGGACCCATTCGCATCTGGTCTCTAGAAACTCGCGCTCACGACAAGCATGGAGGTATCTCATAGGGTACTTCGGGCTCCGGCTCGAACGCTTCTATAAGACACCTTCTTGAGCGCGATTTTCTGCAGACCACTCCGAAAACAATGGAGAAGAAAAAGACCCCGCACTGCGGGGTCTTTTGTTTCGTTATGGCGTCGGGGGCGTGTTCGTTGCGGAGGGAAGCGGCGCAAGTTCCTTGATAGACCCGTCGCTGCCGAGCACGATGCGCGGCGCGCCTGTCTTGCCGACGAGGCACTGCTGCTGCCAAGGCTTGTAGACGCTGCGGAAGTCCTGTGCCTTCACCGTGCCGTCCGGATACGTGATCGAATAGGTGAAGTTCGTCGTTGCTCCGGCGTGCGGGGATTCGAAACATTTTTTCACGCCTTCGGCCAGCTCGGATGTTTCGATCAGCTTCGGCTCGGGCGGCGGCGTGATGTTCCAGGTTTTGATCGGGCCCTGCTTCTGCACGCGACCATCACGCGTTCCCCAGAACTCGAACCGCGCAATGTCGCCGATGATCTTCGTGATCAAGACGGCGTGCGACTGCGTGTCGTTGATGAATTTGAAATCCGGTGCCGGGTCGTACAGCGTGGCGTCGGTGCCGGCCGGTTCGTAGTAGCGCACGCGATACGAATGGTTCTGCCGTTGCGTGATCGGAAGTCCGGCGCCCATCGTGGCGCGGAACGTCGTCGTGCCGATCTGGCAGAGACCGCCGCCATATTCCGGAACGGTGCGGTTGCCCTTGATGACGAGTTCGGGCACGTAGCCGCCGGAAGCGTCGAACGGCTTCAAGTAGTCGATGAGACCGATCTCTTCTCCCGGCTTGATGATGATGCCGTTCAGGCGCGCGGCGCCGTTCGCGATGTTGATGCGGCGATTCTTCGGGCTGCCGGAAAAATTCGACGTGCCGTAGCCGAGCAGTTCCGTGATGCCGAGCTCGACGGCAATCGCGTCGGAAGCCGGAGCGGCAACGGTCGTAACGGCGATCGGAAACACCCCGTTCTCCGACGTGTCGAACAGCTCATCGAGGCGGGCCAGACTTGTTTCCTGATCGACTGTTTTACCGAGCGAGCCGCCTTGAAAATCTTTCGCGCGGCCGTCTTCGCCGATCGTGAACCGCGTCGGTTTCGGTTCGCTCTCGATCTCTTTTGCGGCGATGGCAAGGAGCGGTTCGATGACGCTGCGTTTCAAGGTCAGGCCGATCGAACCATCTTTTTTCTTCAATAAAACAAGGGCTTTTGCGATCTCCTCTTCCGACAACGACCAGGTAAGATCGTCGTAGGCCAAGCTTGCCTCGCCGCGCGCAAGCACCTGCTTCGCGCGGTCGACGAACGCTTCGGCTTCCGCCAACGTGATGTCGGGCGCTTTCGTCGTCGCCTGCAAATCGATCGCCGAGCCTTGCCAGCGCGCCAAGCCGGAAGCGGCGTGGTCGATGGCGCTGCCGTAATCGAACGTGACGCCCGTGGAATCGGGAGAAACGAGGATGCGCCAGTCGGGGCGCGTGGCGCCGCTGGAAGAAGCGTTGTTCACGGGAACGGAAACGCGTTCGATGGTGAACGCGGCGTCGCGCGCGGGCTGCTCAAGCTCGCCGAAGCGAAGCGTAAGCAACGCCTGAAGCGCGTCCTTGTCGACGACGAGTTGCACGGGTTGCTGCACGTCGGCGAAAAGCGCGCGCATGTTGGCGGCAATCAACTCGGCTTTTCCAGCCTCGTGTCCGAAGGCGAAGGCTGTTTCCACCATGCCGTCCAGGTCGTACGTTACGGGCGATTGCGTCGGCGAAGCGGCGCTCACGTCGTTCGCGCGCACGGTCAGCGAGCGGTCCTGGTAGCGGAACTGCACGCCGGCGACGTTCAGCGCGCGCAACGCGTTTTCCAAACGTTCCTTCGCTTCCGATGGCGTGAGACCGCCGACGTCGATGCCGCCGATCGTGACGTTCGGCAAGATGCGGCCGTCCGCGCGCACGACTTGTACGGCGATAAGACCCGAAACAAGCAGCAGACAAAAAACGCCTGCAAGCACCAGGTGTCTGGGAGAACTCGGCAGGAGTTTTTTGAGGCGGTCGAACATTTAGATGATGAGTTTCACCGGAATCGCACGCGAGTGCTGCGCTTTCGGCATGGCAATCGTGAGGACACCGTCCTTCAAGGTCGCTTTCGCTTCCTCGCTTTTCACGTCGCTCGGCAAGATAATCGTGCGGGAGAACCGGCCCCAGTAGCATTCACGGATGAAGTAGTCGCCGCGCTCGACGCGGCCTTCGTGCTCGCGCTTGCCCTTGATGGTGAGCATGTCGCGATTCAGGAAGATCTCCAGATCATCGGCTTCGACTCCGGCGATGGTCGATTTTACGACGATCGTGTTGCCTTTTTGGAAGACGTCGACTGAGAGCTGCCCCTCAAGTTCGTCCGCCAACCACGGCTCCTCGACCTTCACCGTTTCGTTTTTCCGCGCTGGTACCTTCCGTTTTGCCATATCCCTGGGAAAGATATGAATAAGAACCATTTTCAGTGTACTTGGTCTTTTTACGCTCCGCAAGCCCGCTTTTTGGCTCAATCTTAGCCAAAATAGTGTCAAAAACTCTTGACAAAACCTTTGATTTATGCTAGACTGCCCGGTCACGCTGGAGCCAGGCATTTTGCCTCCCAGAGACGTGATTATCAGCCTTAAACCGAGGTCGATACGTCGATCTTCGACAACCTGGAGAGTTCCATGTCAGATAAGATGATCAATCTTGCGAAGCTTCTAGGTTCGCAGGCCGACAAGCTCGGCTACAAGATCGGCGGGAAACTTCCCGCCGTGATCGAGTCGTTTCTGGACAGCCTGATCAAGAAGGGCCAGCTCGGAGAGAACCTCGAAGAGCTCATCCCGGGAGCGCATAAGGTCCTCTCGAAGGGGATCGAGTTCCTGGGCAACGTGTTCGAACTGCCGAAGGACGACATCAAGAAGGTCGTTCCCGGCTTCCTCGGCGACGTGCTCTACGAGGCGCTCAACGAAGCGGTCGATGCGATGGGGCGCGGCGCGGGCGATGCACCGAAGGCGGCCGACAAGGCTCCTGAGGACAGCAAGCCTGCGGATGCGCCGCACGCGCTCGATCCCGGACAGATGAAGGGCTTCGTCGTCGGCGGACAGCTCCACAAGAGCAACTGCACGACGGCGTCGCGACCGCGAGGGTTCAAGGGCGAGAAGTCGCCCGAGGACATCACGGTGCTCGATGCGATCAAGCGGCGCCACGCGCTCAGCTACTGCGGCTGCTGGGGTACTCCCTCGGAAGTCGAAGCGCTGGAAGCGCAAGTGAAGGCTTCGTTCGCACCCGCGACCGAGCCGAAGGCGACGAAGGCCGAAGCTCCGACGGAAACGCCGGCGCCCAAGCCCGAGAAGCCGAAGTACTCGCTGTTCGATCACCTGAAGCGCTTCTACGAGGAAGATCCGTACGCGTACATGCGGACCGTGGACAACGCGTTCCGCAAGCTGATCGCCGAAGATCACGACCTCAAGGTCAAGTTCTACACGGCGTTCGAGCAGTACGACTACGCGACGTTCCTCTACGTCGTGAAGAAGCCCAACGAGTACTGGCACGCCGAGCTCGACATGCTCATCGGCCAGCCGAAGCGCGACAAGTCGATCTTGAAGCGCGAGCTGGCCGAGTTCGATCGGATGTTCGACTCCCTGTGCGAACACGTCGACGCCTTCGCCAAGTGGCTTCTCACCATCACGATGGACTCGGAAGGCAAGACCTCGAAGCAGCGCCGCGATGCTCGCAAGAAGCAGTGGAAGAAGCGCGATGAAAAGCGCGTGCTCAAAACCCGGGTGACCGGCTACGTCGTGAGCGGCCTCGCTCTCGTCGGTGTCGCCACCTACTTCATCTACAACTCGCCCCTCTGAAAGGAGCTGGCATGTCTGACAACGACAAGAAGAACGGCTTCGTCGAGAAGCATGGTAGTACGCTGCTCTGGATCATCGCCGGCATCGGCGCGATCCTGGCACTGCCTCAGGACAAGATCGTGAAGAAGTTCCTGCCCGCGGCCAAGAACGCGCTGTTCGCCCTCTTCAAGGTCGGCGGCGATCTGACGCTCGAGGGCTTCGAACTCGCGCTCAACTGGCTCAACGAGCACTGGCGCAACTTCAAGATCTCGGTCCTGATCTGGTCCGCCTTCGCCATCTCCGTGATGGTGCTCGGCGTCCATCTGCACAACCATGGGTACCCGTCCGGCGGCCAGACGGTCGCAGTGATTGGTGCCCTGCTGCTGCAGCTCGTGTTCGCCATCGTGCTGTTCGCTTCGGCGGTCTTCGCGAAGATCCTGATGTTCAAGCTCGGCTTGTTCAAGCAGGTGCTGAAAGGCAAGAACACGGAAGCCGAGAAGCTCGAGCTCAAGGAGCGTCACAGGAAGTATCAGTGGATCATCTTCGCGATCTTCACGATGTTCAGCATCGCGTTGGTCCCCTTCCAACTCTTCGTTTCGTGGGAAGTGCTCGGCCTGACCGTGAAACTGACAGGTCTGGCCATGCCGGCGATCTTGATCGCTATCGGCAGGGGGAAGAAGGTGGGTCTGGTCTTCGACATGGTGCTGAACGTGCTGATCGGGATCATCATCCTGACGCTGATCGCCTTCGTGTTCAACAAGTACTTCCCGAGGTCGCTCGGCACCATCCGCATCGGTAACCTCGATGAGTGGATGGGGAATCTGAACACGACCTTGTGGGTTCTTGGACTGAATGCGCTTGGTTTGCTCGCGCTCTGGTTGTACGGTCGGTTCGACAAGGATGAGCTTCGCGGTATGGCAAAGATGAGAGCGGCCATCGTGCTCGCGCTCCTCTGCGTCCCGCTGCAGGCCTTCCTGATGTACCGCGGTACGACCAACTACAAGGACGCGACGAACCATGAACCGCCGAACGTGAGCGAGAAGCTCGACGCCATCAAGAAGGTGTTCCAGTCGGACGACGACGGTTCAGGCAGTAGCAGGAACGTACGGCGCGACCCGCGCACGCAGGTGCCGGCTTCCCGAGCCGGCACAGGAGTGCACATGGCGCCACCTTCTCGGAGTACCGTGATCAGCACGCCGGAGCGGAAGGTGCCATCCAAGAAGGTGGTCATCGTCCGACCCGCGGCGCCGAAGAAGCCGCTGCCTCCGCCGCCCAAGGCAAAGTCCTACGAGGACGATCCTGGGGCGGCGATCGCCGACCTCGAAGCGCTCTACGGCCAGTAGTACCCCCTCCGGAACTCTCCAGTCCCACCGTTCTTTCCCTCCGTCTCAGAACGCCTGCCAGCCCAAATGGCAGGCGTTTTCATTTTGTCGTAAACCATTGACAAAAACGCCATTTCATGCTATCCTGAAGACACTTCGGGGCCGGCAATTCTGCTAAAACAAGCCCCGAAACAGCCCTTTTCCCGGTCAATTTCCACGCTTCGTGGAGAAAGGTACGTCATGCGTTCCATCACCCTGATCCTGTCACTCGCGCTCGTCTCGCTCACCGGCTGTCTCTGGGGTTCCCAGCAGGCGAAGACCAAAACGGTCTACCGCCACGACAACGGCATCTACCCCGCCACCGAGACGTCGATCGAGCAGACGTACGCCGGCAACACCTTCGGTGCTTCGGTGCCGATCGTGATGGGTGGCGGCTACGGCTACGATCCGGCCACCGGCATGGTCTATGGCCAGGGTGGGTACGGCGCGGGAGGATCTTCCTTCTGCGTCCAATACCCGACCCGGTGCGCCTCGAACGTGGTCCTGAACGTTCCGCAGCCGAACGTCGTCATGACGGGCGGTTACGGAAGCCAGGTGACGTTCGCCGCCGGTTCCGCCGGAACCTACAATCCGGCTCCGCAGGCCGACTACGACGAGGTGCAACAGCGCCTCCTCGACGTCGAGAAGCAAACGGCCGTCATCGGCCCGGCGCTCAAGGAGCAGCTCCGCCTGCAGTGCCAGATGTTTCTGGCGAATCCAGACGTCATCGAGGACGAGGACAAGCGCGAGAAGCTGGTGCAATCCTGCACCAAGCAGCTCGCCAAGTGACCGCAACCGTTCCACCCCACACCGCACACAGGAGATCGACCATGCGTTCGTTCATTCCCACGATCCTCGCGATCATGATGTCCGTCACCGGATGCGCCGCCGCTCTGAGCAACGCCGAACGGGCCGAGCTCGAGAAGCTGCGCTCCGCCGACCAGGCCGCCCGCGTCGAGCGTGCCAAGAAGGACGGCTACCGTCCTCCTGGCGCGCCGCAGATGCCGGCAACCTCGCCGACCCCACCTGCCGTTTCGCCGGGCATCGGCATGAACGGCACGCTCAACCACGGCGGTTCCGCCGCCGTTGTCGAGACGGTCCGCGGCGAACAGCCCGGCTACCTCTGCGTGGCCGGATCGGAGCCTCGGCAGGCACGGAAGGGTCACAAGATCATGATCGTGAACAACTACTGCGACGGAGATCGTGACGGCGGCCTCAACTGCGCCGACAACGACTTCGACGGCTTCGTCGACAACGACAGTTACATGTCGTTCGAGATCGACGGCAAGCCGGTCGTGGTGACCGGCGGAGGCTCCCAAGGCCTCCTCAAGCCCAAGCAGCGCTGCTACATCAACGTCGATCGGACGCGCCGCGTCCATCTCACGGTGATGCGCCACGCCAACATGGGCACGCGCCGCCAAGCGATCATCGATCCAGCGTCTCCCGACGCGACGTTCTCCACGCTGCTCAGACTCGAAGGCAACGTGACGAACGTCGACCTCACGGAAAACGATCCGTGGTCGGCGCACTGACGACGCATCGCAGTACTCAGAAGTAAAAAAACGGCCCAACGCATTCGCGAAGGGCCGTTCTTATTTTTCCGGAACTGTTGCTTACGGCGTGGCCGTCGTGGCGCGGATGACCGCGTTGATGATGAAGCCGGTGAGCGCGTAGGCCAGGAAGATGATGATGAGACCGATGATGCACTGCTTGATGATCTCTTTGGCCTTGTCGATCGGGTCGCTCTCGCCGCGCGCCGTCATCCAGAGGAAACCGGCGTAGACCATGAGGACCAGGAAGATGATACCGAGGAGACCGAGGAGCGTGCGGATGATGCGGCCGATGATGAGCGGGAGCTGCTGGCCAGCCGTGGCGGCGTCGCCGCTGTTCGGGTTCGGATTGGCGGCGTTCAGGCAGCCAAGGGCGTTTCCGGTGCTCGGGTCGCAAGGAGCTTGCGCGCCGACGGGCATCGCGACCAGGGCCATCTGACTCATGGTGAGGAGCGAGATGAAACCCAGAAGAAGTTTCTTGAGCATACGATGTGAGGTGATTAGCAGGGGATTAGGCGCCGGCGGCCGGAGCGGCTGTTCTGGCGACTGCGTTCAGGACGAACGCGGCGATCGCGTAGGCGGCGGAGATGATGATGAGTCCGATCACGGCGTTCTTCAGCAGTTCCTTGGCGTGCTTCACCTTGGCATCATCGCCTTGCGCCGTCAGCCAGAGGTAGCCGGCGTAGATGATCAGCACCATGAAGACGATGCCGAGGAGCCCGATGAAGGTGCGTACGAGGTTGCCGATGAGTTCCGGAAGCGTGGTCGGCGAGTTGAGGTTGGCCGCTTCGGCGACGTCGAGCAGTTTGTCCGCACCGAAGTTCTGAGCCAGTTTTTGCATGTCAGCCATAGATGGGGCGCTTACGAGGCCTCAGCGCAGAGGCCGAAGCTGCAGGGCTGCGCTTCGCTTCCGATCGACGGGTCGCCCTCGCCGAGGCATTCGCACGTTCCGGTGTAGCAGTAGTTGCCGGGAACGCTGCAGTCCGAGGCGGTCGTGCACGTACGCGTCGTACATTCGTTCGTATCGACCGTGATCGGCGTTGGGCCGTTCGGGTCGGACGCCGAGCCTGAGGAGGCTGTACCGGCTACGGCATTGATGACGAAGGCGGTGAGCGCGTACGACGCGGCGATGATGATGAGTCCCGTGACCGCTCCGGAAATGATCTTCTTTGCCGTATCGATTTTCTTGTCGTCGCCCCGGGCCGTCATGTAGAGAAAGCCGGAGTAGAGCATCAGGATCAGGAACAGGACGCCGAGATAACTGAGCACCGTCTGGATGAGCCGGCCGATCGTGGCCAGCAAGTCTTTGTTGCCTTTGAGCGAAGACGGGGCGGCGGCATCAAGGCCGAATTGGGCGTAGACGTCGGGCAGTGCGACGAGCATGACGGCCACGAGGCACAGCGCCGGAAGAAGAATGCGTTTCAAGCGCATACGTAGAGTGAGTTCAAGGGATCCGGAGATACCGGCGAACGTCGCCGGCATCTCCCGAGACCTTGTGACGACGCCCCGATTCGCATCGGGGCGTCGCGGTAAGGCGTTGTACTAGGCGGTCGTAGCGGTCACGAGACTGTTGATCACGAACGATGCGATCGCGTAAGCGGTCAAGATGATGATCAAGCCGATAATACCGGCCGTGATGATCTTCTTGGCGTCGCCGACGGCTTCATCGGAACCACCGGACGTCATCCATTTGAAACCTCCGTACAGGATGATCATAACGGCAATGATACCGAGTAGGCTCATGGCCGTGCGGACGATACGCGCGATCGTGATGCGCAGGTCCTGCTGTTGCTGGCCGAGCTCGGTCGCGATTTGACCGGGCAGGAGCTCGTTGGACGTCACTGCACCCTGGGCCAAAGCGACCATCGGGAGCGCCATCGTCGCGAGCATTGCCGTACTGATCAGACCCTTGACAAGCGTTTTCTTCGTCATGCAAATCACCTCCTTTCAGGCGTTAGCCCGTGATAGCCGAGAATACGAAGCGGACAAGTCCGTAACTGGTGAAGATCACCACGAGACCGATCGCCGCCCATTTCATAGCTTCTTTGCCTGCGCTCACTTTACCAGCCTCGCCACCCGAGGTCAACCAAATAAATCCACCATAGATGAAGACCAGCAGCGCGAGCGCGCCGACAATGCCGATCGCTGCTCTCAAAATATTGGCAATGAGTTCGGGAACCGAATTGGCGTTGAGCGGATTCTGCAATGTGATGGTTTCTTGGGCTGAAACGGCGAAAGGAACCAAGAATGCGGCGAGGATGGAAAGAATCTTTTTCATACGTCAGGAAGAGGAAAGCGCGTTGAGCAAGATTGAGAGCACTGCGTATGAAAGGAAGATCGCGGCGAGGGCGGACACGGTCGTCGTGATCATGCCGCGAGCCTCGGCGACTTTCTTTTCATCGCCCGCGGCGGTCATGTACTTGATGCCGCCCCAGATGAAGAAGACGAGCGCGATTGCGCCGACGACGCCGAGCAATGTGCGGATGACGCGCCCGATAACCGCAGGCAGACTGATGCTTCCAAGAGGCAAGGGGAGTGAAATCGCGCTTCCGCGTTCGGTGACCGATCCGGTTCCCGCCGGCGCGCTTTGTTCCATTTTTGCCAGCGCCGCCAGGATGGCGTCACCTTTACGGATCGCTTCCAAACACGCCCGGTAGCGAGCCTTTGTCTCTTCAGCGTCGGCGGCGCTCAAGTACGAAATGTAGAGGTCACCGCGAACGGTCAAGGTGCCCGCATCACAGAATTCCGAAAAGGCCATGAACGCATCGTGCTTAGCGCTATGGAATGCGATTTCGTCAGTAAAAAGCTGCGTTCCGGGTTCAATCGTCAAGCCTTCAATTCCACGCGTTGTACCGAAGGTGAGCACCCGATCGTTCACGTACATGTCGTTCGGAATGATCGTATAGTCGAAAGCGTTTTTGATCGCTTCCCACGCCGCCTGATCTTCCGGTACGAGCTCGGTGCGTTCGGAGAGGGTGATCGTTTCGCCATCGATGACCACGGTCGGTCGATAGGTATGCTCGCGCGCGCTTTGATTCAAGATGACGGCGAAGGATTCTTCCGCCAGTTTCCTGCCAGCCGAAAGATGGATGCAGTAGGTTTTCGCATCCGGCCTAGTCGACGTGCAGTTCGGAAATTGGTCTGCCAACGTGATCGTGCGTTCCGTGGCTCGAAGCGCCAAGTCGTAGTGACTTTCACAAAACGATCGATACTGCGCCGGCACTGGCGTAGCCGCTTCGGTGCAAGTTATCAATGGCAACCATAACGCTTTGGCAGCGAATGGCGCGGCAGCGACAAAGGCGATCGTGGCGCTGACCATCACTACTCCGAGCGTTCTTGCGGCAGAATTCTGCATAGACGATTAATTCAAGCAGCAAGCGAAGTCGGCAGGCTTGCTCGGGCAGAGGCCGCGTACGCAGCTCGAAGCGCCGCTCACGTTCTGGCAGCTGTAGACCTCGCCCCGTTGTCGCTTCTCGAGTTCGCTGTTGAGCGCCTTGCAATCGTCTTTCTTGATGCACACGACCGACTCGGGAATGGTCTTTCCGTTGGGATCGATGCCGGCAGGGATTGAGACCCACAAACCGTCAGCCGCGGTGCAGAGCCCACCGTCGCAAACGCCGAGGCCATTGCAATCAGCACTCGATGTGCATCCTCTCGGGAGACTCTTCTGCGCGGCAGCATTGCAGGATTCGCCGATCGTCGGGATCGCGGAAGTGCCACCTGTCAACGCCTGGGTCGTGAAACGTACGAGGATGCCCGAGAGGAAGATGATGGCGATGCCGATGATCGCGCTCTTCAGGATGCCGATCGCCTTGCCGACCTTCGTCTTGTCTCCCGCGGCCAGGATGAAGGTAAAACCGCCGTACACGAAATAGAGCAGGGCCACGGCGCCGGAGATGCCGATCAGGTATTCGGCGGCATTGACGAAGGTGATCAGGATGTCGCTCACGCCGCAGTTGCCGCTTTCGGTGCATGGCGGCAAGAGCCTAATTTGGGCGGAAGCGGCAAAGGGAAGGATGGCGAGCCAGGCGGGAAGCGCGAAACGAAAAAGGCGTTTCATATCGTGAATAAGTGTAGCATAAAAACAACGATCCCGGCTTGAGCCGGGATGCGATGTGTGGACAGGCTTGTCGGGCTTAGCGGATCGTCTGGGCGATGGTCTGGATCGCCAGGTTGATGGCGCGGTTCGGGTCCACTCCCGCAAGTGTCGCGTCGATCATTTCGTCGAAGGCGCCCTCGGTAGCCGCGATATTTACGCCTTGGTACCAGCTTTTGGCCGTCAGGACTTGGGAGGCGAAGACGCCGAGATCCGGTTCGCTGAGCTGGGTGTTTACCAGGCTTCGGAGCGCCGTCGGCTTGCCTGTTTTGGCCAAATACAGCTTGGCTTGGTCGGCTTTTGCGGCGAATTGGACGAAATCCCAGGCGGCATCGGGGTTTTTCGTCTTTTTAGAGACGGTTTCGACCCAATAATTGGCGTAATTGACCCTTGCGGCCGGGTCGATCTGCGGCACGTTCGTCAGGCTGAAGTTCAACTTGGGCGCCTGCGAGCGGATGCGCGGAAGGTGGTAGGAATAGCCGAAGAAATAAGCCGTTTTGCCCGAAACGAAGGCGTCGTAGGAGTTCGGCTGGGTGTCATCCCAGGTGAACACTTCCTTAGAGGGGTTGGCGAAATCCGTGTAGAAGACGAGTGCTTCCAGGCCGGGCGGCACCTCTCGGTCGAGGTTTTCCGGGGTGCGGTTGAAGGTCGGGATACCGTTGGCATCCGTCATTCTCGCGCCATTTTGCATCATGAGGAGCGAAAGAAGGTCGAAAGAACGCTCGACATTCTTCGAGGTACCGATGCCGACGGCCGGTTTTACGAGCTTTCCCTGGGCGTCATAGGCGGTCAGGCGCTTCACGTGATCCTGGAATTCCGCCCATGTCGTGGCGGCCGTGGGGATCCCGGCGGCGTTCAGCACGTCGCGGTTGTAGTAGAGCACCATCGTATCGAGCGCCATCGGCAAGCCCCAGAGCTGGTCGACGATGCCTTTGCCGGGCTCCTCGGCCTGGCCCTTGATGACGACGTCCCGGCTGACCTGGTCGACGAACTGGTCGCGTACTTGGGCCGGAGTGATGACAGGCAGCGTTTTTTCAACCCATACCGGGTTCTTTTGGACGCCCTGGATCTCGCGGAACGACATTTTCACCGAAGCCGGGGCGGGCAGGAGCTTGGTTTGATACGAGCGGATCCAGTCGTTGTGCAAGGAGATGATGTCCGGTCCGCGGTCTTCGGCCAGGGCGTTCAAAAGCTCGCGCTCGTACTCTTCGAGCCGGAGCTTTCGGTAGTTGACGGTGACGTTCGGGTGGAGCGCGCGATAGGCGGCGACGATTTCGTCGAAGGAGTCGCTGTCATCGAGCACGCGCCAGTAGGTGAGGGTCAGGGGCTTCGACGACGCGGGCGCCGTTTGGAGATTCGAAGACAGACAGCCGGCACCGCTCACGACCAAAGCGGCCAGGAGGACGATTGAAGCGAGGCGGATGCGCAGCATAGGGTTACGAAAGAAGTTTCTTGAGGCCTTTCTTGAACTCGGGCGCGACTTGCGGGTGGCGAAGGCCGTAGGCCATCGAGGCGAGGAGGAATTGGACCTTGTTTCCGCAGTCGTAGCGGGTGGCGTCGGCAATGCGTCCGTAGATAGCGGCGCCTTTGGTGAGGTGGGTGATGAAGGCGTCCGCCAAGCGGATTTCCCCGTCTTTTCCGGGCTTTTGCGTCTTCAGGATCTCCATGATCTCCGGCGTGATGATGTACCGGCCGACCGCGGCGAGCGAGGAGGGAGCGTCCTCCATTTTCGGTTTTTCAACGAAGCCGTCGAGTTCCATGACCGCTTTCGACGTCATGGTGCCGCTCGCGATGCCGTAGCTTGAGACGTTCTTCTTGCCGACGTCGCAGAGTGCGATGATCGGGTCGTGATATTTCTCGTAGGCGTCGATGAGCTGGGCGGTGACGGGGATGCGGGCGTCGAAGATGTCGTCGCCGAAAAGGATGGCGACCGGTTCGTGCGCGTCGACGAAGGGGAGAGCGGCCAGGATCGCGTGGCCGTCGCCGAGCGGCGCTTGCTGGCGCACGAAGGCGAACTTCGCCATGTTCGAGATGCGGCGGAGGTTGTCGAGCTCGTCCTTCTTACCTTTTTCCTTCAGGCGCGTTTCCAGCTCGAAGTTGCGGTCGAAATGGTCTTCGATGGCGCGCTTGGTCAGGCTCGTGACGAAGATGATTTCTTCGATGCCGGAGGCGACGGCCTCCTCGACGACGTACTGAATGACCGGCTTATCGACGATCGTGAGCATCTCTTTCGGCTGGGCTTTGGTGGCGGGCAGGAAACGCGTTCCCATGCCGGCCACGGGCAGAATGGCTTTGCGGATCTTCATAGGCGGGATATGGGAAAAGTATAGCAGAATGTTACGATGTCGCCATGCTGCCACAGCGAACCCATCGCGTCTTGTTCTCGTGCCTTCTGGCGATAACGCTTTGTTTTTCGCTCATACATCTCGGTCGATGGGCGTTGATGGACGCGGATGAGGCGATTTACGCCCGCGTATTCCACGAAAGCCTCGTGCGCGGAGACTTCGCCTCTTTTACGATGCTCGGCCAGCCGTGGTTCGAAAAGCCTCCGTTGTTCTTTTGGCTCGCGCGCCTGAGCGTCGCCGCGTTCGGCGAGACGGCTTTTGCGCTCAGGCTGGTATCCGCCCTGTCGATCGTGGCGTGCGTGGCGCTTGTCGTCGCGATCGTCCGACGCCTCACGAAGGATGATGCGGCCGCGCTTGTCGCGGGCGCGACGCTGCTTTTTACGGGACTGTTCGTGTTTGCAGGCCGGCAAGTACGAATGGACGTGCCGGTCACGGCGCTGATCCTTCTCGCGTTTTACGTGTTCCTTTCGGGGCAGGAACGGCCTCGACGGCTCGCATGGTTCGGTCCAGTCGTCGCGGCGGGCGTTTTGTGCAAAAGCGTTATCGGCCTCTTGGCCTATCCCGCCATTCTCATTTTTTCGCTCCTTCGCGGGGATTGGCGCTGGCTCAAAAGCAAATGGTTTTGGGGCGGGCACGCGATCGGCGCGCTGCTCGTCCTGCCGTGGCACGCGTATCAGACGGCCAGGTTCGGCCGCGCCTTCTGGGATTCGTATCTCTTCGCCCAAGTGCTCGCGCGCGTGAACCAAGCCGTCGTCTACGGGCGCGAGGCGCCGATCACGTACCATCTGAAACAGCTCTTCGTTCTCGCGAACCCCTGGCTGTTCGCCTTTCTCGCGGCGCTCGCGTGGGCGTGCGTCGTCGCCAGAAAAGAATGGCGGGCGTACCGGGACGAAATCGCGTCAGGCATGCTCGCGCTGTTTTTCTTTCTGCTTTTCTTCCTGCCGAGGACGCGGCTCTTGTATTACTTCGTCCCCGCGCTGCCGTTTACGGCCATCTTCCTGGCGCTGGTTTGGCGCCGATGGCGCATGCGGGCTCCCCGCGCGGCTGTCGTCGTGCTGTACGCGTGTCTTGCGCTCGGAGCGCTCGGCACGTCGCTCAGGATTTTCGACCAGCGCGACCGCGACCTGTTCTTGCGGCCATTGTCCGTGCCAAGCCGGTACATGATCGCTGAAGACGAAAAAATCGCGGGATTGGAATTCGGCCGGGCTGGACTTCCGCTCTACGCCTACAACTGGCTGTTCTATCCGACGATGCTGTACTACAGCGATGGTAATCGGCTCGGCCTGCCGTTCGAGCGCGCTCGCGCCGGCGACCGCCTGGAGCCGCCCTACCTGCTTTTGATCCCGACCCCGCTTTTCCGAGGACTCGATGCATTGCCCGTTCTTTCGGCCTCGAACGCCGAAGCCGTCTTCCTGCATCGGGGTCCGGCCGGAACGCTTTTGCGCGTCGGGTACTAGCGCCTCCCTTCTTTACAAGGGACCGTTCCCGTGCTAGATTGCGGCAGTCAACCATGGAGAGATGGCTGAGCGGTTGAAGGCGACGGTCTCGAAAACCGTTAGACCTCTCAAGGGTCTCGTGAGTTCGAATCTCACTCTCTCCGCCATGTAGAACCGATCCGAAAGGGTCGGTTTTGCGTTGTATGAAAAAAGAAGGATCAAGCGTCCTTCTTAGGAGTCGTTCGCTTTCGTTCCGATTCAGACCGGAGCGCCGTCCGGGACGGTCGCGAGGAACATCTCGATGGCGCCGCGGAGGTAGGCGTCGGCGCGCTCGGCCTCGATCGGATCGAGGCTCTTGCCGCTCGTGCGGAGCTGGCCCTGGGCGTCGATCGAGATGCCCGGGAACGCGCTCACGAGCGGAGCGACGAGGTGGAGCGTGTCGGGGCCGAGGCCGCCGGCGACGCTGACGCCGAGGTGCGGATGCTCCTTGCGGAGCGCCACGATGAACGGTGTCAGGAAGCTCGCGCCCATCGCGGTGCCCGTGCCGCCGCTCATGTCGAGCAGCACGTCGTCGACGCAGCCGTTGTAGGACTGGATGCGCCGCATGAGCGCGGGGATGTCGCGGCCGATCTCCTCGAGCGCCTTCTTGCCGACCTGCAGGATGACGCGCGGCGCGCCGCTCGTCTCCTTGATGGCGTCGAGCAGCTCGATGCGCGGCCAGACCATGTCGAACTGGATCGCGTCGATCGGACAGCTGCAGCGCCGGATGAGCTCTCGCATGTCGCGCACCGTGGTACGCGCGATCGGATGCTCGTCGTCCGGATAGTCGGCGTAGTGGAGCGTGTTCAGCACGCGCTCGTCGTCGATGAAGATCGCGTCGGCGTCTTCGAGCTTCGGCCAGGCGGCGGCCCACTTGGTCGGCAGGCCGTGCAGCGTCTTGTAGCTGCACATGATCCCCGCGTGGAGTTGATGGGGGAGCATGTGGCCTCCCGCCGCGGCGAACGTCTCGAGACGCTCGCGCAGCCACTCGGCGCTCGGAACGTCGGTCATGCCAATGTACGGTCGCATCGTTTCCTCCTGTTGGACGAGCGAAATGTAGATGAAAGAAGACGATTCGTCAACGATCGTGAAAAAGAAAAACCCGCGCGAGGCACGGGTGAAGTTCAGTCGACGTTGTCGGGCAGCTCCATGAGGCAGAGGTGACGGTCGGTGATGCCGTAGTAGCGGTGCCGGCCATCTTGCTCGAAGATCGGGCTCACCGCGGCGAAGCTCGGCTCGGACACCAGTCCGCCTCGCGGTCGGTAGGTCATCCAACGTTGGAAGCCGTGGCGGGAACGCTGGATGTAGTCGTACGAGTTGCCGCCAGGGTACTCGCGGTAACCGCCGAGGTAGTCGGTGATGTGGCGCAACCGCCCCGGGCTTTCGATGCGCATCACGTCCGGATAGAACGTGTAGGCTCTGACGCCTTGATCGCCGGACCGCGTGCCGATTAAGAGTACGGCTCCGTGCGACTCGACGACATCCATGTATTCGCCGGAAATATGGCGACGCTCGTCGATCCAGCCGATGCCGCTCCCAATATCGCGATCATCGGGGTTCTTCCAGATACCGAGGATTTTGTCGGTGCCCGGGAGCTGGAGGAAGCGCGTGTAGCGTCGATTGGTGCTCGCGACAACGACGTCGCCGTCCCGCATGATGCGGAACGTTCCATCGACATGCGGGTTCCACTCAAGCCACATGAGCGCATCATCCGCCAGAACCGAGACGTGCTTCATGCCTTGGCCGATGTGCGCCATCTCCGCGCCCACGCGGATTCCCGTCTCGCGCTCCGCGTCCAGGCGCATCTTGTCCGCCTCGCTGGCGTTCGGGAAATGCATGACGATGCACTTCGTGAACACGACAGGCGTGTCATCCGACAGCCAGCCCGCCAAGGAGGCGCTCCATCGAGAAGAGCTCGGGCTGACATTCATACGCGCCCCCTGACGAATGAGCTCGTAGGGGCAGTCTTCGGCCGGGTTTACGCGCAGGCGATAGGGTTCTCCCTGAGGATCGAAGCCGTACCCGGAAGCCCTGCTCGTCGATCCGGTCGTCTCGCTCTGCCAGAAGATCTCCGGCAAGCGTTCGATCGACAGGCAATTCTTCGGCACGATCGGTCCGTCAGGCGATTGGCAGAACCGTTCGATCTGCGCCTCCATGATCGGATCCTGCTGCGCGTGATGCTGCTCGAGAAACCACGTCAAACGTTTCGAATCCATGACTCGCTCCTTCGTTCCCGCCAAGCGCCTGGCAACGCGTAAGCCTGATTGCCGCCGCGTTCCGTCACGCTTGTTAGGATCGCCTTGGTCCTATCAGTTTTTCGACTGCGCGTCAACGCGCCGTGCTTCAGCTAAGGCCGAGCTGGCAAAGGCGAGTAAGAGCCAAAACAGCATCGAGAGATCGTTTTTGAAATAGGGGACGTCAACCAAGCCGTGGACGAGCAGCGCGGTCATGGAAGCGATCAGCATTGCCGCCCAAACCGGATTGTCGCGAAGAAGTCTTCCGGCGGTTTGGAAATAGCGCCCGATGAGCAGGAAGAACGCGATCACGCCGGCAAGGCCGAGCTCGCTCCAGAAGTTCAGGACGAGCTGGTGCGGATATTGGAAAATCTCGATGTGGCGCGCTTTGTGATAGGTGTCGAAGACGATCGGATAGCCGGAAAGTCCGGCGCCGAGGACGGCATGATCCTTCAGCATCTGCGAGGCCTCGACCCACATTTCTTTCCGCACGCGGCCGGACCAATCGTTCAACGTCAGCTTTTCAATGACGAGCGCGCGCGTCGGCAGGAGCAGCAAGGCGACCACGGCAACCGCACCGGCGAGGACCGCCGGGAGGCGCGTCTTTTTGAAACACAGCAAATACACGCCGACACCGGCGGCAAGTCCGATCAAAGCGCCTTCGGACTGCGCGAGCGCGATCGCTGCCACGGAGGCGAAGAACGCGGCGAGATGGAGAGGCTTCTTGCGCAAGAAGAACGGCGCGAGCGGCGCGAGGAAGAGTCCGACGGCATTCGGGAAACCGTAGAAGGACGTTGAACGGAACTCCGCTTCTGTCGCGGGCGGCACCGGCACGCCGTTGAACGGGGGAGGCACGCCCCAGCCCGTCCAATGCTGCGCGATCGCCATGCCGGAAACGGCGAGCGCCGAACAAGCAAGAGCGCCGACGACGGCGTCGCGGTCTTTCTGCGCGCGCATGAGATCGTTCGCGATCAAGAAGAAGAGGATCGGTTCGATGAAATACGCTTTCCAGACGCCGGCGGCCGCGCGGAAGTCGGGTGAAACGAAGAGCGAAACGGTCGCGACGATCAGCCAGGCGAGGAGGAGCCAGCCCCAACCTTTGATATCGATCAGGCGTTTTTCGCGCTTGAACATCCAGGCGGCAAAAAGGATGACGAAAAGCACCTCGAGCGCCGTGGTCGGGATGCCGGCGACGGGGAAGCGGATGATGTAGACCGGAAGCGCCGCAACAAACAACAAAAACGCCTTGCGAAGGTCGTGCCAGGCAAGCGCGGCGAAGGCGGCGAAGACGACAGGAAGAAACGGGGTCATGCGCGGGCGGGTTTAGATGAAGCCAACAGAAGTCCGATCGTGAACCATACGTGCATGATATACAAGGTGGAGAAGGTTTGATACTGCGCGAGCATGCCGAGGAGCGCGGCGGCGCAAGCGACGCGGACGGTTTCGCTCTCGCCCTCGCGCCGCGCCGACGTTTCGCAGAAGAGGACGATCAGGAACAAGACGAATGCCGCCAAGCCGATCACGCCCGTTTCCGAAAGCAATTCGAGCGTTTCGTTGTTCACGATCGGCCAGCCCGCTTCGGGTTTCGAAAAAGCGAACGTCGAGACGAACGGGCCGTAGCCGCCGAAGCCGACGCCGATCCACGGATGGAGCTTCCATGCTTCGAACGCTGCCGCGACCGTCTGCGCGCGATCGTCGAAGGCGGCGCCGTCCGTGACGGTCGTGACGTGGCGGAAGAACGTGTCCGTGACGGTTTCGCGCGAGGTCGAGAAAAAGCTGCCGAGCAGGAGCACGCCCGCGGCGACGGAAACAACCGCGATGCCGGCGGCGCGAAGGAGCGGGCGCGCGTCATGCAGGCGCGCGCGTTCCATCCAAAGGAGCGTGGCCACGGTGACGGCGGCGCCGAGCCAGCCGCCGCGCGAGGAGGTGAGAAAGACGTTCACGCACAGCGCGGCGAGAAGCAGCGAAAGCCAGCGGCGCGTTTTCGTGTCCGGGTTTTTCAAAAGCCACGCGCCCGCGAGCGCGATCGGCAGCAGGAGATAGTTTGCAAAGTAGAGCGGTTCGGCTGCGGTCGCCTGCACGCGGGTGAAGCCGAGCACGGCGCGCGAATAGGTGTCGCGCAGGCCGGTCATCCAGAGCGGAAGGCCGAGCATGTCGGCGACGAATTGCCAGAGGCCGAGCGTCGCCACGAGCGCGGCGGCAAGCAGAATCGCCAAACGCACGCGTTTGAAGTCGTTCTCGCTTTTCAAAACGTTGGGCAGGAGCAGCGCGAGCGAAGCCGTAAAGATCGTGAAGGCGAGCACGACAAGCGAACGTTGCAAGTTCTCGGCGTTGAGAAGAGAGAGGCCTGCGGCGGCGAAGAATCCCGCGAGCGCCAAGAATGCTGGGTTTCGCCACTCGAGTATCGTGCGGCCGAGCAGCCAAAGGCGGGCGAAGAGCAGCCAAGCGAGCAAGAGCGCGATCTGGCTCGGACGCACGTTCAGTCCCGCAATCGAAAAAGCGCCGACGCGCTCCAGGGGGAGCAGCGCGGCGACGGCGGTTACGGCGAGGAGAACAGTTCGATCCATGCGTTCTGCATGTTATCTTCCGCGAACATCGACGTGGCTCGTTCGCGTCCGGCGGCACCCAGGCGCGCCGCGAGACCTGGATCGCGCAGCAATTCCAGCAAAGCATCGGCCATGGCGCGCGGGTTTTCGGAGGGAACCAGCAGGCCTGTTTTCCCATGGACCACGACTTCCGGCAAGCCGCCGACGCGCGCCGCGACCACTGGGATGCCGTCCGCCATCGCTTCGAGCGCCGCCATACCGAACGACTCTTTCAAGGAGGGGACAGCCAAGACGTCGAAACGACCGGCTCCGCGGATGCGTTCGACGAAGCCATGAAAGGTTGTCGCGCCGGCAATCCCGAGTTCTGCCGCAAGCCGGACAAGCATCGTCCGCTCCGGACCGTCGCCGAAAACTTCAAGCTTGGCTTCGGGAAGTTCTTTCTGCACGAGCGCGAAGGCGCGGAGCGCGAGCGAGACGTTTTTCTCGCGACTGAGACGCGAGATCACGCCGATGATGTTTCCTCCAGGAGGAGGTATGACCGTCTCGACCGGCTTCACCCCGGGGAAAATGACGCGGATGCTTCCGCGCGGGACGCCGACTTCGACAAGCGCTTTCGCTGCCGCTTCGGACACCGTGACGACGTCGGCCCAGCGCGCGCACGCCACGTACCAGCCGCGATACGGGTTGAGCCGCAAGGAACGCCCGGCCACGAGGTGCTCCGTCCAGACGACGCGCATGCCGAACATCCGAGCGATCGGCGTCGCCAAAAGTTTTTCCGTGAACGACAGGCACACGACCGCTTTCATGCCGTGCGCGAAGCGGAACCACGCCAAAAGCAAAAGGAGGAACGGCGTGAAGACGATAATGGTAAGCGGAAACAGCGCGGCGGAGAACGGCGTGACCGGCTCGACGCCGCACCAAGCGGAGTACGAGCGCCAACCGCGTTTTTTGAACGTCGTGAGCAGCGCTTCGGAGGAAGCCGCGAGAGCGCTCTCGTGCCCGGCGCGCTTCAAACCTTCGACGACCTGTTCGGTGTAGCGCTCCCCGCCGCCCTGCGTCGAGGCGTAGGGAAAAGAAAGAAAAAGAATGCGCATGTTCAGGCCTGCGTCGGCAGCGTGCCGGCGCCCTTGTTGCGGCTCAGCAACTCCCGCACCATTTGCGGATCAACGGCGCGGAACGCGAGCGCGAGCACGGCGTACGCGCCCGCACCAAGGACAGTTTTTAGGAGGACGTGCATGTCCGGCAGGGCGAAGACGAAGAGCGCCATGCCGCACGCGGCCACGCCGGCGCGAAGCACGGTGCCGAAGCGCGGCGCGAATCCGGTCACGCGGCGGATCATGTAATAGGTTGCGCAAGCGATGAAAGCTTCCGTCGCGAACGTGATCCAGGCGGCGGCGGTCGCGCCGTAGCGGGGAACGAGCGCGAGGTTCAATGCCACGGCGAGCGCGGCGTCGGCCGCGTAGCCCCAGATCATCGCGCGCTGCTTTTTGACGGCAATGACGGCATGGCCGAAGAGCGAGCCGAAGAACACCGAAGCGCAGGCGAGAATCAAAATGAGGAGGAGCGGACCGGCGCCCGCGAACTCCTCGCCCGCCAGGAAAATCATGAGATCGTGACCGACAACGACCGTGCCGGCTACGAGCGGCAGCGCGAGCACGGCCATGAAATCGAAGGCTTTCTGCAAAATACGATTCCAGTCCGCGCTCGAACCCTCGCTCCGCGCCTTTACAAGGAGAGGCAGCACGAGCCCCATGAACATGATCGGGATGACCGTCAGCACGTCGAGGAGCTTTCGCGCCGCGCCGTAGATGCCGACTTCGTCCTGCGAACGGAAAAGCGAGAGCGCGATCACGCCGCCCATGAGATAGACGAGGTTGAAGCTGATCGAAACCGCGATCGGCCACGAGCGGTTGAAGATTTCTTTCCAGACGATCCGTTCGATGCGCCAGCGGAGTTGCACGAGCTTGCGCACGAGCAGCCAGTTCCAGAACGCCGTGAGCGCGTTGCCGAACACGAGCGCGCCCAGCATCCAGCCGAGACCAAGGTTCCAATGCGCGGTGGCGAGCGCGCCGAGCAGCAATCCCGAGCGTCCAAGAACTTCGGCCGCGGCCGCGCGGCTCATGCGCATCTGCGTCTGGAGCAGGCTCGTAAGGACTTGGTTCACCGCGATCATGAAGAACGACGCGGCGGCGATGCCGACGCCGGACTTGATTTCGGGTCCGTACGGGAAAAGCAGCACGACCGCCGGCGCGAGCAGGAAGAAAACCGCGGCCGAAAGAATGCGCAGCGTGAAGATGTTGGAAGCGATGCGATCGCGATCGTGGGAATGCTCCGAAACCATCGCCACGGTCGTGAGCGAAAGGCCGAAGTCGACGAGGATGCCGAAAATCTGCAGGAAACTGGTCGCCGTCGTGAAAGCGCCGTACCCCGAAGTACCCAAATAACGCGTCATGACGCCGAGCGTCACGAGTCCGAGCACCGTGCCGATCGCGCGGCCGACGACCTGGACGAGCGTATTTTTCGCAATGCTGGCGGTGCGCGACATATCGGCTCCAGCGTACTCGGTTCGCGCGGACGTTTCAAATTGCGCTCGTTTGACGGAGAGCGTTTTTTTTGATACACTTCATGCAGAAAATAATGCCATGCTTGCCGCCGGAGGAGTCCATCCTTACGCGCTCAGGCGGCGCCAAATCGCTCTTTCACGTTTGAAGCCGATGACAGGCGGAGTCGCTCCGGCGCTCCTCCTCGCGATGCTCCTCATCGTCGGATTCGCTTACGGATTGCGTGAGGTGGATCGTCGTCTCGCGCCGATCGAACAGCCCGCACCTGCCGGAGCTCGGCCTTCGGATCCTGCAAATTATCTTTTGACCGCATGAAACGCCTGCTCGCCACGCTTGTCGTCGTCGCGTCATGCGCCGCTCCGTCTTTCGCGGATGCGGCGACGCGCGCGTACGCCTCATCGGGCATGCAGGGCGCTACGGCGATTGAAATTCCGGCAGGCGGCACCAAGCAGATCACGTTGAAGTTCAGGAACACGGGAACGCACGTTTGGCGCGGTTCCGGAAAATTGTACGTTTCGCTCTACGCGACCGCCCCGTATGCGCGTAAGAGCGTTTTTAAAGATGGAACATGGCCGAGCGCGATCCAGGCGGCCAAGCTTCGCGAGGCTTTGGTGCGTCCAGGCGAAACGGGCAGCGTCGTCGTGACCTTGCGGGCACCGACGGCGCTCGGCACGTATCGCGAGCAATTCCAGATGGCCGTTGAAAACAAGGCGTGGATCTACAATGCGGTCGCGAGGCTGTCGATCAAGGTCGTGGCGCCGCAGCTCGGCGCTTCGAACGGCGTGCACGCCGAGGCCTACGCCGTCATGGACGCGAAAACGGGCGAGATCATCGATCAGCGCAACAGCGACGACGTGCGCAGCATCGCGTCAATCACCAAACTCATGACGGTGATGGTCGCGCATGACTCCGGCCTCAATCCGGACGCGACGGTCGCGCTCACGCGCGCGGACGAAGTCGGCGGAGGGCGTTTGCGCGTTCCGATCGGCACCGAACTGACGGTAAGGGATCTCGTCGCAAGCACCATCATCGGCTCGGCGAACAATGCCGCGAACGCCGTCGCCCGCGCGACCGGCCTTTCAGACAAGGAGTTCTTGCGACGCATGGATGAAAAGGCGGTTGCGCTCGGCATGACCCATTCCCGATTTGCCGATCCGACGGGCATCGAAGTTGAAAACCTTTCGACGGCGAAAGAAGTCGCGATCATGGCTCGCGCCGCCTTCGCCGACGAGTGGATTGCGGCTTTTTCCGCGCAGCCCACGTATGAAGTCGCAACCTCCAAGGGTCCGCACCTCATCAAGAACACCAACAAGCTCGTGAACGACACCTCGCTGCACGTGACGGCCGGCAAAACGGGTTTCATCAACGAAGCGGGCTATACGCTCGTCACCCGCGTGCAGAAAGACGGCAGGGAATTGATCGTCGTGGTGCTCGGTTGCGACACGGTGACGCAATCGTTCCGCGAGGCCAAGGTGCTGGCGGAGCGAGCCTGGCTCCAAGGAAAAACGGCTGCGCGTTAAAAAAGACTCTCGATCGAGAGTCTTTTTCGTTACAGGCCCTGTTCCTTCATTTCGCGATGTCCTGCCGCGGCGGGATTCGTGCCCATGATTTCCCGCGCTTCGCGCTTGCGGTCGAGCGCGGCGAGTTCGAGAATGCGCTGGCGGATCGCGTTCGGGTTCGGAACTTGTTCAAAGTGGAAGTTCTCTTCGTTAGAAGCCGTCTGCACGGTGACGTATCCGTATCCGAGCAAGGTCGGGATGATGCCCTTGATTTCGGAATGCACGTCCTGCACGCGCGTCAGATCAAGTTCGGCGATCGATCGGCCGAAAAGGCCTTTCTGGTTGATGTCGATGATCCGGTCGTTCGTGACGATGTTGATGTCGAGGTAATAGTCCGTGAACTGGCTCAGGAAGAAGACCCAAATGCCGAGGTAATAGGTGACAAGCAAGAGAACGATGCCGGCCTGCGCCAGCGGATTCGAGAATGCCAGCGGCTGTCCCTCGAGAAAAATCTCTTTTCCGATGAGCGGAATCAAGGCCAGGATGATGAAGACGAAGACGGGCCCGGCAAAAACGATCGGATGCCGGCGGAGCACGAACTCGATTTTTTCTCCCGGCTGCTGCGTGAACAAGGTCTTGATCGACATATCAAATGGCTGGGATTTCCACTTCAAAGAGCGGGACCGGCGCCGTCCAGGCAATCGGTTCGAGCGCCCTCCAGCCGTAGAAGCCGATCATAAGCGTGACGCATACGAAGACGAAGGTCACGAGGAGGCCGATTGCGTTGCGCGCGCCGTACTTGGCGAGGCTCACGATGTTGGCGAGCGAGAAAAAGATGAACGCCAGGAGAAAGGCGCCGAACGGGAACAAGAGGAAATACGGAGGGATCGAAATCATGCGTGCGTTTAAAGCGGGAGTTCCGTTTTTTGCGGAGCCGTCAGCCCGAGGTGGGTATAGGCGGCTTCGGTGGCCATGCGTCCGCGCGGCGTGCGGTGGAGCAGGCCCAGCTGGATGAGGTACGGCTCGTAAATCGTTTCGATCGTTTCCATCTCTTCGGAGCTGGCGGCGGCCAAGGCATTAAGCCCGACCGGTCCGCCGGCGAATTTCGAGATGATCGTTTCGAGGATGCGGCGGTCGACCTGGTCGAGGCCGACTTCGTCGATTTCGAGCATGCGGAGCGCGCGATCGACGATCTCGACGGTAATCGTACCATCTCCGTGGAAGTCCGCGTAGTCGCGCACGCGCTTCAAAAGGCGGTTGGCGACGCGCGGCGTGCGGCGCGCGCGGTCGGCGATGCGCATGGCGGCGTCGGGGCGGACGGTGCAGCCGAGCGCCTGCGCGTTGCGTTCGATGATCAGCTTCAAATCTTCCGCGCCGTAGAAATCGAGATGATAGGTGACGCCGAAACGGTCGCGCAGCGGCGCGGTAAGAAGAGAAAGGCGCGTCGTGGCGCCGATCATGGTGAAGCGGGGGAGATCCATGCGGAGCGTGCGCGCCGACGGACCCTTGCCGATCACGAGGTCGAGCGCGAAATCCTCCATCGCCGGATAGAGCACTTCTTCGATCAGCTTGTTCAAGCGGTGGATCTCGTCGATGAACAGCACGTCGCCCTCTTCGAGGTTCGTGAGGATCGCCGCCAAGTCGCCGACGCGTTCAAGCGCCGGTCCGGAGGTGGTACGTACGTTCACGCCCATCTCGTTGCCGATGATGTGCGCCAAGGTCGTCTTGCCGAGGCCGGGATTGCCGTAGAGGAGCGTGTGCTCGATCGGTTCGCCGCGCTTCTGGGCGGCACCGAGGAAGACGGCCAAATGGTCTTTGAGCTTTTGTTGGCCGACGAATTCGGAAAGCTTGCGCGGCCGAAGGCGGGCGTCAAAGGCCGACTCCGCGGGCTGGGCGGCAGGCGAAACGTCGCGCGACGGCGCTTTTTCCAGAGCTTCTTCCATATCGCCTTCATCGTAGGGGAGAAATGGCGAACGAAGCAAGCAAAAGAAAAAGGACAGCGTTCAGCTGTCCGTGAGGATCGCGTGGATCCGCTTGAGATCGTGGATGACACGATCCCAGACGTCGCCCTCGGCGATGCGGTTGTGGATCTGGCGGAGCATCTCGGCGTGCAGCGACATCTGGAGCGCCAGCGCCGAGTTGAGCGCGGCGCCGCCCACGACGCGGCAGCCCTCGAACCAGGCGTAGTGCCGGAAGAGGTACGCGGGGTCTTCGAGCTCGAGATCGAGACGCACCTTGAGCCGGCCGCCGGCAGCGCCCGTCTCGGGCTTGAGGTCGATCTCGTGGCTCACGAGCGCGAGGCTCGACACCTCGCCGCTCTTGAAGCCGCGACGCAGCTCGTCGATCGGCAGGCGCTCGCGGAGCATCATGCCCCACTCGAACAGCGCATCGGCGCGGTTCGACGCCAGCTTGTCGTCGAGCGGCTCGATCTGCATGTAGTTCAGCCGCATCTGCGCGTGGTAGGCCTGGAGCGCGTCCGCGCGCCTGGACTCGATGCGTTCGCGGTCGGCCAGCGCCTTGTTGACGGCGGTGAGCACGGGGGCGGGTACGTTTTTTGCGAGACTCCGGATCATGATTCCTCCTCGTTCGTGCTTGTTTCGTAACGAACGATGCGCGGGTTATAGCAGGAAAGACCGATCTTGTCAACAAAAAGACCCCGTACGTCGTACGAGGTCCTTGTGGTACCCGGAGAGGGACTCGAACCCTCAAGCCCTTGCGGGCAGGGGATTTTAAGTCCCCCGTGTATACCATTCCACCACCCGGGCGTACGCGTACGCTAACAAAAAGCGCCGTGTTTGTCAGCGGCGCTTCGTTTTCGGCGTTTTCAGCCACCTCAGCAATTCTCCAACCGGTCTCGTATTCAGCACGTCTTTCTTCTCCGCCCAGCCGCGCCGCGCGATAGCCACGCCGAGATCGAGGTAGCCGAGATGCGACGGATGATGCGCGTCGGTGTCGATCACGAGCTTCACGCCGAGCTTCACCGCCATGCGGACGTGCTCGTCGCGCAAGTCGCTGCGGTTGGGAAAGGCGTCGATTTCCAGCGCGGTGCCGGTCGCCTTGGCGGCTTTGAGCACGGCGAGCATGTCGAGTTCATACGGCGGGCGCTTGCCGATCAGCCGCCCGGTCGGATGGAAGATGCAATCGACGTACGGATTCTTCATCGCTTGGATGACGCGAGCCGTTTGTTCTTCCGATGAAAGTTTGAAGTGCGAGTGGATCGAAGCGCCGACAAAATCGAGCGAGGCGAGCGCCGCGTCATCCAAGTCCATGCGCCCGTCTTTCAAAATGTCGCATTCGCTGCCTTTCAAGATCGTGAAGCCTTTCAACTTCTTGTTCAGCGCGTCGATCTCGCGCCCTTGCGCGGCGAGACGCTTTTCATCGAGGCCGCCCGTCATCGCGAGCGCCTTCGTATGATCGGTGATCGCGATGTATGCGCGCCCGAGTTTTTTCGCCTCCTCCGCCATCTTCTCGATCGAAGCGGCGCCGTCCGTCCAGCTTGTTTGGATTTGCAGGTCGCCGCGCACGGAGCCGTAGGGGATCAGCTTGGGAAGTTTCCCGGCTTTAGCGGCTTCGAGCTCGCCTTCGTTCGTACGGATCTCGGGATCGATATACGGAAGGCCGAGCGCCTTGTAGACGTCCTCTTCGGTGCGGGCCGCCAGGCGCTTCTTTCCCTTCCAAAGGCCGTATTCGTTCAATTTTAAACCGCGTTTCACTGCGAGCGTGCGCAGCGCAATGTTGTGCTCTTTCGAGCCGGTGAAGTGCTGGAGCACAGCCCCGTACGCGTCGCCTTCCACGATGCGCACGTCGGCGTGCATGCCGTTCTTGAGCCGCACGATTGTCATGGTCGGGCCGTGCTCGATCGTTTGCACGACGCGTGAGAACTTCACGAAACGTTCCATGACGGCTTCCGCGTCATCGGCCACGACGATGAAATCAAAATCGCCGATCGTCTCCTGGCGCCGCCGTACCGATCCGGCCACGACCGCGTGCTTCACGCCGGGAACGGCGCGCAGATCTTCTTCAATGCGCGTCGCGAGCGGCAAGACGTGCCCGAGAATTTCCCGGTTGCCGGACGTTTTCAAAAAATCGAGCCCTTTTGAAATTTTTTCCGCCGTCGTTTCACCGACGATCTTCGCCAGCTTTCCCGACGCGGCCGCTTTGCGGAGATCCGCGACGTTTTTCACGCCGAGTTTCTTGTAGAGCGCGAGCGCCGTTTTCGGGCCGACATGTTCGACACGTTCCAAGTCGCGCACGTCGACCGGGATCGCTTTTTTCAATTTCTTGTATTCGGCAAACGTGCCGGTTTTGAGCATTTCAACGATGTGTCCGGCAATACCGGGACCGACGCCGGGAATTTCGCGCAGTCCTTTCTCGCCCTTCTCCTTATAGAGGTCGACGATGGCTTGGCCGAACGATTCGATCTGCTCGGCCGCCCGCGCATAGGCGCGCGGCTTGAATTGGACGCCCTGCAGTTCGTAGAGCTGTCCGGTTTCAGCGATCTTTTCGGCGATCTCCTCGTTGGTCAGGCGCTTCATATGTGGAGAGTGTAGCATTAAAAAAAGACCCCGGAGAACGGGATCAGTCGGTGTGGGGCGGAGGATCGGGGTTGAGCGGCTCGCCGCAGCACTCGCAGGCGTCCTTCCTGAGCGAGCAACCTTCGCAGAGCTTCATGCCGGCGCGCGTCGCCGGGTGACCGCATGCGGCCTCGGTCATCATCGAGGCATGTTTTATGGGCTTGCACTCTTCGCAATAGGGCATCGAACGTACTCCTTTGGTGATGCGCTGAGTATCCTCCTTTCCGTCCGACCGGTCAAAAAAGCGGCCCTTGCGGGCCGTTTTTTGTTTCTAGGCTTGCGGAGGCGCGACGGGTGCCGCCGGCGTTTCTTGCTTGTAGACCATCCAACCGGCCAGGGTCGCGCCGGTGATGCTCGAGAGCGAGCCGAGGCAGATCAGGCACCAGGCGTAGATCACGAAGGCCTCAAGCGCCGTCAGGTAGAGGGAGAAGGCCAGACCGCCCGCCAGCAGGAACAGCATCGCTTTGCCGAGCACGGGATCTTTGGTGCGGAGGAACTGAACGGAAACGATGAGGATCATCAGATACCCGATCAGTCCGATCGCGGCGACCGGGAAGCCGTAGATTTCACCATACGGGCCCTTGTTCACGAGATCGCAGTTGAGGACGTCGTTGACGTTGCAAAAGCTCGTGCCGAGCGGAGCGTAGTGCTGCTTGAGCGCGTATCCGGATATCAGAAAGCCGGCGACGGAGAAGAACAGCAGGAGTGATGTCGCGCGCTTTCGGATCATATTATTCGACGAAGCAGCCGGCCTTTTCGCCGAGCGCCTTCGGTAGTTGTTCGCCGCCCAAGCGTGAACCGTCCGGGAAAACCCAGGTCGGATAGCCTTCGATATTGGCGTCGTTGCACGCCTGCGTCTGGCCCTGCTGATTGCCCGGCAGCGCGCACTCGACGTAGGTGATGTACTTCATGGAATTGCCGAACATGCGCTTCTGCTCCGCGCAGTGCGGGCACCACGAGGCGCCGTAGAACTTCACGCCCTTTTCGGTAAGGCATTGGGCGAGCGTGTCGTACTGTCCGGGCTTGCCGCTTTCGCGCTTCGAGAGCCACACCAAGCCGCCGATCACGACGACGACTGCGGCCAAGGTAACCAGTAATCCTGCGTATTTTTTCATAGAGGGATGAGATGAATGCGTCCAGCCTAACAAAAAGCCGGAAGAAAAAAAAGTCTCCTCGGGCGCGAGGAGAAATACGTCCTTATGGGCAGTGGCCGAGCGTGTCGCCGTGCGCCAGGTGCGCGTCGACGGCATGCGTGCCGACACAGACGTCGCGTTGCCGGCTGGGATGTCCTGGCGGGACGTGGCAAAGGAGCGTCTTGCCGTCGGCGCAGGTCTCGGAAGTCCCCTCGCCGTCGCAGACGCAGACGCCTTCCACGCACACCTGTCCTTCCTGGCAGTCGCTGTCCGATGAACAGCTCTGTGTCCCGCCGTCATCCGACGTGGCGCCCCCGTCCGTCAGCGTTCCGCCATCCGACGCGGCGCCTCCGTCCGTCAGCGTTCCGCCGTCCGATGGCGTTCCGCCGTCCGCATCTGGCGACGCACCCGCATCGTTCGAAGCGGACGCGCCATCATGCGGCGTCGCGGCGTCGCCCGGATCGGGCTCGGCATCTCCGGCGAGGTTGTCGCCGTAGCCGCCCGGGAAACTGTCGCACCCGAAGCAGAGCAAACACATGAACATGACCGCCGGAAAGAACTTCTGCATCCTTGTACTCCCTTCGCAGCATTTTTAGCGGTTCACGCCCGCCCCGTCAATCCACGCATTGACCCGTTGACAGTCCGCGGCGGTTTTATTAGGATTGGATCGTTCGCGGTAATAGCTCAGTTGGTAGAGCGCTTCCTTGCCAAGGAAGAGGTCGCCAGTTCGAATCTGGTTTACCGCTCCATGCACAAAGCCCCGGTTATCCCGGGGCTTTTGCTTTTTACGGGTAGTCTTCATCGAGCGGTTGGGCAACGAGCGCCAGGCGCTTCAAGCGCTCGCTTCGCAGATACGCGACAAGCCCTGCGCCGCCCGCCGTTGCCGTCAGCGCGGCCGCAAAGAACCATGGCAACCGCAGTTTCGGCAGATCGCGCGCCGAGAGTTCGATCGGCGGCGTCGACAACAGCCGGACGGCCGAATTTCCAGCCAGCACGACGCGCGGTCTTGTGCCGGGCGAGATGAAGCCTTCAATCGCCACGCGATCGCCTGGTTTCAATGCGGGCATGGCGGATGGAAGCAGCACGTCGCCGTCGACGTTTCCGAGGCGCACCTCCAAGCCGCCCGCGCGAGACGCGATGACGTCGGCATTGAATCGGTACGCGCCCGCTGCGGCCGGCCACGCGCTGAGCGTTGCAAGGGTGCTCGAAGCCGCTTCGCCGATCGTGCGGATCGAATTCGGATTCGCGAGCAGGAACGCCGCACCGCCGTCTTCTTTCGTTTGCGCGACGAACGAAATTTTCTGGCCGGAGGCGTACGCCGTCGTCGTCGATTTCGACAATCGCATCTCCCGCACGGCATCGCCATGCAGCACGTACATTTTCGTTTTCGAATAGACGCCAGGCGGCACGGCGATCACGGCCGAGTAGGCGCTGCCTTTGTAACGGGAAGCGACAGGTTTCTTCGCGGGCGTTTTCACCGTCGCGACGACACGTTTGTCATTCTGGATGGGGCGCGGCGGAACCGAAGACGCCTTTTCCTCCGTCGGTGAGGAGGGCGGACTCTTTATCGCGCTCAAGACGACGGGAAGAGTGATCTGAGGCGTTGGACGTTGCATCTCGATCTCCTTCGAGGCGGAAGGAGTCGGCGCGACATCGTCCGGCGCCGATGCTCTTACCAAGACGTTCGCCGCGTTCGGCGTCGGGACGGTCGTAACGTCAAACGCGTCCTGCAGTTCAAGACGGATAACCGCCTCGCCCTTTGCGACATCGCCGACGCGCGGATGGAGCGCGGTGTCCCAATCGCCATACGCCACGCCGTCGATCGTGCGGTCCCAACCATCTTTCAATACGACAAGATCGCCGGCATTGTTCAGCGTCCCTTTTGGCGCCGTTATCACGAGCCGGCTCCACGGCATCAGGACACCCGCAAGTTTCGTTGCCGTGCCCTTGCCGTCTTCGATCGTCCAACCGTCGAGGATTTCACCGATGCTTGAAATATTCGTCAGCTCGACCCATTCCTGCTCGCCGGAAAACGGCGATGGATAGACTTCGGAAATGCGCACGGCGGTCGTCGGTCCAGGCGGCGGGCTCGGCGGCGCTGCCGGAGCGTCATCGATGATCTCCGTGGATGTTGCCGCTTCCGTTGGCGGCTCGGGAGGCGCAACGTTGGCTTCTTCTGGGCACGCGCCGGGCGTTCCGAGTTCAGTTGCGCCGTCGTTGAAATGAAGCGAAGCCGTCGCGTCGATCCAGGATGCGGCCGCCGAACCGTCCGCGAGCGGCATAAGACGCGTCATGGACGTTTTTATGGCGCCGCTCGTTCCAGCGAGTGGCGCGGTTCCCGATGCGCCGGCGACGTCGATGACGACTCCCGCAGCGTCGCGGAGCACAAGAAACAACTGCGTATTCGAAAGAGAAACGGCCGTTGTTACGAAGCTTGGCGCGAGCCGCAGCGTCGATTTTGGATCTTCGTTTCCGTAATTCGCGATCACGAACGCGCCGGACTCGGGAATCGAACTGCCGTCGGGCAGCACAAGCGCGTTCGTCCCGGCGCCCTCGATGCTCCAACCGGAAAGATCGGTTCCGGCCGATCCGCACACTTCCAACCATTCGTCGGACGTCGAAGCCGTCGAACCGGCCCAGGCGACCTCGCTGATAAAAACCTGCGCTTCTGCGGCTCGAACCAGCATCGGCGCAAACACGAGACACGCGAACACGAACGCAAAACGTTTCATACGCGCTGAGGAAAAGAGTAAGCGCGCGTGTCCTAGCAGAGGCGGTCTTTTTCACGCAAGTGGGGCAACAAAAAACGCCTCGGCACGAGCCGTGGCGAGAGCGGTTTTACGGAATCGCGATGCAGACGTAGAAGCCTCCGGTGCTCCAGTCCCGATCGTGCGGGATGTTGGGATCCCGCTGCTTGAGATCGGGGAGGATAGCGGCCCGGCCTTCGATCAAGCCGATCCATTCATGGCGCTCGTCGAAAGCGGCGAATGTTTCTCCCGCGGGATCCAAGTAATAACGGATGCCGATGACGCAGGTGCGGTCTCCGAAATCGACGAGTCTTTGGTATGCGATGGGCGTGACAGAGAGTCGCGGCGGCCAGGTTTCGGATCTCTGCGAGAATCCTTTCCCGTCCAGCGCAAGCGCGTAGCGACTGACGCGCTTCTCAGGCGCATACGCTTTAACGACCGGCGTGTGCGGCAATCCTGCGGCGGAAACGGTGGCGACGCCTTCCTGCGAACCTTTGAATCTTCCGCTCCAACGCAACTGCTTCGCGTCGGCGCCATTTCCGTCGAGCGGCGTCACGTAGACGCGCGTCGGCGAGCCGATCTCTTCGGCCGTCAGCCAAGCGAGCGCGAAGGGCGGGTAGGATGTGATCACGGTCTCGTGCGCCGTGACGATGCCGACGACGGGATGTCATTGCGTCGCGTGCGTCGTCGGATCGTCCCAGCCGTACCAGACCGCCACGACGGCGGCGCGATTTCTCTCGAGCGTCGCTGCGGGCGGCAATTCGCCCTCGAGACGATTCTCGATCGTCGTTTTGGGACTTGCTTTCGTGCAGGCGAGCGCGAGCATCGCAAGGAACAACATCGACCAACGCATCGTGTACCTCCTGCGTTTGGATCATGTTTAGCCTAGTCGTCCGCCCGCAGAGCGTCAAAGATGCCGGGTAATGACAAGCGCCTTTTTTGTCTGTAAGCTCCAGATGATTCGGGGGTATGGCGGAATTGGCAGACGCACCAGCCTTAGGAGCTGGCGGGGGAAACCCCATGGAGGTTCAAGTCCTCCTACCCCCACCATGAAAAAGAGGCCTAAAAACGGCCTCTTTTTCGTGCCCCAATCTCTGTCAAAGACTCTTGACAAAAATGGGGATTTATGCTATGATGCTTGCATCGAAACAGAATGGCCAAGTCGTGCCTGACAGGCCAAAACCGCCAACCCTGGAGAATCCGTGAAGCTCATTCGTTCGCTTGTGAACAAGGTGAAGTGGCTCTATCGCAACAAGTGGGGCCTCTGCCTCGCCCTCCTGGTCGTCGCCGGCCTTCTCTCCATCGACTGGAGCGCCGAGCAGGAGGATCCTCACATGCGCGACTGCGCCATCGCGCATCGCCAGCTCGGCGAGGACCTCCCCGCCAAGCGCCCCGACTGCATCAAGTACCTCCCCGCATCCTCAACCTCTCGCTGACTCAGCGCCCGACCTGGAACTCCAGGTCGGGCGTCGCTGTTTATAAAAAAATCCGCAAGGAGAGAAGTTACGACTTCTTGCGGGTGCTCTTTGGAATACGTTTGAGGGTGCCGCGTTTGGGCTTCCACTTTTTCCTGCCGCCAAGAATCTTTTTGAGATCCTTGGTCTTCAACTGCTTTCGCTCGAGCAGCGCGAAGGTGACCTTGAGAATGTCCTGCTTGCGCTTTTGAAGTTTGTTGTAAGCGTTTGCACGCTCCTCGCGCAGGATCTTGGCGACAGCGAGATCAACCTGTTTGAGGACATGCTCGCTCTGCGCCATCTGTCCGAGGTTGGTCAGACCGAAACCCTTCTCCATGCCTTCGACGGCCACGACGCGGTGCGCAAGCGCGGTTGCGCGTTCGATGTCGTCGCCCGATCCGAGGAATGCTTCGCCGAGACAAATCAGCTCGGCGATGCGTCCGGCCATCATGACGCGGATAACAGCGCGTACGTACGCTTCGCTCGCGAGCGAGATCTCCCATTTCTTGGACTTGGGCGTCATCCTTCCGAGCGCGTTTTTCGTCCTGATGATCGAGACCTTTTTGACGCCCGGAAGCATCGTTTCGATCCACTGGGCGACGGTATGCCCGGCCTCATGAATGGCGGTCGCCTGTGCGGCGAGGACGCTGCGTTTCACGTGCGGCACGGTGGCCTCCTTGGTATGGCCGAAGGGCCTTTCTCAATGTAGCACACCTGCGATTTCTGCCGTCGTCACCCTGCGTCTTTTGCCAATGATTGATCGCCAGCGCTTTTGGTGTATGCTGCCAGAAGCCAAGGAGGATCCATGTACGGCTTGAACGCGCTCCTTTCGTTCCTCACGACGCATGCCAGCCTCTTCTTCTTCGTCGCGATCGCCGCGTTCTTCGCGAGCGTGGTCGCGCAAAAGAAGAGTCCGCGTTTCGCGCGCAATGTGGCGCTCGTCTCGCTCTCTGCCTGCGCGCCGCTCTTCGTGCTCTACGGCCTCGTCGCGATCCTTCGCCCGGATGCGTATGTGATCGTGCTGACCGTCCTCTGGGGCTGGAGCACCTGGTCGTCCTGGAAGACCTGGCGCCGCTTGCGCGTACGCAAGCCGGTCGCGTCCCGTCCGCGTCCCGTGAAGCCCGACAACCGCTGGAACTGAACCGGCGGTTTTTTAATAGTGATACGTCTTCCCGGCAAGCACCGTCATTGCCCGGTACAACTGCTCAAAGAGGATGGCGCGCGCTTCGCCGTGGGTGAAGGTCATGGATGAGAGGGAAAGCTTGTACTGGCAGCTCGCGGCCAGCTCCGGATCGAGCCCGAGCGGCCCTCCTATAAGGAAGACGATTTCGCGTCCGCCCTGGCCTTCGCGGTCGAGCAGCTCCGCGAACTTTTCGGTGGTCACGGATTTTCCTTCCTTTATAAGCGCGACGGCAAATGCTCCGTCGGCCACTTTTTTCTTCAAAGATTCGGCCTCCGCGCGCATGACCGCGGAGGCTTCATGCGCCGATTTAAAAGGCGTCTCCGCCACCTCCACGACGGAAACTTTGGCGAACGGCGAAAGACGTTTTTGGTACTCCGCGATCGCGTCCTTCCAGAACGGTTCTTTCAGCGACCCGACGGCGGCAATGGTGAGTTTGAACATAGGCTTGCAACAAGCATACCCGCTTCGCGAAAAGAAAAAAGCCTCGCCAGTCGGCGGGCTGCGAAGCGCTACGGTTTCTTGCCCTCTTTGTTGAGGCGGTGATCGTACGCGGCGAGGAAGCGCAGGGTCGCCCGCTCGGGATCCGTGTTTTCCTTTTCACTCCCGAGCGTGACGCTGACGATGGATCGGATACGATCCTCGATCTTCACGACGACGGCCATGCCGCCCTGTGCGATCGCTTCCAGCACGGCTTCGACATTGCCGTACCACGTCGGCTGGTTCCCGCGACCGTTCGGCGCGTAGAGCGCGATCGGATAGAAGGTGTACTCGCCGGAACAGAGGCGCAGCTCCTCAGTGACGGCCGGCGAAGCGTATTGCAGCGCGAGCGCGAGGACGTTCGCCCAAGGCCGTTCGCCGCCCTTCCTGATCGCTTCCGCGAGATCCGCCCGAAAGACCTGCCATCGCTTGTTCTGGCCCTTGATGAGCCGACCCCAGACGAGGTGGTGCTGATACCGGAGCGTGTCGAACGTCATGAAATCCGAGCGTAGATCGTCGATCTTGCGTTCCCCGGCCACGACGCGCACGACCATTCGGAACAGCGCATCGATCTTCTGCTGTCGTTCCTCGTGTTCTTCGGCCCAGCGAGCCCCTTCGCTCAATCCGTCGCTCATGCGTTCCTCCTTGTCGGTCTGCGGCCATGATGCCCAGGTAAGACGGGCGCGTCAACAAAAAACGCCAGCTTTTCAGGAGCTGGCGATGAGGCGGCGCGTTCCCCGGAAGGAGCCTTCCTCCAAGAAGTCGTTGATCGGCACTTTCGTGATGCGCCCGCTGTCGGGATCGACATGCACGATGTCCCGTTCCTTGCCTCCGACGAACACGCCGAGGTGGCCGGCGTACCGCTTCGTCGGCAAGAGGCGTGCCGGCTTGCCCGTGCGGAAGACGACGTCGGCAGGGTCGAGATCCGAACCGACGACCGGGGCGCCTTTGTCCCAGATGGCGACGAGGTCCTCTTCGAGCTCGATGTCGGCATGGCGGAAGAGCCAGACAATGAACTCGATCGGATCATAGTTTCGTTTGCCGATCGCTTCCGCGGCGATCTCCGCGATCTGCTTTCCGCTAACGCTTTTTCGGCCCACGCGGATCCTCCTTTCCAGAATGCGGGTGATCGCTAGACGTGGTGTCCGACTGCGCGCGCTTCTTACGCAATCGGTGTTTGTGGATCTTGCTGTCGACCCAGAATGCGAGGAGAACAAGACCCGCATATCCGTAGACGACGAGCGTGAGAATGAGCCTCGGATCGCTTCGTTGGACGCGATTGTCCTCTGGTGCGTGCTCCTTCATCGGAACGACCCCCTTCGAGTGAGCTGACACGAGCCTAGCAGATGGCGGAAAAATCATCTATGGCAGTACCGATATTTTATCTAATATTAGCGCACTTGACAGTCTCTCAGCACTTCACTAAAGTGCCGCCTGTTACCGCGTTCTTCACAGAAAGAAACGAGTCCAAAGCCTGCTCTTGACAGGGAAAACGGACTCCTCTATACTGTGGACAACTTAAAACTGCCACTTTGCGTAACGCACTCCACAACAGAGTCGAAGCGTAACCGAGCCATGGCCACCTCCTTTCAAAGGAGCTCTGGAACCGCTTGGAAGGCGGTTTTTTAAGTCCTTGAACGGCGCACCTTCGTAAGAACTTGTGAATCGAGACGGGAACTCCTGGCTACCTACGGGACTGCTACTCTACTGCAGACACTACGAGGTCCAGTTCCCATCCCGGTTCGTAAGTCGAAGTCCATGTAGAAACGGACGCAATCCCTGACCGCAAGGCGGGGGCCACGACAGACGGACGGAACCTTGACAACTGAATACAGACGAAATGACGTCAAGATAGATTAGAAATGGGTACAGTACATACAAGTACTGAATTGAATTGCAATTGAAAGCGAGAATGTAAGTGAAACTGCTGGAGCACATCGTGCTTCAGTAGTTGTAGATGAAAGGGTGTATGGTGGATGCCTCGGACGTTGAGAGCCTAAGAAGGACGTAGCAACCTGCGAAAAGTCACGGTGAGGTGGTAAGCAACCTTTGACCCGTGAATATCCGAATGGGGGAACCCAGCATGATGAAGTCATGTTGCCGCCCAGCGAAAGCTGGAACGGTGGGCACCTGGTGAAGTGAAACATCTCAGTAGCCAGAGGAAGAGAAAACAAGGTTGACTTCTCAATCCGAGCGAAGCGAGCCCCGCGTATGCGGGGTGAGCACGCGTTCGGATTGAGCCAAGTCAGCGCATTCCCTAAGTAGTGGCGAGCGAAAGGGGATCAGTCTAAACCTATAGAGTTGCCGACCACACCGAGCTTGGCGCAAGCCGGGCCGCGGATGGAAGGTACGAGTGAAAGCTGTCGCTTTATAGGGGTCGATGGATGATGACAATGGGCTTCTTTCAGAGCCCGGTGCCGTCGTGAGTTTCTAGAAGAACAACCTGGAAAGGTTGGCCAAAGAGGGTGATAGCCCCGTATTTAAAAGATTCCTCACACGTTGCAGTCGTTATTCCTAAGTACGGCGGGACACGTGAAATCCCGTCGGAATCCGGCACGACTATGTGCCAAGACTAAATACTCTCAATGATCGATAGTGAACTAGTACCGCGAGGGAAAGGTGAAAAGCAGCCCGGGAGGGCGATGAAATAGTATCTGAAACCATACACTTACAAGGAGTCAGAGCCCGCAAGGGTGATGGCGTTCCTATTGAAGAATGAGCCAACGAGTTAGATCTGTGTCGCTTGGTTAAGTTCCTGCGGGAACGGAGCCGAAGTGAAAGCGAGCCTGAATAGGGCGTATTCAACTCTTGGTTCCGGTCGGCCTCGTGCTGGCTGGTGCCAAGATGTTGAAAGGTGGCGCAGACTGGACCCGAAACCCGGTGACCTAACCATGAGCAGGCTGAAGGTTTGCGAAAGCGGACTGGAGGGCCGAACGCGTAAGCTGTGCAACACTTTGCGATGACTTGTGGTTAGCGGAGAAATTCCAATCGAACTGGGTGATAGCTGGTTCTCCCCGAAATAGCTTGAGGGCTAGCGCTGGTCAATATGTATGTGGGGGTAGAGCACTGAATGGGAACCGGTGGAGCAATCCTACGGTTCCCAACCAAACTCCGAATACCACATGCACTTCCCAGCAGTCAGACCATGGGGGCTAAGCTCCATCGGTCAAAACGGAAACAGCCGTTGATCACAGACTAAGGTCCCTAAATCTACATTAAGTGTAAAAGGCGGTCTTACGACTCAAACAACCAGGAGGTTGGCTTAGAAGCAGCCATCCTTTAAAGAAAGCGTAACAGCTCACTGGTCGAGTTGTTTGGCACCGAAAATATACCGGGGCTAAATGTAGTACCGAAGTCGTGGGATTGCGGAGTCAAATCTGCAATCGGTAGGGGAGCATTCCCAACAGCAGTGAAGTCGGACCCGTAAGGGCCGGTGGAGCGTTGGGAAGTGAGAATGTTGGCATAAGTAGCACAAATCGGAGTGAAAACCTCCGACGCCGTAAATCCAAGGTTTCCTGGGCAACGCAAATCGTCCCAGGGTTAGTCGGTCCTAAGGCCAACCAGAAATGGGTAACTGATGGATGAGCAGGTTAATATTCCTGCACTTCTCATGGCGTCCGATGGAGGGACGCATCGCCAGATCTCGAGCGCTCTATGGATATGCGCGTCGAGAAGCCCGATCCGACAGTAGGCAAATCCGCTGTCACAAAGGAAAGGGTGGTCGAAATTCGGCTTTACCGCTGGAAATTCGAGAAAAGGTGGTGACCAGAAAAACTTCTAGGGTTAAGTCATGAGAACCCGTACCGGAAACCGACACAGGTGGATGGGCACAAGTGTGCCAAGGCGAACGAGATAACCATCGTTTAGGAACTCGGCAAAAAAGTGGCCGTACCTTCGGTATAAGGCCTGCCACATCGAAGACTCCGCAAGGAGAGATAGATGGGGCCGCAGCGAGCGTCTTCTTTCCGACTGTTTACCAAAAACACAGGTCCCTGCTAAAGCCGCAAGGCGATGTATAGGGGCTGATGCCTGGCCAGTGTCAGAACGTTAAAGGGAGAGGTTAGCCAGAATTTATTCCGGCGAAGCTTTGAACTGAAGCGCTGATGAACGCCGGCGGTAACTATAACCGTCCTAAGGTAGCGAAATTCCTTGTCGGGTGAGTTCCGACCCGCACGAACGGCATAACGAGAGAGAAACTGTCTCAACGATGGACTCGGCGAAATTGCAAGTGGCGTGAAGATGCGCTGTACCCGCAGCTGGACGAAAAGACCCCGTGAAGCTTTACTACAACTTGATATTGGATTAGGACGTTTCATGTTCAGAGTAGGTGGGAGCCGCAAGGCGACGATGAGACACCACCCTTGAAATGTTTTAATTCTCACTTCTGATGCGGAATGGCTTCGGAAGGACAGTATCTGGCGGGTAGTTTGACTGGGGCGGTCGCCTCCTAAAAAGTAGCGGAGGCGTTTACAAAGATAGGCTTAGCCCGAATAGACATCGGGCTGGACGCGCAAACGCACAAGCCTGTTTTACTGCAAGACCTACAAGTCGAGCAGTCGCGAAAGCGGAAGTTAGTGATCCGACGATCCAATATAGGATGGTCGAAGCTCATCGGATAAAAGCTACTCCGGGGATAACAGGCTGATCGGACCCGAGCGTCCATAGCGACGGTCCGGTTTGGCACCTCGATGTCGGCTCATCGCATCCTGGGACTGAAGAAGGCCCCAAGGGTTTGGCTGTTCGCCAATTAAAGCGGTACGTGAGCTGGGTTCAGAACGTCGTGAGACAGTTCGGTCTCCTATCCACTGCGGGCGTAGAATATTGAGGGGGCGCTTCCTTAGTACGAGAGGACCGGGAAGCACGAATCTCTTGTGTACGAGTTGTCCCGCCTGGGGCATTGCTCGGTAGCGACATTCGGCACGGATAAACGCTGAAAGCATATAAGCGTGAAGCCGTCCCCAAGATTAGTATTCATAGATCCCTACGAGACGAGTAGGTTGATAGGTCGCAAGTGTAAGACCTGCAAAGGTTTGAGCTGAGCGATACTAATAGATCATCTCTACAACTACTGAAGCACGAGTGCTTCGAGCGAACGCAAGTTCGTAAGAAGGACTAGTACTTTCTACCCAAAAATCCGTCCGAGAGAGCAATCTTTCGGAATCGGAAACGTCATCATTCTGTATTCTTTGTTGTCCCGGCGAAAGCCGGTAAATCAAGGCGATACGATACCTAGTGGTAACGTTTCCGGTGCTTCTACCGTACAGGTCACACCCGATCCCATCCCGAACTCGGAAGTTAAGCTGTATTGGGCTGATGATAGTTGGACCCAACTCGGTCCTGCGAAAGTAAGTCAGTGCCGGTTTATGTAAAAACTCCTCGAAAGAGGAGTTTTTGCTTTATCTTGACTTGCAGGAAGTTTCGTGCAAAAGTCCGCGTGTCAAAAAAAAGGAGGATCTGATGCCGCCGACGTTACGTTCGGTCGATGATAGCTCATTTGCGGAGATGGTCGAGCCGTTGCTCACGGCTGCACGCGATGCTCGCCGATATGCGCACGCACCGTACTCGAAGTTTCAAGTCGGTGCCGCGCTTCTCGTCAGAGGGCACATCTTCACGGGGGTGAACATCGAGACCGTCGATTACCTGGTGACGCATGCCGAGGGGTCTGCCATTTCCGCCATGCGCGCGGCGGGGTACGGCGAGATGCAGATGATCGTGGCTGTTGGGGCGATGCATGCCTCGCCGCCAGATCAAGCGCCCGTCGTTACGCCCTGCGGCAAGTGCCGGCAGGACATCTACGAGTGGGTGATGGGGACGCGCCACGACATCGACGTGATCGTACCCGATCCGGTCTCGAAGGAGCTCCGGCTCTGCTCGATCCGCGAGCTTCTCCCGCTGTCATTCGGCGGCTGATAACCGATCAGCCGTCTTTTTATTTGTCCGGGACTCTTGACAATTCCGGATAGAAATGATAGTCTAGCCTTTGTCCCTTGGTGGAAACCTTGGGAGAGGACAAGGGAAGCGGCCCACGCTTGAACCCCCGGAATGGCTTAGGAGCGACGGCGCTCCTGGCCCGGATACCTAGAGTTTGGGCTATTACCGGCCGCCGTAAGGCAGCCATCACCCGTAACGCTCCAGGAGGAGATCCCATGAAGGACCCGTCGAAGCACGTCTTCTACACCACCTTCTAGCTCGACATCGGCGCCGGCGACAGCCACGACGCGGGGCGGACAAAAGACGTCCGCCAACGCCTCGTGGCACATGCCACCACCTGCCACGGAGGAACCGTGAAGAGCATCCAAGCACACTTTCTGTAGTTGCCATCCGGCCTACATATCGCGAGAGGCACGAATACAGCCCTCTCGAACGACGCCGATTCGGATCATTCGCGGCCTGCCGCGACGCCATTCAGGTAAGGCATGAACCCTGAGATCCGTATCGACGCAACCGCCTTCGATGAAGGTCGATCCAGTGTCTGATGTACGTGAGGCCGCTCGAGTGCGCCATGCTGCGACTTGAGCCGCCGAAGTCATCCGGAGAGGATCCGACACCGCCGTTCGCACGGCAAGAAGGCATCCGGCACGCGCCCGGACACACAACGCGTCGTTCGCAACGTAGCGCTCACGTTGCACAGAGCCGTCTCGCGCATCTCAAGCGGGCGGCTCTTCCTTTTTTTTGGCGCTTGATTCTCGTTGAAAAAAATGCTATACTGTCTTCAGCGATAGAGAGCCAGAACCTTCCACCCTGATTTCGACTTTGGACGGACTCGGCTTTTGATTGCGCGAGTCCGTTTTATTTCGGAAAAGAAACTCAAACAAAAGGTATGGCGACGTGCCTGTGCGTGGGTGAGCTCTGCGTGTGCGAGGCGATTCATGTGCCGCCTGAGCTTCCATTTTGGAAAAAATACGACCGAACCGTAAACGGCTTTGTCGCTTGGGTGGCCGTTTTGAATGCGGCGATGCTTGCGGCCCTTCCGCTCGTCATGTAATCTCAAAATAGACCATGCCACATATGGAGGCGCCCATGCTCGATCCCTGGATCATCAAGAAAATCCAAGAGGAGGAAGAGAAGCGGCGCCGTAAGGATGAGCACCATGCTCCGCCGCCCCTTCCGCCGCCCCCGCCGGAACCTCAGCCGGAAAAGAAGGACGAAGATAAGGATCGGGGAGTGACGATCATCGATATCTGAGTCCCGACCATCCCCTGCCTGCGCAGGGGATTTTCATTTGCCAAGAAAAACCCTCTCGCGTATGGTGGATCCAGTTCTTCGAGGAGGGCAGCCATGCGGTTTAGTGGTAAGGGTTTGTGGCCCATCCTTAGCCTTGTCCTGATCCTGGGCGCTTGTGCCCCGAATACGTTCCGCGCGCGCGGAACGGTTCTACACCCGCTCCATGATCCGAAGGCGGACAATCCGGAAGAAGGACGTGCACCGCTGCTCCTCGTGATCAAACGCAAGGAAACGCGCGTGCAGGTGAAGCACACCATCGTCGGCCCCCAGAACAAACCGAAGGCGCTCACGTTCCTCGGCGAGTTCTGCGAGATCCTGACCGACAAGACCACAGGGACGCGCGTCGTCTTCCAATGCCTGCTCTTCTCCAACTACAAGGACGAGCTGGTGGAGATGAAGCAGTCCTTCACGCTGAAACTCCCTGACGGCCGCAAGCTCAAGGGCGAGTTGCACGCGAAGAACGCGCTGCAAGATCATACGTCCACGATTACCGGCGCCCACATGCAGACGCATATGGTCGTTCGGGACCGCGACAACGGCCAAGTGAGGCGCTATCGGCACGTCGAAGAAGTCGCGAATGAGTTTCCGCTGTTCTCGCGGATGTTCAAGATCGTCTTCTATGCCGAAGGCACGGGCGCGCTCGGCACGATCCTCGACACCGACACGTCGTTCCTCGAGCTTTCTATCGATGGCTACCAGCGGCGCTGGATCTATCACTTCGACTTCACGGACGATCCGAATGCCGCAATGCGGTGGTGGATTGACCACATGGAGTAAACCCGGCCTAGGCCGGTTTTTTTGTTGTTTGATAAAGCGCCTCAGAGCGGGTACGTTGGAAGTACCTATGTGTGGAATCGTCGGATACATCGGAACGCGCCCCGCTCTCCCCATCCTGATCCGCGGGCTGCGTTCTCTTGAATATCGGGGATATGATTCTGCCGGCGTGGCGACGCCCGGTACGGACGGACTTCGGATCGTCAAAGCCTCAGGACGGCTTGATCGGTTGATCGAGCGTGTGGAGCAGACGGTCGATGATACGGCGACGATCGGAATCGCTCATACGCGCTGGGCCACCCACGGGCCGCCGACTGAGGCCAACGCGCACCCGCACGCCGATTGTTCCGGCGCCGTTGCCGTGGTACATAACGGCATTATCGAAAACTTTTCAGAATTGAAGCTCTGGCTTGAAAAAAGCGGACATCGCTTCGTCTCAGAAACGGACACGGAAGTGTTGGCGCACCTGATCGAGGAATACCATGAAAACGACCTGTCCGCTTCGGTGCGGGCGGCGCTCAGGCATCTGCGAGGAACATACGGTCTCGCCGTCATGCATGCGGCGCATCCGCGCGAAATCGTCGTGGCGCGCCTCGGCAGCCCGATCGTGATCGGCATCGGAACGGGGGAGACGCTCGTCGCCTCGGACCCGTCAGCGCTCGTCGGCACGACGCGCAACGTCATGTATCTCGATGACGGAGAAATGGCGCGGCTCGACGCCTCGGGCGTGCAAGTGACGACGCTGCAGGCCGCGCCGGTGGAAAAAGCGCTGCAGGAAATTCAGTGGACTGAGAAAGAAATCGAGAAGGGCGGCTTTGCGCATTACATGCTGAAGGAGATGCATGAGCAGCCTGAAACGGTGCGATCGGCGCTCCGCGGACGCCTGGCTTCCGACGGAGGCGTAACGCTCGGTGCCTTCAGCGATCTGCGCGCGGCACTTAAGGATATGCGCCGCATTCAGATTATCGCCTGCGGTTCGGCCTACTACGCCAGCCTCGTCGGCGCACAAATGATCGAACGCTTGGCCAGGATCCCCGTCTCCGTCGATCTCGCTTCCGAGTATCGTTACCGCGAACCCGTCATGCCAAGCCGCACGGCGCTTCTGGCCGTCAGCCAATCGGGCGAAACGGCCGACACGCTCGCCGCGCTCCGTCTCGCCAAGAACGCGGGGTTGATGACCATGGGCATCGTGAATGCGGTCGGTTCGACCATCGCCCGCGAAGTCGATGCCGGCATCTATAACCACGCGGGACCTGAGATCGGCGTGGCTTCGACAAAAGCGTTCGTATCGCAGCTGTCGGTCTTCCTCGTGTTCGCCCTGGCGCTCGGGCGTGAGCGCGGTCTGCCGCCGGATGAAGCGGAGCGGATTGCAAAGGCGCTTGAGCTCCTACCGATGCAGATTGAGCGCGTGCTGCGGTCCCGCGACCAGGTTGCCGAGTGGGCGTCCCAGCTTTCCGAAAAACGCCACGTCATGTATCTCGGGCGCACGCTGCATTATCCGATCGCGCTTGAAGGCGCGCTGAAGCTGAAAGAAGTTTCCTATCTGCACGCCGAAGGCTATGCGTCCGGCGAAATGAAGCACGGGCCGATCGCCATGGTCGAAGCGGGGTTCCCGGTCGTAGCGCTCGCTCCGCACGACGCCGTATTCGAGAAGGTGAAAAACAATTTGGAAGAAGTCCGGGCACGCGGCGCCAAGACGTTTGCCGTCACGACGCCCGAGGGCCTCAGAACGCTCGGCCGGGCCGCCGACAACGCGCTCGAGATCCCGACGACGCACCCGCTCGTTCAGCCGATTTTGTCCGTTATTCCGCTCCAGATGCTCGCTTATGAAACCGCCGTTGCCAAAGGACTCGATGTCGACAAGCCTCGAAATCTCGCAAAATCCGTCACGGTTGAATAGGGCTCGCAGGACCCGTCGTTGCGGGTCCTACCGCGTATTGCCACGGCAGCTTTAAAGGCGTATCATCCTGGCACTATGATTCGCACTGTTATTCTGGCTGCCGGAAAAGGCAAGCGCATGGGTCCATCAGACCTTCCCAAAGTCCTGCATGAAGTACTGGGCAAACCGATGCTTTGGTACGTGCTTGAGGCCGTCATTGCGTCCGGCGTCGACGCCAAACCGGTCGTGGTTGTCGGTCATTTGGCGGAGAAGGTACGAGACATCTTTGGAGACCGCTGCGAGTACGCGTTGCAGACTGAAACCAAGGGGACTGGCGATGCAGTGCGCCGCGCGCAGGCGCTGCTCGAAGGCGCCGCCGACGACGTGATGGTGCTGGTCGGTGACCAGCCGTTTACCACGGCCGCTTCGGTGCGCAGAATCGCGGATACGCACCTCGCGAGCGCGGCCACGCTGACGATCGGCACGGTGACCGTCCCTGACTACGAGGGCTGGCGAAAGCCATTTGCTGATTTCGGACGCATCGTACGCGGCGCGGACGGTACGGTCGCCCGCATCGTCGAGGTAAAGGACGCCAGCCCGGACGTTTTGGCGATCCGTGAAATTTTCCCCAGTTTTTACTGTTTTAAGGCCGATTGGCTGTGGAAAAGCTTGGCGACGCTGACCACGGACAATGCCCAGGGCGAGTATTATCTGACGGCGCTGCTTTCGAAGGCGATTGAGGACGGCGTCTCCGTCATGACGGTGCCGATCGCGCCTGAGGAGGCGCTCGGTATCAATACGCTTGAGCAGCTTGAGATTGCGGAACGATTGATGCGTGAAAAAAAATTCTAAAAAAGAAAAACTTCCGCAAGCATGGGGCGGAAGTTTTTCTTTTCGGAAGATCTTAGATCTTCTTCTTCTTTTTCGCCGCCTTCTTCTTACCACCCTTCTTCGCGGCTTTCTTCTTCTTTGCCATTCGAATCACCTCCTCTTTAACGATATCGATCGCTTAATGCGATCCTCGTACGTCCATAGTATACCACAATTTTTTTTCGCGAGAGCGCGTCAACGACGCAACTGTGGATAAATTTCACGCGACACGCTTATAGTCGTCGGCAAGACGTTCAATGTCGTCTTCACGACATTCGCCTTTTTGTAATTCAAGAATCAAAAGTGATTTGGTTCCGTTATTCTTCACGCGATGCGTTTGTTGAATGCCGACTTTCACAACGTCGCCTTCCGCGATCGCGTGCTCGCTGCCTTCAAGTTCAAACGTGCCGCGTCCGGAAATAACGATCCATGATTCTTCACGCTTGAAATGGCGCTGGAGGCTGAGGCGGTGGCCGGGCGCTACTTCGATGAGTTTCACGAGGAAGCCCTGGCCCTCGAAGATGTTCTGGAACGCGCCCCAGGGCCGTATTTCCGTCGGTTGTGGAAGGTTTTTCATAGGTGTTCAGAGCTTTCCTGCCCCGTTCGGATTGTACCCGCCCCGCACCTCCTCGCCATCGCTGAAACCGTCACCGTCCGTGTCCGACATGGACGGATTCGTCCCGTATCGGCGCTCGTCATCGTCGCTCAAGCCGTCGAGATCCCGGTCGGCGATACATTCGTTACCCGGTGAGATGCCGTCGGGATGAGCGCAATGCGGACCGGCTTCGAGATCACCGGCGTCCTCCGGCATCATAAATCGAAGTTCGTACCGCTGGCCGCCTGCCGCCGCAGCGTAGGCGTACGGAGCTTCGGATTCCACAGAGAGTTCCCCGGTGAAATCGCCGTAGACGGTGCCCGTGCAGTTGGCGCGCGTGCTCGTCCAAGCGCTCTTGTTGCCGATCAGGCACAGCACGGCATTCGTTTGGTCAATGAGCTCGGTGGAAGCGGGAGTGGGGTAGCTGTTCGTTTCCGAATAGGCCAGTTCCAAAGCCGTCTGGATCTGTCGTATTTCTGAAACGACGCTCGCGCCGCTCCCACCTTCCGTTGACGAAGCTGCGAGACCGCCCATGAGCTGCCCAAAAATTTCTTCAAACGTTTTCGATTCTGCCGGCGCTTCGATCACCGGCGTTTGATTGATGTTCTTGAACTTCACGTCGAATGTCATGGTGCCGTCGGCCGGAACGTCTTCGGTCGCACTGCCGGTCATCTGAAGCAGTACGCGCGTCGGCAAACCGCTTTCCCTGCCGATCCAAATTTCGGACGAGGTTACCGTGACCTCTTTCGAGTAGCGTTCATAGTCATCAACAAACTTCTCGTAGGCCAGCGAAGCCTCGCCGTTCATGATGCCCTGCATCCGAAACACGAAGGCCTCGAGCGCCTCCTGGTCGACGGCAAGCTGATAGTGCCTTGAAGCGACGCCATCGACATCCTCGTCTTTTAAGGCTTTTTTGACGCGCACCGGCCTGAGTTCGATAAAGGCTGCGCGGATCTCTGCCTTTTGCTCTTCGGTGATGGTTTCTTTCGGTGCGGGAGCCTCCTCCGTAGTCGCGGTACCGACGAACTGCTTTGCCAAGCCTTTCGGATCGATCTTCACCCAGACCCCGGCGATCGGCGAGAGGTCGATGAACATGTTCGAAGGAACCTCCGTGAGACTGAGATAGGTCGCGTCTTCGAGTTGGCGGGTGCTGAGGCCGAGGATGGGGGAGCCGTTTGCCAAGGACGTGCTGGCGAGCTTCATATCGAAGCGCGATTTCGGCTTGGTGCGATCAGCGTGATCGATCGCTCCGTTCACCGTCAGTAACAGTTTGACGGAAGCCGCGTCGTCGCTCAAAACGGGCAGCAGCGCCTCGGCGCCAGCTCCCGTTGCGCTCGTCGTCGCCTCGACGCGAAGGCTCGATTCGAACTCAAAGGCCTTTATATCCATCGTGCCGGAGAGCGCCGCGGCCAAAACCTTCTCGGGGTCTTCTTTGAGAAAGAAGAAATAGGTCGCGGATGCGCCGCCAGCGAGCACAAGAATGCCAGCGACGATGCCGATCAGCAGACCCCAGCGTTTTGGCGCCGCAGACGTTACGGCAGGGGTTGCGGGCGCGCTCGGAGCGGCGGGCGCAGCAGGCGCGCTCATGGCCGCATGGATATCGGCCTCCGACCAACCGGTACGCTTCAGTTCTTCTCGGATCGTGTCGCTTGCTTCGCCGGCAGCAAGACGCTGGCGCACGTACTCGGTCAATTGAGGTGAGTTCATATGCCATCATTGTAAGGATGAAACCGATGTTTCGTCTATGCTACGATGGGCATAGAATTCATTCATCATCATACGGTATGGTACACAACTGGAAATCCTGGTTGGCGTCGGCCTCCGTCTTGCTCCTCGTAGGGGCGGGGTGCGCCGGTTCCGTCGATCAGAAGGCCTCGCTTGAGGCAGAAACCGGCATGGAAGCCGGGGAAAAGACGGGGGAGGGAGCCTCGCTCGACGCAAGCGTCGACGCGGCCGTCGACGCAGCGCTCGCTGAAATCGACGCGTCGACAAGAATGGAGCTTGAGGAAAACCAAGATGCGGACGTCGTCGCCAACGACGACGCTGAATTAAAAGCGTATGGCAACACCTATGTCGAAAGTGAACTCTAAGCGTCTGGCCACCGGCGCGGCGGCCGGAGTCGTACTGCTCCTCACGTCCGTCCTGCCCGCGTTCGCGGTTGAAATGCGCGGCGACGTGAACGCTGATCTGCGGGTTCGGGCCGAAGGCTCGCCGAACGCCTGCGCGCGCATCACGCAGGCGTCAGAGCAGCTTCAAACGCGCCTCGGAGAACTTCGCTCAAGGCTCGACGTGCGTCGCGATGAGCGCAAAACGCGCATCGATGATCGCCGAACCGAACACAGAGAGAATGCCGTTGAACGACGTGAGAATTGGAGCGAACGCTGGGACAAGCTCCTGATCGAGCTCGAAGCAAAGGCAGAAGCGGACGCGCAGAAAGCCGCCGTCCTTCAGTTCAAACTCGACATGCAAGCCGCCTTTAACGCGCGCCAGGGCGCGATTGATACGGCGACGGCCGCGTTTCGGACGGGTCTTGATAAGGCCGTCAGCGACCGCAAGACGGCCGTACAGGCCGCTGCGGACGCCCTGAAGGCTTCCGTGAGAGCCGCTTTCGATAAGGCCAAAGCGGACTGCGCCGCCGATGTCGACAGCGCTTCGGTTGTCGCCACGCTCAAGGCAAGCTTGAGCGCTGCGCATGCCAAGTTCCGCACCGACATGCAGGCTGTCGAGAAAGTCGGCACGAACGCCCGTGCCCTGGCCGAAGCCCGCCGCAACGCCGTTGAAAAGGCTAAAGCGGAGTTCAAGGTTGCTGCCGAAGCAGCTCGCGCAAAGCTCAAGGCAGCTTTGAAAGCCAACGCCACGGAGTCCGCGACCGCGACCCAGCCGTAACAACAACATCCGCCCGAAAGGGCGGATTTTGTTTTGGTTGGGGATAGTCACGCGCGCGCATTTCGTGTACACATAGAGAGACTATGTGCGGGATCAACGGATTCGTCGGTACGAACAAGAGTGTCATGGCGAATATGAACGCCGTCTTGATGCATCGCGGTCCCGACTACGCGGGGGTGTTTGATGATGGGCGCCTGAGCTTGAGCCACATCCTGCTTTCGATCCGTGACGCGTCCGACGTTTCCCGCCAGCCGGTGCGCAGTCCGGGGTCTCCTTGGGTGCTGGCGTTCAACGGGCAGCTCTACAATACGCGCGAGCTCAAGGCGTTCTTGGGGTCGGAATTCGAGGGCGTCGATTTGGACACGACGCTGCTGCACGCGGTTATCGAACGCGAGGGATGGAATTTTACGCGCCGTATTCACGGCATGTATGCGATCGCTCTCTATAACGCGGCGGAAGGGATCGTGCGCTTGTATCGCGACCCGAGCGGCCAAAAGCTTCTCTATTATTACGCCAAGGACGGACGTTTTATTTGGAGTTCGGAGTTGAAGGGGATTTTGGCACATTCGGACGTTGACCGTGCGCCGGATGAGGAGGCGGTGGCAATCGCGGCTTCGCTCGGGTACATCCCGGGCGTACGGACGCTGTTCAAATACATCCGGAAGCTCAATTTGAATCAGTGGGCCTCTTTCGATCTTCGGACCAAGACGCTCACGACGGAATATTTCGGCGAATCATCGAGCGACTATTTTCCGGAAGATCCCGACGAAGCGTTCAAGCTGCTCATTGAGGAGCATCTGCAGAGCAAACAACCCGTCGCCATCAATCTTTCCGGCGGCCTCGATTCTTCGCTCTTGGTGCACGAGATGGCCAAGCTCGGCCATGAAATCCGCACCTACACGACCCGCTTTGTCGACTGCAACGCGAAGTTCAACCTCGATGCCGATCTCGCCGCGCGTTTGGCAAACGATTATCACACGAAGCACACGGAAGTGCTCGTGACAAAAGAAACATTTTTTCAGAACTTTCTTGAAGCGTATCGATTGATCGAAGAACCGAATTACAACGTCAGCCTGCCCGCCTACTTGCAGATCGCGAAGCGCGAGGGCATGCGCGGCGATCGGAACCGCGTCATTCTTTCGGGGGACGGCGGCGACGAGCTTTTTGCCGGCTACCCGCACTATAAGGAGAGCCGCCGGATCGACCGGATGCAGCTGCTTATGACCCCCTGGCTCTTCAACCTGCTCAAGAACCGCCATTCCCGCGTGAAATACCGCTACGATCGCCTGGATGACCGATGGCTGGCTCTCAGAGCCTTCACCAAGCGGTTCCTGCGGGAACCGTCTTCCGGGCTCGCAGGCTACGTCCACGAGACCGTCGCGCCGTATCTCGAGACCCACGGCGCGAACGGTGATTCGGTTTACCAGATGATGGCGCGCGACCGCGTCCTCTGGATGGGCGGCGAGAACTTTATCCGCTCCGACAAGCTGTTCATGAGCCAGAGCCTCGAGCTGCGTTCGCCGCTCGCGTATCATCCGTTCCGCTTGCACTGGGACGCGCGCTTGAAACCGAAAGATTATGTCGGGAGCGGCGTGGTCAACAAGCCGTTCCTTCGCGCGCATTATCTCGGCAAGCTGCCCGACTACATCACGAAGCGCGAAGACAAAACCGGCTGGCGCTCGCCGATCCAGGAATGGTACGACGCGCGGTACCGCGAGATGTTTCTGGATACGCTCGGCGCCGTCGAGAACAATAACGGTTTGGTCGACTGGAAAGCCGCGAAGGAGATTGTCGCCAAGCGCCAGGACTGGCCCGGCAAGACGGCGCACCTCTACGTCTCGCTGGCGCTGCTCGCGAAGGATTACCAACTCTCGATTTGAAACAAAAAACCCCGCGTATGCGGGGTTTTTTGGTGGACCGCTCCGGACTTGAACCGGATGCCTCCGCCTTGCAAAGGCGGCGCTCTACCAGCTGAGCTAGCGGCCCATAACGGGACTACCTTAGACAATAAAGGCCTCTTCGTCAATAAAAAAACCGCAGTCAGTTTGGCTGCGGCGGCGTGCTGCGACGCGCTGGCGTCTTGAGCAGTTCGACGTAGTCGTGGAAATCGGAGAGGGCGAAGAGCTTGCGGTCATTGGTCCAGATCGCGGCTTGGTTCCAGATCGCGATGTGTTCTCGGAGTTCCGGATCGATGTACGTTTCTGCGCCGTCTTGGCCGTCCACATCGCGGATGTCTTCGACATCAGCCATCTTGGAGTTCAAGATCGTCATGACGAATCCCTGAATCTCTTCGCTCGGCACCCCACCGGCCATAACGGCGGCATCCAGGATGACCATCGCGAGGCATTTACTGCCGACTTCGACAGCGGCTTCGTCGGGCGTGCCAGTGAAACGCCCGTGCTTGCCGCATTTTTCACACAGCGTGAACGTGAGCATGGACGCCTCCTGCATTGTGACGCGCATTCACCATACGCGTATTTCCGATTGGCGGTCAAGGTGGCCAAAGGGTATGCTGGAAGCAGCTATGGAACTCCTGTTCCTCGGAACCGGGCCGGCCGAAGCCATTCCGCGCATGGGGCACGACGACGCGCTTTGTCGGGACGGCATGAAACCCCATTCGAAAAGCCGCCGCTTGCGCTCGGCGGCACTCCTGCGTTTCCGCGAAACTTCGATTCTCCTGGATGCGGGGCCGGACATCGGCTACCAGCTCGCTTCCCACCGCGTACAGCACATTGACGCGGCGCTTCTCACGCATGCCCATCTCGATGCCGCCGGCGGACTTCGTACGCTGGCCGATTGGGCTTCGACGACCGGGCGGGTTCTGCCTGTCTATACCGAGTTGCCAACGCAGAAGCGTTACGGGACGTTTTCGGGCCTTGAATACCGCTTCGTAAAATCCGGAGGTACGGCCAAGATCGGGGCGCTTTCGACGCGTTTCCTGCGCATGCGCCACAGCCTCCAGCCGGGATTCCCCACGCTCGGCTTCCGCATCGGCAAGCTGGCGTATGCCAGCGACGTCGCTTCAATTCCGACGCAATCGTTGAAGCATCTTCAGGGCGTGCGCACGCTGGTGCTCGACGCGGCCTTCTGGTTCGCGCAAAAATATCGGGGGCATCTCACGCCGGATAAATCGATCAAGTATGCGCAGTGGCTCGGCGTCGAACATCTCGTGCTGACGCAGACTGGGCACACCTATCCTCCGCATGCCGAGGCGGAACGCGCGCTCAAGGCGTATGCGAGAGAACATGCTCCGCACTTGAAACTGACGCTCGCGCATGACGGCCTCAGGATCAAGCAACCGTAATAAAAAACCGCTCAGAAGAGCGGGTTGGGAAACGGGTGCGTGAGCGCTTCGCGCAGGCCCGTCTCCTTCTCGTCGAGATAGTGGAGCAGCCACCTGGCGCACTGGGTCAATCCAAGGTGGTACGGTTCCGGCGCCGCCGGACGCTCCGCGAACGCGCCGATCACCTGAATGGCATTGTAGAGCTCGACGTAGATGTCGTCGTCGCGATGGCCGGAGAACGTGATCGCCATGATGCGCCCGTTCGCGTCGTGCTCGTACGACCAGGCAGCCAGCGCGATCGTCGTGCGGGACGCGTCGATGCGGTGGAGCTTGTAGTACATCACGATGTGAAGCGTTCCGTCGTGCGCGTCGTCCGCCCTGACCTCGATCGTATGCGGAAGTTGCTCGATCCACGCCTCGGCTTCCGAGGGATACTGGAGCAAGAGGAACATGCGCTGCATGACAGACCTCCTCCTACGAGCATAGCAAAACGCCCCCGACGTGTCGTCAGGGGCGTTTGCGTTCAGGGAAGGGGAACGAGGTTGCTTGGCGTTTTGCCGGCCAGGACGTCGATAATGCCCTGTGCGGCGATTCTTGCCATGGCGTCGCGCGCTTCGGTGGTCGCCGAGGCCGTATGCGGCGTCAGGGTGACGTTTGGCAGCTTTGCGAGTCCGGGCACGAGTTTGGGCTCGAACTCGAAGACGTCGAGTCCTGCGGCGGCGATGCGCTTTGCTTTGAGCGCGGCGACCAAGGCTTTTTCGTCGATGACCGGGCCGCGCGACGTGTTCACCAGGATCGCGGTTTTCTTCATCAGCTTGAGCTTCTTCGCGTCGATCAGGTGGCGCGTCGTCGGCAGCAAGGGGACATGGACCGAAACGACGTCGGAGTTTTTCAGGAGCTCTTCGGCAGTCGCGTAGGTCGCGCCCAGTTCTTTCTCGAACGCTTCATTGCGCTTCACGTCAAAGTACAGCACCTTCATATCGAGACCCTTTGCCGCGCGCCGCGCGACGTCCGCGCCGATGCGTCCGAGACCGAGGACGCCCAAGGTCTTTCCGGCCAACTCGGTGCCGAGCAGCAGCTCCGGCTCCCAGCCTTTGTACTTGCCTCCGCGCACGAAACGGTCGGCTTCAGCCAAGCGCTTGGCGGCAGCCATGATGAGCGCGATCGCGTGTTCGGCCACAGCGACGTTCAGCACCATGGGCGTATTCGCCGCGAGCACGCCGCGCTTTTTGAATGCTTTGAGATCGAAGTTGTCGTAGCCGACGGCATAGTTCGCCACGATCTTGAGCTGCATGCCCGCGGCGATGAAGAACTCCTCGTCGATCTTGTCGGTGAGAAGCGAAAGCATGGCGTCGCAGCCTTTGACCGCCTGCAGCATCGCTTTGCGCGGCATCGCCGTGCTCTTGTTGTAGAGTTTGACCTTGTGTCCGGCCTCCTTGAGGAGCGTAAGTCCGATCTTGGGAATCTTGCGGGTGACGAGAATGGTTGACATATGTTTCCATCCCGGCGAAAGCCGGGATCCAGGACGAGAAATGGGCGAATTGTTAGAGGCTGGGCCCCGGCCTCCGCCGGGGTGGTACGGTTAGGCCTTTCCAGCCGATCCGAAGAGTTCCATCTTATGTTTGACGACCTCGGTCATGAGCGTTTTTGCGGGTCCGACGATCTTGCGCGGATCGATCGCCATCTTGTCGCTGAGCAGGGTTTCGCGCACGGCGGCGGTAAAGGCGATACGGAGATCGGAGTCGACGTTGATCTTGTTGATGCCGCGCTTGACCGCTTCGGCGATCGCGTCATCCGAGACGCCGTGCGCGCCGTCGAGACGCGCGCAGTCGCCGAGGATCGAACACTGGGTCTTGGTGCGCTCGACGAGGTCGGGCGAAATACCCGATGCGCCGTGGAGTACGAGCGGCATGTCGACCAGCTTCTTGATCGCCGTAATGCGCTCGAAATCCAGGACGGTTTCGCCCTTGAACTTGAAGGCGCCGTGCTGCGTACCGACGGCGATCGCAAGCGCGTCGCACTTCGTCGCCTTCACGAATGCCAGGGCTTTTTCAGGGTTCGTAAGATGCGCGTCTTTTTCCTCGACCGACACGAAGTCCTCGATGCCGGCGATCGCGCCGAGCTCGGCCTCGACCGAAACGCCTTTCCATTTCGCCCAGCCGACAACTTTTTTCGTGTTGGCGATATTTTCCGCGTCAGGCAATGATGATCCGTCGTACATGACGGATGTGTAGCCGCCGTGAATCGCCCGCTTCACCGTGTCCAGGTTCTTGCCGTGATCAAGGTGAAACACGACCGGCACGTTCGCTTTGGCGGCGACGCCGACCATCGCCTTCAGGTACTCCATGCCCGCATACTCGATCGCGCCTTCGCTCGTCTGCACGATGACGGGGGAGCGCGTTTCGACCGCAGCCGCCATGATCGCCTGCAGGATTTCGAGGTTGTTGATGTTGAACGCCCCGACGGCGTAGTTGCCGGCGTGCGCTTTGGCCAAAACTTTCTTCAGCGTCGTCAGCATATTAGAACGTCTGTGCCTTGATGCTCGGGTACTTCTTGAGCCAGGACTGCATTTGGCCTTTGGTGAGCAATCCCGCCTGAGGACCAACTTTCAGAATGACTGAACCGGAGTTCATCGTGCCCCAGCGGAGCGCCTCGGGAATGTCTTTGCCGAGATTCATTGCCGCGATGAAGGCGGTTGCGAACGAGTCGCCCGCGCCCGTGCGTTCGACGACGGCCGTGTCGGTGATGCCGCACTTCCAGAATGAAACGCCGTCATGCACGTACGAGCCCTTCTCGCCGTCGGTGATGACGACGATCTTGGGACCGATGCGCTTGGTCGCGATGAGCAATTCTTTCATGTCGGCGATGGTGCCGACGAGGCGCTGCGCCTCCTCCTTATTCACGAACAGGACGGCGGTCGAGGCCAAAAGCGGCTTGAGTTTCTCGAGACCTTGCTTGAGCTGGTGCGTGCCGGGATTGAAGGCAAGCTGCGCCCTGGTTTTCTTCACATGGGCCAAGAGCGCCATATGGAAATCCATGTGATTCTTGCCCATGGACGTCAGGTAGAACCATTTGGTCGGCTTGAACTTCGGCATCTTATACTTGCGGTCGATATGGTAGACGAGGATCGTGCGCTCACCCTTATAGTTCAGGACAACCGAATAATTCGATTCCTGCTTCTTGTCGACCTGCACATACTCGCAGCACACCTTCTCGCGTTGGATAGTCTCCATGATGTTGCGGCCCGTTTCGTCGTTGCCGACGATCGAATAGAACGCGGCGGTCAGGCCGAGGCGCGAAGAACCCACGGCGTTGTTGGCGGCGTTGCCGCCGATCAGGCGCTGGACTTTTTCGACGGGGATTTTGTCGGCGTAGGACAGGCACAACTGGCAGACGTCTTTTTGGAGATTGCACAGCACGTTCGCTTCCTGGAGCGAAACGAAGACGTCGAGGGTGGCGTCACCGATGGAAATAACGTCGTACGCGGACGGTTTCTTGCGTTTCTGCATAGGGGAAAAGCTAGTGATTTCGCAGAAAGTATAACACAAACGCCCCGTTTCCGGGGCGCTCTGCTTATCGCTGTGTTTTGCGCTTATAGGCCTTGCGGACGGCTTGCCGGATCGCCGGGGCGTCCATGCCGAATTGGCGCAGGAGCTCGTTGGGTTCGCCGGATTCCCCGAACACGTTCGGGACGCCGACGAATTCCTGGACGGTCGGGCGCGCTTTGGCCAGGTATTCCGCGACGGCGCCGCCCAGCCCGCCGGTAATCTGGTGTTCTTCGACGGTCACGATCGCGTCGCAGGCTTCGGCGGCGTGGAGCACGGCTTTTTCGTCGAGCGGCTTGATCGTATGGGAGTTCACGACCATGACGTCGAGGCCCTCGTCGGCCATCTGTTCGGCCGCGACGAGCGCTTGGTAGACCAGGGGACCGCAGGCGATGATGGCGACGTCCTTGCCGGAGCGGAGCGTCACGGCTTTGCCGATCTCGAACGGGGTTTCTTCGGTGGTGAAGACAGGCGATTTCTCGCGGGCGAAGCGCACGTAGCAGGCGCCTTCGTATTCGGCGATGGCGAGCGTGGCTTTCTTGGCTTCGACCGCGTCGCACGGGGCGATGATCACCATACCCGGGATCGGGCGCATGATCGCGATGTCTTCGATCGCCTGGTGCGTCGCGCCGTCGGGTCCGACCGAGACGCCGGCGTGGCTGCCGATGATCTTCACGTTCGTTTCATTCAGCGCGATGTTGGTGCGGACCATTTCCCAGGCGCGGCCCGGGCAGAACATGGCGTACGACGTGATGAAGGGGATTTTTCCGCCCAGGGCGAGTCCGGCCGCTCCAGCCGCCAGGAACTGCTCGTGGACGCCGACCTGCACGAAGCGGTCTGGGAATTTCTTTTTGAAATCGGCGTTGCGGGTCGAATCAGTCAGATCGGCGCAGACGACGAGCACGTTCGGATTCTTCTCGGCGGCTTCGACGACGCCGAGGCCGTAGCCGTCGCGCGTTGGCTTTTGCGGAATCTTGGGATCGAGCAGCGGCTCGACCAGCTTGGCTTCTTTGCGGATCATAGCTTGGCGAGTTCGGTTTTGAGCTGCTTCCGGGTCGCATCGAGCTCGGCGAGCGCGGCATCGGCCTCGCCCGGCTTGAACGGCTGGCTGTGCCACAGGAAGTTGTTCTCCATGTACGAGACGCCTTTGCCAGGGATGTTGTGGGTCAACACGCAAATCGGCTTGTCGAACAGGGATTTCGTGGCTTCAAATGCCGCCACGACCGCTTCGACGTCGTTGCCGTTGCACTCGACGACGTGCCAATTGAACGCCTCGTATTTATCGCGGAGCGGCTCGAGCGGCATGATGTCCTCGGTGCGCCCGTCGATCTGGATGTTGTTGCGGTCGACGATGCAGACGAGATTATCGAGCCGGTTCTTGCCGGCGAAAAGCATCGCTTCCCAATGGAGGCCCGCTTCGTGCTCGCCGTCCGACGTTTGGCAAAAGACGCGCCACTTTTTCTTGTCCATCTTGCCGGCATAGGCGAGTCCCGCGGCCTGCGCGAGCCCGGCGCCCAGCGGGCCGGACGTCGTTTCGGAACCGGGAAGCTTGATGCGCTCCGGGTGTCCCTGGAGGCGCGTGCCGAGACGGCGCAGTGTTTTCAATTCTTCGACAGGGAAATAGCCCGCCTCGGCCATGGCGGCGTAGCGGATGGGGCAGGTGTGGCCGTTCGAGAGGATCAAGCGGTCGCGGTCCTCCCAATCGGGATGCTTCGGGTCGTGATTCAGCGTGTGGAAATACAGCACGGCGAAGACGTCGGCCATGCCGAGCGGTCCGCCTTGGTGCCCGCTGCCGGCGTGCGCCACCGATTCGATCACGTGGCGCCGGAGCGTGTTGGCGATGAGCTCCAGCTCCTTGATGCGTTTGTCGCTGAGGTGTGACATATGATAAGTAAAGTATAACACAAACGCTCATTTTCTCAGGAGGCTAGTCATGCGCAACGACGTGCATTTGGACGCTGGAACCCGCGTCATCAACACCAAAACTGGCAAGCTCGGGACGGTGGAGGAGCCGCACTGGTTGATTCGCGGCAGCATGCCGCGCGAAGAGATCACGATCGCCTACGACGGCGAGCAAGGAAGCTCCGCGACGCCGCGTCGCGACATCGAGTATCGCGGCAACGGTGTCCACGAAGCGGCGCTCGTGCGCTTCGGTCATGTGGCTCTGGCGGACTACGTCCCTGGAACTGAGATCGTTCACGTTGCCGAACAGCATCGCGGTACGGTCGTTGTCGATACGCATGGCCGATGCGGGACGGACGAAGTGCTGGTCAGACTGCATGGCTGTGACGGGGATCCGATGGCCGTCGACTGGCGCGCGATCCGTCCGTTCATGGGCGACAAATAAAAACCGCCGATCACTCGGCGGTCTTTTCTTTCATTTCGTCCGGAGCGACCAATCCGCCTTGCGAGCGGAGCAGCGCGGCATAGGCGCCGTTCTTCGCGACGAGCTCGTCGTGGCGTCCCTGTTCGACCACGCGGCCGCCCTTGATCACGAGGATGCGGTCGGCGTCGCGGACGGTGCGGAGGCGGTGCGCGATGATGAACGTCGTGCGTCCCTTCATCAGCGTTTCGAGCGAGCGCTGGATCTCTTCCTCGGTCTTGCTGTCGAGGTTCGAGGTCGGCTCGTCGAGAATCAGGATTTTCGGATTGCGCAGGAAGGCGCGTGCCAGGGCGACGCGCTGGCGCTGTCCGCCCGAAAGCTTGAGACCGCGTTCGCCGACCAGCGTGTCGTAGCCGTCCGGCAACTGGCTGATGAACGTATCGAGGCTGGCGAGGCGCGCCGCTTCGCGCACCTCTTCGTCGGTCGCGTTCGGCCGGCCGTAGCGGATGTTCTCGCCGAGCGATTCGTGGAGGAGCGGAAGGTCTTGCGGCACGAGGCCGATCTGCGCGCGCAGCGAGGTCAGGTTCACGTCCTTGGCGTCGATGCCGTCGTAGAGGATCGTGCCGCCTTGCGGCAGGTGATAGCGGCCGATCAGGTCGATCAAGGTCGTCTTGCCCTCGCCCGATTCTCCGACCAACGCGACGCGTTCGCCTTGTTTTACGGCGAACGTCACGTCTTCGAGCACCGGGACGTCTTGGCGGTAGCGGTAGCGAACGCCCTGGAACTCGATGCCGCCGCGAAGGTCGATCGCGCGTCCGGAGTCGTAGTCTTCTTCGGGCTGATCGAGAAGGTTGCGCACGTTCTTGTACGTCGAGGTGGCGCGGGTGAGGCTGCGCATCTGCCACTGCACCCAGCGGACGTAGTTGAAGATGCCCATGGTCAAGGCCGAGATCGTTACGAACTGGCCAAACGTGAATGCGCCGGAACGGACGTGCAGCAGCGCCGTCACGAAGACGAGCGCGGAACCGCCTTGGATGATGAGGTGCTGCCGGTTGAACTGGCGCTGATCGAAACGGTTGTCGGCGGCGACGTCTTTCAGCATGATCGCCTTGAGGTCGTTCAGACGCTCAGACAAGCGTTGCTCGCCCGACGTCGACTTCACGACCAAAATATTCTTGATCGCATCCCAAGCGATCGAGCTGACTTCGCGCGCCGAAGCGCGCCAGGTCATCTGGCTCTTCAAGGCGGCCGGGAGCGTCAGTATTTTATCGGCAATCACGCCGGCGACGGTGATCGTGAGCATGAGGCCGATGCGCCAATCGAGCCAAGCCAAGTAACTCAGCGTGGCCAGGACCGCAAGGAATGCCGGAAACAGGTCGAAGACGACGCCAGTAATCACGTCGCGCGTTTCGCCTTCGAACTCCGTCAGCTTTTCCGTGATATCGCCGCCGCGCTGGCCGTAATGGAACGAGAGCGGCTTGCGCACGAGCTGAGCGACGGCTTCCAGTTTGAAGCGGGTGACGACCGCGTAGGAGATGTTGTTGCCGTAATGGTAGAGGAACCAGTGCAGGCGTTCCGTGCCGTGTCCGAGCGCGAACCACGCGGCAATGCCGCCGACGACGGCCCACACAGACCCGCCCTTTCCGGCCGCGTCGATTGCCCGTCCCAGCACGATCGGGGAGAGCAGCCCCATGCCCGCCGCCGCAACCGCAAGCAGGGAACACCAGATAATGGTGACCCGATAGGGCGCGAGAAGCGTCATGATGAAGCGGGCGAATGTTTTCATAGACGATTCAATGTACAACGGAAAACGCCCCTGGTCAAGGCGCGTTTTGCGGCGTTTGCGCGTGTGGTTGCGGCGGGGGAGCGGTCGGGCTTTTCCAGTCCGGCGGTGCCCATTTCGGGGCGAGCGGAGCTTGGCGTGGTTCGGAAGAGCCTGCCGAAGCGACGAAGAGCATGATGGCGAGCACGGCGAGCGAGACCGGGACGAGTACGCGGGCGCGCTTCATATCATTCCAAATCGGTATCGGCGCGCAGCGCGTCGATGGCTTTGGCCGGCGCGCCGGAGTTGAAGACGGCGCTGCCGGAGACGAGGCGGTCGGCTCCGGCCTCCGCGAGTTCGCGGGCGATGCCGACCGCGACGCCGCCGTCGACTTCGATGACCAGATCGGGGAACTTTTCGCGCAGCGTCCGCACCTTCTCGATCGCGACGGGTTGAAACGCTTGTCCCATCCAGCCGGGGTGCACGCCCATGACCTGGACGACATCCGCTTCGGCGAGCGCTTCTTCGACGGATGCGACGCTCGTTTCCGGATTCAGTGAAACGCCGGCTTCCATGCCGTAGAGCTTGATCTGACGGAGCGCTTCGGCGACGTCCTCGACGGCTTCGGCATGCACGATCGCTCTTTGGCAGCCGGCCACGGACCAAGCATCGAGGCTCGCGAGCGGGTCCTTCACCATCAAGTGCACTTCAAAGGCCATCGGCAGGCGCATGAGATCGATGCGCTTCGGGTCGGCCCACGTCACGTTATCGACAAAAGCGCCGTCCATGACGTCGATTTGGATCGTTTCGCAGAGATCGGCAACCGATTCCGCTTTGCGGCGGAATTCCTTCTCGTCCTTGGCCAGGATGGCCGGAATGATCTCAACCATGGTCTTCGAATGCGGAAATTTTTCCGAGCCGGCGGGCGTGGCGCGGCTCGCTCGAGAACGGCGTCGCGAGGAAGGTGTCGACGATCGCTTTGACGTCGTCGGTCGACGTGTCCCAGCCGGAAAGGCAGAGCACGTTGGCGTCGTTGTGCTCGCGCGTGCGCTTGGCCTGGACTTCGCTCGTGGCGGCGACGGCGCGGACGCCTTTCACTTTATTGGCCGCCATGCAGACGCCCTGGGCCGATCCGCACACCAGGATGCCGACGCCGCTCGGAGCGGCGGCTACGGCTTTCCCCACGGCAAACGCGAAATCCGGGTAATCGTCGGCCGGATCGAGCTCGACGTTGCCGAGATCTTGATATTCCTCGCCGGACTCCTCGAGATGGCGGGCGACGGCCTTTTTCAGCTCGTACCCCGCGTGGTCGGAACCGAGATAGATCATATGCCGACAGTATAGCGTCCTTGACAAAACGGGCAAAATACAAAAAAGACCGTCGTGAAGACGGTTATGCGGCGTGATCGTACGGATCGGGGAATGCTCGCTGTCCGCACGAGGCGACGCCGAAGGCGATGTCGCCGAAGTTCACGGAAAACGTGCCGAGTCCGAACTCCGTATAGAACGCGGAGGCTTTGGGATTCGACCCGTAGCCTTCGACTTCCAAGACCACGGTTTCGAAGTAGGTATTCTCTCGGCTGCCGAACCAGCGAAGGTGCGACGTTCCCGGCAGGCAGACCATGTCGTTCTTCCAGCGCTCGCGCAAGCTGGCGCCGTAATGCGTGTCGAGCGCAATGCCCTCTTCGAGCGTGCATGGGAAGCGGTTTGCCTTGAGCAGCGCCTCCGCTTCGTTGCGCGGGGTCGGCTGCTCGAAGATGTCGCCCTGCTCCTCGGGTTTCTTGATCGGGAGCTGCCGATGCGCGCCGGGATCGACGTCGATCGCCAGATAGGCGACCGCGCGGATGCTCGTGTCATCCGCGGTACGGATCCGATCGAGCGCCAAGCGCCCATCGAAGCTTCCCGCGCGGCGGTCAGGCTTCCGCATCGTGATCTGCTTGAGCAGAGGAACGACGTGTCCGGTCAGGACGACCAGGAGCGGAATGTTGCCTTCCGCCCACGTCGGAGCGTTCGTGCCGTCGTAGAGTCGGGAAAGAGCGAAATCGAGCGGCCAGAGCAATCGCCGCTTGTACGCGTCCTCAGAAAGCCCGGCGGCATCCAAGAGTCCGCAGTCCACGAGGTACGCCATCTGGCGCTTGAACTCGCCACGCAGAATGCCCATGCGTTCGCGCGCAGCCTCTTCGCGTCTCAGGTCGTCTCGGGTCGGGGTCGGAATGTCTGGAGGCGGATCATCGAACATGCGATCTCCTTGCTTGATCCTGGCTTGGTGTACCACGACCCCGTCAGCATTTACAACCCCGCATTTCCCCATTAAGGTGGTCTATATTGCTTATCTATGGCCGCACCCAATTTTCCGCAACTCGAAGAGGAGCTTTTGAAGGACTGGGAGGAGAAACAGATCTTCAAAAAAACCCTGGAAAAGCCTGCTCCAAAAGGTGATTTTGTGTTCTTTGAAGGCCCCCCGACAGCCAACGGCAAGCCGGGCATTCATCACGTCCTGGCGCGCGCCTTCAAGGACCTGATCCCGCGTTTCAAGACGATGCAGGGCTACCGCGTCGACCGCAAAGCCGGTTGGGACACGCACGGCTTGCCGGTTGAATTGGAAGTCGAGAAGCAGCTCGGTTTGAAGAACAAGAAAGACGTCGAAGCCTACGGCGTCGAGAAGTTCAACGAGAAGTGCCGCGAGTCCGTGTGGAAATACCTCGACGAGTGGGTGAAGATGACGAAGCGCATGGGCTACTGGGTCGATTTGGAGCACCCGTACGTCACCTACAAAAACGAGTTCATCGAATCGGTGTGGAACATCGTCGCCGAAGTCGAGAAAAAGAATCTTCTCTACAAGGGCTACAAGATCGTCCCGTACTGCGCGCGTTGCGGCACGGCGCTTTCGTCGCACGAAGTCGCGCAGGGCTATAAGGAGGTGACGGAGACCTCGGTCTACGTCCGTTTCAAGGTGAAGGATGAAGCCAACACCTACTTCCTCGCTTGGACGACGACGCCTTGGACGCTGCCTTCCAACACCGCGCTTGCTGTCGGTGCCGATCTCGACTACGTCAAAGTCAAAAAGGGCGGAGACTTTTATTTTGTGGCGAAGGCTCGCGTGAGTTTGATGGAAGACGTCGAGATTGTGGAAGAGATGAAGGGCTCCGACCTCGTCGGTCAGCAATACGAGCCGCTCTACTCGTTCTTGCCGCTCGCGAAACCGGCGCACTGGGTCGTGGCAGGCTCCTTCGTTTCGACGACGGATGGCTCCGGCATCGTGCACATGGCTCCGTTCGGCGAGGACGACATGAACATCATCAAGGAACACGATTTCCCGGTGCTCATGACGGTCGGCTTGGACGGCGCGTTCATTCCGGAAATCACGCCGTGGGCCGGAAAATTCGTGAAGGACGTCGACGCGGAGATCGTGAAGGATCTCTCTGATCGCGGCCTCCTCTATAAGGAAGAGAAATACACGCACGACTATCCGTTCTGCTGGCGCTGCTCGACGCCGCTCCTGTATTACCCGAAAGACTCGTGGTTCATCGCCATGAGCAAGCTGCAGAAGGAATTGGTCGCCAACAACGAAAAGATCAACTGGGAACCGGCGCACATCAAGGAAGGCCGCTTCGGCGAATGGCTGCGCGGCATCAAGGACTGGGCGATTTCGCGCGACCGCTACTGGGGCACGCCGCTGCCGATTTGGGAGTGCGAGTGCGGCAAGACGCAGGCGATCGGTTCGCTGTCTGAGATGAACGAAAAGCGTTTCCGTAAGAACCGCTTCTTCATGGTGCGGCACGGACGCGCGATGTCGAATCAGAACGGCTACATCTCGTGCTGGCCGGAGCGTCCGGATCTCGAAGTCCATTTGACGCCGGAAGGCGAAGCTTCGGTGCGCGCGACGGCTGAGAGAATGAAAGAAGAGGGGATTGATCTCATTTTCGCTTCCGACTTGAAGCGCACGATGCAAACGGCGCAGCTCCTCGCCGAGATTACCGGAGCGGAATTGAAATTCGATCCGCGCCTGCGCGAGATCAACGTCGGCGTATTCAACGGCAAGAGCGAAGAAGAGTACAGCAAGCAGTTCGCCTCGCTCGAAGAAAAAATGACGAAGCCTGTCGAGGGCGGAGAATCGCTCGAAGACGTCCGCGCCCGCATGGTCGCGGCCGTGCTCGAATACGACCGCACGCACGAAGGCAAGAAGATCGCCATCGTGTCGCATGGCGACCCGCTTTGGGTGCTCGACGCCGCCATGAGCGGCGAGTGGAGCGCCGGCGTGCTCGAGAACTTCGGCGCGCGCTATCCGGACACGGGCAGCGGCCGCGAGTTCACCGTTCCGAACTGGCCGTTCGACCACAAGGGCGCGCTCGACGTGCATAAGCCGTTCATCGACGCCGTCACGATCGCCTGCGACTGCGGCAAGGAAATGAAGCGCGTCCCCGAAGTCATGGACGTCTGGTTCGACTCGGGCGCCATGCCCTTCGCGCAGTGGCACTATCCTTTTGAGAACAAAGAGAAAATCGACGGCGGCACGGGCTATCCGGCCGACTTCATCTCCGAAGCGATCGACCAGACGCGCGGTTGGTTCTACACGCTCCTCGCCGTCTCGACGCTCCTCGGCCGCGAACCGGCCTACAAGAACGTCATCTGCCTCGGCCACCTGCTCGACGCCAAGGGCCAGAAGATGTCGAAGTCGAAAGGCAACGTCGTGAACCCGTGGGACATGTTCGCCAAGTACGGCGCCGACGCGGTGCGCTTCCACCTCTTCACCGTGAACCAGCCGGGCGAAGCCAAGCGCTTCGACGAGAAGGAAGTCGACGGCGTGATCAAGAAACTCTTCCTGATTCTTTGGAACGTCCAGTCGTTCTGGAAGATGTATGCGGGGGAGAAGGCGAAAGCGCAATCCGAGGCTCCCAAACCGGCGCACACGCTCGACGCTTGGGTGTTGTCCGAACTCGCATCCGTGACCGAAAAGGTCACGACGAATCTTGAGCGTTTCGACGTCGTCACGGCCGGCCGCGCGATCGCCGATTTCGCGAACGACCTCTCGACCTGGTACCTGCGCCGCAGCCGCGATCGTTTCAAGAACGGCACGGATGAAGAAAAAGCCTCGGCCGTCGCGACGCTCGGACACGCGCTGCTGACCGTCTCCAAGCTCCTCGCGCCGTTCACGCCGCACGTGGCGGAAGGCTTGTACCGCGAAGTCGGCGGCGAGAAGGAATCGGTGCATCTCGACGCTTGGCCGGAGGCCGGAACGATCGACGAGAACCTGCTCTTGCAGATGAAACGCGTGCGCCAGGCTTGCTCGATGGGTCTTGAGAAGCGCGCCAAGGCCGGCATCAACGTCCGCCAGGTGCTCTCGAAGCTGGAGATCGAGGCAGAATGGACGTTTGAGGACTGGATGCTCGAGATCGTCGCCGAGGAAGTGAACGTCAAGAAAGCGACGTACGAAAAAGACGACGAATTCGAAGTCGAGCTCGATACGGAGCTCACTCCCGAACTCAAGCGCGAGGGCGCCGCCCGCGAGCTCACGCGCGCCGTGAACGCGCTCCGCAAGGAAGCGAAGCTCACGATTCAGGACCGCATCACGCTGCTTGTCGAAGGTTTGGACGGCTTCTGGAAAGAGGTCATGGACGCGCACGGCGCGCCCGTGCTCGCCGACGTTAAAGCTGACGCGGTGAAAGAAAGTCTGGACGGCGCCCTCGCGACGGGGGAGGTCGAAGCGGACGGCCAGGAGCTCAAAATCGGCATCGCCAAGAACTGACGCCAAGCGCCCGTTGACAAACGGGCGCTTTTGGTATGAGATTCTTCGCGGAGGAACCGTAAGATGATCACGCATCCGAACGCTCATTTCGTCCTGTACGCGGACCGTGTAGATAAGACGTTGCACGTCCACCTCGCCACGACCGGCGACTTGGAGCAGCTCCGTGAGCAGATGGTCGACCTGGGCGAGCCGATCGCGGCCCACCTCGTCACGTTCGACGGCTTCAACGAGCGCGAGCAGCTCGTCGCCTTCGACCGTGCGCAAAGAGCGGGAAGCGCGGACTACGCCGAGATCATGTGCATGGAGCGCCTGCTGCTTCTCGGCGTTGCTGCCGGACGCGAGCTCGGCGCCCGGGAAGCGCGCGCCACGCGATCGCAAGAGGTGCTCGCGACGATGCGCCTGCCGTCACCCGAAGATGCCGCTACCGATTGACCCGCCGCCATTGCGCGCGCGGGTTTTTTTCTTTATTGTGAATCCACTATGCAAGACATCGGCAAAAAGTACCGCAAGATCGTCTTCGTCTGCACGAACCAGAAGGAGAACGGAAAAGAATGCTGCGCCATGAAAGGCGGGAGGGAATTGCACGCGAAGCTCAAAGAAGAAATGAAGAAAACGGACCTGACAATCCGCGTTTCCAAGTCCGGCTGTCTCGACCGCTGTTCCGAAGGCGTCACGGTGACGGTCCAGCCCGACGACGCGTGGTACGGCAACGTGACGGAAGCGGACATCCCCGAGCTCGTGAAGAAAATCGCTTCGTAAAAAGAAAAGCCGCCCGATGACCGGGCGGTTTTTGTTACGCGGGCTGGGTGAACGGCGCGGCAATGTAGACGCCGCAGGCCGGAAGACCCTCCGTCGGGACACCGGCGGCGCGGAACGCCTCGATGCTCAGATGCTGGGTGTGGCGGAATCCGCAGGTTTCGACGGCGACGCCGAACGTTCCGGGATCGTCGGTTGCCTCGATCGGCACGAGCGCGACGAAGCCGTCGAACGGTTCGCGCAGCGGGCCGAACGCGCGGGCGATGTTTTCGACCTCGCGTCCAACCCCGGCCACGACCGCATCCCGAATCTCATGCAAGCGTACGGGAGAAAATGTCATCATAGGGTTCTTTCCTAATGCTGCTGCGCCTGAGTATGCGCTTTTTAAGCCTTTTTGTCAAGACCGGCTTGGCGCCAGGATGCCATGGGCGCGCGTGCCCGCTTCGGGTCGCCCGACTCTCCGTTTCCGGATCCGCGAAGCTGCTCGATCAAGCCGTCGTAGCCCGCCGTCATCATGACTTCTTGGCCGAAATTCTCGATCTGCATGGCCTGTTCCTCGCTGACGCCTTCGGTCGAGAGGCCGAAATCGATGACGAAGACGTCGCCCGTATCGGCAATCATGACGTTTTTGGGGTGAAAGTCCCGGTGCCAAAACTTTTCGCGCTTTGAAAGTGCGGCAAAGGCTTGGATCGCCTTGAACTGATCTTCCGTCACGATCGCGGACTGCTTGCGGAAACACGTGTCCCACATCGCCTTCTCGATTTCTTTGTGGCGCCCCTGCTGGTAGTACTGCGCCATTCCGGTGCGTCGAATCAAAAAATCTTCAACGTAGGAATCGTCGGGGTGAGCCGAAAGTCCTCAACGTCCTTTTCGGAAAGATGCCCGCTGGCCACGCCTTCCGTGCGAAGGTAATTTTCCATCAAGAGCCTCCAAAGCGTTTTGCCCTGGACGCGCTCCATCACCAGCACTTCGCTGCCGCTCTCGCGCGTGTATCCGATCGGCTCCGGCACGCGCACGCGCGGCGCCTTCGGATACTTCGTGCGCCAGCCTTCGGTCATCTGCCACGCGCGCATCTGCAATTCGAATTCGGTTTCGAGATCGTTCAGCACGCCGGGGTGCGGCCTGTCGGTGTAGGCGAACTTTGAAACGAATTTCTTGAGAGCGGGGTCCGCGGTGTGCGTCATGACTTCCGCGGTCGTGCCGGCGCCGAGGCGGGTTTGGTTCGATCGATCAAGAAACGCTCTCGAAAAAGCGTCTAAGACGCGCTCCTTGTCTTCGAGCCGCATCTCCGGCCGTTCAAACGGCGAAAGACGCACTTTCTTTTCGGGTTTCTCCTGCATATGCGGGGAGCGTAGCACGCCGCAGAGCGAAAAAAAAGTCCGCGAGTCACTTGATCACGCGGAGAAGAGGGGAGGCGGGATGTCCGAAAAACTGGAGGAATTGGGCGAGCGGAAGATGCACGGTTCGAGGATCGCCCGGCCAGGAGAAGAAGACGAGGCGGTCGTCGTGGCGGTAGGTGATCGCGTCACACCCGCACGACTCCAGCGCGGTCTCGCAGAAGATGCGGACGCGATCTTCGAGCAGCGCGCGCTGCTCCAGCGCTCTTCGTTCACGGCGTTCCGCGCAGTCTTCGAAGGGGGCGTCGGTTTGGCGCATGCGTTTCTCCGCGGGGCTGATCGGCCGAGGCGGGGCGCTCCTCCAGCCGATTTCCAGTTCGAAGGCCTCGTATTCCTGCTCATCCATGAGGACCTCCTCGGAAGAAGCTTAGTGCCAAAAAAACGAAGTTGTCAAGGCTGAAAACCGGGGGTAGACTGAACCCATGATTGCCTTTCTCAAAGGGTTGGTTCTGGAAAAAGGCCGCGAGCATGTCATTCTGCTCGTCGGCGATATCGGCTATCTCGTGAAGGTACCGACGCACCTTTTGGCTGCCCTGGAAAAGGGGAACGAGGCGCGGCTCTATACCCACCAGATCATCCGCGAGGACGCGAACGATCTGGTCGGCTTCGCGACGGTCGCCGAACTCGAACTCTTCTGGAAACTGATCACGGTCTCCGGCGTCGGCCCCAGGATGGCCTTGCAGCTTTTGTCGCTCGGCACGGTCGAGAGCGTGCGCGGCGCCGTCGAGCGCGGCGACGTTTCCTATCTTGAAAGCGCCCAAGGCGTCGGCCGCAAGACGGCGCAGCGCGTCGTACTCGAACTCAAGGGCAAGCTCGTTACGGACGAGGAGCCCGGCGAGGGAGGCGACGAGGCCGTTTCGGCGCTTGAGAACCTCGGGTATGCCCGCCACAAGGCGCGGGAGATCGTGAAAGATATCGAAGGCACGACGGAAGAGCGCATCAAGATCGCGCTTAGAATGCTCTCGCGCTAATGGAACGCGTCACCGTACAAGGCGATTGGAACCAGGAAGCGCTTCGCTTGGGCGGAGGCTTTTTGCAGTCTTGGGAGTGGGGGACGTTTCAAGAGAGGGCGGGCGCCGAGATCGCGCGATGGCGCGGAGCCGCGCCGGAAGGAGCCGGAAACCGCGCCGCGCTCGCGCTGCTCGTGAAGCGCGCGCTGCCGTTCGGCCGGTCGTATTGGTACTGCCCGCGCGGTCCGCTTGGCGCGGACGCGGTCGAGAAGCTGGTCGCCTCCGACGCGCTTCGCGGCGCGTTGTTCCTCCGCTGCGAGCCGAGCGAGACGCTGCCGGCCGCGCGCAAGGTGCGCGACGTCCAGCCGTGCCAGACCCTGATCGTCGATCTCCGGCAGGATACCGAGGCGCTGCTCGCCGCGATGCATGAAAAGTGGCGTTACAATATCCGCTTGGCGGAGCGCAAAGGCGTAAAAGTGTATATGGCCGGCACGCACGATCCGAGCGCGATCGATATCTTCTGGCGGCTGATGTCGGAAACGACGGAGCGCGACGGGTTCCGCGCCCATGGAAAAGAATACTACCGGCTGATGCTCGAGACGCTCGCGGGCGATCCAGAGACGGACGGCAAGACGCGCCCGGTCGCGCGGCTCGTCTTCGCCGAACACGACGGCAAGGTGCTGGCTGCCAATTTGATGCTGTTTTTCGGCGGAACGGCGACCTATCTCCACGGCGCTTCGAGCCGAGAACGCCGCGAAGTCATGGCGCCGCAAGCGCTCCATTGGCAAGCGATGCAGGACGCCAAGGCTTGGGGCTACACGGATTACGATTTCTGGGGCGTGGCGCCCGAAGGCATCGAGGGTCATCCTTGGGCCGGCATTACGCGTTTCAAGCGCGGTTTCGGCGGCCGTTACGTCAGCTATCCCGGCACGTTCGACTTGCCGCTCGATCAATTTTGGTATACGGTCTACGCCTTCGCGCGACGCCTGCGCCCATAGCTCAGCTGGATAGAGTGCTTCCCTCCGAAGGAAGAGGTCGGACGTTCGAATCGTCCTGGGCGCACCACGAAAGACGTCCGGTCATGCCGGACGTTTTTCGTTTGCCATTTCGGTCGGCGGCTCTTATACTCAGCGCATATGCGTACGGCACCCGCACGTCTTCTCCTCGGCGCGACATTGCTTGTCGCCGGTTTCGGCGTGATCACGGGCGGTTCGCCGCTGCGGAACGATCTCGTGCAAGGCGCTTTCGGTCTTGTCGACATGAAAGAGCGCCAGTGCCGGAAAGCGCCGTCGGCCGTCGGTTCCGTCTGCCCGAAGGGCTGCGAAGCCCGCCCGAGCCGCTCGCCGTCTGACCGATTGGTTCCGACGGAATGCCACAGCCCGATGTGGCTCGCGACTTGCGGCGATGCCTGCGATGCCGACGAAGGCTATATCCGTCTTGAAGACGGCGGTCTTGCCGACGCGCTGCGCCTGCGCCTCGTGCTTGAACAAGCGGCAGATGACGACATGCGGAAAAAGCTTGCCGCATACGGCGTCACGCTCGAGGCGCGGTTCGATGGCCTGTACCACTATGACGCCGTCATTTCTCCCGACGCCGGCACCTCTTTGGAAAAAACCAAAAAGCGCCTCGAGGCGCTTTCCAGTGTCCGCTTCGTGGACTACGTTTTGAAGTAATTCCTTTCCCTACCACCCACGTAAGAACCGGGTGCGAGTTCGAGGCGCGCGAGGACTGTTTGAGGCAGGCGAGCAACGATGCGAGCCGGTTCCCCGACGTAGTCGGGGAAGCCGAGTTCCGCAGCGCGCCGAGAATTCGCGCCCGGTTCTTATTCTCTCACCACACCTTTACCGGCGGCCGACGCGTCACCCAGGAGATCGGTTCCGATAGCCGGAGCCGTTTTTAGTATCACCGTTCCGACGTCCTTGTCGAATCCTTCGAGCCTGTTGTCGCCGGTCAGGTCGATGATTTTTCCCACATCCTCCGCTTCAGGCGTCAGCTCGACGTCGAAGGTGACGGTCACCGAATCCACGGAGGTCGGCATGCGGTTGAGGCGCCAGGTGACCTTGCGGCCGGTTTCGTCGAACGTCAGGCTTCCGGCTTCGACCAAACGATCCTCGCCGGTCCACTTCACGCCTTGCGGCAAGAGCGTGCTGGCCGTCAGATCCGTCAGTTCATGGAGCGAGTTTTGCACGACCCACGTGATGCGGTACACGGTCTTCTCTCCGGCAATGGGAGGAAGAGGGCCGGACCCGACCGGCGTTCCGTCCTCGGTGAAGTAACGGCCGAAGGCTTGGAAGGCGGTGTCGCTTTGCAGGCGGATGTCGAACGGCGCGGTGTCGACTTGGCGCGTTCCAGGGACGTTCCCGGCCTTGCCAATCGCGGCGCTCGCTACGGCGTGGATCGCGTATACGGACGTTTCCACGTCAGCGAAGGGCTTGCGAATCAGTTGTACCGAGAAAGCGATCTCGCCTTTATCTCCCGGCTCAAGCAATGCGAGTGCCGGCAGTTCTTTTTTGGTCCATGTAAGCGTCGAGCCGACGCGCCTGACGGACAAGTCGTCCTTCAGCGAGACCCAGTCGAGAATCGTCCGGCCTACCGGCTCCGAGGGGAGCGAGGCGGAAATCGCCACGTCCTTCAACGAAACGTCGCTGGCGTTTTCGTACCGCACCGCGAAGTAGAGCGTATCGCCGAACGAGACGACGGGCGGCTTGTTGGAGCCGTTGACGATGAGTGCCAGATCAAGATTGCTCTTGAGCACGTTCGTCGTCGTGTCCGCTTTCGCGATTTCGATCAGCTTGGCGTTTTCGGCGAAGCCCATGCGGGCATGCATCGTCTTTCGGCCTCGCGATGTCGCGGAAAACGTTCCTTGCACCGCGATCGTCCCTTTGCTCTTCGGCTCGATCGTCGGAAACGTCCATTGCAGGGCGACACCCTCGTCGTTTTTCGGCTTGGATGAAGCGAAGATAAAGCCCTCAAGCGGATCGATTTGCAGACGGACGTTCTCGAGCGGAAGCTCCGACAGGTTCTCGTATTCGAAGACGTACGCGATATCGTCGCCCGGCGTCATTTCAGGCGTGCCGGTGGCCGAGAGCGTGAGCGCCGCGTCCTTGACGACGACCGTATGCGAGGCGACTCTTTGGAATTCAGCGTTGAAATCCGCGGGCTTGTAGTCGAGCTCCGCTTGAAAGGTGAGCGCGGCTTCGAGCTCGCGTCTCACGTAACCGCGGACGCGCACCTCGCCCTCTCCTCCGGGAGCCACGGAGCCGATCGTCCACGTGCCGTCGTCGGCCGAAGGAAGGTCGGTGCCCGTCATCTGGAATCCGTCCGGAAGCCGCAAGACGATGCTGGCTCGCGCGAGCGGGATGCGTTCGCGATTTTGGTAGCGCACGACGACTTCCTCTTCGTTGCCGGATGTGAAACTGCCGTCCGTCTGCACGGTCAGGAGGACTTGTTCGCCGCTGAAACCCGACGTGCGCGCGAAGAGGAAGATGCCGGCCCAGGCCGCGCCGCCAAGCGCCAGAAGGCCGAAGGCGATGAAGATCAGGGCGGAACGCAAACGGCTTCTCGGCTTGCCGTCGAGGCGCGTGAAGTCGGGCATCGCCCCGTCGGAGTCGGCGTAAATCTGCTTCAGCTCTTGGCCAAGATCCTGCTTGATTTTTTTCGGCTTCTCCTCCATAGAAGGCTTCATTCGCGATTGACGAGCACCATGCCGACGAAGACGTCCTGGTCGAGCGGCGCTTTGAGTTCCAGTCTACCCGGTTCGACGTTCGCCTCTTCGGGAACGCTCGTGCGGATCGACCATCCTTTGGGAGCGAGCGTGCGGCTTTCGAGCGTACGACGCGACGTGCCCGCTTGCTTCTGCACGATGAGTTTCAATTCCGCAGTCGGGACATAGGCGCCCACCGCGTCCTTTGCCCGTTCGACCCAAGACGCGGGAGCGCGTGTCAGATCGGCGAGGCGGAAGGGGAGGCGATAGCTCAGCTTCACGGTTTTCGTTTCTCCCGGCTCGAGCTGGACCCAGTTGCCGAAGACGGTGAGTTCCGATTCGTCGTGGATCGTCGTGCCGGAGGCTTCGTCGATCGTCGTCGGTCCTTCGACGGCGGCGAGCAGCGTCGAGGGCTGCAGCGTCGTGTCTTGGGGGAGGAAGTAGCCCTCGGCGGGAGCTTGAAACCCCTCGGCCGAGAGCAAGGTGCTGCCCTTCGGCACGTAGACGCGCATGTAGTCGATATTCTTGATGCCGGTAAAGAGCTCTCCGGGCTTTCCGCGGTGCGCGCGCGTCACGGTGACCGTATCGATGATGCTGCCGTCTTCCTCGAAGCGCGTTTCATGGCGGATGAACTCATCGATCACGCCGTCCGTTTTTCCTCCGGCGATGTTGGTGTCGATGACGGCGAGGTAGTCGGCGTCCGCCGTCGGACGGAGCGCTCCGGTCCATCCGAAGTCGTCGGCGGCTCGCTGCGTGCTCTCGTCGCTGAAATAGACTTGGACGTCTTTGGAAGAGAGCGCTTTGCCGAAGGCGCTGGCAAGTTTCGGCAAGTCGCTCGACCCGCCGTCAACGAGCTTCTTCAGCAGCTTCGGCGCCATGTCGCTGATGATCTGCTTCGGCCGGTTCGTTTCGCGATCGTATTCGATCTCGACGGCCTTTTGCGTTTCAAGCATGAAGTTGTCGGCGGTAATCGTCTTGCCGTATTCCGGCATTTCAATCGGACCGACGGCGCGCAAGAGCTCCTGCATCACGTTCGAGGTGACGGCGATCACGCCGTCGACCGTCGGACCGCCGCTCTTTTCGTAGAACCACATGAGCGAGCGAGCTGAAGTGGGGAAGTCCGGGAACCAGTTGGCGTCCTGGAATTCCCAGCGCGGGTTCACGAGTCGGAGCTGCTCCGGCGCTTTGATGCGGCGATTGAATCCGCCGCGCAAGTCGTAGGAACCGCCGGCGGGAATTTCAATTTTCTCGATTTCACCGTCTTTCAAATCCATGAGCGCGAAAGAGCCGATGAAGCCTCCGGTCGGTCTCAGTTCGTTGGCGTTTTGGAACACGACGAGGTAGCGGCGCTTGCCGTTCGCGCCGATCGCGTCGAGCAGCGTCGGGGACGAGGATGAGGCGCGTTTCAAATCGGCGAGAGCCGAGACGACGTCTTCGCGAAGACGCACGAACATCGGGCGATACGCCGAAGGCACGCTGCGCGCGGAAACGTCGTTCAGGCGCGCGACGCCTTCTTCAAGATGGGGGAGCGCGTTCTCAAGCGCTTTCGTCATGTGCGCGAGTTTCACCGCGTTCGTCTCCTGCGACAACTGCATCGCGTCCAAACCGCGCGCAAGCTCCGCGCCTGCCTTGGAGACGGCTTCGCCGGCATCAAGAAGCTTGGTGCCGCTTGAGAGTTTTTCGCCGTTGCCGCTCAAGAGCGCCGCCATGCGGACGGTCAAATCGTCAACGCGCTCGCGCGTCGAAGCGAATGCTCCGGCCGAACGCGCGAACGCGTCGGCGGAAGATTCTCCGCCCAGGGCGCTTTCGCCGGCATCTTTCAGGCCGCCGACCGCTTCTTGCGCATCCGCGGCGATGACGCCCGCGCGCTCCAGCAATCCGGCGTACGACAACAGCGCTTGGAGCGGGAGCGTCACCAAGATGGCGAGCACGGCAAAGGCTGCCACTTGGCGCTTCCACGCGGCGTCGGGAAAGAAAGAGAAAGCGGGTTTCGTTTTTCGCGATAATTTGATCGTGACCGGCGCCGGCGTCGGGCGCTCAGGCACGACGGGAGCCTGCGGTCGTGCCAACGCCTCCGTCGGTTTCGGAACGGGCGGGCGCGGCGTCTTCGGCTTGCGCTTGAAGAGCAGCGCGATCATGGCGAACGGCAGTTTCAAAAAGACGGCCACCGAGGCGCGCGGCGTTTTCCGGTGCGGCATGAACGGAACCATCGAGCGGTGGCTGTGATCGCGGCGCTTGAAGAGGCGCATCCAGATGCTCAGCTTCTGCCCGAAATCCAAGTCCGGGCGCGGACCTTGCTGCGCTTGTTTGGAAAAAGCCGAAAGATCGACGATGTGCGGAGACACCGTAGACGAAGGCTGGATCGGCACGTCTTTATGCCGTCCTTCCTCGCGGTTCATCGATTCGCGCCGCGCTTGCTCGTTCATGACGGGAGGGAAGAAAGATAGGCTTGATAGGTGCGCTCCGCGCAGTCTTTCCACGTGTATTTTTCCGCTTGGGCACGTCCGCGCTCGGCCAGCGTCGCTCGAAGCGCGTTATCGGCGAAGGATCGCTGCATGGCTTCGGCCATCGCGTCAGGATTCTCGGGGTCGAAATAGGTCGCGGCGTCGCCGAGCACTTCCGGCAGGCAGGAAGAGTCGGAAGCGGCTACCGGCGTTCCGTAGCGCATCGCTTCGAGCGGCGGCAGGCCGAAGCCTTCGAGAAGCGAAGGGAACACGTAGACGCGGGCGTTGCGGTAGAGCTCAGCCAATTCGGACTCCGTCGCGTATCCGTAGAAGACGGCATCGTTCCGTTCAAGCAGTCCAAGCCGCTCGGCCTCTTTTTTCAAACGATCGTAGAAATAGTCCATTTTTCCGACCAAGACGAGCTGGGCCTCAAGCCCTCCGGCCCGCATACGCTTGAACACGTCGAGTAAACGCTCCAGGTTTTTGTGCGGATACGCGTTGCCGACGTAGAGAAAGTACGGTTTTACGATCTTTTTGTTCGTCAGATCGATCTGCGCCCCGCCATTCGCTTGAACGGCGTCGGAAGCCTCGTAGGTGACGGTAATTTTTCGTTCAGGAACCCCGAGAGACTGCGTGATATCGCGTTTCGTGTACTCCGAGACGGCGATAATCCTTTTGGCGCGCCGCGCGGCGAGTCGGATCGTCAGGTGGTAGGCCGCGTATTTTAGGCGGTACATCACGGCGTTCAAGGTCGTGGCTCTCCGGGTCGGATACCGGAACAAGATCAGGTCATGGATCGTCACCACGAACGGGCACGGCGTGAGGATCGGCACGTTGAAGTGCGGGAAATGCATGAGATCGATCCCTTCTCGCCGGATCAGGGGCGGGAAATGCACCTGTTCCGACAAGGAATACCAAGGAAAATCGGCCAAAACCTTGCGAAAGCGCGCTGAAGTCGGGTGGTAGAGATCGAAGTTCTCTTTTCGCAAAAACACCACAAATTCATGCTGGCTCTCGATCCGCTCCAGGTTCTCAATGAGCCTTTCGGTATAGCGGCCGAGTCCTTTGCCAACAGGTCCGAAAAACCGCGCATCAATACCGATTCTCATGCCCCCACTCTACCATTTTCCAAGCGCTGAGCGGAAGGTTTTTGCGTTTTTAAGCTTAGAGCGACGTTAAAGCTTGATTTTACGGCCAAAAAATGATAAAATACTTGTGTATCCACAGGGCTTAGCAGGGCTCTGCGGAAAAACAAAAACAAATGGGGGGGAGTCTTTACAATTTTTTGGCTCGAATTAGCGGTTTTGATACCGACCGCCAGGTTGATTTCGTGCTCCCTGGCGGTTTTTCGTACAAAAAGACCCTTCTTAAGGCGATGAAAGCCGTTTTCCCCGCGGTTTTCATCGCCTTTTTCCTCATTTCCCCTGCCTACGCCGCCAACTCCGTCCCCAAGGTCCTGAACTATCAAGCCCGGGTCACCGATTCGGGCGGCGTACCCGTCCCGAACGGGGCTCTGTCCGTCATTTTCCGCCTGTACGACGGCGACGGCACCTGTCTGTATTCGGCTCGCGGCTCCTGCGGCACCCCGACGGCCAAATCCGTCACGGTGACGAACGGCGTCTTCTCGACCCAGCTCGGCGAAGCGGGCGACAACGAGATTCCGGACGGTCTCTTCGACAACAACGTCGTGACTCTCGGCATTACGATCGGCGCGGACGCCGAAATGACCCCTCGGAAGCGTCTCACCGCCGCCGCCTATGCCCTGAACGCCGACCGCCTCGATGATCTCGACGTCACCTCTTCCGGTTCCACGACCGCCTACATCCCGAGTACCACGGCCAACGGCAACCTCGTCATTACGGGCGATCCGCAGGGTACGGGCGTCGGCAACGGCTCCTTCTATATCAACCCCGCCAACGCCGCCGCTTCGGAGACCCTCTTCGGCATCGCCGACAACGGAGGCGTCCGCTTCCAGATCGACAAGGAAGGCGACATCACGCACACGGGCTCTCTCCTCGCCACCGCCGCCTCCTCGACGGCGCAGTTCGTGTTCCGGGGTGCGGCGAGCCAGACGAACGGCGTGTTCGGAATCCAAGACGCGAGTCAAAACCGCTTGCTCACTGTTTCCGCCACGTCGACCTTGATCGGCGCGGACGCTTCCGCATATCGCGTCGGTATCGGCATGGCGAGTCCGACTGCACTGCTGCACCTCGCGGACACGGCGAACGCGCAATTGAAACTTCAGAGGATCGGCGCGTCGGCACAGGCTGGCACGCTCAATTTTGGCAACCAGGGCAGTCTCATCGCCAACTCCCGCGCTGCGATCAACAACTACGTCTTGCGCAACGACGGCGCGCTCCATTTGATTCGCAACCTCATTTTCCAGAGCGTGGATTGGGAACTTGAGGCCAACGGCACGGGCGCGCTGCTTGAAGTCGGCGAGGAAGGTATTTCTCTCTGGACGGCGCCGTCTTCCACCGCGGGCACGCAGAACCTCGCCATTCTCTTCATGGCGCGCGACGACGGAGATATTGCTATCCCCGCGAACGTCGGCATCGGCATCGCGTACAGCGACCCGACGGTCAGCGTTCCTTTGTATGTACAAGGTACGACGTCGGAAATCATGAAGTCGATCCGCAATTCGGCGCTGACGAACGTCGCGACGACGGGTTTGCGTGTCGTGCAAAACTCTTCGAACTCGAGTCTTGCCGACGGCTTCGGCATGGTCATTCAGTACGCGATCGACAGTCCTTCGATCGCGGAAACGGTCCTGGCTGAAGTCGGCGGTATCCGCTACGGCGCGGACAACTCCGGTGCCATCGTTTTCAATACATATAACGCCGGTGCTGGCACCGAAAAGGCCCGCATTCTTCCGAACGGCTATTTCGGCATCGGTAACGCCGCGCCCGCGAACAAGCTCACTGTCGGTTCCGCCACCAGCACGTTCGAAGTCGACTTCAGCGGTAACGTGCGCAAGATCAACAATGTCATCTACAGCTGGCCGGCCTCGCAGGGCGGCGCCTCGACGGTGCTGCAAAACGACGGCAACGGCGTTTTGACGTGGGCGTCTTCGAGCGGCGGCAACCTGAACCAGGCATATCTCGCTGCCACCGGTTCTCCGGAAATTTCGCTCACGCCCTCGGTCGGCGCGGTTACGATCGCCGACACGCTCTCGGGCACCGGCAACATCTTCGAGATTACGGACCGCACGACGGCGGCCGGAGACTTCTCGCGCCGCTATTTCACCGTCAGCTCGACGTCGACCAACCTGGCGTACAACAACCTGTCGAGCGGCACCGCGTTCGGCGTCTCTTCAAGCGCGGCCTTCTCGGGCAACCTGATGGCGCTCGCCGGCACCGCGAACTTTACGGGAGATCTTCTTGAACTGACGTCGGCGGCTTCGTTCGGCCGCGGCATTTTCATCGACTACGACGCCGGCAACAACGACGGCACGATCATCGAAATCATGTCGGACGAAACGAGCGTTTCCGGCACCTCGGCGGACACGCAGAAATTTGCGGTCTCGGCCGCCGGTTCCATTACCGGCGACGGCAACCTTACGATCGGCGGCTCGACCAACCTGGGCGATTCGACGGGCACCGACACGCTCGTATTCACGAGCGGCGCCACCACGGGTTCGCTCGCGCTCTTCCAGACCAGCGGCTCGGTCAGCACCGGCAACGTCATTCGCGTCACTTCTACGAACAACACGATGACGACGGGCCGCATGCTCACGACGGAGCACACGGCGCCGAACGTGGTATCGGCCTTCACCGGATTCATGAACAACTTCGAGGCGACCCGCACCTTCAGCAGCGCCGGCACCTACGGCGAATCCGGCAGCATCGCCCGCGTCCAGCGGAGTCTGACGAGCAACGGCGGGAGCGTGACGGTCAACGCCTCCGGAGACGTCATGCTGATCAGCTCGGACGGCACGCAGACGTCCGGCACCTTGAACATCACGGGCAGCGTCCTTGAATTGGCCCAGAACTACGCATCCGCCTCCGGCGCGGCCTTGAATATCGTGAATGCCGGCACGGGCGCCGACATCGCGCTTCCGGCCACGGCGATCATTGATATCGGCAACGGCGGCACCTTGATCTTCCGCGACGGCACGAACACGCTTTGTACGATCACGGACGCGGGAACGACGGGAGATTTCAGCTGCTCGGGCACCATTTCAGGCGCGAGCGGTGGCAACCTGAACCAGGCGTATCTCGCGGCCACGGGTTCTCCGGAACTCTCGATCACGCCGTCCGTCGGCGCTCTCACGATCGGCGACACCTTCGGCGGCACCGGCAACATCTTCGAGGTGCAGGACCGCACCAACGCCGCCGGCGACTACAGCATCCGCATGTTCAGCGTGAGCGCGACCGGTACGCGGATCGCTTCCGACGTCTTCTTCGCCAGCGGCGGCGGCAACGACGCCTCGGTCGCCTTCATCGATGATCCGGACACCGGTTTCGCGAACGGCGGCACCAACCGTATCGACTTCATCACGGCCGGACAGACGAAGATCATTCTGGAAGACAACTTCACCCTGTTCGGCTCGACCGAACTCATCGTGAACGGCGGCGTCATCGACTTCGGCGCCTCTTCCGGCTTCCTGGCTGCGACGCCGACAATCTTGGAAGTCGGCGGCGCGGCCACGACGCTCATCATGGGCGCGAACGGCCCCGGCACGACCCGGATCCGCAACAGCCTGGTCGTGAACGGCGATCCGCAGGGTACCGGCCTCTCGAACGGCACGGTCTACGTGAACCCCTCGGCCCCGACCGGCAACGAGACGCTCTTCTCGATCGCCAACAACGGCTCCTTGCGCTTCAAGCTCGATGCCGAAGGCGACATCGACGTCACGGGCAGCATGCTTGCCGTCTCCGCTTCGACGACGAGCCAGTTCCAGCTCCGCGGCTTTGCCGCCCAGTCCAACAACATCTTCGAAGTCCAGGATTCTTTCACGAACCGCCTCTTCTCGGTTTCTTCGACCTCGACGCGCTACATCAACCGCCTCATCGCCCCGGCGCATGCCGTGAACCAGGGTCTCCAGATCCCGACCTTCGCCGGCGTCCCGACGGCGGTGACGGGAACGGCAGAGGGCGATCTGGTCTGGGATTCTACGGGCAACAGCTTGTATGCGTATAACGGCGCCGCGTTCGCGGCGATCGGCGGTACGACGAACTTGAACCAAGCGTATCTCGTTGCTACGGGCACTGCGGAAATCTCCCTCACGCCGTCCGTCGGCGCCCTCACGATCGCCGACACGCTCTCGGGCACCGGCAACATCTTCGAGATCCAGAACCGCACGACGGCAGCTGGCGATTACAGCACGCGTTACATGACGGTGAGTTCAACCGGAACGACCGTCACGAACCTGACCATCACCGGCATTTGTACGGGTTGCGGCGGCGCGTCTCCGAGCTTGAACCAGGCGTATCTCGCCGCCACCGGCTCGCCGGAAATCTCCATCACGCCGTCCGTCGGCGCCCTCACGATCGCCGATACCTTCTCGGGCACCGGCAACATCTTTGAGATTACGAACCGCACTAATCCGGCGGGTGATTACAGTGCGCGCTACTTCACCGTCAGCGGAACGGCAACCTCGATCGCCACCAAAGCCTACTTCTCGCGCGGTGGAGGCAATGATGCCTCGATCGCCTTCATCGGCGATGAAGATACCGGTCTTTCGAACGGAAACGACAATCGTTTGGACGTGGTGATCGGCGGCGCGACGACGATGATTATCGACGATAACGTCACGGTTGTTGGTTCTTCTGAATTTACGGTCAACGGAGGCGTCATCAACATCGGCGCATCTTTCGGCCAGCTCGCATCTTCGCCGACCACGCTTGAACTTGCGCATGCCGCCACCACCCTCACACTCGGCGCGACCACGGGCACGACAACCACTCGCAACAGCCTGGTCGTCGGCTCCTCCTCGTCGACGCACGTCTTGAACACGACCGGCGCTCGTATCACCGGCAACCTCACGCCGTCCGCCGACAACACTTACAACCTTGGCGACTACAATCGTCGCTGGAAGGATTTGTGGCTCTCGGGCGGCTCGGCCCACATCGCCTATAACACGAGCGGCACGACTTCGCTCGACATTGGCTGGGTCAATAGGTTTGCCCACCCGACCAACAGCCTCCGCGCGCGACTATTCTCGTCCGGACAACCGATCCAGATCACGCCGAACAATGGAGAGACGGCAGGTTTGTATATCGACACGGCTGGCAGGGTGGGTATGGGCACGACGCTGCCCACCATCAAGCTGCACGTCGAAGACAACGTCGCGGACTTCGTCGCGTACTTCGACAACAACGGCAGCGCCGACACGCGCGTAGGCATCATTATCGAGGGATGTGCCGACAACAACCCGACGTCGAGCTGCGAACTGATCAGCTTCCGCGACGGCGATGGCACCGGCATCGGCCGCGTTCGCGGAAACGCTTCTGGCGGCGTTACCTACGCCACGACAGGCGCCGGCGACTTCGGCGAACGTCTGCCCGGAGATCCGTGGATCCTGACCGACGGTTATCTCGTGGCTGTGGGCGAAGCTGGTGTGGCATTGAAGGCGACGAATAGCGCGAATCTGATCGGTGTCGCGAACGACAACATCGTCTTCGCCGGCAATGACGACCTCGATCCGGCGACCAGCGTTCCGGTGGCCATGCTCGGTCTTGCCGACGCGTACGTAAACGTTGAAAACGGCGTGATCAAGGCGGGCGACCTTATTGCGCTCTCTTCGACGCCCGGCGTCGGCATGAAGGCAACCAAGCCCGGCATGGTCGTGGGACGCGCGATGCAGGACTGGAGCGGCCCGGGTCTCGGCAAAATCCAGGTGCACGTATCTCCGCAGTGGCACTCCGGCCTCTCGATCACGAACGACGGCGCGTCCTCGATCTTCGCCGACGACTTCGCCTTCAAGCCGCTCGACATCGCCTCGGCGACCGGCACCGCCTTCTCCTCGTATGCACTGAAATTCGGCGGTTCCGTGTGGGACAGCGCTTCGAACACCGCCGTCACGCGCAACATCTCGATGCGCAACAATGTCAGTACTCCTGATATCTACCAACTTGAATTCAAGAATACGGTCGGCGGCACGCTCGCCTCGCTGAACCAGGCTGGCGACCTCGCCTTGGCGGGTTCCCTCACCGTGAACGGCGGCCTCGACTACGCCGAAACGTTCCCGGCGGCTCCGGACCTCGACGCCGGCGACATCGTCATGGTCGACGCGGCGAATACCAACGGCTACGGCGTGAAGAAGTCCGACGCCGCCTACGAAAACACCCTCCTCGGCGTCATCTCGACCAAGCCCGGCTTCCTGACGGGCAAGAGCACGGCGGGTACCCAGCCCGTGGCCCTCGCCGGCCGCGTACCGGTCAAGGTCAACACCGAATCCGGCGAGATCAAGCCGGGCGACCCGATCACTTCGTCCTCGACGCCTGGCGTCGGTATGAAGGCGGCGGAAGCCGGACGCGTCATCGGTATCGCGCTTGAAGGCTGGAACGGCAGCGGCACCGGCCGCATCACCGTCTTCGTGAACCCCTCGTGGTGGAACGGCCCGGCCGCGCTCGCGGGAGCGATCGCAGGTGGCACGTTGTCGACCAATGGCGAAACGCTGATTGATCTCAAGAACTCCACGCTCGCGGGCGTCTCCGCCATCGTTTCGACCAGCGGTCTCTGGAGCGTGACTTCCGACGGCATCTTGGCCGCGCAGAAAGTCGAAGCCAAGAGCGTGCAGGCCGAAAACGTCGTGCTTGTTCAGTCTGAATCGGCGGCGAGCGTTTCCGAGGGCGTCGTGCCCGAAGGGTATAACGCGACGCTCGTGCGCAATCCCTCCATGACATCCAATGCCAAAGTCTTTGTCTCCTTCCTGGGAGATCCGGGCGGAGGCTATTGGATCGGAGAAAAGGGTGAAGGAGACTTCACGCTGCACCTGGCCAGGCCGGCCACACAAGATTTGCCGTTCGAGTATTGGATCCTTGGCGTCGACGACCGCCGTCCCAGTCCCCCCACTGGGACGGACGAGTCGACGCCTCTCTCGGACGGATCACCTCCGATCGATCCGGAAACCACCGGATCGGCATCGGGCACGGAGGAGACGGAACCTACGCCGACCGGCGCGGATCCGGATCCGACGGAACCTATCGTGACGGAAACGAGCACGAGTACGGATCAGACGGAATCGAGCACGAGTACGGACGCGAGTCCGTAAGACGACGGTTGTAAAAGACTCCCGCTGCACGGGAGTCTTTTACGTACCGGCAATGATGTCGAATGCGCCTTCGGTTTTCTCGGCGCAGGCGCTCCAACGAAACAGCGTGGCGCGATCCCGTCCTCTTGCGACATACCGTTCCGCGAGCGAAGGGGAGTCGAGGATGGCGTCGATCGCGGCGGCGATTTCCGTCGGTCGATAGGGGTCTGTCAGGAGTCCGGCGGTCTCCATGATTTCGCTGAGAGCGCCGGCGTGCGAGGCGACGACGGGCAGTCCCGAGGCCATCGCTTCGAGCGGCGGCAGGCCGAAGCCTTCATAGAAAGAGGGGAAGGCCAAGAGCGACGCGAGGCGGTACAAGCATCGGCGATCGAGATCGTTCACGTACCCGAGCAATCGGATGTCATCGCGGTACGGGCTGCGCCGGATGGCTTGAAGAATCGCGGCGTTGTTCCAGCCGGACGGTCCTGCGAGCACCAAACCCAGTCCGGCATAGCGCGCCTGCGGGCGGAGCTGATGGTAGGCGTCGAGCAAGCCGAGATGGTTTTTCCGGGGTTCCAGCGCTCCGACGTGCAGAATGAAGCGCTCTGGCAATCGCCAGCGTTCGCGCGCTTGCCGCAGCGCGTCTTGGGGCGGCGTGTCGAAAAAATCCGAAGCGACGCCTTCATGGGTGACGACGATCTTTTCCGGCGGCAGCCGCCAACGGTCGACAAGATCGCGTTTCGTCGTTTCGGAAACGGCGAGGACGACGTTCGCGCGTCGGGCGAGATTCCGCGGCGCGACGGCGCGATGCCACAAGCGCTGTTTCAGCGAAAAAAATTCCGGATACGTTTCAAACGTCAGATCGTGAATGGTGAGCGCCAGCGGCAGGGAAGGGGAGAGCGCGACAAAATGCGGATTCGGCATCCAGCAGAGCGTCGGCGGCTCGGAAGCGAAGCGTTCCAGGTGCGGCGTCTTAAAAAGACGCATCGACGCGTTGAGCAGCTTGTTCGGATAGCGCGTCAACGTATCGATTCCGGCGACGGGCGCGACAAGATCCGCCTTCGGCGGCAGCGCCGCATTGGCCCACGTTTCAATCGCATAGCGGCCGGATTCCTTGAGCGCCGCCGTCAATCTGCGCGCGTACTCGAAGACGCCTCCGCCATTGCGGTCCAACAGGGCTCTTCCGTCGATGAGGACGCGGCGCGATCGATTCGACATGGAACGCTTGTGTGATTGTTGGAAAGCCGTTAGGGTCTTTGTAGGCAGTTTTGGAGGCCGTCATGACGAGCATGCGTCTCTGCTTCGCGTTTCTGGTGCTCCTGGTTCTTCCGTCCGCTTGCCTCAAGTCGGTGTGCCCGACGTGTCCGACCTGTCCGGTCGCAACAGCCGGCGAGGACTGCGGGCCGCCGCCGATCGCCGATCCCGACTGGACGATGCGGGACGATCGTCCGGATCTGCCTGAAGGCCTCGCGTGTCTCAAGGATCCGCTGGCCGTACCGGCCTCGTACCTCATCGTCAACGCGCCGTTCCGCGACCCCGAGCATTGTTGGACGCCCAACATGCACCGCGGAACCGACTTGCGCGCCAAGGCCGATACTCCGGTCGTGGCCAGCGCTGCGGGCGAAGTTGTCGACGTTCGGCAGCAGCACGGCGAAACGTGGTCCGTGGAAGTTCGCTTCGGCGACGGCTGGAGTTACCGTCCGGCGCATCTGCGCGAGATCGCGGTTGCGCTCGGAGACAAGGTCGAAGCTGGCGACGTGCTGGGCTGGTCCGGCGGCGAGAGGAAGCAGCCGGGATCAGGTCCGTACACCACCGGCCCGCACTTGCACTTCGAACTCGTCTACCAAGGCGCGTACGTCGACGCCGAGAAATACTTCTGCCGTTCATACGCGCGCTCGACCGCCACGCGCACGTGTCTCAAAGTGTGCCAGTAGCCGCCCGCCCTCCGAGGAGCGGGCTTTTCATTTTAGGCTGCGAGACGCTTCGGGCGCCAGGAGGCGTATGCGCACGCGAGGCCGATGAAGGCGCCGACGAACGCTCCGGCCAAGGCCGCTCGCGCCGGCGGAATGCGCGTTTCCGCGATAACCGGCTCGGAGGCGCTCACGATAAAGAGCGTTTCCTGTTCGGGAGAAAGGACGAGCGTCCGTGCGCGTTCAGAAACGTGGCGCGAAAGGCTCGCATACAACTTGGCGGCCGTTTCGGCATCGGACGCCGCATAGGCAACGACGACGTTCTGGCTCGAATATTTTTTTCCTCGGAAAACGCGCCCGGAAATCGCCCTGATTTCGGAGTCGGTTCGCTGGATTCCGGCGTCGGCGAAGACTTCTTTGACGACGGAAGGCGTCGAGAGCCAGCTGATCATCGTGTCGGCGACGAGCTCCGAAGCGCGCAGGGCATAGTAGCCGTCGTACGAGTAATCGGACGTTTCCTGGCGCGCTTGCTGCGAGATCGTAAACGCGAATGAAACGTTGGTGCGCGGCGGCAAGGTTCCGGCGACGGCGGCGAAGAGCAGTGCGGCGGCCGCGGCGGAAGCGAGGACGGCGCGAACCGGATGCGAGAAGAATCCGACGAGGTGCGTTTTCATGCGTGTGCGGTTTCGCGCGCGGTAACGCCGCGCTTTTCTTTTTGAACGGCATGGGCCGTCTTGTGCGCTTTCCAGCTTTCCGAAACGAAGGAGGCGATACGGCGCTTGAAGACGCTGACGTCGAACGACTCGGCGTGCGCGCGGATCGTGGCGGGGTCGTAACGCTCCGGGTTGAAGCGGATCACGGTTGCGGCAAGCTCCTCCCACTCCTGGTCTCCGAAAAACTCCCCGGTCACGCCCGGAACGACGGTTTCAAGCGCGCCGCCGACGCCGTACGCGATGACGGGCCGTCCAGCCGCCATGGATTCGAGGGCCGTAATGCCGAAATCTTCTTCTTGCGGATGGATGAACGCGATGGCGCCGCGATACAGCTCGGCCTTCTCGGCGTCGCTGACCTTGCCGACGAACTCGATGTTCGGGCGCGCGTGCTTCCGGTATTCCTTGGAGAGGGGACCGTCGCCGAAAATCTTGAGCGGCAGGCCGAGGCGGTTGAAGGCCTGGATGATGAGATCAAAGCGCTTATAGGAAACGAGGCGCCCGCCCGCCAAGAAGTACGTTCCGGGCGCGGTTGCGACGGAAAACTTTCCCGTTTCGACGGGAGGATAGATGATTTCGGAATCGCGGGCGTAATATTTTTTGATGCGGTCGGCGACCGTGCGCGAGTTGGCGATGAACCGGTCGACGCGGTCCGAGGACAAGCGGTCCCAGACGCGCAAGCGATTGAGGAGCATCGGCAAGAGCGCCTTCGTCAGGCGGTTCGCGTTCAACTCCTGCACGTAGCTGTGCGTGTCGCTCCACAAATAACGGGTCGGCGTGTGGCAATAGCAGACGTGCAACGTGTCCGGCTTCGTGATGATGCCTTTGGCGAAGGCGCTCGAGCTCGAAATCACGACGTCGAACTCGGAGAGATCGTGGCTCTCCGTCGCGGCCGGCATGAGCGGAAGGAACCACTGGTATTTTTTCAAAGCGAACGGAAGCTTTTGCAGGAACGACGTGCGGATGTCTTTGGAAGCGAATTCTTTGCTGACGCGCTTCGGATCGTAGAGCAGCGTGTAGGTCGGCGCGTTCGGAAAAATTTCCTGCAAGGCCAGCAAGACTTTTTCGGCTCCTCCGTCCTGCACCAGATGATCGTGGACGAGCGCGACTTTCATATCAGTACGCCCCTTTTTTCGCGAAGACCACAAACGGCGTCTTTGCCAGGATCGCCAGGTCCATGAGGGGCGTCCAGTTTTCGATGTAGAACGTGTCGAGGCGGATCTCGTCGTCGAAAGCGAGGTCGGAGCGGCCGGAGACCTGCGCCAAGCCGGTGATGCCCGGGCGCACCATGAGGACGCGGCGGTGGTGGCGCTGATATTTTTCGACTTCGCGCGTTTGGTGGGGGCGCGGTCCGATCAAGCTCATGTCGCCCTTGAGGACGTTGAAAAATTGCGGCAGCTCGTCGATCGAGAAGCGGCGGATGAAGCGGCCGACCTTCGTGACGCGCGGGTCGTCCTTGATCTTATAGACCGGGCCGTTTTTCATGCTGCGCTCGGCGATGAGCTTCTGCTCAAGCTCGAGGGCGGCGCGTTGGTCGGCGAATTGCTCGCCGATCGAGACGTCGGCGCGCATGGAGCGGAACTTGTAGGCGCGGAACTTGCGGCCTTGGAGGCCGACGCGTTCGTTGCGGAAGATGATCGGTCCGCGCGATTCGAGCGCCACGGCGATGGCCGCGAGCAGCATGATCGGCGAGGTAAGGATGATCAGGAGCACGGAGCCGATGACGTCGAAGACGCGCTTGTAGACGCGGCCCCATCCTTCGAGGCGCGTGCGCTTCACTTCAATCACGGGGATGCCGGCGATCGTCGTCGACAAGAGCGCGGCGTGCGCGGCCAAGGTGTCGGCGGCGTAGCGGAAGGTAAGGTGCCGGTCCTCCGCGAACTCGATCACGGCGCGCATGGCCTCCTTGCTGGTTTCAGGATCGGTTACGAAAATTTCGTCGACGTCGTCGGCGTCGCACAGCGCCGAAGCCGCGCGCGCCGCTTCCGCGTCCCATCGGGCGAAGCGCGCGATGATGCGGTAGCCGCCCGCGGGGTTCTTGGCGAACTGCTCGGTGATCGCCGCCGTGGCGCGATCTTCGCCGCCGACCACGATGACATGGCGCGCGCCGATGCCGCGCTTCAAGAGTTGGCGGTTCACGAGACGCACGAGCAAGCGCATGAAAATGACGTAGGCAATCGACAAGAGCCAGGCCGCCAAGACGACGAATCGCGACGTGAAGAGCTCGCGCTGGAAGAAAATCAAAATGATGAGCCCCATCACGCCGAGCGTGCAGGCCGAGACGACTTTGACGGCTTCTTCCAGAATGCGGCGCGGGCGCTCGATCGCGTAGAGTCCGGTCAGCGCGAAAATCACCAAATACGCCAGAGCGATGGCTGCGGCGGCTTTGAAGAAATCGGGGTAGGGGAGCAGCGAGATGGCCGGACGGAGTTCGGCGAACGTCTCGAAGCGCAGACGGTGGGCGGTGAGAGCGGCTAGGAGCAGCGCCACGTAGTCCAAGGGCAGGAGGATGACAGTGAAGGTCAGCTGGTTTCTGCGCATATTCGTACGGACAGCGTATCTTTTTAAGGCGTTTTTTTCAAGCCTGGCCGGCAGGGAAAGAAAAAGCCCCGCTTGAGCGGGGCGAGACTAGGAAGCGTCGGAACCGGAGCGTTCGGCTGCCGGCTGCACCATCTCTTCGGCGGCGCGGCGGGCGGAATCGACCGCTTGGACGAGATCTTGCTTCTTCTCGTCGTAGTAGCGGCCGGCCGCCTTGCGGGCGTTGCGAAGGCGGCGCGCGGCCTCCTTTCCGAAATCGTGCGTGCCTTTCTTCAGGCGGTGGCGCGCGAGCTGCTTCGCGGTCGGCGTCATGACGTCTTTCGCCAGCCGCAGCCAGGAAAGCACCTTGATCGCGTAGTAGCTGACGTCGATCTCCCACCAGTAGAATCCCTGGCGCGCCGACGTCTGCACGTGGTGATGGTTGTTGTGCCAGCCCTCACCGAGCGTGATCAGCGCGAGCACCGGATTGTTCCGGCTGTCGTCGGTCTGCGTATCGAATCGGCGCGATCCCCAGACGTGCGAGAGCGAGTTGATCGTGAACGTGCCGTGCCAGAGCAGGACGGTCGAGAGCAGGAATCCGACGAGGAGCATGCTCCAGCCGCCGAACAGCCAGCAGACGACGCCGAGCAGCGCCGGCGGCACGATCCACCAGCGATTCAGCCACCGGAGTTCCGGGTAGACGGCGAAGTCGCGGATGCGATCGAACTTCGTCTCCTTGTGCTTTCCGCACAGGAACCACACCATGTGCGACCACCAGAAGCCCTTCGTGGGCGAGTGGATGTCGCGCTCGGTGTCGGAGTACAGGTGGTGGTCGCGGTGATGCGCCGCCCACCAGAGCACGCCCTTCTGCGCGGCGGTCGTGCCGCCCACGGCCATCAGGAACTGCATCGGGCGGCCGAGCTTGTAGGCTCGGTGCGCGAAGTAGCGGTGGTACCCGGCGGTCAGAAAGAACATGCGGACGACGTACAGGGCGACGCAGACGATCGCCTCGTTCCAGCCCGCGCCGGTCCAGAACGCCAGAGGCAGCGAGAGATGCACCAGAAGCATGGGGAGCGCGTGCAGCCAGTCGATGCGGTCGGAACGAGCCTTTGCCTTCTTCATGTGTTCGGCCTCCTTTCGAAGAAGCCCGCCCAGTACATCACAAAACGCGGCTCCTGCCAATTATCCACTAGAGACACCCTGAAGGCGCGCGTATACTGAACCGGCCATGAAGACCATGATGAAAACGGGAACGCTCCATGTCGTCTGCGGATGCATGTCCTCGGGCAAAAGCAGCGAGCTTGCACGCCTGCTGCGTCGTGCCACGATCGCGAAGATCCCCGTTTTTGCTTTCAAGCCCGCGACTGATACGCGCGACGGCATGGAAGTCCGCTCGCGCGACGGTCAGACGCACGAAGCGCGCGCCGTCAGCCGCGCTGTCGACGCGCTCGCCGTCGTTCCGCTCGAAGGCCCCGGTCTCGTTGGCTTCGATGAAGCGCAGTTCTTCGATGAAGGCCTCGTCGCCGTCGTCGATGCGCTGCTCCGCCGCGGCCACGAAGTCGTGTGCGCAGGACTCGATACCGATTTCCGCGGCGAGCCGTTCGGCACCATGCCGCAGCTGCTCGCGCGCGCGGATGAAGTCACGAAACTCTCAGCCGTCTGCGTGCGCTGCGGCGACCGCCAAGCGACGCGCAGCCAGCGCCTCATCAACGGCCGTCCCGCGCCGTACGACGCTCCGACCATCCAGGTCGGCGGCGAAGATGCCTACGAAGCGCGCTGCCGCTCGTGCCACGAAGTGCCCGGTCATCCCGCTCCATGAGCGGGATTTTTCATACAGAAAAAACGCCCCGGTGAGGGACGTTTCTTCATGCGTTTCAAGCGAGCCTGTAAGCCGAATTCTGTCTTCCGACGTTGCCGCCGGAATGACGGTCATCTCTCTCGTCCCAACGTTGCCATTGGGATCAAGCAAGCTACCTAATTTGCTCTTGCACCGGATCGGTGTTTACCCCGGAGCCGATCACTCGACTGCCGCGTGGGCTCTTACCCCACGATTTCAACCTTACCTCACTCCCGAAGGAGGTCTCTCCATTGAAGGATGAGGCGGTATGTTTCTGTTGCTCCCCGTGCAAGCCTCGCGGCTCTCATGGGGCATCCTCCGAAGAGGACCCGCACGCCCGACGAATCGGGCTTCCCTGGGCTTGGCGTATCCGCACCATCTCTCGTTACCCGAGACATGATGTGATCCGTTGTTCCCGGTTGCCGTTAGCAACGATCTCTGAATCATGGATTGCTCCATGAAACGGTGTTCGGACTTTCCTCGATCCGCCTATTTTGGGCGGGTCGCGACCATCCGGCTCCCTTAAAACAGCTCCCAGGTACGATGTACCTAGGATAGACGGACTATAAAAGAAAAAGCCCCGTTTGTCAAGACGGGACTGCGGCCGCGTGCTGGGCGCGCGCGTCGAGCGCGATCATGATTCCTGAGAGCGGCGTGTCAAGTGTCGGGATCGAGGATTTCGTGCAGCCTCGCGAGGCCGGCCAGGAGCGTGAGCTGGTGGAGCGGCATGTCGGTGTTGTGACAGACGAGGTCGTACCCGTACCCCGGAAGCCGTCCGTTCCACTCGGGATCGAGGCCGACGGCGTTGCCGAGCGGCATGCGCAGATGCAGCTGGTCGGGCGGTTCCAGATACGCTTCGAAGTGGCGCGCGATAGCGTCGTCGTCCAAGGCTTCGCCCCAGAGGCGTTCGCAAGCCAGGCGCATTGCGCGGCCGATGTCGGGAAAGGCGAGCGGCGTTTCCGCAGGCGGCAGGCGACGGAGCGCTTCTTGCGAAAGCGTCGCGCTGATCGGCGCTCCGTAGCAGCTGCGCTTCATGACCGACATCGAAACGCGCATGAGTTGGCGCGCGTTCCCGAGATCTTCGGGCCGCACGCCGCGCATGCCGTCGAGCGCCGAGAAGAAGACGGAAAGCGTCGCGGAAAGCGCATAGGCGGAATGCCAGTCCGGATGTTCGCGGCCGCCCAAGCCGATGTGCGGCAAGGGAAAGCGCCAGAGGTTCCAGCCGCGGACGTCGGTCCCGATCGGTTCGCCGCTCGAGCGGTTGCCGTGCTGGGGAAAGCCCCAACCGCGCAGTTCCGACGGCGGCACGTACGCGCCGAATCCGAACGCTTCGACATAGGAGGCGACGGCGTGATCTTCCCGCATGAGCTCGTTCAGCATCCGATCGCGCACGTGAGGATGCGTACGCACTACGATCGTGCGCGTCGCGTTTTCTTCAAACGCCAGATCGTACCAGCGCGGGAGTGCTTCGAGCGCCAGAGCGAATGGATTCATCGCGTACCTCCGTCGTAAAAGAAAAACATGCCGAGAGTGGCATGTCAACGCCGCGCATGCAGGCGCTCGTGGCGCAGGCGCAGGAAGTAGCGCCAAACGCCGCCCGTTTCGATGACGACACATTCAACCGTCTGACCGTTATAGGTTGAACGCCAAGCGCTGAACACCAGCGCGCCTTCGTACCACACCTGGATCGCCTCGCGCTGCAGGTTCTGCGGCACGGTCAGGTGGTAATCGTACCGCAGCTCGAAGGGGTAGAGTACGCGCTGAATGACGCCTCCGCCCCGTCCGCCTTCGGCGTCTTCGACGCGCACGTGGCCGTTGGTCTTTGCCAGCTCGACGGCCGCATCGAATACCCGCTTCTCTTCACGCGTGAAAGGCCTTGTGGCGAGGTTGGTCGACATGCTGCCTCCGTTGCTTGAAGGTGGCACGACGCTGCGCGCGCGTCAATCCTGACGGCTCGTCAGCGCAGCAATCTTGAGATCCCGTCGAATTTGCGGATGAGGGGGAGCGGATCCCAAGCGGTCATGCCGAGGCTTTGCACCAGCTCTTCGGCGTCCCAGGAAACGCCTTTGGCGAAGAGTTCTTTCAGGAAGGCGCCGGCATCGCGTTTCAGGAACCAGCGGTCGCCGAAGGTGCGCACAAGGTGCTCTTCGAGTTGGGACGAGGCAATCCAGGCGCGCAAATAATCGGCGCTGTAGAAACCGCTGTCCATGTCTTCGATCCAGAATTCCGGCTCGTAGGAAAATCCCGTCAGGTCGCGGAGCGTCTTGGCGTACAGTTCTTTGTTGCGGGCGATGTCGTACGGCTTTTCGTCGAAGGCCAGCTCGTAGCTGAATTTGGCGACGTAGCGGCGCAGCATGAAGAGGTTGCCGAGGAGCGCCCAGGCGCCGGCGCGGTCGGCGGCGGCTTTCGGCACGCGCATGACGTGCTCGAGCCAAAGCGGATTTTCCGGCAGGTGCTCGATCAGTGCGGCGAACGTTTCCGACAGGGCGTGCGAACGCGGCATGCCGCGCCACTCGTAGGGGAGCGAAGGATCGGTGTACGCGAAATGGAACGCGTGTCCGCCTTCGTGCAGCAAGCCGCGGACGTCTTCGTAGCCGCCCTGGGGTTTGATGATGATGTGCACCTCTTCCGGCGCGTGGGGCGCGTAGCAGCAGGCGCGCGGGTGCTTGCCGGGCCGCGCCTCGGCGTCGATGCGGATTTGCGGCGCCTGCTCGAACGGCAGCCCGATCGTGGCAAAAGCTCCGGAGCAGAGCGGGATCAGTTTTTCCGGCGGGAACAAATGCGCGAATTCGTTGCCGGCGCGCCAATGGAGCGCGTGCGCCGATCCGATGTCGCCGAGTTCTTTTCCGTAGGCGCGGCGCAGCACGTCGGACATGACGCGCCGGTACATGCCCGTCGTTTCCTGCAGGAGCGGAATCGTTTTTTGCAAAAAGGTTTCGTAGCGCAAGCGCTTCTTCGCTTCGGAATATTCGCGCGCCGTGCCGAAACCGAACTTGGCGAGCGCCTGGCGCGCCGCGTGCTCGAGATCGACGCGGAGCGGCGTCAGCTCTTCGGCCAGCGCCGCCTGGGCCGCGCGAAGCGCGTTGCGTTTTTCAAAATCGTCTTCCTGCGCGATCACGCTCGCGATGTCGTAGTAGGGGATCTTCAAGCCGTTGGCGCCGGTCTCGAGGCCGGCCGCCTTCTGGAGAATTTTTTCCTCGATCGGCAGCGTTTCAGACTCCACGACGCCTTCAAGAAGCGCGAAAAGCGAGCGTTCCATCTGATCGCGCTTTTTCGGCTGCGCCGTGCGCTCGATGAGTCCTCGGAGCGTGACGATCGTTTCTTGGGAAAAGAGTTCGGTAAAACGCTCGCGAACGGAAACAAAGGCGGGCCGCGCTTTCAGGCCTGCGCGGGCGAGGCGATCCTCGGACGCGAGCGCAGCGCGGTACTCCTCGAGCTGCTTCAGAATCTCCTCGTATGTCATGTTCAGCGCAAACCGGTCGCGCGCAGCACCGTGTCCATCGTCTGCTTGGCGACGGCGCGCGCTTTGGCGCCGCCCGAAGCCAAGACCATGCGGATGCGGTCCGGGTTCTTCATCAGCTCTTTCTTCTTCGCGCGGTAGTCGGCGAAGCGGCCAGCGACCGCTTCCGCGGCGCGCTTTTTAAGATCGCCGTACTTCACGGGCTGGGAGGCGATCGCTTCCTTGCGGGCGTCTTTTCCGTCGCACAGCTCGATCAGGTCAAGAAGCAGCGCGACGCCGGCATACGCTTCGGTTTTGAGCAGCGCGTCGGTGATCGTACCGCTCGGTTCCGTCGGCACGCCCTTCAGCTTCTTCAAAATATCCTCCGGCTCGTCGTCCAACGCGAGATACGATTTCGGGCCGTGGCTCTTCGACATTTTTTTCGTCGGCTCCGTCAGGCTCATGATCTTGGGCGTTTCCGTCAAAAGCTCTTTCGCCTCCGGGAAGACGTTGCCGAAGCGCTTGTTGAAGTTGCGCGCGATGACGCGGGTCGTTTCGACGTGCTGCACCTGGTCCTGTCCAACCGGCACCGCGTTGCCGCCGTAGATCAAAATATCGGCGGCTTGGAGCACCGGGTAATCCATGAGACCCATGTTGATGTTCTTCTCCTGGCGTTCGGCCTTGTCCTTGTATTGCGTCATGCGTTCCATCTCGGCGACGGGCGTGACGGTGTTGAAGATCCAGCCGAGCTCGACGACTTCCGGCACGTCGGACTGCACGAAGAGCGTCGACTTTTTGGGATCGAGGCCGAGCGCGAGCAGCGACGCTGCCAAATCGAGGATGCGATGCTGCATCTCTTTCGGATCGTAGGCAATCGTCATCGCGTGATAGTCGGCGATGAAGAACCAGCAGCGCTCGGGATGCGCGTCTTGCAGCGCGAGCCAGTTGCGCAGGCTGCCGGCCCAGTTGCCGATGTGGAGTTCGCCCGTGGGTTGGGCGCCTGAAACGACGATCGTTGCGTCCTTTTTCATATGTTGGCATCTTACCGTTTCCGCCAAAATTGGCAATAAAAAACGCCTGTCCCTGGGCGGGTCAGGCGAGCGCGTGCGGCCGCCTCTTCGGGGCCAGTACGAGAAAACAGGAATGCTTGAGTTGCATGATCTGCCTTCGCGCCTCGTGGAGCAGCTGGTCTTTGTTGAAGAATACCTGCTTGGCAGGATGGAACCATTCCTGGTGGGAACCCCGGCCGACGGCGATGGCGTGCTGCATCAGTCCGAGGCCTTGGGTGGCGTGAACGACGTCGGTCCAGACCTCAAACGAAACGAAATGCCCGCTGAACGTTCCGTTGTAGTTGTGCTGCCAGACGATCGAGTCCGCCGACGCGTGCATATATGCGGCGAGCTGGAGATCGTGGTCCTTCGTCAGCGCGGCGAGATGTGCGATGACGTCGTCCATGAACGTTCTGACCGATTCCGGGATGATCGGCGCCGTCATGCGGATCCGACCTTCTTCGCGCCTCCAGCCTCGGCTAGGCGACGCAGGTTTGCGACGAAGTTTGCCCGGTCCTTCGCGCGCCACTCGCGGTCGGCGCCGAGGTGCAGAAAGCGGGCCAGATCTTGCGGGTCGTGGAAGTGGTCGACCGTCAGGCGCAGGTACTCGAACTCTTCCTGGAAGCCTTCGATGCCGACGCAGCGGTAGACGGGACGCAGCTCCTCGTTCCCCAGACGGAGCTCCAGACGGCAGTGGTCGCCGTCGTATTCGAGCAGCGCCCAGGACGTCCAGAGCGTGCACGTGAAGCGGCCCAAACGGCCGGGCAGCTCCAGCGTGGCCTGCCAGCGTTCGCCGGCGACGAGTGCGGGCTCCATGGGAGCGGCGAACCCCTCCGCGATGCAGGCTTCCCTCAGCGCTGTGAGAAACGACTTCGCGCGGTCGGACAGGAAACCGGGATCAGGATCGTCCATGACAACCTCCGTCTTCGGACGATTTCAGCGTTTCACGCCGACGCGGTTTCGTCAATACGAAAACCCCGCTCGGGGGAGCGGGGTTCGCGGTTTAGACATCGATCAGGACCGGCAGGATCATCGGGCGGCGTTCCGTCTCCTTGAAGAGGAACGAGCCGACTTCGTTGCGGACCTTGGTTTTCAGGTATTCGTCGAGCGCGGGCGTTTTCGGATCGGCGTCCTTCAAGATCTTCTTTACGAAGTCCCGGGCGCGCATCACGAGTCCGCTCGGATCTTTCTGGTAGACGAAGCCGCGCGAGATGATGTCGGGATCGCCGACGAGCGCGCCGGTCTTCTTGTCGATCTTGCAGACCACGACGAGCATGCCGTCTTCGGCCAGCTCGCGGCGGTCGCGCAGGACGACTTCCGAGACGTCGCCGACGCCGAGGCCGTCGACGAAGACGTAGTCGGACGGGACGAATTCCGCCGTGAGGCGGGCGCCCGTCTTGTCGAACTCGACAATCTGGCCATTGTCGGCCACGAAGATGTTCGAACGCGGCGTACCGACCGCTTCCGCCAAATCGGCGTGCGCTTCAAGCATGAAGCGGTTGCCGTGGATCGGCATGAAGAAGCGCGGCTTGGTGAGGCGCAGCATGAGCTTCAGGTCTTCCTGCTTGGCGTGGCCGCCGGCGTGGATGTCGACCATGGCGTTGTCGACGAGCTTGGCGCCCTGGCGCACGAGAGTGTCCTTGAGCGATTGGACGGTGCGCTCGTTGCCCGGAATGACCGAGCTCGAGAAGACGACGAGATCGTTCGGCTGGATCGACAGGAACTTGTGCTCGCGGTTCGCGACCTTCATGAGCGTCGCGTTCTGCTCGCCCTGCGAACCGGTGCAGACGACGATCGCCTTGTTGTCCGGCAGGCGCTTGAACTCGTCTTCTTCGACGATCGTGCCCTGCTTGTATTTCATGTAGCCGAGCTTGTGGGCCAGCTCCACGTTGTTGAGGAGCGAGCGGCCTTGCAGCAAGACCTTGCGGCCGAGCGGTTCGGCGGCGTCGAAGACCTGCTGCATGCGGGTGAGCATCGACGAGAACATGCCGATGATGACGCGTCCGGTGGCGCGCTCGATCGTGCGGCGGATTTCGTCGCCGACGACCTTCTCCGAGATCTGGTGTCCCGGCGAGGTGGCGTTGGTCGAGTCCGACATGAGCATGAGCACGTTCTTCGAGCCGAAGCTCGCGATGTGGATCAGGTCGGCCGGGTCGCCGTCAGCCGGCGTGAAGTCGAATTTGAAGTCGCCGGTGCCGAGGATCACGCCGTACGGGGTGTAGAGCGCGGTGCCGAAGGCGTCGGAAATGTTGTGGTTGACGTGGAAGGGCTCGAACACGAAGTTGCGTCCCATCTGGATGCGGCTCTTGCCGGTCACCATATGGAACTTGAGCTGGTTCGCGTTGCCGAATTCTTCCTGGCGGTTCCGGATGATGCCGGCCGTAAGCGGCGCGGTGTAGATCGTCGGGAAACCGAGGCGGGGGAGGATGAACGGCAAGCCGCCGACGTGGTCGAGGTGGCCGTGGCTCACGATGACGCCGCGAATGTTGCGCTCCTTGCCTTTCAAGGAGGCGATGTTCGGGATGATGTAGTCGACGCCCGGCATGTTTTCTTCCGGGAACATCAAACCCGCGTCGACGATGACGATGTCATCGCCGCATTCGAAGACGGTGCAGTTGCGGCCGATCTCTTCGAGACCGCCCAAGGCGTAGACCTTGAGCTTCGGCGGGTTGCCCTGGATGTTGTCCATGGGCAAGGCCGCAGTCGGGGCGTTCTTCGAAGCGTGGAGCGCTTCGACGGTGCGCGCGGACATGCCGCGCTGGGCTGCGCCGCCGCTCACCGAAATGACTTTCGGGGCGGGGCGTCCGCCGCGTCCTCCGCGGAACGGGGGACGATTGCCGCCGCCGCGGAAGGGCGGGCGGTTGCCGCCGTGCTGAGCAGGGCGAGAGGCCGAGCCGGACGGCGCGGGGCGCGACGATCCGCCTTGAGGAGGAGTCGGTCGCCTGGGTGCGGATACCATAAAAAGGAATCTGTTCATGTCCCGATGAACGGGACGGATTATATATTGTGTTGATTGCGGACATTCGGGTCCCGCGCAACGGGAGAAATGCCGTCGCAGATCGACAGTCGGGAGAACTGAAATGCTTCAGTGCTTTCGACGGGAAATCTGCCTGGTGGGCGGGGAGGGACTTGAACCCTCATGACCTTGCGGTCGTACGGCCCTGAACCGTATGCGTCTGCCAATTCCGCCACTCGCCCACGCGTTTTGATTGTGCCTCCTAGGAGAATCAGTATACCCCGATCACCCGAAACGGTCAAGTATCGAGCCTATTTCCACCTTCTGGCCGTTTCAAGATACCACGACGTCACGGTCGCGAAACGATCGGAAGGACTGTTCACGCGCGACCCCGAGAATCCTTTGAGCTCGGCCGGCATGGCATAGGTATAGGAAGGGCTGTAGAGGAAGGCGGCCGGCTGCTGTTCCGACAAGCTGCTCAGGAATTTGGTGTACGCCTGGTTGCGCGCGGCGGGATCGGCCGTGCGTCGCGCGGTTTCAAGCGCTTGGTCCGCCGCCGAATCCGAGAACATGGCCAAGTTCAAGCCGGGATCCTGGATCTGCGAAGAGTGCCAGAACGGATACGGATCGAGATCGCTGCCGAGCAGCTGTCCGTACAGAAGCGCGTCGTAGTCGCGCGAGCGGATGACCGTGCGGTGGATCTCCGAGGCGGGGATGGCGGTCACGATGACGTCGACGCCGAGCGCCAACCAGCCGTTTTTGATGATGGTCGCCGTGCCGACGCTCTCCGGTTGATCGACGGTCGTAAGCACGAGCGACAAGGTTTCCGTCACGGCAGGCTCGCTTCCTTTCGCGGGCGTGACGATGCGCTTGCGCAAGCCGTCGGTCGAATCGATTTTCCATCCGAGCGAGTCGAGAAGCGTGCCCGCGCCGGCAAGATTGTACGGAACGGGCGCGGTCGATGTCGCGCTCATGCCGGACAGCACGGGGCGGTCGACGGGATGCCCGTCGCCGTCGAGCACGTCGAAGAGAATGCGCCCTTTGTCGATCGACATCGTGAGCGCGCGGCGCACGTTCTTGTCCGCCAAAAGCGGATTCTGCTTCGGGTTGAAGAACACGGCCGTCACTTGCGGGAGTTCGAGCGAAACGAGCGTGTTGTTTGACGACGACGCCTCCTCGCGCTTGTCGCGCGGCACGAAACTGAGCGACTGGATCTGCCGTTTGCGCAGCGCCTCGAGTGCCGAGGCGTAGTCTTGGTAAAACTGGAACGTCAGCGTTTCGATGTAGGGCGCTGGCTGGTAGTAGTTTTCGTTGCGCGCCAGCACGTAGCTCATCACGAAGCCGCGCTTGTCGCGCCGCAAGTCTTCGAACTTGAAAGGGCCGCTGCCGACCGGTTTCAAATTCGCCTCGGTCATTTGCGCGTTGCTCGGGCTCGCGTCCTTCCAAACGTGGCGGGGGAGGATGCCGAAATCAAGATGCGAGAGAAGCTGCGCGTAGGGTTCCTTGAGGATCAGCGTGATCGTCAGGTCGTCCGGCTTCTCGACGGTCACGTTCTTAAAGAAGGCGTGCAACGGGCTCTTCCAGGCGGGGTCTTGAATCAGCGACAGCGTGAAGAAGACGTCGTCGGCGGTCAGCGGCTGGCCGTCATGCCATCGCACGCCTTCGCGCAGCTTGAAATGATACGTTTTTTGATCCGGCGAAACGCCGTATTCCTGCACCAGGTCCGGCACGACGCGTCCGCGGCCGTCCGTGGTGTAAAGGCGCGAAAAAATGAGGCGCGAAAGGTCGTTATCGACGTCGTTTGAAAGAGAAAGAATGGGGTTCAGTGAATGCGGAGATCCGACGACGCCTTCGACGATCGTGCCGCCGACCGCCGGTCCGATGACGGTGTTGGAGTAATAAAACCCGCCTCCCAAAAGCGCCGCGCCCAGAACAAACAACCCGACGCCGAGCCGCAGGCGGAAACTGTCGTTTGAGGAGAGAACTTCGGGAAGGTGCCGGATCTGTCTCCAGGTGGGAAGGCGCGCCGTCGAGAGGGAGTGCACGAGGCGCTTGTCCCAACCTTCGTGTTCGCGAAACGAGGCCGGGCGACGCCGGTTCCAGCCACGCTTCAGGCGGTCGAACAGGGATCCTGATCGTTCGCGATACGAAGGCATGCTCGAAAGAAAAACGCGGAAGCCCGGCGGCCGGGCTTCAGAGTTAGGAGACGATGATGATGGCGAGGCCGACTCCCAGGAAGAGCGTGGCCAGGACGATCGTGAAGTAGAAGAGGCCTTTCTCGAGACCGCGCTTGGTGCGGAACGAGTTGCCGTCGCCGCCGAACGTCGCGCCGAGGCCCACGCCCTGCTGCTGGAGCAAGATCGAGACGATGAGCAGGACGGAAACGCCGACTTGGATGAGTGTCAGGATGTTCTTCATAAGAGGGGAGACGGATGCTATTGCAGTGGGAAGCGTATCAATCGTGCGGGTACGTGTCAATCCGTGGTATCATTTCGCCATATGAACCGCCGAGGGGTCGCATCGACCGGGTTGCTGCTCGTCAGCGGGCTTGCGCTTGCGCTGGCCCTGCTCTTCCTGTGGCGGGTTTGGGGATATTACCGCATGCTTTCGTCCGGCGGTCCGGTCGATTTGCCGCAGTACGCGAGCCAGTTCACCTTGACGGGCAGGACGGGCGAGGTTCCCAAGGGAGCCTTCGCGGACGTCGCGACATCGGATGATCCGTCGATCGGTCCTATTGATGCGAAACTCACGATTGTCGAATTCGTCGACTACGAGTGTCCGTTCTGCAACATCGAGTCGTCCGTCGTGCGCGAGCTGGCCGCCAAATATCAGGACAAGGTGCGCTGGATCATCCGCGATTTCCCCGTTCCAGAACTCCATCCCCAAGCCGTGACTGCGGCGGAAGCTGCCGGCTGCGCCGAAGCGCAGGACAAGTATTGGCCGATGCATGACCGCCTGTACGCAGCGGCGTTCAACAACGAGCTGACGCGCGAAGAGATCGATCGCGCCGCCGAGCAATCCGGACTCGACATGGCCGTCTATCGCGCCTGCATGAACCTGCACGCCCGTCTCACCGAGATTCAAGACGACGCGGCGGCGGGCCTCGCGGCCGGCGTGCGCGGCACCCCGACGTTCTTCGTGAATGGCAGCCGCGTCGAAGGCGCCATTCCCAAAGATGCATTCGAAACGATTATCCGCCGCTATGTCACTCCGTAAAAACGTTTTTGCCATCGCGCTCGCCGCATCGTGTCTTTTCGGCATCGGAACCGCCTCCGCGCAGACGCCCGAGCCGTTCGTGCCCGAGCCGATCAAGACGGAAATCGCCATTCCGATCGCCGAGCGCGTCGAGGGGTATACGGGTAATACGGTGACCGATCTCGCCAACTACATCGGCGTCATTTACCAGTTCATGATCTCGATCATCGGCGTGGTGGCGGCTGTCATGATGATCATCGGCGGATTTCAGTACCTCACGTCGGCTGGCGACGCCGGAAAAATCGGAGCGGCGCGGAAACGCATTACGGACGCCTTGATCGGTTTGGTGCTGGCGTTCTCCGCCTACCTGCTGCTCAACACCATCAATCCGGCGCTTCTGAGTTTTGAACCAATCGGGAATCGATTGAGCCCCGTGAGAACCATCACGGCTTCCTTGCCGTTCTGCGAACAGATGGCAAAAACGTTAAAATTGGATCTATCCCAGATTACGCAGGCAAAAATGCAAGCCTTTCCGCAAGGTTGCAACTCTTGCGGTTGCGCCGGTTACTTGCAGCAGCCGTCGCTCGATACGTCCGGCAGGCCGAAACTTGATGGGAATGGGCAGCCGATAAACTCTCGCATCTGGTGCATTTTCCGTGGAGATAGAGCGACACCGAAGGAGAGGGGTGGCGGTGTAATCAATAGTGGCTGTGGAGAAGAAAAAATATGGACGGCCGAGGCCGAATTTTTCGGTGACGGAGGAAATAATGAGTTCCAGCCCAGTGTCTGTGTGCCCACGGTGCGCTATGGGGCAGAGGATCTTGAAAAAGCGTTTGTCGAGACCGGCATGACTCCGCATAGGAACGAGCTTGGCCGATGCCAGGCGTGCGCCACTTTCGGTCCCGGCGCCCGCATCCGCCTTGGGTATGTGGACAGCGCGCAGGCGTGTCAGGCATGGATGAACGTTGCGAACAACGGCAACGCCCAAGATAACCGCTTTACGGTCGGTAACAAATCCGAGACAAACTTTGTATTGGATACGAGTCGGCCGAGCCAAATGTACTATTGCGGCTACAGTAGCGATCGTAATAATTGCGTCTACGGCAATGTGCGCTGCGAAACGCACGTCAATTCCTGCGATGACTACGACAGCGAGTACATCACCTTCTGCGACCAGCCTGATAGCCGCGGCGGCCTGCTTTGTAAGGACGAGGAGTTGCAAAGCTTTACGGGCGGCAGTTACGGCGCGCACCTCGGACCGATCTGTCAGACCAATCCTTGCGGCGTCGGCGGCGGCTGCGGCCAGTCCGGCATCATTGAAGCCCTGAACGGCTTCGGGAGCAGTGGCGGCTTTACGAGTACGGTTTTCCGCGGCTCCACGTTCGGTTTGTGGGATCCTTCAGCATGCGATTAAATCCGGGTCACCCTGCCAGGCTTGCTTTCTCGACAATCGCGTGCTAGAGTGCCTTCCGACATAACGTTGGACGCATGGCTGGCAAAAAAATCTCCAAAGCTGGCGGAAAACACGGAGCACCGGATGTGATTCGCGTGCGTGGCGCGCGGGCGCACAACCTGAAGAACGTCTCCGTCGATATTCCGAAAAACGCGCTCGTTGTCGTGACTGGTCTTTCCGGTTCCGGCAAGTCGAGTCTTGCCTTTGACACGATCTATGCCGAAGGCCAGCGCCGCTACATGGAGAGCCTGTCGTCCTACGCCCGCCAGTTCCTGGAACTCCAGGACAAGCCGGACGTCGACGAGATTTCCGGCCTGAGTCCGACCATCGCGATCGACCAGAAAACGGTTTCTTCGAATCCGCGCTCGACAGTCGGCACCATCACTGAAATTTACGACTTTTTCCGTTTGCTGTTCGCGCGCGTCGGCAAGGCGCATTGCCCGAACTGCGGAAAGCCCGTCGCGGAACAAACGCCCCGCCAGATCGTCGATCGCATCAACGCGCTCGCCAAGGATCAGGGGCTTTTGATGCTCGCGCCGATCGTGAAGGAAGAAAAAGGCGAACAGAAAAAAGCGATCGAAGCGATGTTCCGCGCGGGCTACCGCGAGGCGCGCGTCGACGGATCGCTGTACGCCATCGAGGAGCTCACCAAGCAGCGTCTCGACCGCGACAAGCGCCACACGATCGAAGCAGTCATCGCCCGCATCCAGGAAAAAAATCCGGCTTACGACGAAAAGCAGATGCTCGCGCTCGTCGGCAAGGCGCTTGAAATGGGCGACGGTTTCCTGACGCTCCATTTGCAGAAAAAAGACGAAGACCTGCTGATGTCGCGCCGTTTGGCTTGCGCCGACTGCGGCATCTCGCTGCCGGAAATCGAGCCGCGCATTTTCTCGTTCAACAGCCCGCACGGCGCTTGCCCCGGCTGCACCGGCCTCGGCGTGAAGCTGACGGCGGAGCCTGGACTTGTCATTCCGAACGATAAGCTGACGCTCGCGCAGGGCGCCATCAAGCCCTGGACGCGCATCGCCGGCAGCGGCACCGGCATGATGAAAGAGCTCCAAATGCTCGCCGACCGCATGAAATTCTCGCTCGACGTGCCGGTGTCCGAGCTGCCGAAGAAGGCGCTCGAAGCCGTGCTCTACGGCGACGCGGAATTCCAAGGCGTCATTCCGCATCTCGAGAAAAAGCATCTCGAGACGGATTCGGAGTACATGCGCAAGGAGATCGAAGAATACATGCGCACGGTGACCTGCCCGGTCTGCAAAGGCCAGCGCCTCCGCAAGGAAGCGCTGGGCGTGAAAGTTACCGGCAAGAACATTTCGGAGTTCGTCAGCATGTCGATCGAGGAACTCGGCGACACGTTCAAAAAAATCGACCTGCCGCCTTTCGATCGGAAAATCGCCGACCAAATCGTGAAGGAGGTTTCCTCGCGTCTCTTCCATCTTCTGGAAGTCGGCTTGGGCTACCTGACGCTCGACCGCTCGGTTACGACGCTCTCGGGCGGCGAAGGCCAGCGCGTCCGTCTCGCCACCCAGCTCGGCACCTCGCTTTCCGGCGTCATTTACATCCTGGACGAGCCTTCGATCGGCCTCCACCCGCGCGACAACGACAAGTTGATCGAAGCTATCAAGTCGATCCGCGACGTCGGCAACTCGGTAATCGTCGTCGAGCACGACGAGGCGATGATCGAAGCGGCCGACTACGTCTTCGACATGGGTCCTGGCGCCGGCGAATTCGGCGGCGAAGTGACCGCCGAAGGCACGCCTTCCGACATCAAGAAAAACAAGAACTCGCTGACGGGACAGTATCTCTCCGGCAAGCAGCAAATCGTGGCGCCCAAAGAGTCGCGCAAGGGCAGCGGCAAGTCGATCCAAATCATCGGCGCGACCGCGTTCAATTTGAAGAACGTCGACGTGAAGATTCCGCTCGGCAAGCTCGTTTCCGTCACCGGCGTTTCCGGTTCCGGCAAGTCGACGCTCGTGATCGATATTCTCGCGACCGCTCTCGCGAAGAAGTTTTATCGCGCGAAAGAAGAGCCCGGCGCGCACAAGGCGATCAAGGGCATCGAGCACATCGACAAGATCATCACGATCGACCAGTCGCCGATCGGCCGCACGCCGCGCTCGAACCCGGCGACCTACACCGGCGTCTTCACGGCCATCCGCGATCTCTTCACCGAAGTGCCGGAAGCCAAGATGAAGGGTTATGACGCAGGCAAGTTCTCCTTCAACGTGAAGGGCGGCGGCCGCTGCGAGACCTGCGCCGGCGAAGGCTACCAGCGCATCGAGATGCAGTTCCTGCCCGACGTTTTCGTCGAGTGCCCGGAGTGCAAGGGCGCGCGCTACAACCACGAAGCGCTCGAGATCCACATCAAGGACAAAACGATCGCCGACGTGCTCAACATGACGGTCGAGGAAGCGCGCCGCTTCTTCTCCGACGTTCCGGCCGTCTTCGACAAGCTCGACGTGCTCCATGACGTGGGCCTCGGCTACCTGAAGCTCGGACAGCCCGCCACGAACCTCTCGGGCGGCGAAGCGCAGCGCGTGAAGCTCGCGACGGAATTGTCGCGGCGCGCGACCGGCAAAACGCTGTACATCCTCGACGAGCCGACGACCGGCCTCCACTTCGAAGACATCAAGCGCCTCCTCGGCGTCTTGGACCAGCTCGTCGAAAAGGGGAACACCGTCGTCACGATCGAACACAACCTCGACGTCATCAAGTGCTCCGACTGGGTGATCGACATGGGTCCCGAAGGCGGCGACAAGGGCGGCAAGCTCGTCGCCGAAGGCGCGCCGAAAGCCATCGTCAAAGCCAAAGCCTCGCTCACGGGGCGGTACTTGAAATCGGTCGTGAAATAAAAACACGCGCGGATCGCGACGGAGGCACTTGAACTTCTCGACAATTCGTGTTACAGATGATTTCGGCACAGTCTTGTCGACCGCGTCGCGCGGGACGGGGGACTGTCTTTCTGTATTACTCATTTTTTTCGCGCCATGCGTATCTTGTTCAACGGATATGCGAAGCCGGGAGTAGGCGGACCGCAGTGCCACGCGTCCGGATTTCAGGTTGCGCTGCGCGCGAGGGGTTTTGACGCGGTCGGGATCGTCTTGCGGCGCGCGCTCGATGGCGCGGAGCAACCGTCCCGCATTGAAACGCCGTCGGGACCCATGCACCAGCACTTTCTCGACCTGGCGACGAACGAGGCACTTCGTCGCCCTGAGCCGGGACTTCCCCCCGCCGTGGAAGCGGCGGCGGAACGCGTGGTCGAGATCCTCTCGTCCGAAGCGCCGGATGCGCTCATCCTGAACGGCTTTTCTCTGGCCAACGCCTACCTGGCCCATGCGGCCGAACGGCTTAACATCCCTTTTTATTTCAGCCATCACGGCTTTTGGTTCGCTGAAATACCTGCCGCGCTGCCGCTCGCGGCGCAAGCGCGTATGCGCGCCATGGAGTCTGAAGCGATTCGAGCGGCGCGCGCGAACGTCTATTTGAACGCGTGGAGCCGCGAGCGCGTGGAAGAAGCCTATCCGGGATCGCGGCGCCAGGATGACGTCGTCATTCCTCTGCCGTACAACCCCGTCTTTTTGAATGAAGCGGCTCCTTCGATCGCGTCGGACGACCGCGCGACGGTCGGCTTCGTTGCGCGCTGGGATCCTATTAAAAACATCGGCCTCATGCGCGCTTTCGCGCAGGCCGCCATGGACGTGCGCGTGCTCGCGCCGATCGAAATCGGCGGCAGAAAGTCGCTGGCAGCGGAGGAAGACGCGTTTCCTTCGGTCGTGCAGATCATGCCGCCCCTGCCTCAGGAAGCGCTGCCCGGCTTCTATCGCTCCTGCGACCTCATGGTGCTTCCCAGTCGTTTCGACGTGAGTCCGACGGTTGTCATGGAGGCCGCCTTGCAGGGACGCGGCACCGTCATCTCCGATCGCGTCGGATGGGTCGAAACCTACGAGCGCCTCGGCATGGAGGATTGGATTGTCCGCGATCCTTCGCCCGAACGGCTGGAGACGGCCGTGCGGCGCTGCCTGGGCAAGCCGGTCCCAAAGCGCTTCCGCGACGAAGTGCTCGATCATCACCATCCCGATCGCGTCTTTGACGCGTGGGCCTCGCTACTTACCTCCAACGTATGAAAATCGCGCAACTGTGTTCGGTCGGACGTCTCGTTTCGCACGAGGCTCCGCACGGCATCTACGGATCGGTCGGAAATCTTTCGGACGCGCTCATCGACCATGGGCACGACGTGACGCTTTACGCGTCGGGGGATGCGGTCACGCGCGCCAAAGTGGTCGCGGCGGCGGCGGTGAACGCGAAGGCTCGCGGCGTTTCAGAAGCGGAAATTATGCGGGAGAATCTCGAGACCGCTTCTTTGTGCTACCGCCAGGCCGACAAGCACGACATCATCCACTCGCATTTTTCGCTGCTCGGCTGCCACTTTGCGTCCGTCGTTTCGACCCCGACGGTGCATTCGATCCATAGTCCCGTGACGCCGGATCTTTGGCCGCACCTGCTGCGATACAAGAAAGAGCGCTTCATCAGTTTCAGCCACGCGCAACGGCGCCGCATGCCGGATTTGAACTGGGTCGGCACGGTCTACCACAGCATCGATACGAAGACCTACGCGTTTTCTCCGGAGCCGCAAGGCTACGTCCTGTACCTCGGCCGCATCACGGAAGACAAGGGCGTGCACCATGCCATCGCCGCCGCCAAGGAAGCCGGCGTTCAGCTTCTTATCGCCGGCACGAGCTATCCTTCGGAAGGGTACTGGTCGGAGCAAATCGAGCCGCATGTCGACGGCACCACTGTCCGCTTTCTCGGTCCCGCCGACCTGACGCGCAAGATCGAGCTGTTGCAGGGCGCCAAAGCGCTCCTTTTCCCGACGCTCTATGACGAGGTGTTCGGCTTGGTGATGATCGAAGCCATGGCATGCGGAACGCCGACGATCGGTTTCGACAACGGCGCCGTGTCGGAAATCGTGGAAGACGGCCAAACGGGCTTCGTCGTCCGCACGCCGAAACAAATGGCTTCCGCCATCAAGAAAATCGAAAAAATTTCCCGCCAAGCCTGCCGCGAGCGCGCCGAGAAGCTGTTCAGCATCGAGAAGATGGTGCGCGGCTACGAGCGCGTCTACGAGCGCGTGATCGCTTCGTCGAAGAAAGGAGCCTGAACGTTCCTGGAGGTGAAGGAAAAAACTCCTCGCATGGGGAGTTTTTTGAAATGAAAAACGAGGCTGTTCAGCCCCGCGATCGCTTATAGACTTTCTCGAGAACCTCGATGGTTCCGGGCAGGTAGCTGCCGAGCGCGATCGAGAAGTCCGTCTCCAGGGTCGCTCCATCCGCCGCCAGCTTGGCGATGGCCGAGCAGCGGTGCATGCCTTCGAAGATCACCACGCCCTTCTCCGCCAGCACGCCGAGTACGGTCGTGCGGCGCGGAAAAGTGCCCTTGATCGCTGATGCCCGCCCGTTTCCCTTTGCGAAAAGATTGGCTGCGATGACGGCGAACGTCGGCATCGGGCCTGCGTCGCCGTACGTGCGCTCGATCCAGCCTTGGAAGGGGGCGCCATGAAAATGCTCCGGCACGGTGCGAAGGGGATCCATGACGCGGTAGAGCGTCCAGGCGCGCTCGGTCAGGCGGAAATGCGGCGCGTAGGCGAGCCGCCATTCTTCCCAGGTGTCGTAACCGCGCTCCTTCGCGACGGCCAGCCACTCGGGACTGGAGCCTTCGCTCTCGCGCCAGAAAGCGAACGTTTCCTCCCATGTCAGCGAACGGATCGGCTTCAAGTCTTGAAGGTGCGATGTTTCCATGCGCGGAAGCATACCCTTTCAAGGGCGAGGCGGTCAAAAAAAGACCGTCAATGACGGCCTGTCAGCTCCGAGACACTTGTCTGTCGCCTTCGGGGTTGATCTAGGGTCGCGGTTTCACGGTGTCTTCGAGAAACCGCCTCGCCACGCGCTCGGCCTCGTTGAGTCCGAGGCCGTCGAACGCGAGCGTCTTTTGCTCCTCGATCACGCGAAGCGCTTCTTTCGCGCCCGCCTCGAGCGTAAGCAGGTCGTTCCCCAGGAAGACGCCATGTTCTCGTGCCTGCGGCGCGTGGCGTATGGGCGCTTGCCACTCCACGATGTACAGGTGCGTCTGGTACTCGTACGAACCGGGCGGCGTATAGCCGCCGATCTCGTGCGCCTGCACGATCGCGCCTACGACGAAGCGGCCCTGGTTGGCAAGCCTGCGCGGGCAGACTTGATCCCACTGTTTCCATTCTTTTCCGGGACGTTGCGGTTCGGCCATATATTCCTCCCGCGAGAAACCTAAACGAAAAAGACCCGCGTGTCAACCCGGCACACAATAAATTGCAGTGCCGGGTCAACGGGTCTTTTTTCTTCGGGATGCCGGCGCTTACGGCAGCACCAAGGAGTCGCGGAATTTCTCGTACGCCTCGCCGTCGTTCGTTTCCCAGTTGCCGACGGCGATGAGTTGGACCATCGTATTCCCGTTCGCAATCAGGCGCGAACGCAGGCGCAGCGTACCGTTGTCGATCACGACGTCGAGCACGGGACGGCCCTCCACCTCGGACGCTTCCGAGGAGACGAGCTCGTTGTACTCGTCATCGGCCAGCATGGATTCCAAACCGTTTTCGAGATCGCTGGATGTCAGCGGCCGGCCTTCGCCAGGGAAACCTGCCACGTGGATGGAATAGGCGATACCGTTCGTGTCTTTGCCGGTATACACGTCATAGCTGATCGACATGCCGTTCGCATCCGTCAGCGTTTCATTCGTTTCGTGGAGCGGCGTGCCTGGGAAGTCGATCGTGAAACCTCCTTCGCCCGGCGTGAACGGCGCCCAGGCCATCGAGGCGTTGTAGGCGTCCCACGACGCCTGGATCTCGGCCAGGTCGGCGGCGTCCTGTTTCTTCTCCTGCACGTACCAGAGAGCGGCGGCGGCGATCACGACGATGGCCGTCGGGGCGACGATCAGGGCGAGCTTCTTCGCTTTCGAAACCTTGGGGCTGGCGGCCGGAGCCGGCGCGACGGACGGTTGTGGTTGTTCCATAGTGGCTCCATCATACGTCGCGGGCACGTAAAAAAACAACTGCCCCGCATGTGCGGGGCAGGTGTTACTTGGCTTTGCTTTCGGTGAGCAGGTTGGTCTCCTTCAAGCGCTTCTTGGAGTCGCGCAGGTAGTAGAGCTTGGCCTTGCGAACCTTGGCTTGCTTGACCGGCTCGATCTTGTCGAGCGACGGCATGTTCATCGGGAAAATCTTTTCGACACCGATGCCTCCGGAGACCTTGCGGACGGTGATCGTCTTCGAGACGCCGGCTCCGCGGACCTTGAGCACCATGCCCTCGAAGATCTGGATGCGCTCGCGCTCATCGCCCTTCGGGGTGGTTTCCTTGATTTTCTGGTGAACCCGAACGGTCATTCCAGGCTTAATTTCCATAGGTGACAAGTGATGCGATCAGTTCAGCCACTTCTTCGGGGCGATACCGATCCGTTTGAATGACCGCATCATAGTACGCGGTCGAAGAGGTGTCAAGGCCGTAGAGGGCCTTGAGGCGCCTGGCGACTTCGCGCTCCCGTTGGCGGCTGGTTTTGAGGGCCGTGGCGGCAGAAATGCCGTCCCGCTTGGCGACCCGCTTCGCGCTAATCTTCGGATCGACCGTCAGGAAGATCTTGATGGCGGGAATGCGGAGTTTTTTCGAAAGATACGCCGAGGCTCGGCCATCGAGCACGACCCCGCCCTTTTTGGCGGCTATCATCATGCGCCGGTCGAGCTCTTTGTCGAACTCGGGATGCTTCTCGGCATAGCGGCCGAGTTCGATCAGCGACATCTTGCGTTCTTTGGCCACAGCGCGGAATTGGTCGCCGGCGCTCACGTGCTTCAGCTTGAAGCGCTTGGAGATCCTCGTCGCGGCGGTGGATTTTCCGCTGCCAGCCAGCCCGCAGATGATCACGACGAGCTTGTTACGCTTTGGCATGTTTCTTTCTTAGGGTTTCCACGACCGACTCGAGTTCGGGCGGAAGTTCGGAATGATATTCGCGCCACGCTCCGGAGAGATCGGTGAAACCGAGCGTCGCGGCATGGAGGAAGAGGCGGGTGTTCCGGAGCGAAGGCGTTTCGTGCTTCGTGCCGGCGTAGAGATCATCGCCGACGAGCGGATGGCCGATCGATTTCATATGGACGCGCACCTGGTGCATGCGGCCCGTCTCCGTGCGGACTTTGATGAAGGCGGCCTGCGGGAACCGTTCGAGAACGTCGAAGTGGGTGCGGGCATCCTTGTCGCCCTCTTGCGCCTCGGCCCTGGCCGACATACGGCCTTTGCCTTTCTTGCGGCCGATCGGCGTGTCGATCAGATCGAAATCTTTCGAAGGCTTGCCGTAGACCAGTGCCAGATATTCCTTCTTGATCTCGTGCGCTTGGAATTGCTTTTTCAAATGCGCGTACGCTTTTTTCGTTTTAGCGACGACCATGAGGCCGGAGGCTTCGCGGTCGAGGCGGTGCACGATGCCCGGGCGCTCCTTGGCGTCGCCGACGCCTTTGATCTTCGGGGCGTGCGCCAGGAGGAAATCGACGAGCGTCGACGTTTTCTGCGACGGCGCGGGATGCACGAGCAGGCCGGAGGGCTTGTTGATCACGAGGTACTCGTCGGTTTCATCGACGATCGCCACGTCCGGAACGTCCGGCTTCACGGCCTTGAGCGACGCTTTGGATGCCGCTTTTTCGATCTCGACGACGTCGCCCTCTTTCAAGATGTAGTGCGCTTTCGGCTTTTTTCCGTTTACCAAAATTCCGCCTTCCTTGATGTGCTTCTGGAAAGCGCTGCGGGAGCGTTTGGAATCTTGCTGCACGAGCCAGGCGTCGAGACGCTCGCCGGCTTCGAAGTCAGGGACGACGATCTTCTTCATAGAGGAAGGATAATGGAAGCGGGGTAAAAAACAAAATCGTCCGATCAGGGCGATGATGGGACGACGTAAGGGGCGAAGGCCGCCAGGGCCGTGCGCCGGGACGGCGGCGGTGGTGGAAAAGAACGCACCGTTCTTACGAGGAGGGCGAAGGTCGTGTCGAACGCCGCGCGAGCGGCGGAATGAACGGCGGGAATATGGCCGTAGGCGTCGTCGACGGCTGCGCTGGCTCGGAGCCACCAGCGATGCAGGTCTTCGAGGCGCCCGCGGTAGATGACGTCCCTGGGGAACAAGCGGAAGAACTCGTCCCGCTCACGGAGAATGGCGGCCTGGTCAAGCGGCGCCATCGTTCGCAGGTGGCCGTTGTCGTTGGCTCTCCGGAAGTACTGCGCGTACGTGTCGGAGAAGAGTCGCAGGAAGACGTAGACCGCCTTGTTCCTGCCAAGCCACTGCGACTCTCCGCTGAGGAGCTGCCTGACCGGATGACGGCTCGCGAGACGCGCCGCATACCGTTTGGCAGGCTCTCCCTCTTGGAGCGGCGTGACGTCCAGCGCGTTGAAGGCGTTCAGGTCGATGAACAACTCTCTCATAGTTCCTTTCACGTCCCCCTCTCGGGGAACCGCCCATGGCGGGCGACACGCGACCATACGTAAAAACGAAGCGTCTGTCAAGCCCCGATTCCGACGCTGTCGACGCACGCGCGCAACTTGACAAAACCGTAAAAAAATGCTATCTTTAAAGGGTATTTAAGATGGTTTTTCATCCCATTTCCTATGGCTGAAGTCATGCCGAACCCCGAATCGCAACAGCGTCCGGATGTCACCGACCAGGACATTGAGCGCTTGATGAAGGCGTTCGAGGAGACAGATCAGGAAGAAGATGGAAAGGGCGCCGCCCAGAACGAGGAAATCGCCGAATTGGCGGCCTCGCTCGACGCGCTCGGCGAACAGCTGCAGGCGGAAAAAGTCCTGGAGCAGGACAAGGTCGAAGCCTTTAAAGAGGCCTTGGCCACGTTCCTCGACGCTGCCGTCACCGAAGAGGTGGACTACGTTCTCGGCGGCCGCGAAACGGTCAACGGCGCGGATATGATTTCCGTCGTCATCGAGCGCTCGCTTGAAAAAGGCGGCGTCCAGCAGTCGGCCTTCGAGGCCTTCTCTGCTGATCCCGTCCTGCGCCTCGGTACCAAGAAGCGCCTCATGGCGGAGATCGAGATCAAAATGATGGATCGCGAAATCGGCAACGATCAGGAAAAAATTTCCAAGCTCGAGAAAGCGCTCGACGCGCTCGAGAACGCTTCCTAAGCGAAACCAAAACCGCCCATCCGGGCGGTTTTGCGTTCTTCCGACGCACGCGGTTAAATGAGTGCGCGCGGGCCCGTAGCTCAATGGTTAGAGCACCGAGCTTATATCTCGGCGGTTGATGGTTCGAATCCATCCGGGCCTACCAAAGTCCACCATGGCTCTCCTATCACAGGAAATATTGCAGACCGTTGTATCTATTGAGATACAGCGCGGTGATGAGACCACGACCATCGCCACTGGTTTTTTGTTCGTTAAAAAAATTGATGATAATCAGATCTCCAAAAGAGGGCGAGTCTATTTGGTTACAGCGAAGCATGTGCTATTTAAAAACAATCAAATTAAATACAGAGAGATTCTTGTTCGGATGGATAAGAATGGATCAGGTGGCCAACTTTTCAGGGCGCCTCTACAGGATGAAAATGGAGCACTCTTTGCAATTCATCCAACAGCAGATGTTGCCGTGCTTTTATTAAGCGTGAAAGCGCTTCAAGATGGGGATCTCAAGTACAGGTGGTTCATTAATGATCGGGATACGGTATACAAAAAAACTTACGAAGAATTTGGAGTTTCTGTTGGTGATAGCGTCTTTGTTCTAGGTTTTCCAAGAGGTTTGCGAGGGGTGAGTGCTAATTACGCCATTTGTCGTCAAGGCATTATTGCAAGACTTGATCAAGAGTGTCTGAACGATGGTTATTTCTGGATAGATGCCCCTGTATTTCGAGGTAATAGCGGAGGTCCAGTAATTTTGCGTCCAGAAGGGTTTTCCATAGAAGGTACCAAGGCAGTAGGTTCATCTTGCTTGCTTGGCCTAGTATCCATGTGGGTGAACGCGGATGATGAATCTGGTGAGACCGAAAATGATTTAAAAGGGCAGATGGGGTTAGGCAAAGTAGTCACTACCCAAGCCATTGAGCGTGCTATTGAAGAGCATGAAAAAATGTTAATCGCTCGAAAATCAAGCCAGTGAGCCCTCGGTTTGCAGATAGATAATTAGGTCGTGCTACCATCAACGCTTTGTTTCGCTGAGCCGAGCTTAGCTCGATAGCTAGAGTGCTGATCTGTAGCTCGACAGTTGATCGTTCGTATCCACCAAGATCTGCTGTCGTAAAATCCTGTTTACAGAGCGGATTTTCAGTCTGCAGACCCAGGCTTGACATTGTGATATTGCCCCTGTAAGTTTGCGCCGGCTCAAACAAACAATCCGAGCCAGAAAGAGTTACGCGTGAAAAAACGAACGCCCTGTCTGCTGATACTGACCGTGCTGTCGGCCTGCCAGTCGAGTCCCGACGAGGGATCCGAGCTGCCCGACGGCTACGTCCGCGCGACGCTTCCGGCGACCGAGAGCGGCATCGAGTATGCCCACCTCGACACGCCGGAGATGCTGCCGGTCGGTCCCTCGGGGATCTTCTCGGTGAAGGACGGCTATGCTGTCGCGGACAACGTCCGCGGCTCCATCGTCATCCTGAACGACGACTTCAAGGTCACGCGCGAGGTCAACGTCAAGAACGCCGCGCAGGGCATCCTGTCCGTCGCGTCCGACGGCGAGGATCTCGTGGCGCTCGACGGCTACGCGCTGACGCCCAAGCTCCTGCGGATCGGTCCGAACGGCGACATCAAGAGCAAGGACATCACGCTGAACTCCACCGCCGGACCGACAGGTCTGGTGAAGGACGACGTGGGCATGATCCTCGAGTACGGCGGCGGGGAGACCCTCTACCGGATCGATGATCTGGGCGCTTCGCTCGGGCTGGAGCCGATCGACCACTACGTCTGGAACGGGATCGCGTACTCGGTGGACAAGCCGACCGAGACCTACTTCCACGAACGTACCGTGCGCATCGGAAGCCACGCCGGCGTCGTGCGCGTCCCCAATCACCTGGGCTCGGTGCAGCTCATCGGTTCGGATGGTGACGGCGGCGTCTACGCCCTCGTGGAGGACGTGACCCTCGCCCACACCATCTCGGTCGAGCAGTCTGTCTGGCACTTCTCATCGACCGGCGAAGCGCTGTCCGTGTCCAAGGTCCCGCTGCGAGAACGTCTCACGTACGTGACGCAAGGGGTCGCCCTGGACGAGGCTGGCGAACCGGTCGCGCTGGTTCCGCAGCGCGGCGATCTCCAGTTCTGGAGCCTGACGACGGTGAACGCTTCGGCGATCACCGCCCGGAAGCCGAGCAAGCTCCCTGGGGAGGTCGTGAACGATCTCGGCACCACGGCTCAGGGGCTGGTCACGTACAATGGAAGCTGCCTGACGTCGGCTCAGATCGCGAGCAACGCCAACGAGTACAAGAACGTCTCGCAACCCATGACGTCGAACAACGTCAACAACAACGGCAGCTGCACGTCGCGTACGAAGCCGAGCTACCTGACCGTCGGGGTGAACAGCCCCGTGAGCTACGACTGGGGAGGCTGGGACACCCCCAGCGCATTCCAGTCCGCCATGAACGCGGGCGGCAAGGCCGGCAACGTCAACACCGCGGCCACGTTGACGTGTTCCTATGGCGCGGATTGCTCTGGCTTCGTCACGCGCGTCTGGGGCTGGTCCGACTTCAAACGATCGACGACCACCCTCGACGACGCCGTCAACTCGACGCCCGTCTACGGTCCAGGTTTCCTCACTGGCGAGATCTACAACCTCGCCGGTTCGCACACGGCCATCTACAATTCAACGACCCCGAGTGGGCCGAACATCTGGGAAGCAGCCGGTGAGCCGTACGGCAGGGTCGTGTACAGAACCGCGTCATGGTCGTATGTCTCCGGGTATTCCACGTATCACGGCGTCACGCACTGCTGGTAGGAACGAGCTCTGGGGCTGGATGCACGCCGTGCATTCAGCCCGTTTTTAATCTATACTAACCACAGTAACTTCCTCATGAATATGAAAAAACCCCTTGCTTTCATCGGTTGTGTCATCATTGTTATCGCCGCCTATTTCTTTGGCTATTTTTCGGTTAGACAGTCACCTCTTGTTGAGCCAGCCCAAACGGAGAATACGCCATCCAGAGCCGCCACCGGCTCCGCCAAGCTTTACGGAAAGTTCGTGAAGATCAGCGAGAGCGGCGTGGAGCTGCGCTTGGTCGAGTGGGTGGAAGGTTCTGATAATCAGGAACAAGCCGCCCTTGAAACCGGGCGCTGCACCCTTGATCGCATCGAGAAGGACGAGTGCCTGCCGAATCCGTTCTTCATGCGCGAGACGCAAAAAACCATGACGTTGCCGATTAACCAGAAATTGACCGTCCAAGTTCTCTCGCCTGGCTCTAACGGAGAGATCAAACAAGATGAACAGCAGAACACGATCCATCGCGAAATCAGCCTGACTGAGCTTGGAAAAATGCTTGCGAACGTCGAATTCACCAAGCAGACCCCATTCATCTTCACGACCACCAGCGGAGTCATCGCTGAGATTCGCGAGCAGTACATCCCCTAAAATTGAAAGGCCGGTTGTTGATCTACCACGAAAACCCTTGACCAAAGAGGGTTTTTGTGTTTTACTGGGGCGTCCGTAACCGCAGTTCTTCCCGCCAATCCCAGAGGAGACCGATGCACCCTGCACATCCGCCACGTACCGGCTTCGTTCAACCACCCCTCGTCCTCACGGAGGAACCCACGCGCCGCATCCAGCTCGTGCGCAAGTACGCCGAGTACGTCGGCCGCTGTGGCCATCCGGCGCCTCCCCAAGGCGCGGAAGTCGACTACATCTTCCGCTGCATCCTGCTCGAGCGGCTCTTCGCCCACAACGCGGTCGATCTCGACGTCTTCGAGCACGAGCACCGCGCCTTCGCGTGGTTCAACGAGGCGGCGTTCAAGAACGCCGTCGGCGTCGTGAGCTCGTACGTCAACGGCCAAGCCGTGAAGGGCGGCACCGGCCTCAGGTAAGGGCCGACACCCTCAGCGCGCGTCTGAACGAAGAAGCCTTCGTCGGACGCGCTTTTATTTTTCCCGTACCGCGAGCGCTATCTTGACGCGGCGGCGATTTTTTGATATGAAGCGGCCGTCGCACGCGCGACGGAAAGGGCTGGCCATGGCCAAGCCGACATCCGAACAGTTGGAACGTTTCCACGCGCTGATCGAAGCGGGCATGATCACGAGCAGCTCGCTCGAGATCCAGCTCAGGCACCATGAGCGCCGTTTGCTGAGACTACGCGCCGCCACACCGACGCTCGTCACGCCGCACGAGGCGACGGAGGAGCAACTCGCGCTTCGGCGCGCGCTCGATGCCACCGGCGCGAGCTACCCCGAACTGCTCGTTCCACCTCAGAAGGGGGATAAGCACGGAGCGCGCCTGCGCAATATTCTCTTGAACTTCTCGGTTCAGGCGGGTGAAACGCGCCTTTACCCTTCGACCATTCGCATGCTCGTGCATCTCAACGAGCGGCAGGTGGTGATGGGTCACGACATGGGCCCCGGCAGGTTGGAAATCCTGAAGGCGCGGCTCGCGCAGGCGGCACTCCGTTTCGGCATGTCCGAAGCGGAAATCAGCGAGGCCTTTGGTCCGAAGCTTGAGCTGCCGCTCGCCCAGAAGCAGTTCGCTGCCAGGCGCACGCTCGACCGCGTCGGCGCGGACTATCCAGGCATCCTGATCCGTCCAGAGACGCCCGTTGCCACGAGCGCGCTGTGTCTCCTCCAGACCATGTGCCGGAGCGGTCGGGTGCAGATACAAGGCGTGCCGGGGAACACCTTGCGATCAGCGACCACGATCCGGGAGCTCGTACGGCTTTCGCCGGGCGATTTTCCGAAGATCGACGGGTCGAGCGCCGAGATCGCGGAGTGCGTTCAAGAAGCCTTGGCAGCCGTCGGCCTGCGGCTGGGTATGAACCTTTCCGAAGTCGAAAGATCTTTCCGTCCGGAACCCTTGCCTGAAATCAAACTCGATACCATTGCCGCTGCGGCTTCCTAGCCCGGCGTTTTTTGATGCAAAAGAAAACACCCAGCCCTGTGAGTAGGGATGGGTGCCTTCTGGTGCGCGCTGAAGGAGTCGAACCTTCGACCTTCTCGACGTCAACGAGACGCTCTAGCCAACTGAGCTAAGCGCGCTCATGGCTGCCCACACGCTACACGATCCCCGGAAAAGAATCAAGGCCTGGGCTTGTCCACTTCGCAAGGCGCTCGCGGTGCTATACTTTTCGTAGACTATGCGCGGCTTCAAGCGATTCCTTCTCGTCATGCTCGTGCTCGGCGTCCTCGCGGGCGCGGGGTTCGGCGTGCTGTGGGTCAAGCACCGCGTCGAGGCGTACTCGTTGGAGAACATCGTGGTCGAGCCGGCGCCGCCGCAGCCGAAACCGCCGGAAGAGAAAATCGCGCTCGACGAACGTCTGGAAGGGTTGCTGTCGCGCGAAGACGAAGCGCGGCTGCTCTACGCTCCTGAGCCGGGAACAAAAATTTTGTCCGCCGCGTTCATCGACAACGGCACGCTCATGCTCACGACCAGCGCGGCGCAAGGGAAGGAGACGCGCTGGAATCTTGAACGTTTTGATATCGCCTCCGCGACGTCGGTACAGCTTCTGGGCAGCACGGCCTTCCGCCTCGCCTCGAGCCACCGGCCGGCGCATCGCAACGTCAATCGTTTCTGCTATTCCGAGCGCGATGCGAAACGCGGCGTCTTTGAAATCTGGTGCGCCGATCTCGACGGGCGAAATGCGAAGCAGATCACGACGCACGACGGCAAAGAAGACTTGCTGTCGCCGGCGATTTCTCCGGACGGCGCCTGGATCGCGTTCGAGGTGCTGGCCGAACGTCCGAAACCGCAAGGTTCGACGATTTGGAAAGTCCGCCTGGACGGTTCCGACCTGCAGCAGCTTACGCGCGGCGCCGACGACCGCCGCCCGAGCTGGTCCGACGACGGGCGCAAGATCTATTTCCAGCGCCGGCCCATCGCCGGCGGCACGAGCTGGGACATGTACGGCATGGATGCGGACGGAAAAAATTCCGGCCCGCTTCTGCGCACGCATGAAGAAGATGAATCGTTTCTGGCGAGGCGCGCCGCGACGGACACCTTTGTCGTCGTCGAATCGGCAAGCGGCGTTCCGGCTCGTCTCAAGTTAATCGACGCCGTGACCAAAGCGGGGGAGTATCTGACGGCCGGCACGAACGGTTCGGAAACGTCGCCGTCGGTTTCTCCTGACGGACGCGTCGTGGCGTTCATCGCGCCTATCTCCGCGGACCAGCCCGATGCGCTGGCCGTTTGGCTCGCGCAAATCAAGTATTGAAAAAAAACGGGAAGCGTGCTACCCTCGAAACAGATATGCGCAAGCTCGCACTCCTCCTCGCGTTCAGCCTCGTCGCCGCGGCTCTCCACTTCGGAGCCATGGCCGGTTTTCGCGCGATGTCGGAACTTGCGACGGGCCATGCGGCGCACGCGGATCACGCCGTCCCGATCGCGGCCAGCTGCCCGGTCGGCTCGATCTGCCCGATGGTTTCCAGCCCGCTTCTGCAGATGAACAAGACAGCGCCTCTTTCCGCGCTCATCGTATTTATCGCGCTGCTCGCCGCGATCCGGCTGCCTTCGTTCGCGGTCTTCCCGCTCGCCTACGCCGGTCCGCCCAGCACCCGACCCAACAATCCCGACGCGCTCCTGTCTGTTTTCAAGAGGGAGTAAGAGACGGCGATCGCTTACGATCGGATGTTTCTTATTCCCTTTTGAATTATGAAAACCACGCACAGATTCGCCGTTGACGGCATGCATTGCCGCAGCTGCGAACTCACCATCGAGCGGAAACTCGGAAAGATTCCGGGCGTCTGCGGCGTCGATGCGAATACGCCAAAGGGCGAAGTGCACATCGAATGCGAGGGGCCGGCGCCCTCTCTCCAGGCACTGAATGCCGCGTTGAAAGGCGAAGCCTATACGCTTCGCTGCCACGGCACGCCCTCGACTGAGAAAAAACCGAAATTCGGACAGATCTTCGGAGCCTTCGCCGTCGTCTTCTTGCTCGGCTGGTTCGCATCGAGGATCGGGCTCCTGAAAATGGATTTCGCGATCAACGGCGCCGCCGGGTTCTGGCCGATCTTCGCCATCGGTCTTCTTGCCGCCGCGTCCTCCTGCATCGCCGTCTCCGGCGGGCTCCTTCTCTCCTCGTCCGCAAACTACAATCGCCGCTACGGCTCCATGGACGGCGTCGCCCGCATGACGCCCGTCTTCATGTTCGTCGCAGGTCGCGTGCTCTCCTACGCGTTCTTCGGCGGCCTCATCGCCGTGATCGGAAAAATGCTTACGCCGTCGCCGTTCGTGACGGGCGGCATCATCGTTCTGGCTGCCGCCTACATGCTGATCATGGGTCTCGACATGCTGAAGATTGCGCCGCCGTGGCTCAAGACCATTCAGCCGCGCCTGCCCAAGTGGGTTGCGCGCCGCATCGTCGATGCCGAAGGCCGCGAACATCCGGCCATGCCGTTCGCCATGGGCGCGCTCACGTTCTTCATCCCGTGCGGATTCACGCAATCGCTCCAAGTGTACGCGCTGACCGTCGGGAGCTTCGCGCAGGGCGGTCTCATTCTTGCGGCCTTCGCGCTCGGCACTGCGCCGTCGCTCCTCGCGCTCGGCTGGGCTTCGACGTCGCTCAAAGGGACATCCGGCGAGAAGTTCTTCCGTTTCGCGGGCGCGCTCGTCGTCGTCCTCGGGCTCTGGAATCTTCAAAACGGCATGACCGCGATGGGCTACCCGCTCTCGATGCCGACCTTCGCCGCCGCGGCTCCCGCAGCGCAAGCGCAGGATCCGAACGTGCAGGTCGTAAACGGCGTGCAGGTCATTCGGATGAAGCTGTCCGTCAATCCCGCATACAAGCCGAGTGATCGGTATACGGTGAAGGCAGGGATGCCTGTGCGTCTCGAAGTCGCCGGCATCGGAACCGGTTGCCGCGGAGAATTGATCGTGCCGAAAGCTCGTGCCCGCGTCACGTTGAACAAGCAACTCAACGTTCTTGAATTCACTCCGAAAAAAGCCGGCGCGTACGCATTCAGCTGCGCGATGGGTATGTTCCCCGGCGTCATTAACGCCATCTGATATGAAAACCACCATCAAGATCGACGGTATGCATTGCGGTTCCTGCAAGGCCTTGATTGAAGACGTCGCAAAAGACGTCCCCGGCGTCGTTTCGTGCGACGTCGACGTCGCGCACGGCAAAGCGGATGTCGAACACACGGCGGACTTCGAAGCTTCGGAATTCATCGCCGAGATCGCGAATCTCGACGCGGGATATAAGGCGCATCTGGTATGAGCGACAACCTGAAAGACGATGAAGTCGTCGCGACGCCGAAAGAGGGCGCGAGTCGCGTCAGTTTTCGTGTGCACCAGGACGTTAGTGCCGAGGGCGTCGTGGTCGAAGGGTCCGACGGCACGCGGCGCTTCGAAGGAAAAGTCGACGTGCGCCGCCGCGGTGAGATCGACTACCCCGCGAGCGAAGAGAAGCCGGAGAGTCTCATCGCCTTGCTTCGCAAGGTCGTGAAGTTCGACGCCGTGCAAGAACCTTCCTTGCCGACGCAGGCTGCAGCGTCCCCGACGCGGGCCGCAGCGTCCCCGACGGAGGCGCCGTCCGGAGATCGCCGCGCCCTGCTTTCGCTCGGCGGCATGCATTGCTCTTCTTGCGCCAACCTGATCGCGCGCGGACTTCGCAAAGTCAAAGGCGTCAAAGAGGCGAACGTGAACTTCGCCGCCGAAAAAGCGCGCGTCGTCTTCGATCCGCGCCAGACCGACGAAGCGGCATTGGTTGAAGCCGTCAAAAAGGCGGGCTATCGGGCGGAACCCGCGTCCAAGGCCGATCCGGAAACGGATCGCGCCCGCCGCATCGCCGAGATGCGCTCCTACAAGCGCAAGTTCCTCGCCGGCATGATCTTGAGCTTGCCGATGCTCTACTTCATGTTGCTCGACTTCCTGGCCTTCATGCCCGGAAGAGCGTTCTTGTTCCCCCTTGTCGGCATCATCTCCTTCATCCTGGCCGCGCCCGTCCAAATCGTTCTCGGTGCGGGCTTCTACAAGGGCATGTGGTCCAGCTTGAGGATGAAGACCTTCAACATGGACTCGCTGATCGCGATCGGTACCACCACCGCCTTCATCTACAGCATCGCCAACTTCCTGATCTACGCGATCTCCAAGGGGTCGATCGTCGGCGTGGGAGGGGAGAAGATTCCGGAACTGTACTTCGAGACGTCCGCGTTCCTGATCACCTTCGTCCTGCTCGGCAAGTGGCTCGAGAGCAAGGCGAAAGGCGAGACGTCCGAAGCGGTCAAGAAATTGATGGGCCTGCAAGCCAAGACCGCGCGCGTGATGCGTGACGGTCGAGCGCTTGACGTACCGATTGAAGAGGTTGTGGTCGGCGACACGGTCGTCGTGCGTCCCGGCGAGAAGATTCCTGTCGACGGCGAGATCATCAAAGGCTCCTCGGCCGTGGACGAATCGATGCTGACGGGCGAGAGCCTCCCGGTCGAGAAAAAAGAAGGCGACTCCGTCATCGGCGCCACTATGAACAAGACGGGTAGTTTCGAATTCCGCACGACGAAAGTCGGCGCGGATACGGCGCTCTCGCAGATCGTGCAATTGATCGAAGACGCGCAAGGTTCGCGCGCGCCGATTCAGGGATTTGCCGACCGGATCTCGGCCTGGTTTGTCCCGGCCGTGATCGCGTTCGCCTTCCTGACCTTCGTCGTTTGGTACTTCGCGCTCGGCGCGTCGCTCAGCTTTGCGCTCATGGCCTTCACGGCCGTGATCGTCATCGCCTGTCCGTGCGCGCTCGGCTTGGCGACACCGACGGCCATCATGGTGGCGACCGGAAAAGGCGCCGAGCACGGCATCCTCGTCAAAGGCGGAGAGCCGCTTGAAGCGGCGTGCAAGGTCAAAGCCGTCGTCTTCGACAAGACGGGCACTTTGACGAAAGGTACTCCGGAAGTGACGGACGTGATCGGCATCGGCCTGACCGATGAAGCCCGCATTCTCGAAATTGCCGCCGGGCTCGAAGTGAAATCCGAGCACCCGTTGGCGGAAGCGATCTGCCGATACGCGGAAGAGGAGAACGTCGATCCGATCGACGTCACGGACTTCAAGGCGATTCCGGGCCACGGCGTCCAGGCGACGAGCAACGGCACGGAATACTTCTTCGGGAATCGCCGGCTCGTGACGGATATCCTCGCGTTGGAAATCTCCGGCTTCGACCGGAAGATGCGGAAGCTGGAAGAAGCCGGAAAGACCGTCATGATCTTGGCGACGAAAACCGGCGTTGTCGGATTGATCGGCGTCGCCGACACGATCAAAGACACCTCGGCGCTCGCCGTGGCTGAACTGAAGAAGATGGGACTGGCGGTCTTCATGATCACGGGCGATAATGAACGCACGGCGCGCGCGATCGCGAAGCAGGCGGGCATCGAGAACGTGCTCGCGGAAGTCCTGCCGGAACACAAGGCTGATGAAGTCAAAAAGCTGCAAGCGACGGGCATCAAGGTGGCGATGGTCGGAGACGGCATCAACGACGCGCCGGCCTTGGCGCAGGCCGATCTCGGCATCGCCATGTCGAGCGGCACCGATGTCGCCATGGAAACGGGCGGCGTCGTGCTCATGAAAAACGACTTGAACGACGTCGTGACGGCCATCAAGCTTTCGCGCGAGACACTCGGCAAGGTGCGGCAGAACCTGTTCTTCTCGCTCTTCTATAACGTCGCCGGCATTCCGATCGCCGCGCGCGTTTTCGCGGGCGTCGGCCTCGTGCTCAAGCCGGAGTTGGCCGGCCTCGCGATGGCGCTCTCCTCGGTATCCGTCGTGGCCAACTCGCTGCTTCTGCGCGGCTTCCGTCCCGACCGCCGCAACTGGCTCTCCTTGGCCGCACCGTTCGTCATGACCGCGTTGTTCCTGGCCGCCTTCATCGGATTCGCTCGCCTGAGCGGCGGAACGATGGGTGCCTGAGGCGCCCGCCTGCACGTCATCTTCAGGATCATCGCGTTTGCGTGCGTCTGAGCTGATAGCACACGCGTTTGCTATACTTCCTCATATGACTTACGTCTGCCCGATGCATCCTGAAGTGACGCGCGACGTTCCCGGCCGGTGTCCCGAATGCGGAATGGAACTCGTGCCGATGAAAGAAAAGAAAGGCCACGGCGCGTATGCGGCGCCAGGCAAGCATGAAGGCCACTCGACCGCGATGTTCGCCCGGAAGTTTTGGATCAGTTTCGCGCTGACAATCCCGGTCGTCCTGTATTCCGAGATCGTGCCGATGCTCTTCGGCTGGCGGCCGCCGTCCTTTTCCGGTTCGGCCTACGTGCCGGCGATTCTCGCCTCGATCGTCTTCTTCTACGGCGGCCTGGTCTTCCTTGCCGGCGGCTTCAGGGAATTGCGCGGCCGGAAGCCCGGCATGATGACGCTGATCTCGCTGGCCGTCGTTGCAGCCTATGCCTTCAGCGTCTGGTCGACGCTCATTGGCGCCAAAGAAACCCTTTATTGGGAGCTGACGACGCTTATCACGGTGATGCTGCTCGGTCATTGGCTTGAGATGCGGGCCGTGAGCAGCACGAGCGGCGCTTTGAAGGAGTTGGCGAAACTTTTGCCGGACACGGTCGAAGTGCTGCGCGACGGTACGTCGACGAAAATTCCGCTCTCGGAGCTTCGCGAAGGCGACCGTTTCATCGTACGGCCGGGCGGCAAGATTGCCGCCGACGGCGACATCGAGGATGGCGAGTCTGAAGTGAACGAGGCGGCGGTTACCGGCGAGTCCCGGCCCGTCAAAAAAGGAGGGGGTGACTCGGTCATCGCCGGTACGATCAACGGCGACGGATCGTTGACCGTGCGCGTCAAGAACATCGGCGAGAAAACCTTTTTGGCCGGCGTCATGCGGCTGGTTGCCGACGCCCAAGCTTCGAAATCGAAACTGCAGATTCTCTCCGACCGCGCAGCCATGGTGCTCACGTACATCGCGGTCGGCGCGGGCGCCGTCACTCTGGCCGTTTGGTGGTTTGCCGCGTCTCCCGTCTTCGCCGTCGAACGCATGGTGGCGGTGCTCGTGATCGCTTGCCCGCACGCGCTCGGCTTGGCCGTGCCGCTCGTCGCTTCGATCTCCACGATGATGGCGGCGCGGAACGGTTTCTTGGTGAAGCAGCGTCTCGCGCTTGAAGCCGCTCGCAACATCGATATCGTCCTGTTCGACAAAACCGGCACGCTGACGAAAGGGGAGTACGGCGTCGATCGCGTCTGGGGCTTCGGCCTTTCGGAAGACGACGTGTTGGCGCTGGCTGCAGCGGTCGACGCTTCGTCGGAACACGTCGTCGCCAAGGCGACGGTCGCGCGTGCCAGAGAAAAGGGCCTCGTTATCCCGGCGGTGGAAGCTTTCCAGCGGGTGCCCGGCAAGGGCGTGAAAGCGCGCGTCGGAGGCCGCGAGATTTCCATCGGCGGAGAAAATGCGCTTGCCCCGGGCGCGCGACAAGTAGCGTCGAAGGTCTGGGACGAAATCGCGGAAGAAAATGCCAAGGGCAAGACGGTCGTCTACGTGCTGGAGAACGACGCCGTGCTCGGAGCGATCGCGCTTTCCGACGTCCTCCGCGAGGAATCACGCGAAGCGATCGCGCTGCTCAAGAAGATGAACGTCAAAGTCGGCATGGTCACCGGCGATTCCGACGATGTCGCGGCCTGGGTCGCGGGGGAGCTCGGCATCGACGAAGTGTTTGCCCGCGTCCTTCCGGGCGACAAGGCGGGCAAGGTCAAGGGGCTTCAAGCCAAGGGGCTCAAGGTCGCGATGGTCGGAGACGGCATCAACGATGCGCCCGCGCTCACGCAAGCCGACCTGGGTATCGCGATCGGCGCCGGCACGAACGTCGCCGTCGAGTCGGCAGGCATTATTTTGGTAAAGAACGATCCGCGCGACATTCCCAAGATCGTGCACCTGTCCCGCCTGACCTACGCCAAGATGATCCAAAATCTTTTTTGGGCGACGGGCTACAACATCGTGGCGATGCCGCTTGCGGCCGGCGTCCTGGCGAGCCGCGGCATTATGCTTCAGCCGGCTGTGGCTGCCGTTTTCATGTCGCTCAGCACGGTGATCGTGGCGGTGAACGCCCTACTCTTGCGCGGAAAGAAGCTTTCGGCATGACGGTCGGGTATACTGGGGCGACATGACGCGCGGCACCTCAACCGAATTGATCCGCACGACGGCGAAGCTGGTCTTCGGATCTTTTCTTTTCCTGTTCATCGCTTCGTTCTTGGTCGTGCCGTGCATGCAAGGAGCCGGCGGACTGTTCGTTTCGGCGGCGACCGCGCCTTTGCAGGGCATGCGCTCGTCGTCGGCGGCGATGACACTGCCGCGTACCGTCGTCCGCGGCGCGTTGCCGATGACGACGTTCGGAGGCTCGCTCTTGGCAACGCCGGCATCGAGCGCCGTGCTGCCCGCCGCTTCCATCCAATACGCGAGCGCCTGGCAGGCGTCGCCGCCCCCGCTCTCGATCCCTGTGCAGAAACAGGCAGTAAAGACCGTCAGCCGCTCGCCTTTGGCTGCCGCGGCTTCTTGCATGGAGTCTAAAATTTTCAAACCACAGATGAACGTCTTCAAGGCGTTCGAGGCGTCGGCCACGGAGCACCCGTTCCGTTTCGCCGTCGTCCTGACGTTCGTCTTCGGCGCGGCGGCGCTCCTACTGATTCCGAGGCGCGCTCCGATACGCGCGCGTCCCGGCTGGATACGGCGCCGCTCCCTGCCGTTCGCGTCTTCCGACGCCCCGCGTCTTTCCGCCTTTGCCGCGCAGCGCGATGCCTGACGATCCCGTTGCTTCCGCAGTTCACGATTAACTCAGCAATGATTGTATGGATTCCAACGAAAAGTTTTCGATGTCGCTCTCGGTCAAGCAAATCTTCCTCGCGGGCGTCGCCGCCGGCGTGCTCGGCGTGGCCGCTCTCGGTTTCCTCCTCATGGTGACGAAGGGCGTCGATGCCAGCTCGTGGTTCTCGGGTTCCGCCCGCGCTCCGCTCGCGGTCGCTCCGTCCGCTGGCGTGCCGACGGCTCCGGCCGGCGGCGAACAGGTCGGCGAAGTCGCTCCGGTCACGAATGACGACCATATCCGCGGCGACAAGAACGCCGAGATCACGCTTCTCGAGTACTCCGACTTCGAATGCCCGTTCTGCTCGCGCTTCCACCCAACGCTCGTCCAGGCTTTGAACGAGTACAAGGGCAAGGTGCGCTGGGTCTATCGCCACTTCCCGTTGAACTCGATCCACCCGAACGCGCAGAAGGCGGCCGAAGCCTCCGAGTGCGCCAACGAGCAGGGTAAGTTCTGGGAGATGGCCGACAAGATGTTCGAGAAGCAGGCCTCCGGCCTTACCGTCGCGCAGCTCTCCGGGCTCGCCAAGGAAGCCGGCGTGCGCGACATCGCGAAGTTCGACGCGTGCGTCTCGAGCGGCAAGTACGCAGCCCTCGTCGCCGCCGACCTCGCCAGCGGCGAAGCGGCCGGCGTGACCGGAACGCCGGGCACGATCGTGATCAGCAAGGACGGCACGAAGCAGCTCATCCCGGGCGCGCTTCCGTACGAGTCCGTCAAGCAGATTATCGACTCGATGCTCGCGTCCTAAGACGCGGCGAAAAGAAAAAAGCCCCGCACCGTATGGTGCGGGGTTTTGCGTATTCACGCGGAGGCGATGATGGTTCCCGCCTCGCAATCGGCGAAGGCTTCGTCGAAGGCTTGCTCGGCGTGGCACAGGAATTCTTCCATCGTGTGATGATCTTCCGACTGCAGTGCGCGCGGAACCGCGTCCCAGATCGTCGAGACGTGCACGGTTTGCATCGGCTCGAAGTCCGGGTTCTTGGCGGTGTGCTTCCTGTCCCGGTGCTCCGGATGCCAGAAGCGAATGCGCTTCACCTGGTTGCGCCAGTCGCGCAGGCTGCCGTCGCGGCGCGCGTATTGCGCCGCTTCGTCGGCCAGGGTCAGGAAGGTCGTGAGATGGCAGTCGTCGAGCAGCGCGCTCCGCGGCGCCGGTTGCAGCGTGAGCGAGCAGCAGGGCTTGGCCGAGCAGTGGGTCATCGCATCGGTCACGATGAAGCTCGGACAGCGGTAGCCCATGCGCATGCGTCCTGTCTCCGGCACGATTTCCGGCACCTCGATCATCATGTCGAAGCGCAAGCTGGCCGGAACGACTTCGGGCACGATCGTCGCGAAGTACAGCTTGAGGCCGATGACCGGACGTTCTCGATTGCGGAGATTGACGCTTTCGAGCCGGATGCGCAGCAGGTTTCGGCGAAGCCATTCGGCGGAACGGGCGGGGGTAACGAACATCTTCCCTCCAGATAGGTTTACGTACGGTTGCGACAGGGAAGTCGAACCGTAGTTGAAAACCATGGCCCTGTCAAGGCGCATCGTGCGCGCATCCTTGAAGGCATGCCCCGCTTCCTTTAGGATGGCTGCATATGCCGAAGGCCGCGAAAAAGCCGGAATTGGAAAAAGCCTACGACGCTTCCAAGGTGGAGGACGCGATCTATCGCCGCTGGGAAGCGAGCGGCTTTTTCAATCCCGACAAGCTGCCGGGCAAGCGCAAGGACGCCTTCACGATCATGATGCCGCCGCCGAACCGCACGGGCATCTTGCACGTCGGTCACGCCACCGGCATCGCGATCCAGGATCTCCTGATCCGCTTCAACCGCATGCGCGGCAAGAAGACGCTCTGGCTTCCGGGCACCGACCACGCCGCCATCGCGACGCAGGTGAAAGTCGAAAGCCTGCTTCGCGAAAAGGGGATGAAGGATCCTAAGCGCGAACTCGGCCGCGAGAAGTTTTTGGCCGAGGTCGTGAAGTTCGCCGAAGCGTCCGGCGCCACGATCGTGAAGCAAACGCGCTCCATGGGCGCCTCGTGCGATTGGTCGCGCGAAGCCTACACCTTCGACAAGGAGCGCAACGCGGCCGTGAACGAGATGTTCCGGATGATGTATGAAGACGGCCTGATCGAGCGCGGGTATCGCGTGGTCAACTGGGATCCGCAGTTCCAGACGACGCTCTCCGACGACGAAGTGCTGACGAAAGAAACGAAAGCCAAGTTTTTGACGTTCACGTACGACAAGGATTTTCCGATCACGATTTCCACCACCCGCCCCGAAACGAAATTCGGTGACACGGCCGTCGCCGTCCATCCCGACGACGCGCGCTACAAGAAGTACGTCGGCCAGACGTTCACGCCGACCTTCTGCGGCAAAAAATTGCATATCAAGGTGATCGCCGACAAAGCGGTTGATCCGTCCTTCGGTACGGGCGCCCTTGGCGTCACGCCGGCGCATTCGATGATCGACGCCGAAATGGCCGAGCGCCACGCGCTCCCCACGGTGCAAGTGATCGGACCGGACGGCCGCATGAACGAAACGGCGGGCGCCGCCTTCAAGGGTCTGACGCTTGTCGAAGCACGCGCCAAGATCGAGAAGATGCTGGCCGACGCCGGCCTCCTTAAAGGAGTCGAAGAGATCGCGCAGAATCTTCCCGTCGCCGAACGCGGCGGCGCGCCCGTCGAGCAATTGCCGATGAAGCAGTGGTTCATTCGCGTGAACAAGCCGTTCACCTTGAAGCAGGCCACGCTCGGCAAATGGAAAAAGGGGGAGAAGGTCACGTTGAAACAGTTGATGCGCGAAGCCGTCGGGCCGAAACGCACGGAGATCCTTCCCGACCAATTCACCAAAGTCTATTTCCACTGGATCGATAACCTTCGCGACTGGTGCATCTCGCGCCAGATTTGGTTCGGCCACAGGATTCCCGTTTGGTACAAGGGTGAAGAAATGCGCGTCGCCGACCGCGCCCCCGGCAAAGGCTGGGAGCAGGATCCTGACACGCTCGACACCTGGTTCTCGTCCGGCACCTGGACGTTCTCGACGCTCGGCTGGCCGAAAAAAACGAAAGACCTGGAACGCTTTCATCCGACCGACGTCCTCGAAACCGGCCGCGACATTATTTTCTTCTGGGTCGCGCGCATGGTGATGATGTCGACGTACGCCCTCGGAGCATCGCCGTTCAAGACGGTCTATCTCCACGGCCTCGTGCGCGACGAGCAGGGAAGGAAGATGTCGAAGTCGCTCGGCAACATCATCGACCCGCTCGACGTCTCCGCGAAATACGGCACCGACGCCGTGCGCTTGTCGCTCGTGATTGGCACTGCGCCCGGCGCCGACACGAAACTTTCGGAAGAGAAGATCGCCTCATACCGCAACTTCACCAACAAGCTTTGGAACATCTCGCGCTTCGTGCTGACGAGCGTTTCAAAGGTACAACGCGTGCCGAAAAAACCGACGGCCAAGACGCTTTCCGACAAATGGATTCTGGCGCGGCTCGAGTCCGTGGCGGCGCAGGCATCGGCCTCGATCGAGAAATGCGAATTTTCTCCGGCCGGCGAAGTGCTGCGCGAATTCACCTGGACGGAATTCGCCGACTGGTATTTGGAGATCGCCAAAATCCAGATGCACGATGCCAAGCTGAAGGCTTCCACGGAAAAAGTCCTCTTGTACGTTCTCGAGAACGTCCTCAAGCTGTGGCATCCGTACATGCCGTTCGTGACGGAAGCGGTTTGGGATCTTCTGGCTGGCAATGCCAAGGGCAAGAAATTCCTGATGATCGAGTCGTGGCCGAAAGCGAAGACTGCAGCCGCGCCGAAAGAGTTCACCTTGCTCCAGGAAATCATCGGCGCGATCCGCAACATCCGCAGCGAGTACAAGGTTGAACCCGCAAAGAAGATCAACGCGACGATCGTCGCGGGTGCGAGAGCGAAACTCGTGAAGGAGAACGCCGCCGTCATCGCCACGCTCGCGCGCATCGACACGCTCACGATCCTGCCGAAAGGGGAGAAGCCGAAGGACGCCGCCTCCGCCATGGCCGGGGGCGTCGAGGTCCACCTGCCGCTCGCGGGCATGGTCGACATGGCGAAAGAGAAGACGCGCCTCGAAAAGGAAAAGCAAAACCTCGAAGGCTTCGTAAAGAGCCTCGAAGCGAAACTCTCCAATCCGGGCTACACCGACAACGCGCCGAAAGAGGTTGTCGAGAAAACGCGCCAGATGCTCGCCGAGAAAAAAGAGGAACTTGTAAAGGTACAAGTTGCATTGAATGCTATGAAATAGGCCCCGGCTTTCGCCGGGGCGGCTTCGCAGGAAGAGTTCAGGTCGTTTGATTGCCCTGCTCGCCGATTGACGCGACGCTCGCAGGACTGTAAGACGGTCTTGCGAGTTTTCGCATCCGCCAAGGAGGCCGTCATGGAACGCGTTTCTCTCGCTCTCGTGATTGTCGCGCTTGTTACGTTTGTCGCGACCGTGCTCGGAAGGCGCTTCATCCGGCGGAGCCGCGCAAAGCACGCTGGACTGATGCGCGCGAAGCTCTCGGCTCTGCGTTCGGCGGTGCGGCATTGGCCCGGCCCCGTCGAAGATCTGGTGAGGATCGACAGCGATCGCCAGCGCGGAAGCCATTCGTTCCGCACGATCGAATTACGGCCGTGCCCGGAAGAGCTTTGGCGCGTGCTGATCCTCGTGCAGGAACAGTATCGGCTGGAGATCATCAGCGCCAAGGATCACACGCGATGCTATCCCGCGGTCGGGACGTGGTCGGACGAACCGTGGCTCAAGAAAGAAATCGATCTCCTGCTCTGGGAGCTCGACGCTCTGTCTGCGCGGCAGGATCGATCGCCTGGCGTGACACACGACCATTGAGCATGTCGCAGCTGCTTGAGGCATCGCGACGGCACCGCTTGACCTCAAGCGGTTTTTTCTTTATGTTTGCGGCAGCTCACCACACGAAAGGAGCTTTCATGCCGCCTGGAGCACTGTTCTTTCTCGGTCTCGTCGCCCTCATCGTCATCGCGATCTTCGTGCGCTGGATCGTGGTGCGCTACGCCGAGTGGCGCCTGCGGAAGCCGCTGTCGGCGAAGCTCGACTGGCTGATTGCGCAGGTGAAGTACCACGAGGCCACGCCGCTGCAGGATCTTCGCGTCATTCACATCGGCGCGAGCCCTGGCGTCGACGACCCGAACGACACCTCGACGCACTACGAGATCTGCCCGTTGTACGGCCACTACTTCAGCGTCGCGCACATCGGCGCTGGGAAGAAGCTGCGGTATCGCGTCAATCGATGGCGCGACGACATGTACGGCCCCATCTTCCCGCCTCTGGGCGGGACGTGCCGCAGTCCGTGGTTCGTCGAACGGATGGAGACGCTCTGCAAGCTGCTCGACGCCTATCCGCGCGGGAAGCTGCTCGCGAGGATCTCCGACCGTACCCACGGCACCGATCCAGATCCCGGACCCGACTTGCTCCCGGCCGCTTGACGCGCGCCGGTTTTTTTGTTAGCGTCCGCGTGTCATTTCAGGAGGTAATGGGATGGAATTTCTCATCGCTTTGTTCGCCACGCCCGTGATCGTCGGACTTTGCGTGCTCCTTGCTTGGCTGATGCGGGCTATTCCACACAGGCGATACGAGCGTTCGATCAAGGGTCTCGTGTCGAACTACATGGATACGATCGCGCGGCTCACGGTGCTCGGACCGCCGTCGTTTTACGAGATCACGTCGTTGGCTTGCGATCGCGGCAGCGCGTACAAACAATGGGCTTGCCGCATTTTTCTCAAATCCTCTCTGGGATTTGCTCTCGAGAAGTGCGGGTTCGAAGGACGCTGGACGTATCGTGCGCATTTCTTCGACCCGCTCACGGGCCAATATCGCAAGTTCGGCAACAATGAGGTGTGGGGGGTCCGTAGCGAGTGGTTCGTGGCCAAGGCCGAGATGCTCGTGCAAGCCCTCGACGCCTATCAGCGCCACCCGCTCGTGAAGACGCGCGAAGGTAGCGCTTTCAACTCGGAAGCCGAACGCTTCCAGGCACTCTTCCGTATGACGGATCGCACCAGGACCGACTTCAACAGCTTCTTCCAGAACCTCACACAGTCACGATCGGCCGCTTGACGCGCGCCGGTTTTTTTGTTCACGTGGAGAGGAAGGAGGCGCAGATCCATGCCGTTCCTTATCCGCTGGCTCGCCATTCTCGTCATCACGCTCGCCTTCGTCGTGCTTCTCATCGCGCTCGCCGCGTTTTGGAAGGAGCGTTCGGAAAAGAAGCGCGCGGCGCTCGTCCGGGCCGACGAGCAAAGAAATCGACTGGCCTACGACCGCCTCCTCGCCGAAATGATGGCCTACGCGTCGGAGCCGGGCACCGTCTTCCACGAGGAGGCCTTCGCCGACTTCATGTGCATGCGCACGGTGGCGGATCGTTTCGGCAAGCGCTGTTACGTCGAGCGGCAGCGCAAGTTTGATCAGGCGCTCCACCGGACGCTGTGCCTCTTTGAAAACGGCGACTGGATTCCTTCAAAGTCCGTCGTTGTCGACATTCCCGCCACGCAGGTCGACTGGGCCGCCTACCACCGGAACGTCCGCGACATCCGCGAGCACGGCGCCAAGTTCTCGTTCCTCGACGAGAGCGGTCTGCATCGCCAGGTGCGCGTCCGTTGCGAACCGGCCGAACCCCGCGTCTGATCCTCCTCGCTTCGCGACGGAGGATTTTTCATTGACGCGCTCCTTCTTCTGTGAGAGGTTGGACGCAACCGAGAGGAGGCCGCATGCGTATCCTGTACTGGATTCTCGGTGTCGCCGCGTCCGCCGCCGCGGCCGCCTACGTGGCGAAACACCGCGGAAAGAAGTCCGTCATCGACCAGTTCATTGCCGCTCTGGAGACGAAGAACGTCACGGTGTTCTCGGAGTGCGACGGCATTCCCATGCGCAACGTCCGCGAACAGTGGTTCGCCGGCGTGGCTGACGGCGTCCCGTTTCATTTCAACGCCCGCACCGACAGGCACTCCACGAGATGGGTCTTCGTCCTCACGTGGAAAGGCGAACCGTACGTCGAGCGCTGGAACGTCCTGAAGCGTGGCCGCGCTCGAACCCTCGCCGCCGTCCACCTCGCTCTGAAGCGCCTGCCCGTCCGTCGGGAAGGCAACGACTGACAACCTTTCGGGGTTGTTTTTTTATGCTTGAAAAGCTAAAGTCTCTCCATATGAAAGCCCCGTCTGACGCCGCCATCCAACAGCTCCTGGAGCACCAGGTCGCCGACGTGATCGTCCGCGAGAGCCTTGAGAAGAAGCTCCGCTCCGGCAAAAAGTTGCGCATCAAGTTCGGCGCCGATCCTTCCCGTCCGGATTTGCATCTCGGCCACGCCGTCGTGCTCAGGAAGCTCCGCGCCTTCCAGGATCTCGGCCACACGGTCATCTTTTTGATCGGCGACTTCACCGCGCTGATCGGCGACCCGACGGGCAAGTCGAAAACGCGCCCGATGCTCTCCGCCAAGGAGATCAAAGAGAACGCGAAGACGTACCTGAAGCAGGTCGGCAAGGTCTTGAACGTGAAGAAGGGCGAGATCCGCTACAACTCGGAATGGCTCGGCAAGATGAAGGCCGCCGATTTCGTGTCGCTCTGCGCCCAGTTCACCGTCGCCCGCATCATCGAGCGCGACGATTTCTCGAAGCGCCTCGCCGCCAAGACGGACGTGCACATGCACGAGCTGCTCTACCCGATGCTCCAGGCCTACGACTCGATCGCGCTCGACGCCGACATCGAGCTCGGCGCCACCGACCAGACCTTCAACCTCCTCGCCGGCCGCGCGCTCATGAGCAAAAAGGAGATGGTTCCTCAAGACATCATGACGACCCCGATTTTGGTCGGCACCGACGGCAAGGAAAAGATGTCGAAGTCGCTGAACAATTACATTGGACTCGCCGACTCGGCCGAAGACATGTTCGGCAAGACGATGACGGTGCCGGATTCCGCGCTCCCGAACTGGCTCGAACTCGCCGCCGATTATTCGAAGGAAGAAATCGCCGCCGAGAACGCCGCCCTCAAGAGGGGAGAGAACCCGCGCGACGTGAAGATGCGCCTCGCCAAGAGGATCGTCTCGGCCTATCACGGCGCGAAAGCGGCCGACAAAGCCGAAGAAGGCTTCAAGGCGCGTTTCCAAAAAGGCGAGATGCCGACGGAGATGAAAAGCTGGAAACTGCCGAAGACGATGAAGCTGTACGAAGTCGTCGCGACGGCGTTCGGGATGTCGAACTCGCAAGCGCGCCGCGATATCGAAAGCGGCGGCGTGAAGATCAACGGCGCGGCCGTGAAGAATCCGATGCAGGAAATCGCCAAAGGCGGCGTCGTCCTCCAAAAGGGCAAATTGCATTTCGTGAAGATCGTCTGACATGTACCTGATTGAAGAGCTGAAAACTTCGCTTGCGAAGGCGCTTTCGAAGGCGACGGGCGAAGAGATCGCGATTGACGCTCTGGAGTATCCGGAGTTGTCCGAAAACGGGGACTTGGCGTTCCCGTGCTTTTCGTTGGCGAAGAAATTGAAGTCCGCCCCGCCGAAAATTGCCGGTGATCTCGCGGCTGAAGTGAAGCTTCCTAAGGGTTTTGATCGCGTCGAAGCCAAGGGGCCGTATCTCAACTTCTTCCTCGACCGCGCGGAGCTGGTTGAGGAGACGGCTGAGGTCGTGCGCAAAGCCGGCGAAGCCTACGGCGACCGCAAGGGCGACCATGCCAGCGTCATGGTCGAATACATCAGCCCGAACAACAACAAGCCGCTGCATCTCGGTCACGTCCGCAACGGCCTGATCGGCGCCGCTTTGTCGAACCTGTACGAATCCCAAGGCAAGAAAGTGGCGCGCGCCTTGCTCTTGAACGACCGCGGCCTCGCGATCGCCAAGGCGATGGTCGCCTACGTGAAGTGGGGGAACGAAGCTACGCCCTCCTCGCTCGGCAAGAAGGGCGACCACTACCTCGGCGACCTTTACGTGATGTACGAGCAGGCGGCGAAAAAGGATGAGAGTTTGGAAAAAGAGGCGCACGACGTCATTCGCAAATGGGAAGCCGGCGACGCGGAAACGCGCGCGCTTTGGAAAACCATGAGCGATTGGTGCGAAGCCGGACAGCACGAGACCTACAAGCGTTTCGGCTTCCGTTTCGACGTCGAATACAAGGAATCGGAAATCTACCAAGAAGGAAAAGACATCGTCGAACTCGGATTGAAAAAAGGCGTCTTCAAAAAGGACGAAACCGGCGCCGTGTTTGCCGACCTCGAAGCGTACAAACTGCCGAACAAAATCGTGCTCCGGTCGGACGGTACCTCGCTGTACATCACGCAGGATATTTTCCTCGCCAAAAAGAAATTCGACGAAGGCGGCATCGACGCTTCGGTCTACGTCGTCGGCAACGAGCAGAATTTGCACTTCCAGCAGCTCTTCAAAATTTTGGAGCTGCTCGGTTTCGCGTGGGCGGACAAGGTAAAGCATCTCTCGTACGGCTACGTCACGCTGCCGGAAGGCCGCATGAAGTCGCGCGAGGGCACCGTCGTCGACGCCGACGACCTGCTTTCCGCCCTTGAAGCCGACGCGGCCATGGAGATCAAACAGCGCCACGCCACCTTGCCGGACGACGAGCTTGTCCGCCGCGCGCATTCCGTCGCCCTGGCCGCGGTGAAGTTCTATTTCCTGGAAGTCGACATCTCCTCCGACATGGTCTACGACCCGAAGGCGTCCTTGTCGTTCACCGGCAAGACGGGTCCGTATCTCCAATACATGCACGCCCGTATCCGCTCGCTCCTCAAGAAGGCGGAAACGGAAACGAAGGGGGAGGGGGAAGGCCGCAACCTCGCGCCGGAAGAGTTCACGCTGGCCTTCGCGCTCGCGCGCTTCCCCGAAGCCGTCCACAGGGCCGCTTCCCAGGACCGTCCGTCGCTCGTGGCCGCTCACCTGTACGAAACGGCCAAGGCGATCGCCGCGCTCTACGAGAACGCCCCCGTGCTTTCGGCCTCGAAAGAGGATCGCAAGGCGCGTTTGAAGCTGCTTGAAGCGGCCGCCGTCGTCCTGAAGCGTGGCGCCGAGCTCCTGGGCTTCCCCGTTCCGGAAGAGATGTAAACAACGATCTTGTTCATCCCCTGAGGGCGCTTTGCCCTCATTTTTTGTACGGGGTACAATAGGGAAAGAAATTCACAGCCTGCTTCAGGCATTAACTATTTTCGTGGAGGTATGTTCAAGAATGAGCGAGATGTAGCCGTCGGTCAGGAAACCGAAACCGTCATCGCGCCGTCCGTGCGCGTCGAAGGCGACTTCGTCAGCGAAGGCAACGTGCGTATTGAGGGCATGGTGACGGGTTCGATCGCCACCGAGCGCGACCTGATCGTCGGTGAAGCGGCCAAGATCACCGCCAACGTCCAAGCGCGCAACGGAACGATCGCCGGCGAACTCCACGGCAACCTGCGCGTGTTCGACCGCCTCGAACTCTCCGGAACAGCGCGCGTCTACGGCGACATCCACGCCAAAGTGCTCTCGGTTGCTCCTGGCGCCGTCATGCGTGGCCAGCTCGTCATCGGCATGGACGTGCAGCCGATGGTCAAAAAAGAAGAAGCAACAGAGGAACGGGCCGCAGCTCCCGCCCGCCCCGTCCGCACCGCGCGCGAGAAGAAGATTGAAGAAATCCTCCAGCAGTAATCCCGGCAACAGGATGTACGCCTACGTCTACGACAGCTTCGTCACGGACAAGCGTCACGAACGCGTCCTTTCGCGCGTCGAGACGCGCTTGACCGACCTCGGCATCAGCGGGCGCATTGAGCGGCTGACGATGTTCAAGAACATCGGCGAGATCGTGGCGGATGCGGCCGAGCAAGGCTGCGAAACGATCGTCGCCGTCGGCAACGACGAGACGATCGGCCGCCTGATCGACGCCGTTGGTTCGCACGACATGGCTTTCGGCGTCATTCCGGTCGGGGACGGTCCGCACCATATCGCCGGACTCCTCGGCGTCGAGGAGGGCGTCGAGGCGTGCAACATCCTCTCTCGCCGCGTGCTGCATACGGTCGATCTTGGACGCATCAACGGCCATTACTTCCTCTCCTCGGTGCGCATCCCGCGCACGCGCGCCGCGATTTCCTGCAACGGCCAGTACAGCGTGATTCCCACGGAAGATAACGAGGTTCAAGTGTGCAATCTCGCGCCGATGACCTTGTCGGCGGAAGGGGAGGCGACGATCAGTTCGCCGCGCGACGGTTTTCTCGAAACGGTTTTCCAGCCGTCGCCGCGCCGCGGTTTCTTCTCGGGACTCTTCCGGAAGGCCGAAGCGCCCGCCGCGCCGACCATCGTGCCGGTGCGCAAGCTCTCCGTGCGCCACACCCAGCCCGTCACCGTCATTCGCGACGGCCAGCGTCTCTCTTCGAGCGTCCTCGACATCGAGATCCTGCCGAACCGGCTGAAAGTCATCACGGGCAAAACGAGAAAATTCGAATGACAAAACACCCAGGCAATTGCCTGGGTGTTTTGTGGTGCGGTCGGAGAGACTTGAACTCTCAAGCCCTTGCGGGCGCTACCACCTCAAGGTAGTGCGTCTGCCAATTTCGCCACGACCGCTCGGTCTGGGAACAGGCACACGATACTCCATCGCTCCCTCTTTGGCAAGACCCTCCGGGAAAACAAACAACCCCTTGCGGGGTTGTCTGCCGGGACCAGTATTACTGGCGCTCCGGGCGGGGCTGGGCTTCGTTCAGGGCAACCGGACGACCGACAATTTCCTTGCCGTTCATCTCAGCGATCGCCGTGGCGGCCTCCTCAGGGGAGGACATCTCGACGAAGCCGAAACCGCGCTTGCGGCCGGTCATACGGTCGACCGGGATGAACACGGAAACGACCGTACCGAACGGAGCGAAGGCGGCCTTGAGGTCATCCTCGGTGGCCTGAAAAGACAGGCTGCCGACGAAGATTTTGGCGCTGGCCATACTTGCGTTGGGCTTAGCGGGTGAGTTACAAAGGTTCGAAAACCTTTCACTCGTCTTTCGCACTGCGAGCTGGGTATGGCTGTCGCCGACCTCGTTCCTCGTGCTACGTACGCGTGTAAGGCTAAGGTACACGAACCGGCCACATTTGTCAATGAATCGCCCCTTGCCTGTCAATAGGAGAGGCGATAGTCTGATGAAGCCCGAGATATCCGAGCCATAGGCGACGAGGGCGCTTAGCTCAGCTGGTTAGAGCGACTCGTTTACACCGAGTAGGTCGTGGGTTCGAATCCTACAGCGCCCACCAAAAGGCGATCCGCAAGGGTCGTTTTTTGTTTTCCGGGCCTTAGGCATCTGCTATACTGTTCTCATATGATTGGACGCATTTTGGGAGGATTGGCGGGGGCGGTGCTCGGATTCCTGCTCGTTTGGAAATCGAACTTCTTCGCTGAAACGTTCGGATCGATTTCGACCTGGGCCGATACGCATCTCGGCGGCATGCGCATGGTCTATAAGATGATCGGCGTTTTGATGATCTTCATCTCGTTCCTGGTCATCACGAACCTGCACTTCATTTTCTTCCGCGCCGTCTTCGGCAGCTTCTTCGGCATTCCCGACGAGGCCGCGCTGTAATCTCCTATGGACTACTTGCCGACCGGCCGCTCACTCATCGATCCGTTCAACGCCTTGGCGAAGGCGGGCATCCGCGAAGAGATGCGCGTGGCGGATTTCGGCGTCGGTACGGTCGGGCACTTCCTCTTTCCGGCGGCCAAGCTGGTCGGCGCGAAAGGGCACGTCTACGGCGTCGACATCTTGAAGCCGGTCATCCAAGCGAACCAGAGCCGGATGAAGCTCGCCGGATTCGAGAACGTCGAGCTCGTCTGGGGCAACTTCGAGCGGCCGATGGGTTCGCGCTTGCCGGACGCCTCGATGGACATGGTCCTCATGATCAACGTCCTGCACGCCGTCGATAAGATGCCGGCCTTGAAGGAAGCGAAGCGCGTGCTGCATACCGGAGGCATCCTGCTTGTCGTCGAATGGAATCCAGCCGGCGCCGCGCTCGGCCCCGCGTCCGACAAGCGGCTTTCGAAGGAGCAGGCCTCGGCGCTCGCCGCGGAAGCCGGATATGTCGCGACGGGAAGCTTCGAAGCCGGCAAGCATCACTACGGCCTCGTTCTCAAGAAGCCCTGAGCGGCCGCTACTTGCATGAAGAGCGGCTTTTTGAGTAGTCTTTGAGCGTTAATGGCAATTCCACCTATGCTTCTCCTCTCTTGGTCGTACTGGTTCAGCTTTCAAGCTCGCGAACTCATGCCCTCCGTCAAGATGGCGCTTCTCGTGCTGTTCGGCGCGCTCGTCGTGCTCGGCTTCATCGCCGGACGTCTCGCGAAGAAAAAAACGAGTTCGATGCTGTGGGTCGAGGGCGGCAAGCGCTTCGCTTCCTTCGGATACTGGATGGGCATCATGGGGCTCTTGCTCGTCTTTTTCACGCACGAGCTCGTGTACTTTTTCGGCGCCCGCTTCTGGTTCCTCGTCTGGCTCGTCCTTGCCGTCTGGTGGCTGATCGCGATCGCCCGCCATCTCCTGGTCGTCGTGCCGGGGCAGTCGGCGTCCTTCGCCGAGAAGGCGCGCATCGAGAAATGGATTCCGAAAGGAAAGTAATCGGCAACAAAGGAGAAGACCTCGCGGCCGCGTTCCTGCGCTCGCGAGGTTTTCGCATTCTTGAGAGGAACGCCCGCGTTTCCAGAATAGGGGAAATCGATATCGTTGCGCTCGACCGCGAGACGCTCGTCTTCGTCGAAGTAAAAACGCGGCATGACGTTACGTTCGGTTCGCCGGAGGAAGCGGTCACGGCTTCGAAGCTCCGCACGCTCGCGGCTTGCGCCGAATCTTGGCAGGCCGCGAAAGGCTGGACGGCGCGTCCGTACCGGATCGACGTCATCGCGGTCGACCTCGCGGGCGGGGAGCCGGCCATCCGGCATCTCGAAAGCGTCGGCGGTTGACGCTTCGTCCGCATTCTGCTATGATCGGTACGTAATGATGCCAGCCTTGAAATGAGGCTGGCATTTTCCATATCAACATCTTCTATGGCCAGTCCTATTGTCCAAGCGATTCAGCAAATTTGCGAGGAAAAGAATATTCCGTACGAGGTCGTGATGGAAACCATCGAGGCCGCTCTTGCGGCCGCGTTCCGCAAGGATTTCGGCAACAAGAACCAGAACCTCAAGGTCGAGTTCGACCCGGAGACGATGAAGATCCGCGTCTGGGACGAGAAGCTCGTCGTCGAGGATCAGGAACTCCCGACGGAGGAAGAGCTCGCCGCTCTCGAAGCCGCGCAGGCCTCGGGCGCCGTCGAAGAGCCGCAGCTCGACGAGGAAGGCAATCCGATCAAGCGCTTCAACCCGAAGCTCGAGATCATGATTTCGGAAGCCAAGAAGCTGAAGCCGGACGCCGAGATGGGCGAGACGCTCCGCATGGAACTCGAAGTCCCCGGCGACTTCGGCCGCATGGCGGCGCAGACGGCGAAGCAGGTCATCATCCAGAAGCTCCGTGAAGCCGAACGCGAGAACGTCTTCGGCGAATTCAAGGGCCGCGAAGGCGAGATCATGAACGGCATCGTTTCCCGCAAGGAAGGCCGTCTCGTGCTGATCGACCTCGGCCGCGTCATGGCCACCATGCCGCCGGAAGAGCAGATCCCGAGCGAAAACTACGCCTCGGGCGCGCGCTTCAAGGTGTACGTCAGCTCCGTCACGATGACGACCCGCGGCCCGATGATCATCGTTTCGCGCGCGCATCCGGACATCGTCCGCAAGCTGTTCACGACCGAAATTCCGGAAGTGGCCAGCGGCGCCGTGCAGATCCATTCGGTCGCCCGCGAAGCCGGTTCGCGCTCGAAGGTCGCCGTTTCCTCGGACGACCCGAACATCGACCCGATCGGTTCGTGCATCGGCCAGCGCGGCACGCGCATCCAGACGATCATCAGCGAGCTCGGCGGCATGGAGAAAGTCGACGTCATCCTGTATGACAACGACGCCGCGGTTTTCATCGGCAAGGCGCTCGCGCCGGCGAAGGTGAAGCACGTCGATCTCGACGAAGCGAACCGCATCGCCACGGTGCGCGCCGACGCCGACCAGCTCTCGCTCGCGATCGGCAAGGGCGGACAGAACGTCCGCTTGGCATCCCGCCTCACGGGCTGGAAGATCAACGTCCTGGACGCGAATGAAACCGCCGTCGCTCCGGAAGCAGCCGAAGAGCCTTCGAAGGAAGAAGCGGCCGCTCCCGACGAGATCACCGAAGAGGTGACGGAAGAAATGGACTCGCTTTCGAAAGGCACCGAGGTTCCGTCCGACGAAAAAGGCGAGTAGAATATCCGCATACCTAACCCGCATCCATGCTTGCGATCTATCACGCGGTCCTCTATCAGCCGATCCTGAACCTGTTGGTCGGCCTGTACGACGTCTTGTTCAGCGACTTCGGTCTCGCGATTCTGGCGCTCACGGTCATCGTGCGCGGAGTCCTCTGGCCGCTCACCCACAAGGCGCTCGAGAATCAGAAAGCGATGCTCGATATCCAGCCGAAGATCAAAGAGATCCAGGCGAAGTACAAGGATAATAAAGAGGAGCAGGCCAAGGCTATGATGGCCGTGTATGCGGAACACAAAGTGAGCCCGTTCTCGTCGTGCCTTCCGCTTCTCGTGCAGCTGCCGCTGTTCATCGCCCTGTACCAGGTGCTTTCGGCGGGTCTCAAATCCGAGAACTTGAACGCGCTCTACGGCTTCGTTCCGAACCCCGGAACGATTTCGACCGTGTCGCTGGGCTTCCTCGACCTCGCGCAACGCAGCATCCCGCTCGCGGTCCTCGCGGCGGCCGCCCAGTACGTGCAGGCCAAGATGATGCAGCGCAAAGACGTGAAGGTGCACGGCGAAGCGAGCAAGGACGAAGACACGATGGCGATCATGAACAAGCAGATGCTCTACATGATGCCGGCCATGACGCTCTTCATCGGCTGGAACCTGCCTGCCGGTCTCACGCTCTACTGGTTGCTCACCAACTTGGCGATGATTCTCCAGCAGAAGCTGGCCTTCGGCAAGAAATAATCGACTGGAACAAACGGCGCTTTCCGGCTATGCTGGAAGCGTCGTTTGATTTTCTATGGCTACGCTTGAAGAGAAAAAACTTTTGAAATTGCCGGTCGAAACCAAGAGCGGAACCTCGCTCGGGCGCGTGCTCGGATTCGATGTCGAGCTCGAGAGCCAGTCGATCCTGCGCTGGCGCGTGCGGCCGAGCGGCCTCGCTTCGCGCGTGTTGTCGCACCCGCTCATCGTTTCCCGCGAACAAGTCTTGTCGATCACCGAGGAAAAGATGGTCGTCGACGACAACGTCGAAAAAGAGATGGAATTAGCGAAGGCAAAAGCGATCGGTCTCGTCTCCAATGTCAAAGCATGAAAAGCGTTTTGGAGGGCATCTTGTCGGCGCTGGCATATCATGACGGTTTTGACGCTCCGCTGACCGCGCAAGAAATTTTTTTCGCCCTGCCGGCGACGGAAGGCACGCGCCCGTCGTTTGAGGACGTTGACGCGGCGCTCGCCGAAGCGTGCGCGCGCGGCCATGTTTCGTCGCGCGAAGGGTTTTATTGCCTGCCCGGACGCGAAGCGGTCGTTTCAGAGCGGAAATCTCGGTACGCGCTCGCGGAGGGGAAGTACGCGCGCGTAAGAAAATTTTTGCGCCTGGCGAGGCACATTCCCTACGTGCGTGCTGCGTTCGTTTGCAATACGCTGGCGCGTTCGAACGCGCGGCCGGAAAGCGACATCGATCTCTATGTGGTCGCCGCGCCGGGCCGCATCTGGTCGACGCGCTTGATCGTGGCCGGCTTGGCCGCGCTCCTCGGCGTCCGTCCGACCGCGACGGAGTCGGCCGACCGCATCTGTCTCAGCTTTTTCGTGACGGGCGACGCGCTCAACCTGCGCGCCTTGGCGATCGAGGACGACGTCTATCTCGCGCATTGGCTCCACGAGCTGTATCCGGTCTACGACGAAGCCGGCATCACGCGGCGTTCATACGTCGAAAACGGCTGGCTGCGGAGCGTCCTGCCGGAAACGCGGGTGCAAACGCCGTCGCAGCGCCGCGCGCTGCCGTCCAGCTGGCTTTCGGGCAAGCGCACGATCGAACGGGCGCTGGACGCGGCGCTCGGCGATCGCCTTGAGCGGTGGTCGAAGCGGCGTCAGATGGCGTGGCTGCCGCCCGCCCTTCGCGCCGCCGCCGGCGCCGGATCCTCCAACGTCGTTCTGAGCGATACGGTGTTGAAGTTCCATGATCACGACCGTCGTACGGAAATCCGCGATCGATATCGCGAAAAAACCGCCCATGTCCTTCGCGCTTTGGCGTGATCGCCTCACGCTGCTCCTGGTCGCGCTCTTGCCGTGGCAGGCCAGGTACATCAAAGAAACCGCCGCCATCTTCGGCGTGCCTTGGGAACAGGGTATGGCGGCGCTTTTCGCGCTCGAGATCCTCCTGCTGCTCGCGATCGCCTGCCATCTTCTCGCGGTGACGGTCGCATGCGAACCGCGCAAGGCCGGCGCGCCGCTCTGGCTTGATCTCGCGGCGATTCTCCCGATCTACGCTTTCATCTCCGTCTTCTGGGCGTACGACACGACCGGCGCGCTGTTTTCGCTGATCCGCCTGTGCGAGGGATACGCGCTGGCGTATCTTTTGTGGGTTTCAAAAACGCCGCTTGCGGCGACGCTGCGCGCATTCGTCGTCGGCACGACGCTCACGGCGGCGCTCGGACTCTGGCAGTTTTTCACGCAGACCTCGTTCGCTTCGACCTGGCTCGGCATCGCGGCGCATCCCGCGCCTGAAGCGGGCGTTGCCGTCGTTGAAACCGCCGTCGGAAGATTCCTGCGCGCCTACGGCACGCTTCCGCATCCGAACGTGCTTGGCGGCTATGCGGCCGCCGGCCTCGTCGCTTGTCTCGCGCTTTCCATGCGGGCAAGCCGCCACCGTCACGCGCTCTTCGTCGCCGCGCTCGTGCTCGGCGGCGGCCTCGCGGCTTCATTTTCGCGCTCGGCGTGGCTCGCGGCCGCGTGCGCATTCGCCATGGCGCTTTTGTTTCCGCGCGCGGCACGCACCGGCGAGGCGCGCCGCCATGCGGCGCCGGTCTTGCTTTCCGCGCTTGGCGGAGCCGCATGCGTCGCTTTGATCGCGCTGCCGATGCTGACGGCGCGTCTCTCGTTCGACGGCCGGTTGGAAGTACGCTCGGTCTCTGAGCGCGCGGTCTCCGCCGTGAATGGAACGGAAATGCTTCTTCGCTACTTCGCGACAGGTGTCGGCGTCGGCAACTATCTGCCGACCGCGTTCCTTTCGCTCGGCGTGCCCGACGACGTCTACGCCATGCAGCCGCCGCACTTCGTACCGCTCCTGGTCGGCGCGGAACTCGGCTTCTTCGGCCTCGCGATCCTGCTCGGTTTCGTTTTTGCCTGGTGGCACTCCGCGCTTTGGCTCATGCGTCGCGCGGCCTCGCCGCTTGCGGCCGTTACCGCCGCGCTTCCGATCGTTATTCTGGTCGTCAGCGGCTTCGATCATTATCCCTACGATCTCTTTGCCGGCACGATGCTGACCGGCGCCTGTTTCGGCTTGTTTCTCAAAGCGGGGGAGGAGGACGCGGTTTGACGACCGCGCGTTTTGCGCCTAGATTGAATCATCCGCGGCACGTTCGCCACGGACGCAAGGAGGTTCCCGTGCTCAAGCCCGCGCTCAATCGTTCGCCGTCCCGCCGTCTGTTCATCCCGCTCTGGCTCGTCATCGGCCTCTGCTTCGCCTGTCTCTCGCTCGGCGCCTACGTGGCCGGGCAGCCGGACGACGAGGTCTCCGAGCAAGCGTCCTTCGATCCATCCGAGACGTTCTCGTCGGCGCTCACCTGGTCGTACCACGCGGCTGGCGACTTCGCCTGTCGGCTGGCCGGCCGCGAGTACTGCGCACATCCCGCGACGGCGGTTCCGCCGATCGAGATCGTGCCCGATACGCACTGGTCGAGCTACGTGACCTACCCGTCTTCCGACGATCCCTACGCCTACGAGCCTTCCTACTACGAGCCGATCCGGATCACCTACGATCCGTACTGGCCCACCTCGCGCCTGCGCTGTGAACTCTGCGAGGATGGCTGGGTGCAGCTCGGCGAAGAGGGCATGTGGTCGTGCTACCGAGGCGTGTATCGCCTCAGCGCGTTCTGATGACGCACGGTGAAGCGGTGGCGCTCAGTGTCGCCGGCCTCGTGCTGTGCGTCGCGCTCGTGATCGTGTACGTCGTCGTCGGCCGCAAGCGCTGGAGCCTGGTGCGTGAAGGGTGGTGCCAAAGCATCACGTACCACGACTGGGTTTGGTACGCAGGCACGTGCCAGTACACGGGCGACGACCTCTACACCGACGAGACGGACACGGACATCCACTTCGAAGACGGTCTCGAGCGGATCGGTTGCAAGTTCGTTCGTTATAACGGTCCTTTGCCCGCGCGCGTGCGACTTGAAGCCAACTGGCTCGGCGCGTACCGCATCGTCGCCGTCGATGAAATCGAAAAAGCCGCCTGACCCCGCCTCCGCGAGGTCTTTTTATTTGCGGCCGCATCTTGACTGTCGCCGCAATTCGCGATACGCTGCTCCCGTTCTCAACTTCGAGACAAGGAGGTACCGTGCACGCTCCCATCGCCTCGACCCGTTTTTCCTTGCGCAAGAGGCGCCTGCTTCTCAGCGCGGCCGCGATCTCCCTCGTTCTGACCGGGCTGCTCGTCCTCGTGCCGAGGCTGCTCGGTACCGGCGCACGCGCGCCTCGTGCGGAGAAAGTCTATTCGCCGCTGCTCAAGTCCGAGGTCGAGACGCTCAGCGTGTACCCGCTTCAAGGTCCGGAGCGCGTGCGCGTCTGCCTCTACGGGCGCGATCTCTCGCGCTGCACCGATGACCGGTGGATCCCGATCGATCGTGTCGACGTGATCGCCGCCGCCCTCGGGCGCGTTCGCCAGCCTGGTGAACGCGACGTACTCGGTTGTCTCCGCGTCGAACGCGGCGTCATCGTTTCATGCAAGCGCCACAACTTCTCCTTGACCCTCGCCGAATCGCGGTGAGGGTCTTTTCTTTCCAAAAGAAAAACGCCGTGCGTTACCGCACGACGAAGAAGAATTGCAGGATGCAGCAGACGAAGCTCAGGGCTCCCGCCAGGACCAAGGCGATGATCCTCGGGTCCATGGGCTCGTCGTCCTTCGTGTCGTCTTGCTCCAACCACCACCGACCCGCGAGCAGGATGGCTGCGATCGCATAGACGAACAAGAGGATGCCGACCGTCACGCGGACGGCCGTGACGCTCGTTTCGAGATTCAACCAGCCGGCTCCGAGCGCGGCGATGAAGCCGACCCGGTGCATGAAGTGCCCGACCTGCCTGTACTTCACCATGACGATGAGCCAAGCGGCGGCGATGAGGAAAAGGTAGGCGGAAACGATGGCGGACATGGGGCCTCCTGCAAGGAACAATGATGCGGCGAGCCTAGCCCAAAGTCCGGGGTTTGTCAATCGCTGGCGGGGGATTTGACAGGAAAAACGGGCGTCCCTACAATGCGGCTAGCAGCCGACCAGGCTGAGTGCTAATACACGTTTTTAACTCCATCACCGCGAATCTCTATGAACCTCCGCCCTCTCGGTGACCGCGTCGTGGTCAAGCCTCTCACGCAAGACGAGGTGACCAAGTCCGGCATCATTCTTCCCGAAACCGTCGACAAGGAGCGCCCGGAACGCGGCGAAGTCATCGCCATCGGTCCCGGCAAGGTGCTTGAGAACGGCGCCTTCGCGCCCATGAGCGTGAAAGTCGGCGACAAGATCGTTTTCAAGAAGTACTCGCCCGATGAAGTGAAGGTCGACAACGTCGAGTATCTCGTCGTCTCCGAATCCGACATCATGGCGGTCATTGAATAACCGCAAACACCTCACCCTATGGCAAAACAGATTTTCTACGGCGAAGAAGCGCGTTTGAAATTGAAAGCCGGCGTCGACAAGCTCGCGGACGCGGTCAAAGCGACGCTCGGCCCGAAGGGCAAGAACGTCGTGATCGCTCGCGGCTACGGCGCGCCGATCGTCACCAAGGACGGCGTGACCGTCGCGAAGGAGATCGATCTCGCCGACAAGACGGAACAGATGGGCGCCGAACTCGTGCGCGAGGCGGCTTCCAAAACCAACGACTCGGTCGGCGACGGCACCACGACCGCCACGCTGTTGGCGCAGGAGCTGATCAACCTCGGTTTCGAGAAGATCAAGAACTCCCGCTTCGAAGTCGACGTCCACGCCATGCGATCCGGCATGCAGGAATACGTCGAAGAAGTTTCGAAGAATCTCGACGCCCAGGCCGAGCAGATCGCTGGCAACCGCGACCGCATCGCGCAGGTCGCCACCATCTCCGCCAACAACAACGAGGAAGTCGGCAACTTGCTGGCGGACTTGATGATGAAAGTCGGCAAGGACGGCGTCGTCACGGTTGAGGAATCGCAGGGTGTTTCGATCGAAACGGAGCACGTCGAAGGCATGCAGTTCGACCGCGGCTACGTTTCGGCCTACATGGTCACGAACGCCGAGCGCATGGAAGCCTCCTATAACGACGCGCACATCCTGATCACCGACAAGAAGCTTTCCTCGATCCAGGAACTCCTTCCCGTGCTCGAAAAAGTCGCCGCCACCGGCCGCAAGGAAGTCGTGATCATCGCGGAAGATGTCGATGGCGAAGCGCTCACGACCCTCGTCGTGAACAAGCTGCGCGGCGCCTTCAACGTGCTGGCCGTCAAAGCCCCGGGCTTCGGCGACCGCCGCAAGGAAATGCTGAAGGACATCGCGACGCTCACGGGCGGCAAAGTCATCATGGATGAAATCGGCCTCAAGCTCGAAACCGTCGAGCTGACCGACCTCGGTCGCGCCTCCCGCGTTTCCGCCACCAAAGATAAGACGACGATCGTCGGCGGCAAGGGCGACGAGCAGGCAATCCAGGCGCGCATCAGCGAGATCAAGGCTGAACTCGCGGCCGCCACGTCCGACTTCGACAAGGAAAAACTCCAGGAACGCCTGGCGAAACTCACGGGCGGCGTGGCCGTCATCAAAGTCGGCGCCGCGACCGAATCCGAAATGAAGGAAAAGAAATACCTGATCGAAGACGCGGTCAACGCCACCAAAGCCGCGCTCGAAGCCGGTATCGTCGCCGGCGGCGGCTCCGCCCTGCTTCGCGCCAAAGTTGAACTGGGCGAGAACAAGGCTGCCGGTGAATCGTCCGTCGCCGCTTCGAAGCACGTGGGCCGCGAGATCGTCGCGCTCGTGCTCGAAAGCCCGATGCTTCAGATCGCGAAGAACGCCGGCAAGAACGGTCTCGACATCGTCACGTCCGTCGCGCGCAAGATCGCGTCCGCCAAGCGCGCCGGCTACGACGCCAAGAGCGAAACGCTCGTCGACGACATGCTCGCCGCGGGCATCGTCGATCCGGTCAAAGTCACCCGGAACGCGCTCCAGAACGCCGTCTCGGTCGCCGTCATGTTCCTGACGACCGAAGCCGTCGTCGCCGAGCTTCCCGAAAAGAAAGAAGCCGCGCCGATGGGCGGCGGCATGGGAGGCATGGGCGGGGGCATGGACTACTAGAGAAAAAACCGGCCTCACGGCCGGTTTTTTGAAATGAAAAACCGACGAAGTTTCGTCGGTCAGTACATCCAGAGTCCGCGCTGGATGCCCAGAGCTTCGTCGCGCTGGCGCGAGGCCGTGTGCGCCTGCTCGACATGCCTGGGATGATGCATGGCCCAGGAGCGCTTTCCCGGCAGCTTGCCGAATCCGCTCGCGGCGTCCACTTCGACCTGCGAGCCGCAGCTCAGGCAGAGGCAGCAGACCTTCTCCGCCTGCTGTCCGTCATCCACTGTCACCATGTCCGTGAAGAGATCGTCGCGCTCGATGGCCAGCACGGCGCCGCAGCCGCCGCCGGTGCGCTGTCCGCAGGTGACGACGGTGCTCCAGGCGTAATGATGCTTTCCCTGTACTTTGACGTGCATGTGAGCCTCCTCTCGATGCGCGGAACGTAGCAAATACATGCTCTTCGGTCAAGAATGCGGTATACTGTGCTGGAAGACACGTTATGCGCAACGGTATCCAAATGCTGGTCGTTTCCGGATTGTTCGCCGCCACCCTCGTCGCGGCGATCGTCTTGTTCGTTCCGAGCTCAATCCCGGCGCCCTCGGTCGCGCAGCCTGAAACGCAGCAGCCGATGCCGGAACCGCAGCCCGAACCGGCGCCTGCGCCCCAAGCGGAGGTCAAAACGTACACGAATGCCAAACCGGCTTTTTCGGTCATGTATCCGGAAACGATCATCTATTCGGATGACGTTTCGGACATGCAGCTCTCAGGCTATATTCCGGTCTGCGACCCGGAGCAAGCCGTCGTCTGCTTCCCGGTTCCCAAAGACGCGTACCCCGGCACCAATTTTGAAAGCGCGGCGTTCGCGGTGCATCTCCGATCGGATCTGAAAAAACAGGCGGCGTGCGAAGCGTCCGACAGCGGCGAGATGCCCGACGGCGAAGCGACGATCAACGGCGTGCTCTACAAGAAGTTTTCGTTCGGCGACGCCGCCGCCGGCCACCGCCTTGAAGGCGAGAACTACCGCGTCTTCAGGGACGGGCGATGCATCGAGCTTTCAACGCGCGTGGCGACGACGGTATTTGAAAATTACGAACCCGGCACGGTCGCGCCGTTCTCCGACGACAATCGCTCCGCGCTCCAAGCCCTCCTCGAGCGCATGCTCCTGAGCTTCCGCTTCGTCAACGGGTCTTGAAATTAGGCTTGAAAAATGGTAGACTGGTCCTGCATGGATCAGGACGCCAAAACGCACCGTACGACCGCAGCGCTTTCCTACGTGCTGCTTTTGTTCGTCGTGCCGATGACGAAAAAAGACAGCGCCTTCTGCCAGTTCCACGCCAAGCAGGGGATCGCGCTGTTCGTCGCCTGGGTCATCGTTTCGTTCTGCGCCTGGATCCCGTTTATCGGCTGGGCTGCCTGGCTCTCGCTCCTCATCATCAACGTCATGGCGCTCGTGAAGACCTTGAACGGCGAGACGTGGGAGTTGCCCATCCTGGGAAAGTACGCTAAAGAGATCAAGCTGTAAGTAAGGCATATCAACGTCGAAACGATATGAAGGATATTCTTGAACGAGTCGGCGCGCTTTCCGAGCGCATCTCCTCCACACGGAGGTTACTTTGACGACGCTGCCACGCGCGAAGAACTGAAGAAGTACGAGGAGCAGATGCAGGATCCGGCTTTTTGGAACGCGCCGGATCGCGCCAAAGTCATCGCCCAGCAGGTCAGCGAAATCCGCCGCGAGCTTGAGACGTGGGACGTTCTTGAGAAAGAATCGGCGGATCTGAAGGAACTCGTCTCCGGCATGAAGCCGGAAGAGGAGACGGAGTTCCGTCCCGAAATCGAAAAACAGATAGCCGAGCTCGAGAAGAAGTTCTCGGAGCTCGAATTTTTGGTGCTGTTCAGCGGACGCTACGACGCCAATAACGCGATCGTCACGTTCCATTCCGGCAGCGGCGGCACCGAAGCCCAGGATTGGACGGAGATGCTTTTCCGCATGGTGACGCGCTTCTGCGAAAAGAAGGGTTGGACGGTGCGCATGTTGAACGAGAGCAAGGGGCAGGAAGCGGGGCTGAAAAGCGCGACGATCGAAGTCATCGGCCGGCATGCCTACGGCTACCTTCGCAGCGAGCACGGCGTCCACCGCCTCGTGCGCATTTCTCCGTTCGACGCCGCCAAGGCGCGTCATACCTCGTTCGCGCTGATCGAAGTCCTGCCGGACATCGGCGATGCGGCCGACGTGAAAATCGACCCGAGCGATCTGCGCATCGACACCTTCCTTTCGGGCGGCCACGGCGGCCAGGGCGTGCAGACGACGTATTCCGCCGTCCGCATCGTGCATATTCCGACCGGCATCATGACGACCTGCCAGAACGAGCGTTCACAGCAGCAGAACCGCGAAAACGCCATGAAGATGCTGCGTGCCAAGCTGGCCGCTATCGAGGAAGAGAAGCATCAGAAAGAAATGCAGGGCATCCGCGGCGAGTATCACAGCGCCGAATGGGGCAACCAGGCGCGCTCCTACGTCCTCCAGCCGTACCGCATGGTCAAGGACCACCGCACCAAGCACAAGACGAGCGACACGGACGGCGTGCTGAACGGCGGCATCGACGAGTTCATCGAAGCGTATCTAAAATGGATGAAGGATCCGGAAGCCTATCTCAAATCCCATGCCCAAGAAGACGACGACGAAGAATAAGACTGCGCTGGTCACCGGCGGCGCGGGCTTCATCGGCTCGCACCTCGTCGATCGCCTGATCGCCGAGGGGTTCAAGGTCGCCGTCGTCGACGATCTGACGAACGGTCGTCGCGAATACCTGAATCCGCAAGCGCATTTCTATAAGATCAGCATCACCGATCCGAAACTCGGCGTCGTTTTTGCGGCGGAAAAGCCGAATGTCGTCTTCCATCTCGCTGCGCACATCGACGCGCGCGTTTCGGTACAGGACCCGATCCACGACGCCGAAGTGAACGTCCACGGATCGCTCCGCGTCTTGAAGCAGTGCTTGAAGCACGGCGTAAAGAAACTTGTCTTCTCGTCGTCCGGCGGTGCAATCTATCACGACACGAAAAAATTCCCGACGCCGGAAACCGAAGCGCCTTCTCCGCTCACGCCGTACGGCGTTTCCAAGCTTGCCTTCGAGTATTACTTGGAAACCGCGCGGCATCATTATGGGTTGGAATACGTCGCGCTCCGCTACGCCAACGTCTATGGTCCGCGCCAAGACCAAAAAGGGGAGGGCGGCGTGATCGGCGTCTTCTGCAAGATGCTGAAAGACGGGAAGCCGCCGAAGATTTTCGGCGACGGCAAGCAGACGCGCGATTTCGTTTACGTCGGCGACGTCGTGAACGCCAACATGAAAGCGATGCGCGCCAAGGAGTCTGGCGCTTTCCATATCGCAACGGGCAAGGAAACAACCGTAAAAACGGTCGCTTCGCTGATCGCCAAGGCCTTCGGTTGGAAAGGCATCTTCGGCCGCGGCGCGACGCCGGTCGGCGACGTGCGCCGCAGCTGCCTGAGCCCGCGCCTCGCTAAGAAAAAACTCGGCTGGCAGGCCAAGGTGATGATTCACGACGGCGTCGAGCGCACGGTCGCTTGGTTTAGATCACGTTAAGTATGAGAATGTTTGAGAGGTTTTTCGGAAAAAAATCCTCCATCGATCGTGTTGTCGGAGGGTCGTCGAAAGAGAGGAAAAGCGCTGATAAAGAAATGGAGAGGCGTTTCAAAGACCAAGAAATACCAAGCTTGAGCGACATCGAACTTCCAAAAACTCCGGAAGTACTCGAAATGATCGAGATTGCCAACCGTGCGACGGATCTGCTTCGTGAAAAATACGGTCTGCCGGAGTATCGCGTGCCGTCCGAAAACTACCACCTCATCAAGGAGAAAAACGATAATCGCATGCCGCAACATGGCGCGTTCAGCGTGCAACGCCAGGCAATTGCCATAAAAGAGGATCATCTCAAATCACGGCTGTTATCCTCGCTTTTTCACGAGACGGTGCATTTCAAGTCCTATGCCTCGCTTCATGGCGATGCCCCCGACCTCATTCCTCGTCGCAGCGGCCTGAACATGACTATCGGGAAAGAAAGGGAGCGGGCCTTTGGAGCATTGAACGAAGCGGTGACGGAAGAGCTGGCAAAACGCTTCATGCGCGCCCAGGAAGACCTCCCTATGTTGGCGGATGAAATGGATCTATTACAGCGCGGGCGGGAAAAATACGGTGCAGAGGAAATGGAAGACATTGTCGCCGTGGAAGTCAAAGATCATCCGACAGACCGTGATCTCATTAAGGTCGCCGTTTACCATTTCGCGTATCGCCGCGAACGCGAAGCTCTCCGTCTCCTTATCGATAAACTTCAAGAGCGCAATCCTCAAGTATTTCGTGATAAGGAAGAATGGTTCGATCTGTTCGCCTCCGCCATGTTCAACGGCCACTTGCTTGAATTGGCGCGGAACATCGAAAAGACGTTTGGCGAAGGTTCTTTCCGTAAGCTCGGTGAGCAGAAAAATGGCGAGGAGTTGCTGAAATACGTCGAATCCCTCTGACATGCTGCTCGTCCGCATCGATTCGAAAAAACCCGACGCCGCGACGCTGAAGAAAGCGATCGCCGTTTTGAAGCGCGGCGGTCTCGTCGTCTACCCCACCGAAACGGCGTACGCGCTCGGGTGCGATCCGAAGAACGCGAAGGCGATGAAGAAAATTTTTTTGGTAAAGAAACGCGCCGCGGTGAAACCGCTTCCGCTCATCGCCGCGTCGCCGGCGATGGCGCGCCGTGCCGCCGTTCTCGATCGCTACGCGTCGATGCTGGCGGACGCCTTCTGGCCCGGTCCGCTCACGCTCGTCGCGCCGCGAGTGACTGGCACCAAAGGGACAGGTGAGATTGCTGTGCGGGTGAGTTCCGCTCCGTGGGCGCAGGCGCTTTCGGCCGGGCTCGGCCGGCCCGTCGTTTCGACTTCGGCCAATCTTTCCGGGGCGAAAACGCGCTATGACGTCCCTTCCGTCCTGCGCGATCTTGGTACGCTGCCGGACATGTTGCTCGACGCTGGTACGTTGAAATCCGCGCCGCCTTCCACGATCGTGCGCGCGCACGGCGGTCTCGTCGCGATTTTGCGCGCGGGACCGATCTCCGAGGACGACCTGCACCGCGCACTCATGAAGCGTCTTTGATATGCCGATCCGCCGCTACGGACAACATTTCTTAACCGACAAGACGATCATCGACAAGATTGTCGAGGGTTCCGGCGTCACGAAGAACGATGCCGTGCTTGAAATCGGTCCAGGCCGCGGCATTTTAACGCGTGCGCTCGCTTCCGCGGCGAAACGCGTCGTGACGGTGGAGATCGATCGCCGTTTGCATGCGCTGCTTGAGAAAGAAGGTTTGCCGGAGAACGTCGAGCTGATGCGCGGGAGCGTTTTGGATCTTGATGCGCACGCGCTAGAGGAGAAGCTCGGCACCGACTGGAAGCTCGTCGCGAACTTGCCGTACGAGATCACCTCGAAGACGCTCGAAACCTTCCTGCCGATGCGGTCGGCGACCGGCAAGGGGCCAACCTCGCTCACGCTCATGCTGCAGAAGGAGGTGGGGGAGCGCGTCACGGCCCAGCCCGGCGACATGAACCGCCTCGCGATCTTCTGTGGATATTATTCGGAACCAAACGTGCTGTTCACCGTTCCTGCCGGGGCCTTTTCGCCGCCGCCGAAGGTGCAATCGTGCGTCGTCCGGTTCGACATCAAACCGTCCGTCGCGCTTGACGGGCGTCAGGAACAGCAGTTTTTCAAGCTGATCGCCCTTGGATTCTCGGAAAAACGCCGCCAACTCAAAAATACCTTGCGCTCCATGCTCGGTGATGATGCTTCGGCACTGCTTGTGTCCGCCGGCATCTCGCCCGAAGCCCGACCCGAAGAAGTTCCGCCTCAAAAGTGGATAACGCTCGCACAAAAGATGTGATACTATTAGGGCATGCCCGCTGATCTGCCGATCACGGACGAAAGGCCCCGTGAGCACCGCGCTGGGGCGTGGGTTGTTTTGGTTATGGGGTTGATCGGTCTCGGCCTCGGCATCTATCAGTGGCGCGCGTCGTTCCGCGCGGCCTTCGTCAGCCAGGTCAGCGCGTTCAAAACGCCGGAGCAAATCGAGCAAGAGCAGATCGAGGCGATGAAAACGAAAGACACGGACGGCGACACGCTCAACGACTTTGAAGAAACGTACGTCTACAAAACGAGCCCGTACCTCAGCGACTCCGATTCCGACGAACTTCCGGATAACGAGGAGTTAAAAGCGGGGGAGGACCCGAACTGTCCCAAAGGAAAAAACTGCATCGAGTCCGGCGTGGCCGTAACGCTCTCGCCGCAAGCCGAAGTGGCAAGCTCGACCGCGCAAATCGAGGAAGACGCGATGCGACAACTTCTGAACCCCACGCCCGCGCAAATCCGCGCGCTCCTGATGCAGAATGGCGTAAAGGAAAGTGACCTCTCCGGTATCGATGACGCTACGCTGGTAACTCTGTACCAGCAGTCCCTCCAGGAAGTTCAAGCCAATGCCGACAAGAATTCCAACTAAGATCTTTGCCGCTTTCCTGATCGCGTTCTTTCTTGTTGCCAAACCGGCGGCGGCGCAGTTCGGCGTGCCGCAGGTCGTCGTCGACCCCGGCGCCAATGCGCAGCTTGGCGCAGCACAGGCAAACTTGACCGCGCAAACCGCCCAAGGAACCGTGCAAACGACCGAGACGGTCAAGCAATCGGCTTGGCAAGTCTTGAAAATCTCGCTGACCAACACGGCCGCGCTCGCGCTTTTGAACGGCGTCAACTATTTCGCGCAAAAAGTGGCTTATGACGCCGCGGTGTATTTGGCCTCGGGCGGCAGTGGTCAGAAGCCGTTTTTCACGACTGAAGGTCTCGGCAACTACCTTCAAAACACCGCCGCCGACGCTGCCGGCGAAGTACTCGGCACGTTGACGACGGATCCGGCCAGTTTCGGGAAATACGGCATTAATTTGTGCGTACCGAAAAACCCCCAACTCGCCCTGAATTTCAAGATCGGTTTCTTGAAAGGATTGCCGGGAATCTTGGGAACGGGCGGTCCGACGCCTCCCGTACCGAAATGTACGTGGGACTCGATCGACAGCAACTGGACCGCGTTCGTCAATCAGGACTCCTCCGCGGTGCTCGACCAGATCGGCGTCATGTTCACGCCGGGTGAGAGCTCGCTTTCGGCCGCGATCGAGCTGAACAACGTCGCTTTGAGTCAGATTGCCGAAAAGAATCTCGAGTCCTACGGCGATTATTTGGCCAACAAGGGCTTCAAGCCGGTGCGCGACTTCATTTCGCGCGACATCAAGACGCCAGCCTCCACGATCGAGAACCAGTTGAACACCTCGTTGGAGCAAGGTTGGAAGCAGGGCGACCGCACCGTGGCAATCACGGGCAGCGCTTTCGGCAACGCCGCTTTCGGTATTCTTCCCGCCGCGCTCCAGACTTTTGCCGGCGCTCTTTCGGAGCAGCTGCTCAAAAAAGTGTTCACGCAGGGTCTCATTTCCGTCAACGATCTTCTTGGCAGCAATAGCGACCAGGCGCTGCAGTTCGGCGCGACGCCTCCTCAGGGCGGTCGCGCGTCGGCGGAGCTCGCGAATGCCTCGCTGTTGACGCCGAAAATCTTGTCGATCACGAACTATAACGAGCTGACGGATTTTGCGACGTGCCCCGCGACCGGCAGTACCGCCAACCACTGCGTCATCGATACGCAGTTCTACAATGCCGTGTCGCGCGCCGATCAGGGCCAGGCGATGACCGTGCGCCAGGCCGTGCAGCAGGGTTTCCTTAACCGCGGCTGGCAGCTGCTCCCGCTCGCGCACCGGAAAAATATCGAGAAAAACTGCTACGGAGAAGCGTTCTGCTATTCCAACCTCGTGAAGCTGCGCCTCGCGCGCGTGCTGCCCGTCGGTTGGGAAATGGCGGCCAACTCTCCGTTCAACGACGTGAACCGCCCCGTTACGCTTGGCGAGGCGATGGATCGTTTTGAAGACTGTCCGCGCGATCCGGACGGCAACGTCGATGAAACGCGTTTGCCCGACCCGCTGCATCCCTGGTGCCACATGGTCGATCCGGAATGGGTTCTGAAGTACCCGTCCGCCATCTGCCGCCAGCAAGCTCCGGGACCGACCTTGCTTTCGTCGCAATCCGCCGCGCGCGTCGAGAGCTGCGTCGACGTCACGACATGTATCGCCCAGGATGCTTCCGGAAACTGCACGGGGGGATACGGCTATTGCGTGCGTGAAAAGAGCGTGTGGAAGCTGGATGCCGACGCGTGCCCGGCGCAGTTCACAAGCTGCACGGTCTATAACCGCTCGGACGGCGCTTCGTTCTCGTTCCTCTCAAATACGCTCGATGCGGGCCCCTGCAATTTGCAGAACGCCGGTTGCCGCCAGTACAGCCTTTCCTCGAATTCCGTGCCGAACGGCAGCTTTGAAGATCTTTTGGCCGGCCAGCCGCGCGATTGGATTTTGTCCGCCGGTGCGCGACTCGATCGTTCCGGAAGCTGGTCGTCCCACGGCACGAACTCCGTCGGCGTTCTTGCCGGCAACGGCGCCTCCGCACGCATTCCGTCGCTGATGGCGGGGAAGAAATACACGATCTCGGCCGGCGTGATCCAGGAGCTTGAAGGAACGACGTTTGCCGGTACCGTGCGCATCGCGTTCCTGCGCGCCGACGGCACTCCGGTTGAAACGGCGACGCTCGCCACGACGTGCCAGAGCGAAAACTTGGGCCGCGGCGTTTCACTTTCGATCGTCGCGACGGCGCTCGGCCACCAGTACGGTTCATGCGAGGTGACGACGCCTCCGGGCACCACCTCTGCGCTTTTGGAAATCAGTTCTGCGGCTCCCGCCGCGGGCAACCGGACATGGTTCGACGTGGTCGGCGTTTTCGGCGAAGGGTATTCGACGTCGCCGTACGATGGTATTTTCCTGAACGCGCAAACCGCGACCTGCGCCGCCGGCGACGCCGGTTGCACGGAGTTCGTCCGCTTGTCGACCGGCACGCTGAACCTCGTAAGAAATCCTGGCTTCGAGGAAGAAAACGCCGCAACGAACCGCGCGGCGTATTGGAACATGGATCCGAGCCGGTACGTGAACGGTACGTTCACCGGATACGAAGGCAGCTCCTCCGTCGAGCTGTCGCCGACGCCAGTCAGCCAAGACGTCTATGGCCTGCTTTCCGACGCCGCATACAGCTTTTCGGTGAAAACGCGCTATCCGGGCGCGGGTGCTCCGCCCACCGCGTCCGCGACGATCCAGTTGTATGACACAAACTCGCCGCCGCAGCCGGTATCGCCGGTGACGGTCGATGGTTGCACGGTCTCCGGCTCGCAGATGCGGGTGAACTTGGCGGTCGGAACCGGATACGAAACCTCGACGTGTTCGTTTACGACTCCGTCGAATGTCGGATACGCGCGCGTCGTCCTGACGTCAAGTTCTCCTACGGATGAAGTGCAAGCTGACGCCGTTCAACTCGAGTTGTCGGTTGGCGCCACGCCGTATCACGAGGCATACGCGTCGACGGCTCAGCGCGTCAATTTGAAGAAGGCGCCCGTCGGACTCGACTGCGCCGGTTCGGATCGTTCGCCGGAGTGCGACAAATATGCGCCGTCCTGCCGCCGCGACGAAGTCGGCTGCAACGCCTATCGGCCCGTTGATGGGGGAACGACGATCACGGCCGTTACGACGGCGAACGACGTATGTCCTGCCGCCTGCGCGGGCTATGACACCTTCCGCCAAGAGCCGACGCAGTTCAACGAAGCGCGTTTCCCGCTCTTCCTGATTCCTTCGACGGCGCAAAGCTGCACCGCTAGCGAAGCGGGGTGTTCCGAATTTACGAATATCGAAAAACTTGCCCAAGGCGGAGAATCGCGCGAGTACTTTACGTATCTACGCCTGTGCACCAAGCCTGACGACCAAGCGGCCACCTACTACACCTGGGAAGGCAATGACGTGCGCGGCTACCAGCTCCGTTCGTGGTCGTTGCGCCGCTCCAATCTTGCTTCGGCCATCGGTCCTTCCGATCCGACCGGCGGCACGGCTCCTTGCACGAAATTGGGATACGACGGAACGGGTCAGCCTCGTTGCGCCGACGACGCCGTGAGCGTGGTGGAAGCTTCGTGCACGAGAACGGACATGATCTTCAACCCGGATTGCCGCGAGTTCTATGACGTGGACGGCAACATCCACTACCGCCTGTATTCCAAGACGATTCTTTCCTCGGATGCCTGCCGCGAGTACCGCATTACGAAGAGCACGGAAGCGGAGTGCCGCGATCATGGCGGCAAGTGGCAGAACAGCGAATGCCGCTATCTGGCCTACGCGCCGGAGAGCTTGACGTGCGCGGCGACGGCGAAAGATTGCCGCGCCTATTCCGGCAATGCGTCTCGCAACGTGCGCGTGCTTGTAACGCACGACTTTGAAGCTGGTACCACGGAAGGTTGGACGGCAGCTCCTGGCGGCGGCAGCACGACGGACGTCGTGAACAGCAACGAGGCTGTTTCCGCCGGCGGCCATTCGCTGAAGGCGACGCGCGCCGATGTGACGAGCAATGTTTCAAGCCGCATCCGGAAAGGAAAGTCTTACATCCTGACCTTCTGGGCCAAGGGTACGGGCGATTTGACCGCCCGATTGAGCCAGGCGGCTGACGCCAGCTTCACCTTCAACCGCACGACCTCCACGGAGGCGCCTGTCGCGCTTTCGACCGAGTGGCGATCGTACCAGATCGGCCCGGTTGAGGCCGTTCGTTCTCCGGAAACCAACGAGCAGCTGGTCTTCCAGCGTCTTGGCGGAGGCGCGCCGCTCTTCTTCCTCGACAACATCGAGCTTCGGGAAATTACCGACGACGTGTACCTCATCGAGGAATCTTGGCAGACGCCGCTTGCGTGCGATCAGACGCCGTCGGGCGCTTCGTCGCCGCAGTACATGCTTGGTTGCCGTGCCTACGACGACCGCACCAACACGCGCGCGACCTTCAAATCGTTCGAAAAGCTTTGCCGCCCCGAAGTAGTCGGCTGCGAGGCGTTGTATGACACGCGCAACTCGGCTTCGCCGTTCGCGGAAACGTTCCGCGCCGTCTGTACGCTCGCGGCCTCTTGCGCCCCCGGCGCCGAGCTCACCTGCCCGTGCGCCGTCGATGGCGCCACGGTCTGCCAGGTGACGCGAGGGGAGACCAGCTGCCGATATGACGTCAACGACGACGTTCCGGCTTCGCGCGTCAGCCCTGACGGCGACACGGTTCGTGTCTCGCCCGACGGCATCGAATACTTGGTAAACGATCTTCGCTATCGCTGCGACGCCGACGCGATCGGCTGCACGGCCATGGGCGACAAGCGCATGAACAGCGCCCGCACCTCAGTCGACAGCTGGAAGACCGTGTACCTCCGCAACGTCCCTTCGGACTATGCGCGCACGCTCTGCAACGCGCCGGAACAGTACTGCCAGGCCTACACGCGCAAAGCGGATGCGGCCCCGGTCTTCTTCAAGGATCCCGAAGCGCGCGTTTGCGAATTCCGCGAAGGCGCTACCGCGGGCAGCCGCGGCTGGTTCAAGCAGGGGACGAGCGAACCGTGCGATCCGGGCTACTTGGAGGCCGGCGACCGCTACGGCATCTGGAAGAACTCGGACGCCTCGTATGACGGCTGGGCGGGCGTTTGCTCGCCGCAGTACGACATGTGCAAGGAGTTCATCGATCCGGTCGCGACCTCGCCTGCCTTCCCGAACGGGACGCCGTACTACGCGATTCTGAACGACCGGCTCGACACGCGCACGTGCCAAAACCGCGTCAGCCTGAACGAATCGCCGTCCGGCGCGAACGCGGCCTCCGCCTGTGTCCTCTTCTGGCAGACGGACAACCTCACCAAGACCTATAGCGCCACCGCGACGTACGCCCTTTCGGACGCGCAGCGAGGAGCGCTTGTCGCTCCGCAGTCCGGCGGAGCCCAGAACGACTCCAACATCATCATCCGCGTGCAGCGTGATCGTCAGTGCGGCGAGTGGCTTGATTGCCGCTCCAGCGAGACGGTGTTCAACGCCACGACCGGGCAGTATCAGAACGTCTGCACCTCGTACAGCCTTTGCGCTGAGTTTGAACGCATCGGCAACACGACGCGCTGCGTCCGCTACGTCGAGAGCAGCTATTCCGGTGAGACGCTGACGGCGGGCGTATACTCCGCGCGCACGGTTGGATCAAAGGGAATGGAATATTCGGGCTTCGCCATTCCGAACCGCTATCCGGTTGACGAACTCGTGACAGCTAACATCGGGCCTAGTGCGACCGAACCCGATCTGCGCCTCGTGTTCGTATCGAGCGCTTGCAACGGCGCGTACGGCACGTTCTGCGGTCCGGCCGACGACCAAGGCAGCTGCTTGGGTCCGGCAGGCAGCCGTCTCTGCGTCCACCCGATCGACGGCGGACGTCTCATCACCTCGGAAGCCCAGCTGAACCAGCCGCTGATCGTTTCGGGGTATCCGGGCGCTTCTTGCCGCGCGTACCCTCAGGAGAACGCGCCGTTCCCTTCGGGCGTCGCCGATCCGAACGGTTGGAATTACGAAGCCGCCGAAATCAATAGCGGGAACCCGGTCTTGATCAGCCCGAGCCCGGCCTTTGCCGGCGCCAACGTGTGCCAGCGGCGTTTGGTGAACGGCGTCGAGGTTTCAAGCTGCGAATGCAATTACCTGATCGCCAGCTACGGTTCCGACAAGAAATACTTCCCGGCCGGCAGCTCTGATATTCCGAGCGGCTACTGCAGCGGCGGCGCGTATGCGGGATACGAATGCGATCCGCTCGCTTCGGGCGCTCGAACGCTGAACAATCCGTCGTGCTGCAGCCAGGCGGCGAACAGCGCGTCGGGCCTTCTCGCAAGCGGCTGCAACGACGGCGGCCAGTGCGTCCGTGTCAATAAAGTCGACCGCGTCGTCGGTTACGAGGGCCAGTGTTTGGAATACGACATGACGCGGCCGATCAACGGCACCTCGAACCAGTACGCCTGCTTGACCTGGCGCCCGGTCGGCTTGATCGGCGGCTCCCGCGACATCTACAACCAGAACCAGTCGGCCGGATACTTCACGGCCGCCGACCGCCGGTTCTATTGCGTCGGCGACCAGGCGAGCTGGGCGCTTACGCTCAACATCAACACGACCGACGACTTGAACGGCGACGACGTCATCGATCCGCTCGATCAATACACGACGAAGTATTTCGGCACTGGAAAGTACAACAACCGTGTCGAAAATTACGCTTCGAACGGCGGTGACTGCTCTGACGACGCGGATAATGCGGGCGGCACGCGCTGGTGCCTCTACCCGGGTCTCTCGACGTTGTCTCAGGAGAGGGATACTGACCCTGACCAGCGTTATCGCCTCTCGAGCGATCCGATTGGTATTCTCGGTTGCTACGAAGTGTCCGATCCGAACAGCGAATCGCTTGTCGCAGCGCCCGGCCCTGCCGAGATCGTATGGCCGTACATCGGCCCGCCGCTCTACCAGGATCAGCTCGAGAGCATGTATTTCCAGGTAGCCGAAGACATTTACCACTACTCTGCAGCGGGCAATGAAGGCCACTACGATAACGAGCGATACGCTTCAACAACGCCTCAATACAAGATCGTTATTCCGAACGATTCTGACGAGAGTACAGCTGAGTGTCAACAGCAGTTTGGAGGTTCGTGCAGCGGATCGGGTTTCGGCTCGACGGTCTATCCGGACGGAAGCCGCATTGTCACGAACCCGCGCCAAGACGTCTTCGCGGACTGTAATGATGACGGCCAGGACAATATTGATAACTCTGAGGATGATGCGGGCGACTCACAACCTTTCACGGAGGATGACGTCGTGAACGGGGTGACGACGGCACGCGGTCTCTACTACCTGAACCGCGCGAACAACTGGCAGGTCGACGCCTCCGACAACGAAGGCAAGATCGGCTTCCAGGCACGCTTCGACACGAACGGCCTTTTGAAGGACATCGTGCTGTTGGCAGAAGCGGACGCGGGGGAGAACGGCGAAGGTACCTTCGGTATCAACGCGCTCGGATTCGTCTTCAAGCCTGGCTGCGAGCAGATCGCGCAGGTCGATCAACCCGGCGAGTTCGGCGCGACCGTCGCCTTCACGGACGTGATCAACAATGTCCGCATGTTTAATGGGTACAGCGGACAGACGGATACGTCGGACCAGCTATGGCAGCACGGACTCGCGTGCAAGCCCTACGGGGCGATTGGCGCGATCGCATTGCCGCCGCCCAATAAACCGTGGACGTACGTGACGGCGCGGCTTGCGACAGAGGCGGAACAATGCACGGTACTCGATTTCGTGCGCGGTGCTCGTTACGACCTCACTCCGCCCGCGGATCCTGATGACAGAGACTCTATCCGAAAACTTTTCCGCAAGGTGTTTGCGGTGTGGGATTATGTGAAGCTGAACTTCACGGCCGGCGGCCACACGTACACGCAACGATCAAACGCGGCTGCGAATCCTGCGGATAACGGCCTTACGTATTACAACGAAGCCGGTACGGTCGATCCGACGACGCTTGGAAATCGTCACGGAATCGCGGCGGTCTTCGGCAAGGTCTGGTATCCGCCGATCGTCGCGGCTGTCGATACGAGCAACTGCGACGTGAATGGACGCTGCAGGGTATCGAGGACGGGCGCAATGACGGTGAACGGCAGCTCGCAAGGAATTCTGCTCGGCGCGGACGGCTCGCTCAACGTGACGGCGAAGTTCTACGCTTGGGCCTCGCACAACTCGATGCCGATTCTCCAGCGCACCGTGCTCTGGGGCGACTACACCGTCAAGGAACCTCCGGCAAAGGGCTGGTACAAGAACCAAAAGCCGTTCTGCTCGCCGGATATCTCTGACGACAATGCGGTCGGCGAGTGCTCCATTAACGGATTGACGTGCGACACGGACGCGGATTGCCCGGGCGGCGGCACGTGCGGAAAGAACATCGGCAACCACTTCGGCAACACGCCAGGAGCCTGCAACACCGGAACCTTCCAGTTCGACCACACCTACACCTGCACGCTGCGCGACCTGCAAACGATGCCGGCGTGTACCGGTGCGGGCGATGCGGCCGAGAACGCTCCGTGCTACCGCATCCTCGACAGCGTACCGACCTGCGTCTACCGGCCGAAGGTCCAGATCGTCGACAACTGGGGCTGGTGCAACTGCACGGGCGAAGGCTGCGACTATACGTTGAGCAACAACGGCGCGTATCGCGAAGGCTGCTCGCTCACCAACCCTCCCGCCGACGCCAAGCCGTGGACCGAGTATTCCGGAGAAATCCGTTTGTCACCCAGGGCACAAGACGCCGCAGCCTTCGTGCCCGGAGGCGGCGGTGGTGGCGGGGGAGGCGGCGGATCCTTCGACCCCGGCATCCTTCAACAGATTCTGACCGGAGGCGGTTTGTTCAGCCTCTGATCCTATGAACACGCTCCAGCGCATCAAAGCCAAACTGTTCCTCCTCTTCTCAGGGAAGAGGGGGCTTTGGCGTTCGATGGCGCTGGGCGTTGTCGTGTTGGCGGCCATGGCGGTTCCGGCCGCCGTGCGCGCTGGAGAATGCGGCCTCGGCAGCCCGCATTCCTGCATCGCCATGATTTTCGTCTGGATCTTCCAGATCCTGACGAGCCTCATGGGCTTCATCTTGATCATGGAAGTCGACGCCTTGATCCGCGTGGCCCAGTATTTCAACTTCGTGTCGCCTGGACCGACGGCGGTTCAGGTCGGCTGGGTCGTGACGCGGGACTTGGCGAACATGTTCTTCATCGTGTTCCTCATGATCATCGCCTTCAGCACGGTCATCGGGTACTCGAAGTACCATTATGAACAGACGCTGAAGAAGCTCCTGATCATGGCCGTCGTCATCAACTTCTCGAAGACGATCGTCGGCTTGATGATCGACGTGAGCCAGGTCGTGATGCTTTCTTTCGTGAACGGTTTCCGTGCCGCCGCGGCCGGCAACTTCATGAATGCGTTCCAGATCAACAAGCTGCTTCGGCTCGCCGACGGCGTGTCGGACTACAACTTCGGCTTGGTGCTGGCCATGATGCTCGCCTTCATCCTGGCCGCGATCGCGGTGTGCGTCGTTCTCGTCATGCTGGTCATGCTCGTCTTCCGCGTGATCATGCTTTGGGTGCTGATCATCCTTTCGCCGATCGCGTTCCTCACGGCCGCCTTCCCGCTCAGCGGCAATTATTACGCGCAGTGGTGGGCTGAACTCAAAAAATACCTGGTCGGCGGCCCGGTGATCGCGTTTTTCTTGTGGCTGGCGCTGGCGACGGCTCAAGCGACGGGAGGAAATCTCTCGTCCGCACAGGAAGGCTGGGGTGTACAATCCACGGCTTCATCGCAAGAAGTGCAAGGACAGGCGGCGCGCCTCGAGCTCAACAGGCCGCAGATTCCGAGCGAGGCTGGGCGTACCGACACTATTCTCAGCATGGTGATCGTCACCTGCATCATGTTCGCCGGATTGAAATTCGCGTCCGATCCGGCGATCGGTGGCATGGCGGCCGGTTTCGCCGGCAAGGTGAGGAGCAAGGCGGTATCCGCGCTTCGTGCGGGTACAGTTGGCGTTGCCGGCTATGGTTTGAAGCGCGCAGCTGAACCGCTTGCGACGGGCGTTGGCAGGGGTTTGGCGCGCGTTCCGCTCGTCGGCGGCGCCGGCCGCTACTTGGCGCTGACAGGCGAGAAGTGGAAGAAGGACCGCATCGCCAGCCGCGAAAAGACCTTCGGCGGTCCGGAAGATTTCGCGCGTCTCAGCCCGGGCGCCTTCGTGCGGCAGATGAGTTCGCTGTCCCAGAAGCGCAAGCTTGATGATGTCGATAAGAAACGCCTGGACGGCATGCTTTCGACCGGTTTGAAAAATCCGGCTTTGGCGCAGAGTTTGACGAAGAGCGGACAAGGCCACGACACGCTCGACCAGCTTATCCAGCAATCCAGCGGCAAGGGGTTGCAGGACATTGTCGGCACGGCGATTTCCGATAAGAACGCCAGTTCTTGGATGAAGGGCGACCCCGATCTCTTGAAGCGCACCTACGACAAGCTCCGATCGGAGTGGAAGGACAAAGATGGCAATGTGCTCGACCCGAACATGGCCAAGACGGTCGGAGAGTTCGAGCAAAAGTTCGCCGTGCCGCTGCACAAGAACGGATTGTTCAGCTCGATCCCTTCGGTCGCCGACGAAAAGCTGAAGCAGCTCGTGCCGAAGATGTCGTCCGACGATATCGGCGGTATTGCCAAGGATGACATGGGCTTCTTCATGAAGCACATGACCTCCGGTCAGCTCAAGAAGGTCATGTCCGACGGCAAGCCGGATCAGCTCGCCGGCGTCGGAGAAGAATTGAATAAGATGCCGCAGAAAGACGCGCTCGCCTTCATGCGCGAGAAGGGTTTCAGCGCGACGGATATCCCCACGAGCTGGTATTCCAGCAAGGATGAGAACGGCAAGGTGCAGTTCAGTAAAAATATCGCCGACTTCGTCTTGGCGTCGACAGCAGGAAACGCGGAGGCGCGCGCTAAGGTTATGGCGGATCCTGGACGCGCTGACGCATTGCGCAGCGCGGCGACGCGCGGCTTGAGTGGCGCTACGGCATTGAAGGACGACAACAAGATCGCTGCCGCTGCCGTTCAGGCGATGTCGGTTGGCGCCTTGAAAGTCGATGATCTGAAAAACGATTCGAAGCTGCTCGGCGTGCTTGGCAGCAGCATGGATACGGCGGCGCTTGCTCGCGGTATCAACAAGGATGATGCCGGACAATTGTCTGTCGCGCGCGAGGCGTTCAAGGCCGTTATGGCGCATGATCCGACCCGCGTACGCAACCTGAGTAAGAACGATCTCTACAACAAGCTTTTGCCGTCGAAGCAGGAAATCGACGCGGCGGTGGCCGCGCAGGCGGCCGGCGTGGCGCAGCAGAAAGCCGGAGAGCGTGTCGTTCAGAACAAGGGATTGGCTGACGAAGCATCAGAGCTCGTTGCCAATATGGATGCGCAACTGAAGACTCTTGCAAGAGAGATTGGAGAGGATAAACTCGCGAGCCGGACCACGACAGCTAAGGAAGAACAGGAGGAAAGGTTGACGAAGGCATTGGAAAATCTCAGCCAAGCGACGCAGAAGCGCGGAGATGCTGAGAACGAGCTGGCGCGTCTTACGCAGCGTTTGACGGACGCACGCTCGAGTGGTGCGGATGCGGACAGTATCTCCGGCCTTGAAAGCGCGATCAAGGGCTTGGAGAGCAATATGCAAGAGTTGGAAGCTGGCTTGGCAAAGCAAGTCGCTCTTTCGAAAGGTATAAAAATCGATGAAGGCGGCGGCCGCAAGAACCGTCGTGGGGGAGGGGCGAACGTATGATCGCGTCTGACGTCCTGCAGCGGAAGATCGATGCGCTGCCGGAGCCGGTGCTCGAGTACCTCTATTCGGAGCGCGCGGGCGCCCTGAATTTGGAAATCATCGAGCAGCACCAGCTGAACGAAAAACAGGAAGAAGCGTACTTCCAAATCCTGCGCGAACTGTTCGTCAAAGATCTTCCGCTTGAGCGCTTGCTGCTTGAGCTGAAATCCAAGCTCGGCCTCGATGACGCCAAGGCGAAAGCGCTGGCCATCGATATCGCGGGCAAGCGCCTCTTGCCGCTCGACAAGTGGCTCGCCGACGTTACGGCGTTTTTGCGCGCGCTCGGCGCCGACCCGAAAACGTTCCCGGATTTCCGCGTAACGATCGCGCGCCGCACGGTCGACGAGGCCGTGGAGGAGATTACGACGTCCGTCGCGTCCGAAGCGACCGGTCATCCGCAGCAGCGGTTGCAGAACGTCGTCGAGTCGGTGCTCGCCGGCGTGCGTACCGAAGCGCAGGCGCTCGACGTGCTGACCAGGCCGGAAAAAATCGGCGGTGTCGGTCTCGAGCCGAAAGCGGCCGAGCGCGTGCTTGAAGAGATTCGCGAGGAATCGCATGCCGTCATTTTGGATCAGCGCGCGCCGCGGCACGAGAAAAAAGAGGAAGCCGCCCCGGCGAAAGCCAAGAACGTCGGGCTCGAATTGACGCCGGAGGACGCGCTCGAAGTCGCGCAGTTCAAGAAGGCGACGCCGGCCGTCGATATCGACGCGCTCGTGCAAGAAATTTATCTTGCGTCCGGCCTTGCTACGCAAGATGAGGCCATGGCGAAGCGCGTGAAGACGATTATCGGCAACCGCTTGCGCGACGTGCGCGACCAAATGGAAACGCTCGAGATCATGATCCAGCCGAAAGAGCTGGGCGGTTTGAGCATGGGTCAGGACGCGGCACGCGCGCTCTTGAACCTCATTCAATCGCGTTTGCAAAAGACGGACACGGCGGCGCAAGCGAAGGTCCAGACGGAAAAGAAGAAGTGGGTGGAAACGGAGCGTTTGCAAAAAGCGCAGTCGGAAACCCAGGCGAACGTTGAGCAGAAAACGGAGCTTGAACAGCTGTACCAAAGCATCGTTTCAAAATCGAAAAAGGTCGCTCCGACGCCGGAGAAACCCGCCGCCGTAGCGACGATGTTGGACGGAAAGTCTGCCGCGCCGGCGAATCTTCCGATTTCTTCGGCCAGTCCCGTGCCTCCGGACTTCCGCGCGCCCGCCGCTCCGCCCGAAGAGCCCGCTGTTTCCGCCCCAGCCGCTCCGCCCGCCCGCCCGCCGCTTCCGCCCCCGGTCACGATGGTGAAGCCGATGCCCGCCCCCGCGCAGCCGCCGGCACCGGTTGCCGCGCCGGCATCATTCGCGCAGCGGCCGAAACTCGACGACGTGAAAGCGTCGCCGAAATTGACCGGCCCGGTCGAAGAGCTTCGGGCGATCACCATCCTCGACTTCCGCCGCTTGTCCAGGGATCCGAAGGAAGCCTGCGTGAAGATCAAGGACAAGATCGATTTGCTCGGAGAGCAGTCGTACACCCGTCGGTCAGAGGGGATCGCTGCTTGGACCGCTTCCGAGGTGACCAGGACCTACCTCGAATTGATGCGGGAAAGCTTGAATGGCACGCCCCTTACGGAGGCGATCGCCGCTCGCGAAGCGGCCAAAAAGCCGGTACTTACGGCCGACGAGTTTCGGGCCGTGGCCGATTTGAGCCGGCAACTACGATATTAAGGGGGGAGCGCGGCAGCGTAACCTGTGGTAAAATACCGGCATGCCCCAGTTCGTCGTCCCGCAATTCATCGACGTCGAGGACAAGATTCTCGGCCCGATCACGACACGGCAGTTCGTCATCCTGATGGTCGACGGGCTCGTGATGTTTATCGTATACAAAATCCTGAGCCTGCCGTGGGCGATTCTGACCGACGTGTTGCTCCTGACGTCCGGTCTCGTGCTCGCGTTCGTGCGCATCAACGGGCAGCCCTTCCACTATTTCCTGCTGAATGTCCTTCAGACGTGGCGGCGTCCCCACGTGCGCGTGTGGAACAAGGAACTGAGCGACGCCGAAATCATCGCGCTTTCAAAAGTTGAACCGCCCCCGCCTCCGCCCGCCAAGCCGTACAAAGAGGCATTGACGACGTCGCGGCTTTCCGAGCTCGCGCTCGTCGTAAACACGGGCGGCGTCTACCAACCCGAAGAATGACCCGACCTTAGGAGGATCTATGGCCCAGGCGAAACCACAACTCATGCAGAGCAAGAAGCTCGCGGGAGGGAAGCCGTCCAGCTCCACCCAGCAGTTTTTGGACGTCGCCGAGATCCGCGAAGACGTGGTCGTCATGAAGGATGGCACGATGCGCGCCGTGCTGCTCGTTTCCAGCCTGAACTTTTCGTTGAAGTCGGAAGACGAGCAGGAGGCGATCATCCAGGGCTACGTTTCCTTCCTGAATTCTCTGGAATCGCCGGTGCAGATCCAGATTCAATCGCGCAAGCTGAACGTCGACGACTATTTGAACCGGCTCAAGGAACAGGAAAAAACGCAGACGAACGAGCTCTTGCGCACGCAGATCGCCGACTATCGCCAGTTCGTGAAAGAGCTGGTCGATCTCGGCGAGATCATGCAGAAAAAGTTTTTCATCGTCGTGCCGTACAACCCGGCTTCGTCGAAGCGCAAGGGATTCTTCGCGCGCCTGTCGGAAGTCCTGACGCCGCTCGTTTCGGCCCGCTTGCGCGAAGAGCAGTTCCGTCAGCGCAAGAAGGATATTCTGGTGAAGGTCGATTCCATCCGCGCAGGCCTGAATTCGATGGGGCTCACGAGCGTCATGCTCGACACGCAGGGCCTGATCGAGCTGTATTACACGGCCTTCAACCCGCAATCGATGGAGCGGCAGAAGCTTGAAAAAATGGACGCCTTACGCGTCGAAGCCTGATTTATGGCCTTCAATCCCATTACGGCCACGCGCGAGGCAGCCGCTCCGAAACCGGAGAAGCCGAAGCTGACCGCCGAAGAAAAAAAACGCCTTGCGCAGGAAGAGCGCATCAAGCTCGAGGAAGAGCGCATTTACCGCAAGGGCGTCGTCACGCTGCGCGATTTGATCGCGCCGGCGGCGTTTGAAGTCAAATCGAACCTCGTGCGGCTGGGCGACCTCTACGCGCGCACCGTTTTCGTCGTTACCTACCCGCGCTATCTTTCGCTCGGTTGGTTCACGCCGATCATCAATTTTTCGGCGACGATGGATATCGGCATGTTCTTCTATCCCGTCCAGCCGGAGATCATTTTGAAACAGCTGAAAAACAAAGTAGGTATTTTGGAAGCCCAGATCATCGGCGACGCCGAGAAAGGCGCCGCGCGCGATCCGCTCCGCGAAACGGCGTTGCGCGACATTGAAAAGCTGCGCGACGACCTGACGCAGGGGATCGAGCACTTCTTCCAATTCGCGCTGTACGTGACGATTTTCGCGCCGTCCGAAAAGGAACTCGACGACCTGACCAACCAGGTCGAAGGCATGTTCGGTTCGAAGCTGATCTACACCAAGCGCGTGCTCTACCAGTCGGAACAGGGTTTCAACTCGACCCTGCCGTCCGGGAACGACGAGCTCATGATCACCTTCAACATGAACACGAGCCCGATCGCTTCGGGTTTCCCGTTCGTCTCGGCCGACCTGACGTCCGACAATGGCATCCTCTACGGCATCAACCGTCACAACAACAGCCTGATCTTGTTCGACCGCTTCTCGCTGCAGAACGCCAACGCGGTCGTCTTCGCCACGTCCGGCGCGGGTAAGAGCTACACCGTGAAGCTCGAGGTGCTCCGTTCGCTCATGCTCGGCATCGAGGTGATCATCATCGACCCGGAAATGGAGTACAAGCACCTTTCTGACGCGGTCGGCGGCACCTACATCAATATCTCGCTCGCTTCCGAATCGAAGCTCAACATCTTCGATTTGCCGCGCCCGATGGGGGAGGAAGTGCGTTCCGAAGACATCATCCGCTCGGCCGTCATCACGGTGAAAGGCCTCATGCGCATCATGTTCGGCAGCGTCACTACAGCCGAAGACTCGATCATCGACCGCGCGCTTTTGGAAACGTACGCGAAAAAGGACATTATCCCGGGCGTCGACCTCGCCACCATCGAGCCGCCGATCCTTTCCGATTTCCAGCAGGTGCTCGAAGGCATCACGGGCACGGAGGATTTGCAGATCAAGCTCCGCAAGTACACTGAAGGCACCTTCGCCGGACTTCTCAACTCGCCGACGACGGTCGAAATGAACAACAAGCTCGTCGTCTTCAGCGTCCGCGACCTCGAAGACGAATTGCGCCCGCTTGGCGTCTACACGATCGTGAACTACATTTGGAACGTCGTCCGCTCGGAACGTAAAAAGCGCATCCTAGTGATCGACGAAGCCTGGTGGCTCATGCAGAACGACGACTCGGCGAAATTCATCTTCGCCCTGGTCAAGCGCTGCCGCAAATATTTCTTGGGCGTCACGACGATCACGCAGGACGTCAACGACTTCCTGCGCTCGCCTTACGGCCAGGCGATCGTCACCAACTCCGCGCTCCAGATCCTCCTCAAGCAGTCGGCAGCCTCGATCGATCTCGTCCAAAAGACGTTCTTGCTGACGGAAGGCGAGAAGTACCTGCTGCTCGAAGCCGGCGTCGGCGAAGGCATTTTCTTCGCGGGTTCGCGGCACGCTGCCATCAAAGTCGTCGCTTCGTACGCCGAAGACCAAATCATTACGTCTGATCCCCGCCAGCTACTTGAGATCGAAAATGCCAAAAAAGAATTGGATGAACAGCTCATCCAGGCCTCCGAGAATCCCGGATCGCCTGCGAATCCCGCTCAACAACCCGCATAACGCCTATGACTCCACGCCGCCGCGCCATCCTGATTATCGCGCTCGCCGCGCTCCTGCTCGGCGTGATTATCGTTGTCATCATTCTCGTGCGCCGCGCGGTGCCGAGCGCGCAGCCGCCGGCCGCCCAGCCGGTCGCGGAAGCGCCGACGCCGGAACAAGCCGCCGCCGCCGCGATCATCCAGAATCCCTTGGCGCCCGCCGTTACCGAGCCTGTCGGCCGCACGGCCGCGGCGCAGATGGGCGAGCTGTTCGCCGAGCGGTACGGCAGCTACTCGAACCAGGGCGACTACCAGAACGTGCGCGATCTTCTGCCCGTGATGACCGCCAAGTACCGCGCGCAGACGGAAGCGATGCTCGAAGACGTCGAACCGCAGCGCGAGCAGACGTTCGAGGGCGTGACGAGCGTAAAGATTTCTTCCGAAGTGCGTTCCTATAACGAAGCGGCGGGCACCGCGGTCGTGGCCGTGACGCTTCAGCAAGAGAAAGTTTCCGGCGTCACGACGACGGTCGGGTACCGCACGCTCCGCATGGAATTGAAGCGGGAGGGGCAAGACTGGCGCGTCGACGCTTCACGCTGGGAGAATGAATTGACACCGATCAACTGAATACCGTAGGACGCGCCCGTATGTTCGGGCGCGTTTTTGATTTTCTCTTCCCGTTGGAGTGCATCGCCTGCGGCGCTTCAGGAGCGCATGCCTGCCGCGCGTGCCTCGCGAGCGTACCACTCGCGCCGCAAAGTTGGCGTTTGCCGGAGCTGCGCGCTTCGGCCGCTTTCGCCTACGGTCATCCGTTCGTGCGGCGGCTGCTGCATGACGTGAAGTTCGAGCGCTGGACGTGCGCGCGTCCGGCTTTAGAGGCGCTGGCCGGACGATGGGCCGTGAAAGTCGGAAAGGGTTTTTGTCCTCCGGAAACGGTCGTCGTGTCCGTGCCGTTGCACGCGAGAAAGCTTCGCGAGCGCGGGTTCAATCAAGCGGCGTTCTTGGCGGACGGCATCGCCGCCACGCTCGGTTTGCGTCGCGGCGACGCGTGGCTCTCCCGCGTCGTTCGCACGCGGCCGCAAACCGAAGCCGAGAACCGCGCGCGCAACGTGGTGGGCGCGTTTCATGCGCAGTCGTCCGTTTCGATGCGCGGACGGCCGGTTTTGCTCGTCGATGACGTCTGGACGACCGGCGCTACGATGCGGGAGTGCGCCAAGGCGTTGCGGCAAGCGGGCGCGGGGCAGGTGTTCGGTTTCGCCCTGGCCTGGGGGAGGGGAGAAAAAGAAAAGCTCCGCAGGTAGCGGAGCGCGGTCAGGGCTTGCGGTCGTTGTGCTCGGGCGAAACGTACCGTTCCTCCGTGAGACCGATCAGGATCGTGTCGGCTTGGGCGCGGCCTTCGTGCATGACGCCGAGGGGGACGAGCAGTCGCTTCCCGGGCACCAGTACGAACTCGTTCGTCTCGTCGCCGCCGAGCGCGGTGAGCTTGAATGTGACTTGGCCGCGCAGGACGAAGAACAGCTCGCCGTACAGGTGATAGTGCCTGCCCAGCACGATGTGCTCGCCCTGCTTCACCTCGGCCACCTTCACCTGCGCCGCCCCAGAGAAGCCGCGGACGTCGCCGTTGAACGGCGCATAGAGCTTGCGACGGTGATCTTCGTGGCCTTCCGGAATATCTTCGAACACGACGCCATCGATCATCGGCATTCCTCCCTTCGGACGGGGCAAGAATAGCAGAAACGACCCAAAAGTCAACGCCCCGGTTTGCTTTCCCGCCGTTTTTGCGTAGGATGATGGAGCGTGGAGGGGTGGCCGAGCGGTTTAAGGCAGCGGTCTTGAAAACCGCCATTCCGCAAGGAATCGTGAGTTCGAATCTCACCCCCTCCGCCAGAGATTTCCATGAAAAATTGGCACACCTACATCGTACGCTGCGCCGACGGGAGTTTGTACGTCGGCATCACCACGGATCTCGAGGCGAGAATGTTGAAGCACAATGAAGGGAAGGGCGGAGCCTATACGCGCAGCCATAGGCCCGTCGTTTTGGTTTGGCATGAGACTGCTTCCTCCGAGTCGGCAGCGCGGAAAAGGGAAGCGGAGCTAAAGAAGTGGCCGAAGGCGAAAAAGGAGGAACTTGCCGGGGGATGATGCCCCCCTTTGCCCTCTTGGCGCAGGCGAGGTATACTCCTGGCGATTTAAAATTAATCGATTCACTGAAGCTTTTTTATTTTGTATGGTTACGCTGAAGAAATCGAAAATTGTCCGTTTTTTGAGCGGTGTCGCCGTTGCGCTCCTGCTCGCCGTCTCTGCAAATACTATCCACACCCCTTCCGCACAGGCGGAGGTGCCGGACTTGGTTACGCATCTCAAGTTTGATAACGACGCGACCGACTCGGTGGGGGATAACGACTTCATTCTTCGCGGCACGACGAGCTTCAGCACGCAGGTTGCGCCCGTCGCGGGCAACGTCGCTTCGCTTCAGATCGGCGGAGTCGAGTCGCAGGCGCTCGGCGGTTGGGCTTTCTTCGACGGCTGGACGGGCGGCAGTCTCGCGTATTGGTTGCGCATCGATAGCGCAACAGCGCAGACATGGCCTGAAGGAAGCACGCGCGACTTGCTTTTCAAATACCAGATTCTTCAAACGAAAATCGTGAAGAACGCGGGTCAGCTCTGGCTCGTGACGACGCACGGCGACGGTACGTCGTTCGGCTCGAACACCTGGGTGACTTCCACGACCCCGCTTCCGGTGGACGCGTGGGTTCATGTCGTCACCACGCATACGGGCACGACCGCTTCCATCTACCTCAACGGCCAAGCGGCGGGTTCTGGTGACACGAATAAAACGCTCGGCATCGCAAGCAGCGACATTTTCGAGATTCATCCGTACGACGGCGGTTTCGCCGGCCTGATCGATGAATTCCAAGCGTACAACCGCGCAATCACGCAGGCTGAAGCGTCGGAATTGGCGGGAGGCGGCGGCGCTCCGACGACATTCACGGTTACGGCTTCCGCCGGCGCGAACGGTGCGATCACTCCGTCCGGCTCGGTCGTCGTGAACAGCGGCGCCAACCAGAGCTTCACGATCACGCCGAACGGCGGCTACCAGGTCGCGGACGTTTTGGTTGACGGCGTCTCGCAGGGTGCCGTTACGAGCTACACCTTCACGAACGTCACGGCCAACCACACGATCTCGGCTTCGTTCTCGGCGATTCCTCCGACGAACTACACGATCACCGCGAGCGCCGGCACGGGCGGTTCGATCACGCCGAGCGGTTCCGTTTCCGTATCCTCCGGACAGACCCAGGCCTTCACGATCACGCCGAACGGCGGTTATCAAATCGCCAATGTCCTGGTGGACGGCGTTTCCGTCGGCGCGGTTTCGAGCTACGTTTTCTCGAACGTGAACGCCAACCACACGATTTCGGCGTCCTTCTCGACGGCGACGCCGCCGGAAGGCACGTTCCAGCTCGACGACCAATACATCACCGGACTCGCCAGCCCGACCGCGATGGCGTACGCACCGGACGGCCGCTTGTTCATCACCGAACAGGCCGGCGCCGTGCGTATCGTCACGCCTGAAGGGCAGCTGCTCTCGCAGCCGTTCCTGGTCACGACCAACATGCGCAGCGATGAAGAGCGCGGTCTCTTGGGCATCGCCTTCGACCCGAACTTCACGACGAACAACTACGTCTACATCTTCTACACCGAGAACTCGCTCGGCGCGCGCCTCAGCCGCTTCACGGCCAACGGCAACGTCGTCGTTCCGGGCAGCGAAGTCGTCCTGCTCGAGTACTACAACATCTCCGGCAACCATCGCGGCGGCGACGTGCACTTCGGTCCGGACGGCAAGCTGTACCTCGCTCTCGGCGACGCCGGCGAACCGCTCGAGTCGCAGTCGGTCACGACCTACAACGGCAAGATCCTTCGCTTGAACAGCGACGGTTCGATTCCGAGCGACAACCCGACGACCTTCGTGGATAGCTCGGGCCAAACCTTGACTCCGGCCGGCCCGTACCGCGCCATCTGGGCGATGGGCCTCCGCAACCCGTACCGCTTCTCCTTCCACGCCACGACCGGAAAGATGCACATCAATGACGTCGGCGCGGGTCTTTGGGAAGAAGTGAACGTGGGCCAGGCTGGACGCAACTACGGCTGGCCGACCTGCGAAGGCTACTGCACGAGCCCGAATCCGAACGTTCAGGATCCGATCTACGTGCATGAGCGCGGCATCGAAGGCTGCGCCATCACGGGCGGCGCTTTCTACACGGGCAGCCAGTTCCCGGTCGAGTACCACAACGACTACTTCATCATCGACTACTGCAGCACCTGGCTTCGCTACCTGAATGCGTCCGACGACGCTCAGGCGACGTTCCCGCTCTCGATCCCGATGTTCTCGGTCGACCTGAAGACCGCGACGGACGGCAGCCTTCTGATCGCCGGACACGGTTCCGGCACGATCTCCCGCCTTTCCTTCGTGAGCAGCAGCTCGAACAGCAATCCGGTCGCAAGCGCCTTGGCTACTCCGACGTCCGGACCTTCGCCGCTCTCGGTGTTGTTTGACGGTACCGGTTCGACGGATCCGGACAACGATCCGCTGACGTACAGCTGGGCGTTCGGCGACGGCGCAACCGGCACTGGCGCGACCGCAAACCACGTCTACGCGACGGGCGGCGCCTACACGGCCGTCCTGACCGTCACCGACGGCAACGGCGGCTCCGACACGGACAGTGTCCTGATTTCGGTCGGCGCTCCGCCCTCGGCCTCGATCCTCACGCCTTCCATTGGAACGCTCTACACGGCCGGCGATACGATCGCGTTCTCCGGATCGGCCACCGACCCGGATGATGGTGTCCTGCCCCCGAGTGCCTTCAGCTGGACCGTCGTGTTCCATCACGATGCGCACACGCACCCGCACCTCGGCCCTCTGACCGGCGTCGCGAGCAGCACCTTCACGATCCCGACGTTCGGCCACACGGAAGAAAATGTCTGGTACCGCATCAACCTGACAGTGACCGACTCGGCCGGCCTCCAGGCGACGGCATCGCGCGACGTCTATCCGCGCAAGGCGAACGTCACGCTTGATTCGAATATTCCGGGCACGCAGGTGCTTCTCGACGGCTCGCCCGTCGCGACCCCGTACACGTTCGTCGGCGTCGTCGGTGTGCAGCGCACGATCGGCGTCACCTCGCCGCAAACGATCGGGGGACAGGGGTATGAATTCGGTTCCTGGTCCGACGGCGGCGCGCAGAGTCACACGATCGTGACGCCGAGTGCGACCACGACGTACGCCGTCGCCATGAATGTCCAAACGACGCCGACCTTGCCGGACCCTTCCCTTCACTGGAAATTCGACAACAGTGAGATTGAAGAAGTCTTGGGCACGACGACGGTTCCGCGTGGAACGATCGTCTACACGACCGATACGGCGCCGACCGCCAGCGCAAATGCTGGCGCGGTCCAATTCAACGGAGCGGTTGGCACCTACTATGCGACGAACGGCACGAACATCCTGAACGCCTGGCCGGCCGCGACGAGCTCGGTCTGGGTGAAAATCACCGCCGCAACCGCCAATAGCTGGAACAACAACAGCTACCACGCCTTGCTGTTCAAATACCGCACGTTCCAGACCCGCATCCAGAAGACCTCGACGGGCTTGAAGTTCGTCGCCACGCATAGCGACGGCAGCGCACCCTTCAACACGCACATCACGTCGACAACTTCGATTCCGACCGATACCTGGGTCAACCTCGTGACGGTGCATGAAGGCACCACACTCACGATGTACATCAACGGCCAGCTGGCCGGCAGCGGCTCGACCGGCAGGACGTTCGGCGGCGCCAACACCGAAGGCCTTGACATCATCGGTCACGGCGGCAACTACACCGGACTGCTCGACGATCTCCGCTTCTACAACACCGCCTTCACCGAGGCGCAGGTACAGCAGATCCCGCTGCAGTAAATCGGAAAAGAAAAAAGACCCGTTCATACGGGTCTTTTTTCGTGGCGGAGGGTGTGGGGATCGAACCCACAAGACCAGTTGCCCGGTCGCAGTTTAGCAAACTGCTGCCTTACCATTCGGCGCAACCCTCCGCGTCGCTTACCGGCCTCGCTTCCGCAAGAACGCGCTCCGCGGTTCTTGCTCTCGCTCGGCCGCCGCTCCTCCTGCTCGCTGCGCTCGCATCATTCGGACGCCGGTAGGGCAGGGAGAGCTCGTGGCAGCCCTATCCTACGGTATTTAAAAAGCCTTGTAAAGCGTGGTATACTGTCCCCATATGGCGGATGAATTGCTCGAAAGCGGTGCGGAGGCCGGCGTGCCCTACTACGGCGAGGAGGTCTTCGGCTGGATGGTCGACGAGTACGAACGGCACGAACGCGGGCCGATGTGGTACGCGATCGCCTTTTTGATCGGCCTTAGCTTCGTCATGTACGCGATCATCACGCGCAACTTCCTTTTCGCGGTCATCGTGATCATGGCGGGCGTGATCGTCGCCCTTTCGGCCATGCGCGAACCGCAGAAGATCCCGTTCCTGATCACGACGCGCGGCGTGGCGCTCGGCCACCAGTTCGTTCCGTTCAAGGATCTCCGGAGTTTCTGGATCCTCTACGAGCCGCCGCACACCAAAAATCTCTACGTCGATTTCCGCAGCTCGGTCACGCCGCACCTCGTCATCCCGCTCGGCGAGCAGGATCCGGTCGAGTTGCGCCAGGCGCTGCTCGAATTCCTGGGCGAGAACGTGACGCAGGAAGAGGAACCGCTCACGGACGTGCTCGGACGCTTCCTCAAGATCTGAAGTTGGAGAAAGCAAAAACAGCGGGTAAACCGCTGTTTTTGCATGGTGCGACCGAGACGATTCGAACGTCTGACCTCAACCTCCGCAGGGTTGCGCTCTATCCAGCTGAGCTACGGTCGCCGACTACTCGCACAGCCTACCCCATGAGCCCCGGCCTGTCAACCTGCTATACTGCCGCTATCTATGGGACTTTCACCCGAATTGCCGATCTCCAAGCTGGGCGTCCTGGGCGCCCGCCTGGCCAAACCCCTGCGCGCCATGGGGCTGCTTACGGCCGGTGACCTGCTCCGCTATCTGCCGTTTCGGTACGAGGACTTGAGCCGAACCGTGCCGCTCGCCGGGCCGTCCGACGGCCTGGTGACGGTCCGGGCCAGGATCGACCTTATCCGCACGCGCCGCTCTGCCCGCCAAAACATGCTGCTGACCGAAGCGACGATCTCCGACGAGGTCGGGAGCGCCAAGGTCGTCTGGTTCCGCCAGCCGTATATTTCGAAAGTCTTGAAACCGGGCGACCGCGTGTTGTTGTCGGGAAAATTGGAATCGAAACCGTGGGGTTTGGAGATGGTGAGTCCCGCGTACGAAAAAGAGCATGCGGGCGCACCGGTGCATACGGGCCGCCTGGTTCCGGTGTATTCCATTTCCGGAGCCCTGACCACCAAGCAGATCCGCGCCGTGCTGCATCTCGCGCTGCCGGCCGCCGACGCTCTCGAAGAGACGCTCCCTGATTTCCTGCTCGCGCGCCACGGGCTGGAGCCGCTCGGTTCGGCGCTCCGAAAAATCCATTTTCCAGAATCGATGGAAGACGCCGAAGTCGCCGACCGCCGGTTCCGTTTCGAGGAGCTGTTCTTCTTCCAGCTGCGCGGCGCCTGGGCTCGCCGGGCGCTTGAGCGGAAGCGCGCGCTGGCCGTGCCGTTCGATCAGGCCGCCATCCGCGACTTCGTGGCTTCGTTGCCGTTCGCGCTGACCGACGACCAGAAGCGCGTTGCCTGGAGAATCCTGCAAGATCTCGAAGCGGGCCGTCCGATGCAGCGCCTGGTGGAAGGGGACGTCGGCAGCGGCAAGACAGTCGTCGCGGCCATGGCGATGTACGCCTGCGCCCTGGTCGGCTACCGGAGCCTGCTCATGGCGCCGACGGAAATCTTGGCCGAGCAGCATTACGCGACGATCTCGCGCCTCTTGGAGGGCACGCCGTTCCGCGCTGCTCTCCGCACGGCCTCGCGCAAGGAAGCACATGAAGACGCCTCGATCGTCGTCGGCACGCACGCCCTTCTGACGAAAGGCTTCCTGCCGAAATACGTAGCGCTCGTCGTCGTCGACGAGCAGCATCGGTTCGGCGTGGGGCAGAGGCAGACGCTGCTTTCGAAATTGCCGGACGGAGAAAAAGAGGAAATCCCGCACTTTTTGTCGATGACCGCCACGCCGATTCCGCGCTCCTTGGCGCTCGCGCTGTACGGCGACGTCGATTTTTCCGCGCTCCGCCAGATGCCGCCCGGCCGCCGTCCGGTCGAGACCTCCTTGATCGGGGAGCGGGACCGTGCCGCGATGATGGCGCATGTGCGCGCTGAGGCCGCCCACGGCCGCAAGACGTTCGTCGTCTGCCCGCTCATCGAGGCTTCCGATACGCTCGGTGTGAAGTCGGCCGAAGAAGAAGCTGAACGGTTGCGTGTGGAATTGTCGGGGCTCGAGATCGGGCTTTTGCACGGGCGCATGAAGTCGGATGCCAAGCGCGAGATCATGGAACGCTTCGCCGGGGGCGATCTGCACGTGCTCGTCTCGACGACGGTTATCGAAGTCGGCGTCGATGTGCCGATGGCCACCACGATGGTCATCGAAGGCGCCGAGCGTTTCGGCATGGCGCAGTTGCACCAGCTGCGCGGCCGCGTCGGCCGTTCGTCGCTTCCGTCGCGTTGCTACCTGGCCCCTTCGCACGGCGCGCCCCAGGTGATCGAGCGTTTGCGCGCCTTCGTCCAGGCCAAGGATTGTTTCGAATTGTCGGAACTCGACCTGCGCTTCCGCGGCCCCGGCAGCCTGTTCGGCGAAAGCCAATCCGGTTTTGCCGACCTGCAGCGTTTTCGTCCCGGCGACGCCGCCTTGATCGAAGAAACGCGCGAAGCCGTCCGCGCGCTGACCGAAGCCGATCCGGACCTCGAAGCGCATCCGCTTTTGAAAAAGAAAATCTCGGCTGAAGCCGAGAAGGTGCATTTGGAATAATGTCTTGACAAAACGTCATTTTTAGCCTAGCTTTGCCGCGAGGAGGTGTCATGACGTTATCCGCAAAACCGCCCATCCTGGCAATCTTGTCGGACTTGGTGCAAGTCGTCGTCGACGAGGGCGACAACTGGCCGACGGCGCATCGTCTGGCCGAATATGCGGAGGTGGACGCGCAATCGATCCATCGCCACATGTTCGTCGATCATCCGGAGGTCTTCGGGGAGTACACCAGAGGGCGCATGACGCACGAGGCCTATCGCGCCCGGATCGTGGCGGAACTCGGCTTGCGTTGTACGGATGCGCAGTTCGACGCGGCCTTTTCCGAAGTGTTCGAGCCGATCGCGCCGATCGTCGCCTTGTGGCGACGCCTGCGCGCCGAACGCATCCGGCTCGTCGCCGCCTCGAACATCGAAGCGCATCGCTACGCCCGGTTGCGCACGATGGGGATCCACGATCTTTTCGACGCGCACTGCCTTTCGTTCGAGATCGGCTGGAGCAAGCCGGCACCCGAATTCTTCAAGCGTGCCGTAGCGTTGGCGCGCGTTCCGGCATCTACGGCGCTGCTCGTCGACGACCGTCCGGCTAACGTCGAAGCCGCAATCCAAGCCGGCATGCACGCGATCCTCTACGACAAAGGCGATCACGCCGCGTTTGTCCGCGATCTCGAGATGCATGCCTTGATCCCGTCTCCCTGACCGCCAGCGCTCGGCGGTCTTTTTGCGCGCAAAAAATCTCGGACAAAGCCGAGAAGATGCATGTGGAATGGTTCAGCTGTTTACCGCGTCGAGGATACGAACCACTTCCTCCACGAGGTCCTCTTCGCGCATCCCTTGAAGCGCGGCGAGTTTCAGGGCGTCGATGACAAGTTTGGCCGTGGCCTCGCGATAGGCGTCCGTGTCCTGATGGCCATGATCATGTCCTTCGTGCTGTCCGGCCAGGACACCGACGGCCTTCATGGCGTGCAAGACGACATGGCGCCGCTCTGAAATACCATCCGCCACGTCGATATTCGGGTAGTTTTCCTTGTGGCAGCTCCACGTCTTGTGGATGCGGCTGAGCAGTTCTTGGAGGTGCATAGCGTCTAAAATAGCGCGGTCAAAGCATTTTTCAGGTGAGGAGAATTTTTCGGCGTGATGACCTGGCTGAATTGAAGGCGCTTGGCTTCCGCTTCGCGCTTGTCGACGAACGTGACGGGCCGCAGCTCGCCGCCCAGCCCGACTTCGCCGAAAGCGGCGAGCGAGGAGGGGAGCGGCTTGCCGGAAAGCGCCGAGACGACGGCCAGGACGACGGCGGCATCGGCAGCGGGTTCTTTCACCTTGTAGCCGCCGGCCACGTTGATATGGATGTCGTGGGTTTGCGTCGGTACGCCGAGGCGCTCGGACAATACGGCGAGCAGCACTTGCAGGCGATTGGCGTCGAAACCGGAAGCGCGGCGCTGTGGGTAGCCGAATGTCGTGCGGCTCGCGAGCGCTTGGATCTCGACCAGGATCGGTCGCGTGCCTTCCATGATGCAGGTGACGACGGAACCGGGAACGTCTTTCGAGCGATCATGCAAAAAGAAGGAAGACGGGTTGGCGACTTCTTTGAGACCGGCTGCCGTCATCTCGAAAACGCCGACTTCGTCGGTGGCGCCGAAGCGGTTTTTGGCGGTGCGGAGCAGGCGGTAGTTGGAGGAGCGGTCGCCTTCGAACGAGACCACGACGTCGACGAGGTGCTCGAGCGTTTTCGGACCTGCGACGTCGCCGTCCTTCGTGACTTGTCCGACGAGCAGCATCGGTACGCCACTCCTCTTGGCGAACTCCATGAGCTGCGCGGTCAGGGCGCGGATCTGAGACGCGCCACCTTGGGCGCCTGCTGCTTCGGGGGAGGAGAGCGTCTGGATCGAGTCGATAATCACGAGCGAAGGCTTTTCGGCTTCGATCGTGGCGAGAATGGTCGAGATATCCGTTTCCGATTGGAACTTGAGGCTTGAGGCCGCCAAGCCGAGGCGCTCGAAACGCAGCGCGACCTGCTCGGCCGATTCTTCCCCGGAGGCATAGAGCACGTTCGGTAGGGAAGAGGCGACTTGAAGGAGCAGCGTTGATTTGCCGATGCCCGGTTCTCCGGAGAGCAGGACGAGCGATCCCGGAACGACGCCGCCGCCCAGCACGCGGTCGAATTCGGCGATGCCTGTCGAACGATGAGCCGTTTTCGAGCCTTTTAACTCGGCAAGCGAGAATGTCTTTCCGGGGCGGCCTGCGGCAGCCGTCGGTTTTTTCGCTTGGGGAACGGATGCGGCCTCGGCCACGGTGCCCCAGCCTCCGCATTCCAAACAACGCCCGCTCCACTTGGTGGACTGGGCGTCGCATTTGGTGCAGATGAAGAGCGTTTTCGCGGCCGTTGTCATGAGCGGAGCGTACCAGGAAATGCGGCGAACGTGTCAACTAGTCCGGCGACCAGGCGCTGATCAAAGGGATGAGGCGCGAGCCGCACTCGCTTTTAACGCACCACGTGCCGCTGCGCGCGCGACTCTTCTCGTCACCTCGTCCGCCGCCGCCGCCCTGCACAACCTGCATTTTGCCGCCGGAAGCCCACCCCATGAAAATCACGGCGTGTGCGCCGACAAGGTCTTCGTTGCCATTATAGATAACGACGCGGTCGCCGGGCCGGAGTGAATTGGCCCAGCCATCAGGCCAGTTCGAAGGAAGTCTGCCGGCGGTTTTTTCGCTGTTCAAGTAGTCTCGGACTTTCGCAACGGCGGCCGAGGCCGTGTCGACGCATTCTCCGACCGGCCGCGCTTTCCCTGGGTACTCCTTGTTCACCCCGCAGCGCCAGCCGAAGAGGAATTTTCTTTGCGTTCGTGAAACGCTGAAAATGCTCCGGCCTTTTCCCAGATCGTTGCAGTTGCCGTCTTTGGAATTGAGGCAGGAAACGGTTCCGACGCCGGCGAGAGCGGTGATGGTGCCGGCGGTGTTTCCGCAAGAACCCCAGTTGACGTTGCAGGCATCGGCAATGTCGGCGATCTGGATGACGCGGTCGCGCGGGTTCGTCGCTGTTACGACGCCGGCCATTTTGCTCTGGAACTCCGTTTTTGAAGCTTTGCCGGTCGTCGCGAACAGTTGAATGGGGCAGTTCGAATAGCGCGCGGTGTAGCTGCCCGGGACAGGACCGCTTCCTCCGACGCTCTCCGCGCTGTCGCCGTCCTGGGCGGTTTCGACGTTCGTCGTGCCCAATGTTTCATAGTCTGCAACCTCGGTTTCGATGCTCAGCAGCCTCAAGCCGTTGAACTCCACCAGGGCGGGATTGATCGTATAGAGCGTCACGTACGAACCGAGCGCCAAGACGACGCCGATCAAGGCGTCGACGATACGCTTCCGCGCTTTGCCGATCTTCCCGGCGTCGCCAGCCGAGGTCAGGTATTGGAAACCGCCGATGATCATCATGACTGCTGCGACCACGCCGATGATCGAAATCATGAACGTGTAGACGCCCGACACGTATTGTCCGATCCATGGAACCGAATAATTTCCCGGCTCCGTGATCGACGTGAGTGTTACGCCGGGGATCGGTATCTCAAGCCGAGGCGCTTCCGCTTGGGCAAGTTTGGTGAGCGTTTCGTTCATACTCAGCGAGCAGCTTCAAGCAGCTCTTCGTACGTCAGGTTTCCGGTGTGTCGCTTGCCGTTGATGAAAAAGGTCGGCAGCGCGTCGATACCGAGCGCCAAGCCCTCGTCGATCGTCCGTTCGACGAACGGACGCATGTCGTGCGACTGAAGGCATTCCGCGAACGCCTGGGCGTCGAGGCCGCTTTGTCCCGCCAAAAACGTGAGCGCCGTCTCGTTATAGGAGCCGGTATGCGCGAAGAGCGCCGTGTGGAACTCCCAGAAGGCGCCTTGTTTTCCCGCGCACATGCCCGCTTCCGCTGCCGTGTCGGCGTCGGGGTGAAGAGGGGACGGCATGTCCTTCCAGACGAAACGCACGCGTCCGGGCTGCTCGGCGAGCAGGCGCCGTACCTGATCCTCCGAGGTGCGGCAGTAGGGGCACAGGTAATCGCCGAACTCAACGATCGTCACTTCGGCGTCCTTCGGGCCAAGGATCTGGTCCACGAACGTGATGCTGGGTTCCTCAAGCGTTCGCACCGACTGCTCGTTCTTTTCAATGACGGGCTCGTTGCCGGCGATCGTCGCGCGCACCACGTTCCAAAAAATGCCAAGCACGGCTCCTCCAAGCACGAGCGCGATAAGGATGACGAGAAAAAACTTGCGCTGCATACTAGCGAAGAAGCATTTCTTTCAAGGAACCGTCCTGACCGACGTAATAGAGCCTCGTGCCGTCGGGGGAGACGGCGAGCGAGGTGAGGGGGGACGGCGTGTCCGGTTCGCCGACGAACGTGGAAGTTCCGCTCACGAGGTCGACTTTCATGACCACGTCGGAAAGCGTGTCGGCGATCGAGCGCTCGAGTCCGGCGGCCTGCGGCAGGTTTCTCGGCACCGCGCAGTAGAGCGTGCTGTCGCCCTGGAAGACGCACTTGTCCGCCCAGGTGTTGAGTCCGAGGCTGCGGCGACCGCCGCCGACCGTCTCGCTGCTGCCGTCCACGATCCAGAGCAGCGGCTTATAGTCGCTGAGCTGGCTGGCGGCGCTGTAGAGCAAGCGGCTGCCGCTCGGCGACCAGCTCGGGGTGAAGTCAAAGCCTTCGACCCGCAGCGCCGGGAAGTTTTCGTGATTTTGCCCGATGACCAGGAGATCGCGCGTGTCGAAACCGACCGGATCGGACGTATCGGAAAAGGCGACGACGGACGTGTCGGGGGAAACGCTCACTGTCACTTTATCGCCGTTCTGACCCAGGGGTTCGATCAATTTGGCGCTCGATCCATCGGAAGCGGCGCTGATCAGCCATCGGTTGGCAGGATCGAGCGCCATCGATTTCGCGACGATCGTCGATCCGTCGTTGCTGAAGGTGATGTCCTGCCAATGGCTCGGCAGCGTGACCTGCTTCTGCGTGGTGAAATCGTAAATGATCTTCGAGTCGTTCGGGAACGTGATGGCGACCTTGTTGCCGGCGGGGGACCAGACGATTTCGCTGGCATCCGAAAACCGCTGCGTGTTCAGCGCCTGGCTTTCGCCGCTGGGGAGCAGGCGATAAAAACGCCCGTCGAGGCTGTTGTAATAACTGAGCGAACCGTTCGTGGAAATAGCCGGGCTCTTGATGTCGCCGGTCGCAACGGTGCCCGTCGAGCCGATCGTGCCCGGCGCGGCCCCCGTCGGGGCGGTCGGTGACGTGGGCGTGCCCGGCGAAGTCGGCAAGCCGCCCCCAACGTCGCCCGTACCCGTCGTCGGGCGTCCGCTTCCGGCGGTCGGCAAGCCGCCTCCGGTCGTCGGGGCGCCGCCTCCGGTCGTGGGCGGCGTCGTCACGGTCGGCGTACCGAAAAAGAAACGGTACAGTAAATAGCCGAGGCCGATGGTGACGCCGATGAACAGGACGATGCTGGCGATTTTCTTGAACATACGATCTCAGGTAAGTGGCTCTAAAGGGCGCGGGCAACGTCGAGGATCGCACCGAGAATGAAGGCGATCGCGCCGAGCAGCAGAAGATCGAACGCGGCGACGAGAAACGTGATCAGAAACATCGCAACGTATTCGCCCAGCTTGATCGGAAGCAAGGCGTGCGCCGGTATTTTTTTTCCGAGCTCGCCTGGAAACCACTCTTTGCCGACCTCGGGGATGTATTGTCGCAAGTACTTCGAGGCCCAACCGGCGAAGAAGAGGATATCGATGATGTAGATGGAATGTCCGAAGGTGAGCCAGAGATTTCCCCACGATATTTTGATGAGCGCGTTGCCCACCATTTTTTTTGCCTCCTCGCCGCTCATGGGGATGCCGCCGGGGCCCGTTCCTCCCGACGGCGTCGCGAGTTTCATGGCGAGGCCGCCAGGCGTGGGATTCTTGGCGAGCGACATCGCGTCCCTCATCGAGAGACCGCTGGCTTGTTCGCTTGGGCGCTCTCGCAGTCGAGAGAGAGTTGCCCTTGCTTCTGCTCCGCGCGTACGGGGATCAAGACGTCGCAGCGTATCTTTGGCGTCCTGCTCGCGCTGCGCATCCTCGCGCCTGCGTTCCGCCATTCCGCCGCCAAGATTATTGACGCGCAGATCGCGTGTTCGCGTGATTTTGAGATTCGGCGTGTCGACCTCTCCGAGATCCCGAGCCTCATTTGAGCTCGCCGCGCGCGCCCGCCGCAGGGCCATATACCGGTTTTCTTCCTCTGATTTCCCAGGAAGATTGATGGGCGCACGGTTGGGCGCTTCGCTTTGACGCGCAGACCGCAAACGCTGCTCGTTCGCCGCTTGCGCAGCTGTTGGTCGATTCGTTTGCGTCGGTGCATCGGCCATAGCGCTTGAAAAAGGTTATGGCTTCACGACCAGCGTATCATCTTTGACCGTCAGCCGCACGGTGCCGCCGCCCGCGGAATCGCCCGTCAGCAGGCGCTCGGCGATGAGATTCTCGACCATCTCCTGGATGGTTTTGCGCACGCCGCGCGCGCCCTGGAGCGGGATGAAGCTCTTCTCGGCGATCAGTTTTTCGCCCTTGGCGGTCAGGGCCACCTTGATGCGGTGCTCTGCTTCCAAGCGGCGGTTCAGGTCGTTGATGTGCAGCGTCACGATTTTCTGCAGGCTCTCGAGGTCGAGCGGGCGGAAGAGGATGACCTTGTCGATGCGGTTCACGAATTCCGGCTTGAAGTGGCGCTCGAGCTCCTGGAGCATCGGACCCTTGGCCTCGTTGAACTTGTCGCGGAGCGATTCGCTCTTGTTTGCCGACGCGTTGAAACCGACCGAAGCGGTGCGCAGATGCTGCGAACCGACGTTCGAGGTCATGATGATGATCGTGTTCTTGAAGTTGATCTTCCTGCCGGAGGCGTCGGTGAGGTGCCCGTCCTCGAAAATCTGGAGGAAAAGGTTCAGGACGTCCGGGTGCGCCTTTTCGAGCTCGTCGAAGAGCACGACCGAATACGGGCGCCGCTTCACGGCGTCGGTGAACTTGTTGGAATCGCGGTAGCCGACGTAGCCGGCGGGGGAGCCGATCAGCTTCGAGATGTTGAAGCTCTCGGTGAACTCCGACATATCGACGCGGATGAAGGCTTCCTTGTCGCGGAAGACGGTTTCGGCGATCGCCTTGGCGAGCTCCGTCTTGCCGACGCCTGACGGGCCCATGAACAGGAACGAGGCGAGCGGGCGGTTGGGGTGCGCCAAGCCGAGCCGCGCGCGGCGGATGCTTTCGGCGACCGCTTTGACGGCTTCGTCCTGGCCGATCACGCGTTCGCGCAGTTTGTCTTCGAGTCCGGCGAGGTTACGCTTCTCTTCGAAAACGATCTCTTCGACCGGAATGCCGGTCGAGCGGGCAAGCACCTTGGCCACGTCGGCGGCCGTAACTTCCGTGGCCGTCGCTTCAGCGCGGCCTTTTTCGAGCGACTCCATTTTCTTTTGGAGCGCCTTTTCGTGCTCTTTAAGTGTGAGCGCTTCGTCGAAATTATCGCTCACGACGGCTTGCTGCTTTTTGCTTCGAACCTCGCTCAGTTTCGTTTCGACGTCGCGCGCCTCGCGCACTTCGGGATTCTGACCTTCGTTGACGCGCAGCATGGCGGCCGCTTCGTCAATCAGGTCGATCGCCTTGTCCGGGAGGAAGCGGTCTTGGATGTAGCGCACCGACATCTGCACGGCCGAGTCGATGGCGGCGTCGGAAATTTTCACGCCGTGGAAGTTCTCGAACGATTCGCGGAGGCCGCGCAGGATGTCGGCCGCCTGCTCCGGCGTCGGTTCGGCGACTTGGACCGCTTGGAAGCGGCGTTCGAGCGCGCCGTCGGATTCGATGTGCTTCTTGTATTCGGCCAGGGTCGTCGCGCCGATGCAGCGGATCTCGCCGCGCGCGAGGGCGGGTTTCAAGATGTTGGCGGCGTCGATCGAGCCGGAGGCGGCGCCCGCGCCCATGATCATGTGGAGCTCGTCGATGAACAAGATGATTTCAGGATGCGATTTCACCTCGTCGATGATCTGCTTGAGGCGCGACTCGAACTCGCCGCGATAAATCGTGCCGGCGATGATCAGGCCGAGATCGATCGAGATGATGCGCTTGCCTTCGAGCGCCGGCGGCACTTCGCCGCTCGCGACTTTCTTGGCGAGGCCTTCGACGATGGCGGTCTTGCCGACGCCCGGTTCGCCGAGGAGCACGGGGTTGTTTTTCGTCTTGCGGCAGAGAACTTGCGTCATGCGCTCGACTTCGCGCTCGCGGCCGATGACGGTTTCGAATTTCTCGACCAGCTTCTTGCTGGTCATGTCGACGCCGAAGAAATCGAGCGCCGGGGTCTTGGCGGCGGCGGGGGAGCCGCCTTTGGCCTGGACACCCGCTTTTTCTTTCGCGCCATCCTTCTTTCCCGCCCCCTTCTTGCTCTCCGTCTTCGCCTTGCCGTCGAACGTTTCCGTCATGTCCGGGAACTTCGAGGTGGACTTGAGAACGCTCGCGATCTGGTCCTTCACCATCTTGAGCGGGATGCCGCGCGATTCAAAATACGGCTCGACGTCGTCGCCCGCGACCTGAAGGATGGCCGAGAGAAGATGCTCGGTGCCGACGTATTTGTGTTCGTGCAAATTGGCGGTCAGGACCGCTTTCTCGATCGTGCGCTTGGCTTCGCCGGAAAGTTTCGGCGAAGCTTCGGAGGCCGCCGCGTCCATTTTCGTCGCCTTGCCGGGCACGTTGCCCGCCACGTCGCCGACGAAGCGCTTGATGTCCTCCGACGAAGCGCCGAGCTTGCTCAGCACTTCCGAGGCGATCGAGCCTTTCTGCGCGGAGAGCGCGTACATGAGATGCGACGGCTCGATCGACGATTGGCGAAGCTCCTGCGCCAAAGCGTAGGCGCGGACGAGCGCGTTCTTGAGATGCGTTGAGAACTTGTCGAGAATTTCCGCGTTCATAGGCGTATCGATGAGTTAAGCGCTCGTTCCCATCTGCCGCAGGGCGGCAATCCGTTTTTCGACGGGGGGATGCGTGGAGAAGAGTCCGGCCATGAACCCCTTCGGACCGAACGGGTTGGCGATGTAGAGATGCGCCGTGGCGGAGTGCGCGTGCCGCATCGGTTGCTCGTAGCTCGAGATCTTTTCGAGCGCGCGCGCCAGGCCTTCGGGGTAGCGGGTGAGGAGCGAGCCCGAGGCGTCGGCCAGATACTCGCGCCGCCGCGAGATCGCGAGCTTGACGATGTTCGCGATGATCGGCGCCAGGATGATGGCGATCAGGCCGAGTACCAGGATCACTGCGCCGCCGCCTTTCCTGTCGCCGCGTCCGTGCAGGCTGATCCGGAAGAAGATGTCCGAGAGGAAGGCGATGACGCCGACCAGGACGACGACGATCGTCATGACGCGGATGTCGTAATTTTTGATGTGCGAGAGCTCGTGAGCGGTCACGCCTTCCAGCTCCGTGCGGTCGAGGCGCTTGAGCAGGCCGGTCGTGAAGGCGACGGAGGAGGTTTCGGGCGTCCGTCCGGTCGCGAAGGCGTTCGGCGCCTCGTCCTCGATCACGTAGATTTTCGGCATCGGCTGGCCGTTCGCGATGCAGAGATTCTCGACCGTCCGCCAAAGCTCCGGCGCGTGTTCTTTTTTGATTTCCTTGGCGCCCGAAGCCATGAGCGCCATCTTGTCGCCGGCGAAATACGAAACAAGCGCCGTGACCGAGGCGTAGATGAATGCGAGCGCGATAATCGCGCCGCCCGCGTCGTAATAGGCGTCGATGATCCAGCCTAAACCGAGAATCAGCACGACGAACGAAGCGATGAGCGCAACGGTCTTTCTTTTGTTGGAAGTGATCTGTGAATACATAGCCTTATTTTACCCTTTCTATAAGGAAGGGACAAACAGCTCTGCGGCCTTTTGCACAACATCGATTTTCGCCTTATGCTAGGTAAGATAAGGGTTGATGATAACCATTGCGATTGTATGCGAAGCGAGCGGTCTATGCGTCCGGAAAGCCTGGAGTCGGGAGCGGAAGCCATACCGGTTCCGGAGCGCGCCAGTGAACGCAGTCAAGAGATGGTGGAGCGTATGAGGCAACGCGAGGAGCAAGATCGCGAGCAGCTTGCGCTTGTCCGCACGTCGATCGGTACACCGCCTGTTTCAGGCGTAACGGGTCATTTTCGCGAGGATCTTTACGGCGATTTCGCACGGGAACAGCGTACGGACGGAAAAATTGTTCTGGAGGGAGAGGCGGCGTCTGCGGCTGGGAAGGCTGCGGAGGGTTTTCGTCGCGGCGCGAAGTACATGACGAATACGATCATTGGTGAAAAGATTGCCGCCGAGTACGACATTCGTACCAGAAATTTCAGTACGCAGACATCCATCGCCGAATTGCCGGACGGCCGCAAAGTGTTCATGGTCTACGATCATCGCGGTTCTTGGTTGCATCGCGGCCTCGACGGTTTGATGAAGCGATTGAACGGCCTCAGAATGCGCAAAGTTTCGCGCAAGGAGTGGAAAGCGCAATTCGAGTCCAAGAGCACGATTCCGGTCATCGAAAACGAAGACCCGGACACGGTGCTGATGCCGTTCCAACCAAACGTCAACGCGCACGACGTCTTCGCCAAGAACGCCGAGATCGAGAATTTCGGAGAGAATGGCTGGGCCAAAAACGTCGATTTGGAGGGGAAGATCGGTATGGCCGAATCGATTGTCGATGAAATGAAGCGTATTCACGGCACCGGCACGGCTTGGGGCGAACTCATTCTGCCGAACGTGATTTTCACCGACGAGAAAAAACCGATCGTATGCGATCCGGAAGTGCGCTTTGATAAAGATGTTCCGCTCAACGAAGCAAAAGCTCGCGATCTCAAAGATCTCTGTCTTTCGGTTGCCGCAGCGCTCGAACACGCGCATGGCGAGAGCGATTACGGTCGTACAGCGAAAGCGATTCTTGGTCGCTACAATGATCCGGTTGTGCTTGGTGAACTCAAAAAGCTCGCATCCAAAAAGCGCGGCGTGCTCGGGACGATCTTCTTCGGCTACGAACAGGCGCGTACCGGCACGAAAAGCAAGAAGCAATACGATGAGATCCTGAAAGCGATTCGCGAATACGAAGTTCCGGAAGCCGTCTAAAATACAACGCCGCCGGACCAGATGGCCGGCGGCTACGACGTGTTGAGCGTCGGTTAGAGGTGGAGGTAGACGAGAGGAAGGATGAAGGCGAGGCGCCAGTAGAACAGGAGGTTCAGGACGATTTCTGGCCAGTCGTGTCGGATGACCCACTCCGTGCCTCGCCACCTGGAGATCATTCCGCCGACGAGTGGCGTCATGCCCTCGGTGTAGAGGTAATACTCCCAGCCGAACCAGCAGGCCGCCACCGCCAGCGTGGCGATGATCGTGGCGATCGATCCGCCGATCACGCCGCAGATCACGAGGATCATGGCTGCCACGATGGCAACGAGAAGGAACAGCATGCCTTTGAGGCCGGAAACGAACAGGTCGAACATGGATTCCTCCGATGGTGGTAGGACTGCGGTTTTTCAGGCTGCGTACCAGAGCGTTTGGTGACGGAAATATAGCATAAAAATGCGATTTTGTCAAGTGGTTCGGACATTTTTACCAGAAGAAAAACCGACCCTCTCGGGTCGGTTTTTCTCTCGTTAGAACTTCACCTCGACGTTCTTCTGCGCCTCGTCTCCGTCCGGAAGGTCGAAGAACTCGCGCTTCTTGAAGCCCAGCGACTGGGCGACCATGTTGTTCGGGAAGACCTGCATCTTGATGTTCAGGTCGCGGGCGTTGGCGTTGTAGAAGCGGCGGGAGGCCTGGATCTTGTCTTCCGCGTCGCGCAGCTCGTGCTGCAAGTCGAGGAAGTTCTGGTTGGCCTTGAGATCCGGATAGGCTTCGGAAACCGCGAAGAGCGACTTGAGCGTGCTCGAGAGCATGTTTTCGGCCTGGGCATGCGCGCCGGGGGTCTGCGCGCCCATGGCGGCTGCGCGCGCCTGCGTGACTTTCTCGAAAACGCCGGATTCGTGCGTGGCGTAGCCCTTGACCGTGTTGACCAGGTTCGGGATCAGGTCGTAGCGGCGCTTGAGCTGAACCTCGATGTCGGACCAAGCTTCGTCCGTGCGGACGTTCAGCGTGACCAGTCCGTTGTAGATGGACCAGAGCCACAGAACCGCCAGCACCACGATGCCCAAAACGATGTACAGTGTCATCATAGTGGTACTTTTTTGAATGCGTGGTTAAGATGCTTCCAGTATGGACTATAACCCCTCGATTTTCAAGGCGTACGATATCCGCGGACTGGTCGGCAAGGATTTTGACAATGATTTTTGCGAGGCGCTTGGGCGCGCCTTCGTGGTGCATACGGGCGCCAAGGTGGTCGTGGCCGGGCGCGACATGCGCGGCAGCTCGCCGGGCTATTTCGCGGCGCTCACGCGCGGCATCATGAAGCAGGGCGCGGACGTGGTCGATATCGGCCTCGTTTCGACGCCGATGTTTTATTACGCCGCCGCCGAATACGACCTGCACGACGCCGGCATCATGGTGACGGCTTCGCACAACCCGTCCGAGTACAACGGCTTCAAAATGGTGCACGGCGACGCCATGCCGATCGGCAAGGGGAGCGGCATGGAAGAATTGAAAGCGCTCGTCGAGAAGAACGATTTTCCCGACGCGCCGGAAGGCACGCTGATCGAAACCGACATCGTCGAAGAATATCTCGATCGGCTGTTCGAGCTCGTTCCGGCGGAGTCGATCAGGAATCTCACGGTTGCGGTCGACGCCGGCAACGGCATGGGCGGCGTGATCCTGCCGGAAATTTTCAAACGGCTCGAGGCCGTGAAGGTGCATCCGCTCTTTTGGGAACCGGACGGCACGTTTCCGAACCATGAAGCGAACCCGCTCAAGACGGAAACGCTGAAGGACCTTCAAGCCAAAATCAAGGAAACGCGCGCCGACATCGGTATCGCGCTCGACGGCGACGCCGACCGAATCGGCCTCGTCGACGAGAAGGGCGAGGTCGTTTCTGCCTCCGAAATCCTCGCCATGCTGGCGCACGTGCTGCTTCCGGGGCATACGGGCGAGGTCGCGACCTACAACGTGAGCTGCGGACGTGTCGCGCCGGAAGAGATCAAGGCGTCCGGCGGCGTGCCGCTGATGACGCCGACCGGCCACGCGCTCATCAAGCACATCATCAGCGAGCGCGACGCGATCTTCGGCGGCGAACTTTCCGGCCATTTCTATTTCCGAGACTTCGGCGGCGTCGAGAACACCGACTACGCCATGTTGCTCGTCCTGCAACTGCTCTCGCGCCAAGAAAAAACGCTTTCCGAACTCGTGGCGCCGTTCCGACGCTACGCGCATTCGGGAGAAATCAATTTCGAAGTCGACGACGCGAAGGCAAAAATGGCCGCCATTCGGGAACGCTTCGCTTCGGAAGCCGTGACGGTCACGGAAATCGACGGCTTGCGGATTGATTTTACCGATTGGTGGTTCGGCGTCCGCGCTTCGAATACCGAACCGCTGCTCCGATTGAACATCGAAGGCGCGACGCGCGAGCTCATGGAGGCGAAGAAGGCCGAGCTGATCGCCGTCATCCAGGAATAATCCGAGACCTCCGGACTGTGGACAGCCCGGAGGTCTTGTATTTCTGGGGACGCGTTGTAGTATTGCGCTTGCGCAATCTGCGCGAGGGGGACTGCGATGGCACGCGACAAGTACGCACACGGCGTGTTCTATCCCGACGTCGAGCTGATCTGCTTCGACGGCGACGGCACGCTCTGGAACACGGAAGAAGATCTGCTGTTTCCGGTTCATACGGAGATGCTCGCCGCGCGCGGCCATGTACTGACGGAAGAGCAGTATCGCCGCGTCATCGGTCGCAGGGCGATCGAAGCCGCTTCTATCATGGTCGCGACGTTCGGGCTGGACGACACGCCCGAGGCGTACATGCAAGAACGGCGCGAGCGCGCCAACGGGCGCCTCGCCTCGATCGGCCTCATGCCCGGCGTGCAGGTGCTGCTCGACAGGCTCGTGCCCTGCGGCGCTTCGCTCGCCATCGTGAGTGCCGCCCAAGAAGCGCACATCACGGCGATCGCCGAGGCGCGCGACATCCGACGATACTTCAAGCTCGTCGTTTCGGAAGAAACGACGGGGGTGGAGCGCACGAAGCCGCGCCCTGATCCCTATCTCTTCGCCGCCAGGCACTTCGGAGCGAAGGCTCACAAGTGCGTGGCCTTCGAGGATACGGCGCACGGCGCCGTCTCCGCCCGCGACGCGGGCATGAGGGTCGTCGGCGTGCCGCACCGCTTCTCGCCGCGCGAAGACCTCCTCAAGGTCTGTCACTACGTCTTGCCCGAGGGGCAGACGCTCGGCGACTTCGATCTCCGCCATATCGCTCGATTTCTCCCGCAATAATCCCGCGTCATCCGGCGCAGGATGCGGGAGTTTTTCATTTTTAAAAAAACTCCCCGGCGAGGGAGTTGTCAGAATTCGATGTCGGGCGGCATGTGGTCTACCTCTTCTTCCGGCGTCGCGTGCGCACGGCTCGCTTCTTGCGGTCGAGGAACTTCTCGAGCCGATCGAGCGCCTCCTCGAGCAAAGTTGTCCGATCGGATGGCGCGTTGCTGTCCGCGACGAGCTGGAGATCCGCGAACTGTTCGAACGTGAATGCGGAGAGCGGGAGCGGCTTCAGCCGCTCTTCCATCTTGTCGCGTCGGTCGTAGAGACGATCGCGCTCCGCACGCGAAGCTTCGAGATATCCATCCATCGGATGACTCATGTCGTTCTCCTCCGCAAGCGCGCGCTTGCGGTACGAGGCTGCCATGAATTAGGCTACACTGTCAATATGATCGGCCTCTTTGATTCCGGCATCGGCGGGCTCACTGTCGTCCGCGCGCTCCGCGCCGCGCGGCCGGAGTTGTCGTACGTCTATTTGGGCGACACGGCACGGACGCCCTACGGCCCGAAAAGCCCGGAAACGATCCGTCGCTACTCCGAAGAAGCCGTCGATTTTTTGAAAGCGAAAGGCGCCAAAGCGATCATCATCGCCTGCAACACCGCGTCGTCGCTGGCGGCGGACCATCTCCGCGCGACGTATCCGGAACTCCCGATCTTCGACGTCGTCGGGCCGGCCGTGCGCATGGCCGCGCGCGTTTCCGCCAAGAAAAACATCGGCCTGATCGCCACCCGCGCGACCGTCGCGAGCGGCGTGTACGAACGTCGTCTCAAAGAGATTGATTCCGCGATTGAGATTGTCGCCCGCCCGGCGCCGCTCCTCGTTTCGCTGGTGGAAGAAGGCTGGATCGATCAGCCGGAAACGGAAACGATCGTCGGAAAATATCTCGCGCCGATCCGCGAGGCGGACGTCGACGCGCTCATCCTCGGCTGCACGCACTATCCGATTTTGAAAGACGCGATCGCCCGCGCGATGGGGGAGGGTGTGAAACTCGTCGACTCGGCCGAAGCCGTCGTGGCCGAGTTCTGTGCTACACTTGAAAGAGATGCGGCCCTTGCCGCGTCTCTTGCAAAAGACGGTCGCGCTTCGTATTTCACGACCGATCCCACGCCCGCGTTTTCCGAGCTCGGCGCCCGCTGGCTCGGCGCCGAAATCGTCGTTTCTCACGCCACTCTTTCCGCATAATCATGGAAACCCTTCTCGTGCACGGCTCGACCGTGCTGCTCTTCATCATCGTTCTCGCCGTCCTCGTGCTCGTGCATGAGCTCGGCCATTTTTTGACCGCGCGCTGGTTCGGCATCGACGTTGAAGAATTCGGTTTCGGCTTCCCGCCGCGCGTTTTCGGCGTCAAAAAGGGAAAAACGCTCTACACGCTGAACTGGATTCCGCTCGGCGGCTTCGTGAAAATCAAAGGCGAGGACGACCCGACCGCCCACGGCCCCGGCACGTTTGCGCACAAACCCGCTTGGATCCGCGCGATCGTGATCGGCGCCGGCGTCTTCATGAACCTCGTGCTGGCTTCGCTGCTTTTCGCGATCGGCCTCACGATCGGCATGCCGACGGCCGTCGAGAGCTTGCCGGAGAACGCGCGCGTCCGCGACCGCCAGGTGCAAATCGTCCAGGTGCTGGAAGGCACGCCGGCCGAACAAGCGGGATTCATGCCGGGCGACACGATCGTTTCGATCAACGGCCAAACCTTCACCGAAATCGAAGACGTCCAGGCGCTCATCAACGAAGCCGAGCCGCCCGTTGCCGTCGAAATCCGCCGCGGCAAGAAAACGTTCACGCAAGAGCTCGCACCCGCGCTCGATCCGGGACTCGGCAAGCGCGTCATGGGCGTCGCTTTGGTTGAAGCGGCGACCGTTTCGTACCCTTGGTACATTGCGATCGTCAAAGGCGTGCAGACCACCGGCTTCTATCTGAAAGAAATCCTGCTCTCCTTCGCCGACCTGTTCAAAGGCCTGTTCGTCGGACAAAAATCCGACGTCGAATTCTCCGGACCCGTCGGCATCGCGGTCCTCACCGGCCGCGCCGCGCGCCTCGGCTTCACCTACCTCCTGCAATTCGCGGCGCTGCTCTCGATCAACCTCGCCGTCATCAACGTCCTGCCGATCCCGGCGCTCGACGGCGGACGCCTCCTCTTCATCATCATCGAAAAATTCCGCGGCCGCGCCGTCCGCCCGGTCGTCGAAGCCGTCATCCACCGCATCGCGTTCTTCCTGCTGCTCGGCCTCATCGTCATCGTCACGGCCCACGACCTCGGGCGCTACGGCAATCAGATTTTGAAAGCGTTGGGGAGTTTGATCGGGGTGAGTTGAACATTTTATGAACAAGCGCGGGATGGTCGCGGCCCTCATCGTAGGAATACTGATTGGATACTTCGCTCATCAGGATAAAAATGACGAGCTAAGTTACGGTTCAACAGGGCTTCCAAAAAACTGCCGAGCGATCATAAAGGCGAACATCGACGCGTATTACAATGACGAGTACTCGGCGGAAGAAATTATCAGCTCAATCAATCGAAATTGCGGAGAATTCGGTTACTCATGGAGTGAATAATTTCACCACCCCGGCGGAGGCCGGGGCCCAGCCTTCAAAGGTCGTCATACAAATCCCGCCAGGCGGGATTTTTCGATTCGATAAGATGCAGCTTCCAAATACGATTCCATTCCTTCATTCGTTTTTCACGCTGCAAAGCTGCTTCGAAATCCTCAATTGCTTCATAGTAAACTAGTGTTTTTACACCGTACCGTTTCGTAAAACCCTCGACGATTCCTTCCTTGTGTTCATGAATGCGTTTCTTCAAATCCGAAGTCTGTCCAATATAGATCGTGCCGTTTTTCTTGCTTGCGAGAATATAAACGTAATACATGGGACATCAGGGGCTGGACCCCGGCCTCCGCCGGGGTGGTAAGTGAGGGAAACTGCTTGGAATACCGCACAACAACCATTGATAAGGCAAGAAGGTGACAAAATCAGGTATTTCCCTTAAAGTACGGATATGAAAGAGCAGTTTGAACGGCTTCAGACCGAAGCCTCCGCCGCCTTCGCGGCAGCTAAAGATGCGGCTGAACTTGAAGCCGCGGAAATCAAATATCTCGGACGCAAGGGCGAAATGGCCTCCCTCATGCAAGGGATGGCTGGTTTGCCTTCGCATGAGCGCCCCGCGATGGGCAAGCTCGCCAACGAGGTGAAGATCGCGATCGACCGCGCGCTCGCCGAACGCAAGAAGGAGCTCGAAGCCGAAAAGCTCGGCAAGCTCGCCACCGAAGAGTGGATCGATCTCACGGCGCCCGGCACGCGCCCGCCCGAAGGCCATCTCCATCTCGTGACCGACGCCATCGCGACCGTCACCGATATTTTTACGCGCCTCGGTTTTACGCGCGTGCGCTATCCGGAAGTCGAGTGGGATTGGTACGCCTTCGAAGCGCTCAACATGCCGAAGGACCACCCCGCGCGCGACGAATGGGAAACATTCTTCATCGACGCGCCCGAGCATCCGAAGCTCGGCAAAATGGTGCTCACCCCGCACACCTCGTCCGGCCAGGTGCGCGAAATGCAGAAAGGCGTCCTGCCGATCCGCATGATCAACATTTCGAAAACGTACCGCCGCCAAATCACGCAGCGTCATCTCCCGATGTTCCACCAGTTCGAGGGAATGATGATCGACAAGGACGTTTCCGTCACGCACCTCAAGGGCGTCCTCGACCACTTCGCGCGGGAATTCTTCGGACCGACCCGGAAGACGCGCTTGCGCCCCTACCACTTCCAGTTCACCGAACCGTCGTTCGAAATCGACGTCACCTGCGACGTCTGCGGCGGCACCGGCCAGTACGGCAACGCCAAGTGCAAGCTCTGCAAGGAAGGTTGGCTCGAGCTCGGCGGCGCCGGCATGATCCACCCGAACGTCCTCAAGGCCGGCGGCGTCGATCCGGAGAAGTGGAGCGGCTTCGCCTTCGGCTGGGGCGTCGAGCGCACGATGATGATGCGCGAAGGCCTGAAGCTCGACGACATCCGCCATCTTTATAAGAACGATTTCCGCTTCTTGCGGCAGTTCTAGCCTATGCATCCTGTTCTCAGCGTTTTCATCGCCCAGCTCTTCTTCACCACGGCCGACGCCTTGCAGAAGTTTATTCTGAAAGGCCGCGGCTTTTCCTTCCAAACGCTGACAAACATCAAGTTCCTGCTCACGATCCCGGTCGCCGGCATCGGCTTCGTCTTCCTGATGTACGCGCTGTCCAAGATGGACATCTCGCGCACGATCATTCTCCTGTCCGTCTTCGGCGTCGTCATGGCCGCCATCGCGGGCGTGGTTGTCTTCAAGGACGTCCTGCATCTCAAAAACTACGTCGGCATCCTCTTCGCGATCGCCGCCATCATTCTGGTGCACTCGAAATAGCATGAACCTCCTCGTCTCCTACAACTGGCTGAAACAGTACGTAAAACTGAAACAGTCGCCGCAGGAATTCGCGGCGCGGCTTTCGCTTTCCGGTCCGTCGGTCGAACGCATCCATCCGCAAGGCGCCGCGCTTGAGAAGGTCGTTGTCGGCAAGATTGTGAAAGTGAAACCGCATCCGAACGCCGACAAGCTCCGCGTCGTCGAAACCGATTTGGGTTCGATGACGAAAGACGTCGTTTGCGGCGGTTCCAATTTGAACGAAGGCCAGCTCGTCGCCGTCGCGCTCCCGGGTTCCTGGGTGAAGTGGCACGGGGAAGGGGAGCCGGTCGAAATCAAGGAAGCGGCGCTCCGCGGCGTGAACTCCTACGGCATGATCTGCGGCGCCGACGAAATCGGCCTGCTCGATCGTTTTCCGAAGAAAGAAGAAAAAGAGATCGTCGATCTCACCGCCTTGAACCTCAAGCCCGGCACGCCGCTCGCCGAAGCGCTGGGTTTCGACGACGTCGTCTTCGACGTTGAAGTCACCTCGAACCGCCCCGACGCCTTCTGCATGGTCGGCATGGCGCTGGAAGCCTCGGCGATTTTGAACGCGCCGATGGTTTGGAAGGAACCGAAAGCGCCGAAGATGAAAGCTGGCGCGAAAGCGCTGCCGCTCGCGGTGTCCGTCGAGGCGAAAAAACTCTGCCCGCGCTACCAGGCGCTCGTCATGAAAAACGTGAAGGTCGGTCCGAGCCCGGCCTGGATGAAGGAACGCCTCGCGTCCGCCGGCGTGCGCTCGATCAACAATCTTGTCGACATTACGAACTACATCCGCCTCGAACTCGGGCAGCCGATGCACGTTTTCGACTACGACAAGCTCGGCGGCAAGAAGATCGTCGTGCGCGAAGCCAAAGCGGGGGAGAAGCTGGCTGCGCTGGACGGAAACGCCTACGACCTCAAAGCGGGACAACTCGTCATCGCCGACGCGGAGCGCCCGGTCGCCGTGGCCGGCGTCATGGGCGGCGAAGAGAGCGGCACGACCGAACGCACGACGACGATCGTTTTCGAGTCGGCGGCCTTTGAGCCGGTCTCCGTGCGCCGCACCGCCCGCGCCCTCAACCTGCATTCTGATTCCTCCCAACTGTACGAAAAAGGCCTCTCGACCGAAGTCACGTCCCCGGCGCTTGCGCGCGCGGCAGAGCTTGCTGCCGAACTGGCCGGAGCGGAAATCGCTTCGAAAGTCTTCGATGTGCGCGCCTCGGTCTACAAGCCGCTCGTCGTGCCGTTCCGCCCTTCGCGCGCATCCGCGTTGATCGGCGTCGACATCCCCGCCAAAGACATGCGCCGCACGCTGACGGCGCTCGGATTCAAAGTCGTCGGCACGGGAGAACGCTGGAAGGTGACGGTGCCGTCGTGGCGCGATCACGATATCGAAGGCGAGCGCGATCTCGTCGAAGAAGTCGCGCGCGTCCACGGCTACGACAACCTGCCCTCGGTCGTGCCGGAAGGCCGTTTGCCGCTCGCGGCACCCGACCGCGCGCTCGTCTGGGAAGACCGCGCCAAACGCGCTTTGAAGGGGTGGGGCTTTACCGAGCTCATGACCTACTCCTTCGTGTCGAAAGACGTGGCCGAGAAGTCGAGCTGCGGCGAGCAGGAGATGCTCCGCGTTTCCAATCCGCTCACGGAAGAGTTTGAATACATGCGCGACCGCCTGATCGGCAGCGTTCTTAAAATCGTCGCGGAGAACCAGGAAGAGGCCGTCGAAGGGCGCGCTTTCGAGCTGGCGAACGTCTACAAACCGCGCAAAGGCGACCTGCCGCTCGAAACGCCGCGCCTCATGATCGTTTCCTGGAGCCGCCACGACGACGGCCGCGACGTGTTCGCGATCAAAGGCGCCGTCGAAGCGTTGCTCGAAGCCTTTGGCGTGCGCGGCGCGAAATTTGCGCGCGGCGAAGGCTCCGACGTCTGGCATCCGGGACGCAGCGGCGTCATCAATGTCGGCGATCAGATGCTCGGCGGTTTCGGCGAATTCCATCCGCAATTCTTGAAGCGTTTCGGCATCGACCGCCGCGTCGCGGGCGTCTCGCTCGACTTCCCGATGCTCGCGTCCTGGGCCAACGAAGCCAAAGTCTTCTCGCCGATCCCCGAATTTCCGCGCGTAAAGCGCGACCTCGCCTTCGTCGTCGAACGGCATCTCGAGCACGCCGCCATCGCGGCCGCGCTCGAAAACGCCGACGCGCTGATCGCGTCGGTCGAATTGTTCGACGTCTACGAAGGCAAGAGCCTCGGACAGGGCAAGAAGAGCATGGCCTATCACCTCGAGTTCGGCGCGAGCGACCGCACGCTCAAGGCCGAAGAAGTCGATCGCGTGCTTGAAACGCTCCGCACAAAACTCACGAGCGACTTCGGTGCCGAAGTCCGTTCATAACGTTTTTCCTATGGCCACCCGCAGCGAATTCATCCAACGCCAGCACGACGAGGTTCGCGAGACGCTTGAGCGCCTGCGCGAGCACGCGATGGGCTTCGAGGAAAAGATTCAGGAGGGGGAGGAGGCCGAAGAATGGCAGCCGCTCGTCGACGAGGCGAAGGCCGGCGTCGCCGCGCTCGAACCGGTCTTGGCCGACTTCGACAACGCTGGCGTCGATCCGGAAGAGCTCGTGCAATACGCGCAAGTTATCGAACATTGGCAGATGCGCGAAGCCGAGTTCGCCAAGTTGCTCCAGTCGTGATAGACTAAGGCCATAAAGGAGGATATGGTCATCGAATCGTCAAAAGACATCCTGTTCGTCGTCCTGGCGTTCTGCGCCGTCTGGTTTACGATTTTCGTTTGCTGGGCGTTGTATTACGTCATCGGGATGCTGCGCGACGCCTCGTACATCATGCGTGAGATCCACGACAAGATCTCGGCCATCGACAAGGCGATCCACGCCGTGCGCGAAAAGGTGGAAACCTCCTTCGGCTCGTTCGGCATCGCCGCCGCCGGACTCAAAATGCTGGGCGGCTATCTCGACAAACGCAAGGATAAAGTCGCCGCCAAGGCGGAAAAAGTCGCCGCAAAGCTGAAAAAGAAAGCGGCAAAGGTAAAGAAACGTATCAAGGAAGAACTGGAAGAAGATACGGACTGACGACATGCGCAAACCCCCGGCCCCGCGGCCGGGGGTTTTGGTTTGCGGCGGAAGCTGCTATTCTTTGGGCGAAGATTCACTTTACGCTTATGGAAACGCAACACGGACTCCCGGCGATCAGCTGTATGGATTTGAGGAAGCTGCAGGAAAGCGAAAAGAAGCACGTCCTGATCGACGTGCGCGACCTGGCCGACTACGAAGCCGGGCACGTCGAAGGCTCGATCCACGTGCCGCTTCGCGAACTCGAGACGAATATCGACGGCGTCGTGCCCGACAAGAACGAATACGTCATCGTCATCGGCGAAGAGCGCGGTTTCGCGCCGGAAACGTACGAGCATTTGAAGGGTAAAGGGTACACGAACGTCGAATTCCTGCTCGGCGGTTTCGACGAATGGTGCAAGCCCGCCGAGCCGGACATCTCCGACCTCAAAGAGGACGCGGAAATGGAAAAGGAGATCGCCGAGAACCGTTCGGAGCACGGCGAAGACCAGGACGACATCGAGCAAGGCACCCAGGACGAGCCCTTGATGTGAGGCGGGGAGGGGAATTGACAAAAAAGCCGATATTCATTGGCTCCTGCGCGAAGAGTTGCTATACTTCCTAGCGTAATAACACTTATCCACAGAGAGAACGTATGGCTAAGATGAGCAAGTCCCAGGTCGTCGCCGCGATGGCCGAAAAGAGCGGCCTGTCCAAGAAGGACGCCGGCATGTACCTCGAGAACCTCGCCAAGTTGGCGGAAACGGAAGTCAAGAAGGCCGGCGAGTTCGTTCTCCCGGGCTTCGGCAAGCTCGTGAAGATGCACCGCAAGGAGCGCATGGGCCGCAACCCGGCCACCGGCCAGCCGGTCAAGATCGCCGCGAAGACGGTCGTGAAGTTCCGCCTCGCCAAGGCGATGAAGGACGCCGTTCTCTAGTCGGCGTCCGAAACCGGCGATCTGCTTGGGCTTCGGCTCGTCGCACCGTTCCGGCGTACCGAGTACGCCTCACGGCTGCGACGGCCTCCAGCCCGGCGCATCTCATCCGGTTTCGAACGCCTCCATAGCATTGGAGATCGAAAAAAGACGGGCGAAAGCCCGTCTTTGTGTTCTAAGGCGTTTTGGGGTCTGCTCTGGCCGGCAGCCACCAAAAGGTTCCGGATTGCGTAATGGCGAGCCGATGTTCGCGCGTCCGCTGGCGAGGCGCCTCAAGCCACAAGGCGATGAGGGCGGATCGCAGGGCGACGGACATCTCCAGGGTGACGCGGCCATGTACTTCCACGTACAGGAGCGGCCCGCGCGTTCCGTTGCGGCTGCGTTCGTAGAAGGTCCTGATCTTCTCGGCGGCATCCCGTTTTTGGGTGATCTGCACGCCGATCGGATAGCGCAGCGCCGCCAGCGGCTCGATCTCCTGCACGAGGATATCGATCTTGTAGACGTGATCGAGAGCGGTCGATTGCGTGAACTTCACGCCGAGCTCGCACAATCGATCCGACAGGCGAGCCTCGGTCGTTTCGCGGACGTAGCGCGGCGGTCTCTTTCGCGTGCGGCGGCTCAAGGGCGGCTCCTCGCAAGGGGATAGGCATACTCTAGCGTGTCGGCGTCCGGATGCAAGTTCCGGGGTTTCGGATTGACCGCAGGGGCCATATGGGATAGTTTGGAAAAACCTTTTTGCAAGGAGCCGCCGTGGATGACGAGGACAAGCGGCCTCCGCGGCTGCGACCGGAAGTCGAACTTCCTCCCGACTCGACCGACACGTTCCAGCTTTTCAAGACGCTGAAGAAAACCGACGGGCAGTACATCCGCTGGCGCCGCTTGCCGGCTCAGGGTTGGTACATGGGCGTTTGCGCCGGCCTGGCGAAGCGGTACGGCTTGCCGCGCTGGAAAGTGCGCCTCTATTTCTTGGCGGGACTTCTCGTTGCCGGCCTCCCGATCGTGTACTACGTGCTCGCCACGGCGTTCGTTCCCGCAGAAGGCGAAGACGGCGCGGCGAGCGCCGAAGGATACGAGGAAATCGAACTCGAAGACGACTCAGCAGGCGAGGACCCGAAAACGTAGGGTCTTCTTTTCTTTTTCGGGGACGCTTGGTAGGCTCGGGGCAGTTCGAAACGCACCTTACGAAAGGATTCCCGATGGAGACCCAACGCGCGACCGCGCTGCTCTCGGACGTGACGGAAAGCTACGACCGCCTGACGGAAGACGAGCTCAGGAATCTCGGCATCGTGCTGGGCGCCTACCGTTCGTTCCGAGGCAACCGCCGCGGCCTTCTGGCCTACGTCAGCATGCCGATCACGAGCGGCAAGAGGTACTTCGACGTGCTGACGGAGCACGGCGTGACGAGCGCGGAAGAACTGGCCGCCAAGGCCGGCAAGGACGCGCTCTACGAGCTCGTCATCAAGCCGAACATCCGGGAAGGCGTCGCCTTCGCCGATCAGCTTGGCGAGACGCGCAAGGACCTTCTCTTCATCGCGCCCTCGGTGTTCGAGGCGAAGAAGTGGCGGTGGTCGCAGGACGCCTACATGTCGCTCTGGTACCGCGTGATCGGCGAGCTGACCGGCAAGCACTACCTCATGGACGGCTGGGAGTACTCGACCGGCGGCGTGAAGGAAGTCATGTTCACGGTTCTCATGCAGAACCAGGCGTTTCTCGACGCCTTCCGCATGAAGGATTTCCTGCCCGACGTGCCGGAGGAACGTCTCCGTGAAGAGTACTGGGCGATGCGCGAGGTTCGCATCTACGACGCCCAGGGGCAAGATATCAACGTCATCAAGGCGGTCGAGATGATCGTTGCGGCAGTCGCGGATCTCAGGAAGCGCGGACTTCCGTGCCAGGAGCTCATTCCTCCGACGATCCGCATGGCCGACTCGGTCATCAGCTTGGACACGGGTCGGTTGCCGATTTCGTGGTACGACCGCCTCTTCGACGCGAAGGAAGCGTTGCTCAACAGCGCTCGATCGTGACAGCGACCCTCCTCGGGTCGTTTTTTCTTTTATGAAAAAACGGCCTCGTGCGAGACCGTTCAGTTGAGCATGTGCCGCGGCACGCGCGGCGTCTTCGGGCGATGGTCCATCATGTAGATCGCCGCCGGGAGGGCGAAGAGCCAGACGTAGGCCCAGATGGCGAATGAGATGCCGATGCTGAGCGCGGGCGGCAGGGGGGTCGCCAGCACGAGCGGCAACGATGCGAAGAACGTCACGATCGCGAGGCCGATCAGGGCGGGGAGCGCGCCCTTCCGCCGATTGGCGAGAAAGTGCTTCCAGATCTCGAGCATGGAACCTCCTTTTGGTTGCGTGGCGAGAGCATAGCGCGGATGCCCGCCCGCGTCCAGGTTCCAAGCCGGGAGACTTTCGTTTTTTCTGCTATGCTGTAAGCACATGATTCCTCTCGCGCCGGGGCCGCACAAAAAACTGATCGCCGCCGGGCTTGCCGCCGCCGCTTTGATCGGCAGCGGGATTTTGGTCGCGCGGTATTTTGCCGCCAGCGCGACGGACGCGCTCCTCGAGGTTTCGGAGCCGGAACCCGAGCCGACCATCGACTTCGCCGACTACGACCGCCGCCTGCGCCGCTTGGCGCACGTCCCCGAAACCGCCAAGAATACCGACGGCCTGCTTTGGCCGGTCAAAGCCGCCTATCCCGAAGTCGGCGCGATCCTTCCCTGGAAGCGCATCGTCGCGTATTACGGCAACTTCTATTCCAGGGGCATGGGCGTGCTCGGCGAATATTCCGAGGACGTGATGCTTGAGAAATTCAGAAAAGAGATCGCCGCGTGGGAAGCCGCCGATCCGGAGACGCCGGTCATGCCGGCCGTCGACTACATCGCCATCGTGGCGCAGGCCGGAGCGGGGAGAGACGGAAAATACCGCGCGCGCATGCCGCACACGGAAATCGACAAAGCGCTCGCCGTCGCCGAAAAAGTGAACGGCATCGTCATTCTCGAAGTGCAAGCCGGACTCTCGGACGTCATGACGGAAATCAAGACGCTCGAGCCGTATCTCAAGCTGCCGAACGTGCATTTGGCGATCGATCCCGAGTTCGCGATGCTCCGCCGCAAGGTGCGCCCCGGCCTCATGGTCGGCACGGTCGACGCTTGGGAAGTGAACGCGGCTGCAGAATATCTCGCCGAACTCGTACGCGCGAACGATTTGCCGCCCAAGGTGCTCGTCGTCCACCGCTACACGCGCCCGATGGTCACGAACGCGGCCAAGATCGTCCCGCTTCCCGAAGTGCAGATCGTCATGGACATGGACGGCTGGGGCGGCATGGGCAACAAGATCAGCACCTACAACGCCTACATCCGCCCCGAACCCGTGCAATTCACCGGCTTCAAGCTGTTCTACAAGAACGACGTGAAGTGGAAAGGGTCGCGCATGCTGACGCCGAAAGAAATTTTGGATCTCACGCCTTCGCCGTCGTTCATCCAGTATCAATAACGGATGCCGCGAAGATGAAAACAGTACAGGGAAAAACCGCCCGCGTGCCGCATCCCGTCGCGCCGGCTGACGTGAAGAAGATGCTGGCCGCCTCGCCGAAAGCGAAAGCGGTTTGGGATACGATCTCGCCGCTCGCCCGCAACGAATGGATCTGCTGGATGACCTCCGGCAAGATGGAAGGCACGAGAAAAATCCGCATCGAGAAAGGGCGCTCGAAAATGGAGAGCGGCATGCGCCGCCCGTGCTGCTGGGCGGGGTGCCCTCACCGTTGAACATGAAGAAGCGGAACCTGTTCAGCGAACGCGTCCTCGAGCTCGTCCTCTCGATCCCGAAAGGCCGCGTCACGACCTACGGCCGCATCGCCCGCCAAGCCGGCGGCGGCACCATGGCCGCCCAAAGCATCACCGCGATCCTCTGGAAAGCCGAACAGCGCGGGGTGAAGAATATTCCGTATCATCGCATCGTGTATGCGGATGGGAGGATTTGGGTTGATCCGAAGCGGAGGGGGGAGAGGTTGGCGTTGTATAAGAAGGAGGGGATTCAAATAGGCAAAGACGATAAGGTGGTGGATTTTAAGAAGAAATTGCCTCAATGAACGTATGGCTTATCTGAAATGGTTGGAGAATGGCTACTTAAAGAAGCAATCCGGGAAATACTACCTGCTGCTCATTGCGTTCTCTATAGCGGGATTTATTTTTTCTCGAAGCTCACTTTCCCAGAGGTTTCCATTCACGTTCGCATTGGTCGGTATATTTGTCGTTGTAGTTTATATCCTTGCGTACTTCAAATATTTCAAAAAGATTCTGCATTTTGAAAAAGGGATAGATGGAGAATGGGCTGTTGCCAAAGTCTTGTGTGACTTGCCAGAGTCGCACTTTGGCTTCCATGATGTACGCGTGCCAGGCATGTGGGGGAATATTGATTTTGTCGTCGTTACACCTACGCATGTTTTTGCACTCGAGGTAAAAAACACGCTGTGGTATTCAACAAAGTCTCATGTCAAACAGGCAAAACAAGGAGCCATGTTCTTGAATAGGTGGCTGCGGCAACAGATTGGTCACGACATCTTCGTAAATCCAGTCGTCGTGTTTTCTCATAGTAAAAATAAGTGGCGGCATACCGGCATTCATGATCGTGCCGGGGTGGTAAGACTGGACGGCCTCAACGCCTTTGTTTTGGATAAATCCGGACGGTCTTATGACACAGGTCTGATGATCCCGGTCGTGCAAGCGCTTAAAAGGTTTACGCCTGTTCATAAGGTTGTTTGCGACTAAAAGGAAGTGAGCAGGCGCAAGCCCGTACTTAAATCTAGCCTTTGCCCCGTTCGCCCTTCTTCCTGTAGGATCGGGTACGTCGTTAGTGAACCTTAATAAATCCCTTTGGTGCCAGGTACGGATAACCGTGAATTTTAGAAAAAACATGCTACACTAAATCTAGTTGTGAAGTGTTAATTCGCACACACTATGAATCCAGTGGTCAAAAAGTTTGGAATCGCGATTGGTGCCATTGTAGTTCTGTTTATCGTTCTCAGTAGATTTTCAATCGTGGAATCTAGGTATGTATGCCTGGGGGATTTAACAAGTGATACCGGAGTTCGGTCTACTAATGTCTATTTAAAACTCCAGAAGTATAGGTGGTGGGTTCATCTATGGAATGATTCCTACGGTGCATTGAATTGGGAAATTCCAAATACCTGGACTGAGTACTACGAGCGTATTGAAGACGTTGGAGATCATCTTCAATTTTTTGAAATGTATCCCAGTAGGAAATCCAAGGGAAATTTCTCGCTACTCAGCGGAGCGATCAAAATTGTAACTCCTTTGGGAAATTTTCAAGGAGATTGCAGGATTGCTGAGTAACATACTAACTTAAAAATTTGAAAGCCACTCCCAGATAGGGATCTTTCCCCGTTAGTGCCAGGCACTGGCAAAAAATGGCACTATGGGGATGTTCTAGTATATGCGTGGAAAAGCAGCGATAAATCCAAAAATTTTGGTCTGGGCGAGGGAGGATTTTGGTATTTCTATTGAAGCAGTGGCCAAAGGGATTGGACAAAAAAATAAAAAAATCATTGAGCTTTGGGAGAAGGGTGAAGATGCCCCATCATTTGCTCAACTGGAATCACTTGCTAGATTTTATAAAAGACCGACAGCCTTTTTCTATTTACCCGAACCCCCAACCCCGACAAAATTACCAAACGACTTTCGGACAGCGCTATCAAAAAATGTTGAAATTTTACATAAAGAAACCAGACTTGCGGTTCGTAGAGCTGAGTATGTCCAGCAAGTTTTGAAAGAGATCGAGCAAGAAGGTCTCGAAGAATTTAAGCTAAAGACGACACTGGCCGATGATTCAAACCTCCTCGTTAGGGAAGTTGAAATCCTGGGCAATTTAGATAGGGAACACTTTCGAAAAAGCACACAGGATTCAAGAACGGCTCTTGCATTCTGGAGAAACTTTATTGAAGAAAAAATTGGTGTCATTACGCTATCTCTCCCTTTCCCTCTTAAAGAGGCGAGAGGTTTTTCATTGTTTGATGCGACGCATCCTGTAGTTGTTATTAATTCTCATGACACTGAAAACGGAAAAATATTTTCGTTATTCCATGAACTAGGACATCTTGCATTAAGAGGCTCGGGTATCTGCCTGCCTTCCGAGGTGGGAACCAGCAACAGTTTTCCTTCAAAAATTGAGCAGTTTTGTAACTCCTTCGCAGGAAGTTTTTTGGTACCAAATAACTCGTTAAATAACTATAAGCAAAAAAAATCCTTTGACGTTGAGAATTTTGATTCAACTATTGATTCTACAGCCAAGTATTTCAGAGTAAGCAAGTTTGTAATTTTGGCTAGATTACTGCAGCTACATGAAATTAACAAGAATATTTTTTCTGAAAAAACACAGCAATATAGAGAAGAATATGAAAAAATTAAAAATCTTGTAGAAAAGAAGAAGTTTGCGGTTAAGCAAGAGTATCTTTGTGTAAGTGCGAACGGACCCCGCTTCACCACAAAAGTATTAGCCAGCTACAACGAGAAGAAGATCACTTTGAGTGATGTTTCACGTTTGTTAAACGTGGGTGTTCGGCATATTAAAAATGTCGAAAGCTATATTTATAAACGAGCGCGGAATACGTAAGTATGATTGAGCTCAAAACGGCTCAACAACCAGCAGCTCGTTATTGCTTAGATGCTTGTGCACTTATTGATTTTGATAAGGTAAGGTTCCCACACGATCACTTTGAGGTTGTCTGGAAAGAGCTCAATTCTTTGGTAGAAAGTGGCGCTATGATTTCTCCGCGTGAGGTACGGAGAGAAGTTGTTACGGAAGTAAAAGAAAAGGACTGGGTTAACAAGTGGGCTAGTACCAGGAAACAAATGTTTATTAATCCGGATGAAGAACAGGAAAAGATTGTTACTCTCGTTCTCACCAAATTTCCTAAAATGTTAAATAAGTACCAAAGCGGGCCCTTTGCTGATCCATGGGTTGTGGCTTTGGCCAAAGCAAGGAATCTGACCGTTATTACGTCAGAACTACCTGGAGGGAAAGGTGCGTGGAAAATCCCAGATATTTGTCGTGAGTTAGGTGTTGCATGCTTTGACATTACTGATTTGATTCGGGCAGAAAACTGGAAATTTAATGCGAAAATTTAGTGTTTTGCCCCGTTCGCCCTTCCTCCTGTAAGATCGGGTACACTTGATCTATGGGCACCAAATTCACCCACCTCCACACCCACTCCCACTACAGCCTCCTCGAGGCCTTGCCTCAGGTTGATAAGTTGGTGAAATTCGCCAAGGTCCAGGGGGCGACGGCGGTGGGGCTGACGGATAACGGGAACATGTTCGGGGTGATCGAATTCGTGCAGGAGTGCCAGAAGGCGGAGATAAAACCCATAATAGGTTACGACGCTTTTGTTGCAGTTGAGACGATTGAATTGAAAAGACATAGAATTGATGACAAAAATACCCGCCTCGTTTTATTAGCCGAGACGATGGAGGGGTACAAGAATTTGATGAAGCTCGCTTCGGCGGCGTACTTGGACGGCTTCTACTATCGTCCGCGTATCGACCGGAACCTGCTCCGCCAGCACGGGAAGGGGATCATCGCCCTCGCGGGGCCGCGCAGCGATATCGGCAAGGCGCTCACCGACGGCGACATGGAAAAGGCGCGGGAGCGTGCCAAGGAGTACGTCGAGATTCTCGGCAAGGACAATTTTTTCTTCGAGCTTTTGTACCAGCCCGACAACCCGACGCAGAAGGAAACGAACGACGCCTTCGTCGCGCTCGGCAAAGAGCTCGGCATCGGCGTCGTCGCCTCGCGCAACGTTTATTATTTGAAACCGGAGCAAGCCGAGGCGCGCTCGCTGCTTTTGTGCATCAAGGACAACCGCACGCTCGAAGAGCGAGAGCGGTCGGTCGCGGCCGACAACGATCTTTCGATGTCGTCGCCGGAGGAAATCGAAGAAGCGTTCAAGGAGATTCCCGAAGCGCTCGAGAACAACGCCCGCATCGTCGAGCGCTGCAACGTCCAGCTCGAGCTCGGCAAATGGAACTTCCCGATCTACGAAATTCCCGACGGGCTCACGGCCATCGACTACCTGAGAAAAATTTCTTTCGAGCGGCTGCCGCGCCTGCTCAAGCGCCCGCTCGAGCAGCGCGAGATCGACCGCTTGAATTACGAAATCGATATTGTCGAGAAGAAGGGCTACGCCACGTACTTCCTGGTCGTGGCCGACTACGGTTCGTGGGCGCGCAGCCAGGGCATCGTGCTGACCACGCGAGGTTCGGCTGCCGGCTCTCTCATGGCCTACGCGATCGGCATCGTCACGGTCAATCCGCTCGACTACAATCTGCCGTTCGAGCGCTTCCTGAACCCGCAGCGACCGTCGGCGCCTGATATCGATATGGACTTCGCCGACCACCGTCGCGGCGAGGTGTTGGAATACGTGAAAAGGAAATACGGGGCCGACCACGTGGCGCAGATCTGTACCTTCGGAACGATGGCCGCGCGCGCTTCGATGCGCGACGTCGGCCGTGCCTTGGGTTATCCGGTCGCGTTTTGCGATCAAATCGCCAAGACGATCCCGTTCGGCCAGCAAGGCTTCGCCATGACGATCGACCGCGCCTTGAACGAGACGCCTGATTTCAAGCGTCGCTACGACACCGAGCCGGAAGTGAAACGCCTCGTCGACCTGGCCAAGCAGATCGAGGGCAACGCGCGGCACTGCTCGGTCCACGCCGCCGGCGTCGTCATCTCCGACAAGCCGCTCGTCGAATACACACCGCTGCAGCGCGAAGCGGGCGGCGAAGCCATCATCACTCAATACGAAATGCATGCGGTCGAAGACGCCGGCGTGCTCAAGATGGACTTCCTGGGCATCCGCAACCTCTCGATTTTGGAATACGCGATCGCGCTCGCCAAGCGCACCAAAGGCGTCGAAGTCGATTTGGTGCACATGGATTTGAAGGACAAGAAAACGTTCGACATGCTCGCCGCCGGAAAAACGATGGGCCTCTTCCAGCTGAACGGCGACGGCATGACCAAGTACCTGATGCAGCTCAAGCCCACGGTCATCGAAGACATCATGGCTATGGTCGCGCTCTACCGTCCGGGCCCGATCGACATCATCCCGGAGTTCATCAGGCGCAAGCAGAACCCGAGGCTCATCACGTACCTCGATCCGCGCATGAAGGAATATTTGGGCATGTCGTACGGCATGCTCGTCTATCAGGACGACGTGCTCATGACCGCCATCAACCTGGCGGGTTACGACTGGCTCGAAGCCGACAAGTTCCGCAAGGCCATGGGCAAGAAGATTCCGGAAGAAATGGCCAAGCAGGAAATCAAGTTCAAGGAAGGCTGCGTCGAGCACGGCATGACCAAGGCCAAGACGGAAGAGCTTTGGGAACTCATCAAGCCGTTCGCGGCCTACGGCTTCAACAAGGCGCACGCCGCCTCGTACGGCATCGTCGCGTATCAAACGGCCTACATGAAGGCCAACTTTCCGGCCGAGTACATGACGGCGCTCATGACGGCGGAATCCGGCGATCTCGACACCATCGCCCTCGCGGTCAAAGAGTGCAACGCGCTCGGCATCAACGTCTTGCCGCCGGACGTGAACAGCTCCGAGGCCGATTTCACGTACATCGACGACCACACGATCCGCTTCGGTCTCGGCGTCATCAAGGGCCTCGGCATCGATACGGTCAACGCCATCATCGAGGAACGCAAGGCGAGCGGCGCCTTTAAAGACCTCGCCGATTTCGCGGGACGCATTCCCGGCAAGGCGTTCAACAAGAAGTCGCTCGAAGCCCTGGCCAAGTCCGGCGCGCTCGACGCGCTCGGCGAACGCAACCAGATCGTCGAGAACTCCGACGTCCTCACGACCTACAACAAGAATCTCCTCAAGGAACGCGACAACGGCCAGTCGAATCTTTTCGCCTTCGTGGTGCCCGCCGGCACCGAGCTCGTGCCGACGCTCGGCCTCCGCAACGTCCCGCCGGCCACGCAGCGCAAGAGGCTTGATTGGGAAAAGGAACTGCTCGGCCTCTACGTCAGCGCGCATCCGTTCGAAGAGATGGCGAAGGAGTTCGACAAGCTGCTCATGCCGATTTCCCAGGCGTTCACGCTGCCGGAAAAATCTCCGATCAGGGTCGGCGGCACCGTCACGGCGGTCAAGCAAATCGTCACCAAAAAATCGGGCGAGCCGATGCTCTTCGCGACGATCACCGACCCGACCGGCACGGTCGAGTGCTTGGTGTTCCCGAGCGTCTTCAAGGAGAACGGCACGGCCTGGGTCGAGGGCGCGAACTTGGCGGTTACCGGACGCGTCTCGCGCAAGGACGACGAGTTCAAGATCCTCGCCGACCGCGGCTGGCCGCTCACGAGCGAAACGATCCCGGTCTACAAAGCGCATTTCAACGGCGAGGCGGTCAGCTCCGACATGATGCTTTCCATGCAGCGCCCGCGCGCCAAGCCGGGGAGCGGGGAAGTGCGCATCGTCCTGCCGTCCAAGATGCCGCCGTCCGCCGTGGCGGCGCTCAAGGCCGCGCTGGCGAAGTACCCCGGCGCCACCCACGTCGCGCTCGACGTCCGTTCCGAGGGCGGCTACCAGCGCGTCGAGACGTCGTTCCAAATCGACCCTTCCCCGGACGCCGTCGCCGCCATCGAAAAGCAAGTCGGCATGGGCAACGTGAAGGTCCAGCTTCCTGTATAATGGAGGTCTATGACCAGGAAAGAGCAGGAGCAGCTGATTGCGCGGGCTTACGAGGCGGCGCATTTCGACGAGCGCACGCCCGAGGAGCGCGGTTTCGGCGAACGTTTTGAAAAGGAATTCAAGCCGAAGCTCATTGCGGGCATCGGCTTCAATCTTGATGTCGCCGAAGCGCGCCTGAAACGGAAGAAAAAGTTCTACGCGCTAATGATCGCTTTCGCGATCCTCACGTCTCCGGCCGTCATTTTCTTGCAGAATGTAGAAGCACAGCGCGCGGTTGAATTCTGGATCTACGCCCTCGTGCTGCTGGGAATCGGCGGCTGGTCGTATATCGCGCGGAAGCGGCCGAACGAAGAAGATCCGAATCACGCCCTCTTGCTCGGAGCGGTACTCGAACGCTTCGGCTGCGCGATCGGTTCCGGAGCCGCGCTCGATCACGCCGCCGGCAAGAATGCCACGATCCGTCCGGACCATACCTCGCTGCGGATCCTCCCTGAATACGTCAAAGGCACATTCGACGGGCACGTGCCCTTTACCGCCTGGCGCGCGCTCGCCAGGAAGAAGCAGGGTAAAAGCAGTACGACGATATTTAAAGGCTGGCATCTCGCAGTCGATCTGCCTTTTACGTTCGTCGGAACGACGGTGGTCTACGAGCGTGGCGCGCGGGCGCTGTATCGAAAAAGCGGGATGTCAGACGTCTCGTTGGAGGACCCTGATTTTTCCAGGCGGTTCGGCGTGCTTTCAAGCGACCAAGTTGAGGCGCGTATGATCCTTGCTCCCGACGTCATGCACCATTTATCGGAAACGAGCCAGCGTTTCAAAGAAGGTCAGCGGATCCGTTTCGGCTCTTTGCTGCTCGGCTTTTCCGGAAATTCGGCGCATGTCTGGATTCCGTCTTGGGAAACGTCGCTCTCTTCTTGGCGGCCGCTCGAGCCAGCCGTACTCATCGAGAGTCTTCATGATGTCTACGAAGAGCTCGCGAATCTCCGCGCCTTTCTCCGCGACATCGACGTCATCGCCGAGTCGGAAGGCTTCCGCGCCCAGGCCGCCAAAAACGGGGCAGCCAAGGCGTCTTGACATCCGCCCCGTTTTCCCCTAAGGTCACCTGTCCTGAATCGGGGAGGTCCCCGCGCAGGGGTTCCTTTCTCGAATCTAACCCACCACGGAGCGCACGGTATGAGCGACCCCGGATCCAAACGGCCCCTCTATCGGCCGGTCCAACCTACGCCAGACCAGGAAGAGCAGATCGCTTCCTTGCTTGATCGCCTCGGCACGGCCTCCGACGAGCCGTCCGCTTCCGAGATCCCGGCCGACCCCGCGGCGCCGACGGCGCCCTAGCGTTGTCCCGGCTCGACTTTCCGTGGTAAATTGTGAGCGCAAGCTCACTTTTTTCGTATCTTCGTATGCAGGAAAACGAACGCTCCAGGGAACGCGCGGAGCGCCTGAACCAGGTCTTCGAATCACTGCTCAAAGGCCGCCAGGCCGAACGCGCCGAGCAGCAGGAAGGCGGAGAAGCCTGGCTCGAAGAACGGATCGGCAACCTGCCCGAACGGGCGCAGGGCGAGATTCGGGCGTTCGAGCGCAAGCTCGCCGACGCGGGCATTGCGAATCCTGCCAAGCGCGCCGAGCTCACCGAGGAAAAGATCATCGCCTTCGAGCAGACGTACCAAGATCGCCGATTCACGGTGGGCGAGGGCAAGCACATGCTCAATAAGGCTTTTGCCAAAGAACACGCCGTCACCTGGCTCAAGGAAATTCTCGGCGATTCGCCGACGCCGGAAGATTTGAAAAAAATCGGCCTGCTCAACGCCGACGCCAACGGCCTCAAGGCCGTAAACGACCTTTCCAGCTCTCATGAAAAAGGGACGGAGTACCTGAGGCGCATCGCCGAGGTGCTCGCGGATGACGAGAATCCGGAAGCGAAGCGGTTGAAGGAGCTCGGCGTCGAGATCCGATTGCCCCACACGGCCGGCGGCGACGAATTCGGCGTGCTCCTCTTTTCCGAAAAGGCCATCGAGCCGGAAACGATGGAGGAAGCGATCCGCTTATACGAAAGCGCGACGGCAAAAGTCGACGCCTCCGACCTCGTCGATTTTTCGGATGAAGGCACGCTTCTTCGCTACATGGGTATCTCGGAGCGCCAACACGATCTGATGGACGAGACGCAGCGCCGAGAGCGTCTCGATGCGGCACGCGCCGAAGTGCCTAAGGGTTTTCAGATGCGCGCCAGCGCCTCATTCGGCGCCGCGACGCTCTATGACGGCATGATCTCCGCGCTCGAGCATCAGTCGAAGCCGCTGAGCAGCGAGGACGACTTCAACCGCGCCGTCGACAAGATCGTCGGCGGCATGTGGGACGCGGCCGACAAAGCTGCGATGGAGAACAAGACGGCCTATAAGGAATCGCTGCGTGCCGAAAACGCTTCGGGCCAGGACAAGTTTTTCTCCAAAGTGCTGGCGCGTACGAGCGAAGCGCGCGTGCTCGAGGCTAAGCTCGATGCCATGACGATGGAACTCAAGAAGAACGAAACGATGGAGTCCGAACTCGCCAAGCTTGATGCGCTCATGGAGCAGGGGCTCATGGATGATGCGGCATACGGCAAGAATATGCGGGAGATCCGCAAAAAGTATCGTACGGTCTCTTAACGTGTTATACTGAGATTGCTATGCCGCCTAGGAGGAAAAAAACCGAGAGCGAAGCCGAATCGCAGGATTTGGACGCGCTTTCGCCGGAGGCAGCGAAACCGAAGCCGAAACCGAAGCGCGCGCCGCGGGCCAAAAAGCCGGCGGAAGTGAAGCCTTCGGAGCCGGAACCGGTCGTGAAACCGCCGGAACGTATTCCCGCTATCATTCCGATCAAGACGCCGCTCACGCCGGCGCCGCGTATTTCGATCGAACCGGATATCCTTCCCGGCCAGCAAGAGGAAGAGCCGTGGAAGCCGATGCTGAGCAAGAGCGCCGATCTTTCGCTGCCCCCGAAACCGCTCATGCAGAACAAGAAGGTCACGGCCCAGGATGTCGAAGACATCATGGCGGCCGACGACGATGAAGATCCGGAATACCGCAGCACGTTCCAAATGCCGGTGCGTACCGGCATCTACCGCAAGATCGCGCTCGGCTTCGCCGTGCTGGCCCTCGTGGTCGGCGCCGGCGTCGCCTACGTGGTCTACGCGCAAGCGACGGTTTCCGTCTTTCCCCAAAAAGCTGAAGTGACGACCGAGCGCGTGCTGACCGTCACGGCCACGCCGCAGAACGCCGATGAAATTCCGGGCCAGGTCGCGGAAGTAACCGTGGCCGGCGAAAAGACGGGCGTTCCGGAAACGTCGACCAAGACCGACGGTATCGCGACGGGAACCGTCACCCTCATCAACGAAACGTCGAGCGACCAGGTACTCATCCCGACCACGCGCCTGCTGAGCAATGAGGGAATTCTTTTCCGCCTCAAGGCGCGCGTGAACGTGCCGGCGAAAGGCCGGGTCCAAGCCGAGGCCTACGCCGACAAGGCCGGAGAAAGCGGCAATATCGCGCCGACGCGCTTCACGATTCCGGGTCTTAACGCCGCGCTGCAGGAATCGATTTACGCCGAATCCGAAGCGGCCATGACTGGCGGCATCGTGACGGTCGGAACGATTTCATCCGCTGATATCGAAAAAACGGAAAATGCGTTGCGGCAAGAGCTGATCGCCCAAGCGCGCGCGGAATTTGCCGAAGAGACCGAGAATCCTTGGACGGGCCACGCGCTCGTCGCCGAAACGATGGCGCGCAACGTCAGCGCCGGCCCCGGCGAGACGGCGAACGGCGTGACGGTGCGGCTTACGCTGCGCGTCCGTGCCGTGGACTTCGACCGCGTCAAAGCTGTCGCCGCTTCGGCCGAAGACCTGAAGCGCAGCCTGACGTCCGACCGCGAGCTGATCGGCGTCAAAGTCGATGATTCTTCCTTCACGATCGACAAAGCCGATGCCAAAGCCGGAACGGCTTCCCTGCGCGTCGCGCTTACGGGACAAACGCGCGTTTCCCTGGAAAGCCCGCTGTTCGACGCTGAAAAACTCCGCGGTCTCGGCCTGGAAGACGTGCAAACCTACTTCGAAGGCATCGAGGGCGTCGAGCGCGTCGACGTGAAATTCCGCCCCTTCTGGCTCAAACGGATGCCGCTTCTGCCGGATCGCATCGAATTCCAAGTTGAGAAATAAGCCTAAAGCCCCTCGAACGAGGGGCTTTTCGATTTCCAACCCGTCATGTTAAGGTGGAGCCTGTACAACAACCCTGAAACCCTTGTTATGGCCGCGAAAAAACCCGCCGAGTACGACGAACTGGACCGGATGCGCCACTCGGCCGCCCACCTCCTGGCGGCCGCCGTCACGAAGATGTTCCCCGAAGCCAAGCTCGGCGTGGGGCCCGTCATCGAGAACGGTTTTTATTACGACATGCAGCTTCCGCGCGCGCTCGGTCCAGAGGACTTCGCCGCGCTCGAGAAGACGATTGAAGGCCTCAAAAAGGAGAACGCTGAATTCCGCCGCGAGGAGATGCCGATCGATCAGGCGATCGAGTTTTTCCGCTCCCGCAACCAGGATTTCAAAGTCGAGCTCTTGAGCGACCTCAAGGCGCACGGCACAACGAACTTGAAAGACGAAGACGCGCAGGACGTCGACGGCTCCGGCACGGCTTCGCTCTATTGGACGGGGGATTTCGTCGACCTCTGCCGCGGCCCGCACGTCGAGCGCTCCGGCGAAGTCGGCGCCATCAAGCTGAAATCGGTCGCGGGCGCCTACTGGCGCGGCAAGGCCGAGAACGCTCAGATGCAGCGCGTGTACGGCTGGGCCTTCCGCACGAAGGAAGAGCTTGAAGCGCATCTCAAGATGCTCGAAGAGGCCGAGAAGCGCGATCACCGCAAGCTCGGCAAGGACATGGGCCTGTTCGTGTTTTCCGAACTCGTCGGACCCGGCCTTCCGCTTTGGACGCCGCGCGGCACGATGCTTCGCGAAACGCTGAACGAGTATGTCTGGGAGCTGCGCCGCGCGCACGGCTACCAGCGCGTGACGATTCCGCACATCACCAAGAAAGACCTGTACGAAACGTCCGGTCACTGGGCGAAATACGGCGACGATCTTTTCAAGATCAAGACGCGCGAAGAGCATCTTTTCGCGATGAAGCCGATGAACTGCCCGCATCACACGCAGATCTTCGACAGCGAGCCGCGCAGCTACCGCCAGATGCCGGTGCGCTATTGCGAGACGACCATGGTGTACCGCGACGAGCAGTCCGGCGAGCTTTCCGGCCTCTCCCGCGTGCTTTCCATCACGCAGGACGACGCGCACGTCTTCTGCCGCATGAACCAGGTCCGCGAGGAAGCCGAGAAGGTCTGGGATATCATCGAGACGTTCTACAAGACGTTCGGTTTCGAGCTGAGCCTGCGTCTTTCGCGCCGCGATCCCGCGCAGCCGGAAAAGTACCTCGGCGCGCCGGAAGATTGGGATGCCGCCGAAAACGCCCTTCGCGAGATCCTCGACGCGCATAAGGTCGAATGGGTCGACGGCGTGGGTGAGGCCGCCTTCTACGGCCCCAAGATCGACTTCATGGCCAAAGATTCGATCGGCCGCGTCTGGCAGGTCGCCACGATCCAACTCGATTTCAACCAGCCGAAAAACTTCGGCCTGAGCTGCACCAACGAAAAGGGGGAGAAGGAGCAGATTCTCATGATCCACTGCGCCATCATGGGCTCGATCGAGCGTTTCATGAGCGTGATTATCGAGCATTTCGCCGGCGCGTTTCCTCTTTGGCTCGCGGCGGAACAGATCGCGCTCTTGCCGGTGGGGGAGAAGCACCGCGAACCGTGCCGCGCGCTCGAAGCCAAACTGCGCGCGCTCGGTGCGCGGCCCTGGCTCGACGAATCGGATGAATCCGTCGGCAAGAAAGTGCGGGGCGCCGAAAAGATGAAAATTCCGTACAGCCTCGTGCTCGGCGACAAGGAAATCCCCGCCGACGGCGATTGGAACGACGACGTGAAGCTGGCCGTGCGCGTTCGCGGCACCAAGGATGCCGTCGAGATGACGCTCGGCGAACTCTCCGCCCGCATCAAGGAAGAAATCGCGACGAGGAAACTCGCTCCGTAAAAGAAAAAACTCTCCCGAACGGGAGAGTTTTTTTGTTACTTCTTGCCGAACAGTCGGGCGAAGAAGCCGGGTTTGTGTATCGTCGTGCCGCTGCCTTCTTTGAGGTCTTTGTGGATCGACGTGCCGCTGCCTTCGGGAAGGCGCGATGCGTGCTGCCACGGAGCTTGCGGCGGTTTCGCGGCTTGTTCGCGGTCGTCACGCCGTTCGGCGTACACCCGCATGATCTGCTGTTCGTAATCGGCCAAGCTCTTTTGCGTTTCGCGCAGCTCAGCGCGCAGCTTGCGGGCCTGCCACCAACCGGCGCTTTCCAACTCGCGGTCGAGACGCGCCTTTTCAATCAAGAGGTATCGGTAGTCCTTGGCGTTGAAGACTTCGGAGTTCAGCTCGTTCCGTGCCAGCATCTCCTCGGCCTGCGCGGCCGCGGCCTCGACCTCTTCGTCCGTGTCGATGACCGTGTCCGTTTTCTTGCTGTCGTACGATGCGGCGATCTGTTTGCGCACCTCGCCCATCTTGAGCGCGTCTTCGGCTTGCTGGCTCTCCGCCAACGCGGCGACATGCGAAGCGTCCTCGCCTTTTTTGAACCACGCTTCTTCCTCTTCGGTTTCCATGGCCGCATCCACGCGGGTTCCCATGTCGGCCATGCGCTTTTCCTTCGCTGCCGCCTTGGCGGCCGCGTCGTCGGCCGAGGCCTTCTTCGCAAGCGTTTCGGAGGACATCTCGACCCTGCGGGCGCGCTTCTTGCGCGGCGCGGCCGCCGGCACAGCCTCAGCCGCAGGCGTGATCGTCAGTTCGGCGTAGGGTTCGTTGTCGTTCATCGGTTCGTCGACCGTCATTTCCTTGAGATCGGCGTCCGTGAGCTCGATCTCGCCCGAGACTTCTTTCCTCGTTTCAGACGTTACGGGACTCTTGGAAGAAGCTTTCCTGCGCGTTTTTTTCGCGGGCGTGACGGGCATCTCGACGGGCTGCGTGTCGCTCAAATCCCAACCCATGCCTTTTTCCGCGGCGGGTTCGACGGGCATGTGTTGTTCTGAAGTGCGGCGAGCGCGTGGCATAGTGTGCGTGTGTGGATGAATGCAAGAAGAGTATAACATAAAACCCCGCACCAGTCGGTGCGGGGTCGCTCGTTACAGGGCTTTGCGCTTGCGCTCTTCCTCGAGAATGGTTTCAGCCATCGCGTCGAGGTTCCGGTGTTCCTGCTCGATCTCGGGACTTTTTGGGGTTTGGACCCCATACGATTCCGGCGTGCGCAGTTCCGGGTCGACAGCAGCCGTCATGTCCTCGATCATGTCATCCTCAAGCTTTGCCAGCTGACTTTCGTAGCTGCGAAGCTTTTCTTTGAGGAATCCGTGCTCGGGAGCATCGGCCGGAAGTTCGGCCAGTTCAGCCTCCGTTTTGCGGATTTCTTCACGGAGCATATCTGCCTCGGTGCCTGGTTGTTCGAGATTGGGAGTTTCAAGGCTCATAGTAAAGGAGAGTGTCACTTGCCACTTTAGCCTAAAAATGCGAATTTGTCAACGTATGAAACCGCTTCCGCGCATCATCGTCATTGTTGGACCGACGGCCTCCGGCAAGTCGTCTTTGGCGCTGAAGCTCGCGAAAGCGCTCGACGGCGAGATTGTTTCGGCGGATTCGCGGCTGCTGTATCGAGGCATGGATATCGGAACGGCGAAGCCAACGCGCAAAGAGCGGGAGAAAGTTCCGCATCACCTGATCGACGTCGTTCCTCCCTCCAAGACGCTGACGCTCGCCGAGTACAAGCGCAAAGCGCTCCAGGCGATTCGCGGAATCGTGAAGCGCGGGCGCCTGCCGATCGTCGTTGGCGGAACCGGGCTGTATGTCCGCGCGCTCGTCGAAAATTTGGAAATACCGGAAGTGCCTCCGGATCCCGAGTTTCGCGCTTCTTTGCGGAAAAAGGGAACTGCCTGGATTTTGGCGCGGGTGAAGAAGTTGGATCCGGAATACGCCGCGCGGATCGGTCCGAACCCGCGCTTCGCGACGCGGGCGCTCGAGGTGATCAAGGCGACGGGAAAACCGTTCAGCGCGCAGCAGGGCAGGGGGGCCGCGCTGTTCGACGCGCTCGTGCTCGGCCTCGATCCCGGCAAGGCCGTGCTGAAACGACGCATCGTGTCGCGGGTCGCCTCCATGTTCCGCTCGGGTTTGGCGGCGGAAGCAAAGCGGCTTGCGGACGCGTATGACGAAGCGCTGCCGAGCATGAGCGGGATCGGATATCGCGAGCTCTGGCCGTACGTGCGCGGAGAAATTTCACTGGCCGAAGCGAAAAAAACGATCGCAAAGAATACGGAGGCCTATGCCAAGCGCCAGATGACCTGGTGGCGCGGCATGGAGGGGATCGCATGGCATGAGCGCCCTGAAACCGCGATGCGAGCTGCTAAAAAATGGCTAATGTCAGCCAAAGTATCGAAATAGGCCTTCTCAAAAGGCTTATTTTATGGCATAATAAGCTCAGAATTCTTAACGTCCCACCGTATGGAACCCGTCATGGGCTACTGCGTGAAGTGCAAGGACAAGCGCGAAATCAAAGACGCGCAAGAGGTACAGATGCCCGCCAAGGGCGGTAAGACCCGCCCGGCGCTCAAGGGCGTCTGCCCGACCTGCGGCACCGGCATCTTCAAGATCCTGCCTTCCAAAGCGGCGTAAGCCGGACTCCTCCCGAACGGGAGGAGTTTTCATTTATGCACATGCGCATCTTGTCGGTCCCATTGCCCGATGCTAAAATCGGTTTTTCGCCAGAGAGCCGCAGGGGATTTTTCGACGGTGCTACTTCTCACGCACGTACGAAATCTCTCAGAGGGACTGCCGCGCCGCGTCGCGTCTGTCCAGCGCCCCTGCGGCTCCTTGGCGGAAACAAAAAAGCCCCGGACGGGGCTTTTTCGATTACTTTCCGCCGAACCAGCCTTTGATGCGGCTGAGCAAAGAGGTCTTCGGCTTGGTGCTGCGGGCAATCGTGTTGTCCATCGGGTAGACTTCGTCGGCGCTTCGTACCTGGGCTTTCCGCGCCGAGGCTGCCGTCAGTTCTTCGACGCGATCGCCTTCATCCATGAGACGCGCTTCCTGCGTCATGTCCGGAATGGCTTCGAGGTTCTTCCGGGCTTCTTGCATTGCCGCCTCGTCCTTGATCCGCCGGGCTTCATGCGTCAGATCTTCGATTTCTTCGAGATCGCTCTCCTTGAGTTCGGTGACGTCTTCCGTATCTTCCTTCGCTTCATGCGTCAGATCTTCGATCTCCTCGAGGTCGCTGTCCTTGAGCTGGATCTCTTCGGTGTTCTCAACCAGCTTTAAGTGCTTTTTCTTCTTCTCCGGCTTGGCAGCTTTCGGTTCAGGGACAGGCATCGCTTCGGCGGCATTGTGGCGCGGCATAGAAGAAAAGGTTAAAGCTTCCCAAGTTTCGCTTCGAGGATCTCGCGAACGAGATCGGGTTTTGCCTTGCCTTTGGTTTCCTTCATGACCTGGCCGACCAGGAACATGATTGCCGCTTGTTTGCCGGCCTTATAGTCGCCGACCACCTTTTCGTTGGCGAGAATGACGTTGTCCACGGCGAGTTCGAGGTCGCCGAGGTCGGAGACCTGCTCGAGCCCGCGTTCAGCCACGATTTGCGAGGGGTCCTGGCCGCTTTCGAGCATGGCGCGCAGGACTTCCTGCGCCGACGTCGAGTTGATTTTTCCGGCGTGGAGCAGCGTCAGGAATTCCGCGAAGTTCTCAGGCGTGAGTTTGGCGATGCGGATATCGGTTTTGATTTCCGCCATGAGACCGAGAAGCTTCGAGAGCAGCCAGCCGGAGACGAGCTTGGCGAACTTCGGTTTGACCGCGTCCCATTCTTCCTTTTCGCCGCTCGACGAGAGCCATTCCCTGAGCTCGGAGAAGGTCTGTTCGGTGAAGTCGGCGAGGCCGGGCGTTTCGACGATTTGTTTGGCATCGGCGGTTCCGAGCGCATACTCTTCGCGGAAGCGCTGGCGCTTGGCCTCCGGCAGCTCGGGCATCGTCCGGCGCACGGCGTTCTCCAGTTCGGCGAGTTCGAGCGGCGGCAGGTCGGGCTCGGGGAAGTAGCGGTAGTCGGCGGAGTCTTCTTTCACGCGCTGTTCGACGGTGATTTGCTTGTCTTCGTCCCAGCCGCGCGTCGTTGTGACCATGGGCGGCGTGCCGATCTCCCAGAGCTTCGTTTGGCGCAGGATTTCGTATTCGAGGGCGCGCTCGACGGCCTTGAAGGAGTTCAGGTTCTTCACTTCCGTTTTCGGGTTGAAGCGCGCGACGGATTCTTTCTCGACGGCCGGATCGTCGATGACTTGGCGCAGGCTGACGTTGGCGTCGCAGCGCAGGTGACCCTTTTCCATGTCGGCGTCCGAAACGCCGAGCGTGCGCATGATGAGGCGCAGCTCTTGCAGGAAAGCCTTGGCTTCGGAGGCGGAAGCGAAGTCGGGCTCCGTGACGATTTCCGCGAGCGGCGTGCCGGCGCGGTTGAAGTCGACGAGGGAAGCGCGCCCGCCTTCGGCGTGCTGGAGTTTGGCAGCGTCTTCTTCAAGATGGAGGCGCGTGATGCCGATCGTGAAGACCGTGCGCTCGTTGCCTTTGGCGTACGGATTCTCGAGCGTCATCTTGCCGTCGACGCCGACCGGTTTGTCGAATTGCGAAATCTGATACCCCTTCGGCAGGTCGGGGTAGAAATAGTTTTTACGGTCGAACTTCGATTGCGGCGTGATGCGGCAGCCGATGGCCAAAGACGCCAAAATGCCGTAATTGATCGCTTGCGCGTTGGCGACGGGCAGGGTGCCGGGATGCCCCATGCAAATCGGGCAGACGGCGGTATTCGGCGGCGCGTCTTCGGCGCGGTTGTCGCAGCCGCAGAACATCTTCGATTTTGTTTTGAGCTGGACGTGGATTTCCAGCCCGATCACGGGCTCCAAAGTCATAGTACGCCCATCCTAGCAGGTGTTTCCGCATAAAAAAAGCCCCCGATCTAGGACTTGGCGGGGGTGGGCTGAGGCATTCCGACATGCTCCCGCGCCTTTTCGGCGGGCGGGTTCATGGGGGTTTTTTTGAGGTACTCGTGCGCCAAGGCACAGACGAAGAAATGTCCGAAGCATACGGCGATACTGGCGGGCTTATCTATGAAAGCGGCCGTAGTGACGATCCCGGAGATCAGCCATGCGACCTTGGCGGAATCGTAAGCGCCGATGTCGGCTTCAGACCCTGTCCGGATCGAGCTCTCCGCTTGCCGGTCCTTTTCAAGGTCGCCCGCCTGCTCGATCATGATGGTGAGCGCGCAGAGGGCAGCGATGACGCTGAAGAGCAGTGGATGGCTGTACCATATGCCGAGCTGCAGGAAGGCCGAGGCAAGCGCGGTTGCCGCAAGGGCGGCGATGGCATACCGGATCATCGACTTCCGCACGCCGAAGCGGCGCATGAGGAAGAAGCAGATCGAGTCGAAACGCTTCTGGACCGCGGCATCGAGCTTGGTAAGGAGCGAGAGGATATATCCCACGGGTACCTCCTTTGCGGGACGTCAAAACGTACAACGCCCTGACCGTGAAGTCAAGGCGTTGCGGGTGCGATTTCGAGGGCGCGAGCGACGTGCGGCCAGACGAGGTCGTGGCAGGCTTCGATCGATGGAAGTTCGCCTTCGGCCGTCACGCAGTCGACGAGGACGTAGTTGGGAAACTGATCGGCGATTTCGCGGTAGGCGATCTCGACGCGCTCCTGGTAGGCACGGTCGCGCTCGTGCAGGTCTTTTTCCTGGCCCGCGGTATAGGCGCGCGCTTCTTTTTTCTCGACGAGCATGTCGCGCAGCGCGGCGGGAACGGACATGATCAGCGTCAGGTCGGGGCGGGGGAGATTCATGCGGACGAACTCCAGGTCCTCAACCCAAAGGCGGAAGACGGCGCGTTCTTTGGGGTCGGCAAAAAACGCGCTTTCATAGGCCATCGCGGATGCGACAAAGCGATCGGCGACCACGATTTTTCCCGCATCGAGCCAGCCTTGGATTTTTTCTTTCGTGGTTTGGCGGTCGCGGGCGTACAGCGCGGCCACGACGTAGGCGCCGACGTCATCGCGCGTGCCGAACTCCCCGCGCAGATACATGTCGATAATTTTTGCGGACGGCTGGCCGTGCTGCGGGAAACTGATGGTCTCGACTTCGCGGCCGAGCGAACGCAAGCGCTCGACGAGCATCTTCATCTGCGCGCTCTTGCCGGAGCCGTCTCCGCCTTCGAAATTCAGGAAGAATCCCTTCATGTCAGGATTTAGCTTCGAGTTCGGCTTCCTTCACGCGCTGCTTGGCTTCGGAATCCGCGCGGCTCCAGAAGTAGTCGTTGTGGTCGGCGAATTTCATCGCCTCCGCGCGCCACGAAGAACGGGCAGCGACGGCCTTGTGCATCAGCTGGGCGACGCGGCGGTATGTCGGGTGGCCCTGCGGCGTCGAGCGCAGTTCGATCAGGTGCATGAGCGCGCGGTCGTTGATGCCGAGCGTCCAGCGGACGAGGTTGCCGTGCAAGGTCGCGTACGGAGCCTGTTCCGGGAAATCGGAAAGCAAACGCTCGTAAAGCGCGATGGCTTTCTGTTGGCAGGCCTCGGCGCGATCAGCGAAGCCGGCTTTCTTCAGGTCTTCCGGCATGGAGAATCCGTGGAGCGGCGTGAACTTCTGGCGTTCCTGGCTGGCCATGCGGTGCCGCTCCAGATCCTTATAGGTGCCGTAGTCGACCAGCATGTCGAAGGTATACGGGTAGCCGCCTTCCAGCGCGCGACCCGGGCGGTCGCGGCGGCTCTTGCGGTTGCCGATGTAGGTCGCGATGATCGCGTTGCGCTTTTCGTCAGACAACGACTTCACCACCTCGCGGATTTGCGCGAGCGGGTGGGTGAGGTGCGGGTACAGCATGAGCGCGAGCGTGAGATCGTCGGCTTCGCGTTCCGTGGCGGTGCGGTCCAAGAGCGCGACGGGCGCGGCCTCCTGCGGCGCAATGCCTGCGAAGAGCGCTTGTGCGAGCGTGCGGACGGCGTTCCTGGTCTCGATCGTGTACTCGTTCGCTTTCGCGCGTTTGACGTACCGCGGAATGATTTTTTCAAGCGCGGCGTGCGTGCGCGCGGCGACGTCCCGCGCTTCCGGAAGCGCCGAGGAGTAGCAATGCGTCATGACCGTCTGGAAGAAACGGCCGTTGCCGAAAATGCCGACGTTGGTGAGCGTCGAAAGCGGCAAAAGCGCGCGGAGCGTGTCGCAGGCTTTCGATCGGATATCGGCTTGATAGGTGATGCGGAAGGCTTTCTGCTGCTTCTCGTCCGTGAGCTCGGCGTAGCGTTCCTTCACGCCGTCGCCGTTCACGTCGTATTCGGCGGCATCGAGCGGCTTGAGCTGCTCGTAGTACGCCTTCATGGGCGGGATCAATTCGCAGTACGTCGAGAAAATAAAATCCATCGTTTCGACGTACGCGCCGGCATGCGCGGAAGCCATGATGGCCGGATCGCGGTAATAGCGATAGCGGCCTTCGGCGTCTTTCTGATCGTAAAACACGTAGCGCGTCGACTGCTCGATGGGGGAGCCGCCGATGCGGCGATCCTCGATTTCTTTGGTGACGAGCGTCGAGATGCTTTCAAATGAAACGTGCGCGCCCTCGAGCTCGCCGACGGAGTCGTCGCCGTAGGCGATCAAGACGCGCTCGATCAGGTCGCCGGCCTTCTTGGCGTCGATGGCGCCTTCGCGGATGAACTCCTTGAGGAGCGTTTCGCGGAAACCGCCAGGTGCTCGGCTGTAGCGCGCGTAGACCGCGCCCGTCATGCCGTCCAGGCCCTTCACGGCAAAGATGTCGTCTTCCGTGCTGGTGACGTACGGGGCAAGGAGAGCCTTTTCTTCATCGGAAAATTTCGGCATGGAGTGGCGGGTAAGGATTCGTTTCTGCAGTACATCACCCCGCTTCGACCTGTTGAAGTGGACAAGCCTGTGGATAAGAAAAAAGGGGCCCCAAGCCCCTTTATCCGGTGGTGCCGAAGCCGCCACGCGTTTTGTCGGTCAGCGCCGGGCCCTCGTCCCAAACGGCGCGGTCGATGCGGACAAAGCCGGCCTGGCAAACGCGGTCGCCTTTTTTGATTTCGACCGGTGCGTCGGTGAAGTTCATGACGCGGAGCTTGAGTTCATCCTCGGGACCGCAGTAATCCTGATCGATGATGCCGATGCCGTGCGGCAGCTGGACGCCTTTTTTCGGCGTCGAGGAACGTGAAGCGACAAGCAACATGTAGCCTTCGGGAATGCCGAAAACGAGGCCGGTCGGAAGGTCGGCCATGCTTTTCGGTTCGAGCACGATATCCTCGACACAAACAATGTCGAAACAGACGGCGCCCGGCGTCTTGTATTCGGGCAACGCGGCGTCGGGCCGCGTGCGGGTGATGCGGACGTGCATCAGAGTGTCGGGTGAATTTTGTTGCGATGCGGATGCGGGTGGTCGAAGTCGCCGGCTTTGATGTACTCGACGATCGATTCCATCGAGGTATACAGCTCCTCGATCTTGCCGCTGTTGTCGACGATGAATTCTGCCTTCTGTCCGATCGCCTTGATCTCGAGTTCCGTCGGCAGGAGTTCTTCTTGCTTGAATTGTTCGAGCGTCATCGTCGCTTCCGTGGCTTTTTCTCCGCGCTTGCGAGCGCGCTCCCAGCGGAGTTCCACCGGGGCGGTGACGTATATCAGATGGAAGCCGGAAAGCTCTTTCAGATTCGCGTAGTCGGCCGGGCGGCGGATGCCGTCGACAACGACCAAAGCGTCCTCGGAGTTCTTGGCGTCTTCCGCGACGACGCGAGCGTACAAGTCTTCACCGTATGCCTTGCGGGTGAATTCGGAAAACGCCGTCAGGTTCTCGCGGGAGAGGGGAACGAGCAGGCGCTTCAGGCAATCTTTCATCGGCGTCGAAAACGCCAGCGTTTTCGCACGGTACTTTTCGAGCAGGTAAGCGGCGACGGTGCCTTTGCCGGAAGCGGCTTCACCGACCAGGCCGATGATGATCTTGTTCATGCTTTGGAGACGTAATTTTCGAGAGGTGCGGTGAAGGCGTGCGCCAGGCGCTCGGTCCATTCGCGCGACGGCTGGTAGGAATCGAGCGTGATGCCCGCTTCCGGCAGCGCGGCGACGACGGCAGGGGAGCGATACTCGGCGCCGGCCACGATGCGTTTCACGCCGGCACCGGCCAACGCCTTGAAACAATGGTAGCAAGGCGAGTGGGTCGTATAGAGCGTCGAGCCGACGGTGCCGTTACCGCCCATGACGGCGGCTTGAAGCACGCAGTTCTCTTCGGCGTGGACCGTGCGGATGCAGTGGTTCTCTTCCATGAGATGGCCGGCCGGGCCGTCGCAATGCGGCATGCCGGGCGGCGCGCCATTGTAGCCCGTCGCCACGATGCGGCGGTCTTTCACCAGAACCGCGCCGACCTGGAGGCGGTTGCAGGTGCCGCGCGTCGCCACGATCTTGGCGATGCCCATGAAATAGTCGTCCCAGGACGGGCGTTGGAGAGAGGTCATAGTGTTCAAACCTTACCGCCTCGGGCGAGGCGTCGCAAGTGACGAAAAACCGACCCCTTTCGGGATCGGTTCTTTCGCTTAGATCGTGCGGATGGCCGGACCCATGGTGGTCGCGACCGTGGCAGTCTTCAGGTAGACGCCCTTCGAAGAGGACGGCTTGATTTTGCGGATGGCTTCGAGCAGCGCTTCGTAGTTCTCGGCGAGCGCCTTGGCGTCGAACGAGACCTTGCCGATCACGGTGTGCACGATGCCGTAGTCATCGCTCTTGAAAGCGACTTTGCCCTTCTTGGGTTCCGAGACCATCTTGGTCACGTTCGTGCTGACGGTTTCGGATTTCGGGTTCGGCATGAGGCCCTTCGGACCGAGGACTTTCGCGACCTTGGCCATCTTCGGCATCATGTCCGGCGTGGCGACCGCGAGGTCCCATTCGAACTTGCCGGTCTTGGCGATCTCGGCGATCGTTTCTTCCGTGCCGATCGCGTCGGCGCCGGCGTCCTTCGCTTCCTTCTCCTTGTCGGCGGAGACGAAGGCGATGATCTTTTTGGTCTTGCCGCTGCCGTTCGGAAGCGAGACCGTGCCGCGAACCTGCTGGTCGGACTTCTTCGGGTCGATGCCGAGGCGGATGTGAACTTCCACCGTGCCGTCGAACTTCGTCGTCGAGGTCTGCTTGGCCAGCTCCATCGCTTCGGCGGTCGAATACGTTTTCTTCGGATCGACGAGCGCGGCCGCGGCCTTGAATTTCTTGCCCATATCGTGTGGTCAGGTGCCTTTCGGCTCCCACATGCGTTAGAACTTAATGCCCGTATCCTAGGGGATACGGGCATTCCTGTCAACCTTCTTTTAGGCGTTCATCTTGAGCTCCGTCTCGCGCTCTTTCTGCACCCACTTGAAGTGGAGGAGGAAGAGCGGGCCGGCGACGGCGAGCATCGAGATCCATTGGACGAGATCGCGCTGGCGCTCGGCGGATTTCTGCTCGGCCAAACCGCGTTCGCATTCAGCCTTGCGCTGGCTCTTTTCTTCGTCGCTGAGCGGCTTGGGCGCTTCGCCGTCTTTCATCATTTCGACCGGCAGGGCGCGCGGCTCGTAGTAGGTCATGCCCGCTTCGTCGCAGCGCATGCCGTACGCGTTGTCGGCCTTGGTGAAGACGTACGTTTTCAAGCCGAGGTTCAGGAGCGAGATCAGCGCGATGACCGACATGATCAGGAAGATCAGGGTCGCCGCGTAGAAATAAATCTGGCGGATGGTGTTTTTCATATGTGACCAGCTTGCCAAAAAAACGGCCTTTTTGCAACAAAAGACTCCCTCGCGGGAGTCTTTTTCTCTTACGGCTTCACTTCGAGGCCCATCTGGCGCGCGGTACCTTCGATGGTACGCATGGCCGATTCGATGGAGGTCGTGTTCAGGTCGGGAAGCTTCTTCTCCGCGATTTCGCGGATCTGGGCTTTCGTGACCTTGCCGACTTTCTCCTGGAGCGGCTTGCCGGAACCTTTTTCGAGGCCGGCGGCCTTCATGAGGAGGGTCGAAGCGGGCGGCGTCTTGAGGACGAAGTCGAACGAACGATCTTCGTAGATGGTCAGGACGGCCGGGATGATGTCGCCGCCGAGCTTGGCGGTGGCGGCGTTGAACTTCTGGACGAAGTCCTGGATGTTCACGCCGTGCTGGCCCAGGGTCGGACCGATCGGCGGGGCGGGAGTCGCCTTGCCGGCCGGGGCCTGGATTTTGACGATGGCTTTGACTTTCTTGGCCATGGATATGGTTTTGCGCGTCGGGAGAAGCTGGCCTAAACGGCCACGCCGCGCACGTAGCCGGAGAGTACCGGAAACCTGTCGATTTGGCAAGGGGAGCGATTGACGAAGGGAAACAGAGGGCATACCCTCGCGGTAGGAGGTTTCCATGCTTCTAGAGATCATCCAAACCCTCGAAGCGATCGGGACTTTCCTGTTCGCCATCGCCGTGACGATCGCGTGCATGCCCCTCTGGCCGATCTTCGGCCTTGCCACGGCGCTATGGCTCACGGACCGGAAGTCGTCGCCGCTGTTTATCTCGTAGTACGTCAACGCCCCGGCATAGCCGAGGCGTTTTTCAGTATTGGAACGTTGACAGGTAGGGTAAAATATGATGACCTGCGGCGTAGGAGGAAATGATGGCGAAGCGATACAGAATCACGATCGCAACTTCGCAGGAACTGAGCGACGCTCTGGAGTCCACTCGCGCAGCAACCGGTCGTGACACCGTCAGCGATGTCGTGCGCGACAGCCTGGACTTCTACGATCTTATCGTCCAGAAGATACGCGAAGGCAAGCACATCTACATCGGTGATTCCCGCGAGTCGGCCGGAGAAGTGCTCTTGCCGCGACTCGAACGCGCGCGCGGCCATCGGCTCGCTTCCGAAGACGACGGTTCCTGAAACACCAACGCCCCGGCATAGCCGAGGCGTTTTTCTGTTGAACAAGCGGGTTGTTCTTCCGTTTAGATCTTCTTGACCTGGAGGAAGTCGAGCTCGATCGGCGTTTCGCGGCCGAACATGTTGACGAGCACCTTGATTTTGCCGCGCGCTTCGTCGATTTCGGCGACCTTGCCTTCGAAGCCCTTGAACGGGCCGTCGGCGATCGAGACGGGGGAGCCCGGTTCGACGTCGATCTTGTATTCCGGCTCGTCGACGCCCATGCGCTTCTGGAGGGACTTCACTTCCTCGTCGGAGAGCGGGGTCGGGGTGGTGCCGGTGCCGATGAAGCCGGTGACGTTCGGCGTGTTGCGGACGACGTACCAGGAGTCGTCGGTCACGACCATTTCGACCAGCACGTAGCCGGGGAAGATCTTCTCTTCAACCGTCTTGCGCTTGCCGTTCTTGATCTTGATCTTCTTTTCCTTCGGGATCATGACGCCGAAGATCTTGTCCTGCATGTCGAGCGATTCGATACGCTGCTTCAGGTTGTCGGAGACGTTCTCCTCGTAGCCCGAGTAGGTATGGATCGCGTACCAGCGACGACCCTGTTGGAGTACTTGTTTCGGCATAGCTTACTTGGCGACGACCGCTTGGAGCGCCAGGTTCAATCCGAAGTCGATGCCGCCGAGGACGGCGGCCGTGCCGATCGAAACGCCGATCACGATGAGGGTCGAAATGATCGTCTGGCGGCGCGTCGGCCAGGTCACCTTTTCGAGCTCCTCCTTCGCTTCGTAGAAGTACCGGATAACCTTGTTTTCCTTGAGGCTCATACCAAATGAAGTTTTTTAAAGAGACCCCTGGGGGTCTCTGTTCGCAACTACTGTAGCACGGCCGGAGATCGGTGTCAATTGACCGTGGCGGCGAGAGGAGTAGGGTGGGGGTACCCTGAACAGGAGGCTGCGGTGACGCACCGGTTGGACTGGCCGTATCCAAGCGTGGCCGAACGCTGGCTCATGCGCTATCTCCGCCTGCTCGGTTTCTGCGTCGCCGGACACGAAACGTTCGAGGCTGCGGCGCGCGCCGGTGCGGCGGAGGATGATCTGGAAGCGGCGGAGGCATTTTCCCTCCTGCGGCGGCGCGGCTGGGTTGCCCATGCGAACGGCGCGTTCTTTCTTACACGGGACGGCCAGGCGGCCGCGGAAGCCATCGCGATGTTGTCGAGACAATTGCGCGATCCGGCCGTTCCCATACCCGAGAGATTCCTCCCGAGGCTCGCTTGGACCGACGACGACTAAGACGGTCGTCTTTTTTCTTCTTGACGATGTCGTCGCGCACGGGCAGGCTGAGGCATGAGTCCCAGACTCAGAAGGAGGCCAGCATGGATCCTCTCGGCTCGAACAAGAACCCGACAACCAGAGAAAGCGCACGCGCGTCGGTCGAGAAATACGCCCGCATCATCCTGACAAGGGTGACGTCCGACGGCGCCGGTTTCTACGACATGGAAGACTTTCGCGGTTTCTGCGGCGTCGGAGAAAAGGATCGCCTGCGCGGCGACTTCGTGCTCCAAGCGGCCAAGAAGCTCGTTCAGGAGGGCGAGCTTCAAAGCGTGAAGGGCGGCATGTTCAAGCGGGTCGAGAAGGAGGACAACGAGTCTTCCGAAGAAGGCGCGCCTGCCGCGGTACCCGAGCAGCTTGATCAGGACGCGACCGCGTCCGTCGACGAGCTCGTGGAGATCGAGGTGCTCCAAGGCGCGAAGGCGAAGGAGGAGGTGGTCGAAGAGGACGCGGACGAGGGTGCCGAGGAGAAAGCCGAGGAACCGACCGCTGTCCCGGCCAAGCGGAAGATGTCGCCTCGCGGCAGCTTCCGCGCCTGGGCGCTCTCCTACATGCAGCCCGACGTGATCTTTCGGACGAAGGATCTGCTGCTGCTCGCTGTTGAAGCCGAGGTGGTCGTTACGACCGCGGCGGGCCAGCTGCAGCTCAACCGCTTGGTGAAGGAAGGTCTCTTGAACCGCAAGCGGCGCGGATACGTCAGCCTCGCCGTCGCCGAGAAGGCATCGGCGCCAGACGTCTCCGTACAAGAGGAGGCAACGGTCTCGGATGCGGCGAGGGCGGAGGTTGTACACGTCGTTCCCGCGCAAGAGCCGGAGCCTCCGTCGAACGAGGAGCCGAAGCCAGCGGTTCGCAAGAAAGCGAAGGGGAAGCCGAAGGCCGCGAAGCGGCGGAAAGCTCCCGCGCCGAAAACGGATCCCAACGCGCTCGATGCGTTCATCAAGTTGTTCCAGATGCAGCGTGACGAGCTCGCGAAACACCTCAGGGCGACGGTTCCCGTCCGCAAGACGCTAGCCGCCGCGGTACGATCGGCCCAAGCGGCGCTCGACACGCTCGATGACAGCCGAGCCGACGCCCAGGCGAAGATCGAGGGACTCGATCGCTCGATGAAAACGCTGAAGGAACTCTCGCGCAGCCTGCGCCCGCAGGCTCGCTGACCGCGCCGTCTCGGCGCGGTTTTTCTTTTTGATGTTCCGCGCGCGCAGATCGTTGTACACTGTCCGTATGCAATCCGCGCGCAACGTCATTGAACGCGTTTTCATTTTCGCGCTTGTCTGCGGCCTTTGGTCGCTGGCGTATTTGGGCGTTGGGCATTGGGGCGGCGGACGGGCGGCGCCGACGCTTTCGTGGGATCCGGTGCGCGCCGTACCGCTCGTGAGCGTCTTCGTCGTCCCGTATCTTTCGGCGTTCGTCATGCCGCTCCTCTTGCTGTACACGATGCGCGATCGGGCAACCTATCGGAAGTACGCGCTTGCCGTTGCCGGCACGATCGCCGTCTCCGCCGCGTTTTTCATTTTTCTTCCGCTTACGATCGAGCGTCCGGTTATCGAGGGCGTGTCGGTTTTTGATCGCTGGCTCGCCACGCTGTACGCCAACGACCGTCCGACGAACCTGTTCCCCAGCCTGCACGTCTCGCTCGCGTTCCTGTTCGCTTTCGGCGTTTCTCACGACCGTCCTCGGTGGAAAGTTTGGATGCTTTCCTGGGCCGCCCTGATCGCCGTCTCCACCGTTTTTACGAAACAGCACTATGTCGTCGACGCGCTGGCGGGCGCCCTGCTTGCCTGGGTCGCGTGGCGGGCGTTTCTCAAAAGCGTGAAATAAAAGAGAGCCTCGCGGCTCTCTTTTGCGATCAGATGTCCAAGTTCTTCACCTTCTTGGCGTGCGTCTGGATGAAGTTCTTTCGCGGCTCGACGTTCGAGCCCATCAGGATGTCGAAGATTTCGTTGGCCTTGTCGGCGTCATCGACCGTGACTTGCTTCATGACGCGCGTGGCCGGATCCATCGTGGTCGACCAGAGCTGTTCGGGGTTCATTTCGCCGAGACCCTTGTAGCGCTGGATCGCCACGCCGCCGACCGCGGTAATTTCTCCCGTTTCGGAGTCGACGTTTTCGGCGGCTTCCGCGCTGGCTTCCGCCGCGAGCTCTTCGGCCGTTTCTTCTTTTTTCTTGGCGGCCTTGGTCGCGGCCTTTTCTTCCTTCTTGGCGGCTTTGAGCGCGAGCATCTCCTTCAAGATCGCTTCCTTGGCGGCTTCGTCGTAGGCGTAGCGGACGTCTTTGCCCGAGGCGAGGCGGTAGAGCGGCGGCTGGGCGATATAGAGGTGGCCCTGCGTGATCAGCTCCGGCAAGTAGCGGTAGAAGAGCGTGAGGAGCAGCGTGCGGATGTGCGCGCCGTCGACGTCCGCGTCGGTCATGAGGATGATGCGGTTGTAGCGCAGGTCTTCGATCTTGAAGGCTTCGCCGATGTTGGTGCCGATCGCGATGATCAGCGACTTCACGGCGTCATTGCCGAGCATCTTGTCGAGGCGCGCGCGTTCGACGTTCAGGATCTTGCCGCGAAGGGGGAGGATGGCTTGGAATTCGCGGTTGCGTCCCTGCTTGGCGGAGCCGCCGGCGGAGTCGCCCTCGACGATGTAGAGCTCGGAGCGCGCAGCGTCCTTGGTGGAGCAGTCGGCGAGCTTGCCCGGGAGCGTCAAACCTTCGAGCGCGCCTTTGCGCAGCACGGTATCGCGAGCGGCGCGGGCGGCCATGCGGGCGCGGGCGGCGAGAAGGCACTTCTCAAGAATGGCGCGCGCGTCGGCCGGGTGCTCTTCGAGATAAATCTCAAGCGCTTCGGCGAAGGCGGTCGCGACGGCAGGTTGGACTTCCGGATTGCCGAGCTTGGCTTTGGTCTGGCCTTCGAACTGCGGGTCGGCGACTTTGACCGAAATGACGGCGGTCATGCCTTCGCGCGTGTCTTCGCCGGTCAGGTTGTCGTCCTTCTCCTTCAAGTAGCCTTGCTTGCGCGCGTAGTTGTTCAGGATGCGGGTGAGCGAGGTGCGGAAGCCGGCGACGTGCGTGCCGCCTTCGGGGTTCGCGATGTTGTTGGCGAAGGCGAACAGCGTTTCCTTATAGTCGTCGACGTACTGCATGCCGATTTCGATCTCGATGCCGTCGACGGGCTTGTGCACGTAAAAGACGGAATCGTGCTTCGGCGTCTTGGTGCGGTTCAGGTGGCGCACGTACGATTGCACGCCGCCTTCGAAGTAGTAGGCGTAGGTGAAAACGTCTTTCGGATCGCGCTCGTCCATGAACACCATCTTGATGCCCTTGGTGAGGTAGGCCTGTTGGCGAAGACGATCAAGGATGACCTTCACGCTGTACTCCGTCGTCGTGAAGATCGAATCATCCGCTTTGAAGGTGATCGTGGTGCCGGTGCCCTTGGCTTTGCCGACCGCTTTCACTTTGCCTTGCGGCTTGCCCACCTTATATTCCTGTTCCCAGAGCTGGCCGTCGCGCTTCACTTCCGCTTTCAAATACGTAGAGAGCGCGTTCACGACCGAAACGCCGACGCCGTGGAGGCCGCCGGAAACTTTATAGCCGCCGCCGCCGAACTTGCCGCCGGCGTGGAGCTTGGTAAGGACGAGTTCGAGCGCCGAGACTTTGTAATCTTTGTGCGTGTCGACCGGGATGCCGCGGCCGTTGTCTTCGACGGAGCAGAGTCCGCCCGGCAAAAGACGCACGGTGATTTCGCTGGCGTGTCCGGCCATCGCTTCGTCGATCGAGTTGTCGACGACTTCCCAAATCAAATGATGGAGACCTTCCGGACCGGTCGAACCGATGTACATGCCCGGGCGCTTGCGTACCGGATCGAGCCCTTCAAGAACTTGGATCTGCTGGGAACCGTAGCTGGAAGAGGTTTTTTTCTCGTCTTTGGCCATAGCGGAAAGAGGTGTGAATACGGGCATATCCTACCCTGAATGAGGCGCGGCGACAAGGGAGGAATCAACGATCTGCTATACTTAGAAGGTATGGCAGATCCGTTGAACGGCGGCTTCGAATCCGTCGGCGCCGCGACCGACAAAGAGCTCCGTTGGAGCCAGTGGTGGGTGGATCACAAGGAGCAGGTCAAAAAGACCGGGCTCGGAATTTTCATCGCCTTCGACGCGATCTTGATCGGCGCCGGCTTTTGGGGATTCATCGACTGGCTGGCGATCGGCGGTATAAAGGAAGAGCAAGCGATCCGCCAAATGACGTCGCCGGAGTACGGTCGCTTCAACAGTCTGAGGCTCGAGGAGATTCAGATCGGCGCGCCGATCGTGCTTTCCGGCGGCAGCGGGAAAATCGACATCCTGGCGCCGGTTGAAAACCGGAACGCGACCTTCTGGGCGGACATCGAATATCGGTTCCTGGTCGGCGGCGCCGAGCAGCCGTTGCGGAAGACGTTCATCCTGCCGGGGCAGGCCAAGTATCTGAGCGAGCTGGGCGCCTCTTCCTCTTCCGGAGCGAGCGTCGAGTTGAAGATCGAGAGCCGCACCTGGCGACGCGTCGACCTGCAAGGCGCTTCGAGCGCGGCCGACTTCGCCGCTCCGCGTCTCGACATCCGCGCCGAGAATCCGGTGTACCTGCCCTCCGACCCGCTCGCGACCGTGCCGTCGTCGAGCGCCACCTTCACCTTGGTGAACGGCACCGCCTACGGCTACTACGAAATCGATCTCCTCGTGCTGCTCTATCGCGGCGACGCCATCGTCGGCGTGAACAAGGTGCAGGTCGATACGCTGGCGGCGGGGGAGAGAAAGCCGATGCAACTGTTCTGGTACCAGCTCTTGCCGCAAGTCACGAAGGTTCAAGTCGTACCCGAGATCAACATCTTCGATCCGTACGTGTACCGTTCGCCGCGCGGATGAGAAAAGTGAGAGGCAAAAAAACCGTGCGTCGAGCGCACGGTTTTTTTCTTTAACACGTTCCTGCCGGACTCTGGATGATGCTGTCGGGATACCCGAGCGCGCCGAGGACGGCTTTGAGCTGCTTCACGGCGTTTTCCTCCGCTTCGCCGAGAATGCCGGCGGCGCAGGCGGCGTCGCGGATCGATTGTTCAGCCGCGAGGCGCGCTTCCGATTCGAGGTCTTTGTCGCCGCGGGTCAGGATGCCCTGGTCGCGGTCGTAGACGCGCGTCTTCTCGTTGTCGAGACGGACTGAGAGGATCTGCGGTGCCGGGAGCCGCACGCGCAGGGAGTCGGAGGTTTTCTCGACGTCGTCTTCGGAAAGGCCGCTCAGGTCGTAGCCGGCAACGACTTCGCCGTGGGCGATGAGAAGCAATTTGTCGCCGAACAAAATGTTGCGCCAGGGTCCGCCGCCGTCCTTTTTGGCTTCAATGATCTTCTCGATCGTGAATGAAGAGGTCTCGAGCCGTCCGAGCTGCCGCATCTCTTTGATGACGGCGGCACGGCTCGTGTCGATGCGCGTACCGGAATCCCCGGGCCGCAAAAAGAACCAGCTGGCGAGGCCGATGCCGGCGAGAAGCGTGATGAGCGAGACGGTCGCAGTTGCGCGCATTGTCATAGGGGGTGGGTTTCAGTAGTATCGTAGGGAACTTTGACGCATGTTGCAACGCACGATCCAGGCGTACCGAAAATTCGATTGGCTGCTCTTCGGCTCGGCGGTTTTGCTGACGGGTCTCGGCCTCCTCGCGCTTTACTCGATCGGCCTCGGCGCCGACGGCGATTTCGGCGCTTTCAAGAAGCAGCTGTTTTTCTTCGCGCTGGGCCTTCTGATCGTCGCGGTCGGCACGGTCGGCTTCCATTACCGTTGGCTGTCCTTCGTCACGGTGCCGATGTACTTCGGCATGATGCTGCTTCTCCTCACGGTGCTCGTCACGGGCCAGGTGATCCGCGGCACGCGCGGCTGGATCTACATCGGTTCCGCCGGCTTCCAGCCCGTCGAGCTCGCCAAGGTCGTGCTGATCATCATCATGGCGAAATTCCTGGCGACGCACGGGCGCTATACGAAAGATATCCGCGTCGTAATCCAGAGCGCGGTCACGGTCGTTCTCATGCTCCTGCTCGTCGTGCTGCAGCCGGACTTGGGCGGCGCCATCATCCTCGCTTCGATCTGGTTCGGCATGGTGCTCGTCTCGGGTCTTCGCGCCAAGCACCTCCTCACGATGGCCGCGATCGCGATCGCCTTCGGCGCGGTCTCGTGGCTGTTCCTCCTGCGGCCGTATCAAAAGGAACGTATCGCGACGTTCTTGAACCCGGCCAGCGATCCGTTCGGGCAAGGCTATAACGTCACGCAATCGGTGATCGCGATCGGCGCCGGACAGCTGACGGGCAGGGGAGTCGCTTCCGGTTCGCAGAGCCAGCTGCGCTTCTTGCCGGAAGCGAAAACCGACTTCATCTTTTCCGTCATCGCCGAGGAGATGGGCTTCATCGGCGTGCTGATCCTGCTCGGTCTCTTCGGCGTTCTCTTTTCGCGCCTGTACGTTTTGGCCGCGACGTCCCGTGACGACTTCACGCTCTTCCTCGTGATCGGTACGTCGGTACTGATCGCTTCCGAGACGTTCGTGAACATCGGCGTCGCTTCCGGCATCCTGCCGGTCACCGGCCTCGCGCTGCCGTTCGTGAGCTATGGCGGCACCTCGCTCGTCATGCACTTCGTTCTGATCGCGCTCATGCAGAACATCGCCGTGCGAAGAAGCTGAAAAGCAGGTGAACAAGATTGTTGTTCGAAGGGATCTACGATAAAAACGCGCGCCGTCGCATGATTGACGCGCGTTTTTTGTTTTGTTATTTTTCGCGCGTCAGGAACGGTTCTTGAACAAGGAAGTGATCCATGGGCGATGCAAGCAACTGGCCGTACGGTTTCGCGAACAATCGCCAGCCACCGACGGAGAAGCGTGTCTGGGCGTTTGCAGGCCGCAAACTGGCCGGAAAAGAGACGGCCGCGCGCTATGTCGCTATGGCGCTCGGAGCCAGCGAAACGCACACGTACTCGGACATTCTCTACGACACGTTCGCTTTATGGGGCTTCGATCGGCACATGAACAGCCGGGCCGAACTGATCGCTCTTTCCGATTTCATGCGCGGGCTCAAGGGCCAGGAGGCCATGACAAACGTGCTTCATGAGCGCCTTCGAACCGGGCGAGGAACGGACGCGATCATCGACGGCCTCCGCCTTCCGCCGGACGTCGACCGCTTGATCGCCGACTTCGGACGCCCGAACGTGACGCTCGTTTGGATCGAAGCCTCCGCCGACAATCGCTTCGAACGCGCCTGCCGGCGCAAGGACAAGAAGGGCGAGGAGCGCATGGCGCGGGCGCAGTTCGATGCCGAAGAGGCTGCTTCGACCGAGGCGCTGCTCGAACAGATACGCGCGCGTTGCGACGTCGAGATCGACAACAATGCGGCGTTGGATGCGGATGGGAACCCTCAAGCGATGTGGGATCAGCTCGACGCGATGCTGGCGCAACGGCGCGCTCCGCGACTCTGAAACGATATGCGCGACGCCTCTCGAAGGCGTCTTTTTTGTACGTTTGGATCCTGGATCCCGGCCTGCGCCGGGATGGCTTCGCAGGCAAAGTTAAGGCGCTTTGATTACCTGCTCGCCAGTTATACACTCGACAAGTCTTGCAAAAAATGGTATCGTGTGAAGGTAAAACAAAGTTCGTCCACAATACCAAAGGCTATGGCTCCGCTTTCACAATCTACGCCAAGCTATTATCAGGACGGCCTCCGGATGATCTCGTTTTGCCCTCTGTGCGAAACGAATTACAACCCGATGGAGGCGCGCGTTCTGGGCGAAAAAGAAGATGGCCATCTCCTGCACATCCGCTGTAAGAAGTGCTGGAACTCCATCCTGGCTTTGGTGCTTGTCTCGAACGCCGGCGTCTCTTCGGTCGGCCTCATCACCGACCTGACCTTCGACGACGTCCGCAAATTTTCCACCCGCGAAACGGCCGTCACGACCGACGACGTCATCAGCGTACATCAACTGCTTGCGCAGGATGGCGACGGCTCGTTCGACTTCATCGACGCGGTCCTGGAGTACATGTAAACCCGACGGCAAAGCCGGCCCTTGACAGGGTCGGCTTTTGCGTTTATCATCCCACCATAATTCTTATTGCTGAGTAGCCCTATGGCGATGGATGCAATCAAGCTGCCTCTCACCAAACGCGACGTGAAGGTGAAGGCCAAGAAGCTGCGTGCGCAGGGTCTCATTCCGGCGGTCCTCTACGGACACGGAACCGAGAACCACCACCTGGCTGTCCCGTACAACGTCTTTACGAAGGCCTTCAAGGCCGCCGGCGAATCCACCTTGCTCGACCTCGAACTCGAGGGTAACGGCACGGTGAAGGGTCTGGTCAAAGACTGGCAGGTCGATCCGCTCTCGAACCGCTACACCCACGTCGACTTCTATCAGGTGAACCTGAAGGAGAAGCTGAAGGTGACGATCGCGCTCAACTTCGTTGGCGAGTCGGCTGCGGTGAAGGAGCAGGGCGGTTCGCTCGTGAAGAGCATGGACAGCCTGCGCGTCGAATGTCTGCCGGGCGACCTGGTGCACAACATCGACGTCGACGTTTCGGTCCTGAAGTCGTTCGACGACATGATCCACGTCAGCGACCTCAAGCTCCCCGAGGGCATCGAGGTCCTGGAAGACGCGAACGCCGTGGTTGTCCTGGTCGAAGCTCCGATGACCGAAGACCAGCTGAAGGCGCTCGAGAACGCCGCTCCGGTCGACGTCACGGCGATCAAGACCGAGGCCGAAGAAAAGAAAGCTGCCGAGGAAGCCGCCAAGGCCGCCGAGGAAGCCGCGAAGGAGTAATCTCCTCGCAAAGCAAAACGCCCCTCACGGGGCGTTTTGGTATTCGGCGATGAGGATGCGTTCGTCGCGGTGCAGGTCTTTCAGGATCGTGACGGACGCGCCGGGCATGGCTGATGCCGCCAATTGCGCCAGCTCCTTGAACTGCCCCGGCTCCGCTTCGAGCGCGAGAAGTTTCGGCGGGCGTTTCCAACGAGCCACGTGTTTGAACAATGCGCGGTAATGGTCGAGACCGTCTTTGCCGGAGACGAGCGCGAGCTTCGGCTCGTGCATACGGACTTCCGGCTGCGCGTGTTTCCAGGTCGCGATCGGCAGGTACGGAAGATTGGCGACGATCGCCACCGGGCCTCGAGGTTCCTGGAACCGGTTTTTCAAAATATCGATCTTGGCGAAACGGACGCGGCGGCCGAGCTTCAGCCTTCGCGCGTTCGTCTTCGCTACGGCCAACGCCTTCGCCGAGACGTCGTAGAGGACGGCTTTGTTGTTCGCGCGTTCGGCGGCCAGGGTCAGACCGATCGCGCCGGAGCCGGTGCCGATGTCGAGGAACGTTTCGCCGTCTTTCGTCCGGGCAAGCACGGCTTCCACGAGCAGCTCCGTTTCCGGACGGGGAATCAGGACGTCTTTGGTAACCGTAAACACCCTTCCGTAGAAGCCGCGTTCGCCGATGATCTGGGCGAAGGGCACGTGCCGGGCGCGCGCCGCGACGCCCGTGGCGTAGGCTTTCGCCGTGGCGGGCGACACGGGCGCCTCCGGGTGCGCCAAGAGCCATGCGAGATCCTTCTTCAAGAGACGCGCCAAAAGCGACTCCGCTTCGAGAAGGGGTTCGGGAATGCGGGCGCGTTTCAAGCGGCTCGCGGCGGCAGAGGTGAGATCGCGTACGTGCATGCGGGCACTGTACGACAAAAAGAAAAGCTCCGCGAGAGACGGAGCGTGCGTCGATCAGACGGCCGGCTTCTCCATGAAGTCGGCCTCGGTCAGCTCGCCGCTGGCGAGAGCGTGCAGGAAGCGGGCGAGGCCGCCGAGGCACTCCTCGGGCTTCGCGAAGTGCTGCGCCCAGCTGTTGAGGAGGCCGGAGACGTCGAGGGCGTGGCCATGGATCTCCGGGTTGGCTTCGAAGAGCTCCGTGATCTCCGACCAGAGGAACGTTCCGACGTAGATGGGGCCGGGAATGCCGTAGCGGCTGATGATCTCGCGGACGCGTTCGCGTCCGGCGAAGCCGTCGGGACTCGGTTCCTTCCAGTGCGCCGCATGGGCGTGATGGCTGGCCCAGCCGAGCCACTTGATGGCGAAGAGCAGCTGGCCGATGCGGATCTGAAGCGGCGGAAAGACTTTCTTCACGTGTTCCTCCAGGTTGGACGGTGCCGTGGTATCACGCGGCGCGCGTTCAGTCAACCCTCGTGGCGCGGCGTGCGGCTTCAAGTTCGTCCGGCGTGCCCACGGGCATCCAGAATTTCGACTCGATGAGCTGAACAGGATTTTTATCCAGGTGCTTCGCCAGCGTTTGCGGCAAGCCGAACTCGCCGTTCGGCAGCGCCGCCGGTTCGAGATCGAAGAAGCGCGCGTCGAGCAGGCAGGCGCCGACGTACACTTCATGCGCTTCGAGACCGACGACGTCCTTGTTCGGAACGATCTTCTTCAAGAAGCCGTCCGCGCTTTCGAGGTGGCTGTACGGGTTCGGCGCCGGGACGCGGTGCGCGAGCATGGCGAAGGGCTTGGCCGCGGCGAGACGCTCCAAATCTTCCCGCGCGTAGAGGTCGTCGCCGTTCAGCGCCAAAAACGGTTCGGCGTCCAAAAACGGCTTGGCGCGCAGTAGGGCGTCGTAGGTGCCGCGCAGGTCGGTTTGGTCCACGCAGCGGACGCGGGCGGTGTTTTCAAAACGCATGCAGATCGCCTGGCTCAGGTAGCCGACGACGATTACGATTTCCGAAACGGTTTCGGGCAGCGCCTCGATCGTATGCTGAAGAATCGGCTTGCCGCCGATCTCGATCATCGGTTTCGGAATCGTATCCGTAAGGGGACGCAAACGAGTGCCGAGACCCGCTGCAAAAATGACAGCTTTCATTCTTCGTCGGAATCACCACCGGCACCAAAGGTGCCCGCCCGGTCGGCCTCGTGGAGCGCGCGCATGATCTCGTCCAAGCCTCCGGCCAGGATCGCCGGCATGCCGTGCCAGGACTGCTTGATGCGGTGGTCGGTCACGCGGTCTTGCGGGAAGTTGTAGGTGCGGATTTTTTCGGAACGCTCGCCGGTGCCGATCTGGCCTTGCCGCAAATCGGTGCGGGCCTTCCGGCGCTTTTCTTCTTCAAGAGCGAACAGGCGCGCGCGAAGCACGGCCATCGCTTTCTCGCGGTTCTGGATCTGGCTGCGTTCGTCCTGGCAGGCGACGATCATGCCGGTCGGGAGATAGGTGATGCGCACGGCCGAGTAGGTCGTCTGCACGCCCTGGCCGCCGTTGCCGCCGGAGAGGAACGTGTCGATACGGAGATCCTTCGGATCGATCTTGATGTCGATCTCCTCCGCTTCCGGCAGCGCGGCGACGGTGACGGTCGACGTGTGCACGCGCCCGGCCTTTTCGGTTTCGGGAACGCGCTGGACGCGGTGCACGCCGGACTCGTATTTCATTTGGCGGTAGACGTTCTTGCCTTGCACGCTGAAGACGGCTTCCTTCATGCCGCCCAGGTCGTTCAAGCTTTGCGAAATGGCCGCGACTTTCCAGCCCTGCTTTTCGGCGTAGCGGACGTACATGCGGAAGAGTTCCGCCGCGAAGAGCGCCGCTTCGTCGCCGCCGACGCCGGCGCGGATTTCGATGATCGTGTTTTTCTTGTCGAGCGGGTCGGGTTCGACCAGCGCGTCTTCGAGAGCCAAGCGCGCGGTGCCAAGCTCGCCGACGATACGCGCCGCTTCCGCTTCGGCCATCGCTTTCAGTTCCGGATCGGTTTCCGTCTTGAGCATCGCCGCCGTATCGGCGGACTCCTTTTCCAGCGCCTCGTAACGTTCGGCGATGTCGAGCACTTCGCGCAGCTCGCTGTACTCCTGATTCAGCGCCCGCATTTTTTGGTTGTCAGAAATCACCTCCGGTTGCGACAGGAGGGTTTCGATCTCGCGGAAGCGCGCGCGCTTTTTTTCGATTTCGACGGGGACGTTCATAGGAAGCAGTATAACGCAGATAACCAAAACCCCGCTTCGGGCGGGGTTCGGCGAAGCTACTTCGAGGCTTTGGCAGCCTTCTGAGCGACGCGCTTGGCGGTACGGGCCTTCTTGCCGGTGGCCTTGGTGTCCGAGGACGGCTTCTTCGAGGTGCGCTCCTGGAACTTCTCGACGCGGCGGGACGTGTCGACCAGCTTCTGCTTGCCCGTGTAGAACGGGTGGCAGGCGGAGCACAATTCGACAGAGAGCTCCTTGACGGTGGCTCCGGTCGTGAAGGCGTTGCCGCAGGCGCAAACGACCTTGGCTTCCGGGAAATATGTCGGGTGGGTGTCGGCTTTCATAGATTGACTACGGCGAGGACTATAGCAGGGACGCGCAGAGTTGGCAAGCCCTGGCGCTTTGGGGTTTGCGGGAAGGGGAGAAAGCCCGTAGTCTGGCTTAAGAAGGAGGCTTCCATGCCGCTCCGCCTCGTCATACTGCTCGTTCTTCTTTCGGGCTGCGCTCCGCCGCCCGCTTCCGAACCTTCGCCGCCTTCCGAATCGCTCGGCGCCTGCCTCGCATCCGCCGGCGCCCGCCTCTACGGCGCGTCGTGGTGCCCGCAGTGCCACAGGCAGCTGCAGATGTTCGATCCGGAATCCGCGGACGTCCCGTATACGGATTGCGCGCCGGAAGGCACGGTCGGCTTCGTCTCCGCCTGCGAGCAAGGCGGCGTCCCATACGGCACGACGCTCCCAGTCTGGATCTTCGCCGACGGTACGCGTCTCTACGGCGTTCGCGATCCCTTCGAGATCGCCGCGACGGCCGGTTGCCTCTCCCCATAAAAGGTGGAGCGGCTTTTCTTTTCGAATAGAAAACGCCCGCCATCAGCGTGATGACGGGCGAGCGGCGCGATCGAAATCGCGGACGAGCTTGTACCAGTTCGGTTCCTTGTGATCGAAGAGCATGAACACGGCTCCGTGGAGTTCCTTCCGCACGTTGTATCGCAGCCATGACGCGAAGGTCTTGCGATCCTCGGTGAACGGGCCGCAGAACAACGCGGACTCCGCCTCGACGCAGAGCGCCCGCGCCTTGGCGTCGATCTCCGCGACGATGCGGTCCGCTTCGATGCGGGCCTCTTCGTTCGCATCGGCGACGAGCTTCAGGTACGCCGGCTTGCCGCCCGCGACCAGCGTGTCGAGGATGTTGGGCGCGGAGATGCCCCACGTGCTCCGGCTCCGGGCGCAGTAGGCGTGCCCCTTCACCTTCACGCGCAGGCCGTTCGCGAACAGGAGGACGAATCCTTCCTGATCCGCCGGCAGCGCCTTGGCCGCCGCGTACGCCTCCTCAAACGAGGAGAACGCATACGTCTTCGGCAGCCGCGCGCCGATCGCCTTCGCGACCTCGACGACCGTGTTCCATGGAAGCTCTTCGCCGGTGACCCGGTGACGGAGTCCGAGGAGCACGAGTCCTTCGTAGTCGTAGGTGATGACTGAGAGCGCGACGTCTCCCGCCGTCTCGTGCTGCTTCGGGTACACGATCTCGAAGATCGGGGTGTAGCCCTCGGGCAGCGCTTCGAGCCGGAGCTTGCGCAGCATTTCGGTACCGCGCAGCGCCTGCGGGGTGTCGAAGCTGCCGCGCGTCGCGATCCAGGCTTCACCGTGCTCGTCGCGGTACATCATGCCGAACGTGCCGTCGACCTTCTCGAACGCCGTGAACGGCAGGTCGGGAAGATCTTCGAACTTCGTCGACGTGGGATGGTTCCCGACGTTCGAGAACTTGTCGAAGCCGCGTGCCGCCACCGACCAGTCGCGCGTGTCGACGATCAGGCCGCGGCAGACGCTCGTGACGTCGTCCCACGCGGCGCGCTTCTGGCAGTCCTGGTTGTAGTTCAGGAGGACGAAGGGGCCGCGGCGCTTCACGATGACGAGGTGGCCGTAGGCTTCTTGGAAGAGCGGTTCGTTCTGGAGAACGCGGATGAGCTGTTCGAGTCCGGTCATGGTGCCTCCGTTCGGGCGGTTTTGGGATGGGGCGCGCGAGAAACGTCTCTCGGGAGCGCAAAGAGCGACCCGCCAAACTACCCAATTTTCGGCCAAACGTCAAGATTCCCGCTTGACAGGCGGCGGGAACCCCTTTATAGTGCGCCCATTATTAACCTCACATTCCCGACAACACTCCTGGGCGCTTCCATCCTCTGGATACGGAAGTCCCGGCCGGGAAGGTGATAAAAGGAGTTTTCTCTCTATGTACGAGATCCCCGATCTTCTTGAGTTTCTCAAGACGGGCGCCCACTTCGGCCACCAGGTTTCGAAGTGGCACCCGAAAATGAAGCCGTTCCTCTTCGGTTCCCGGAACGGCATCCATATCATCGACCTGGAACAGACCGTCTTGAAGTTGAAGGAAGCGCTCGACGCCGCGCGCGACATGACCGCCAAGGGCGGCACGATCGTGTTCCTCGGCACCAAGCGCCAGGCCGCGCCGATCGTCGAGAAGTACGCCAAGGCCTGCGGCGCGCCGTACATCACGACCCGCTGGCTCGGCGGCACCTTCACGAACTTCCCGGAACTCTCGAAGCTCATCAAGAAGCTGAACGAGTACCGCACGAAGCGCGACACCGGCGGCTTCGACAAGTACACCAAGAAGGAGCGCGTCGTCATCGATCGCGAGATCGAAGACATGGAGCGCAAGGTCGGCGGCATCGCCACCCTCACCAAGCTCCCGGAAGCGCTGTTCGTCATCGACGCCAAGCATGAAAAGACGGCGGTCGAGGAATCGCGCGCGAAGAAGGTTCCGATCTTCTCCCTGATCGACTCCAACATCAACCCGGAAGACATTACCTACGGTATTCCGGCCAACGACGACGCCGTGAAGTCCATTGAACTCTTCACGCGCCTCTTCTCCGAAGCCGTGGCCGAAGGCCGCAAGCTCCGCGAGAAGGACATGGCCGTGAAGAAGGCTGAAGCCGTCAAAGCGGAATCGGCCGAACCGGCCCGCGTCATCACCGCGTAAGACGCCGCGCCTCGCGCGCCGCATCCATTCGTTCTTCAACCAACTACTATGATCGACGCCAAAACCGTTTCCGAACTTCGCGCCATGACCGGCGCCGGCATCGTCGAGTGCAAGAAAGCGCTCGAGGAAGCGAACGGCGACCTCGCCGCGGCCGCCGAGCTGCTGCGCAAGAAGGGTATCGCCAAGGCCGGATCGAAATCGGATCGCAACACCTCCGAAGGGCTCGTCTACGCCTACGTGCACGGCAACGGCAAAGTCGGCGCGATGGTCGAAGTCCTGTGCGAAACCGACTTCGTCGCCCGCACCGACGGTTTCAAGGAACTGTGCCACGAGCTCGCGCTCCAGGTCGCAGCCATGAATCCGCTCTACGTGTCGAAAGACGCGATTCCGCCGGAAGTCACCGAAAAGGAAAAATCGATCTACGCCGAGGAGTTTGCCGGATCGAGCAAGCCTGCCGAGGTCGTCGAAAAGATTCTCGAAGGCAAGCTCTCCAAGTGGCATTCCGAGGTGTGCCTCCTGAACCAGGCCTTCATCAAAGATGAAGACAAGACAATCGAGGACGTCGTCAAAGAGACGATCTCCAAGTGCGGAGAAAACATCCAGATCAAGCGCTTCACGCGCTTCGCGATGGAGTCCACGACGCAAGTCCCTGGCTAACGCAACGCGCAGAAAATCCCGACCTGCTCGGGCTTTCTGCACGATGCTCGCCCAACAAAAACCGCCCACAAGGGCGGTTTTTCGTTTCATGGTAGGGTAGAGAGACATGTGCAAAGGAGGTTGCGATGCACGTGCGATACCTGACGCTTCTCGCATTCGCGGTCGTTCTCAGCTGCGGCACCCGTCCGAACAGGATCAATGCGGCAAAGCCGGATGCGGATGATCCGCTGAGGGTCGTTCGGGTCTGGGTCAAGGAAGACGCGCGCATGCCCAAGGAGGACGTGCTGCGCGGTTGCCGGGAATGGCGGATGAAGAACGTGCTCTGTCTCGAGGTCGACGATCGGGATGACGCCGATATCCGCGTCACGGCCGATGACGGCCAGTGCGTCGAGCGTGACGCGAAAACCGGCGCGGTCACGCGCAGGATTCTGGCCTGGGCGTACCCGAACGGCGACGTCACGATGATGGCGAAGTGCATGACGAAGACGCCGGAAGGAACGTTTCAAGCGCACCAGCTGGCCGGCGTCGCCACGCACGAAGTCGGCCATGAGCTCGGTATTTGGGATCATGTGCCGGAGACTTGCGACGGCGAGAAGGTTCTGGTGCATGCTGGCACCGGCAAAAAGATCTGCGGCTCCGCCGTGATGAATCCGGCGTACGATCCCAAGGTCGTCGTCGTGACCGTCATCGACGGCCTGGCCTACGACGCGGCCGACCCGTCTCGCGTGCCGGAAACCGGCAGTGCCGAACGGTCCGCCGTCTGCGTCTATGCGCGCTACGGCCCATGAACGTCACGACACCTGGACTCCCGGGTGTTTTTATGAACTTCACGCGGCAGGTCATGTCTCCTATACTGTGAGCGTATGTCTCTGTGGAGGGTGAAACATGCGTTGTCTCCGTCCGTTGAAGCCGCGCTCATCAGCGTCGTTGTCGCGTACGGGCTTTTCGTCGTTTGGTATGCGTCGCTTTCGCCGCTCGCCGTGCCCATGACGGCGGTTCTGGCGACGGTGCCGCAGCCCGTGTCGCTCGACACCGATGAATGGACGCGTCGCGACGAGCCGTCACGCGGCTTCGCTTTCGCGCTGCCGGTCGGCTGGCTCGTCGATGATACTGATCCGTCGCACGTCCGTCTCGGCCGTTCCGTCCGGGAGCTGGCAACAGCGGCCGCGGCCAACGAAGGTATCTTGATGGAAACAGTTCCGCTCGGCGCGCGCGAGGAAATCGCCAATCTCGTTGCCGAAGATTTTGCCGGTACGCGCCCGGCGCTCTACGACGTGTACGTCGACGGCCGCCACGCTCTGTTCGTGCTGACCTTCGAAAGGAACCGCGTGCGCCGGCAGGCCGTGTACGTTCCGATGGGCGAGGAAGCTCTCGTCATCCGCGCGGCGACGACCGATCCCGCCGTCTTCGCCACGTTCGTCTCTACCATTAAATTCTACAAGCCATGATTCGCGTCGCCATCAACGGTTTCGGTCGCATCGGTCGCAACACCTTCAAAGCCGGATTCGGACGCCTGAAAGACATCGAGTTCGTCGCCGTCAACGATCTGACGGACACGAAAACGCTGGCGCATCTTTTGAAGCATGATACGAGCTACGGCACGTACGAGCGCGAAGTTTCCTACGACGAGAAGCACGTCATCGTCGACGGCAAGAAGATTCTCGTGATCGCCGAAAAGGATCCGACGAAGCTTCCGTGGAAGGATTTGAAAATCGACGTCGTGCTCGAGTCGACCGGACGCTTCACCGACGAAGCGGGCGCCTCGCAGCATCTCACGGCTGGCGCCAAGCGCGTCATTATTTCGGCGCCCGCCAAAGGCGGCAACGTGCCGACGTACGTGCTCGGCGTGAACGGCGAAACGTACGACAAGGAGCATGCCGTCATTAACAACGCTTCGTGCACCACGAACTGCATCGCCCCGGTCGCAGCCGTCATGACCGAAGCCTTCGGCGTGAAAAAGGCGATGATGACTACGATCCACAGCTACACGGCCGATCAAAACCTGCAGGACGGGCCGCACAAGGATCTGCGCCGCGCCCGCGCCGCCGCCGTCAATATGGTGCCGACCTCGACGGGCGCCGCCATTGCCGTCACCGAAACGCTTCCTGAATTGAAAGGCCTGTTCGACGGCCTCTCGATCCGCGTCCCTACGGCGGTCGTCTCGCTCGCGGACTTTACCTTCGTGATCGACAAAGCGACGACGGTTGAAGAAGTGAACCTCGCGCTCAAGAAAGCGTGCACCAGCAGCCGGTTCAAAGGGGTTATGACCTGCACCGACGAAGAACTCGTGTCCTCCGACTTCATCAAGAATCCACATTCGGCCATCATCGATCTCGGCCTGACGCAGGTCGTTGACGGTGATCTCGTCAAAGTCGTCGCCTGGTACGACAACGAATGGGGTTATTCGAACCGCCTGATCGAAATGGCGGAACGCGTCGGCAAGGCGATCAGGTAATGCCGGGCAAGTACTCCAAGCCGGTCTACGTCCTCGATCTTCCGTGGCAGATCTTTGATCTTGCCATTGTCAGCGCGTTGGCATTTTTTTCGGCGGCTTTTTTCTGGAGCCGATCGGTTGAAGGATCGTTCGGAATCCTGGTGATGCTCGCAAGCGCCGCCGGTTTTGCGACGATCTTCTACGGTTCGTTCATCGAGCCGCGCCGTTTGCGCGTCCGCCGCTATTCCGTAGGAGCGGGGGAGCGCAGTCTTACCGTCGCGTTCCTCTCCGATATCCACGTCGGCCCTTATAAAGGAAGGTCGTGGGTGCGGCACGTCGCGCGGAAAACGCAAGCGCTGAAGCCGGACGTACTTCTTCTCGGCGGCGACTTTCTTTATGAAAAAGCGGAAGCGTTGCCGCATCTCGCGCCGCTCAAGGACATGCGCGCGCCGCTCGGCGTCTACGCGATTCTCGGCAATCACGACGAATGGAAATCGCGCACCGAAGCGCTGGCGTGGTTCGAGGCCTCAGGCATTCCGCTGCTTCATAATCGCTCCGCGCGGGTTGAAAAAGACGGCGCGTCGGTCGTGATCGCCGGTGCGGAGGATGATTGGTATGGCGAGACCGACCTGGCGGCGGCATTGCGCGATGTCGGCATGGCGGATCTCTCGCTCGTCATGCTGCACAATCCCGACCTGGCGCATCCGTCCGCCGCGCTTCTTCAGGCGCGTTCCGGGAAAACGGTCTTTTTCTCGGGCCACACCCACGGCGGACAAATCCGCCTGCCGTTCGTCGGCTCGGTCATGCGCTTGCCGCATTATCTGGGTCGCCGCTATGACCGCGGCGTCTTTTCCTTCGACGGCGTGCCCCTGGTTCTCGGCGCCGGCCTCGGCGAATCCGGCCCCCGCGCCCGCCTGTTTTGCCCGCCGGAGATCGTACTGGTTACGGTACGCTTCTGAACACATCCACGGTTTCTTTTCGTGGTATACTCTCGATATATGGCAACGCCTCAACGCTGCGAACGTATTGTGATTCTTGGCGCCGGTTTCGGCGGTTTGACGACGGCCGTGCAATTGGCGAAACGTCTTGGCAAGCGCGAAGGCTGCGAGATCGTCGTCGTCGATAAGTGCACGCACCACCTGTACCGCCCTTGGCTGTATGAAGTCGCGACAGGCAACGCGCCGGAAGAGCGCCTGAAATCCGGTGTCGCCACGCCGTACGAAGATTTGCGCACGCATCTCTCCGGCCTCGGCGTGAAAGTGGAGTACCAGGAAGTCATCGGCGTCGATTGGGAAACCAAATCGGTCAAGCTCTGCGACGACCGCGGTTTGCCGTTCGACCATCTCGTGGTCGCGCTCGGCGCCTCGCCGGACTTTTACGGCATCGAAGGACTCGAGCAGCATGCCGTTCCGATGTACAGCCTGCAGAACGCGCTCGTCGTGCAGCGCAAACTCGTGCATCTCGTCGAACAGAAACGCCGCAACGAGATTCCGTTCATCCGCATCCTGATCGGCGGCGCCGGCCCGACCGGCGTCGAGTTCGCGTGCGAAGCGGCGCAGTTCATGAAAACGCAAGTGCGAAAAAAGATGCTTGGCGCGAGCGAGTACTCGATCGAGCTTGTCGAGGCGTCGCCGCGCCCGTTGCAGGCGCTTCATCCGCAGTTGTCCGCTTGGGCCAAGACGCGTCTTGAGAAGCTCGGCGTGAAACTGTTGCTCGACGCCTGCATCAAGGGCGCGCACAAGGACCACGTCGTCTTGGCGCCGCGTCCGCTCAAGCCGGGCGAGACGATGGATATGCTCGTCTGCGATTTCAAAAACGAGAACCAGAAGGAAGTCACGACCGACCTTCTCGTTTGGTGCGGCGGTTTCCGCGCCAACCCCATCATGAAGAATCTCGGAGTGACGCTGAATGAACGCGGCAAGATCGAGGTCGATGACACGATGCAGGTCAGGAACATGCCCGGCGCTTGGGCTGTCGGGGATTGCATCGCGCTTTTCGATCCGTCCGCAAAACGGCCCGTGCCGCAGCTTGCGCAGGGCGCGATTCACCAAGCAGAACTCGCCGCCGAGAATATCGTGCGCGCGATGCGGAAGGATCCGCTCGCGCGGTACGGTTTCCCGGCCATGCACGCGCTCGTGCCGATGGGCGGCGCTTGGGGCGTCGGCGAAGTCTTCGGTATTCGTTTTAAAGGCGTCTGGGTTTGGCCCGTTCGCTTGGCCGCCGACATCCGGTATTTCCTGAGGACGCTGCCGCTCAGGAGCGCCTGGAAGCTGATCCGCGCGCCGTTGACCGTCTTTCGCCGCAACAATCTATGAAGCTTCGCACGCTCGACGAGCTCACATCGCTCAAAGGCAAGCGCGTTCTCTTGCGCGCCGATTTCAACGTGCCGGTGACGCGCGGCAAGGTGAGCGCCGACGAGGATTGGCGCATCCGCAAAGTCGTGCCGACGATCGAGCGTTTGCGTAAGGCTGGCGCGCGCGTCGTAGTCGCGACGCACCTCGGCCGCCCAGAAGGGAAAAAAGTCGCTTCGTTCAAAACGGATCCCTTGGCCAAGCGGCTCTCGGAACTTTTGCATGCGCCTGTCGTAAAAATCGCGGATTGCGTCGGCGAAGCGGCGGAGGACGCGACGAGAGCGTTGGGAAACGGGCATGTCGCGATGCTCGAGAACCTGCGATTCAAGAAAGGGGAGGAAGCCAACGATCCGGCTTTTTCCGAAGCGCTGTCGCGCCTCGGCGACGTCTTCGTTAACGAGGCCTTCGGCACGTGCCATCGGGCCGCCGCATCGATCGTCGGCGTGACGCGCCACTTGCCGTCGTACGCCGGACCGCTGCTCGTTTCCGAAGTCGAAGCGCTGAGCCGTGTCATGGATGCGCCCGAGTCCCCATACGTCGTGGTGATGGGCGGCTCCAAAGTTTCCGACAAGATCGGCATCATTTCGCAAATGCTTTCGGCCGCCGACCGGGTGCTCTTGGGAGGAGCCCTAATCGCTCCGTTTTTCAAAGCCCAAAGCCACTGCATCGGGCTGACGCCGTGCACGGACGAGGATCTTGAGGCGGCGCGCGAGCTCATGAAGCACCCGTACTACAAGAAATTGATTTTGCCGCACGATGTCGTGATCGCCGATTCCAAGGATCCGCGCACCGCGCAGGTCGTCGATTTGCAGGAGGAACCGTTCGATCTCTGTCGCGACCACGAATCGATTCTCGATATCGGCCCCAAGACGATCACGGCCTACGCTGGCTACATCCGCACCGCCAAGACGATCGTCTGGAACGGTCCGCTCGGCCTTTTCGAGGTGCCGAAGTTCAGCCATGGCACGCTCGCCATCGGGCGCTTGATCGCCGCGCGTTCGAAAGGCAAGACGTTCGGCGTCGCGGGCGGAGGCGAGACGGCCGTCGCTCTGACGCGCACGGGGCTCGCGGACTGCATCGATCATCTGTCGACCGGAGGAGGCGCCATGCTCGAATTCCTTGAGGGCGCGATGTTACCCGGCCTCCAGCCGCTGCGTATAGACGAATAGAACTCATAATCTTTTTTCCGTCTATGGAAGGAAACATGCCCGGTAAGAGCGCGCTTTGGAACCTGCTGCTCGCGACGGCCGTCGTCTATCTCGGCGTCATGGCAGCGAATGCGTATAAGGAGAACGACTACATCGGAAGGCCCGACGCCTCGCGAGACACGATCGCGATCTCGGCCGAGGGTAAGGTGACCGCGCTTCCCGACATCGCCACGGTTTCAGTCGGCGTCCAGACGGACAACAGGGCTGTCTCCGCCGCGCAGAAGGAGAACTCGACCAAGATGAACGCCATTATCGAAAAGGTGAAGAGCTTCGGCGTCGCCGCGGAAGACATCAAAACGAGCAACTACTCGATCTATCCGCAGTACGACTACGTGAACGGCCGCCAAGTCGAGCGCGGATTCATGGTGACGCAGAACATCGACGTCAAAGTCCGCAATCTCGACGCGATCGGCGAGATTCTCGCGGCGGCTGGCGATCTCGGCGCCAATCAGGTTGGCGGCGTCTCCTTCACGATCGACGAGCCGGAAGACCTTCGCCAGCAGGCGCGTCTCAAGGCGCTTGAAGCCGCCAAGAAGAAGGCGCAGGCGCTGGCGGACGCCTCCGGCGTGAAGCTCGGCAAAGTGGTCGGCTTCAGCGAGAACGAAGGCTACGTGCCGTCCCCGATGTACTATGCCAAAGATGCGGCCATGGGCATGGGCGGCGGAGCGGCTCCCTCGATCTCGTCCGGATCGCAAGACGTGATCGTCAACGTCACGGTGCTGTACGAAATCCTTCCTTAAGCCGGAAGCGGACGCGTCGTCAGGTTCGCCTGGCGGCGCGGCGCTTACTGCGTAAGGTTTCACTTGCTATGCCCACCATTCGCGAAATTACAGGACGGGAAATTCTCGACTCGCGCGGCAACCCGACGGTCGAGGCGAAGATCACGCTCTCGGACGGTACCGTCGCCAAGGCGTCGGTGCCTTCGGGCGCTTCGACGGGCGTACATGAGGCGCATGAGCTGCGCGACGGCGACAAGCGCCGCTACGGGGGTTTGGGCGTCTTGAAGGCGGTCAAGAACATCGACGGCCCGATCGCCGACGCGCTGCGCGGCATGGAAGTGCAGGAACAGCGCAAGATCGACGCGCGCATGTGCGACTTGGACGGCACGCCGAACAAGTCGAAGCTGGGCGCGAACGCCATCCTCGGCGTCTCGCTGGCCGCCGCGCGGGCCGGAGCGACGTCCCTCCAGCTCCCGCTCTACCGCTATCTGCGCGACGTTTTCGACCTGCCGCGCGAAGACGGATACAAGATGCCGCTGCCGATGATGAACGTCTTGAACGGCGGCGCGCACGCCGATTGGAGCATCGATTTCCAGGAGTGCATCATTATTCCGAAGCAGAAAAAATTCCGGGAACGCGTCCGCTGCGGCTCGGAAATTTTCCACGCGCTGCGCGGCATCCTGAAGGCCAAGAAGTTTTCAGTCGGCGTCGGTGATGAAGGCGGCTTCGCGCCGAAACTCAAGAAGAACGCCCAGGCTTTCGAATTGATCGCGCTCGCGGTGCGCAAGGCTCGTTACAAGCTCGGCACGGACGTCGGATTCGGCATGGATCCGGCGACCTCCGAGTTCTATGACGCGAAGAAGAAGAAATACATCCTGGCCACCGACGGCCGCAAGCTGGACGCCGACGGCATGGTCAAGATGTGGGCGTCGTACGTGAAGAAATGGCCGTTCGTCTCGATCGAAGACGGCATGGCCGAAGACGATTGGAGCGGCTGGAAGCAATTGACCGACGCGCTCGGAAAGAAGATCGCGCTGGTCGGCGACGATTTCTTCGTCACGAACGCCGACCGGCTCCGTATGGGCATCGAGCGCGGCGCGGCCAACGCGATCCTGATCAAGGTGAACCAGATCGGCACGCTTTCGGAGACGATCGACGCGATCCGCCTCGCGCAGCGCAGCGACTACAAAGTCGCCGTTTCGCACCGTTCCGGAGAAACGGCCGACACGATGATCGCCGACTTGGCGGTCGCGGTGAACGCCGAATTCATCAAAACTGGATCCCTCTCGAGGAGCGAGCGCCTCGAGAAATACAACCGCTTGATGGAAATCGAGGATGAAGTCGGAGCCTAAAAAAGCGATTCGTCCGGTCGTTCTCGTGATTTGCGACGGCTTCGGTTCGGCTCCCGCCGGGCTGCAAGGTAACGCCGTCCTGATGGCGCGCCTGCCGAACCTTTCCGCGCTATGGGAAAAGTATCCCCGCACGGAATTGTTTGCGCATGGCCAGCACGTCGGGTTGCCGAAGCATCAGCCGGGCAATTCCGAGGCTGGGCACATGAATCTCGGCGCCGGCCGCGTCGTGAAACAGGACGCCGTCTACATCACCGAAGCGATCGAGGACGGCGTTTTCTTCAAGAACACGGCGTTTCTTGAAGCGTTCAAGCACGTCAGGAAATACAAGACGCGCGTGCACCTCATGGGCCTCATTTCGGCCGGCAAGTCGGCGCACGCCTCGATGGATCATCTTTACGCGCTCTTGGAGTTGTGCCGGCGCCAGAAAATCGACGACGTGGCGTTGCATCTTTTTACCGACGGACGCGACAGCCCGCGCTTTGCCGCTACGGCGCAGGTGCATGAGATCGAGGCGCGACTCCGACCGGGCGAGCGCATCGCCACGATCATGGGGCGTTTCTATCCGATGGACCGCAATCGGAATTGGAAACGCGTCGATTTGGCGTACCACGCCATCGTGAACGGCGAAGGGCTTGCGGCAGCGAGCGCCGAAGAAGCCTTGCTCGGCGCCTATAACCGCGGCGAGACCGACGAATTCGTGCTGCCGACCGTCATCGTCGACAAGGAGCACGTGCCGCACGGCACGGTGCGCGACAACGACGCGATCTTCTTTTTCAATCTCCGCTCCGACCGCGCGCGCCAGCTCACCAAATCCTTCTTGCTCGACGATTTCGAAAAGAGCGTGCCGGACGCCTTTAAGCGCCGCCGCGTGCCGAAGAAAACGCGCTTCGTCGCCATGACGGACTTCGGTCCGGACCTGCCGTACATCCTCACGGCTTATCCCAGCCGGGAATTGCACCGCACGCTGCCGGAGGTGCTCAAGAACCTGAAGCAGTTCTACGTCGCCGAGTCGGAAAAATTTTCGCACATCACGTTTTTCTTCAACGGCGGCTATCCCGACCACAAGTTCGGCGAGGAGCGCCTGCGCATCGAGTCGCTGCGCATTCCGCGCCACGACATGCGACCGGAGATGAAATCGATGGAAGTCACGACGGAAGTGCTGAAGCGCTTGCGCTCCGGCAAATACCACTTCATCGCCCTGAACTTCGCCAACGCCGACATGATCGGTCACACCGGCAACCTGGAAGCGGCGGTCGGCGCGCTCGAGGTGATCGACGACTGCATCGGGCGCCTTTGGAAAGAAGTCGAGGCAAGGGACGGAACGCTGTTCGTGACCGGCGACCATGGCAACGTCGAATCCATGATCGACGTCGCGACGGGCGCGATCGTCACCGAGCACTCCGCCAACCCGGTGCCGTTCGTGGTTGCGAGCAAGGCGTTGAAAGGCGCGCGCGAGCTGCCGCGCGGCGTACTGGCCGACGTCGCCCCGACGATCCTGGACGTCATGGGCATCCGCCCGCCGGACGAGATGAGCGGACGCTCTTTGCTGGCCGATTGAAAAAGAGTAGACTTGCCTGACTATGCCTACACCGAAACCCGTCGTACTCCTGATTCTCGATGGCTGGGGCGTCGCCCCGCCCGACCAGGGAAATGCGCTCGCCATCGCCAAGACCCCCAACATCCGCGCGCTGGCCTCGAAATATCCGGCCATGACGCTCCAGTCCTCCGGCGAAGAAGTCGGGCTCATGTGGGGCGAGATGGGCAATTCGGAAGTCGGCCACCTGACGATCGGCGCCGGCAAGGTCTACTACCAGAGCCTGCCGCGCATCAACCGTGCCGTCCAAGGCGGCGAATTTGCGACGAACATGGCGTTCGTCAAAGCGGTCGAGCACGTGAAGAAGAACGGAACGAAATTGCACTTGCTCGGCCTCGCCTCGATCGGCAACGTGCACGCTTCGCTCGAGCACCTGCTCGCGCTGCTTGATTTCGCCAAGGCCAACGACGTCAAGGAAACGTACGTGCACGCCGTGCTCGACGGGCGCGACACCACGTTCAACGCCGGCATTGACTTCATCACCACGGTGACGGAGCGCATGAAGAAGAACGGCGTCGGCAAGATCGCCACGCTCTCCGGACGCTTTTACGCCATGGACCGCGACAATCGCTGGGATCGCATCGAGAAGGCATATCGCGCCATGGTCGAAGGCAAGGCCGACGCGACGAGCGACGACCCGCTCGCGGCCATCCGCGCTTCCTACGAAGCCAAAGTCTACGACGAGGAATTCGTTCCGACGGTGATTACCGAGAACGGCGCGCCTGTCGCCACGATCGGCGCCGGCGACGCCGTGATCGTCTTCAATTACCGCCCCGACCGCTCGCGCGAAATCACGAGGGCGCTGGCGCTGCCGGATTTCGACAAGTTCGCGCGCCCGCAAGTCAGCGATCTTCTCGTCATTACGATGACAGAATACGAAAAAGGTTTCCCGGTCGAAGTCGCCTTTCCGCCCGAGCCGATTTCGACGTGCCTGGCCAAAGTCATTTCCGACGCCGGCATGAAGCAGCTGCATATCGCCGAGACGGAAAAATACGCGCACGTCACCTTCTTCTTGAACGGCATGAAGGAAGATCCTTTCCGCGGCGAGGACCGCGTCATCATTCCGTCGCCGCAGGTTTCCTCGTACGACCAGCAGCCCGAAATGTCGGCGCCGCTCATCACCGAGCGCATCGTCAAGGAAATCAACGCCGGAAAATACGATCTGATCGCCGCCAACTACGCCAACGGTGACATGGTCGGCCACACCGGCAATCTGGACGCGACCGTCAAAGCGGCAGAAGTCGTCGACGCCTCGATCGGCAAGATCGTCGAAGCGGCGCTCGAAAAAGGCGGCGTCGTGCTCATCACCGCCGACCACGGCAACGCCGAAGAGGTCGTCAATTTGCAGACCGGATCGATCGACAAGGAACACTCCACCTATCCCGTGCCTTTCTTGATCATCGGCCAGCAGTTCGAAGGCATGGCCGGCGAAGCGCAAGAAATGGTCGGCGGCGACCTGAGCCTCAGCCCGCCGGTCGGCATGCTCTCCGACGTCACCCCGACAATTCTCCGCATCATGGGCATTCCGCAGCCGAGCGACATGACGGGGAGGCCGTTGATTTGAAGCATTAACCCGAGCATGGTGATGAGGAATTCGGCGCCGCGATGGCCAAGTTGTAACAAGCAAAACTCCCCGAAAGGGGAGTTTTGATCTATACTGCAACCATCATTCACTGAATACGACTATGGGCGATGCAAAAAAGTTTTTGGGTAAGGGCGTTGCACTCGCGACGCTGATCGGTGCGGCGGTGGCGCTCGCGCACGCGGTGAAAAAGAACAAGAAGGCGAAGCTGCTCAAGACTGCGGCAGAAGACGCGAAGGGGCATGTGCTCTCGCATGCCAAGAAGCTCGGGGGCGTCTCCAAGGCGTCGTACGGAAAAATCGTCGATTCCGTGCTGGCCGAGTACGCCAACATGAAGACCTTTTCGAAAAAGGAGATTGCCGAGATGGCGCACGAGCTGAAAGACGGCTGGCGGGAAGTCGGAAAGATGTTGAAGGGTAAGAAGCGTTAGAGGCAACAGACCGGGCTTCGGCCCGGTTTTTGTGTTGACAAACGCCGTTTTTACGGACAGAATGGATCGTTATGTCCCAGAACTTCACGCTTACGCATCAGGACAAGTACTCGCGCGCACGCGCGGGGGTTTTGCATACCGAGCACGGCGACGTGGAGACGCCTGTTTTCATGCCGGTCGGCACGCAGGCGACCGTGAAGGCGCTCGACGCGGCCGACATGGAAATGCTCGGCGCGCAGATCATCCTGAACAATACCTATCACTTGCACTTACGGCCGGGGGAGGACATCGTCAAAAACCTCGGCGGCGCGCATGCGTTCCAGCATTGGAACCGCGCGATTTTGACCGACTCGGGCGGCTACCAGGTGTTTTCGCTCGGCGCGAAGAAAGCGGCGACGGGAAATTTGGTAAAGATCGACGAAGACGGCGTGACCTTCAAGTCACATCTCGACGGTTCGAGCCACCGCTTCACGCCGGAAGAGGCAATCAGGATCCAGCAGAAACTTGGCGCCGACGTCATCATGGCGTTCGATCAGTGCACGTCGGACAGCGCCTCGGAGGAAGAAGCGCGTACGGCGATGGAGCGCACGCACCGCTGGGCGGACCGCTGTCTTGCGGCCTTTGCCGACAAGAAGGATGCGCCGACGTTCAAACAGCAGCTCTTCGGCATCGTCCAGGGCGGCGTGCACAAGGACTTGCGCCGCGCTTCGGCGGAGTTCATCGCGTCGCGCCCGTTCGACGGTTTCGCGATCGGCGGCGAGTCGGTCGGCTACAACATGGAAAAGACGCGCGAGATTCTCGGTTGGATCGAAGACCTCATGCCCGCAGACAAAGCGCGCTATACGATGGGTGTCGGGCTTTCGCCGGAGGATCTCTTTGATGTCGTCGAGGGCGGCGCCGACATGTTCGACTGCGTTTCACCGACCCGCGTGGCGCGCAACGGCGCCTTGTTCAACCGCAAGGCCGGACGCTCGAAAAAATACCGCATCGAAATCGGCAACAAGGCGCACGAGCAGGACACGCGCCTGATCGACGAAGAATGCGGCTGCTTCACGTGCAAAAACTATTCGCGCGCCTATCTTCGCCATCTCTTCCTCGCCGAAGAGCTCGCGTATTTCCGTCTCGGTACGATCCATAACCTGCACTTCCTCCTCAATCTGATGCGCGAAATGCGCAAAGCGATTTTGGAAGACCGCTTCCTGGAGTTCAAGAAAAGCTGGATCGTCGAATAAAAATCCCCGCAGCCGCAGCTGCCGGGAGAGAAAAACGTTCAGTTTTTTTCGCGCTCTTCAAGAGTGCTCGCATGCATCTGCTCCGCGGCGGCGCGGGCCGTCGCTTTGACGAGCAGAATCGCGCGCTCGCGATCCACGTCCGAGTGGCGGTAGAGCAGATAGCTGTACCTGCCGAACCGGTCCTGCGCCGCAACGAAGGCGGCGGCGACATGCGGCGGATGGGAAACGCTGAGCTCGCCTTTTTCCTCGACGGTGATCTTGATTTCCAGGCTCTCGATCTTTTCAGCCATGGTCACGATCAGGTCGTCCTCGCCGGCGGCGACTTCGAACCGCTTGAAAAGAAAGCTCGGCGCGCGGCCTTCCATCATGCAGGCGTAGACGCCAGCGAGCACGTGGTCCTCTGACGAGGCTGCCGCCGGTTCTCCCTCGAGCACCTCGGCGACCAGATCGCCGCTGTGGATCTCGTACACCAGGCTGAGCAGCTTCGAGTCCCGCCCCGCGGGCATGAGGGTTTTGGCGTAGTGGTACACGTCCGCGCCGTCCATCTTTTTCATACTTCCTCCCGGAAAGACGCATGCTCACTCCATCAGGGAACGCCGCAGCCGTCAAATAAAAAACCATCCGTACGGATGGTTAGGAATCGACGGCGATCGCGCCTTTCAGGGCGGCAAAGATCGTCGCTTCGTCGAACATCGGCAGGTAGAAGAGCATCACGGCCGGACGTTCCGACCGCGCGCGCGACATGGTGATCGCGGCGACGATCTCCCGCCCGGTGTGCGCGAGCGTCGACAGCGCTTCCGCTGGATACGCGCTTGAGCCCGGCAGCGTGTGCGCAAGGTACGTTTGCAGCGCGTCGCTTGCGGACGCGACGTCTTCCGGGTTCTCGCCGTGAATGTATGTCGCCATCGTGCCGCCGTGTTCGTACGCCATGACGACGAGCGCGTCGTGCTCCAAGATTTCTTCGAGCGATTCGACGTTTCCAAAGAGCGGCCGATAGGCGAGGAAGCCGTTTACCAGGTCGTCAAGAAAGTCGAGATAGATCCAGAGCGACGACGACGCGTCGGCGCCTTCAGCCATCTCGTACATGTGCGCCTTGATGGCTTCGAGTCCGGTCTTGGTCTCCATCAGCTGCCGCCTTTCGCGGCTTCATCTTCTTGCTCGCGGATGAACTGCACGAGCAGCTTCAGATGGCCGACCGCCTGCGCAAAGGTCTGATCCCGTTGCCAGGCGATGCCGATGCGCCGCGTGCCGTCGTCGAGCGTGCTGCAGTAGGCGAAGACGAGCGTCGTCAATGGTTCGGGGACGGCAGCCAGCGCTTCGTCCGCCGTGGCGGACCTTTCCGGCCGGGCCGCCAGGGCGTCGAGCAGCACGTCGCGGATGCGCAGCTCCTCGGTCGTATTCGCGGCCGGATAGATGAAGTACCTAAGCCGGCCGTCCGCCGTGGTGCCGAGCGTGAGCAGGCAGTCGAAGACTTGCCGCTCCGCTTCTTCCGCGCCTTCGAGCGTGCGGTGGTCGAGCTCGTCGCTTTCCAGGTCGGAAAGCGCCTTGAGCAGCGTCCGTCCGCCATGGTTCATGGGCAACTGCGTCTCCCATTCCTCCATCGCTTCGGAGACGGTCTTCAGGTCGTCATCGTCTTTCGTCATCTCACGACTCCGATCCGGTGCGGACGATTCCGCGTCCGAGCATGGTGACGAGCCAGCTTTTGGCTTCCGTCTCCGTGAAGCTGGGGTGGTGGAACAGCGCGAGGAACGCCTCGCCGTTTGCGTTCTCTCCCCACATGGCCAGGAGCAGCGTATCGGGCTCTTCGAGCATGGCGCGCAAAAGCGAGTCGCGCTCCGGGACTTCGGCGGCACTGTCGCCGAGAAGTTTCCTGAGCGCCATGAAGCGCGCTTCGTCAGGAATGTTTCCGGCGTCGACGCAGAAGTCGCCGTAGAGCGTACCGTCGATTTTCGCGGCGGCCCAGACGTCGCAAAACGTCGGCTTCACGACCGGCCAACGGCCGTACGCTTGCGCGAGCAGCAGCTTGCCGTCGGCCAGGTCCGTCGCCGAAACCTGGAACAGCCGCTCGCGCGCCTCCGAGGAGGGAAAGACGTGTTCTGGCGGTTTCGAAATGGACATGGCGCCTCCTTTGTAAGGGCCATGTCCATTTGAGCATTACGGGGCGGCACGGTCAATCCTGAAACCTCAGACGATCAGCATGGCGTCGCCGTAACTATAGAAGCGGTATTTTTTCTTCACGGCCTCGCGGTACGTTTTGAGCATGCGATCGCGACCGGCCAAAGTTGAAACGAGCACGAGCAGCGTTGATTTCGGAAGGTGAAAATTCGTCATCAGGGCGTCGACGACGCGGAACTTGAAACCGGGACGGATGAAAATATTCACGTCGCCGTGCCAGGCGCAAAGTTCGCCGCCGCATTGCGCAACGGCGCCTTCAAGCGCGCGGACCGTGGTCGTACCGACGGCGATCACGCGGCGCTTCTCGACTTTTGCCTTCAAGATTTCCTTGACGGTTTTTTCTGGGATCTCAACCCACTCGGCGTGCATCTGATGCGCATCGATCTCATCGGCGCGGATCGGTAGGAAGGTGCCGAGTCCGACATGCAGCGTGACTTCCAAAAACGTCACGCCTTTCTTTTTCAGCTTCGCGATCAAGGCCTTGGTGAGATGGAATCCGGCTGTCGGCGCGGCGACGGAACCGACGCTTTTGGCGTACGCGGTCTGGTATTCGGACGCGCGCGGTTTGCGCGTGATGTAGGGCGGCAGGGGAATCTCGCCGTTTTTGTCGGCCAGCTTGATGACCGCGTCTTTCTTCATGCCGAAATCGACGAGGATCGAGCCGTCCGCGTCTTTCCATTCGACGGTCGCCACGAATCCGCGCGCGATCGTGATTTTCGATCCGTGCGAAAGTTTACGGCCCGGTTTCGCGAGCGCGCGCCAGAATTTGCCCTCAGGGCGCACCAAGAAAATTTCAACGGCGGTTTTCTTCGTGTCATTCAGCGTCCCGCCCAGCCGCGCCTTAAAGACCTTGCTGACGTTCACGACGAGCACGTCGCCCTTCTTCAAAAAGTCAGGGAGATCCTTCACGCGCTTGTGCGAGAGGGTGTCGCTTTTCCGATCCAATACCAAAAGGCGGGCCGACTCGCGCGGCGAGGCCGGTTTCTGGGCAATCAGCGTTTCTGGGAGGTGATAGTCAAAATCAGATGTGCGCATACGGCGTCCATTGTAGCACGGGCGGTTGACACGCTCCCTTTTTTCGACTAGGGTTCCGACGTTCCAATCACGGAGGAGGAATCGTGAACTTCTTTCATCTCGATGACGATGAGTCCCCGCAAGTGCCTGCCGAGCGCGTCACTCTCGAGGGCATCACGGTCACTCGACCGATCGCGTGCTACGGCCTGCACGTATCGATCGACACGGAGAACGACTGGGCCTGTCTGGCGCACGTGTTGATCACGTTCGATGACGAGCAGGATCCGGACACGCTCGCCGTGTCGCTGCCGGACTGCCTCTCGCCGCTGCTCTTCAAGGACTGGGCGATCGCCGTCACCTTTCTGCTCGCCGAGGGTGTCGAGACGCTCGAGCGGGCGATGGGTCGCCATCTTTCAAATGGCGTTCGCATCGACTTCGAGGCTCTGGGTGAGGAAGTGCGCATGACCGTCACGTTCGATGATGGGCGCGAACAGGTCGCCCGATTGCCGTTCGAACACTTCGGCGGCGCCTTCATCGAGTACGATGACACGGAAGACCTTCTCGAAGAAGCGGCGTGCGTCGACGAGCGCACATCTGTCGAGAAGCCGATGGTCAAGACGGCTCCTCCCGGGAACGCCTCCGAATACGATCCGTCCTGACGCCCCTTTCTCCGGGGCGTCTTTTCTTTTACACTGGCCACGCTATGCCCGAACTCCCCGAAGTCGAAACCCTGCGCCGTCAGATGGAAAAAGCGCTCGTCGGACGCTCCGTGAAGAGCGTGGACGTGCGTTTCGGTCGGAAAATTTTTCCGTCGGCCGCCGCGCTCGTGCGGGCCGCTTCCGGCGCGAAGTTCAAGGCCTTCGGCCGCCGCGCGAAGCTCCTGCTCGCGCACCTTTCGAACGGCTGGACGATCGTCACGCATTTAAAAATGACCGGTTCGTATCTTTTAAAGAAAGAAAGGGAGACGCCGACCAAGCATACGCACGTCGTGTTTCATCTCGATAAGAAGGAGCAGCTTTGGTTCGAAGACGTGCGCAAGTTCGGGTTCTTGAAACTCGTGAAAACCGCCGATCTCGAAAAAGTTCTCTTCGAGAAAGAAGGGTACGGACCGGAACCGCTCGATCCGTCGTTCACGTTCAAGAGGTTCAAGATGTGCGTGACGGCGCGCCCACACAAGAAAATCAAACCGCTCTTGCTCGACCAAGGCTGCATTGCGGGCATTGGCAACATTTATGCCGACGAAGCGTGCTGGTACGCGAAGGTGCATCCCGAACGCACGGTCGGCTCGCTTTCGGAAAAGGAATTGAAGGGCGTGTATGACGGCGCCGTGAAAGCTTTGTGCGCCTCCGTGAAGCGCCTTGGTTCCTCGTCCGACAACTATCGCGACCTCTACGGCGAGAAAGGCGGCAACGTGCCGCATCTTTGGGTTTACAACCGCGAAGGGAAGCCGTGCCGGCGTTGCGGCGCGTCGCTCAAGAAAATGTGGGTCGCAAGCCGCGGCGCGCACTATTGCCCCGTATGCCAGAAGCCGCCGCGATCCGCAAAGTGATCGAAACGCTCAGGCGTCACTTTCCCGGGAAAGGTGCCGTCGAGCTTGATCGTCCTGAAGACGTGCTTTTGGCGACCGTCTTGTCCGCCCGGACGCGCGACGAGCAAGTGCTGAAGGTCTATCCGAAATTGCGGAAACGATTCCCGACGCTCGCATCCCTAAAGAAAGCCTCCGTGTCGGAGATCGCGGACGCGATCAAAGAGATCGGCTTATACCGTGCCAAGGCGAAATCAGTGAAGGGGATCGCCGAAGCGTTGCTCGACGCGCACGGCGGAAACGTTCCCGATACGATGGAGGCCTTGGTCGCGCTGCCGGGCGTCGGCCGCAAAACGGCCAACTGCGTTTTGTGTTATGCTTTCAAAAAGCCCGCAATCGCCGTCGATACGCACGTGCACCGCATCGCGAACCGCCTCGGCTGGGTGCGCACGCCTGATCCGCAAAAAACGGAATTCGCGCTCATGCGGCTGATTCCTAAGGGTCTCTGGCTCCACGTGAACCGCGTCTTCGTCCAATTCGGCCGCGCCGTCTGCGTGCCGGGCCGGCCGCGTTGCTGGAAGTGCCCCGTCGCGCGCTTGTGCCGCTATCCTCGCAAGACCATCACACCATCATGAAATCGAAAGGGTTCACGCTCATCGAGCTGCTCATCACGACGGTCATCATCGGACTTCTCTCCGTGGCGGCTTCGACGACGTATCAATTCGTCCGCTCAAATGCGCGCGATGCCCGACGCGTTGCCGACATGCGCACGATCCGAAACGCGATCGAGATTTATTACGAGCAAAACGCGAAATATCCGACGGCGCCACCGGAAGGCATCGTGCTTGGCTCCGACGCCGGCAAGATGATTTCCGACGCCGGCATTACGCCGTACGGCGGCGAGCGCGGCTTGGTGTATTTGCAGAACGTGCCGTTCAACGTGCTGCCGTACGGCCTTCCGTACACGTACCGTTCGTTGAGCCGCGATGGGAAAGTCTGCCAGGTCGATTGTCCGAGTTATGAAGTGGCTTTTGCGCTTGAGGCGCCCGTCGGCTCGCTCGCGGCCGGACCCCACCTGCTGACGGAAGCGGGGATTCTCGGCGAGGAATCCGAAACGAGCGGCGTGTCCCGCTTCGCCGTGATCGTCAACTACTTGCCGTCATCGAAGGAATTGGATGCGGCTTTCGGCACAGCCGAAGAGCTCGCCGCGCTTGCCAGCGAAACGGCGGCGCGCGAGGACGTGCAAGCCGCGAACACGATGGTCGTCGTGCCGGTCTCGCTGTTGTCGATCTTGGCGAGCGTCAGCGCGGCGTTTTCCTCCGCCGTGCCGATCGGCAACGCCGGGCAGGTGTTTCTCGCCTTTTTGGCGCAACCGCTCCTGCTCTTCTCTCGCCGAAAACGGCGGCGCTGGGGCGTCGTCTATCACGCCGGCACCAAAGTGCCGATCGATCTGGCCACGGTGCGACTGCTCGACGGCAAGACGGGTCGCGTCGTCGCGACGAAAGTCACCGACAAGGACGGACGCTTCGCGTTCGCGCCGGATGCGGGAGAGTACCGCCTGGAAGTCGTGAAGCCCGGATTCGTTTTTCCGGCCGCGTCCCTCCAAGCCGTGAACGAGGACGGCGCTTTTGCCGACATTTACCATGGAACGCTGCTTCACGCGGAAGGCGGAGCGCAGGTGCTGACCGTCAACGTGCCTCTTGATCCCGAGGACGAGCCGCTCACCGACGTGCGCGAGCTCCTGTCCGCGAAGAACAAGAATACGCTGCGTAAGGCCGGCGCGCTTGCCGGTCCGACGCTCAGCGTCCTGGCGCTGGCCATTACGCCGACGCTCAAGATGCTCGCGCTGTTCGCGTTGCAGGTCGTCTTGTACCGGATGTTCAAGCGGTTCGCCGTACCGCCGGTGCCGAAATCGTTCGGCGTGCTTCATGACATCGATACGCGCAAACCGATCCCCGGCGCGGTCGTGCGCGTGCTCTCGTTGCCGTACCATAAAGTGCTGGAAACGCGCCTGACCGACGCGCAGGGTCGTTACGCGTTCAACGTCGGCGCGGGCCTGTACTACCTGACCGCCCTCAAACCCGGTTATGAGAAAACGGAAACAGACCAGATCGACTTCAGCAAGAACGAGAAGCCGGCCTGGATCGCCGCCGACCTGCCGATGCGCAAAACCCGCACGAGACTGGAAACCTAACGGGTTTTAAGCTACGATGCCTCCATGACCTTCGTTTGGATCCTGACGGCCAGCGGGTTGTCCGGGCTCATCGCCTTGCTGCTCGCGCTCGCGCTTTATAAGGGGAAACTCTGGTCCCACGACCGTTCCCACGACTTTTTGAGTTTCGCCGCCGGAACGCTTTTGACCGTCGCCTTCCTCGACCTGCTTCCCGAAGCCGTCGAGGCGTATGAAGAAGCTTCAGGCGGCCACGCCATCGACTCGGCCGTATTGGCGGTGCTGGGCGGATTCCTCGTGTTCTTCGTCATCGAGAAGCTGCTCTTTTGGTATCACTGCCACGAAGAGCACTGCGACGTGCATACGTCCTCGACGATGGTGCTGATCGGCGACACCCTGCACAACTTTTTGGACGGCATCGCGATCGCCGTCGCGTTCCTGGTAAGCCCGGCTGTCGGCGTCGCCACCACGGTTGCCGTTTTCCTTCACGAGATTCCGCAAGAGGTCGCCGACTTCAGCACGCTGCTCTCCAGCGGCATGCGGCCGCGGCGCGCGATTTTCTTCAACGCGATGTCGGCGATGGCCAGTCTTGCCGGCGCCATGCTCGCATACTTCTTCTCGACGCAAATTGGCGGCGCGCTGCCGGCGCTTCTCGGCCTGACCGCCGGCGGCTTTATCTACGTCGCCGCCTCCGACCTGATCCCCGAGATCCATAAGGAACGCCGCCGCTCGATGATGGTGCGCCAGTTCACGATCTTCCTCATGGGCTGCGCGATCATCTTCGCCCTGACCCGCCTGATCGCCCACTGATGAACTACGACATCGAACTCTTTCGCGCGATAAACGGATTGGCGGGACGCAATGTTTCCGCCGATGCTGTTTTTATTTTCGGCGCGAAGTGGCTGATTTTCGTCATGGCGATGCTCATCGTCGCGTACGTCGCTTGGGCGTGGAAAACGTCCGAGTTTGAACATCGCGTCGAGCACGCTTGGCATATCACGGTCGGTTTTGCGCTCGCCTTCGTGACAGAACGTCTCATCGGGTTCTTGTGGTTCCGCCCGCGTCCCTTCGTCGCGCTGCCGGACGTGGTCAAATTGATCGAAAAATCAGCGGAAGAAAAATCATTTCCTTCGGGACATACGACGTCGGCGTTCGTGCTGGCATTCGGACTCCTGCTTCATCATCGCAAGTGGGGCGCGGCGCTCTGCGTGTTGGCGGCGTGGGTAAGCTTTTCGCGCGTCTTCGTCGGCGTGCATTACCCGACGGATCTTCTCGGCGGCGTCGTCGTCGCGGCCGTCGCGGCATTGGCGACCCGGCCGGTCGCGAAGGCCATCGAACCCTATCTCGAGTTCTTGCCGGTCTTCCGCAAGTATAAGCAACGCGACGCATGAGCCTGTACGCCATTCTTTTGGCAGGCGGCAGCGGTACGCGCCTCTGGCCCGTCTCCCGAAAAAACACCCCGAAGCAGCTCCAGCCGATTCTCGGGTCGGACACGCTGCTGCGTTCCACCTGGAAGCGGCTCCGTGCCGGCTTGCCGGCTTCGCGCATCTTGGTCGTGACGAACGCCGCGCAGGCGGAACTGATCCGCAAGGATCTGCCGGAACTTCCGGAAGCGAACCTGCTCGTCGAGCCGATGAAGCGCGACACGGCCGCCGCCGTCGGCTTCGGCGCCGCGATCGCTTTGTCGCGCGACCCGCAAGCGACGGTCGCCACCATCAATTCCGACGCCTACGTCAAAAACGAAAAGGAATACTGGCGCGTGATCCGCATGGCCGAAAAGGCCGCGCGAAAATCCGGCAAGATCGCCTTAATCGGCGTGCGCCCTTCCTATCCGGAAACGGGCTACGGCTACATCAAGATGGGATCGCAGCTCTTCCGCTTCAAGCGCGAGGGCGGCTACGACGAAGTCTTCGGCGTCGAAGGCTTCCGCGAGAAGCCCGATCTCGCCACGGCTGAAACGTACGTTTCGCGCTGGGAATATCTCTGGAACCCGACCTTGATCGTCGCCGAAGGAAAAACGCTGATGCAGGCGTTCAAGGCGCACCTGCCGAAAACCTGGAAGCTCTTGGAACAGATCCGTGCCGCCGCCGGCACGCCGCGATTCCAAAAAACCCTCGCGAAAGCGTTTGCGCGTATCGTGCCGATCTCGATCGATTACGGCGTGCTCGAAAAGGAAAAGGGGATGGTCGTGGTGCCCGCCGACTTCGGCTGGGCCGACGTCGGGCACTGGCGCGCGGTCCACGACACGCTTTCCGGCAAGAAAAACAACAACGTCGTGCGCGGGAAACATATCAGCCACGATTCAAGCGGAAACCTGCTGTACAGCTTTACCGGAAAGCTGATCGCCACCGCGGGTTTGAACAGCATGATCGTGCTTGAAACGGAGGACGTGATTCTCGTCTGCCCGAAAGATCGGGCGCAAGACGTGAAGAAGCTCGTCGAAGCGCTCGAAAAGAAAAAAATGAAAAAGTATCTCTGATATGGAAATCAAGCCTTGGAAAGTTCTCGATTCGAAAACGGCGTTCAACAACCGTTTTTGGAACATCATGCAGGAAACGGTGGAACTTCCTGATGGAAGCGTTTACTCCGAATTTTTCGTGAACGAGCATACGGGCGCCGCACAAGTCTTTGCGCTCACGGAAGACGGCATGGTCGTGATGAACCGGCAGTACAAGCACGGCACCAGGGTTATCGAAACGGAACACGCGATCGGCGCGCTCAAAGCCGGCGAAGACCCGCTCCTGGCCGCGCAGCGCGAGTTGCTGGAAGAAACCGGGTACGGAGAAGGCGAATGGGAATCGCTCGGCGCGCACGCGCCCAGTCCCACGGCCTCGCGCTCCTTGTTCCACGCCTACATCGCCAAAAACGTTCGGCTGATCGCTGAGCCCGTCTCCGATCCGCGCGAAGTCATCGAAACGTTTTTGGTCGATCCGAAAGCGCTGCCTGAAATGATCGCGCGCGGCGAGATTCGTTCGCTCGCGTCGATTTCCCTCGCGTTTCTCGCGCTTACGAAACTTGGATTGCTTGAAACGAAATCATGAAGTCGTTCCTCCTCGCGGTTCTCCTCGTCATTTTTGCAGGCAGTTTCGTCTTTTTGCGTTCCGACCGGCCGGTATCGAAGGACGCGAAGAGCGTCGTGTATATCGTGAACCCCGGTGACGGCGCGCGCGTGATCGCCGAGGGCCTCGAGAAGGCCGCGCTGATCCGCAGCGAGCGCTATTTCCTGTTCACCGTCTGGCGCCGCGGCAGCCAGGCGAAGTTCGCGGCCGGTGCCTTCGAACTGTCGCCGTCCATGACGACGGGGGAGATTGAAAAGATGCTCACGGGCGGCAAGCCGATCTCGAACGAGCGCAACGTCACGGTTCTTGAGGGCTGGACGATCGACGACATCGCCGAGTATTTGGAAAACGAAGGTGTCGCTTCGCAAAAAGAGTTTTACGCCGAGGTCGGGAAAAGCGCGACGTTCGCGAAAGCGGGCGAGTTGCCGGATTGGGCCGCTTCGTATCCCGCGCTCGCCGGCTTGCCGGCGACGGCCTCGCTCGAAGGGTATTTGTTCCCCGACACCTATCGCATCTACGCCGATGGCGGCGCCAAAGCCCTCGTGCGCCGCATGCTCGACAATTTCGAAACCAAGCTGACGCCTGAGTTGCGGGCGGAGATCGCGGCTTCGGGCCGCTCAATCCGCGATATCGTGATCATGGCTTCGGTTATCGAGCGCGAAGTGCGCGGCGCGGAAGACAGCGCGATGGTCTCCGACGTTTTTTGGAAACGCGTCGACGCGGGTTGGGGTCTCGAAGCGGACTCGACGGTCAACTACATCACTGGCCACTCGAAACCGTCGGTGAGCTACGCCGAAACGCGCATCGATCATCCCTGGAACACCTATAAGTACCGCGGCCTGCCGGCCGGACCGATCGGCAATCCCGGCATGACGGCGATCATCGCCGCGATCCGTCCCAAGAGCAATCCCTACTGGTACTTCCTGACCGACGAAGCGGGGACGGTCTACTACGGCAAGACGCTCGACGAGCATAACGCCAATAAAGCGAAGTATCTCCGCTGATATGAAACGACTCCTCGCCGCGCTCGCGATCATCGGATTGTTTCCGTTTGCGTCCGCCAATGCGCAAGCGGCGTGGAGCATGGAAAGTTTCGATGTCGATCTGACCGTGCGTCAGGACGGAGTCCTGGAAGTGCGTGAAACGATCGTCGCCGATTTTTTGACCGCGCGGCACGGCATCTACCGGTATGTTCCGTATCAGGGCTACGACGATCAAGGTAAAAAGTACGTACTGGACGTCAAGCTGCAAGGCGTCATGCTGGACGGCCTCGTCGCGAAGGCATCGAGCTCCAGGCGCGACGGCAACGTCGTTTGGAAAATCGGCGATCCGGACGCGACGATCGCTGGCCGCCATACGTACGTGCTGTCGTATCTCGTCGAAGGCGCGATCGGCCGCTACGAGTCTTTCGACGAACTCTATTGGAACGCAACGGGCTTTGGCTGGGACGTTCCGCTGCCGGCTGCGACCGTGAGCGTCAAGCTTCCCGACGGCGTCGAGCCGACGCAAAGCGCGTGTTATACGGGCGACTACGGATCCGCGGAACAGTATTGCGAGATTGAAACGTTCGCGGGCGAAACGCGCGTCAGGTCTTCGTATAGCGGGGAAGCGCTCACGGTTGCCGTCGGTTTCCCTAAGGGCGCCGTGGCCGAGCCTCCGTTCTGGAAGCGCGTTTTGGCTTGGCTGCGCATGTATGCGGTCTGGTTCTTGCCGCTCGCCGTCTTGGCGTTCGCCTATCGCGCCTGGCGCAGGCATGGCGCCGATGCGCCGCTCGGCACGATCGTTGCGCAATACGAGCCGCCAGCCGGGCTTTCGCCTGCCGAAACGCGGGCGCTTCTCTCGCAGAGCGCGCAAGCCAAAGACCTGACCTCGACGATCATCGATCTCGCCGCCCGCGGCCACTTGGCGATTCAAGAATCCGAAAAGAAGGGGATCCTGCGCACGTCGAAAGAGTACGCGCTAGTTTCCGCGAAGGAACCGGTCGTCGACGCGTCGCTCAAGGACTTCGAGCGCACGCTGCTCGCGGCGTTGTTCGACGGTCAGGCCGGAAGAAACGTTCCCATCTCTTCGCTTCGAAAAACGTTCCATACGCACGTGCAGGAATTCGTGAAGGGCGTTACGGTCAGTCTTACGACTCAAGGCTATTTCGTCGGAGATCCCGGACGCGTTCGCGCGATTTGGATGGGTATCGGCGGCGCTTTCATCATCGCCGGCTTCTTCGCGCTCGCTTTCGCCGCGCCGCTCATGATAAGCGGCGGTATTCTCATGGTCTTTGGCTGGTTCATGCCGAAATGGTCTCCGAAGGGCCTTGAAGCCGCCCGGCACGCGAGCGGTTACAAGGAATTCATTTCCAAAGTCGAAAAATACCGCGCGCCGTGGATGGAAGATCAAAACGTCTTTTTCCGCGCCCTGCCGTACGCGATCGCCTTCGGGCTCGGAGCGAAGTGGGCCAAGGCCTTCGCGCATCTGCAGATGCAGCCGCCGAATTGGTATCACGGCGCCAATATGGCCGCCTGGTCGTCCGTCGATTTTGAAAAAAATCTCCAGGGTTGGACGACGTCGATGATGGTCGCCGCGGTTCCGTCTTCGCGCTCCGGATCCGGCGGAGGCGGTTTCTCCGGCGGCGGTTTCGGCGGCGGAGGCGGCGGATCATGGTAGAATACCGCGCATGACTGTTCTCCTTGTCGTTGGGCTTATCGTGATCGCGCTGTCCGCGCTGGCCTCAGGGTCCGAAGCGGCGCTGTTTTCCGTGTCGTACGCGCGTGCGCGCGCCCTGCTCGATGCCGGCAAGCCTGGAGCGAAAGCGCTGGTGCGGATCAAGGAAGATATGACGCGCGCGATCGGCACGATTGTCATTATCAACAACGTCGCGAACATCGTCGGCTCGGCCTTGGTCGGCGCGCTGGCCGCCGCCGTGTTTTCCTCCGCGATCCTGGGCGTCTTCTTTGCTTGTTTTACGCTGACGATTATCGTCTTTTCCGAACTGCTTCCGAAAACGCTGGCCGAGCAGCATGCGGACCGAATCGCGACCTTGATCGCCCCGGCCGTGCTCATGCTCGTGAGCGTGCTGCGTCCGGTGTTGTGGCTCGTGAACGCCATGCTGCGTCCGTTCCACGTACCGCACGCCATGCGGACGAAAGTTTCCGAGGATGAAATTAAAATGATGGCGCTGCTCGGGCGCGAGTCGGGCGCGATTGAACAGGACGAATCCGCCATGATCCGCCGCGTTTTCCGTTTGAACGACATTACGGCCGACGACATGATGACGCCGACGGACCGCGTCGAATCGATTCCCGGAGAAATCGCGATCGGGGAACAGCGGAAACGCGTTTTGGATCTGCGGCACTCGCGCGTTCCTGTGACGGGCGACGCGCCCGATCAGATTCTCGGCATCGTCCTCACGCGCGACCTGATCGCGGCGGCCGCGCGCGACGAGTTCCAAGCGACGCCGACCGACTTCCTGCAAGAAGCCTTGCGCGTTCGTCATGACGTGGCGGCTGACGACCTGTTGCCGTTGTTTCAGAAAAAAGAACAGCACCTGGCGATCGTCGAAGACGCCGACGGGCGCATGACCGGCGTCGTCACGCTTGAAGACGTGTTGGAGGAACTGGTCGGAGAAATTACCGACGAGAAAGACGTGAGACCCGAAACGATCAAGCGCGTCTCCAAGAACGAGATTATCGTCGATGAAGGCACCGCGGTTTCCAAGATCAATCACTTTTTCAACGTCGCCATCCCGTTCGACGGGCAAATCGGCGAGTACGTTCTTGAGCGCTTCAGGCGCAGGCCGAAAGTGGGCGAGACGCTTGACGAAGGCGGGTTAATCTTCGTAATCTCCTCCATGTCGCGCACGCGGCCGAAACACATCACCGTCCGCAAGCGCGGATAAGCAGGAGGTTCGACATGGGGGTAGATCCCAAGCGCCAGTGGCACGAGCAAGTACGGAGCGCGCTCGAGAAGTGCGATCATGACACCAGCCCCGACGCGTTCGCCGCGCTCATCGCCGTGATGCTGTACGGCAAGGAGAATCCCCAGGATTTCCTCGCCAGTCTCGCCGGCTTCACGCACGACCAGGAGAAGCTCTGGATCCAGGCCTGGGCCAAGGGCGCCATGGTGCCGACGCCCAGGATGCGCCAGATGATCGTCTTCGGCGTGCGGGAACACCTCTCCAAGTTCCGAGAGGGTGGTCATGCCTGACGACGCGCGCCGCGCCATGAAGGAGAAGCTGCTCGACGACGCTCGCGCCTGGGAGACGGATCATCCCGACCGCAGCTTCGTCGACATTCTGCGGAACGCCATCGATCTCGATCCGACGTACCTCGATCGCCTGCGCGGCTCGCTCGGGCTCGAAGAGGAGGATGTGCTCGACTGGTGCGCCGGTCGCGCGCTTCCCGACACGTTCGCCCGTTGGGCCGTGATCGACGATCTGAAGAAGTTTCTCGAAGCCGACCTCGACTGACCCCGCATCGCGCGGGGTTTTTCATTTGCCTTGTTCGCCCCTTGAACGCTAGACTGGCGCCATGAAAACGTACGTCCTCAAAAAATCGGGAGACGCGCCCGAATTCCGCATCGACTACGCGGCGGAATTGAACGAAGAGCAGCTCGCCGTCGTCATGAATGGCGACGGGCCGTGCTTGGTCTTGGCCGGCGCGGGTTCCGGCAAGACGCGCACGATCGTCTACCGGGTCGCGTATTTGCTGGAGAAGGGTGTGCTGCCGGAGCAGATCCTGCTTTTGACCTTCACGAATAAAGCGGCGCGGGAAATGCGCGAGCGCGTCGCTTCCCTGATCGGCGCGGAACCGTCGCGTCTGTGGGGCGGCACGTTCCACCACGTTTGCCACCGCATCTTGCGGGAGCGGGGGAATCGCGTCGGCTTGCGCGAAGGCTTCACGATCCTCGATTCCGAAGACGCCAAGGATTTGATGAAGGCCTGTGTGCGGGAACTCGGCGTCGACACGAAAGCGAAGCGTTTTCCGTCGCCGGCGGTGCTTTTGAGCCTCGCGTCATTTTCGTTCAACGCGGGGTTGTCGATTCCGGAAACGATCGAAGCGAAGCATCCGGCGTTCCGCGACCACGCTTCGTCCATCGAAGACGTCGTCGCGCGCTACATGGCGAAAAAGCGCGCCTCGAACGCCGTCGACTTCGACGATCTTCTGCTGCTCACGGCCAAGCTCCTGCGCGAAGACGACGACTCGCGCAAGCGCTACGCCGAACAATTCCGGTACATCCTTGTCGACGAGTACCAGGACACCAACCGTATCCAAGCGGAAATCGTCTGCCGGCTGGCCACGGTACACAACAACGTCGTCGTCGTCGGCGATGACGCGCAGTCCATCTACTCCTTCCGCGGCGCCGACATCCGCAACATTTTGGCGTTCCCGAAACTGTTCTCGAACACCAAGACGTTCCGCCTCGAGACCAACTACCGTTCGACGCCGGAGATTCTCGACTTGGCAAACGACGTCATTTCGAAAAATACCGAACAGTTCCCGAAGGAACTGAAGAGCATGAAGGCTTCGTTCGCCAAGCCGTCGGTCGTGAACGCCGTCTCCGGCGCGCAAGAAGCGGAATTTGTCGCCCAGCGCATTCTTGAACTGCACGACGAGGGCACGCCGTTCGACGAAATCGCCGTGCTCTTCCGCGCCACCTTCCATTCGCAGGCGCTTGAATTCGAACTCATGAAGCGCGGCATCCCGTACGACTACCGCGGCGGCATGAAGTTTTTCGATCGTGCGCACATTAAGGATGCGCTGGCCTTTTTGCGCATCGCCACGAACAAGGACGACGAGGTCGCTTGGATGCGCATCCTGTCGCTCCAGGTCGGTATCGGCCCGGCCACGGCCGTGAGGCTGTTCGAACGCGTCCGTGCCCTCTCGACGCTCGACGACGTCGCTGACGACGCCGCGATCGGCTTGCCGAGCCGCGCCGCAGCGGGCTGGAAAGCTTTTTTGAAGACGTTCGGCGACGTGCTCGACGCCCGGCCGTCCCCGTCGAACATGCTGCGGACCGTGGCGGATTCGGAATACAAAATCTATCTCGAAAACGAGTATCCGGATTACCGCGACCGGCTTGAAGACCTCGAGCAGATCGCGGGCTTTGCCGAACAGTACCCCGACGTCGAATCCTTCCTGGCCGACGCCGCGCTGCGCGACGATATCGCCGCCGCCGGCAAGAACGCGCGCATCCTCCTGCCGACCGACACCGAGGACGGCAAAGTCGTGCTCTCGACGATTCATCAAGCCAAAGGTCTCGAATGGGACGCCGTTTTTGTCATTCACATGACGCAAGGCGCTTTTCCGAACAAGCGCGCACTGGTGGAAGGGGATGCGGGTTCGGGGCTGGAAGAGGAACGCCGCCTTTTTTACGTAGCCGTGACGCGCGCCCGCCGCGACCTCTGGCTCACGTATCCCATCACGACTGGGTACGGGGATTTTTCCTTCGAGCCGAAATCAGAATTTCTTCAAGAGATCTCGCCGCGCTTGGTCGAGGAAATCCGCATCGAAGAATCCTACGACGATCTGCCGACGATTTCGTACGATGAAAACGGCGATCCGATCCAGCGCAAAGGGCTGTTGAAAGACATCGACGAATATTGAGCCATATAAAAACCCAGGATGTCATGCCTGGGATTTGCCGTTTTTTCCGTTCCGGTCGCTGCCGCCGCGTCCGCGCATCTGCTGGATGCGGCACTTGTATTGCGCGCTGAGGAACTTGATGAGCAGCTCGGCCGTATCGGGGAAGGGTACGTGCGGTTCGGCAAGCTGGTAGCGCGCGCCGCCGGATCCGTGCTTGGCGCCGCCCTTGCCTTTGCCGAAGATCGCTTCGATGAACTTCGTGAGCGGCAACTCTTTGCTGTAGCTGCGGATCGAAGCCCGTACCCAGCCGCCGGTGACGCCCCAGATGACGGTCGTCGCCGCGCCTTCGTTGCGGCGCTGGCGGTTGGCGATGATCGAAAGCAGGTCGCCGTCCTCTTCCTTCATGAGACTTGTCGCGTGGGCGATGCGCACACCGTCGACCATCTCGAGAGTGGAGAGCACTTCGCGCTCGAGATCCGCGAACTGAGGCGGCAGGCGAAAGTTGAAGCTGGCTTCGAGCTTTTCCTGGTCGCCTTCGCTCATGAGCCAGGCGAACGATTGGATGTCCTCGTTGCGCGTGATGCTGAGCGTTAGTTGCTCGGTATCGGAGTGGATGCCGACGGCCGCCAGCGTACGCAGCTGTTTGTCCAGCGGGACTTCGAGCGCTCGCGCCAAGAGGGTGCAAAGCGTCGTAGCCGAACCGCAGGACTCGATGAGATCGAAACCGTCCTTGATCTTCGTCGTCTGATCGAGGTGGTGATCGACGCGGAAGATGAAGCGTGCAGGATCGATCCGGACTTCGGAGCCGAACCGGGCGTCTTCGAACCGCGACGAATCGACGAGGCCGAGCGGCCCTTGTTCGGGCAGCTCGGAGATCGGCCGCATCGTTTTCATCAGCTCCCACTCGTTGTAGATGAGCTGGTTTTGCGGATGACCGAAGCTGCCGGCGTAATAGATCTCGCAGGCGATGCCCCGGGATTCGAAAATCGCTTTGGAAACGTGGGCCGAGGCGATGCCGTCGGGGTCGACCTGCGCGACGATGATGCTGATGCTCTCGCCGGTTTTCCATGATTCGAGCAGTTGCATGAACTGGCGCACCAGATCAGCTTTCAGAAAACCGCTGTCGTTGGAATGAGCTGGCATGCTTCCTCCGTCCGCGAGCATACTCCTTTTGCGAGGTGCGTCAATGTGCTACATTCGTGCCGGAGGAAATCCATCTATGGTTCAGACGACGCCGAACAAGGAGTACGAAGAAAAGTTTCTCGTGCGGCAGGATCTCTTGCCGAACGAGCTTCTTTTGAACCTCTCGGACATCCGGCAGGGCTTCCTCTCGCTCGAGCCCGTCGTGCGCATCCGCGAGCAGGACGGCGTCTACATCGCCGAGTTCAAGGGCGGAAACGACGACGAAATTCTCATCGGTCACCCCTCTTCGAAAGACGGGGCGCAGCTTCTCGGGCATTGCGCGGCCGTGGCCGGCATCGTCACGAAAGGGCGCGCCCGCATCGCGGCCGGATTCGACCGGCGGGTATGGGAACTCGACGTCTTCCGCGGCAAGAACGCGCCGCTCATGGTCGTCGAAATCGAGAAGCCTACGAAGCGCTATCCGCTCAAACGGTACAAGAAGCTCTGGCCCGAGTGGGTCGGCAAGAACGTCACGAAGGACAAGCGTTTCAAGAACAAGGCGCTCGCCGTCCGGCCGTTCGCGAGCTGGCCGAAGGCGGAACGCAAAGAAATCCTCAAATTAATGGGCCTTTAGCCCATTTTTTCTTTGTGGATAACCCGGGGTTGTGCCTGGGGGCAGAGGTTCTATACTAGGGGCACCTAACGGACACCGCGTATGTTGAACCGGACGCAATTCATTGCACGGAACGCATCCGATTTCCGATTGGTATCAAAAAACTCTTCGTCGTGAAGAGTTTTTTGGTCGCTCCTTGATCGGAGCTCTTTCCAAAGCCCACAGACCAGAGAGGTATGTCATGTCGAAGGAAAAGACCCCGCGTGAAGTCGTTGCGGCGGCCGCTTCGGCGGTCTGCGGCAAGCCCCGCGTGATCACGCACGAGGAGCGCAACCAGATCAACGAACGCTGCCGGACGCAGGGCATCGGTCGTCGCAGCGTCGGCGAGTATCTCGCCACGCTCGGCTACGCGATGCCGGATCCGGCGCGTCAGCAGCCCACGCTGCTCAAGCTGATCGAAGCGGCCTTCACCAAGGCGGCGGCGATCAAGGATCCCGAGGAGCTGCGCAAGCACAAGGGTGCCGTCGTTCAGGCGATCGCCAAGGAGGCCGAGAACCTCGGCATTCCGGCGCCGTCCTGGAACGTCGTTCGCGAGATCGCTCGCAACTTCGCCTGGCCGGCCTGGCCGAACCTGGGCGTGCAGCGAAGCGAAGAGGATGAGAAGTTGAAGCGTACGTTGGACTCGATGCGCAAGTTCGCGAAGGTCTACAACGACTTCAAGACGTGTCCGCTGATGCACGACCTGCTCCGGGTGCTCTACCCCGACAGCGTTCAGAAGGATCAGCGCGCCTTGCTCAAGCGCAAGATCGCGGCGTACCGCGCATTCCGCGCGGCGCATCCGGAGCACAACCTCCCGGAGCTCATCCTGCGCAAGGGCAAGGACGGCAGCATGATCGGGATCCCGGAGGGCGTGCGCGAGCAGCTCGCCGAGTTCCAGATCGACGTGCAGACGGTGCAGAAGGCCAAGGGCCTGATCATCACGTCCGCGCAGTTCGGCGCCACGCTGAACATCGACGCCTTCGACGCGTTCAAGCGCTATGCCAAGCACCTCGGCTACGTCCTGGTCGTCATGCCGATCAAGTACGGCGCGATCAAGACGGTGCACCAGAAGGAGCAGGACAAGCGCGTGCTCATGTCGACCTTCGACGAGCGCCTCAAGGGGTACATGCTCTTCGAGGATCAGAGCGTCGCGGGCGACATGCTCACGCTGAACACGCTACGGCTGCGTCCGACGCTCACCACCTTCCTCACGGATCCTGTCTGTGAGCGAGGCGGCGACGCGTCGCAGATCTTCGCGGCGCCAAAGCTCGAGCTCGAGTACCGGCCCCGTTTGCGGCACGACTACCCGAAGGCGATCATGACGACGGGCGCGGTGACGCACCCGAACTACAACGTCGACAACCTCGGGCAGCAGGACCGCACGGGCGAGATTGCGCGCGCGGAGCATACCTACTCGGCGATCATCGTCGAGTTCACGGGCAAGAAGACGTTCCACTTCCGCCAGCTCTTGGCCAACACCAAGGGCGAGTTCTACGACATCGATCCGCTTCGCGGCGGCGCCGTCTTCGTGACTCCCAAGTCCGTGACGCACGCTCCTGACGCGGTCGAGGCGGTGGTGCTGGGCGACTGGCACGTCGGCAAGACGCACCCGGACGTGCGCAAGATCACGTTCGAGGACATGCTGCCGACGCTCAAGCCGAAGCACATCGTCCTCCACGACCTGTTCGACGGCGACAGCATCAGCCACTGGGAAGAGAAGCAGGGGTCGCGGCGCGCCTACAAGGGCTCGCACTTCGCCAACGCGCTCGAGCCCGAGCTGAAGGCTGTCGGCAATGAGCTGGCCTGGATGGGGCGGTGCGTGCAGGGAGCCAAGCTGCACGTCGTGGCCTCGAACCACAACGAGTTCCTTCGCAAGTGGCTCGAAGAGGGGCGGTGGAAGCACGATGACGTGAACATCGTCATCGCGGCCGAGCTGTTCCTGGCGCTGCAGAAGGACTTGCAGCGACGTGATCCCGAGGCGCACGAGTTGGCGCCGATGGACCCCGTCAACTGGTGGCTCGATCAGCAGAAGTTGCCGAACGTGGTGACGCACAGCCGGCGCAGCACGCTGATCCTGCCGCAAGGCGAGAAGGCCAAGAAGATCATGCTCTCGCTGCATGGCGACATCGGCCCGCGCGGTCAGAAGGCCGGCGCGCTGAACGCGTTCCGCAAGTGGAACCATTGGCTCATCGTCGGCCACGATCACTCCGGAGCGATCCGGGGACCGATCTGGCGCGTGGGCACGTCGTCGCACCTCACGGATCATTACGTGAGCGGTCCGTCCACCAACTGGACGCACACGCACGCCGTCGTGTACGCCAACGGTCAGCGTCAGCTGATCAACATCATGAACGGCACCTACCACGGCCGCCGGAAGCACCGCTCGAAGAGCGCGGGGCTCCAACCGGAAGGCGCGCGGAAGCCGCTCAAGAAGAAGGCACGTACGACGCGCAAGCGCGCTGCGTAACAAAAACCCCCGATGCTTGTCGGGGTTTTCTTTTTGCGCGACTTACCGCTGCGGAGGGGTTTGCGCTGGCGCGGAGCCCGTGGCGGGCTGGAAGCCGGAGGAACCGGGGAGCACGATCGTGATATCGAAGCCGAGGTCTTCTTTAATGACGCTGGCCAAGGTCGGGTTCTCGATATTGAAAACATCGCCGCGGCCGCGCGGTTCGAGGAGGAAGCCTCCGAAGACGAAGGTTTGCGCCGGTTGCGTATCGGCGCTCAGATTGGCGAGCAGAGCCTTTTCCGTGGCCATCACCTTCGCTTCCAGCGGCACGACGCCGAACACCGCCAAGCTGCGGCTAATGCCGACCTGGGCGTCAAAGGTGAAGAGTGTCTGTTTCTTTTCGAGCAGCGCCGCCTTCACGTCGCCGTTCGCATAGGCCAATTCGGCGGCGGGGGAGAATTCAAGAGTCATCCGCGTCCAACGGCCGTCCGGAATCCGTTCGCTCAAGACTTTTTGGACGGCGCCCGGCTGCAACATGACGCGTTGCGCGCCGGTAAAGAAGACGGCCGTCTTTCCGTCGTCGGCGCTCACGGTGGCTTTGAGCAGCGTCAGCTCGGCGCGCGCGGCGTTGTCCGCGATCGTCGTCGGAGGAGCCAAATAGAGGTTCAACGCGGCATGGCGCTCCTTTTCCACCACTTCGGGCGTCGGTGTCGTCGGCGCCGTGGGGGCGGGTTTTCCGAAGGGCGGCAGGCCATAGCGGGGCGCGATCAAGAGAAACCAAAGGAGGGCGACGAGCGCCAAGGCCGCCAGGGACAGAAAAAGCGCGATCTTCTTGCGTTGCATACCCGACCATTATACACGTCCTTGGGGAAAAGCGTTGTTGACATTCACCCCCTCGGAGACTAAGGTTGGACGGCATTTCCTTATGAAAACGGCAGAATCCGTCACTGAAGGCCATCCCGACAAAGTCTGCGACCAGATCGCCGACGCCTTGTTGGACGAATACCTCCGCCGCGACCCGCGCAGCCGCGTGGCGTTGGAGGTTTTCGGTTCGCACGGAATGCTCATGGTCGGCGGCGAAGTAACCTCGCAGGGCGAAGTCGACATCGAGGCCTTGGCCAAGCATGTGTATAAGCAAATCGGGTACGATGACGAGCTGGAAGTTTTCGTGAACATCGAGTTGCAATCCGGCGACATCGCGCAGGGCGTCGATACGGGCGGGGCGGGGGATCAGGGCATCATGTACGGCTATGCCTCGATCGAAACGCCGAGCTTCATGCCGGCGCCAATCGCGCACGCCCACGCGCTCTCCACGAGCCTGGCCGATCTGCGCCGCCACGATCCGGCGTTCGCCTGGCTTCGCCCCGACGGCAAGACGCAAGTCACGATGGATCACGGCCGCGTCACGACAGTCGTCGTCTCGGCGCAGCACGCTCCCGACGTTGCGCAAGAGGAAATCCGCGCGAAGATCACGGAGCGGGTGATCGCGCCCGTCATCGGCTCCCTCGACGGCGTCGAGATCCACGTCAATCCGACGGGCCGTTTCGTCGTCGGCGGTTTTACGGCGGACACCGGTCTTACCGGCCGCAAGCTGATGGTCGATACCTACGGCGGCATCATTCCCCATGGCGGCGGCGCCTTTTCCGGAAAGGATTCGACGAAAGTCGATCGCTCGGCGGCTTACATGGCGCGTTTTGCGGCGAAGAACCTGGTCGCTGCCGGCTACGCCAAGAAGTGCATGGTTTCCGTCGCCTACGCGATCGGCAAAGCTGATCCGGTCATGCTGACGGCGCGTACCGAGGACGGGCGCGACCTTTCGCCTTTGCTTCTCAAATATTTCGACTTCCGGCCGCAGGCGATCGTCGAACGCCTCGATTTGCGTAAGCCGATCTTTCGCGCCTCGGCGGCGTACGGCCACTTCGGCCGCGAGCAGTTCCCGTGGGAACGGCTGATCGAACTGAAATGAACGCGGACTCCGGCGCGACGCCGGGGTTTTGTGATAGACTGAAGACACTATGCGAATGAAAAACCTCATCCTGCTCACGCTCGCGGTGCTCGTCCTGGCTGCTGTCGGGATGGCGTTTTCGTTCCGCGTCGTCATCCGAGACGCGGTCGCTTCGCGTTTCAAACCCGCGCTTCCGGCTGCGCAACCCTACGTTCCGCCACCGACGACTGATCCGGTCGCCATCCAGCCGGAGCCTGAAGCAGATCCGGTTCCGACGCCCACGCCGACCCCCGCGCCCACCCCGGCTCCTACGCCCGCACCCACGCCGACCCCCGCGCCGACGCCCACGCCGACCCCCGAACCCACGCCGGCTCCGCAACCGTCGACCAGCGGCAAAAATTTGGCCGTTCCGTTTACCTCGCAAGCGCCGAAGGCCGATTGGAGCATGCCGTATCAGGAAGCTTGCGAAGAAGCCTCCTTGCTCATGACGGTCGCGTACCTGAACGGCGACGGAGCTTTCACGCCCGATACGGCGACGGAAAAAATCCTGGCGCTGGTCGATTGGCAAGTTGATCATTTCGGCTACTACGAAGACACGACCGCCGAGGAAGTCGCTGAAACTGCGCGCCTGCGTTTCGGTTTTGCAAAGTCGCGCGCGATTAAGATTTCTTCGATTGCCGACGTCAAAGCCGTGATCGATCGCGGGTTGCCCGCGATCATTCCCGCCGCCGGACGCCAGCTTTTCAATCCGAACTTCAGCGGCGCCGGTCCGAAGTACCACATGCTCGTCGTCAAAGGCTATACGAAGGACGGAAAAATCATCACCAACGATCCGGGCACGCGCCGCGGCGCCGACTATGTCTACGAGGCCGATGTGCTCTGGAACGCGATTCACGATTGGAACGGCGGCGACGTCGAGAACGGCGCCAAGATGATGGTCGTGGTCGAGAAATAAAAAACCGCTCCTCAGAGGAACGGGACGGCATCGTAGAGCACGAGAAAGTTCCAAACGACGACGCCGAGGAGCAGGAATATCGATACGATCAGGATGCGCCATGCCGCTTGGCCAAACGTTTTCGATCTTCGCGCGAGGAAAGCCAACAGTCCGGTGATCGCCGCGGCGAAACCAAGCTTGTAGACGATGAACGGCGTTGCGCCCAGCGCGAGCACGGCGCGAGGCAGCGGGTTCAGCTCTTGGCCGCCGTTCGAGATGACCGCAAGCGTCAGAACGAGATCAAGGGCGTGCAGCAGAATGAAAATGATCGCGTAGAGCGCAAGAAGCAGCCGCGGAGGGGGAGTCCAGGCGGACTCGGTCATGGCGCCTCCAGGTTGAGAAGTTCCTGCTCCCGTGGTATCAAGAAGCCACCTATACGTCAATCTATGGAAAACCTCACATTCGATCTTGATGAGCTGTACGGAGCCGTAAAAGAGCGCGCGTTGTCCGAGGGCGCCTATACGCCGGAAGAGTGGAGCGACGTCATCGACATGACGCTTCAAGATCGCGAAGAATTCGGCGAGGTGCACGACGACGAGGAGCTTTCGGCCGTGAAGGAGCAGCTCAAGGCGCGCTTCGAGGAGTTCAAAAGCGAAATCCCGGAAGCCTAGCCATTGACGTTTCCGTGAAAAAAGCGTACTCTGCGTACGCTCGGGTCGGTAGCTCAGTCGGTAGAGCAACAGCCTTTTAAGCTGATGGTCCCGGGTTCGATCCCCGGCCGACCCACCAGAAAAAGCCTTACTTCGGTAGGGTTTTTTCTTTTTTCCAAACAAAACCCGCTTCTTTTGCTATACTGGAACCGTATGCCATTCGCTTTCTCGTGGGAATTCCCGGCCGCGATCATCGGGGCGGTTGCCGTGACGGTGACGACGCTCGCGATCGTCGTCGCGATCGCGCGAACGCATCACGGACCGACGCACGCGGAGCTCGCGCTTCTGGCGGTCGTTGCGGTGCTGAGCCTTTGGACGTGGAGCACGCGCAGCACGTTGGCGCAACGGTTTTTTCCGGATGAGACGGGCGTCGTGGAAGAAGAGATTGCACTTCAAATGCTGAACCACAGCGATTGCGCGGCCTTCGTCGCGAAAACAGGGATGGGAAATGACGATGGCGCGATTTGTACCGTTCGCGTACTAAGCGAACGCGGACGCTTCGTGGCGGACGGCGCGCCTCGCAAATCGTTCGAATCGCCCTGCGACGTCACGCCCGAGCCGGAGGTGCGGCTCTGGTCGTTCGCGGTCGGCTCCCTTCGCGATTGGTGCTCTCGCTGAACGCTATTCGAACGCCACGCTGCCGCCGCGGTTCGCGCCGACGATGACGTACCAAACCTGCCCCTCAGCAAAGGGGATTTTTTGTCCTTGCGCGTCCGTCACGGTCGTCGGATCGGCGGCGGATGTTTTCTTCCACGCGCCAGACAGCATCAGGCCGTCTCGGAACACGGTCGCGGCCCCGGCGCCGATCGTTTCCAAACCAATAAGGCCAAGGTTTTGAGGATCGGGAACGCTGAGCACGTCCATTTCGAGCGCGACAACGGTTTGCGGCGCGATGACGGAACCGTCGCGATCGCGAATCTGTCGGTTGCGTCGCCAAAGGATGTAGCCGTTTTCTTCTTCGTCAAAACGGAACTCGATCGTCTCGGCGCCTTGGACGGGCACGATCTGGAGCCTGGTCGCAGCCGTGCCGGTCGCGACCTCGCGGCTCCGCGCCGTCGCGTCGACGGCGGCGGTGGTCGTTGACCACTCTTTTTTCCGTATCAGCTCCCAAAGGCGGGCGCTCGAGGTGTAGGTATTGTGCGGAGCGTTTCGCCGCGAGTCGCGCCAGAAGGCCGCACCGTTGCTGAATTCGTTCGCGTCGTCCAAACCGGTCGTGCCGCTCGCAAGCTGCTGCAGAGCATCGGTGCTGCCGCCGACGTGGGTATAGACGGCGTCGAACTCGCGCGCCCATTTCAAGAAATAGGGGCGCGCGCTCCGTACCGGGCCGATTTCCGTCGTGCTGGCGCTGCGGAAAATCAGCATGTTGCGCGTGAGGCTGCCCTCGACAGGCGCTTCCCAAACAACGTCCGCCTTGGAAACGCCCGATTGCGGCCGCGCGTTCGGATGGTTATCGACCATGATCGCGACCGGACGCGTCGTATCGAGGATGCGCTCCGGTTCCGGCGGCGGCGGCGAAGGGAGCGTCACGGGGCCGAGCGAAGCGCGGATCCAGAGCGTAATCAGCCCTTCGTGCGCGAAGATGCGTCCGGAAAGCTGCAGCAAGAGCATGAACAGCAAGCCGAAAGCGATCGCTGCGAACGCCGTAAATTCTTTCTTCGCATGCGGGTGCATGCCTCCATCGTACCCTTCGCGCGGCGCGATTGACAATGGATTTTTTTCTTGGTGGAGTAGGCGCAGGTCTTTCCGACCCGCTAACCCTTCACTGAGGAGAAACCCCCATGCCGAAGCTCGTAAAAGCGACGCTTGTCATGAGCGACCATCACCTCGGCGAGGGCAAGCCCAAGCTCGAGGATTTTCCGGCCGAAAACGAAAAAGCCTATCTCGAGATGCTCAAGGCGCATCTTGAGCTGATCGGTCCGGACGTGTCGTACTGCCACGTCATCGGCGGCGACTGGCTCGACTACCATGTGGTGGAGTTCGAAGGGCGCTACGGCGTCTTTCCCACCGAGGAAGCGGCGCTCGCCAAGACGGAAGCCATCATGCAAGCCCACGCGTCGTACTTTGCGGGGCTGCGCAGCTTGGCGGAAGCGTTTCCGCAGATGTTTTTCGAGATCGTTCCCGGAAACCACGACCTCGACCTGAAATGGCCGAGCGTGCAGGAAGTGATCCGCGCTGCATTGGTGCCGCCGGAAGAGGGTCGGCGCGTCGCGTTTCCGAACGAAGTGCGGATCGCGGAGACGGTCTTGTTCTGCCACGGCGACCAGTTCGATCCGTTCTCGGCGAATCCGCCGGAGCACGACACGATCAAAGAAGACGTGATGATCAGCCGCAAGGTCATGCTCCTCATGCTGCTGCTCTCGCTCGTGTTGGCCGGAGCACTGGCCGGGTTCACGTTCTCGCTCCTGCCGTATACCCTCGCGGGCGTCGGTGTCGGCGTGATCGTCTCCTTCGTGGTCCTGTTCCTGATGTTCCGTTGGATCGCCGGACACCTGGCGTTCCGATGGGGCCGCACGAAGACGGTCTTGAACGTGCCGATCGCTTCGCACATGAACGCCGGTCTCGGCACGCGGCTGAAAAAGTGGATCTTCCACGGCATCGGCCGCCGCGTTGATCATGGCGACGAGTGGATCCTCGGCGTGGCGCGCAAATGGTACGTCTTGCCGATCCTCTTGCCGATGGTCGCGCTCGAAACCCTCGCGCTCAAGTTCTTTTACCTCTTCCGCCGGCCTCGCGAGAAGTTCAATCCTCGCCTGATGCTCGATCTCATCGCTTCCACGACGCATGCCGACCGCATCGAAAAGGGTCTCGCGGCGTTTTTGGAGGAGCGTCCGGGGGTGTGCCACCTGATCGCCGGCCACACGCACGACGGAAAGATGGAGACCGTCGAAATCGACGGCCGCACGGTCATCTACTACAACTCCGGCACGGCGATTCGTCAGATGCGCACGTACAAGCCCGAGGTGCGCGCGGTGACCGCTTGGCCCAAGCTCGAAACGTTCTTTCGCCGCGTGCTGTACTACTGGATCCACGCGCCGTTTGGCGCCGCAGCCTCGACGATGGCCTATCTCGCGGTTCCGGTCGCGCTGTTCTTGCTCCCGGAGATGCCCTTCCTCACGGCGCTGCGCTGGCCGGTCGCGTTCGGAGCGGTCTTCCTGCTGCTCTGGTGGCAATTCGCCGCCGAGTACCGGGACGGCCACTTCTTCCGCTTCACGCCGCCCGAAGTGCTCGAATACGACGACGGTTCGGTGCGCGTCCGCATCCTGCAGTACGATCACGATGCCGGGCGCTTCCAGCTCGTCACCGGCGAGGAGGCGACGTGGGATCACTACGTCGAAGGTTCCGTCAACTGACGCTCGCGGCCCACGCCGCGGGCTTTTCTTTTTGGTCTTTTTCCGCTACCCTTGGCACAGACTATGAAAAACGAAAGCTTCCTCAAGCACCTGAAGAGCGAGCACGAAACGTTCGACGCCTTGCGCCGCGAACTCATCGGAGCGGCTGCCAAAGCGCAAGGCGCCTCCAAGCGCGCGATTTTCGCCGTTCTGCGCGAGGACGAAGCGGGCGCCAAGGGGCTTCTGGCCGAAGCGGAAGACGCCTTTGAGACGATCCGCAGCAAAACGGAGCGGAACCCGCGCCTGGCGCACGAAGGCGCCTTTCGCGCCGCGCTCGAGGAATACGCGGAAGCGCGTTTCATCGCCCAGATCGCGTGGAAGGGGGAGGTGACGGCGCTCGAAGGTCACGACGAAGAGACGCAAATCGCGGGACTCTGCGACGCCGTGGGCGAGGCCGTGCGCCTCATGACCTATTACGTCACGGCCGGACGCGACGCGGAAGCGCGCGAAGTGAAAAAACGTCTTGATCCGATCGTGGCGGGCCTCGACGCGATGGAGTACTCCGGCTATCTGCGCACGAAATACGATCAAGCGCGCTCGCATTATCGGAAAGCGGAAGATGTTCTCTATGAGCTTTCCCTCCGCGGGCGCTGACCGCGCGGCGGCGGTGATTCCCGCTTTGAATGAAGAGAAGACGATCGCAACCGTCGTGCGGACGCTCAAAGCGTCGCCGTCGATTTCCGAAGTGATCGTCGTTGATGACGGTTCTGACGACGGGACGGCTCAGGCGGCCGAACGCGCCGGTGCTGATCGCGTGATCCGGCTTGCTGAAAATATCGGCAAAGGCGGCGCGTTGCTCGCCGGCACGCGCGCGACGTCCGCCCGCACGCTGTTCTTCTGCGATGCCGATTTCATCGGACTGACTCCGGCGCACGTTGAGCGCCTGCTCGCGCCGGTGCTTTCCGGGCGGCTCGTCATGTGCGCGGGGCTTCGCGATCGCGGCCCGTTCCTTACGGCGATCATCGCGCACTTGCCGCTCCTTTCCGGAGAACGCGCGCTCGACCGGCGCGTCATCGAGGCCGTGCCGCCGCGTTTCCTTGAAGGATTCCGCGTCGAAGCGGCGCTCAATTACGCCTGCCGCGCGCGCGGCTGGGCCTACGGTTCGTTTCCGACGCTCGGCGTCGGCCAGGTGCGGAAGATGGAAAAGATCGGTTTTTGGAAAGGTCTCGCTTCCTATGCCAAAATGATCTGGGAGGTCGGCGAGGCGCTCGTGCGCGTACGGTTGGCGAAACGTGAATTTTTACGGACATGATGACGGCTTTGAAAGACAAGAACGTGACGGTGATGGGCCTTGGCGTGAACCAGGGCGGTTTGGGCGTTTCGAAGTGGTTGTTGCGCCAAGGAGTCCGTTTGACCGTCACGGATCTGAAAGACCGGCACGCGCTCGCGGTTTCAGTGGAAGAACTGGAAGCGCTGCGCAAGACGCTCGGAAAAAAAGCGCATGCCATCCGTTACGTGCTCGGCGAACATCGCGAAGAAGATTTTACGAACGCCGACGTCGTCATCCAGAATCCCGGCGTGCCGCGCGACTCCCGCTATCTGAAGATCGCGCGCAAGGCGGGCGCCTTGATCGAATCGGACATGTCGATTTTTTTCCGCTTGTGCCCGCAGCCGATCGTCGGCGTTTCCGGCACCAAGGGCAAGACGACCGTAACGGCGCTGCTCGGCGCGATGCTCGAAGCCGCATTCGGGCGCGTGTTCGTGGCGGGAAATATCCGGAAGTCGCCGCACGAGTACGTGATGGAAACGAAAAAAGAAACGCCGATCGTGCTGGAACTCTCTTCCTGGCAGCTCGAAAGCCTCAAAGCTGCCGAGCGCAGCCCGAATATCGCCGTGCTCACGAACGTGCTGCCGGATCATTTGAACCGCTATGACGGCATGAAGGACTACGCCGCCGCGAAGGAGCTGATCTACGCCTGGCAATTGCCGACCGATATTGCGATCGTTCCGTACGATAACGCGTATACCAAGAAGATGGGCGCGCGCGTCCGCGGGGAACGTTTTTGGGCGTCGATGAAACCGGTCGCGGAAGAACAGAACGGTCTCTATTATAAGAAGGGAAAGGCCGTCGTACGCTCGCAGGGCATCGAAACCGTCCTGTTCGCCGAGCGCGACGTACGGTTGCCCGGCGCGCACAACCTGTGGAACGCGCTGCTTGCCGGCGGCGCTGCCTTCCTGCGCGGCGCGCAGCCGAAGGCGATTCAAAAAGCGCTCCGCGCGTTCAAGGGCGTGCCGCACCGCCTCGAACATGTCCGCGATTTCAAGGGCGTTTCCTATTGGAACGACACGGCCGCCACGACGCCGGAAGCGTCGGTCGCTGCGATGCAGACGACCTTCGCCAAAAAGAAAGGGATCTTGATCGCCGGCGGCGCCGACAAGGAACTGAAGTTCGGCTTGTGGGCGAAAGAGGTGAAGAGGCTGGCAAAGGAAGTGATCCTGTTCGAGGGCACAGCCACGCCGAAAATGCAGAAAGCCCTGCGCGCGGCCAGCGTCCGAGTCGGCGGCACGGCTGCGTCCATGCGCGAGGCTGTGCAGCATGCCGCTCGCGCCGCGAAAAAAGGGGAGAGCGTGCTCTTGTCGCCCGGCTGCGCCTCGTTCGGAATGTTTGTCAATGAATTTGATCGGGGAGATCAGTTTCGGGCGGAAGCAAAACGGCTTCGTTGAGCGCGTTGCGGTGGTGTCGCATAAAGACGTCTTGTGCGGCCAGAAATTCACGAAAACCGCCCCTTGGTGAAGGGGCGGTTTTTTACGTGTTCAGGAACCGGCGCAACGGTTGAAGGCTTCGACCTGGCCGTTGTAGACCGTGACCTCGCCTTGGATTTCGGCGATCAGCGCGTTGATCTCCCGCACCAGCGCGTTGTACCGCTCGACCTTCTCGTTGTAGGCGTCGGCATCTTCCCTTCTTTTCGGTTTTCGCTCCGACTCCAATTCGGTTCGAAGCGCGTCAGCCTGGGTCTTCAGCATCTCAAGCCGCTCCTCGTCGTTTACGATTTCGGTTTGCAGCGCCGCGTCCGGCTGCGGGCAGGCGGAAAGCGGTTTCCCGAACTCCTGCACGGCCATCCACGTCGTCTTGCCTTCGTACGTTCCGCGGCCGACGGCAATGCCGATTTCCGCGTAGCTGCCCGAGAGAATGTTGGCGCGATGTCCGGGGCTGTCCATCCAGGCTTGCACGAGCGCGGCGTCGTTTTCGAAGTTACCCAACGCAAGATTTTCGCCGACGGTGATGTAGGCGTAGCCGGCGGCATCGGCCAGGTCGCCGGGGCCCCTGCCGTCCGGTGATTCGTGCGCGAAATACTGCCGCGCGAACATGTCGGCGAGTTTCGCTTCGGCGGCGGCATTAAGCTTCGCGTTCAGCCGGAGCGCGGCCAAGCCTTGCGCGGAACGGTGGCGGTTCGTTTCTTGAAACGTTCCCGCGACGGACAAGCTGGCGTTCGGCGCGTCGCGTTCCGCCTTGAGCGGCGGAGGCGTCGAGACCGTCTTGTCGATCGTGGCGAGATCGGGCGCGTTCGCTACGTCAAGGCGGATCAGGCTCAGCGTTTTCGTCTGTTCCAGATACCACACGCCGCCCGCGACCAGCGCCAGGACAACAATGACGAAGATTCTTTTCATCGCGGCGCCTTGAGCTGTTCGAATAGGTCGGTCCGTACGTGTCCTGCGGCGATCTCGGCGCGCACGACATCTTCGGTGACGGCGCCTTTGGCCAGCGCATCGCGCACGAGTTCAAAGAAGAAGGCGCGGATCTTCGGATCGGGATGTTCTTGGTACCTGGAGGGGATCGTGCCGCGCAGGCGCGCGATCCATTCGCGCGGGATCACACCGAACAGCTTCGGCATGCGATTGCGCGTGAAGTCGACTTTCAAGCCAGCGCGCCACGGTTGCGTCAGGCGGTTCGTGGTATGAAGAAGTTTCGTTTCAGGCACGAGGACGTCCCAGCTGTTCCACTCGGCTTCGAGATCCTGCACCTGTTCGTTCTTGAGCGACATCCACTCTTCGTACGTCGTGCGTCCGGCAGCAAGGTCTTCGAGAATCTTCTTCATGTTCCAGTGCCGGAGCTTGGCGCAGTCGAGCATCATGACGCTCGTGTCCCAGACGCCGCGTTTCGGGCGCGCCGCCAGCGCCTTGCCTTGGAGGTCGCGGTTGAAAAGCGCTTCGACGTCCGCGAGCGCGAAAATGTCGGGATCAATGACCATCGCGCGGCCTTCGTAGCCCGCGAGCTCCGGCGCCATGAAGGCCGAGAGCGTAAACGACTGCAAATCGTTGATGTCGTAGGTAATCGTTTCGCCGTGGCGCTTGTATGTCTTCCCTTGGAAGTCGCGGAACAAAGGCATGTCGTCCACGACCATGTAACGCACCTCGATCTGCTCGGGATGCGCGGCCGTTCGCAAGATCGCGTGCTTGCCGAGCATGCCGCCCAAGATCTGTTTTTTATTGGTTCGGATGAAAACGCGCATCATGGCGAGAGGGGATTCCAGGCCTTGACTTCCGGCCTTTTACGTGATTATCTTCCGTCATCCTCAAGCCCCCGTCAACGCTGCTCTTTCGGAGGAACATCATGCTCAAGTCCGCTCCGCCGATCCATGTCAAGGTCGGCAACGTCACGTTCGGTAACGACCTGCCGTTCGTTCTCATCGCCGGTCCCGATTCCCTCGAATCGTTCGAGCGGACCGACGCGATCGTTTCCAGGATCTACGAGTACACCCAGTCGCTGGGCATCTCGTGGGTCATGAAGTCGTGCTACGACAAGTCGCAGCGCACCTCCATCGGCAACTGGCGCGGCGCGGGCGACCCGTCGCTCACCGCGATGGAGCGGCTCGAGAACGCGCTTCCGCTCTACCGTCGTTTCAAGGAGAAGTACGGCGTTCCGGTCACGACCGACTACGCGACTGTCGAAGAGGCTGCGCGGATGAGCGAAGATGTCGACCTCTACCAGGTCCAGGCGCGTCTCTACCGCATGACCGACATTCTGGTGGCTGCGGGCCGCTACGGACGCGCCGTCAACATCAAGCGCGGCCACGGCGAGTCTCCGGACAGCCTGCCTGGCGCGATCGGCAAGGTCACGTCGACGGGCAACACGAACGTCATCGTGACGGAACGCGGCGACAAGTACGGTCGAGACGGCATCGTCGTCGACATGCGCCTCCTCGACGTCTACAAGCAGTACGGCTACCCCGTCTGCCTGGACGTCTCGCACCCCTGCCAGCAGCCGTCCATCGCGGGCGGCAAGTCGGGCGGAGACCGGAGGGGCAGCAGGCCGCTCGCGCTCGCGGGCGCCGCGATCGGCGTCGCCGCGATCTTCATGGAGGTTCATGACGATCCTGACAACGCGCCGGTCGACGGCCCGCACTCGATGCGCCTCGACGACCTCTATCCGCTCCTCAAGGAGCTCAAGGCGCATGATCGCATCGCCAAGGGCTACTGACCTCACTCAGCCTTGCTGAAGGAGGTCTTTTTTTATAAGCTGAGCGGGCTATGTTCGCCGTTATCAAGAAATTCGTCCCGAAACCGCTCCTCCAGCTCTATCACTGGGCTTTGGCGCACCTTGCCGCCGCCTGGTACGCCTGGCCTTCGCGCCGGCTGGTCGTCATCGGCGTCACGGGCACGAACGGCAAGACGACCGTCACGAACTTGATCGCCAGAATTTTGGAAGAAGCGGGCGAGAAGGTCGGTCTCACGTCGACCGTGAATTTCCGCATCGCCGGCCAAGATGTGCTGAACGATAAAAAAATGACGATGCCCGGCCGCTTCTTTTTGCAGAAGATGCTGCATCGCATGGTGGAAGCCGGCTGCCGCTACGCCGTGATCGAAACGTCGTCGCAAGGACTCGAACAATACCGGCATCTCGGCATCGAGTACGACGTCGCCGTGTTCACGAATCTGACGCCGGAGCATATCGAGGCGCACGGCGGATTCGCGAACTACAAAAACGCGAAATTGAAACTGTTCCACCACCTTGCGAAGCACAAACGCAAAGTCATGCCGATGCGCGGCGACGTGAAGAAGACGATCGTCGTGAATCTCGAATCCGAGCACGCCTGGGATTTCTTGGATGCGCCGGCGGACAAAAAATACGGCTTCCTGGCCGATGGCGCCGAAAAGCCGGCCGGCAACGTCGCTTGGCCCATGGCGATCGTAAAAGCGCTCGACGTGCAATTGAAACCGGACGGTTCAAGCTTCGTGGTGCGCGAAACGCGTTTCGACGTGAAGATGCCGGGACGCTACAACGTGCTGAACGCCATGGCGGCGATTTCCGTCGGCCTGTCGCAGGGGATCCCGCTCGAGACGATGGCGAAAGGCCTCGCGAAAGTCGATAACGTGCCGGGACGCTTCGAGCGCATCGAAGAAGGGCAGGACTTTGCCGTCATCGTCGACTACGCGCCGGAACCGGAATCGCTCCGCCAGGTCTACGCGGCCGTTGAACGCTTGCCGCACAAACGGATCATCCATGTGCTGGGTTCTGCCGGCGGCGGACGCGACGTGGCGCGCCGCCCGATTCTCGGAAAGCTGGCAGGCGAAAAAGCCGACATCGCGATCGTGACGAATGAAGATCCGTATGACGATGAACCGCGCCTGATTATCGAACATGTCGCCGCAGGCGCGATCCAGGCTGGCAAAAAGGAAGAAGAGACGCTTTTTAAAATCGAAGATCGACGCGAAGCGATCGAGAAAGCGATCGGAATGGCCGAAACGGGCGACGTCGTGCTTCTTACGGGCAAAGGAGCCGAGCAAGCGATTGTCGGGCGAGGAGGCAAGATGACGCCCTGGGACGAGCGCGTCGTAGCGCGCGAACTGGTACGCCGCCGCCTGGGCAAGCTACAATGAAGGCATGGGCCTTGAACGCCGGTTGGGCTTGAGGGACGAAGAAACGCTGCTTTCTGTCGTGCGGCGCGCGCCCGTCACGATGGTTTTGCCGTTGGGGCTTGCCGCCCTCCTTTTGTTCGCGCCGGTCGTATTGCTTGTGCCGCTCTTGCGCCTCGGCTGGTACGGCCAGGCCGTGATCGCCGTCTCGCTCGTCGCCGCGATTGCCATTGGGTTGCGCGCCGTGCTCAACCGGCAAGCCTCGTTCCTGGCCGTGACGGATCAGCGAATCATCTTGGTGCGCCAGTACGGCACGTTCGACCGTCACGTGACCGAGCTCCCGTATTCCCGCATCCAGCGGGTTTCGTATCGCGTGAAGGGTTTTTACGCGACGCTTTTCCGTTATGGGTCGCTGGTGGTCGAATCCGCCGGCGGCGACGATCCGCTCACGGTCGAACTCGTACCGTATCCGGCGCGCGTCCAAGATTTGATCAACCAGCTGCAAAGCGGCCGCCAAGACGGCTTCGGCGATCTGTTGCAGGCAGTATCAAGGTTGGACGCCCGACAGCTCGCATTGCTAAAAGCCGAGGTTGACCGGTCGTCCAAGCACCTTTCTCCCGACACGCGCTCGTGATAGCATTCACCCTATGCGCAAGACATCCGAACGTGCTCCGAGGCGCCTCGGCTGGCTGGTCGCCGGCCTCTCCGCAGTGACGCTTTTGGCCGGCGTCGGTTTCGCGCGGGAGACGTTCCGCACGCGCCAGGTCGACCGGGAAATCCAGGCGCTGCGCCTGGAAGCCGAGCGGCTTCGCATCCACAATTTCCAAGTTTCATCGCTTCAAGCGTCGCTGGATAGCGGAGAATTTCTCGAGCGCGAAGCGCGCATGAAGCTTGGACTTCAAAAAGTGGGGGAGCAGGTCGTCGTCCTTCGCAAGGAAGATCGTGTTGCCGCCGCGCCGCTCGAAGAGGGGCTTGCCAGCCGGAGCCTCGACGAAAGTTGGTCCAACGCAAAAAAATGGTGGAATTATTTCGCTGATCCGCATGCCCTCGCCGATTATGCCCGCGCAAGGAGCGCCGCCGGCACGTCCGGAGCCGCTCATCCATCACGGTAGGCCGCCGCGCGGCCGCCGTCTCTACGTGGTCATTGCCGCCGTTTTTGCGGCGCTCGTTTTTGCGTTCGGTTTCGGGTTGTATCGCTATGGCTGGAACGGCGGCGTAACGCAAATCGTCACCACGGTGCTTCCGTACCCGGCCGCGATCGTCGAAGGTCGCGTGATCCGTTTTTCCGATTATCACAACAATCTCGTCGTGCTGCAGCGTTTTTACGAAGCTGAGCGCGAGCGCGCGGCGCCGGGGTCGATTTTCCCCTCCGAAACGGAGCTCAAAACTCGCGTCCTCGACCGGCTGATCAAAGATCAGCTGGCCGCCGTGCTTGCCGACCGCTATGACATCGTCGTGACGTCGGACGCGGTGCGCGACGCCTACGAGTCGACGATTCTCGATCAGTCCTCGCTCGAATTGCCGACCGGCAAAGCGAAGGCGGAAGCGCAAGCGGCTGAAACGCTCGACGAGCTTTACGGTTTGCGTCCGTCGCAATTCAAGAACCGCGTCCTGCATCCGTTCCTCATCCGCCAAAAGCTCGAGCAGGCGATTCAGAATGACGCGGAATTGAACGCCGAAAAGAAAAAGAAGATCGACGCGGCTCTGGCGGAATTGAACGCCGGCAAGGCCTTCAAAGACGTCGCGCTGGCCTACAGCGAGGATCCGAACGCGGCTGGAACGGGTGGCGACCGCGGCATGATCGGCCGGGGTCTACTTCCGCCCGAAGTCGAAGAGGCGGCCTTCGCGCTCAAGGACGGGGAGACGAGCGGGGTCGTCAAAAGCGCGCTTGGGTACCATGTCGTGCGCGTGACAGACCGGCAAGAATCGGCCGGAAAGGTTCTGAAGGTGAAATTGCAGGAAATCCTGGTACGCCCGATCCAGCTCGACGACTATTTGGAGGCCCAGAAGAAAAAGGCCTCCATTACGATCTTCGTCCATTGAATCTTTCGGCGCCCTCCGGTACCCTTGACGCGCGCCGGTCCGAGCGGGTATCGTACATCGGTAGTATGCGACCTTCCCAAGGTTGAGAGACGGGTTCGATTCCCGTTACCCGCTCCATGCCACCTTAGCTCAGCCGGTAGAGCAGTGCTTTCGTAAAGCAAAGGTCCGGGGTTCGATTCCCCGAGGTGGCTCCAAAAAATCCC